>JACRAY010000013.1 GCA_016213325.1 Burkholderiales bacterium | reverse complement strand
GAAGGACAAGGAAATGGTGATGCCGGGCGACAACGTGACCATCACGGTCAAGCTGATCAACCCGATCGCCATGGAAGAGGGCCTGCGCTTCGCCATCCGCGAAGGCGGCAAGACGGTGGGCGCGGGCGTCGTCGCCAAGATCCTGGAGTAAACGGTCATGGCACAACAGAAAATCCGCATCCGCCTCAAAGCGTTCGACTACAAGCTGATCGACCAGTCGGCCGCCGAGATCGTCGACACCGCCAAGCGCACCGGCGCCATCGTCAAGGGCCCCGTGCCCCTGCCGACGCGCATGAAGCGCTTCGACATCCTGCGTTCGCCGCACGTCAACAAGTCGTCGCGCGACCAGTTCGAGATCCGCACGCACCAGCGCCTGATGGACATCGTCGACCCGACCGACAAGACGGTCGACGCCCTGATGAAGCTGGACCTGCCGGCCGGCGTGGACGTCGAGATCAAGCTGCAGTAAGCCGGCTGTACGCCCGACCAGCAAAGGCCGCCCAGCGCGGCCTTTGCTTTTGGTGCTACAATTGCGGGCTTCGTCCGACTCCGGTCGGGCGGAGCTTTTATCAACCCTCTTTCGCATCCCAAACGGGGCAGCCAATTGCAGCGGCCCCGGCGGAAGTAACGGAGTAACAACATGAGTCTGAGCAGCCTCGGGTTGCTGGGCCGCAAGGTGGGCATGATGCGTGTCTTCACCGATGAAGGGGACGCAGTTCCCGTCACGGTGGTGGACGTGTCGAACAACCGAGTGACCCAGGTCAAGAACCAGGACACCGACGGCTACGTGGCCCTGCAGGTCACGTTCGGCGCACGCAAGGCCTCGCGTGTGACCAAGCCGCAGGCCGGCCACCTCGCCAAGGCGAAGGTCGAAGCCGGTGAAATCATCCAGGAATTCCGTGTCGATGCCGACACCGCCGGCAAGTACGCCGCCGGCGCCACCGTGCCGGTTCAGGATCTGTTCGCCGTGGGCCAGAAGGTCGACGTGCAGGGCACCTCCATCGGCAAGGGCTTCATGGGCACCATCAAGCGCCACAACTTCAAGTCGCAGCGCGCGTCGCACGGCAACAGCCGTTCGCACAACGTGCCCGGCTCGATCTCCATGGCGCAGGACCCGGGCCGCGTGTTCCCGGGCAAGAAGATGTCCGGCCACAAGGGCGACGTCACCACGACGACGCAGAACCTCGACGTCATCCGCGTCGACGAAGCGCGCCAGCTGCTGCTGATCAAGGGTGCCGTCCCCGGCTCCAAGAACGGTTTCGTGACCGTCCGCCCGGCCGTCAAGGCCGCCGGCGCCGCGAAGGGAGCGAAGTGACCATGCAACTCGAACTCCTGAACGAACAGGGCCAGGCCGCGTCCAAGGTGGACGCCCCCGAGACCGTGTTCGGCCGCGAATACAACGAAGCGCTGGTGCACCAGATCGTGGTGGCCTTCCAGGCGAACGCGCGCCAGGGCACGCGCGCCCAGAAGGACCGCGAACAGGTCAAGCACAGCACCAAGAAGCCGTTCCGCCAGAAGGGCACGGGCCGCGCCCGCGCCGGTATGACGTCCTCCCCGCTGTGGCGCGGGGGCGGCCGCATCTTCCCGAACAGCCCGGAAGAGAACTTCACCCAGAAGATCAACAAGAAGATGTACCGCGCCGGCATGGCGTCCATCTTCTCGCAGCTCGCGCGCGAAGGCCGCATCGCGGTCGTCGACTCGATGAAGGTCGACAGCCCGAAGACCAAGCAGCTGGCCGCCCGGTTCAAGGCCATGAACCTGGAATCGGTGATGGTGATCGCCGAGGAAGTCGATGAAAACCTGTACCTGGCTTCGCGCAACCTGGCGAACGTGCTCGTGGTCGAGCCGCGCTACGCCGACCCGCTGAGCCTGGTGCACTACAAGAAAGTGCTCGTCACCAAGGGCGCGATGGACAAGCTGAAGGAGATGTTCGCATGACAGCAGCATCCAAAAAGTTTGACGAAGGCCGCCTGATGCAGGTTCTGGTCGCCCCCATCGTCTCCGAAAAGGCGACGCACGTGGCGGACAAGACCAACGCGGTCACCTTCAAGGTCCTGCAGGACGCGACCAAGCCCGAGATCAAGGCCGCCGTGGAACTGATGTTCAAGGTGGAAGTCAAGGGAGTCTCGGTGGTCAACATCAAGGGCAAGACCAAGCGCTTCGGCCGCTCGGTGGGCCGCCGCGACCACGTGCGCAAGGCGTACGTGACGCTCAAGCCCGGCCAGGAGCTGAACTTCTCCGGGGAGGCCGCTTAATCATGGCAGTCATCAAGACCAAACCGACCTCCGCTGGCCAGCGCCACATCGTGAAGGTCTCGCGCGGCCACCTGCACAAGGGTGAGCCGTACGCGCCGCTGCTGGAACCCCAGTTCCAGAAGGCCGGGCGCAACAACCGCGGCATCATCACCGTGCGCCACAAGGGCGGCGGCCACAAGCACCACTACCGCGTGGTGGACTTCGTGCGCGCCAAGGACGGCATCCCGGCCAAGGTCGAGCGCATCGAGTACGACCCGAACCGCACGGCCCACATCGCCCTGGTGGTGTATGCCGACGGCGAGCGCCGCTACATCATCGCGCCGCGCGGCCTGGAAGTGGGCGCCCAGCTGCTGTCCGGCGCCGAAGCGCCGATCCGCGCGGGCAACACCCTGCCGATCCGCAACATCCCGGTGGGCTCGACCATCCACTGCATCGAGCTGCAGCCCGGCAAGGGCGCGCAGATCGCGCGTTCGGCCGGCACGTCGGCCACGCTGCTGGCGCGCGAAGGCACGTACGCCCAGGTGCGCATGCGCTCCGGCGAGGTCCGCAAGATCCACGTCGAGTGCCGCGCCACGATCGGCGAAGTCGCCAACGAAGAGCACAGCCTGCGCCAGATCGGCAAGGCCGGCACCAAGCGCCACATGGGCATCCGCCCGACGGTGCGCGGCGTCGCGATGAACCCGATCGACCACCCGCACGGCGGCGGCGAAGGCCGCACCGGCACGGGCAAGCCGCCGGTCGACCCGTGGGGCAACCTGACCAAGGGTTACCGCACGCGTGCCAACAAGCGGACGCAGACGTTCATCGTCGCGCGCCGCAAGAAATAAGGGGCCGAGGAAATGACTCGTTCGCTGAAAAAAGGTCCGTTCGTCGACTACCACCTCGTCGCCAAGGTCGACAAGGCGGTCGCCATCAAGGACAAGAAGCCGATCAAGACCTGGTCGCGCCGCTCCATGATCCTGCCCGACTTCATCGGGCTCACGATCGCCGTGCACAACGGCAAGCAGCACGTGCCGGTCTACATCACCGACCAGATGGTGGGCCACAAGCTGGGCGAATTCGCCCTGACGCGCACCTTCAAGGGTCACCCGGCCGACAAGAAGGTCGTGAAGAAGTGAGGATGAACAATCATGGCTGAAACTCGTGCAGTCCTGCGCGGCGTGCGCCTCTCCGTCGACAAGGGCCGCCTCGTGGCCGACCTGGTCCGCGGCAAGAAGGTGGACCAGGCGCTCAACATCCTGAACTTCACCCAGAAGAAGGCAGCGGTCATCGTGCGCAAGGTGCTGGAGTCCGCGATCGCGAACGCCGAGCACAACGACGGCGTGGACATCGACGAACTGAAGATCAAGTCGATCTACGTCGAGCAGGGCGCCACCCTGAAGCGCTTCACCGCGCGCGCCAAGGGCCGGGGCAACCGCATCGTCAAGCCCACGTGCCACGTGTACGTGACCGTCGGCAATTAAGGACAAGGTTCATGGGACAGAAAATCCACCCGACCGGCTTCCGCCTGGCCGTCACGCGCAACTGGAACAGCCGCTGGTACGCCAACAACCGCGACTTCAGCGACATGCTGGCCGAGGACATCAAGGTCCGCGAATACCTGAAGGCCAAGCTGAAGAACGCGGCCGTGAGCCGCGTGCTGATCGAGCGGCCCGCCAAGAACGCCCGCATCACCATCTACTCGGCGCGCCCGGGCGTGGTGATCGGCAAGAAGGGCGAGGACATCGAGAACCTCAAGAAGGAACTCGCGCAGCGCCTGGGCGTGCCGGTGGCGGTCAACATCGAGGAAGTGCGCAAGCCCGAAGTCGATGCCCAGCTGATCGCCGACTCGATCACCCAGCAGCTCGAAAAGCGCATCATGTTCCGCCGCGCCATGAAGCGCGCGATGCAGAACGCCATGCGCCTGGGCGCGCAGGGCATCAAGATCATGTCGGCGGGCCGCCTGAACGGCATCGAGATCGCGCGCACCGAGTGGTACCGCGAAGGGCGCGTGCCGCTGCACACGCTGCGCGCCGACATCGACTACGGCTTCTCCGAAGCCAAGACGACGTACGGCGTGATCGGCGTGAAGGTGTGGGTCTACAAGGGCGACACCCTGGGCCGCAACGACGCGCCTTCGCTGGACTCGACGCCGCGCCCCGAGGGCGAAGAGCGCCGTGGCCCGCGTGGCCCGCGCCGCGACGGTGACCGCCGTGGCGGCCCCGGCGGCGGCCGTGGCGGCCCGCGCCGCGACGCCCCCCGCGGCCCGGCCACGACGGCCACCGCACCGACCGACGGCTCCGACAAGCCGCAGGAAGCCACTTCAGGCGCTGAAGCGCCGAAAACCACCGTTAAGCGCGTGACCCGTCCCGCGCCGGGCAGCAAGAGCTGACCGACGGTAAAGGAGAGTAGATATGCTGCAACCCGCTCGCAGGAAATTCCGCAAGGAACAGAAGGGCCGCAACACCGGCATCGCCACCCGCGGCAACGCGGTGTCGTTCGGTGACTTCGGCCTGAAGTCCACCGACCGCGGCCGCCTGACGGCCCGCCAGATCGAGGCCGCGCGCCGCGCGATCTCCCGCCACGTGAAGCGCGGCGGCCGCATCTGGATCCGCGTGTTCCCCGACAAGCCGATCTCGCAGAAGCCGGCCGAAGTCCGCATGGGCAACGGCAAGGGCAACCCCGAGTACTACGTCGCCGAGATCCAGCCGGGCAAGGTGCTGTACGAGATCGTGGGCGTGCCCGAGGAACTCGCGCGCGAGGCGTTCAAGCTGGCTGCCGCCAAGCTGCCGCTGCGCACCACTTTCGTTGCCCGCCAGCTCGGCGCCTGACCGGAGGAATTCGCACCATGAGCAAGAAATCCGCCGACCTGCGCGCCAAGGATGCCGCTGCCCTCGAAGGCGAAGTGAAGGACCTGCAGAAGGCCCACTTTGGCCTGCGCATGCAGAAGGCCACGCAACAACTGAACAACACCGCATCGCTGCGCGTCACGCGCCGCGACATCGCTCGCGCCAAGACAATCCTGGTGCAGAAGCGTGCGGAACCGGCCGCCAAGTAAGGAGCGATGAAGATGACCGAAGCCAAGACTTCGCTGAAGCGCACCCTGGTGGGCCGTGTGGTCAGCGACAAGCGTACCAAGACCGTGACCGTGCTGGTCGAACGCCGCGTGAAGCACCCCCTCTACGGCAAGATCGTGATCAAGTCGTCCAAGTACCACGCCCACGACGAAAAGGGCGAGTACCACACCGGCGACCTGATCGAGATCGAGGAATCCAAGCCGATCTCCAAGACCAAGAACTGGGTGGCCACCCGACTGCTCGAGAAGGCCGCCGCGGTGTAACACTGCGCGCTGCAAGGCCCTGCGAAACGGCTCACAATGTGGGCCGTTTCTTTTTTTCCCCCAACGAGGAGAGCGCTACATGATCAAGGTCGGAGACACGCTGCCGGACGTCACCCTGCAGGAATACTCGGAAGTCGAGGGCGGCGGCTGCAGCATCGGCCCCAACCCGGTGAAGGTGAAAGAAGCGGCTGCCGGCAAGACCATCGCCCTGTTTGCGCTGCCGGGCGCTTTCACCCCGACCTGCTCGGCCAAGCACGTGCCGGGCTACATCGAGAAGTACGGTGACCTGAAGGCCGCCGGCGTCGACGAGATCTGGTGCGTGAGCGTGAACGACGCGCACGTGATGGGTGCCTGGGCGCGCGACCAGAAGTCGCAGGGCAAGGTGCGCATGCTGGCCGACGGCAGCGCCGACTTCGCGAAAGCCGTGGGCCTCACGCTCGACCTGACCGGCAAGGGCATGGGCGTTCGCATGCAGCGCAGCTCGATGCTGGTGAAGGACGGCGTGGTGAAGTCGCTCAACGTCGAGGCGCCGGGCAAGTTCGAAGTGAGCGACGCGGGCACCATGCTCGCCCAGGCCAAAGCCTAGAGGTCCGCCTTCAGGTAGTGCGCCCCCGCTATGGGGTTGTGGTAGTACGGGGGGATCTCGGCAAACCCGAGGTCCTCGTACAGGGCCCGCGCCGCTTCCATGTCGTCCAGCGTATCCAGCAGCACGCTGGCATAGCCGGCCTGCCGCGCCGCGTCGAGCATCGCCTCGGCCAGCTGCCGGCCCAGGCCGAAGCCCCGGAAGGGCTTGCGCACGTACAGCCGCTTCATCTCCGCGGCATTCGGGTAGTCGGCGTTGTCCAGCGGACGCAGCGCGCAGCAGCCCGCCAGCGCGCCATCCACGGTGGCTACCAGCAGGGCGCCGCGCGGCGTCGCGTACTCACCCGGCAGGGTGGCGAGCTCTTCGTCGAACTGCTGGAAGCACAGGTCCACGCCCAGTTGCGCGGCGTACTCCCGGAAGATCGCGCGCACGGCATCCAGCTCGTGGGCGGCGGTCGGGGTGCTGAGCTGCAGGGTCGGTAACGGCGCTGGGTCCACGCTCTTTGGCTGGCAACGATGGGACAGACAAGTTTAGCCCACCACACCGCCCGGGGCAGATCTTGGTACTTTCCCTCGGTGCGCGAACTTCCCGGGCAGGCCCGGGTCTGCCCGCAGGGCAGGTCGCTTCCTTGAACTTTTCATGGCATCACGGAGTCCATTCGCTGCCGGCGTCAGGGCGGGGCCGGCCCACAACAACAAGAACCGCCGGAAAGAACAACAATGAACGAGCTGCTTGGCAACCCCGCCATCCAGTCCGCAGTGGTGCCATTCGTGGTCGCGCTCGCCGTCTCCGCCGCCCTCGGGCGCACGCGCTTCCTCGCGATGGCACAGGTCGCCGGCTTCATGGCGCTGGCCGCGTTGGCGATCGGCCTCTCCTTCGAATCCCTTACCGCCACCAAGAAGCTCGTGCTGCTGGGTGCAGGCACCGGCCTGTTGGCGCTCGCCGTGGAGTGGCGGGGTGCGCCGCTGCGCTGGCGCCAGTCCGCGGCCGCCGCAGTGCTGGCGGCCGGCTGCATCTGGATGCTGTGGCGGCTGCTGGCGCAAAAGGAAGCCGGCGAGGCGGTCTTCAGTGGCGCACTGGCGACTCTTTACGTTGCGGCAGTCGTTGGGTCCACGCTCTTCGTGAGCGACGACCCCGTCCGCGGCGCGTCGGCCGGCCTGATGATCGGGCTCGGGACGGGGGCACTCGGCGTGCTCGGCGCATCGGCAGTCCTTGGCCTGGTCGGCATCTCCGCTGGCGCCGCCGCGGGCGCAACGCTCCTGGTGCAGATGGTGCGGGGGCGCGCAGCCGAAGCCGGCACCTCGATCTCGCTGCCGGCCAGCGGGATTGCGGCGCTGGCCGGCGCGCTGGCGGTGTTCTCGGCGTCGCTGTCCTGGTACGCGCTGCTGCCGGTGGTGGCGGCACCTTGGGCCACGAGCCTGGTGCCCGTCTCGTTGCAGCCCGCCTGGCTGCGCGCCGTCCTGAGCTCGCTTGCCGCCCTGGTCCCGATGGCCGGAGCGGTGGCCCTTGCCTGGCTGCGCCCCGGGGCGCCGACCTGAGACTTTTTTCCCAACCACGCTCGACAGGAGAAGACCCATGAACCAAGTTGCCCGACTGATGCTCGCCCTGCTGGCACCCCTGCCGGTGATGGCCGCGCCCGTCACCTACAACATCGACTCGTTCCACTCGTTCCCGAACTTCAGCATCGGGCACCTCGGGATGACGACCATCCATGGCCGCTTCGACCGGATGAGCGGAAAGGTCGTGCTCGATACGGCGGCAAAGAACGGATCGCTGGAAGTCAAGATCCAGACCGCGTCGGTCAGCACCGGTGACGACAAGCGAGCGGCCGGCGGCCGCTCCCGCGACGAACACCTGCGCACCCCGGACTTCTTCAACAGCGCCGAGTTTCCCGAAATGACCTACAAGTCGACGAAGTTCAACTTCGCCGGCGAGAAGCTCGAGAGCGTGGAAGGCAACCTGACGCTGCTGGGGGTGACCAAGCCCGTGAAGCTGACCGTCACTTCGTTCAACTGCGGCCCGCACCCGTTCAACAAGAAGCCGATGTGCGGCGCCTACGTGGAGGGCGCCATCAAGCGCACCGACTTCGGCATGAAGTTCGGCGTGCCGGCGATCTCCGATGAGGTCAAGCTTGCGATCAGCGTAGAGGCTTACCCGGAATAGGCCCAGGCGGCCTCAAGCCTCGGCGAGCAGCTTCTCGATCAGCCGGTGCAGCTCGGCGAAGTCGGGCTCGCCGACGTAGCGCTTCACGATCTCGCCACGCTTGTTCACCAGGAAGGTGGTGGGGGTGAGCTGCACGTCGCCCCAGGCCTTGGCGACGTTGCCGGTGTTGTCGATCGCCACCTTGAAGGGGAGCTTGCGCGTCTGCGCGTAGTTCACCACGTAGCTGGGCGGGTCGTAGCTCATGGCCACGGCCACGTGGTCGTAGCCGCGGTCCTTGTACTTGTCGTAGGTCTGGACCATCTTGGGCATCTCGGCGACGCAGGTGGTGCAACTGGTCGCCCAGAAGTTCACCAGGGTCACCTTGCCCTTCAGGTCGGCCGTGCTGCGGGCCGTGCCATCGAGCAGCACGAAGGTCGATTCGGGCGCTGCGGCCGCGCCGCCGCCCACATACAGCGCGGTGCCCACGCCCACCGCAAGGGCGCAAGCCACACCGAGCCAGAGCTTCTTCTTTGCCATGGGGAGGGAGTTTAGTTTTGCCGGCCGGCGCCTGCCCGCAGCCGGACCAATGACCCGCCGGTGGACTCAGGCCACCTTGGCGAGTTCCATCGCCAGGATGGACGGCAACTGCCCCTTCAGCGCGTCGCGGCTGATGCGGCTCATGCGGTCGCCCATCCAGCTGGCCACTTCGACGATGTTGTTGCCCTCGGCGATCTCCAGGAAGGGGTAGTTGACGTTGTGCGCCAGCAGGTCTTCGCGCAGCTCGTCGAAGTTCTTGTCGTGCAGCCGCTCGTCGATCACCACCATGTGCGGCGTGTCCAGCTCGCAGAAGCGCACCGCCTGCCGCGTCGTAGGCGTGCTGTCGAGCACCACGCCCAGGTGGTCGCAGACTTCCTTCAGCTCGCGCTTGACGCGGTCGTCTTCCGAAATCAGGAGCAGGCGGTGGCCGGCGAGCGGCCGGGTCTCGCTGGACATGAATTCGCCCACGTCCACTTCCAGCGCCGTCAGGCCTTCCAGCTGGCGCACGGTGCGCGGGAACTCGATGGTCAGCTGGGTCTGGTCGCCGATCTTCTCGCGCTCCACCATCACGCCCATGGCCTGCGCCAGCTGCGCCAGCAGGTACCAGTCGAGGCATTCGTCGTCTTCGGCCGGCCGCATGTCGACGCCGGCGCTGACCGCCTGCTTCACCTTCAGCCGCAGGATGGCGTGCTCGGGCCAGTTCTTGATGTCCAGCCAGACCTGGATGCGCTGGCCGCGCGCCGCTGCCCAGTCGACCGCCGTCTCGAGCAGGCTCATGAGCAGGCCCGGGTCGACGATGATTTCCACCGTCTTCAGGTGCGGCTCAACCTCGACGCCCAGCGCGCGCAGCCGCTTGGCACTTTCCTTGAGCACCTGCGCCACCAGTTCCTGCAACGCCAGCCGCTCGTGCGACTGCCTCAGGCGCCCACCCGCGAGGCGCGACACCTGCTGCGCCTGGCGCGCGATGCGCCCGGCGCCGGTAAGGGCGGCGCGCAGTGTGGCAAGTTCGGTGCGCGAGATGTAGCGCGCCCCCTGGAAGTCCTCGAGCACCGTCTCCATCGCGGCGACGTGCCGCGAGAGTTCGACACCGATCACCGCAGGCAGCAACAGGCCGAGGTCGGGGGCCTTCTTCTTCGCCGCTGCTGTGGCTAGCGGCGCATTGGTCCTGCGTGGGGGTTCCATGGTGGCCGGGGCGCGGATCCTTTCTGGAAACATTCTGTCACGCGGCGAACGGAACGCAAGCGCTGACTCAGCTTGTGAGCGTGAGAATTTCGACGAGTTCTCGCGGGCAGCTGACCATCGGATCATGGCCCGTGGCCAGCTCGACCACAGTAGCGCCGCCTCCCGCCTGCCAGGCGCCGTCCCAGAACCGGCGGTCACGAACGCGCTGCCGGATCACGTCGATGGTGGCGAGCGCTGGCTCCGTGCAGTTGACGTAAGTGCGTGGGATGGCCGCCACACGCACCGGGTCGAAGTCGAGCCGGGCCAGGTAGGTGTGGCCGGGGTGTGGCGTCTGCCGCCGCATCACCCAGTCGCGATCGTCGCCGTGCAGGCCGTAGGCCCCGGGGTCGGGCGGCGGGAAGGCATAGTCGGGCGACGCCTGCGCAGCGGCCAGCCGCGCCTCGCGCGTGGCGCTGGCATGCGTGCTGCTCCAGCTCTCGCCCGGCTTGGGCACCACCGCATCGACGTACACCAGGCGGCGTATGCGTCCCGGTATGCGGTCGGCCACGGCCGTGCCCAGCATGCCCGCGTACGAATGCACCGCGAGCACCACCTCATGCATCTCTTCGGCCTCGATCGTGTGGGCCACGTCGGCGATGTGCGTCTCCAGGGTGACCAGCGGTGACAGCAGGTGCCGCCGGTCGGCCAGCCCGGTCAGCGTCGGCGCGGCGACCCGGTGCCCCTGCAAGCCGAGTGCAGCCACCACGCGGCGCCACGCCCATGCGCCGTGCCACGCTCCATGCACGAGGACGAATTCAGCCATCACAGCACCTTCGCTTCCTTCAATTGCGCGACCTTGCCGTCGTCCCACCCGAGCACCTCGCGCAGGACCTCGTGGGTGTGCTGGCCCAGCAGCGGCGGCGCCCGTTCGGTGCGCACCGGCGTGGCCGACAGCTTCATCGGGCTGGCCACCAGCCGCAGCCCCGGCTGCAGCGGGTGCTGCCATTCGTCCACCATGTGGCGGCTGGCCACCTGCGGGTCGGCGAACACTTCGGCCAGGTTGTTGATGGGGCCGCAGGGTACCTTGGCCGCTTCGAGCGCAGCGAGCCAGTCGGCCTTGCCGCGGGTTCGCATGATGTCGGCCAGCAGCGGGACCAGCTCGCCGCGGTTGCGCACGCGGTCCTGGTTGCGCGCATAGCGCGGATCGGCCGCCAGCTCGGGATGGCCGGCCGCCTCGCAGAACTTGGCGAACTGGCTGTCGTTGCCCACCGCCAGGATCAGGTGGTCCTTGTGGCCGTCGGCGGCCGGCGCGACCTCGAACACCTGGTAGGGCACGATGTTCTGGTGCGCATTGCCGGCGCGGCCCGGCACCTTGCCGCTGACGAGGTAGTTGGCGCCCAGGTTGGCCAGCATCGCCACCTGCGTGTCGAGCAGGGCCATGTCGATGTGCTGGCCAACGCCAGTGCGTTCGGCGTGGCGCAGCGCCGCCAGCACGGCCACCGTGGCGTACATGCCGGTGAACAGGTCGGCCACTGCCACGCCGACCTTCTGTGGGCCGCCGCCCAAATCATCCCGCTCGCCGGTGATGCTCATCAGGCCGCCCATGCCCTGCGCCGCGTAGTCGTAGCCGGCGCGCTCGCGGTAGGGCCCGGTCTGGCCGAAACCGGTGATGCTGCAGTACACGAGCGCCGGGTTCAGCTGCCGCAGGCTCGCGTAGTCCAGCCCGTAGCGCGCCATGTCGCCCACCTTGAAGTTCTCGACGAACACCTGGCAATGCGGCACCAGCGCGCGCACCAGCGCCTGGCCTTCGGGGCGCGCGATGTCGCAGGTGACCGAGCGCTTGTTGCGGTTGCAGCCCAGGTAGTAGGCGGCCTCGGCAGTGTCGCGCCCTTCGGCGTCTTTCAGGAAGGGCGGGCCCCAGCTGCGCGTGTCGTCGCCGCTGGCGGGCCGCTCCACCTTGATCACGTCGGCGCCCAGGTCCGCCAGGTTCTGCGTGCACCAGGGGCCGGCGAGCACGCGCGACAGGTCCAGCACACGGATTCCATGCAATGCGTCCATGGCCTGATTGTGCGGCCTCGCCGGCAAGAGTCGCTGCGCGACTCTTGCCGGCGGTCTGGTCAGTGTGAGAAGGCCCGGCAAAGCCGGCTCCTTCTCACAGGTGGGACCCCGCTGCATGCTATTCCGCGGGGTCCGGCAGAGTGGGCAGCTCGGGGCTGCCCACTCCAAGACTGCGCGGAATGACATGCAGCGATCCCATAATCGCCTGTGATGAGTCTCCTCACGCAGCGCCGGGCGGTGGTGGTCTTCCTGGCCTTCGCGTTCGCGTACTTCATCTCGGCGCTGCTGCGGGCCATCACGGCCACGCTGTCGCCGGCGCTCACGGCTGAATTCGGCCTGCACGCGCGCGACCTCGGCCTGCTGGCAGGTGGTTTCTTCCTGGGCTTTGCCGCCATCCAGCTGCCGCTGGGCAAGCTGCTCGACCAGCACGGGCCGCGCAACGTCATCCTCGGCTTCCTGGCGGTGGCGGTGCTCGGCTGCGCGGCTTTCGCGTTGGCCCGCGACTTCCATGGCCTGCTGGCCGCGCGCGTGCTGTGTGGCGCGGGGGTGGGAGCGTGCCTGATGGCGCCGCTCACGGGCTACCGCCGCTGGTTCTCGCAGACCGCCCAGCTCAGGGCCAATTCGTGGATGCTGATGACCGGTTCGTTCGGCATGCTCGCCTCGACGCTGCCGGTGCAGTGGCTCGTGCCGGTCGCGGGCTGGCGGCCGCTGTTCTGGGCGCTGGGCGCGCTGATCGCGCTGGCCATGCTGCTCATTGCCTGGCAGGTGCCGCGGTGGGAGACGGCGCCGGGCGGCGCGGCCCGGCCGGGGGGCAGCTACGCCGAGGTGTGGCGCCACCCGTACTTCCGCCGGCTTGCGCCGGTCGCCTTCACCAGCTACGGCGGCATGATCGCGGTGCAGACCCTGTGGGCCGGGCCGTGGATGGTGCGGGTGGCGGGCTACACCCCGGTCGAAGCGGCAGGCGGCCTGTTCGCGATCAATGCGGCCATGCTGGCGACCTTCTGGACCTGGGGCCTGGTCACGCCCTGGCTCACGCGTCGCGGATTCACCACGGACCGGTTGATCGCATGGGGCCTGCCGGTGAGCTTCGTGGTGCTGCTCGCGCTGGTCGTCCTGGGCCCAGCCGCGGGCGCCGTCACGCTGGCCCTGTTCTGCGTGGCCTCCACTTCGGTCTCGCTCGCGCAACCGGCCGTGGGCATGGTGTTTCCCCCTGCGCTGGCGGGCCGCGCGCTGTCGGCGTTCAACCTCGGGATCTTCATGGGCGTGTTCGCCATCCAGTGGGGCATCGGCCTGGCGGTGGATGGTTTCCAGGCGGCCGGCCTGGGCGAGGCCGACGCCTTCCGGGCAGCCTTCGCGGTGTTCCTGGCTGCGAGCGTGATGTCCTACATCTACTTCCTCGCGAAGGGTGGCAGCCATAATCGGGCCCAGGACCCATGAACGGCATCCTCATCATCGCCCACGCACCGCTGGCCAACGCCCTGCGGCAATGCGCACTGCATGTCTTCCCGGACTGCGGCGCGCTGGTGGCGGCCATCGACGTGCAGCCCAACCTGTCGCCGGAAGAGACGCTGGGGTCGGCGCGCATCGCGCTCGACCAGCTGGGCGCCCAGCCGAACGTGAAGGGCGTGCTGGTGCTGGCCGACATCTTCGGCGCGACGCCGAGCAACGTGGCGCAGAAGCTGGTGGACGGCGTGCGCACGCGCCTGATCACCGGGGTGAACCTGCCGATGCTCCTGCGCAGCGTGAGCTACCGCCACGAGCCGCTCGACACGCTGGTATCGCGCGCCATGGTGGGCGGCACGCAGGGCGTGATGCAGGTGGCCGTGACCGCGCAGCAGAACCAGCCAAGAAGGAGCCATGATCAGGACGAACGTGACCATCAGCAATAAGCTGGGCCTGCACGCCCGGGCGTCCGCCAAGCTCACCAAGCTGGCGGGCAGCTACCCATGCGAGGTCTGGATGAGCCGCGGCGAACGCCGCGTCAATGCCAAGAGCATCATGGGCGTGATGATGCTGGCCGCCGGCATCGGCACCGACGTGGTGGTCGAGACCAGCGGCGAGAAGGAGCAGGAGTGCATGGACGCCCTGCTCACCCTCATCAACGACAAGTTCGGGGAAGGGGAGTGACTTTCTCGATCCACGGCATCGCCGTAGCCCGCGGCATCGCCATCGGGCGCGCGGTCATCATGGCGTCGGGCCGGGTGGACGTCGCGCACTACTTCATCGAGCCGGGGCAGGCCGAAGCCGAGATCGCGCGCGTGCGCGCCGGCCGCAACGCGGTGGTCGACGAGATCCACCGGCTGCAGCAGAGCATCACGCAGATGGGGCCCAAGGAGGCCCCGCACGAATTGTCGGCGCTGCTCGACGTGCACCTGATGCTGCTGCAGGACGAAGAGCTGATCAGCGGGGTGAAGCACTGGATCACCGACCGCCTGTACAACGCCGAATGGGCGCTGACGACGCAGCTGGACGTGCTGTCGCGCCAGTTCGACGACATGGAGGACGAATACCTGCGCGAGCGCAAGGCCGACCTCGAGCAGGTGGCCGAGCGCATCCTGCGCTACATGAAGGGCGTGCAGTCGCCGGTGTCGCACCCGCCCGTGCCCAAGCGCAAGACCTCGCAGGACCTGCTGCTCGACGACAGTGTCGACGTGCCGCTGGTGCTGGTGGCGCACGACCTGTCGCCGGCCGACATGCTGCAGTTCAAGCAGAGCGTGTTCGCGGGCTTCGCCACCGACGTCGGCGGCAAGACTTCGCACACCGCCATCGTGGCGCGCAGCCTCGACATCCCGTCGGTGGTGGGCGCGCGCAGCGCCAGCAGCGTGGTGCGGCAGGACGACTGGGTGATCGTCGACGGCGACGCCGGCGTGATGATCGTCGACCCGTCGCCCATCATCCTGGCCGAGTACGGTTTCAAGCAGCGGCAGGCCGAGCTGGAGCGCGGCCGCCTCTCGCGGCTGCGCCACACGCCGGCCGTCACGCTGGACGGCCAGAAGGTTGAACTGCTGGCCAACATCGAGCTGCCCGAGGACGCCCCCGCGGCGCTGCTGGCCGGCGCGGTGGGCGTTGGGCTGTTCCGCAGCGAGTTCCTGTTCATGGGCCGCAACGGCGACTTGCCGGACGAGGAAGAGCAGTACCAGGCCTACCGGCGGGCGCTGGAGGGCATGGAGGGGCTGCCGGTCACGATACGCACGGTGGACGTGGGCGCCGACAAGCCGCTGGACAAGGACACGCATCATGACGAAGCGCACCTGAACCCGGCGCTGGGCCTGCGCGCCATCCGCTGGAGCCTGTCGGAGCCCGAGATGTTCCGCACGCAGCTGCGCGCCATCCTGCGCGCCGCGGCGCACGGCAAGGTGAACCTGCTGGTGCCCATGCTGGCGCATGCGGGCGAGATCCGCCAGACGCTGTCGCTGATCGACTTCGCGCGCGCCGAACTCGACAACCGCGGCACGCCCTATGGCCCGGTCAGCATCGGCGCGATGATCGAAGTGCCGGCGGCGGCGCTGTCGCTGCGCACCTTCCTCAAGTACTTCGACTTCCTGTCGATCGGCACCAACGACCTGATCCAGTACACGCTGGCGATCGACCGCGACGACGAGTCGGTGGCGCACCTGTACGACCCGTGCCATCCCGCCGTGCTGAAGCTGGTGGCCGACACCATCGCCGAATGCAACCGGCAGGGCAAGGGCGTGAGCGTGTGCGGCGAGATGGCGGGCGACGTGGCCTTCACGCGGCTGCTGCTCGGCCTGGGCCTGCGCAGCTTCTCGATGCACCCGGCGCAGATCCTCACGGTGAAGCAGGAGGTGCTGCGGGCGGATGCATCGCGGCTGAAGGCGTGGGCCGAGCAGGTGCTGGATGCGGAGGATCCGGCTTCGATGCTCGCCTGAGGAACGCTGGGGTTTCACCCCAGTCTACGGTTTCACGCCAACCTACTTGGCGGTCTCCGGGACAGCTTCCCGTACGCGAGCCAGTTCGATCATGCGAAAAGGCGGCTCGTCGGGGCGCTTGCGCAGCAAGAGCGGCTTGGCCACGTTGTAGACCGGCACGCCGTTGATGGTGCGCGCCTCCATCGTGCCGCGATGCGCGTGGCCATGGAACACCGCGTCCACCGGGTAGCGCAGCAGCGGCTCTTCCAGCCGGCTGCTGCCCAGGAAGGGGTAGATCTCCACCGGCTCTCCTTCGACCGTGCCGGTGATCGGCGAGTAGTGCAGCAGCGCGATGCGCCGCTCGGTGCGCAGCTTGGCGAGCGCCGACTCGAGCTTCATGGCCTCGTTCAGCGCCTCCTGCACGAACAGCTTGATGGCCGGCTCGCCCCAGGCGCCCAGCGAGCCGCGGCCGAAGCCGCCGCAGAAGCCCTTGGCACCGGCGATCCCGATGCCGTCGATCTCGCAGGCCTCGCCATCGAGCACGCGCACCCCGGCGTGCACCAGTACGTCGCGCACGTCGTCCTGCAGGCCCGACTCGTAATCGTGATTACCCAGCACGGCCACCATCGGCACCAGCACCGAGCCGACCAGTTCGTCGGCCAGCACCTTCGCCTCATCCGGCGTGCCGTAGTCGGTGAGGTCGCCGCATAGCAGCAGCATGTCGGCGGCGGCCGAAGCCTGTGCGAACAGCCCCCGCAGCGTCCCCGCCGACTCCTTGGTGACGTGGAGATCGCCGATGGCGGCAATGCGCACGCGGCTGCGGTCGGACTGGCTCATCGGCCCATCATGCCCACGGCCCCGGCTGGCGGCTGTAGGCGGACGCTGACGATGCCTGAGGTTGCGCGCCCTGCGGTTTATGGCCAAACGGCCGAGGGCGCCCGGCCCCCGCGCCTGCCTAAGCTGCGTCGCATGTGCTCGCTTGAAGTAGCTCCCTCGCTGGAGGAAGAGGTGGCGCCCGGGACGGCCGCCTTCTACGCACAGGTCCTGCGCGTCCTGGTCGACGCGAATGTGCCTTTCCTGGTGGGCGGCGCGTTCGCGCACGCCTGCTTCACGGGCATCCGGCGCGCCACCAAGGACCTCGACCTGTTCATCCGCCGTGAAGACTACGAGCGCATCGAGCGGCTGATGACCGAGCGCGGCTGGCGCACCGAGATGAGCTACCCGCACTGGCTGGCCAAGGTGTATTCGCGCGACGATTTCATCGACCTCATCTTCAACTCGGGCAACGGCGTCACGCCCGTCGGCGACGCCTGGTTCCACGACAACGCTGAAGCCGAGATCCTCGGCGTGCCGGTGCGCATCGCCAACGTCGAGGACAGCCTGCTGTCCAAGGCCTTCATCATGGAGCGCGAGCGCTACGACGGCGCCGACGTGGCGCACCTGATCCACTCGGTGGCCGAGAAGCTCGACTGGGCCGGCCTGCTGGAGCGTTTCGGCGGCCACTGGCGCGTGCTGCTGGCCCACCTGACGCTGTTCGGCTTCATCTATCCCGGCGAACGCCACCGCATCCCGGCGTGGGTGATGGAACAGCTGGCCCAGCGCCTGCTGGCCGAAACGCGCGAGCCGGGTTCCCACGACTTCCGGGTGTGTGCGGGAACGCTGCTGTCGCGCGAGCAGTACCTGTACGACGTGGAACAGCTGGGCTATGTGGATGGCCGCCTCACGCCGGCCAGCACGATGACGCCGGAAGACGTGGCGGTGTGGACCGAGTCCATCCCGTCGCGCCAGCAGCCTTAGGCGACGCCGGCCGCGTGCGCCTGCTGGTCGGCGTGGTACGAGCTGCGCACCAGCGCCCCCACCGCGGCGTGGCTGAAGCCCAGCTCCTTCGCCTTTTCCTCGTACATCCTGAAGGTGTCAGGGTGCACGTAGCGCCGCACCGGCAGGTGCGAAGTGGAGGGCGCCAGGTACTGGCCGATGGTCAGCATCTCGATGTCGTGATCGCGCATGTCGCGCATGGTGGCCAGGATTTCATCGTCGGTCTCGCCCAGGCCCACCATCAAGCCGCTCTTGGTGGGGATGTTGGGGAACAGGGCCTTGAACTTCTTCAGCAGGTTCAGGCTGAACTGGTAGTCGCTGCCCGGCCGCGCCTCGCGGTATAGCCGCGGGATGGTTTCCAGGTTGTGGTTCATCACGTCGGGCGGCGCGGCCTTCAGGATTTCCAGCGCGCGGTCGTCGCGGCCGCGGAAATCGGGCACCAGCACCTCGATGGTGGTGGCGGGCGACAGCTCGCGCGTGCGGCGGATGCATTCCACGAAGTGGCCGGCGCCGCCGTCGCGCAGGTCGTCGCGGTCCACGCTGGTGATCACCACGTACTTGAGCTTCAGCGCCGCGATGGTCTTCGCCAGCTTCTCCGGCTCGTTCGCGTCCAGCGGGTCGGG
Organism: Burkholderiales bacterium; assembly: GCA_016213325.1. GTDB lineage: Bacteria > Pseudomonadota > Gammaproteobacteria > Burkholderiales > Burkholderiaceae_C > Ramlibacter. The sequence continues at coordinate 95,717 of JACRAY010000013.1, read as the reverse complement.
GCGGCCGTGGCCCACGTCGCAGAACGGGCAGCGGCGCGTGCACTTGTCGCCCATGATCATGAAGGTGGCGGTGCCCTTGCCGAAGCACTCGCCGATGTTGGGGCACGACGCTTCCTCGCACACCGTGTGCAGCTGCTGCTCGCGCAGGATCTGCTTGATCTCGTAGAAGCGGCTCGACGCCGAGCCGGCCTTCACGCGGATCCAGTCGGGTTTCTTCAGCACCTCGCCGGGCTCCACCTTCACCGGGATGCGCGACAGCTTGGCCGCGGCCTTCTGCTTGGCCGTGGGGTCGTAGTTGGCGGCCGACTGCGCTTCGCGCACGATGGGGGTGGAGCTCATGGATACCTCAGGGGGCGAGCAGGGCGCCCAAGTGCCGGCCGAAAATCTGCGCCGCCTCGTCCCAGCTCGTGGAAACCCCGATTTTAAGAAGATCGACTGTCAGCAGGCTTTCGTACCCGCAGGGGTTGATCCGGCTGAAGGGTTCCAGGTCCATCGCCACGTTGAGGGCGACGCCATGGTAGGTGCAGTGACGGCTCACTTTGATGCCGAGCGCCGCGATCTTGCCGAGGCCGTCGAAACCGGCGCCATCCGGCCTGGCGTGCCCGAACGGATCGTCCAGCCGCACGTAAATCCCCGGCGCGCCCGTCACCCGATGCCCCGTCACGCCGAAGTCCCTGAGCGTCCGGATCACCGCTTCTTCCAGCCGGTAGACGTACTCCTTGACGAAGTAGCCGCGCCTTTGCAGGTCGAGCAAGGGATAGGCCACCACCTGCCCGGGCCCATGGTAGGTGACCTGGCCGCCCCGGTTGGTCGCCACCACCGGGATGTCAAGCGCCGACAGCACATGCTCGGGCCTGCCGGCGAGGCCCTGCGTGAACACCGGCGGGTGCTCGCAGATCCAGAGCTGGTCGGGCGTGGCCGCCTCCCGCTGCGCCGTGAACTCCTGCATCGCCCGGTAAGTGGGCTCGTAGTCCACGCGGCCGAGGACGCGCGGCTCCACTACAGGACGACCTTCACCATCGGGTGGGTGGACAGGGTGCGGTACAGCTCGTCGAGCTGCTCGCGGCTGGTCGCGGTGATGGTGATGGTGACACCGAGGTATTTGCCGGCGCTGCTGTCGCGCAGCTCGACGGTCGACGCATCGAAGGTCGGGTCGAACTGGCACGCGATGCTGGTCACGGCCTGCACGAAGCCGTCCACTTTGGCGCCCAGCACCTTCACGGGGAATTGCGAGGGGTATTCGATCAGGGAATCTGTCACGGGGAAATGCGTTTGGCCTGCTGGTAGCCGTTGAACAACTGTTCGTAGATAGGGCCGGGCCGGCCGTTTCCAACCGGCCGGCCGTCCAGCCGGGTGCAGGCGATCACTTCCTTGGTGGCTGAGGACAGCAGGACCTCGTCGGCCGCCAGCACCTCGTCGCGCGACACCCGCCTGAGCTCGAACGGCACGCCCGCCAGCCGGCACAGCTCTTCCAGCACGCCGTAGCGGATGCCCTGCAGCACCAGGTTGTCGCGCGGGGGCCCAAGCACCACGCCGTCCTTCACCACCCACACGTTGGACGACGAGCCTTCGCTCAGGAAGCCGTCGCGGAACATGATGGTCTCGTTGGCGCCTTCATCGGCGCTCAGCTGCCGTGCCAGCACCGCGCCGGCCAGGCTGGTGCTCTTGATGTGGGCCTTCTTCCAGCGGAAGTCGTCGGCAGTCACGCAGGCCACGCCCTGGGCGCGCTCTTCGGCCGGGTAGATGTACAGGCGGTTCACGAAGGCGAACACCGTCGGCTCGATGCCGGGCGGCATCGCATGGTCGCGCATCGCCACGCCGCGCGTGAGCTGCAGGTAGACCATCTGGCTGGTGTCTTCGAGGGCCTTGCCGGCGTATTGGGCATAAGCCTCGGCCAGTTGCGCCACCAGTTGCCGCCAGCCGGCGCGGTCTTTCGGGTTGGCCATGCGCATCTCGGCGCAGCTGCGGTCGAGCCGTGCCATGTGTTCCTCGAAGCGGAACGGCCGGCCCGCATACACCGGCACCACTTCGTAGACGCCGTCGCCGAAGATGAAGCCGCGGTCCATCACGCTCACCTTGGCGGTCGCGAGCGTTCCGAATTCACCGTTGAGGTGGCAGGGCAGGTCGGGCAGGGAGCTGGCAGTCATGCCGCAATTGTGGCTGGTTCACCGCCACAGCAGGACGGCCGCGATGGCGACCCAGCCGATGCCGAGGTTGACCTTGGCCAGCAGCGTGACCTGCATCGCGTTCTTGCCGCCCTCGGGCCAGTTGGCGGCGGCCACCGCTGCCTTCAGCCGCTTGTACGGCGCGAACCAGATGTAGCCGAAGATCGCCATCATCACGAGGCCCAGCGCCGACATCACGTGCCAGCCGGCCGGTGCGAGCTGGCCGGGCACCTGCAGCAGCAGCCACACGCCGGTGGCGAGCAGCACCGCAATGCTCGCGGCCACCACCACGAAGAAACGCCCGAGCACCGCCGTGATGAGCGGCAGGCGCTGCGGCGGCTGCAATTGCTCGTGCAGCACGGGGCGCAGCGCCAGCACCATGAAGGCCATGCCGCCCATCCAGAAGATGGCGGCCGCGAGGTGCAGGAACACAATGAGATTACGCATGGCTTTCGATTGTGCTTGTTGCACGCAAAGTTGCTTTAACCCTGAATCCGGTGCGCGCGGACACTTAAGGACTGGCGGTCAGGGCTGGGTTTCTACTTATAATGGGAGGCTTTGCAGGAATTCAGGGCTCACGGCGGGCTGACAACGACATGAAGAACATACGCCCGCTGCCTGAAGCCACGGAGGAAGAGTCCCCGGTCGTGCCGTTGTCCGCCGAAGAGGCGCGGCGGCTGCGCGACGAGCACCCGCCGGTCTCCCCCTGGTGGGTGGTGGCGGGGCAGGCCGCGGTAGGGCTCGTGGCGGTATTGGCCGCCTGGGCGCTGACCGGGAAGCAGAACGTCGGGTGGTCCGCCGGTTACGGCGCGCTGTCCGTGGTGATCCCCGCTGCCGTGTTCGCGCGGGGCATCACCGGGCGCTTCTCTTCCCTGAACGCTGCCAGTGCGGCCGTCGGGTTCCTGGTGTGGGAGATGCTGAAGATTGCCCTGACGCTGGCCATGCTGGTGGCTGCGCCGGGGCTGGTGCCGGGACTGAGCTGGCCCGCCTTGCTGGTGGGGCTGGTCCTGGCGATGAAGGTGTATTGGGTCGCGCTGGCTTTCAAGGCGCGGCCGAAGACGACAAAACCGAGCTGAACGAAGAAACATGGCTGCTGGAACCGGTCCGACCGCAGGTGAATACATCCTTCACCACCTTACCTTCGCGCAGAACCACCCGCCGAAGAACGTCGTCGACTTCACCGTCTTCAATTACGACTCGATCCTGATCGCCACGCTGATCGGCGTGCTCGCCTGCTACCTGTTCTGGAAGGCCGCGAAGAACGCCACGTCGGGCGTGCCGGGCCGCTTCCAGGCGGCCGTGGAAATCCTGGTGGAGATGGTCGACTCGCAGGCCAAGGGCATCGTGCACAGCGCCGAAAGCCGCAAGTTCGTGGCGCCGCTCGCGCTCACCGTGTTCGTCTGGATCTTCCTGATGAACGCGATGGACCTGCTGCCGGTCGACCTGCTGCCCTTCATCTGGGAGCGCATCTACGCCGCCGCCGGTGGCGACCCGCACCACGCCTACCTGCGCGTCGTGCCCACCGCCGACCTGTCGATCACCATGGGCCTGTCGATCTCGGTGCTGCTGATCTGCCTGTACTACAACGTCAAGATCAAGGGTGCCGGCGGCTGGCTGCACGAGATGGTGACGGCGCCCTTCGGTGCCCACCCCATCCTGTGGCCGTTCAACTTCGCTTTCCAGATCATCGAGTTCATCGCCAAGACCGTCTCGCACGGCATGCGACTGTTCGGCAACATGTACGCCGGCGAACTGATCTTCCTGCTGATCGCCCTGATGGGCGGGGCCATCTCGCTCACCTTCACCGGCATCGCGCTGGCCATCGGCCACATCATCGCCGGCTGGGCGTGGGCGGTGTTCCACATCCTGATCATCACCCTGCAAGCCTTCGTGTTCATGATGCTGACGCTCGTGTACGTCGGCCAGGCGCACGACGCCCACTAGCAGCAGTCCCGGTTTCGTCTTACCTTTACCACCAGTCCCTTAGGAGAACTCAAATGGAAGTCATCAGCTTTGTCGCACTGGCCTCGGGCCTCATCATCGGCCTGGGCGCCATCGGCGCCTGCATCGGCATCGGCATCATGGGCAGCAAGTACCTCGAGTCGGCCGCCCGCCAGCCCGAACTGATGAACGAGCTGCAGACCAAGATGTTCCTGCTGGCCGGCCTGATCGACGCGGCCTTCATCATCGGCACGGGTATCGCGCTGTGGTTCGCCACCGCCAACCCGTTCCTGGCCCAGATCGCCAACCTGCCGAAGTAATCTTCCCCGTCGCTAACCGTCGACTGTGGCTCCTCGCGAGCCGCACGACCAAGGATGCCCAAGTGAGCATTACCGGTACCCTCATCATCCAGATCATCGTGTTCCTGCTGCTGGTGGCGTTCACGATGAAGTTCGTGTGGCCGCCGATTGCGGCGGCGCTCGACGACCGGGCAAGCAAGATCGCCGAGGGCCTGGCCGCCGCGGACAAGGCCAAGGCCGAACTGGCCGACGCCGACAAGCGGGTCGGCCAGGAGTTGGCGAAGTCCCGCGCCGAGACGGCCCAGATGCTGGCCGACGCCGAGCGCCGCGCCCAGGCCATCGTCGAGGAAGCCAAGTCGCGCGCCGTCGAGGAAGGCAACAAGATCGTTGCCGCCGCGAAGGCCGAGGCCGAGCAGCAGAGCGTGAAGGCGCGCGAGGCCCTGCGCGAGCAGGTGGCCGCGCTGGCCGTCAAGGGCGCCGAGCAGATCCTGCGCAAGGAAGTGAACGCCGGTGTGCACGCCGATTTGCTCAACCGCCTGAAGACCGAGCTGTAAAGGGACCCCGAGCATGGCCGAAATCGCCACCATCGCGCGCCCCTATGCCGAGGCGCTGTTCAAGTCGACCAGCGGCGACCTGGCCGGCTCGCAGCAGTGGCTGGACGCGCTGGCCGCCGTAGCGGGCAACGCACAGTTGCTGCAGTTCGCGAGCAACCCGAAGGTCGGCGACGGCGAGGTCTACGACGTCGTCACCGACGTGGCGAAGGCCGACCTGCCCGAAGCCGGCAAGAACTTCCTGCGCGCCATCATCGAGAACGGGCGCCTGGGCGCCCTGCCCGAGATCGCCAGCCAGTTCCGCGCCATGAAGAACGCCCAGGGCGGCTCGTCCGACGCCGTGGTCTACAGCGCGTTCCCGATTGCGGCGCAGCAGGTCGGCGAGGTGGCCGTGGCGCTCGAGAAGCGGTTCGGGCGCAAGCTCAACGTGACCGTGCAGGAAGACCCGTCGCTCATCGGCGGCATCCGCGTGGTGGTCGGCGACGAGGTGCTCGACACCTCGGTGAAGGCCCGCCTGGAACAAATGAAAGTCGCGCTGACTGCGTAAGCAGGAAGCCAACAAGGAAAAGGAAAGAGTCATGCAACTCAATCCCGCTGAAATCAGCGAGCTGATCAAGAGCCGTATCGAGGGCCTCGCGGCCAGCGCCGACATCCGCAACCAGGGCACGGTCATCTCCGTGACCGACGGCATCTGCCGCATCCACGGCCTGTCCGACGCGATGGCCGGCGAAATGCTGGAGTTCCCCGCCACCAAGGACGGCACGCCCACGTTCGGCCTCGCGCTGAACCTCGAGCGCGACTCGGTCGGCGCGGTGATCCTGGGCGAGTACGAGCACATCTCCGAAGGCGACACCGTCAAGTGCACCGGCAACATCCTGTCGGTGCCGGTCGGCCCCGAGCTGGTGGGCCGCGTGGTCAACGCGCTCGGCCAGCCGATCGACGGCAAGGGCCCGATCAACGCGAAGATGACCGACGTGATCGAGAAGGTCGCGCCCGGCGTGATCGCGCGCCAGTCGGTGTCGCAGCCGGTGCAGACCGGCCTGAAGTCGATCGACTCCATGGTGCCCATCGGCCGCGGCCAGCGCGAGCTGATCATCGGCGACCGCCAGACCGGCAAGTCCACGGTGGCGGTCGACACGATCATCAACCAGAAGGGGCAGGACATGTTCTGCGTGTACGTCGCCATCGGGCAGAAGGCGTCCACGATCAAGAACATCGTCCGCGCGCTCGAGCAGCACGGCGCGATGGAATACACCATCGTGGTGGCGGCTTCGGCGTCGGAGTCGGCCGCCATGCAGTACATCTCGGCCTACTCGGGCTGCACGATGGGCGAGTACTTCCGCGACCGCGGCCAGGACGCGCTGATCATCTATGACGACCTGTCCAAGCAGGCCGTCGCCTACCGCCAGGTTTCGCTGCTGCTGCGCCGCCCGCCGGGTCGCGAAGCCTACCCCGGCGACGTGTTCTACCTGCACAGCCGCCTGCTCGAGCGCGCCGCCCGCGTGAACGCCGACTACGTCGAGGCCTTCACCAAGGGTGAAGTCAAGGGCAAGACGGGCTCGCTCACCGCGCTGCCGATCATCGAGACGCAGGCCGGCGACGTGTCCGCGTTCGTGCCCACCAACGTGATCTCGATCACCGACGGCCAGATCTTCCTGGAGACCGCGCTGTTCAACGCCGGCATCCGCCCCGCCATCAACGCCGGCATCTCGGTGTCGCGGGTGGGCTCGGCTGCGCAGACCAACTGGATCAAGAACCTGTCGGGCGGTATCCGTACCGACCTGGCGCAGTACCGTGAACTGGCGGCGTTCGCGCAGTTCGCCTCCGACCTCGACGCCGCCACGCGCAAGCAGCTCGACCGCGGCCAGCGCGTGACCGAACTGCTGAAGCAGCCCCAGTACAGCCCGCTGCCGATCTCGCTGATGGGCGCCACGCTGTTCGCGGTGAACAAGGGCTACCTGGACGACGTGGACATCAAGAAGGTCCTGCCGTTCGAGCACGGCCTGCACCAGTACTTGCGCGACAAGCATGCCGCGCTGCTGGCGACCATCGAGAAGCATGGCGCCAAGTGGGACAACAAGCCCGCGAAGGACGGCGACGCCGAGGACAAGAAGGCCTTCAAGAAGGTGTGCATCGACGCCGAGGCCGAACTGACCTCGGCCATCGAAGCCTTCAAGAAGTCCTTCGCCTAAACCCACCCGAGGACACGCCAAGTGGCTGCAGGCAAAGAGATCCGCACGAAGATCAAGTCGGTGGAGAACACCAAGAAGATCACCAAGGCCATGGAAATGGTCGCGGCGTCCAAGATGCGCAAGGCGCAGGAGCGCATGCGTGCGGCCCGGCCCTACAGCGACAAGGTCCGCAACATCGCCGCCAACCTCGGCAAGGCCAACCCCGAGTACACCCACGCCTTCATGCGCAAGCACGACGTGAAGGCGGCGGGCTTCATCGTGGTGACCACCGACAAGGGGCTGTGCGGCGGGCTGAACACCAACGTGCTGCGCGCCGTCACGGCCAAGCTGCGCGAGCAGCAGGCCGCAGGCTCGGAAACCCGCACGGTCGCCATCGGCGCCAAGGGCCTGGGCTTCCTGAACCGCATCGGCGCGCAGGTGGTGTCGCACGTCACGCAGCTGGGCGACACGCCGCACCTCGACCGCCTGATCGGACCGGTGAAGGTGCTGCTGGACCAGTACGCCGAGGGCAAGCTGAGCGCCGTGTACCTGTCGTACACCAGGTTCATCAACACGATGAAGCAGGAGCCGGTGGTCGAGCAGCTGCTGCCCCTGACCGCCGAGAGCCTGAAAGCCGACGCGGGCGAGCCGGGCTGGGACTACATCTACGAGCCCGACGCCCAGACCGTCATCGACGACCTGCTGCTGCGTTACGTCGAGGGCCTCGTGTACCAGGCGGTGGCCGAGAACATGGCTTCCGAACAATCGGCGCGCATGGTGGCCATGAAGGCGGCCACCGACAACGCCGGCAACCTCATCGGCGAGCTCAAGCTCGTCTACAACAAGACGCGCCAGGCGGCGATCACGAAAGAGCTTTCGGAGATCGTCGGCGGTGCCGCCGCGGTTTAAAAATTTTGGAGCAACCAATGGCTCAAGCACAAGGAAAAATCGTTCAATGCATCGGCGCCGTGGTGGACGTGGAGTTCTCACGCACCGAGATGCCGCACGTGTACGACGCGCTGAAGATGGAAGGCACGGCGCTCACGCTCGAAGTGCAGCAGCAGCTCGGTGACGGCATCGTCCGCACCATCGCGCTGGGCTCTTCGGAGGGTTTGCGCCGCGGCTCGGTGGTCTACAACACCGGCGCGGGCATCACGGTGCCGGTGGGCAAGGCCACCCTGGGCCGCATCATGGACGTGCTGGGCAACCCCATCGACGAGCGCGGCCCCGTGGACCAGACGCTCACCGCGCAGATCCACCGCAAGGCCCCCGCATACGACGAACTGTCGCCCTCGCAGGAGCTGCTGGAAACCGGCATCAAGGTGATCGACCTGATGTGCCCGTTCTCCAAGGGCGGCAAGGTCGGCCTGTTCGGCGGCGCCGGCGTCGGCAAGACCGTCAACATGATGGAGCTGATCAACAACATCGCCAAGGCGCACTCGGGCCTGTCGGTGTTTGCCGGCGTCGGTGAGCGCACCCGCGAAGGCAACGACTTCTATCACGAGATGGCCGACTCGGGCGTCGTGAACCTGGACAACCTGGCCGAGTCGAAAGTGGCCATGGTCTACGGCCAGATGAACGAGCCCCCGGGCAACCGCCTGCGCGTGGCGCTGACCGGCCTGACGATTGCCGAGTCGTTCCGCGACGAAGGCCGCGACGTGCTGTTCTTCGTGGACAACATCTACCGCTACACGCTGGCCGGCACCGAAGTGTCCGCGCTGCTGGGTCGCATGCCCTCCGCCGTGGGCTACCAGCCGACGCTGGCCGAGGAAATGGGCCGCCTGCAGGAGCGCATCACGTCCACCAAGGTCGGCTCGATCACCTCGATCCAGGCCGTGTACGTGCCCGCCGACGACCTGACCGACCCGTCGCCCGCCACCACCTTCGCCCACCTGGACGCCACCGTGGTGCTGTCGCGCGACATCGCTTCGCTGGGCATCTACCCCGCGGTGGACCCGCTCGACTCGACGTCGCGCCAGGTCGACCCTAACGTGGTCGGCGAGGAGCACTACACCACCACCCGTTCGGTGCAGGCCACGCTGCAGCGCTACCGCGAACTGCGCGACATCATCGCGATCCTGGGCATGGACGAACTGTCGCCCGAAGACAAGCTGGCCGTGGCGCGCGCGCGCAAGATCCAGCGCTTCCTGTCGCAGCCGTTCCACGTGGCCGAAGTTTTCACGGGCACGCCCGGCAAGTACGTGCCGCTGGCCGAAACCATCCGCGGCTTCAAGATGATCGTGGCCGGCGAATGCGACCACCTGCCCGAGCAGGCGTTCTACATGGTGGGCACCATCGACGAGGCCTTCGACAAGGCCAAGAAGCTGGCGGCGTAACCATGGTGGACGCCACCCATACCATCCACGTCGACGTGGTGAGCGCCGAGGAGAGCATCTTCTCCGGCGAGGCGCGCTTCGTCGCGCTGCCCGGTGAGGCCGGCGAACTCGGCATCTACCCGCGCCACACCCCGCTGATCACGCGCGTGCGCCCCGGCTCGGTGCGCATCGAGAAGTCCGACGGCAGCGAGGAGTTCATCTTCGTGGCGGGCGGCATCCTCGAAGTGCAGCCGAACCGCGTGACCGTGCTGTCCGACACCGCCATCCGCGGCAAGGACCTGGACGAAGAGAAGGCCAACGAAGCCAGGCGCTCCGCCGAAGAGGCGCTGAAGAACGCGAAGAGCGAAATCGACGTCGCCCGCATCCAGTCGGAGCTGGCCGTGATGGCCGCCGAGCTTGCCGCCGCGCGTCGTTACCTCAAGAAGAAATAGGAACTGCAACGAACAAGAAGCGCTACAAAAACCAGCGCCCTCCAGCCCCGCTTCGGCGGGGCTTTTTTATGGCGTTTCCAAACCGCCGAAACTGCTGTACAAGACGCCATGATCTCCGCCGCCGAACTCCGGAAAGTGCCGTTGTTCTCCGACCTGGGCGACAAGGCGCTCGACTTTCTCGCCCGCTCCGTCGAGGACATCCGGCTTGTCACCGGCGAGTACGGCGGCCACGAAGGCGAGGCCCGCACGCTCTTCGTCATGATCGAGGGCAAGGCGGAAATCACCAAGATGGTCAACGGCGTCGAAACCGTCATCGCGATGCGGCTGCCGGGCGACCTGGCGGGAGAGATCCCCATCACGCTCGGCACGCCCCTGCCGGCGAGCGTGCGCGCGGTGGAGCCGTCGCGGCTGTTGAAGCTCGACGCGCAGGTGTTCCACACGCTCGCCGCGATGGCGCCCGAAGTGGCGGTGACGGTGGGCAAGGCGGCGCTGGAGCGCATGGAGATGCTGCGCAAGGCGGCTTCGCAGCCGCCCGCCCCGCAGATCCTGCTGGTCGGCCCCAGCCGAGACGCTGTCGTGCACAAGGTCGGCAACTTCCTGCATCGCAACCGCATCTCGTTCGAGAGCTTCGAGCCGGACGACCCGGCGCTGCCGTCACGGCTGGGCGACGACAGCCCGATCAGCGGGCCCTATCCTGCCGTGCAGATGGCCGACGGCACGCGGCTTGTCGCACCGACCATGCGCTCCATTGCCACCCTGTGCGGCCTGCAGTCGGCGCCGCGCCTGACCTACTACGACGTGGTGATCGTCGGCGGCGGGCCGGCGGGCCTGACTGCAGCGGTGAACGCGGCCTCGGAAGGCTTGCGCACGGTGGTGGTCGAGGGCTTTGCGCCCGGCGGGCAGGCCGGCACGTCGACCCGCATCGAGAACTACCCGGGCTTCCCGGTCGGCGTGTCCGGGGACGACCTGGCGAGCAACACGCTCAAGCAGGCCAAGCGGTTGGGCGCCGAGATCGTGGTCACCCGGCGGCTGTCCGCCATCGACCCGCAGGCCATGACCGTCATCGTCGACAAGGACCCGCCGCTGCGCACCAGGACCGTCGTGCTGGCAATGGGCGTCGAGTGGCGCCGCATGGGCGTCGAGTCGGTGGACCGCTTCATCGGCAGCGGCGTCTACTACGGCGCGGCGCGCAGCGACGCCGGGCTGGCACAGGGCAGGGACGTGTACCTCATTGGCGCCGGCAACTCCGCCGGGCAGGCCGCGCTGTTCTTCTCCAGCCACTCCAACTCCGTCACCCTCATCGTACGCGCCGAGTCGCTGGCCTCGAGCATGTCGCAGTACCTCATCGACCAGATCGCGACCAAGCGCAACATCCGCGTGGCGACGCGCTCGGAAGTGGTGGCAGGCCACGGCACCGAGCGGCTCGAGGCGATCGACGTGGCTGACCGCCGCACCGGCGCCACTTCGCGCCGGCAGACCGAGGCCCTCTTCGTGATGATCGGCGCGCACGCGTCCACCGGCTGGCTGCCGCCGGAGATCGTGCGCGATTCCCACGGCTTCGTGCTGACCGGGCCCGACGCCCGCAAGCAATGCGAGTGGCTGGGCGAGCGCGAGCCCTATGCCCTGGAGACCAGCGCGCCCGGCGTGTTCGCCGTGGGCGACGTCCGCTCGGGTTCGGTCAAGCGCGTGGCGGCGGCGGTAGGCGAAGGTGGCATGGCGATCGCCTACGTTCACAAATTCCTGCAGGCGCACTGAGTTCGGGACAAGCAAGGGCAACGCCGGTCGCGGCGCGGCAGAATGCGCCATGGAGACGGCGCTGCGCCCCCGCTGGCCACAGCCCATGGCATGGGCTGCCGAACTGCTGTTCGCGCTGCTCTATGTGCTGCTGGATTGGGCGAGCTACCTGCGGCCGCTGGTGGAAGGATTCAACATCACGCCGTGGAATCCGCAGCAGGCGCTGGCGGTCGCGTTCCTGGTTCGGCGCCCTTCGCGCGCCTGGGTGGTGTTCGCGGCCGTGGGTGCGGCCGAGGTCCTGGTTCGAGGCTGGCCCGTCGACAGCCTTGCGCCCTGGGCAGCCGCCGGCGCACTGAGCCTGACCTTCCTGGCGGTCGCGCGCGCATTGGGTCCCGAGCGCGAAGATGCCACGCTCTTCGACACCCGGGCGACCCTGGTCAGGTTTGCGGTAGCGGTGACTGCCGGGGCCCTGGCCGCGGCGATCGGCTACGTGACCATCCTGTCGTCTGCCGAGGGCTCCCTCGGCAGCTCGGTGGGTGCCCGCATCCTCAGCTACTGGGTGGGCGATGCCGTGGGCCTGCTGGTGACCTTGCCCTTGCTGCTGGCCGCGATGAACGCGGCCGGCCGGGCGCGGCTGCTGGAAACCCTGGGCCACCCGACGATGTGGCTCGCCGCGGCCTTCACCTGTGGCGGGCTGTGGCTGGTGTTCGGGCGCGGCGAGCAGGACTACTTCAAGTTCTTCTACGTGCTGATGCTGCCGGTGGCCTGGTGCTCGGTGCGCTTCGGCGTGGCAGGCGCCGTCCTCTCCGCGAACCTGACGCAGGTGGGACTGATCGTGGCCGTGCAGGGCACGATGCAGCGGGACCTCACGGTGTTCGAGTTGCAGGCACTCATGGCAGCTTCCGGGGTCACCGCATTGCTGCTGGGCGTGCTGGTGGACGAGCGCGCCCGCGCCGAGGCCGAAGCCCGCAAGAGCCTCAGGTTCTCTGCGGCGGGGCAGCTGGCGGCCGGCCTCGCGCACGAGCTGGGGCAGCCGCTGACGGCCATGAACAACTACGGCGAGGCCTGCCGCCTGCTGGTCGACCGGCAACCCGAGCAGCGCGAGCAGCTGGTCGCAGCCATGGGGCGCATGCTGGACGAGGCGGGCCGCGCCGCGCAGGTGGCCAGGCGGCTGCGCGACTTCTTCACGAACGGCGCCATCACGATCGAGGTGACCGACCTGGGTCCCTTGCTCGACGCAGCAGTGCGCGAGCAGCAGCGCGCCGCCGGCCGGGCCGGCGTGCAGCTGGAGTGTGCGATAGATGCCAGCCTGCCGCCCGTCTGGATAGACGCGGTGCAGATTGCCGTGGTCGTCAGGAACCTGCTGGCCAACGCCATCGAAGCAGCCGGTGCGGGCGAGGCTCCGCGGGTGGTCGCGTTGCAGGCCACCGTGCACGACGCCGAATTGCACGTGGCGGTGCTGGATAGCGGTGCCGGCGTGCCCGCCGCGCGGCTGCAGGTCCTGTTCGATGCGGCACACTCCGCGAAGTCCTCGGGAATGGGCGTCGGGCTGAGCATCTGCCGCTCGATCGTCGAGGCCCACGGCGGGCGCTTGTGGGCCGCACCCGGTCCCGGCGGGCGATTCATCTTTACCTTGCCGGTTGGCAACACGTGAAGCTTTACCCATGAAGGAGCAGGCCGTCTACATCGTCGACGACGATCCTGCGGTGAGGGACTCGCTGTCGCTCATGCTGAGCCTGCACGGCATCCGCACCGCGAACTTCGCGACCGCCGAAGACTTCCTCGCCAGCGTGCGTCCCGACTGGACCGGCTGCGTGCTGGTCGACCTGCGCATGCCCGGCATCTCCGGGCTCGAGCTCCAGCGCAAGCTCGTGCAGGACCACCCGGCGCTGTCGGTCGTCGTCATCACGGCGCACGGCGACGTAGCCGCCGCCCGGCAGGCTTTCCTGTCGAACGCCGTCGACTTCATCGAGAAGCCCTTCATGCCCGAACAGATACTCGCCGCGCTCGCTTCGGCGGCGAGCCGCGGCCGGGCGCCGGCCCGCAACCGGCCCGACCTGCAATCCTGGGCCAGGGAAAGGCTCACCGAACGCGAGGCGCAGGTGCTCGTCCACGTGGTCGCCGGCGAGCACAACCGAGACATCGCGGCGCGCCTGGGCATCAGCCCGCGAACCGTGGAAGTGCACAAGGCACGCATCCTCGAGAAACTGGGTGCGAAGAACGTGGTGGAACTGGTGCGCCTCGTCGACAGCGCCGCCGGGTAAGGGCATCCCGTACGGGCCTGCCGGATTCGCGGCCGGCCGGCCTTGGCTAGGCTCGCGCAGGACTCCGAGACGCGATGCCCGATCCCTTGCTGTGGCTGCTGCCTGAACTGAAGAACGTCCCGCCTGCAGAAAGACGCAACGCCCTGCGGGTGGCACGCGATTGCGAGCTCGATGTGCTGGAACTGCTCGGGGTTGCCTTCGCGTTCGTGCTGGCCGCCCTGCTGGCGCGCCTGCTGTTCGGCGATGTCCGCTGGGAGAGCCGGGTGCTGGCCTTCCTCATGAACTTCGCGCTCGCCGCGCCGGTCATCCTGGTCGCTTTCCTGCCTTTCCACCTGCGGCGCTTGCGCCGCGGATTGCGGGCGCGGCGCAACGACCGTGGCCTGGTGCCATGAACCCTGCCGTGCTGCAGTGGTCGGGCGCTGCGATCTTCATCGTGGCCATCATGCACACCTTCTCCACGTCGTGGTTCCAGCGGCTGGCCCATGCACGGCCGGCGCACGCCGGCATGTGGCACCTGCTGGGCGAGGTCGAAGTGGTGTTCGGGTTCTGGGCCATCGTGCTGGTCGCGGTGATGTTCGTGCTGGCGGGCCGCGGCACGGCCATCGAATATGTGGATTCGCGCGACTACACCGAGCCGATGTTCGTCTTCGCGATCCTGGTCGTGGCGGGCAGCCGCGCCGTGCTGGCGATGGCCCGCTACCTGGTCGATGCCGTGGCGCGCGCCATGCCACTGCGCGGTCTTTCCAACATCTACCTCGCGACGCTGGCGTTCGTGCCCTTGCTGGGATCGCTCATCACGGAACCCGCCGCGATGACGCTGGCGGCGCTCCTGCTGCGCGAGCAGCTGATGCGCCACCCGGTGTCGACGCGGCTGAAGTACGCAACGGTCGGCGTGCTGTTCGTGAATGTCTCGATCGGTGGCACGCTGACCCCGTTTGCGGCGCCGCCGGTGCTGATGGTGGCCTCCAAGTGGAACTGGGGGTTCACCGACATGGTCATGCTCTTCGGCTGGAAGTCGGCTCTGGCGGTCGTGATCAACGCCGTGGGCGTGACCCTGCTGTTCAGGCGCGAACTCGCGCGCCTGCCAGCAGATACCCAGGCCCCGCCATCGACGCTGCCGCGATGGGTCCTTGCCCTGCACGTGGTGTTGCTGGCGGGTGTCGTCGTGTTCTCGCACCACCCGCCGCTCTTCATGGGTCTGCTGCTGCTGTTTCTGGGGTTCGCCACGGCCTATCCGCAGTTCCAGGACCGGCTGCTGTTGCGCGAAGGCCTGCTGGTGGCGTTCTTCCTGGCCGGCCTGGTGGTGCTGGGCGGCCAGCAGCAGTGGTGGCTCGACCCCTTGCTGCGGGGCATGGACGCGACAACCGTCTACTTCGGGGCGACGGTGCTGACGGCCGTGACCGACAACGCTGCGTTGACCTACCTGGCCTCGCAGGTCGAAGGCCTGTCGGACCCGTTCAAGTACGCCGTCGTTGCGGGCGCCGTCACCGGGGGCGGGTTGACGGTGATCGCCAATGCGCCCAACCCCGCGGGCTACGCGATCCTGCGCGGCAGCTTCGACGACGAAGCGATCCGCCCGCTGGGCCTGCTGGCGGCGGCCCTGTTGCCTACCCTCACCGCAGTGGCGGTGTTCCAACTGCTCTAGGAGGAATCGCAATGCTTGGTGAACTGCTCGCGTGGTACGGCGGGCTTCCCGCTGACATGAAGTTCTTCTTCGCGCTGCCATTCCTCGTGGTCGCCGGTGCTTTCATCGGGGAGTGGCTGCGACGGCTGGCCCGAGCCTAGTCTTTATGGAAATTCCCTAAGCCCCCTAGGCCAAGCCCTGCTCGTGCAGGCGCGCCCGGCGTGTCTACTGGGTGCCTGTAAAGAGGAGCCTGACATGCAGAGCCTGGGTGCCATCGCCGCCGACATCATCCGTTTTCGCCTCAGGGAACGCACCGTCGACGACGCGGAGGGATTCCGCTATTCCGTGCTGCCCGAAGCGGACGCACTGGACCAGCGCGACCTGTTCGGCGACATCGACGAGGACTTCCCGCGAGTGGGTTGAAGCTCAACCCAGCACCGGCTCGTCCGGCATCTCGTTGGGGTTCACGTCGCCGCCCTGCGCGGGGAAGTGCTGCACCAGCAGCGCGGACACCTCTGCCAGCGCCTGCGTGAGGCCGTCCTCGAAGCGCTTCTCGCGAAACGCCGAGCCCATGCGGTTCACGATCGCCTGCCACTCGTCGTGCGAGACGCGCTGGCTCAAGCCGCGGTCCGCGACGATCTCGATGGCGTGCTCGGCGAGCAGCAGGTAGATGAGCACGCCGTTGTTCTGCTCGGTGTCCCACACGCGCAGCTTGCCGAACATCGCCAGCGCGCGCCGGCGCGGCGTCGCGTCCTGCCACAGGTAGGACAGGGGCAGCCCGGCTTCCACGAAGATGCGGATCTCGCCCGTGTGGCGCCGCTCGCTGGCCGCGACGCGGCGCGCGAGCCGTTGCACCAGGTCGTCCGGGATGGCCTTGCGCGTGTCCGACTCGTCGAGCCAGCGGTGCTTCCAGATGCGATGAAGGCGTTTGAGCATCACCAGTCTCCCGAGGCGCCGCCGCCACCGAAGTCGCCGCCGCCGCCCGAGCTGAAGCCGCCGCCGTCGCCGCCGCCCCAACCACCGCCGCCACCACCTCCCCAGCCGCCGCTGGTGGGCACGATCCACGGTGCGCCGCCCGAGCGCACGCGCCGGCCCACCGCGCCGGAGCCGGACATGAGCGCGATGACCAGTGCCACGACTGCCGCGATGCCCGCCACGATCACGCTGGACGTGATGGCCAGCGCCACCACGCCCGTGCCCGCACCGACGATCGGCACGCCGAGCTTGCCGAAGATGCCGCGCAGCACCCGGCTGGCGATCGGGACGATGAAGAACACGAAGATCGCCAGGTCGAACCAGTCGAAGCCGGCGGTGATCGGCTGCTTGCCCTTGCGCTGCTGCACCTCGGGCAGCTTCTCGCCTTCGATGCGGGCGATCAGCTGGTCGGCGGCTGCGTGCAGCCCGGCGGCATAGTCGCCCTTGCGGAAGTTCGGCGTGATCGCGTCGTCGATCACCTGTTTGGCCGCCAGGTCGGGGATGGCGCCTTCCAGCGTCTTCGCCACCTCGATGCGCACCTTGCGGTCGTCCTTGGCGACGACCAGCAGCACGCCGTCGCCCACCGCCTTGCGGCCGATCTTCCAGGTGCTGGCCACGCGTTGCGCATAGGCCGCTATGTCTTCCGGCTGCGTGGTCGGCACCACCAGCATGACCAGCTGCGTGCCCTTCTTCTGCTCGAAGGCCGCGAGCTTGCCTTCCAGCCCCTGGCGCTGGATCGCATCGAGCGTGCCGGTTTGGTCGATGACGCGGGCGGTGAGCTCGGGGATGGGCAGGACGTTCTGGGCGAACGCGCCGAGCGCGAACGCCACGAAAAAGAGCCAGGCGACGACGCGTTTCACGCCATCAGCGTGTCGGTGTCGCGCTCGCCGGCGCGCTGGGCGCTGCCGCCTTGCCGAAGTCCACCGTCGGCGGCACCGAAATCTGCGCTTCGTTCTGCACCGTGAAGCTGGGCTTGGGGTCGTAGTTGAAGACCATCGCGGTCAGGTTGGTCGGGAAGCTGCGTGCGAGCACGTTGTACTCCTGCACCGCCTTGATGTAATTGTTGCGCGCGACCGTGATGCGGTTCTCGGTGCCTTCGAGCTGCACGCGCAGGTCGCGGAAGCCCTGGTTGGCCTTCAGGTCGGGGTAGCGCTCGCTTACCACCATCAGGCGGGACAGCGCGCTCGACAGCTCGCCCTGCGCCTGCTGGAATTTCTGGAAAGCCTGCGGGTCGTTCAGCGTCGCCGGCGTCACCTGCATCGACGTGGCCTTGGCGCGCGCCTCCACCACCTTGGTCAGCGTTTCCTGCTCGAAGGCGGCTTCACCCTTGACGGTGGCCACGATGTTGGGCACCAGGTCGGCCCGCCGCTGGTACTGGTTGAGCACTTCGCTCCAGGCCGACTTGGCCTGCTCGTCCAGCCGCTGGAAGTCGTTGTAGCCGCAGCCGGTGAGCACGGCGGCCAGGAGGATCAGCCATCGTTTCATTGCGGGTTCCTTCTTCGGGTGGGGGGCAACGGTAGCATAGATGGGATGGGGCATGACCCGATTCAAGTGCTGCGCGGCGCGCAGCGTGCAGCGCCGTTGACGCAGGCCAAACCGTCGCTGCTGGTGGCCGGCGCCACCGGGGTGCTCGGCAACGAGGTGCTCAACCAGCTCACCGGCTCGGGCGATTACGGCCACACCTACGTGCTCGCACGCGAGCCCATGCGGGCGGGCTTGCGCCGGGTCGAGCTGCAGGTGGTGCCGTCGGACGATCCGGCGAACTGGCCGCACTGCAGGGCCGATGCGGCCGTGGTGATGTTCGAGCCGCCCCGCCTGTTCTACGAGCGCGAGCGCGCGTTGTGGACGCCGCAACCGGGCCAGCTGCCCGCGCTGGCGGCCTGGCTGCACGGCGGTGGCGTGACGACGCTGGCCGTGGTGCTGCCGCACGCCCAGGGCCGCCTGCCCGAGGCGCTGAAGCGCGGCCTGGCCAGCCTGGACGAGCAGGCCGTCGCCGCCTTGGGATTCAGCCGGCTGCTGATCGTGCGGTCGGCGCAGAAGCCGCCGCCAGACACGGCTGGCGGCCTCCTGCCGCGCATCGCGCGCTTCATGATGTCGGGCTTCAAGTACATGGTGCCCAGCAGCGAGCAACCGGTGCGCGCGGCCAAGATCGCGCAGCTGGTGGCGCTGGCACTCGAGCTGGCGCCGCCGGGCATCCACGTGGCGCCGCCCGAGCTCGCCTGGCGTGCCGCGCAGGGCGACATGGCGCAGGTTGTGGCCGGCTGGGTGGGCCGCTGAAACCGGGCACAATCACGCCGCACCCATGCTCAAGACCAAGCTCCAGGCCGCCAACCTCGAAGGGGATGCCGACGAAGTCGAGGCGGCGTTCTACGAAGCGCTGCGCAACGCCGACATCGAGAAGCTCATGGCGTGCTGGGCCGACGAGGACGACATCGTCTGCATCCACCCCGGCGGCCCGCGGGTGGTCGGCGCGATGGCCATCCGCGCGACGTTCGAGGCCATGTTCGCCAATGGCAGCATCCGCGCCTGGCCGCAGCGCGTGCGCAAGACGGTGTCGGTGGCGAGTGCCGTGCACAGCCTGCTGGAGCGCGTGGAGGTGCTGGCGCCCGGGGGGCCGCATGAGGCCTGGGTGATTGCCACCAATGTCTACATCAAGACCGCCCAGGGCTGGCGCATAGTGGTGCACCACGCGAGCCCGGGGACTTCCAGCGAAGTGCAGGAAGTGTCCAACCCGCCGGCGGTGCTGCATTGAAGGATTACCGGGCGCCGTGGTGGCTGCCCGGCGGGCATGCCCAGACCATCGTGCCAACGCTGCTCGGCCGCTGGTTCCATCCGCTGCCGAAGTACCGCCGCGAGACCTGGCAGACACCCGGCAACGACGATTTCCTCGTGCTCGACTGGCTCGCATCGGGCGGTGAGCAGACCCTGTTCGTGCTGTTCCACGGACTCGAAGGCGCGTCGGACAGCCACTATGCCAAGGCGTTCGCCACGCAGGCCCGCGAGCGCGGCTTCGCTTTCGTCATGCCGCACTTCCGCAGTTGCGGCGGCGTGCTGAACCGCTCGCAGCGCACCTACCACTCGGGCGACTACCAGGAAATCGACTGGATCCTGAAGCGGCTGCGTGCGCAGCACCGCGGCCGGCTGCTGGTGGCCGGCGTGTCGCTGGGCGGCAATGCGCTGCTGCGCTGGGCCGGTGAGGCCGGCGAAAGCGCCCGCGCGGTCGTGGACGGCGTGGCGGCCGTGTCGGCGCCGGTCGACCTGGCCGCCGCCGGCGAGTCGCTCAGGCACGGCTTCAACTTCTCCGTGTACACCCGGGAGTTCCTGCGCACGATGAAGCCGAAGGCGCTGGCCAAGTTGGCGCAGCACCCGGGCCTGTTCGACCGCGTCCGGCTGGAAACGGCGCGCGACCTCTACGAATTCGACGACACGTTCACGGCGCCGCTGCACGGTTTTGCGGGCGTGGACGACTACTACGCGCGGGCCTCGGCCAAGCCGCACCTGGACCGCGTGCGCGTGCCCACGCTGGTGCTGAATGCGCGCAACGACCCGTTCCTGCCGGCGGACCGCCTGCCGCAGCAGCATGAGGTGAGTGAACACGTGACGCTGTGGCAGCCGGAGCATGGCGGCCATGTCGGTTTCCCGTCCAACGGCTCGATGCCGAAGGCCGTGCTCGACTGGCTGGTCAGCGCTGCGCCGCGACCCGCTTGACGGTGTCGCTGGGCACTGCGGCCTGCTGCGCGGCCGAGGCCGGCGCTGACGCCGGGCTGGCCGCCGCGCCCGGTACCGGCGGCGGCCACGCCACTTCGGAGGCCACGCGCGACTTGCCGATGGGGTTGGCAGCCTGCCCCTTGCGCACGGCCAGCAGGTCTTCCTCGCTCGGGTACTGGTTCGCCAGCCAGTAGTCGAACACGCGCCGCGCGATGGGTGCTGCGCTGGTGGCGCCGAAGCCGGCGTTCTCCACGATCACGGCCAGCGCGATCTTCGGTTCGTCGGCGGGCGCGAACGCGATGTACAGCGAATGGTCGCGCTGGTGCTCTTCCAGCTTGGACGCGCTGTACTTGGCGCCCTGTGCGATGCCGATGGCCTGCGCCGTGCCGGTCTTGCCGCCCGACAGGTAGGGCGCGCCCTGGAAGATGCGGGTCGACGTGCCGGACTGCGTCACGCCCACCATCGCCTTGCGGATCACGGCGATGTGCTCGGGCTTGTAGCCCAGGTCCACCGGTTCGGCTTTCGGGATGGTGGTGCGCTGCTTGGTCATGGCGTCCTCGGTGGCGATCACGAGGTGCGGCTTGTGCTTGATGCCGCCGTTGGCCACCGCGGCCAGCGCGTGCGCCACCTGCAGCATGGTGAACGAGTTGTAGCCCTGGCCGATGCCCAGCGAAATGGTTTCGCCGGCATACCACTTCTTCTGCTCGGGACGCCGGTAGTAGTTGCGCTTCCACTCCTGCGACGGCAGCACGCCGCGCACCTCGCCGTAGATGTCGATGCCGGTCAGCTGGCCGAAGCCCAGCGGCTTCATGAAGTCGTGGATCAGGTCCACGCCCATCTCGTTGGCGAGCGAGTAGTAGTACACGTTGCTCGACTTCACGATGCTCGCATGCATGTCCACCGGGCCCAGCCCGTGGTCGCCGTGGCTGCGGAACACGTGGCCGCCGAACGCCCATGAGCCGCCATCGAAGATGATCTGCGTGGGCGAGCGCTTGCCGGTGGTCAGCGCGCCCAGCGCCATGAAGGGCTTGTAGGTGGAGCCCACCGGGTAGGTGCCGCGCAGCGCGCGGTTGAGCAGCGGCTTCTCGATCGACTCGTTGAGCGCCTGCCAGTTCTCCGGGTCGATGCCGTCGACGAACAGGTTGGGGTCGAAGGTCGGCTTGCTCACGAACGCCAGCACCTCGCCGGTCTTCGGGTCCAGCGCAACCAGCGCGCCGCGCCGGTCGCCGTACATGTCCTCGACCAGGCGCTGCAGCTTGATGTCGATGGACAGCACGACGCCGTTGCCCGGCGTTGCGGGGCTGCTGCTGAGCTTGCGCACCGCGCGGCCGCCGGCCGACGTCTCGACCTGCTCGACGCCGGTGATGCCGTGCAGCTGCTTTTCGTAGCTCTGTTCCACGCCGAGCTTGCCGATGTACTCCGTGCCGCGGTAGTTCGCCTGCTCCTCCTCGGCCCATTCCTGCATCTGCTGCTTTTCGGCCTGGTTGATGCGGCCGATGTAGCCGATGGCGTGGCTCGCGAGTTCGCCCCACGGGTAGTTGCGGAACAGCCGGGCCTTGATGTCCACGCCTGGGAAGCGGAAGCGCTGCACCGCGAACTTGGCGACCTCTTCGTCGGTGAGCTTGGTGCGCAGCGGCAGCGAGTCGATGCTCTTGCTTTCCTCCAGCAGCTTCTTGAAGCGGCGGCGGTCGCGCGGCTGGATCTCGATCACGTCCGACAGCTCGTCGATCACCTTGTCCAGCGGCACCGCCACGCGTGAAGGCGTGATCTCGAGCGTGTACGCCGAATAGTTGGTGGCCAGCACGATGCCGTTGCGGTCCAGCACCAGCCCGCGGTTGGGCACGATGGGCACGATGGCCGTGCGGTTGGTCTCGGCCTGCTCGTCGTATTCCTCGTGCTTGAAAACCTGCAGCCACACGAGGCGCGCGGCCAGAAGCAGGAAGCAGATGAGGACTGCCAGGCTCGCCACCAGCACCCGCGCGCGGAATCGCGACAGGTCGGCTTCGACGTTGCGCAGTTCGGTCACAGCGGCCTATTTTCGTCCGGATCCGGGGCCCTGCGTTGGGGTGCCAGCAGGACAACCGTAACCACCGGCCACAGCGCCGCCTCGAACAGCGGGGCCAGCAGGAGCGAAGTGCCCGGGAAGATGCCCCCGGCGAGCATGCGGATCGCCAGCTCGATGGCATGCGCCGCCACGAACAGCGGCAGCACCTGCACCGCCTGCGACGGCACGGTGAACCACAACAGGCGCCGGTGGATGGTGATCGCGAAATAGGTGAGCGCCGTGTACGACAGCGCGTGCTGCCCGAGCAGGGCGGCCTGGTGCACGTCCATCGCCAGCCCGAAGACGAAAGCGGCGCCGATGCCGATGCGCAGCGGCTGGTGCACGCTCCAGAACACCAGCACCAGCGCCAGCACGTCGGGCTGCCACGGGTTGCGCCCGACCGGCAGCATGTTGATGAGCAGCGCGCCCAGCAGGCTGGCCCAGATGAACAAGGGGTTGGCGGGCAGCAGCAGCGGCTGGCCGGGGCGCATGATCATTTGCGCAGCCCCCCCTTCTTCACCGCGGCCGGCGGGTCTTCGGGCGCCGGCCGCGGCGGCATCTGCGCCGAAACCGGCCGCACCACCATGACGTGCCGCGCGCCTTCGGCCAGCCCCTGCGGCTTGCAGACGATGCGGGCGAAGGCCGAGTCGGGGCGCTTCTCCACCCGCTCGACCTTGGCCACCGGCAGGCCGGCCGGGTAGACGCCGTCCACCCCGCTGGTGGTGAGCAGGTCGCCGGCCTGCACGTCGGCGTTGGCGGCCATGTAGCGCAGTTCCAGCCCGCCGCTGGAAGCGTCGCCGTAGGCGATGCCGCGCACGCCGGTGCGGGTGTTGAGCACCGGCACGGCCTGGTCGCGGTCGGTCACCAGCGTCACTTCACTGATGAGCGGGTGCACGCGCGTGACCTGCCCGAGCACGCCGGAGTCGTCGATCACGGGCGAGCCGGCCTCGATGCCGTGCGCGAGGCCCTTGTCGATGATGACCTTGCGGGTGTAGGGGTCGGCTGCTTCGTACAGCACTTCGGCCGCCTGCGCCGGGGTGGTGAGGCGTTCGCGCAGCGCCAGCATCTTGCGCAGCTGCTGGTTTTCCAGCGCCAGCTGCTCGGTCTGGTTGGCGCGCAGCGACTGTTCGGCCAGTTGTTTGCGCACGGCCTGCTCGCGCGCCTGCGCGGCCGTGAGCGACTCGACGTACTCGCCGGCCATGCGCACGCCCAGCACCGGGCGCAGGGCCAGCCACTGGACCGGGTAGAGCACGGTGGCGACGGCCGCGCGCAGCGGCTGCGTGATGCGGAACCGCGCGTCGGCCACCATCAGGAACAGCGCGAGTGCGCTGAACACCATCAGCTTGGACAGCGACGAGGGGCCCTGCTTGAAGAAGGGCGGCGGTGTGCGGTCGAGGGTGCCTAACGGCATGGACGGATTGTGCCCCCGAGGTGGCGCCCGGCGAGGCTTACTCGCTGGTGAAGATCGAGCCCAGCCGTTCCATGCGCTCCAGCGCGATCCCGCAGCCGCGCACGACGCAGGTCAGGGGGTCTTCGGCCACCAGCACCGGCAGGCCGGTCTCCTCGGCCAGCAGCCGGTCCAGGTCGCGCAGCAGCGCGCCGCCGCCGGTCAGCATCATGCCGCGCTCGGCGATGTCGGCGCCCAGCTCCGGCGGGGTCTGCTCCAGCGCGTTCTTGACGGCCGACACGATGTTGTTCAGCGGGTCGGTCAGTGCCTCGAGGATCTCGTTGGAGGAGATGGTGAACGAGCGCGGCACCCCTTCGGACAGGTTGCGGCCCTTCACTTCCATTTCCTTCACCTCGCTGCCGGGGAAGGCCGAGCCGATCTGCTTCTTGATGCTTTCGGCCGTGGGCTCGCCGATCAGCATGCCGTAGTTGCGGCGGATGTAGCTGATGATGGCTTCGTCGAACTTGTCGCCGCCCACCCGCACGCTGCCCTTGTAGACCATGCCGCCCAGCGAGATGACGCCCACTTCGGTGGTGCCGCCGCCGATGTCGACCACCATCGAGCCGGAGGCTTCCGACACGGGCAGGCCGGCGCCGATGGCGGCGGCCATCGGTTCCTCGATCAGGTAGACCTCGCGCGCACCGGCGCCCAGCGCCGACTCGCGGATGGCTCGGCGTTCCACCTGGGTGGAGCCGCAGGGCACGCAGATGATGATCCGGGGGCTCGGGCGCATCATCGAGCGTGGGTGGACCATCTTGATGAATTGCTTGAGCATCTGCTCGGTGACCGTGAAGTCGGCGATCACGCCGTCCTTCATGGGCCGGATGGCCTCGATGTTGCCGGGCACCTTGCCCAGCATGGCCTTGGCCTCGCGGCCGACCGCCTGGATCGTCTTCTTGCCTTGCGGGCCGCCTTCGTGGCGGATGGCGACCACCGAGGGCTCGTCCAGCACGATACCCTTGTCGCGCACGAAAATCAGGGTGTTGGCGGTCCCCAGGTCGATCGCGAGATCGGTGGAGAAATAGCTTCGGAACACTCCGAACATGGGGGGAAACCTCGTCTTATTCTGTGAAATCGGCCCCGTTCGGGGCCGTCACTCCAAACCCGGGATAATACCGTATCCCCCTGTGTAGAACCGCTCCCGGCAGGGACCGAAGTTCTCTTTTACACATCATGTCCCTGACCTCCCAAGACATCGCCCGCATCGCCCACCTGGCCCGGCTCGAACTGCGGACCGAAGAGGGCGAGCGCATGCTCGCCCAGATCAACGGCTTCTTCGACATCGTGGAGCGCATGCGGTCCGTGGATACCACGGGCGTGGAACCCCTGCCGCATCCGGTAGCGGCCATGATGGACGTGCAGCTGCGCCTGCGCGAAGACGTGGCCAGCGAGCCGGACCAGCGCGAAGCCAACCAGCGCAGCGCCCCCGCGGTGGAGCGCGGCCTGTTCCTCGTGCCGAAAGTCATCGAATGAGCCTGCACGAACTGACGGTCACGCAGCTGGCGGCGCAGCTGCGCTCGAAAGAGGTGTCGGCCGAGGAAGCGGCGCGGCACTTCATGGCGCGCGCGAAACAGCATGCGGAGCTGGGCGCTTTCCTCGCGACCGACGAGGCGGTCACGCTGGCGCAGGCGCGCGAAGCCGACGCCCGCATCGCGCGGGGCGACACCGCGCCGCTGCTCGGCGTACCCATGGCCCACAAGGACATCTTCGTCACCAAGGACTTCCCGAGCACCGCCGGCTCGAAGATGCTCGAAGGCTACCGCTCGCCGTTCGATGCGACGGTGGTGGCCAGGCTCGCGGGCGCCGGCGTGGTCACGCTCGGCAAGCTGAACTGCGACGAATTCGCGATGGGTTCGTCGAACGAGAACTCGGCTTTCCAGCCGGCGAAGAACCCCTGGGACACGTCGCGCATCCCGGGCGGCTCCTCGGGCGGCAGCGCGGTGGCAGTGGCCGCGCGCCTGGCACCCGCTGCCACCGGCACCGACACCGGCGGCTCGATCCGCCAGCCCGCATCGTTTTGCGGCATCACCGGCATCAAGCCGACCTACGGGCGCGCCTCGCGCTACGGGATGATCGCGTTCGCTTCGTCGCTCGACCAGGCCGGGCCGATGGCGCGCAGCGCCGAAGACTGTGCCTTGCTGCTGTCGGCCATGTGCGGGCCCGACCCCGACCGCGACTCCACGTCGCTCGACCGGCCGGCCGAAGACTTCACGCAGTCGCTGGGCGGCTCCATCGACGGCCTGCGCATCGGCATCCCCCGGGAGTTCTTCGGCGAAGGCCTCGCGGCCGACGTGCGCGCTGCCATCGATGCCGCGCTGAAGGAGTACCAGAAGCTCGGCGCGAAGCTGGTCGAGGTGTCGCTGCCGCGCACCGAGCTCGCCATCCCCGTGTACTACATCATCGCGCCGGCGGAAGCCAGCTCCAACCTGTCGCGCTTCGACGGCGTGAAGTTCGGGCACCGCGCGAAGCAGTACGCCGACCTGCTGGACATGTACAAGAAGACGCGCGCCGAAGGCTTCGGCGACGAGGTGAAGCGCCGCATCATGATCGGCACCTACGTGCTTTCGCACGGCTACTACGACGCGTACTACCTGCAGGCGCAGAAGATCCGGCGCATGATCGCCGACGACTTCCAGCGCGCCTTCAAGGACTGCGACCTGATCGCCGGGCCGGTGGCGCCCACCGTCGCATGGCATCTCGGCGACCACGGCAACGACCCGCTGGCCGACTACCTGGCCGACATCTTCACGCTGCCCGGCTCGCTGGCCGGCCTGCCCGGCATGAGCGTGCCCTGCGGCTTCGGCGAAGGCGGCATGCCGGTGGGCCTGCAGCTGCTGGGCAACTACTTCGCTGAGGGCACGCTGCTGAACGCGGCACACCGCTTCCAGCAGGCCACCGACTTCCACCTCCGCACGCCGGAGGGCTTCTGAGATGACGCAAAAGTTGATCCACGGCTACGAGGTCGTCATCGGCTTCGAAACGCACGCCCAGCTGGCCACCGCCAGCAAGATCTTCAGCCGGTCGCCCACGGCGTTCGGCGCCGAGCCCAATACGCAGGCTTCGCCCGTCGACCTGGCGCTGCCGGGCACGCTGCCGGTGATGAACCGGGGCGCGGTCGAGCGCGCCATCCGCTTCGGGCTGGCCGTCGGCGCGCACATCGCGCCGCGCTCGGTCTTCGCGCGCAAGAACTACTTCTACCCCGACCTGCCCAAGGGCTACCAGATCAGCCAGTACGAGATACCGGTGGTGCAGGGCGGCGAGGTGGGCTTCTTCCTGGGCGACGGGAAGAAGACGGTGCGGCTGGTGCGCGCGCACCTCGAGGAAGATGCGGGCAAGTCGCTGCACGAGGACTTCGTGGGACAGTCGGGCATCGACCTGAACCGCGCCGGCACGCCGCTGCTGGAGATCGTGACCGAGCCCGACATGCGCTCGTCCGACGAGGCGGTGGCGTATGCGAAGGAGCTGCACAAGATCGTCACCTGGATCGGCATCTGCGACGGCAACATGCAGGAAGGCAGTTTCCGCTGCGACGCCAACGTGTCGGTGCGCAAGCCGGGCGCACCGCTCGGCACGCGGCGCGAGATCAAGAACCTGAACTCCTTCAAGTTCATGAAGGAAGCCATCGACTACGAGGTGCGCTGGCAGATCGGGCAGCTCGAGGACGGCCACCCGATCGTGCAGGCCACGGTGCTGTTCGACCCCGACACCGGCGAGACGCGCAGCATGCGCGAGAAAGAAGACGCCGCCGACTACCGCTACTTCCCCGACCCCGACCTGCCGCCGCTGGTGGTGGCGAGCGAGTGGGTGGACGAGGTGCGCTCGCAGATGCCCGAGCTGCCGCGGGTGATGGCCGCGCGCTTCGTCAGCGACTACGGCCTGCCGGAGTACGACGCGACCACGCTCACGCAGACGAAGGCGATGGCCGCGTACTTCGAAGCAGCGGCCAAGGCGAGCGGGCAAGCCAAGCTCGCCAGCAACTGGATCATGGGCGAGGTGTCGCGGCGCCTCAACGCCCAGGAGATCGGCATCGAGCAGGCGCCGGTGGCGCCGGCAACGCTGGCGGCGCTGGTGGGCCGCATCCAGGACGGCACCATCTCCAACAACGCTGCCAGGCAGGTGTTCGATGTGCTGTGGAGCGGCGAAGGCAACAGCGTCGACGCCGTCATCGAAGCCAGGGGCCTGAAGCAGATGTCCGACTCCGGCGAGCTGGAGAAGATCGTCGACGACGTGCTGGCTGCCAATGCCGCCAACGTCGAGCAGGTGCGCGCCGGCAAGGACAAGGCGTTCAACGCGCTGGTGGGCCAGGTGATGAAGGCGAGCAAGGGCAAGGCCAACCCGCAGCAGGTGGGCGAAATCCTGCGCCGGAAGATCGGCTAGCGCGGGGCCGGCGCCGAAGCCGCGGCGGCCTTGCTGCCGGCGGCTTTGGCCACGTCGGCCCAGATCACGCGCAGCTTCACCAGTTCGTCGTCGAAGCGGGCATTGATGCGCTGCTTCTCGCCGGACTGGTTGTCGATGAAGCGCTTCTGCGCGGCGGCCGCCTGCTCGTTCTGCTCCAGCTGGCGTTTCAGCGCCGGCGGTATCTTGGACTTGTCGTCCTTGAAGAACTCGGCTTCGACCAGCAGCTTCCTGCGCTCGGCTTCCAGCTCCTCGGTGCGCTTGTGCGACGAATTGATCACCACGTCCACCTGCGCCAGCTGCTGGGCCCTTTCGCGGTCATGGGCCGCGCGGTCGGGGTAGCGTGACAGCAGCGCCCGCGCCCGCTTCTTCTCTTCGGCGGCGCGCATCCTCTCCTCGTTGGCCTTGCGCTGGCGCTCCTCGTCGGCGGCGGCTTCCTCGGCCGTCATCGAGGGCTTGAGCACGCGCTTGACGGTGCCGGTGGCAGTGAGCTCCTGCTGCTCGCGGTCGAGGCAGTCGATGATGGGCCGGTCCGACGTGAGGCGGCGGCCCTTGGCATCCACGCAGGTGTAGATGCTGGCCTGCGCCCAGGCTCCGCCCGCCATGGCCGCGGCAAGCAGACCTGCGACGGCGATGGGCAGCCTGGTCACGGACATCCAGCCTTTCAGGAAACGCCGTAGCGCTCGCGGTAGGCGAGCACCCGGTCGTAATGGGCACCGAGTTCATCCCCGGCGTGCCGCTGCAAATACTGGAGCAAATCCGCCAGCCGTGCAATCGAGCAAACCTGAAGCCCGAGGCGATCCCTGACGTATTGCACAGCACTGTGCGCTACGTCACGGCCGTCCTCGGTGGCCATTTCCTGCCGGTCCAGCGCGATCGCCACGGCGTAAGGCGTGGCCCCGGCGGCCTGGATCAGGGCGATGGATTCGCGCGCGGCGGTGCCTGCCGACATGACGTCGTCGACGATCAGTACCCGGCCGCGCACCGGGGCGCCCACCAGCGTGCCGCCCTCGCCATGGTCCTTGGCCTCCTTGCGGTTGTAGGCGTAAGGAACGTTGCGGCCCAGCCGTGCCAGCTCGATGGCGACGGCCGCCGCCAGCGGGATGCCCTTGTAGGCCGGGCCGAACAGCATGTCGAACCCGATGCCGGAGTCGATGAGGCGCCTTGCATAGAATTGCGCAAGCCGGCCCAGTTTGGCCCCGTCGTCGAACAGGCCGGCGTTGAAGAAGTAGGGGCTCAGGCGCCCGGCCTTGGTCTTGAACTCGCCGAAGCGCAGCACCCCGGCTTCCACCGCGAACTGCACGAATTCCTGCGCTAGTGCATCCTGGCCGCCATCTGCCGACATGGGAAAGTCCTTGTTCAAACTGACCAGCCTCAACCTGAACGGCATCCGATCCGCCGCCAGCAAGGGGGTCGAAGCGTGGCTGGAGAAGGCCAGGCCCGATTGTATTTGCGTGCAGGAGGTCAAGGCCCAGGCGCCGGACGTGCATGGCAAGCTCGATGCCATGGCGGGCCTGAAGGGGCACTTCCACTTCGCCGACAAGAAGGGGTACTCGGGCGTCGCGGCGTTCACGAAGCACGAGCCGAGCGACGTGGTGGCGGGCTTCGGCTCGAAGGAGTTCGACGCCGAGGGCCGCTACGTCGAACTGCGCTTCGACACGCCCCGGCGCAAGCTGTCGATCATCAGCTGCTACTTTCCCAGTGGCTCATCGGGCGAAGACCGGCAGCAGGCCAAGTTCCGCTTCCTCGACGAGTTCGACCCGTACCTGGCGGCGCTGAAGAGCCAGCGCGAGTTCATCCTGTGCGGCGACGTGAACATCGCGCACAAGGAGCAGGACCTGAAGAACTGGCGCGGCAACCGCAAGAACAGCGGCTTCCTGCCCGAGGAGCGCGCGTGGATGACGAAGCTGCTGTCCGAAACGGGACTGGTCGACGTCTACCGCCACCTGCAGCCCGAAACCACCGAGGAGTGCTACACGTGGTGGAGCAACCGCGGGCAGGCGTATGCGAAGAACGTGGGGTGGCGGCTCGACTACCACCTGGCCACGGCAGGGGTCGCGCAGACTGCGCGCGCCACCGCGGTGTACAAGGAGTCGCGGTTCAGCGATCACGCGCCGCTGACGATCGAGTACGACCTGGGACTCTGACCGCGCGGGGGAACCCCTGTTGCCGGCCGGCGGCGGCACCTGGGTTGACGCGGGTCAAGGTTCACGTAGCGCTCAGGGTTTCACCTTCGTGCGAACGCCGGGGATGCATGGACGATTGCCGCCACCGGAATCCGTCCGGGCGGCGGAGAGCAGCATGGAGTGTTCGACCTGTGGCAGCACGAATCGGCCCGGGCGCAGGTTCTGCGCCGAGTGCGGTGCCCTCCTGAGCGTTGCGTGCCGGAAGTGCGGCTTCGTGAACGAACCGGGCGAAAAATTCTGCGGCGGGTGCAGCGCCCCGCTCGGGACCGCCGATCCGGCGCCGAAGGCAACCGCGGCGTCTGCGGGCGCCGAACGCAGGCAGGTCACCGTGCTGTTCAGCGACCTCGTGGGCTCCACGGCGCTGGCCTCCCGGCTCGACCCGGAAGACGCGAGGGACGTGATCCGCGAGTACGAACGGCACTGCGCGGGCATCGTTGCACGCTACGGCGGTGTCGTGGGCCAGCTGCTCGGCGACGGTGTGCTGGCCTACTTCGGCTATCCCGTCGCGCACGAGGATGACAGCGGGCGCGCAATCCACGCCGCCCTGGAAATCGCCACCTCCACGCCCACGCTGAAGCTGGCCGGCGGCGAACGCCTGGCGACCCGCGTTGGCATCGCGACCGGGCTCGTGGTGATCGGGGAGCTGATTGCGACGGAAGTTTCGCACCAGCACGCGATTTCCGGCGAAGCCCCGAACCTGGCCGCGCGGCTGCAGGCGCTGGCGCAGCCGAACGAAGTGCTGGTCAGCCCCGCCACCAGGCGGCTCGCAGCCGGTGCGTTCCTGTATCGCGAACTCGGCCCGCGCGAGATCAAGGGCCTTGCCGCGCCCGTCCACGTCTGGCAGGTGATCGGCAGGTCCGAAGCCGAGACGCGGTTCGAGGCCGCAGACGGCGGCCGGGGTGCGTCGCTGGTCGGGCGCGACCACGAGCTCGGCCTGCTGCGGGATCGCTGGGCGCTGTGCAACGAGGGAGAAGGGCAGGTGGTGCTTCTTTCGGGCGAGGCGGGCATCGGGAAGTCCAGGCTGGTCCAGGCGCTCGACGAAGCCCTGAACGGAACGCCCGTCCACAAGGTGCGCTACCAGTGCCTCGCGTACTTTGCGAACAGCCCGCTCTATCCCGTCACGCGGCAGGTGGAGCGCTCCGCCGGCATCACACGGGCGATGAACGACGCCGAGCGCCTGGAGCAGTTGCAGCAACTGCTGCGCGCGGAGGGATCCGAAGAGTCGCTGCCGCTCTTCGTCGCACTGCTGGGGATCGCTCCGCCGCCTGGGCTGAGGCCGTCGGACTTGCCTGCTGCCCGGCTCAAGCAGCAGACGCAATCGGCGCTGCTCGAGCAGCTTCGGCGCCGGGCGGCCACCACGCCGCTCCTGCTCGTGGTGGAGGATGCGCACTGGATCGACCCGACCACGCTGGAACTGCTCGACCTCCTGGTTGGCGCGTTCTCCGGGCTGAAGGTCATGATGGTCGTGACCTTCCGGCCGGAGTTCAAGCCGAGCTGGCTCGGCTACAGCCACGTGACGCACCTGGCACTCAACCGCCTGTCGCGGCGCCAGTGCAGCGAGATCGTGTCGAACATCACAATGGGGAAGGCGCTCCCGCAGGAACTGCAGCAGCAGCTGATCGCGCGAACCGACGGCATTCCGTTGTTCGTGGAGGAGCACACGAGGATGGTGCTCGAGTCGGGCCTGCTGCGCGAGGAAGGCTCGAGCTATGTGCTGACGAGGCAGTTGCCCGAGCTGGCCATCCCTGCCAGCCTGCAGGACGCGCTGATGGCCAGGCTGGACCGCGTCCCGGGCACGAAAGAGCTGGCGCAATTGTGCGCCGTCGTCGGCCGGGACGTGCCGTACGAGCTGATCGCGGCGCTCGCCGGCGCCGACGACGTGTCGCTGCAGGCGCGCATGGAAGCGCTGGTTGCCGCCGGCCTCTTCCTGAAGTCGACGGGGGAGTCGAAAACCGTCTACTCGTTCAAGCACGCCCTGATCCAGGACGCCGCCTACAACTCGATGCTGCGCGCCGCTCGCCAGGGTGCCCATTCCACCGTCGCGCGCGTATTGCAGGAGCAGTTCCCGGAGCGTGTCGGCAACCAGCCCGAGATCCTTGCCTTTCACCTGACCGAGGCTGGCGAGACCGGGGAAGCGGTTGCGCAATGGCGGCTGGCGGGCCAGAAGGCGGTGTCGCGTGGCGCCATGCGCGAGGCCATTGCCCACTACCGCAGCGCACTCGACTGCCTGTCGCGGCGCGAGCCGGGCGCGCAGCGCGATGCGCTAGAACTCGAGAGCCTCATCGCTATCGGCGTGCCGCTGATTGCCGCACGCGGCTACACGGACCCGCAGGTGCACGAGACCTATACGCGCGCGCGGCAGCTGGCGCGGGAGCTCGGCGACGACGCGCAGCTGTTTACGGCCATGTGGGGTCTGTGGACCTGCCACCGGGCGCGCCTCGAGATGCACGAGGCACGCGAGCTGGCGGCTGAGCTGAACGAACTGGCGCGCCACCTCGACGATCCTTCGAGGCTGCTGGCCGCCCACCATGCCCAGTGGACCACCTACACCTACCTCGGCGATCTCATCAAGGCGGGGGCCCATTGCGAGCAGGGCGCCGGCCTCTACCGGCCCGAGCAGCACCACCGGCATGTCTTCATCTACGGCGGGCATGACCCGGGCTGCTGCGGGGTAGCCACGGCTGCGCTCGGCCTGTGCCTGACCGGCCGCATCGGTGAAGCCCTGGAGCGGATGGAGGCCGCTCGCGAACTGGCGGGACGGCTGGGCCATCCGCCAACGACGGCGCATGCCCTCACCTACTCGGCGCTGCTGGCCCACTTCCTGCGAGATTCGCAGGGCGCGCTCCAGCACGCCTCACGCACGCTCGAGATCGCCGAGAAGATCGAGCAGCCGGGCTACGTGGCCGCCGCGAAGATGGTGGGCGCATGGGCGCGCAGCGCGCAAGGCATGGGGACCGGAAGCGTCACGGAGATCACGGCCTGCACCCGCACCAATCTCTTCATGGTGGCGGGAGTCACCCGCCCGTATTTCCTGGCCATGCTCGCGGAGGTGCAGGTGGACATTGCCGACTACGCCGCAGCGCTCGAAACGATCGACTCGGCCCTCGACGAAATCGAAAAACACCAGATGCGGTTCTGGGAGCCCGAGCTGCACCGCATGCGCGGAGACGTCCTCGAGCGGCTGCACGAGCCGGCCCGGCTGCAGGAGGCCTGCTACCGGCGGGCCATCGAAGCCGCCGAGGGCCAGTCAGCGACACTGCTCGCGCTGCGCGCGCGCACCAGCCTGGCACGGATCGCCGGTGCCCGTGGCGACGCATCGCCGGCCCATGATGAACTGGCTCAATTGCTCGGCGGGTTCGAGCAGCAGCCCGCTGTGAGCGACGTGCTGGAGGCACGCCGGGCGCTCGCCCTGAGGTGAAGCGCGACAGGGCCGGCCTCGAAGTGGGACTTCCAGCGGGGCAGTTGACCCAAGGGCACCAACGAATGTATGATGAACATCATGCGAAAAAGGGCCCCCAACGCCAGGACTGCCGCCAAGGACGCCTCGCACGAACGCATCGTGTCGGCCGCTGCGCGGGCGATCCGCCGCAGCGGCTACGACGGCACGGGCGTCGCGGACATCATGAAGGAAGCCGGGCTGACGCATGGCGCCTTCTATGCGCACTTCGCCTCGCGCGAAGCCATGCTGGCCGAAGCAGCCGACCGGGCCGGCGCGGAGTCCGTCGCCGCGGTAGCGCACGTAGTGGCCGGTGTGCCGCCCGAGCAGGGCCTGGCGGCGCTGCTGCGCGCCTATCTTTCCAGGGAACACGTGGAGAACGCCGAGTTCGGCTGCCCGGTGGCGGCACTGGGCTCGGAGATGCCGCGGCAAGCCCCCGAAGTGCGCCGCGCCGCCACCCGGCGGATCAAGGAAATGATCGACCTGGTGGCGCGCCAGTCGCCCGACTGGGGCCAGCCCGGCGCCCACGAACGGGCCCTGGCGACGACAGCCACCATGGTCGGCGCCTTGCTGCTGGCGCGTGCGGTCGATGAGCCCGCATTGTCGGATGCGCTGCGCCAGGCCGCGCTGAAACACCTGCTCCCCGCCAAAGGCTGAACGCGCCGATGCAAGCCGTCGCCGGGTTCGCCCTTGGACATGATGAGCATCATGCATTTTGAGGAGCCCGCCGTGATGACTGCAGACGACTTCAACCGGGCCGGCGTGGGCAAGCTGCCGGGCCACCTCGGCATCCACGTGCTCTCGGTGGGCGGCCGCGAGCTGCGCGCCGAGCTGGCCGTGCGGCCCGAGCTGATGGCGCCCAACGGCTACCTGCATGCCGGCAGCCTCGTGACGCTGGCCGATACCTGCTGCGGCTACGGCTGCCGCGCCAGCCTGCCCGAAGGCGCGAACGGCTTCACCACCATCGAACTGAAATCCAACCACTTGGGCACCACCCTGGACGGCACGATCGATTGCGTGGCCACGGCGGTCCACCTCGGCAGGACCACGCAGGTGTGGGACGCCGTGGCCGTGCATCGCGAAACGGGGAAGACGCTCGCGTTGTTCCGCTGCACCCAGATGGTCTTGTCTCCGAAGGCGTAGTGCCGCCCGCCCCTCAGCCGGTGCAGAGGGTCGTTTCCCAGCCCGCGTAATGCCCGCCGTTCGCCGCGGCCGAGCGCGCCAGCAGCAGGGTGGTGGCATTCATCGAGCGGTAGTCCGGCCGGCTGGTGTGGCGCAGGCGCGCCGCATAGCGCGGCCCGGCGTCCGACGGCAGCACGGCCAGGTCGATCACGTCGAACGCCGGCCGTACCTTGTCCAGGAAGGCGGCCCGGCGCGCCTCGGTGTCGAAATGCGCCAGGTGCTCGATCTCGCGTGCCTGTTGCAGGGTGTCGCCGCGCTCCACCAGGGCGCGCTCGGTCCGCAGGTCCTTGATCACCTGCCAGTCGTCGTCGCTGGGGTACAGGTCGTCCCAGTAGTGCCGGCGCTTCGGGTCTTCCTTGTGCACCAGCATCACCCCCGAGCCGCGCGGGTCCTGCGTGATGCGGTGCCCCAGTTCGTGGCAGGTGTCCTGGTCGAGCCGGGTGTAGAACAGGTACACCCGCGCGCCGCCCGAGGTGATGCGGCCGACCAGCCGCCCGTCGTCGCCCGCGATGCTGCGGGTGAGGAACTGCTCCACCGCCTCGAGCCGCGCGAGTTCCGCGTCGCTGCCGGGCATGCCGCGGTCGTCCGCGTCCAGGAACTCGACACGGAAGCCCGCGAAGTACGGCAGCGGCAAGTCCCTGATGCGGGCGTGGACGTCGTAGTCGAACGCGATGTGGGCGAGCCGTTCGCCCAGCAGGCACGGATAGCCTTCCCAGTTTTCGGTCATGCCCGATTATCGTGACTCAGAACGTGTCGGCCACGAACACCATGCCGAACGCGCCCCACGACAGCGTCTTGTCGCCTGCCTGGGTGTACGAGGCGACGCCGACCGAGTGGTAGTTGGACGCGAAGGCCGCCAGTGCCCCAAGGCCCAGTGCGCCGGCGACCGGGCTGCGCGCAGCAATCGCTTCCTTGATCTTCGCGCGGTGCCGCTCGGGCGACGGATTCAGCAGCACGGCCAGCGCCAGCACGACCAGCAGCGCGGCCAGCATCCTGGCAGCGGCCTTCACAGCGGCAGCTCCATCACCAGCTCGCCCTCGTCGATGCGGCCGGTGTCGCGGAATCCCAGGCTGCGGTAGAAGCCGTCGGGCCCGCCGGGCGCGGCCACGTAGGATAGCGAGAGCTTGTCGAAGCGCTCGCGGCTGCGCGCGTGCGCTATCACCAGGCGCATCGCGGCCTGGCCGACGCCGCGGCCCTGGAAGCGCTCGGCCACCATGAAGCGCCACACGCCGATCTGCGCGTCGGCGGGCGGCGGTTCGCGCAGCGACTGGTCTTCCAGCATCACGAAGCCGGCGGGCTCGTCATCAACGTAGATGGCGCGGTACCAAGCGTCCGGCGCGAACAGCGCCTGTGCCAGCGAGACCGCGTTGCTCGCCACAAAGCGCTGCTGGTCTTTGGCGACGGCGAGGCGCAGCACGGGGCGCAACGTGTCGGCGTTGATCTCGCGCAGCGAGACCCGCGCGGCGTCGACCTTGCCGCCTGGTGCCGCGTGCGCGGGCCGCGGCCTGCGCTTCATGTGCGGCGTGCTGCGCATGGGCGGCTCGTAGGGCCCGGGCCAGTAGTCGGTGACGCCGCGGATGCGGCCTCCTTCCAGCCGGAAGAAAGTGATGCCCGTCATCGACTCGCCGTGCGAGCGGAAGTCGATGGTGGTGGCAGCATCGTCCCCGTCGACCAGCAGCGAACGGACCTGCGCCTGCCAGTCACCCGGCCAGGTGCGGAACATGTCCACGTAGCCGGCCGCGCCCTCGATGTATTCGCGCGTCTGCGGCACCTCGTACTGCAGCTGCGGGTGCAGCAGCGCTTCGAAGGTGGTCCAGTCGCGCCGGTTGGCGGCTTGCCAGTGGGATTCGATGCGTGTTCGAGGATCGTCTGCCATCATTGGTCGATTGTGCATCGGGGTGGGTGGCGCCACGTTGTCTGCATTTGGGACAGGTGGCATGATGCATTCACGCGATAGGAGGCGCCGTGGCAAATTCGATCATCGTAGGCACCCTCTCCAGCTTTTCCACCCCGATGGCGATCCTGCCGCGAACGCCTGGCATGCTGGGGTACATGGATCAAGGCGACCCGACGAGAACCACATTGCTGGGCAACACTCAGGGTCCCGTCGGGTCCAACGATTGGGGATTTCCCGCGAAATTCTGGCTTGCCCAAGTGGCAACGACTGGCGATGGGGTTCACCTGTCGCTGGCAGTTGGAACTGCACCTGATGGAACTGTCGACACTGCCCTAGCATTCAAGCCGTCGGAAGCTGGCGATGCAGGCGACTACCTCACTGTTACCCAAGGGCAAGTCACGTTCGATGCCGAAGGAAACGACGATCCCAAGAGTCCGCACTTCAGCCGCGTGTTGCATTGGCCCGGAGGCAAGTCAGGGGTGACCATAGGGCGCGGGTACGACCTGAAGTCGCGCAATGCTGGCAGCGTCGAGTCTGACCTGACCAAAGCGTCTTTGGACAATGAGACTGCCAAGGCCATCGCGAAGGGTGTCGGACTCAGCGGACAAGCTGCAATGGACTTTGTCGCCATGAACAAGCTGAAGGTCGGTGAAATTTCCGGGTTTGTGCAGCACTCTCTCTTTGAGAACATATACCCTGATTACCTGGAGAGGGGTCGAAAAAACTACGAATACTGGACTTCGACGGAAAAGGATCGGGTCCTGTGGAACAACTTGCACCCCGCAATCCGCGACATTCTGGTTGACTTTGTTTATCAGGGGTTTACGGCTGGTGCTCGCCCGATGGTGAAAGGCATGAAAAATGACTTTGATGAACTCATCTCATACATCCAGTCAACGCCAGATCTTTCCAGGTATGAGCCGGGCCGCCAACGGGTGGCATATCTGAAACGTCACAAGCCAGCCCGCTGACTCACAAGTGTTTAGCCAACGCATGAAAGGACGATTGGAACTACCGCAGCTAGTTGCCGGCGTTTGCTTGATATCTGTCTTAGTTGGCGGAATGCCTTCAGCTGCACACGCCAACGACAATCCTTCGCTCTACTCAGCGCCGGCGACCAGGTGTACGGAAGCTTCGGCGACGGGATGGCGGGCTTGCAGTCGGAGCCTGAAGGACTGCCTCAAGCTGGCTCCGCAGGCCGACGGAAGCGTGCGCCTGGAGATACTCTCGCGCCAAGCCGGAGGGCACGTTTGCATGGTCAATGCAAGAGTGGCGGGCAAGTGGCCGCTGGTCGTGACAGATGAACTGGCTGGGACGGGAAGGGGAATCAAGGTGGAGCGCGGGCGCCGGAGCATCAAGATCCAGGAGGTTGGTCCCGCTGGTCCGTCTCCGTTCTGTGGAGAACATGGTTCGCTTGACGGCTTGACGTTTCGCACTTCCTCAAGGGTTCGGGGCGAGGGCGAGTGCATACCTGAGTCACTCAGGTAGCGCCCCGCACGCGGACGCGCTACCGCCTGCGCAGCACGAACGGCACGATCGGCGCCTGGTCGCCTTCGCCCTGCCAGGTGCCGCGCACTTCGCGGCCGCACGAGCCGTCGACCACGTCGCCGATCCAGTGGGCGCTGATCTTCACGCCGTCGACCGACTCTTCCAGCGTGAACTCGCCTTTGATGATGTCGCCGGCGACGCGGGCGCGCTGGCCCTTGCGCTCGACCGTGCCGGTGAAGCTGCCGGGGTACTCGGGGTGGCGCTGCAGGTGCAGCGTCGCGTCGTTGCCGCCGCCGATGCGCGCCTCCCACATGCCCAGCATGTGGTCGTGCCGCATGTCCACCGGCTGCGGGCACGCCGCCGACGCGGTGCCGGCAGCCAGCGCGCAGCATGCGATCAGGAGGAGGGCGGCTTTCATGTCGCCGGCTGCGCCGCTGCCTTGCGCGCGGCGAATTCGGCGCGCAGCGCCTTCAGCTTCTCGCGCGGGTCTTCCTTCACCGTGGACTTGTCCAGCGCCATCTCGGCGATGAAGCGGCTCGGCATGGCAGCCACCATCTCACGGCCCTTCTTGCGCTTGCGGCTCCAGCTGACTGCCAGCGAGCGTTGCGCGCGCGTGATGCCCACGTACATGAGGCGGCGCTCTTCCTGCAGTCGCTGCACGACGGACTCGTCGACGATCTTGCCGGCTTCGTCCTCGGGCTTGAAAGGCAGCAGCCCTTCCACGCAGCCGGCCAGCACCACGTGCGGCCACTCAAGGCCCTTGGACGCGTGCAGCGTGGACAGCGTCACCACGTTCTGGTCCTGCTCGCGCTCGCTGATGGTGGACAGCAGCGAGATGGTCTGCGCCACTTCCAGCAGGTTCTTCTTTTCGCTGGCCAGTGTCACGCCCGCGGTGTCGTCGATCTGCCCGCCGCAGCGCTGCGCCATCCAGTCGCAGAACTCCATGACGTTGGTCCAGCGCGAGGCGGCCAGCTTCTCGTTGTCTTCGCTGTCGTACAGGTGCTTTTCGTAGCCGATGTCCTTCAGCCAGTCGCCGAGGAAGGCGCGGGCGTCTTCGGCGCCCGTCGTGTGGCGCGCGCGGAACTCCAGGTCGTTGACGTAGCGGCCGAACTCGTGGAGGCTGCCGACCGTGCGCGCCGGCAGCACCGAGCCGAGCGACGAGGAGAACAGCGCCTCGAACAGCGACAGCTTGTACTTCGAGGCGAAAGTGCCCAGCGCCTGCAGCGTCTGGTGGCCGATGCCGCGCTTGGGCGTGGTCACCGAGCGCAGGAACGCCGGGTCGTCGTCGTTGTTCACCCACAGGCGCAGCCACGCGCACAGGTCGCGGATCTCGGCGCGGTCGAAGAAGCTCTGGCCGCCCGACACCTTGTACGGGATCTGCGCCTTGCGCAGCGCCTGCTCGAACACGCGCGCCTGGTGGTTGGCGCGGTATAGCACCGCGAAGTCCTTCCAGTCCTTGCCCATGCCGTTTGCCCTGATGGACTGGATGCGCGCCACGATGCGCTCGGCCTCGTGCTCCTCGTTGTCGCAGTCGACGATACGCACCGGCTCGCCTTCACCCAGTTCGGAGAACAGCGTCTTCGGGAACAGCTTGGGGTTGGGCTGGATCACGTTGTTGGCCGCGCGCAGGATGGCGCTGGTGGAGCGGTAGTTCTGCTCCAGCTTCACGACTTTCAGCGTCGGGTAGTCCTGCGGGAGCTTGCGCAGGTTGTCCAGCGTGGCGCCGCGCCAACCGTAGATCGACTGGTCGTCGTCGCCCACCGCGGTGATGCGGCCGCGTTCGCCCACCAGCAGCTTCAGCAGTTCGTACTGCGTGGCATTGGTGTCCTGGTATTCGTCCACCAGCACGTGGCCCAGGCCCTGCTGCCACTTCTCGCGCACGTCGGCGTGGTCGCGCAGCAGCTTCAGCGGCAGGCCGATCAGGTCGTCGAAGTCGACGCTCTGGTACGCGGTCAGGCGCTCTTCATAGCGCGCCATGATGCGCGCGGTCACGCGCTCGTTGTCGTCCCTGGCTTGTGCCTCGGCTTGAGCCGCGTTCAGCCCCTGGTTCTTCCATGTGCTGATCGCCCATTGCCACTGGCGCGCCGTGGCGGCGTCGGTTGTGCCGCCGGCGTCCTTCAGGATCGACGTCACGTCGTCGGTATCGAGGATGGAGAACTGGGGCTTCAGGCCGAGTGCTGCGCCGTCCTGCCGCATCATGCGCACGCCCAGCGCGTGGAACGTGCAGATCACCACCTCCTTCGCTTCGCGGCCGACCAGCGACTTCGCGCGCTCGCGCATTTCGGCGGCAGCCTTGTTGGTGAAGGTGATGGCCGCAATGCGCCTGGGCTCCATCCCCGACTGGATCAGCCGTGCGACCTTGTGCGTGATGACGCGGGTCTTGCCCGAGCCGGCGCCGGCGAGCACGAGGCACGGCCCGTGCATGTAGTTGACTGCTTCTTGTTGCGCGAGATTCAGGCCGGACATCAGGGGACGGATGATACCGACCTGAGACAATGCCCCCGTGCTTGACATCTTGCGAGTCACCTTCCCTTTTTTCGCGCTGGTGCTGGCGGGCTACGTCGCAGCCAAGCGCCGCATGATGCCGCTGGAGGCGATCGGCGGGCTCAACACTTTCGTGCTCTTCTTCGCGCTGCCGTGCATGCTGTACCGCTTCGGCGCCAACACGCCCATCGCGCAGATGCTGGACCCCGCCGGCATCGTCGTGTGGCTGGCGTGCGCGTTGTGCATGGTGGCCGGCACCGTGAAATTCAGCATGAACGAGCGCATCCGCTGGAACGATGCGGCGTTCGGCGCGCTGGTGGCGGCTTTTCCCAACACCGGCTTCATGGGCGTGCCGCTGCTGGTGGCGCTGCTCGGCGCGCAGGCGGCGGGGCCGGCCATCCTGGCGATCGCGATCGACATGGTGATCACCACGTCGCTGTGCGTTGCGTTGTCGCGGCTGGACGGCGCCGACGAACACGGCGCGGCCGAGGCGGCGAAGAAGGCTTTGAAGGGTGTGGCGTTCAATCCGCTGCCTTGGGCCATCCTGCTGGGCGGGGTTTCTTCGGCTTTCGCATGGAAACCAGTGCAGCCGATCAGGGACACGATCAGCCTGATGGCCGACTCGGCCTCGCCGGTCGCCCTGTTCACCATCGGTGCGGTGCTGGCGCGTTCGCAGATGCTGGCGGCGCAGCATGAACAGGGGCCGCTGCCGGCGAAAGACTTCGTGCCGGTGGCGCTGGCCAAGCTCATCGTGCATCCGCTGTTGGTCTATGGCGTGGGCCGGGCGGTGCAGGCTGCCGGCCTGCCGCTGGACCCCTTCGCGCTGACCGTGATGACACTGGTGGCCGCCTTGCCCAGTGCGAGCAACGTGGCCGTGCTGGCCGAGCGCTTCGGTGCGGACGCCGGGCGCATTGCCCGGATCATCCTGCTGACCACCGCCGCGGCGTTCTTCACGTTCTCCGCGGCGGTGGCCGTGCTGCGCTGAAGGGCTGGAAGCGCGCTGCGCGCTTAGCCGCGCTGGTGCAGCGACAGGCGCTGCTCGACCTGGTGGCCGCCTTCGCTGGCCGTCAGCCGCACGTCATAGCGCGCACCGGGGATCGGCACCACGCGCGGGCTGATGACCACCGCGAAGCGGCCCGACGCATCGGCCTGCACCACCTGGTCGGCCACCGGCTGGTTGACCCCGATCACGCCGCCCACGTTGGCGACCGAGTCCACCTGCACGCGCACCGTGGCGTGCGGCAGCGTGGCGCCTTCCAGCCGCAGGTTGCCGCGGAAGTCGATATACGCGTTGGGCGCGTGGCTGGTCACAGCCAGCGTCATCGGCGGCGGCGGCGGCTGGCCGATACGTTCGTGGCGGTCCACCACGTCGAAGCTCCAGCTGCGGCGCGTCTCGTTGCCGCGGCGGTCGCGCACCACCAGCTCGGCGGTGTGGCGGCCTTCGCGCAGGTCGTCGCGATACACCACCGAGTCGTTATCGATGCGCGCAGCGCGCGTCACGTCGCGGCCGTCCACGCGCAGGCGGATCGAGCGGCGGTCGACGCCGCTGCGGTTGTCGTGGATGCGCGCCGAGATCTCGGTGCGGCCGCGTTCGTTCACGCGGTCGCCGTGCGACGGCGTGATGTCGGTGATGCGCGGCCCGCGGGCGTCGCGCCAGCCGCGGTCGTCCCAGTCACGTTCGGCGCGCATCT
The DNA here is from genome assembly GCA_016213325.1 of Burkholderiales bacterium. Taxonomy (GTDB): domain Bacteria; phylum Pseudomonadota; class Gammaproteobacteria; order Burkholderiales; family Burkholderiaceae_C; genus Ramlibacter. The sequence goes on along the minus strand of JACRAY010000013.1, from coordinate 53,268 downwards.
CCACGCGGGCGGTCGTTCGCAGGCCGTTGCGCTGCAGCGTGGCTACCGCACGGTCGAAAGCGTCGAGGTCGTCGCGCACGCGGATCGTGTAATGGCCTTCATAGACGCCCGGGCGCACCTCGGCCAGGTCGACGTTGCGCACCACGCCCGGGATGTCGAGCCACGCGTCGGCACCCGGCGCGCCTTCGATGCGGAAGCGCAGGTCGCGGCCGGCCTCCATGCGTTGCGGCTGGCGCATGACGAAGCGCTCGATCTGCGGCGCTGCGGCCGCAAAGCCGGGCGCCGGCGCCTGTGCAACCACATAACCGCGCGTCTGCGCGGTGGCCGGTGCGGCGACGAGGGCGGCCGACATCGGGACGATGAGCAGCACGGCGGCTGCGACGGGCTTGAGGAACAGGTTCTTCATGGGACCTCCTTAGGTATCAGGTGCCCCAGTCTGCAAGCGGCCGCATGAACGCCGCCTGAACGCAAGCGCCGCAAGTGCAACAGCGCGTGGGACAGCGTTACCAGGTGTCGATGGACGGCGTGTGGTCCGACAGCGCACGCGCTGATGACGACTCGAGGCCGCGCAACAACCAGGCTCGCGTGCCGGCCGGGTCGATCACCGCGTCGATCTCCAGCGTTGCGGCCATCTGCATCGCCTGCCCGTTCTGGTACTGCTTCGCGACGAGCTGCTCGAACAGCGCGTCGCGCCCGGCGCCCGGCGGCACCGCTTCGAGTTCCTTGCGATAGCCCAGCCGCACCGCGCCCTCCAGGCCCATGGCGCCGAACTCACCGCTCGGCCATGCCACCGTGGACTCGGGCGCGTGGAAGCCGCCGGCTGCCATGGCCATCGCGCCCAGCCCATAGCCCTTGCGCAGCACGACGCTGAAGAAGGGCACGCACAGGTGCGCGGCGGCGACGAACATGCGGCTCACGTGGCGCACCTGCGCAGCCTGTTCGACCTGCGGGCCCACCATGAAGCCCGGCGTGTCGACCAGGCTCACCAACGGCAGGCCATGCGCGTTGCACAGCTGCATGAAGCGCGCCGCCTTGTCGGCCGCATCGGCATCGATGGCGCCACCCAGGTGCAGCGGGTTGTTGGCCAGCAGGCCCACCGGACGGCCCTCGATGCGCGCGAGCGCTGTGTGGATGCCAGTTCCAAAGCCTGTGCGCAGTTCAAGCACGCTGCCCCGGTCCGCGAGGCCCGAAAACGCCGCGCGGCTGTCGTACACGCGCAGCCGGTTTTCCGGCACCAGCTCGCGCAGCGCCGCGCCGTCGGGTGCCTCGAAGGCCTGGACGCGGCCCTGGAAGAACGACAGGTAGTGGCGCGCCGCCTGCACCGCCGCTGCTTCATCGTCGACCAGCACGTCGATCACGCCATTGGCGTGCTGCACGCCGCTGGGCCCGATCTCTTCCGGGCGGTACACGCCGAGCCCGCCGCCTTCCACCATCGCCGGGCCGCCCATGCCGATGTTGCTGGCGCGCGTGGCAATGATCACGTCGCAGCAGCCCAGCAGCGCCGCATTGCCGGCAAAGCAGCGGCCCGCGGCGATGCCCACCAGCGGCACTTGGCCGTTCAGCCGGGCCAGGCTGGCGAACGTCGTCACATGCAGTCCCGCCACGATGGGCATGTCGGTGTCGCCCGGCCGCCCGCCGCCGCCTTCGGCAAACAGCACCACCGGCAGCCGGTTGCGCGCCGCGATGTCGAGCAGCCGGTCGGTCTTCTGGTGGTTGCGCATCCCCTGTGTGCCTGCCAGCACGGTGGCGTCGTAGGCCAGCACGACGGCGCGCGAGCGCTCAGGCCCGACCAGTTCGCCGTTGATGCTGCCGATGCCGGTGACCATGCCGTCGGCCGGCGTGTTGCGGATGAGGTCGTCCTCGCTGCGGCGGCTGCGCTGCGCGGCATAAGCGAGCGCGCCGTATTCGGTGAAGCTGCCGGCGTCGCACAGGTCGTCCACGTTCTCCCGTGCTGTGCGCAGGCCCAGCGCGTGGCGCCTCGCGACGGCGCCGGGGCGTGCTCCGTCGAGTGTCAGGGCGTGCCGTTCACGGATTCGTTGCAGGTCAGCCCGAATGCCGGACCGCAACTGTTCCACCACCGCCTCGCCCGCCGCCACCTCATCCCCACCTTGTGCCAGCACCGCCAGCACCTCATCCTTGCCCACCGTCTCGCCTTCGCCAAACAGGCACTCGCCCACGCGCCCCGTCACGGGACTACGCACCTCATGCTCCATCTTCATCGCTTCCAGCACGACCAGCAGGTCGCCCTGGCGCACGGTGTCGCCGGGCGCCACCTGCCACTGCACCACCTGGGCCTGCAACGGGGAGCGGACTTGGGTCATGGCCGCGATTGTGGGGGTGAGCCGCGGGGAAAGCTCGTCAAGCGGGCGACAGGGATAATTGGGGCGATGACCGGACTCGTCCCCCTGATCGAAACCTTGCGCGGCGGCACGCTGGAGAACATGCACTTCGGCGTGGTGGCCGTGTGCGACACGCAGGGGCGCGTGCTGGCACGGGCCGGCGATCCGCAGTGGGTCACGTTCACCCGTTCGACGCTGAAGGCGCTGCAGGCGTTGCCGTTCGTGCGCAGCGGCGGCGCGGCCAAGCTGGGCTACACGAGCCGAAACCTGGCGCTGGCCTGCGCCAGCCATAGCGGCGAGCCCATGCATGTCGAGCAGGTGCAGGACATGCTCGACAAGGCGGGGCTCACCTACAAGGCGCTGCAGTGCGGCTGCCACGTGCCGTACTACGTCGAGTACGGTGTCGGCCCCGTGCCCGAGCACTACGACGAGCGCCACCACAACTGCAGCGGCAAGCACTCGGGCTTCCTCGGCTACTGCGTGGTGCACGGCTTGCCCACCGTCAACTACCTGGCACCGGCACATCCGTTGCAGCAGGCGATCCGGCGCGACGTGGCCGCAGCGGCCGGCCTGGCGCCCGGGGACCTGAAGGCCGGCACCGACGGCTGCTCGGCGCCCAACTACGCGATGCCGCTTGCCGGGCTGGCGCGCGCCTACGCGCGGCTGGCCACGGGCTTTGCCGACCACGAATTCGGCGAAGCCTTCGCGCCGCTGGCCGACGCCATGGCCTCGCATCCCGAGCTGGTGTCCGGCACCGGCCGCAACGACCTCGCCTTCATGCGCGCAGGCCGCGGCGACTGGGTCACCAAGGTCGGCGCCGAGGCGGTGCAGGTGTTCGCCAGCCGCAGCCGCGGCCAGGCTTTCGCCATCAAGGTGATCGACGGCAACAAGCTCGCCCTGCATGCCGCCACCATCGCGGTACTCGACCAGCTGGGCTGGCTCGACGCGCGTCAGCGCGAGGAGCTGCGGCCGTGGCGCAACGAGGCGATCGCCAACACCAAGGGCACGCAGGTAGGCGAGCGCAAGGTGGTGTTCAAGCTCACAATCGGCGCCTAGCAAAAAAGAGGACCGCCCATGCACACCGTCAGCCTCATCGGCGCACCCACCGACGTCGGCGCCAGCGTGCGCGGCGCGGGCATGGGGCCCGACGCGCTGCGCGTGGCCGGGCTGTTCGACGCCTTGCGGGCCTACCGCCTGAACGTGATCGACCACGGCAACCTGGCCGGGCCGCCCAACCCGTGGGAGCCGCCGCACGGCGGCGTGCGCCACCTGGCGGAAGTGGTTGCTTGGAACCGGGCGGTGTTCGATTCGGTGGCCGGCGCGCTGCGGCTCGGCCACGTCCCGCTGCTGATGGGCGGTGACCACTGCCTGGGCATCGGCTCGATCAGCGCCGTCGCACGGCATTGCCGCGAGCAGGGGCAGCACCTGCGCGTGATCTGGCTCGACGCGCACTCCGACGTCAACACAGAGAACAGCAGCCCCACCGGCAACCTGCACGGCATGCCGGTGTCGTGCCTGCTGGGGCACGGCCCCCCTGCGCTGGTGGGCTGGAGCGGCGAGCGCGTGGCGATCACGCCGGAGCAGATCGACTTCATCGGCATCCGCAGCGTCGACGCCGAGGAGAAAGAGGCGATCCGCCGGCTGGGCCTGTCGGTATACGACATGCGGCACATCGACGAGCACGGCATGCGCCACACCATGACCGAGGTGCTGGCGGACGTGGACGAGAACACGCACTTGCACGTGAGCTTCGACCTGGACTGCCTGGACCCGATGGAGGCGCCCGGGGTAGGCACGGGCGTGCGCGGCGGCCCGACCTATCGCGAGATGCAGCTGTGCATGGAGATGATTGCCGACACCGGGCGGCTGCGCTCGCTCGACGTGGTCGAGATCAACCCGGCGCTCGACGTGCGCAACCGCACTGCCGAACTGGCCGTGGAATTCATCCAGAGCCTGTTCGGGGCTTCGACGCTGGCGCGTTAGGCGTCGTCGGTGGTGTCTCCCTCGGCTTCGGCGTCGAGGTCGGTGAACTCCTGCGCTTGCGCGCCTGCCGGCGGCGAAGCTTCGTTGTCGGCCAGGTTCACCACGCGGTCCGGCAGGATATCTCCGCCTTCGACCGCATCGGCACCCACCACGGCGCCGCGTTCACCGGTCCCGGCCGAGTCGCTGTCGGCGCGTCCTTCGCGCGTGCCGATGGTGTCGCTGCCGGAGTCGGAATTGTCGCTCGGCCCCAGCGCGTCGGCGTCGCGGCCTGCGGGCTGGGCGGGCGCTCGGTCCGCGCCCAGGATGCTGCTGTAAGCCATGTGCACTCCCCTTGGGTTCATTGGCTTCCAGTGTGGCGTGCGGCCGGGCTGGCGCGAAGTCGGTGCGGGCAGCCGCGCCGTGTCGGACATGTCCGCCCCGAGTTTCCCCTCTTGGCGCGGCCCGCCGCGCTTGCGTTCAATTTGCCCATGACACAACAACGAGCCGTACCCGCCGCTCTGCCGCCGTTCCAGGCCGTCCCCGACCTCATCCGGCAGCATGCGCGAGCGCGGCCTGCGCAAGCCGCCCTGCGACAGGCACGGCGCAAGCTGTCGTGGGCCGAACTCGACGCTCTGGCCGACCGCGTGGCCGCGGCACTGCAGCGCGACGGCGTGCGGCCGACGCAGGCCATCGCCATCTGCGGCGCCAACTCGATCGAGTACGTCGCCGTCTTCATCGGCGCGCTGCGCGCCGGTGTGGCAGTGGCCCCCCTGCCGGTAGGGCCTCTGCCCGAACAGCTGGCGGGCATGGCGGCCGACAGCGAAGCGCGGTTCCTGTTCGTCGACGAGTCGGTGCCCGCCTTCGACGGACCGCCGCGCATCGCGCTGGCCGCCAGCGGCGGTGTGCCCCTGGAGCAGTGGCTCGCGCCGCGCGACGCCGAACCCGACGCGGTGCAGATCGAACCCGACTGGCCGTTCAACATCATCTATTCGTCGGGCACCACCGGCGCGCCCAAGGGCATCGTGCAGCCGCACGCCATGCGCTGGGCGCACGTGGCGCGTGCCGAGGGCTATGGCTACGGACCCGATGCGGTGGCGCTGGTGGCTACCTCGCTGTGCTCCAACACCACGCTGGTCTGCGTGTTCCCGGCGCTCGCAAAGGGCGGCACACTGGTTCTATCGCAAGGCCGCTTCGACCCCGTCGCCTACCTGCAGCTGGCCGAGGAGGTGCGGGCCACGCATGCCATGCTGGTGCCGGTGCAGTACCAGCGCCTGATGGCGCTGCCCGACTTCGACCGGCATGACCTGTCGTCGTTCCGCATGAAGTTCTGCACCAGCGCGCCGTTCGCCGCGGCGCTCAAGGCCGACGTGCTCGCGCGCTGGCCGGGCGGGCTGGTGGAGTACTACGGCATGACCGAAGGCGGCGGCACCTGCGTGCTGGAGGCGCACAACTTCCGCGACAAGCTGCACACCGTGGGCAAGCCGGCCGACGGCCACGACATCCGCGTGGTCGACGAAGCGGGCCGCGAGCTCCCGCACGGCGAGGTGGGCGAGATCGTGGGGCGGTCGGCTTCGATGATGACGGGCTACCACAACCAGTCGGGCAAGACCCGCGAGGCCGAGTGGTACGACGAACACGGCCACCGCTTCATCCGCACCGGCGACGTCGGCCGCTTCGATGCCGACGGCTTCCTCGCGCTGATGGACCGGCGCAAGGACATGGTGATCAGCGGTGGCTTCAACATCTACCCGAGCGACCTCGAGTCGGTGCTGCGCGGCCACGAGGCCGTGCGCGAAGCGGCGGTGGTGGGCGTACCGTCCGAGGCCTGGGGCGAGTCGCCGGTGGCTTTCGTCGTCGCAGCACCCGGCGCACCGGAGCCGGCGGCGCTGCGCGACTGGGCCAACCAGCGGCTCGGCAAGACCCAGCGCCTGGCCGATGTGCGCTACGTGGAGGAACTCCCCCGCAGCGACATCGGCAAGGTGCTGAAGCGCGAACTGCGCGAGCAGTACATCAGAGCTTGCTGACGCCCTCTATCCACCCGACCAGTTCGCCGTTGATGTAGAGCGCCCCTTCGGGCGCCCCGGCTTCGCGGTACAAGCCGTGGAATTCCACCTCGTACACCGGCGGCACGGCGCGCGCCTCGTCGATGCGCGCCGCCACCCGCGACAGCACGTCGCTCGCCGCACGCAACACGGCCGCGGCGATGTAGATGAGCGTTGCGCCCCAGGGACGCGTCGCATCGGAAGCGGCCCAGCCCACAGTCGTTCTCATGGTTCGTTCTCCTGTTTCGTTGTCACTGCCATCCGGCTTCCGGGTCCCGCAAACAAAACGGCCCGGGGCAAATGCACCGGGCCGTCGCACCACCTGCGCTTCGTCAGCAGGGTGGGGGTGCGGCGCCCCGGGGTTGGATGCTTCGCAGGCCGATGCGCTTCACGCAGTCGATGCCATGCAGCGCGCAGGTCCCGCGGGAGCGGGCGGCGGCTTGGGTCATGGACAGCTGGTTGAAGGACATGTTGCTAAGCAGGGGTGGGTGGGCTCGTCGTCATCGGCGGTTTCGCCGACTTGCGCAAATGATAAACAATCGATTATCAAGCGCAAGCTGGTTTTTTCACCAGGGGCGGGTTTTGTGTGGCTGGTGCAACACCTAGCGCTTGCGCTTCAAGGGCGCCACGCCCGACTGCGAGCGCTGCCACAGCGAGTGCGAGTCTTCCAGCGCGGAGCCGGGCTTCGGCGCCAGCGGCCTCGCCGCAGCGGCGGGTGTGGTCGCAGGTGCCGGTACCAGCACCTCACCCAGCAAGTCGAGCAGCCGCGTGCGCGCGCGCTGCGGGTGGCGCCGGTAGTAGGTGAGCACCAGGCCCACGATGAAGCGCTCGTCGTCGTCCTGCGGCAGCGGGCTTTCACCTTGCGCCGGCAACGGGGGAATGGCAGGAATCGGGGGGACCGCCGGCACAGGCGGCACCGACGGCCCATGCGGCAAGTCCATCCAGCCGACCGGCTTGTGGCACAGCACCTCGAACTGCCGCGCCAGCCGCTCGCCGATCTGGCGCGAGCGGCTCTTGATCTGGCTCCAGTAGCTGGGCTGGATTTCCAGCCGCTCCGCGAAACGCCGCTCCAGCCCGCGCAGCGTGGCCGCGTCGGGGTGCTTGACCGTGTTGCGGACGAACTCTTCGAACAGCGCGAGCGCGTTGTCCAGCCGGACCTGCGCAACGTCTCGGGGGCCTGACTGCATGAGCCCCGATGATAAACCTTCGTTGCCCAGCGGCTGCGCCGATAAACTGGCGCTCAGCCATGAGCCCGATCACGCGAGCGCTGCGTGCGGCCTGCAGCCTGCTGTTGGCGGCAGGTGTCGCGGCCGCGGGCGCTGCAGCGCCTGCCGCCAGCCGGGGCGTGCTCGACCTGCCTTCGATCGGCGCGTCCAGCGCCGAGCTGCACGGTGAATGGGCTTTTGCGTGGCGCGCTTTCGTCGATCCCGCCGCCCCACTGGACGACCGCTTCGTGGCGGTGCCGGCGCCGTGGAGCCGTGCGGCCGGGGAGGGCCCGGCGGGCAGTGCCGACGGCTTTGCCACCTACCGGCTCGCCGTCCGCTGCCCCGCGGGCGAGCAGCTGGCCGTGGCGATGCCGGCGCAGCGCACCGCCTGGCGCCTGTACGTCAACGGCGAGCTCGCCGCCTCGCAGGGTGCGCCGGGGACGTCGGCCGAAACTGCGCGGCCCGCCATCGGCGGCCGCGCCAACCTGACGCAGCCCTACGCCTGCCCGTTGCAGCTCACCGTGCACATGTCCAACTTCAGCCACCGGGCCGGCGGCATGGTGCGCGCCCCCGCGGTGGGTGCCCATGCAGCGCTGTTGGCCGACATGCGCGAGCAACTGGTGCTCAACACCGTGCTGCTCGGCGCCTACCTGGTCCTGGGGCTGGTGCCGTGCATCTTCTGGCTGGCGCGGCCCAAGGACGTGACGCCGCTGCTGTTCGGCGCGTTCTGCCTGGTGCTGGCGCTGTACTCGGACATGACGGGCGAGCGCCTGCTGCTGCTGCTGGGGCGCGCCGAGGCCGGCTGGGAGGCCTACCTGCGCATCGAATACGTCGCGTGGTTTGCCAGCATGGCGTGCTTCCTCGTGCTGGTGCGGCGGCTCTTCGTGCGCCACCTGCACAAGCTGCCACTGCGCTTGCTGCTGGCGGCCTGTGGCGCCTGTACCGCCGCTGTCGTGCTGACGCCCGCCAGCTGGTACAGCCACCTCGCACCGGTCGGGCAGGCCGTGGTGGTGGGCATCCTGCTGGCTACCACGTGGGCCTTCCTGCGCGCCGCGCGCGAAGGGGACAGCGGCGCCCAGGTGATGCTGGGCGGCATGGCCATCGCCATCGGCGTGATCGGGTTCGACGTGCTGCGCTACAACGTGGGCGGCGCTGCGCGAAGCATTGCACCCTTCGGCCTGCTCGCCTTCGTGCTCGCGCCGGCCATCGTGCTGGCGCGACGCCTGGCCCGTGCGCTCAATGCCGAAGAGTTGCGAGCCCTGGAGCAGCGCCTCCGCGGCGACCTGCTGGTGCGCACCACCAAGGCCGGCATCTACGACTGGGACACGACGACCAACCACGTGACGTATTCCGAGCGGCTGAAGGAGATCCTGGGCTACCCGGGCGACGCCGACACCTCGAAGTGGCCGGTGTTCTACGAGTTCATCCACCCGGCCGACCGCGAGATCGTGCGGACCCGTTTCCTCGCGCAACTGCGCGCCTGCCGCATCGCCAGTGGCGAGATGCGGCACGAGCCCTGGGAGTACCGGCTGGTCCGCGCCGACGGCCGGCCGGTGTGGATCCTGGCCGAGGCGATCAGCCTGACCGGCAGCGACTGCCGCACACTGCGCTACATCTGCTCCTTCATCGACGTGACCGAGCGCCGCGAGATGCAGGAGGACGTGGAGCGCATGGCGCGCCACGACATGAAGACGCCGCTCAACAGCATCATCGGCGTCACGCGGCTGCTGCGCGAAGACCCGACGCTGGGGCCGGACCAGCGCGAGCTGCTGGGCATCGCGGACCGCGCGGGGTTCCGCATGCTCGAGATGGTCAACCTCTCGCTCGGCCTGTACAAGATGGAGACCGGCAGCTACGAGTTCCGGCCGCAGGCCGTCGACCTGGCCGAGGTGGCTGAGCGCGTACTGGTCGACCTGCACGGCTTCGCCGAAGCCAACAAGGTGCGGCTGCAGGTGTGGGGTGGCGATGCCCAGGTCTACGCGCGCGCCGACGAGCTGCTGTGCTATTCGATCCTGGCCAACCTGGTGAAGAACGCGGTGGAAGCGACGCCGTCAGAAGGCACGGTGACGGTCGCGCTGGATGCCGGCCCGCCGGTGTGCGTGCGCGTGCACAACCCGGCCCGCGTGCCCGATGAAGTGGCGCGCCACTTCTTCGCCAAGTACGCCACCGCCGGCAAGAGCGGCGGCACGGGACTGGGCGCGTACTCGGCGCGCCTGATGGCGCGCGCGCAGGAAGGCGAGCTGGAGATGACGTCGAGTGACGCCGACGGCACGCGCCTCACGCTCACGCTGCGGCCGCTGCCGGCCGATGCGTTGCCGCGTTCGGCCGATGCGACGGTTACGGTGCGCGCGCCGCTCGCCGCCTTGCCGGAGCTGCCGGCCGCCCACGTGCTCGTGGTGGACGACGACGAGTACAACCGGCTGATCCTGCGGCGCTACCTGCCCTCGCCGCCGCTCACGGTGGAGACGGCCGTCAACGGCCGCGCGGCGATCGACGCGGTGGTGCGGCGCTGGCCCGACGTGATCGTGATCGACATGGAGATGCCGGTGATGGGCGGCGTCGAAGCGGTCACCTGGATCCGCAAGCGCGAGCAGCAGGAGGGGCGCAAACGTTGCGCCATCATCATGGCCTCGTCGAACGACGACGAGCCGTCGATCCGGCGCTGCCTGGCGAGCGGTGCCGACCGCTACCTCGCCAAGCCGGTGACGCGCGAGGCGCTGGTCGCGACCCTGCTCGAACTGGCCACGTCCGCCCAACCCTCAGGCGCCGCGCAGCCCCGCATCGCACCGATCCAGACGCTGCCGTCGCGCGACGAGGAAGTGTGCGTGGACGCCGACCTGCTGGCGGAGGTGCCTGCGTTCCTCGTGTCGCGGCAGGAATTGCTGGCCGCGATGCACCAGGCGCTGGCTGCCGGCGACCGCGAGAAGCTGCGCGGCCTGGCGCACCGCACCGGCGGCGCTCTGGCGCTCTACGGTTTTCGCTGGGCGGCATGGCAAAGCCGCGAGATCGAATTGAAGGCGCTGGCAGGGGACGCGCAGGCGCTGCAGGGCGAGATGGAGTCGCTCGAGCGCTACCTGCGCGAAGTGCGCTTCCGCGCGGCAGGTCAGTAGCCGGCGGCTTGCGCCAGGCCCCACCAGTGCTCGACGGTGCCGAGCTCGCCGATGGTGCCGCTGACCGACGGCATGTAGTACCAGACCTTGCCGTCCTTCACGCCGGCGAACGTGTTGGTGCCCGGGTAGTAGCTGTAGGTGTAGCCCTCCCAGGTGCCGCGGATGCCTTTTTGCGGCTGCAGGTACTGGGCGAACTGCGCTTCGAGGTAGTTGAACAGGCGGTCGGTCTCGGTGGCCGTGGCCAGTTCGTAGGCATCGGTGAACAGCACCACGTTGTGTCGGGCAGGGTTGACACCTGGCTGCCAGCCCGACACCGGCAGGTCGGTCAGTGAATGGATCTGGCCGCCGATGCTGATGTTCACGCCGACCTGCACCAGGTTGGCAATGCGGTCGGCCACCACCATGCCCGGCTGCGTGACGCGCGCGAACACGGTGAAGCCGCCGTTCTGCGCGTCGAGGTTGGCCGCGTTGTTGCCCATGTTCACGAAGAACTGGCTGGTGGCGCTGTTCGGGTTGCCGCCGATCTTGGCCATGGCGACCGTGCCGCGAACGTTGGAGCGCTGGGCACTGAACTCGTTGGTGATGGGCGGCTTGGTCGGCACCAGCGAGATCGCCCCACTGGCCGCCCAGCGGTAGCCGCCCATCTGGATCACGAACGGCGTCGTGGACGAAAGCCACGCGTTGCGGTGCACGAACACGTCGTTGTACGAACCGTCGCGCAAGTAGGCGAGGAAGTTGGCCGTGGAGACGGGCGCGTCGGCCACCAGCGTGAGGTCCAGCGCACCCTGCGTGGTCTGGATGCGGACCATCGAGGGCTGGGCCTGCGCGAAACAGGCAGCCAGCGCAAGGGCGACAAAAAGGGAAATGCGGCGCAGGAGGGACTTCATGGGGAAACGGGGGAAATGAACTACGGATGGGCAACTGCATTGTCCTACAGATGGCCGCGTCCGCGGCCCACAGCCTGCGGCTGAGACAGGCGCACGATGACAGGCATGAACCCAGCCGTCCGCCACCCCTATGTGCTGGCCGCTGCTGCGGTGGCAGTGGCCGGCTTCGTCACCTGGTCCGCCGGGCGCTGGCTCGAACAGGTCCCGCCGCCGCCACCCCAGTCGACCGCACTGGCGCCCCCTGTCCGTTCGGGCGCTGCACCCGCCGCCGTCTCTGAAAACCCGCGCTGTCCGCCCGGCCCCACCCTGGCCGCACGCGGTGCCGAGGACGGCCGCTACCAGCTCGATGCCGCCATGGCGCTGCGCGACCGGCCCTCGTCGGGCGCCTTCGTCGCCGTGGCCAACGAAGCGGTCAGGCAGGGCAGGCCGCGCGACGCCGAAGTGGCATTGATCGCCGCGTGCAAGGTGGCCGGCGGACCGGTCGAGATCGACCGCATCCTGCAGCGGCTCGGTGACCTGCACGCGGGTGCGCCGGCCGCGGTGATGGGGGCCGCCGCCCCAGCCGCCCCGCCTGCCTCACCCGATGTCTCCATCATGTTGAGTTGCGGGGCCGGTGCCTCCACGGCCGAGCGCGTGACCTGCAGCGACCCCGAACTGGCGCAGCTCGACAGCGACATCCAGCGCCTGCAGGCGCAAGCCGGTGGCGTGGCGCGCGACCCCGCGGGCTTCCGCCGCCGCACCGAGCAGGCGCTGGCGCAGCGCGACGCGAGTTGCCGCGACCGCGACTGCCTGGTGCGCTGGTATGCCCAGCGCCGAACGCAGCTGCTGCGGGAGTTCTAGGGCCTAAGGCCCGTAATCGCGCTTGCTGCGCGACCGCTCTGAGCCCGCCTTGCCGATCGCCTTCCACTTGCGCCGCTGCTGGATGCGGTCCAGCGGCGTCTGGTCGACGCGCTGCGCGTCGCGCAGCAGCTTGCGCATGTTGTGCAGGCGGTCTTCGGGCACCGCGCCGCGCACCGCGCAGCCGGGCTCGCCTTCGTGGCGGCAGTCGCGAAAGCGGCAGTTCACGGCCAGCTCCGCGACGTCGCCGAACGCCGCTGCCAGCGACTCGCCGTCGGCGTCGGGACGCCAGGTGCGCAGCCCGGGCGTGTCGATGATGCAGGCGCCTTCCACGCACCGGTGCAGCGAGCGCGCCGTGGTGGTGTGGCGCCCGCGGCCGTCGCCGCGCCGCACGCCCCCCGTGTCCTGGGTCTGCTCGCCGGTCAGCGTGTTGGTCAGCGTCGACTTGCCCGCGCCCGACGAGCCCAGCAGCACCAGCGTCTGCCCCGCCTGCACCCACGGCGCGAGTGCCAGGCGCGCCTCGCCGCTCAGGCCGTTGACCGCGAGGATGGGCACGTCGCCGGGCAGGCGCTCGCGCAACTGCGCCGCGCGCAGGCCCGCCGTGCCGCCCAGGTCGGCCTTGGTCAGCACCGCCACCGGCGCCACGCCGCAGGCGCGCACCATGGCGATGTAGCGCTCCATGCGGCGGGGGTTGAAGTCGGCGTCGAGGCCCATCACCAGCAGCGCCGTGTCGACGTTGCTCGCGAGGGGCTGGCGCCGCCCGTCGTTGGCGCGGCGCGCGATCTGCGTCACGGGCTCGATGCGTTCGTGGATCCACAGGTCGCCCTGCGCATCCGCAGCGGCGAGCACCCAGTCGCCGATGGTCAGCGCAGTCTCCTGCGCCTGCAGCGCCAGCACCAGGCGCGGGATGGCCCGCGCGCTGTGCTCGGCACTGCCGTCATGCAACGTGAACTCGTCACGCTGGGTTTCCATCACCCGCATCAGCCGGTGGGCGTCGGCGGCGGGGTCATGCAGCCCCAGGCGGTTCACGATGGCGTTCGTGAGCCCGAAGGGGCGAAGTCTTTCGAAAGCGAAGTCGGTCATTGACAGTCATACGCAGGCCAACGCCACGCACGAACGGCGCGGCAGCCGTGCGGGCGCAGCGAAGCGCATGCACGGAACTGGAGGGGTGTGTTGTCGGCCGCGGGGAGCGGCGGATCAGCGGGCCTGCTGGATGACGAAGAAGCGTCGCGCTTCAGGCGGCCGACAGGAGGGCAACATCTGCTCGGGTCATGGCTACTCTCCTGTGGTGGGTTGAAAGGGATGCGAAGTGTGCCAGCGCGGGCCGCTCGCCGTCAAGCGCGCTCGCGTGCGAGCGTCGCATATTCTCGTCAGTGCAGCACGGTGCACTCGACCGCGGGCACCGTCAGCTCGCGGCCGACCATGGCGCGGGCGTAGAAGTAGTTGTTGCGCGCGCGTTCTGTCAGGTTGTCCAGGTCCACGTGGCCGGAGCAGTCGCAGGGAAAGGCGAAACCGCGGCCCGCGTCGAACAGCGAGCGGAAGCGCAGCTGGAATTGGGTGGACAGGTTGTCGATCATCTTGCGGCTCCTGGTGCGGATGCATCGTTCCCGATGCGTGATGTCACTATGGACGACGACCGGCCCGCCAGCCATCGGAGGCCACCGAATCAATGCCTCGGCGTTTTCCGGTTCCGGCGGGCCTTTCCCACCGACGAGCCATAGGATTCGTCCTACCCGTGTGAAGGCGCCCGCCACGGGACAATACGGACATGAATGAACCCGCCGCTTCCGAATCGTCCCAACCCGCGCTGCCCGACCGCCTGTCGGCCGACCCGCGCAGCCCGCACCACGTGGCGGCCATCTTCGAGCACGACGTGGGCATCCGCTTCAACGGCCAGGAGCGCCACGACGTGGAGGAGTACTGCGTGAGCGAAGGCTGGGTGAAGGTGCCCGCGGGCAAGACGGTCGACCGCAAGGGGCAGCCGCTGATGCTCAAGCTGAAAGGCAGGGTAGAGCCGTTCTACCGCTGATGAAGCGCGCAACCTTCGCTGTCGCGCTGGCGCTGGCGGCGCCCTGGGCTCAGGCCGGGCTGCTCGACCAGCCGATGGGCACGGACCAGTTTGCAGGCTGCGTGCAGGAGCTGGCAGCCCGCACGCCGGGCGCCTTGCGGCCGCTGGTGCGCGACGACTTCCTGCGCATTGCGTCCGCCGCGCGCTACGACGACCGCGTGCGCCAGTCGATGCTGGTGCAAGCCGGCGAGCCCACCTACTGGTGGGACGACCTGGCCATGACCACGGACGAGCAGCGCGTGGCCGAGGGCAAGCAGGTGCTGGCGCGCGCCGCCGAAACGCTGCAGCGCATCGAGGCGCGCTTCGGCGTGCCCAGGGAGGTGGTGGTCGCGATCTACGGCATCGAGACGAACTACGGCCCCAGCGGCGGCCGCATCCCGGTGCTGGACGCGGCGATCTCGTATGCCTGCCTCAGGCCCTGTCCCAACCCGGCGGCCACCTGCGTGTCGCGCGAGCGCGCGTACGCCGCGGTGCGGCTGCTGCGCGACGGCAAGGTGGTGCCCGAGCACTACCAGGGCTCGTGGGCCGCGGCCTTCGGCCGCACGCAGTTCGTGCCCGACACCTACGAGCAGATCGCGGTGGACGGCGACGGCGACGGCGTCATCGACATCGTGGCGTCCGAGCCCGATGCCTGGGCTTCCACCGCGAGCCACCTGCAAAAGCGCGGCGGCTGGTCGATGGGCGTGCCGGTGTATGTGGAAGTGCGCGTGCCCGAGGCGCAACGCCGTGAGTTCGCGCCTACGGCCAAGTCGATCCGCCTGCCGGCGCGCAGCCGCAAGGCGTCCGACTGGGCGGCGCAGGGCTGGCAGGCGGTCGGGCCCAACGGCGAGCTGCAGCCGTTGCAGGTGGCGGGCGATCCCGAGCTCTATCCCTTCCTGCCGGTCGGCCTGCCCGGGCCCGCGTTCCTGGTGTCACGCAACTTCCAGTCGATCTACCGCTACAACAACTCGGACCGCTACGTGATGGAAGTGGCGGTGCTCGCCCACAAGCTGGCGGGCGGGCCCGGCATCGTCACCCCCTGGCCGACCGACGACCCCGGCCTGAGCCGCGCGCAGGTGCGCGAGCTGCAGCAGTGGCTGCTGGAGCGGGGCCACACCAAGGTCGTGCCCGACGGCGTGCCGGGACGCAACACGCGCGATGCCATCGAGGCCGAGCGCGCGAAGAAGGGCATGCCGCCCGGGCGCCGGGTCGGCCAGCGCACGATGCGCGAGCTGATGCAGCCCTGAAGGGGATGTACGATAAGGTGCATGTACGGCGTCGGGCTGGGGTTAACCCGTAGTTCCCGGGCGCACAAACAGGAGGTGTCATGCGAGTTCATCGTTACCTTGCGGCCGCCGCGGTGGCCGCGGCCTGCGCCAGTGGCCAGGCCCAGGCGCTGAAGCCCGGGCTGTGGGAAGTGACCAACAAGATGGGCGGCAATGCCCAGATGGACCAGGCGATGGCCGAGATGCAAAAGCAGATGGCCGCCATGCCGCCCGAGCAGCGCCGCCAGATGGAAGCCATGATGCAGCAGCGCGGCATGCAGATGCCCGGCGCCGGGCCGGGCGGCGCCATGTCGATGAAGCTGTGCATGACCAGGGAGATGGCCGAGCGCAAGGAAATGCCGATGCAGCAGGGCTGTACCATCACCAAGCTGCAGGCCAGCGGAAACACGACCAACCTCGCATTCACGTGTGCCAGCCCGCCTTCGTCCGGCGAAGGGCAGTTCACCGCGATGGGTCCTGATGCCTAT
Organism: Burkholderiales bacterium; assembly: GCA_016213325.1. Taxonomy (GTDB): domain Bacteria; phylum Pseudomonadota; class Gammaproteobacteria; order Burkholderiales; family Burkholderiaceae_C; genus Ramlibacter. The sequence goes on along the minus strand of JACRAY010000013.1, from coordinate 37,086 downwards.
GCGAGCAGGATGACCGTGCGGACCGTGGTGCAGGGCAAGCAGGAGACCATGACCATGGACGGCACCGGCAAGTGGCTGGGCGCCGACTGCGGCAGCGTCCAGCCGCCGCAGATGCCGAAGAAGTGACGCCGGTAGGGCGGGGGCTAAGCGCCGCCAGGCGCGCATCCCGCCTTCTCAGTCGCGCTTCCCGAAAATCGCCGTCCCCACCCGCACCATCGTGCTGCCCGCATGGATGGCGGCTTCGAGGTCGCCCGTCATGCCCATCGACAGGGTGTCGAGTTCGAGCCCGGCTGCGCGCAGTTCGTCGAACAGGGCCCGGGTGCGCAGGTGAACCGCCTTCTGCGAGGCGAAGTCCGCCGCCGGCTCGGGGATCGCCATCAGCCCGCGCAGCTTCAGCCGCGGCAGCCGCGCCACCTCCTGCGCCAGCGCCCGCGCCTCTTCGGGCGGCACGCCGGACTTGGACGGCCCGCCGTCGATGTTGACCTGGATGCATACCGACAGGGGCGGCCGGTCCTCGGGCCGTTGCTCGGACAGGCGCTGCGCCACCTTCAGCCGGTCGACGGTCTGCGCCCAGTCGAAGTGCGCGGCGACCAGCCGCGTCTTGTTGCTCTGGATCGGGCCTATGCAATGCCATTGCAGCGGCAGGCCGGCCAGCAGGGCCATCTTTTCGACGGCTTCCTGGATGTAGTTTTCGCCGAAGGCGACGAGGCCCGCCGCATGGGCCTCGCGGATCAACTCAGGCCCGAAGGTCTTGGACACGGCGAGCAGCGTGACTTCTTCCACAGGGCGGTGGGCCGCGGCGCAGGCGGCGGCGATCCGCTCGCGAACGGTCTGGAGGTTGTTTCGAATCTTCTCCATAATGGGTTGGTCGAGCCGACGCGCTGAAGCGCGCGGCTCACCTATTGTCGCTGTTCGAGCGGACGCCCTTTGGGCGCCGCTCAACTGCGACGCTTGTGCATGAAGAGGGGAAGTTGTGGATATCACACAGTTGCTGGCGTTCAGCGTGAAGAACAAGGCTTCGGACCTGCACCTGTCGGCCGGGTTGCCGCCCATGATCCGCGTGCACGGCGACGTGCGCCGCATCAACGTGGATCCGCTGGACCACAAGCAGGTGCACGCCATGGTGTACGACATCATGAACGACACCCAGCGCAAGGTGTACGAAGAGTTCCTGGAGATCGACTTCTCGTTCGAGATCGAGGGGCTGGCGCGCTTCCGGGTCAACGCCTTCAACCAGAACCGCGGCGCCGGCGCCGTGTTCCGGACCATTCCCTCCAAGATCCTGTCGCTGGAGCAGCTGAACGCCCCCAAGATCTTCGCCGACCTGGCGCTCAAGCCGCGCGGCATGGTGCTGGTGACGGGGCCCACGGGCTCGGGCAAGTCCACCACGCTGGCGGCGATGGTCAACTACCTGAACGAAAACGAGTACGGCCACATCCTCACCGTGGAAGACCCGATCGAGTTCGTGCACGAATCCAAGAAGTGCCTGATCAACCAGCGCGAAGTCGGCCCCATGACGCTGTCGTTCCAGGCCGCCCTGAAGTCCGCGCTGCGCGAGGACCCCGACGCGATCCTGGTGGGCGAGATGCGCGACCTGGAAACGATCCGCCTGGCCATGTCGGCCGCCGAGACGGGCCACCTGGTGTTCGGCACGCTGCACACGTCGAGCGCCGCCAAGACGATCGACCGGATCATCGACGTGTTCCCCGCGGAAGAAAAGGAAATGATCCGCGCCATGCTGTCCGAGTCGCTGCAGGCGGTGATCTCGCAGACGCTGTGCAAGACCAAGGACGGCAACGGTCGCGTGGCCGCGCACGAGATCATGCTGGGCACCGCCGCCATCCGCAACCTGATCCGCGAGGCCAAGGTGGCGCAGATGTACTCGGCCATCCAGACCGGCAACAGCTTCGGCATGCAGACGCTCGACCAGAACCTCACCGACCTGGTCAAGCGCAACATCATCAGCCCGGCCGAAGCCCGCGGCAAGGCGAAGATGCCCGAGAACTTCCCGGGCTGAGCACGGGGAGCCAGGACCCACCACCATGAAAGGCCTGCCGCAGGACGCCTCCGACTCCGAGCTGTTCGCGTCAGCCTTCGGCGACCAGGGCGCGGACCCTTCGCTGCTGGTGCCGTGGGAAGCCCGGTTCGTGGAAGTCGGCGCGAAGCCGCTGGCACCCAGCCGCGCCATGGACGCGCTCATCACGCTGTGGTCCACCGACAAGTACATGAAGCGGCTGGCGCCCGGGCGCCTGCTGCTGCTGGCCGAGTACCTCGAGTTCGTCACGGTCGAGTCGGACCGCGACGTGATCCGGCAGGACGAGTTCGGCAACTTCATGATCGTCCTGTTGCGCGGCACGGTGGCGGTCGACCGCCTGCAGCCCTGGGGCGAACACATGAGGCTGGCCGAGGCCAGACCCGGCGACGTGCTGGGCGAGATGTCGCTGCTGGACGGCGGCACCCGGTTTTCGGCCTGCACGACCTTGGGCGAGTGCGAGTTCGCGGTCTTGCGGGCCGAGGCAATGGACGGGATGATGAAGGACCAGCCCCACCTGGCGGCGGCCCTCGTCGCCTTGCTGGCTCGCAAGCTGTCGATGCGCCTGCGGGCCGTCGGCGCTCGCGTATCGGATCGAAAGTAAGTCGGGGCTTCGCCCCGGAGGAAGCAGCATGGAAAGAGACCAGGCGACAAAATTCATCAACGACCTGCTGAAGCTGATGGTCAGCCGCAACGGCTCGGACCTCTTCATCACGGGCGATTTCCCGCCTGCGATCAAGGTCGACGGCAAGGTGACCAAGGTGTCGCCGCAGCCGCTGAACGCCGGGCACACGCTGGCGCTGGCGCGTTCGATCATGAACGACAAGCAGGCCGCGGAGTTCGAGCGCACCAAGGAATGCAACTTCGCGATCTCGCCGCCCGGGGTGGGGCGTTTTCGCGTCAACGCTTTCGTGCAGCAGGGCAAGGTGGGCATGGTGCTGCGGGTGATCCCGATGACGCTGCCGACCATCGACGGGCTGGGCGTGCCGACGGTGCTGAAGGACGTGGTGATGTCCAAGCGCGGCCTGACCATCCTGGTGGGCGCCACCGGCTCGGGCAAGTCGACCACGCTCGCCGCGATGATCGACTACCGCAACGAGAACTCGTACGGGCACATCATCACCATCGAGGACCCGGTGGAATTCGTGCACCCGCACAAGAACTGCGTGATCACGCAGCGCGAAGTGGGGCTGGACACCGACAACTGGGAGGCCGCGCTGAAGAACACGCTGCGGCAGGCGCCCGACGTGATCCTGATGGGCGAAATCCGCGACCGCGAGACGATGGAGCATGCGATCGCCTTCGCCGAGACCGGCCACCTGTGCATGGCGACGCTGCACGCCAACAGCGCCAACCAGGCGCTGGACCGGGTGATCAACTTCTTCCCGGAAGAGCGCCGCGCGCAGCTGCTGATGGACCTGTCGCTGAACCTGAAGGCCTTCGTGTCGCAGCGCCTGGTGCCCAAGCAGGACGGCAAGGGCCGCCAGGCGGTGGTCGAGATCATGCTGAACTCACCGCTGATTTCCGACCTGATCTTCAAGGGCGAGGTCTCCGAGATCAAGGAGATCATGAAGAAGAGCCGCAACCTCGGCATGCAGACCTTCGACCAGGCGCTCTTCGATGCGTACGAGACCAACGTCATCACCTACGAAGACGCCCTGCGCAACGCCGACTCGGTGAACGACCTGCGGCTGCAGATCAAGCTGAACTCGCAGCGCGCGAAGTCCCAGGACCTGTCGGCGGGGACCGAGCACCTTGCGATCGTTTGACTTTTTAGCCAAGGTCCTGAACGCAGAAGACGCAGAAGTTGCGCAGAAGACGCAGAAGATTCCAGGATTTCTTCTGCGATTTCTGCGCAATTTCTGCGTCTTCTGCGTTCAAAGCCATAGAGGAAGCCATGAGCAGCACGAACACTAAGACCTACGAACCCACTACCCCGCGCAAAGTCGCCTTCCTCGGCCTCGGCGTCATGGGCTTCCCGATGGCGGGGCACCTGGCGCTCGCGGGGCATGAAGTCACGGTTTACAACCGCAGCGCGGCGAAAGCCGACGCGTGGAAGCAGGAATTCAAGGGGCGTTCGGCTGCCTCGCCGGCCGAGGCGGCGCGCGACTGCGACCTGGTGTTCAGCTGCGTGGGCAACGACGACGACCTGCGCTCGGTCGTGCTCGGCGACAACGGCGCGCTGGCCGGCATGAAGCCAGGCGCCGTGTTCGTCGACCACACCACCGCTTCGGCCAACGTGGCGCGCGAGCTGTACGCGGCGGCGAAGCAACGCGGCCTGGCATTTGTCGACGCGCCGGTGTCCGGCGGGCAGGCCGGCGCGCAGAACGGCCTGCTCACGGTCATGTGCGGCGGCGACATCGCCGCCTTCGACACCGCCAGGCCGGTCGCCATGGCCTTCTCGCGCGCCTTCACGCTCCTGGGCGCCAGCGGCTCGGGGCAGCTGACCAAGATGGTCAACCAGGTCGCCATCGCGGGCCTCGTGCAGGGCCTCTCCGAAGCCATCGCCTTCGCGCAGCGCGCCGGGCTCGACGTGAAGCAGGTGCTCGACGTGATCGGCAAGGGCGCCGCGCAGAGCTGGCAGATGGACAACCGCGGCAAGACCATGGCCGACGACCAGTTCGACTTCGGCTTTGCGGTCGACTGGATGCGCAAGGACTTGGGGCTGGTGCTTGAGGAGGCCAAACGCAACGGTGCGCGACTGCCGGTGACGGCGCTGGTCGACCAGTTCTATGCCGACATCCAGGCAATGGGCGGCAACCGCTGGGACACCTCCAGCCTGGTGCGCCGGCTGCGCTAGCTTCGCTAGTCGTCCAGCGGCGGCTGCGGCGCTTCGTCTTCAGGACGGTTGCGCTGGCGCGTGCGTTCCTGCTCGATCATGCGAGCCAGCGCCGACCCGGACCCTTCGCCGCTGCTGCCACGGCGCTGCGCCGCATCGCCAGGGCGGCGCGGTGCGGGGGTGGGACCGGACTTCTTCCCCTTGCCAGGGTTGGTGGACATGCTCGCTTTTCCGCCTGTTGCGCACATACTGGATGTGCATGACCCCTGCCGCCTGTAGGAAGCGCGCCCGACACGCAGTCGGTGGCGTCTACTACCGAGTCGCGCTGGCTGCCGGGCGAGGGGCCTGGGCACGCCGCAGCTCGTCCTCGCCGACGTACTCGAAAGCCCGCACCACCCGCTGCACGCCGGATACCGTGCGCGCGATCTGGGTGGCACGGTCGGCTTCGCGCTGCGTGACACGGCCCATCAGGTAGACCGTGCCGCGCTCGGTGACGACGCGAAAGGCGTTGGCCTGCAGGTCGGATGCGTCGACGAACGAGGCGCGCACCTTGCCCGTCAGCAGCACGTCGTTGGAGCGCTGCTGCAGCGTGGTGATGCCGAGCACGCCGAGTTCGTTGACCACGCCGCGCACGTTCTCCACGCGGGCAGCGAGCTGCTCGGCGCGCTGCTTGGAGGCCTCGTCGGGCACTTCACCCGTCAGCAGCACCTGCCGGTTGTAGCTGCTCACGTTGACGTGCGCGCGGTCCCCGAAGGCCTCGCGCATGGCGCTGGAGGCGCGCAGCTCGATGCGCTCGTCCTCCACGATGATGCCGGTGGTGCGGCGGTCGGTGGCGACCAGCACCGCCCCGGCGGCGGCGCCGCCCACCACGAGCGGCGCGCAGGCGCTGAGCGCGCCGGCCAGCGCGGCGCCGGCGAGCACGAGGGCAAGGAGCTTGGGGGTCCTGCAGGCAGTCATGTGGGGGTTTCCTGTTCTCCGAGAAGCTGGGCATCCACGCCATCGCAGATGCAATGCAGCGCCAGGATATGCACTTCCTGGATGCGTGCGGTGCGGTCGTGCGGCACGCAGATGTGCACGTCGGTTTCGCGCAGCAGCGAAGCCATGCGCCCGCCGCCACGCCCGGTGAGGGCGACCACCGTCATCTCGCGTTCGTGCGCCGCCTCGATCGCCGCCAGCACGTTGGCCGAGTTGCCGCTGGTGGACAGTGCCACCAGCACGTCGCCCGCCTGGCCGAGCGCGCGCACCTGCTTGGAGAACACGCGGTCCCAGGCATAGTCGTTGGCGATGGCCGTGAGGATCGAGCTGTCGGTGGTGAGCGCAATGGCGCCGAGCTCGGGCCTTTCGCGCTCGAAGCGGCCGACGAACTCGGCGGAGAAGTGCTGCGCGTCGGCGGCCGAGCCGCCGTTGCCGCAGGCCAGCACCTTGCCGCCGCTGGTCACGCAGGCCAGCACCGCCTGCACCGCCGCGGCGATGGGCTTGCTGAGGGCTTGCGCCGCCTGGTACTTCAGGTCGGCGCTGTCGATGAAGTTCTGCTGGATGCGTTGTTCGAGCATGGCGCGGCGAATGATAACCGTGGCGCTTGTAACGCCTGTTAACGCTCCATGGACTGCTGAAGCAAAGTGTGGGCGCCTTCGTCGCCGGAGCCCAGCAGCAAGATCAGCTTGCCCAGGTCGCGGTCCAGCCGCTTGAGCGTGGCGCGGTCGAGGCTGGAAAGGGCCTCCGGCAGCACGCCGGTGAAGGGCCCGGGCGCGCGCCGCAGCACCTTGCTGCCGGCCGGCAGCACGCGCAACTGCACGGCGCGGCGGTCGGCCCCGGTCTTTTCCACCGAGACCAGTCCCATGTCGGCGAGCGAACGCACGAGGTTGCTGGCGGTCGACTGGTGGATGTCCATGGCGCGTGCGAGGTCGCTCACCCCGATGCCGGGCCGCTCGCGCACCAGCGCCAGTGCCCACAGCTGCGCCCCGCCGATGCCGGCCTTCTTCTCGACCTGGCGGAAATGCGTCTTCACCGCATTGAAGACCACGCGGAAACGGCGCAGCACCTGCGCGGCCGGGTCGTCCGTACCGAGAGCCTTGCGGGCCTGGGTGGTCATGGCGAATGATACCGCCCGGCTTCGCGGCGCAGTGCCCGCGTGCAAGGCTCATGCATTTGGACAAACGCGGCCGGCGCGCCTGGGTGTAGGCGCCATCGGACGCCCGGTGCATGCGGATGCCGACGCCGGGACAGTCCTGACCCCACACGAGGTCTGGCGTGGGGCTGACTCCGCGTTAGCTGCGGCTCACTACTCTTGCTACTGCTGGCTCAGAGCCCGCAAGTTCATCAGTCCTTTTGGATAATTCACAGGAGAAGTCGCATGTCCCAACTGAAAAAGATCGCCGGTCTGATCGTCGGTGTGTCCACCGTCGCCGTGATCGGCGTCGCCGTCGCGCAAAGCGTGCCGCCCAACCCGTTCGTCAGCAACCACGCGCAGGGCGCGGGCCAGCAGAGCACGCACATCACCTGGATGGGTGAGACCGGCACGCCCTGGGGCGCTGCTCCCGTGGTGACGGCCCAGGCCGAAGTGCGCCAGGAAGCCGCCGTGGCACCCGAGCCCGCCCCGGTGGTCGCCCAGGCCGAGCCTGCCCCGCAGGAAACGCAGGCGATGGGCGCGCCCCCGGCACCGGAACCCGCTCCGGTCGCCCCCAAGGCTGACCGCAACTAAGGAGCATCACTCGCAAAACGCTGCGCGTTTTGCGAGTGCCTGGTCAGATGGCAAAGGCCGGAGTGAATCCGGCCTTTGCCATGGAGGGACCGCGCTGCACGCTGTTCCGCGCGGTCCGGGAAAGCTGCGTTTGACGCCGGTTACCCGGCGTCAAACGCAGCTTTCAGCCATTCGATGCCCTCGCCCTCGATGCTGACTACGTCGAAGCGGCAGGGCGGCGGTTCCGGCAGGCGCATGAGGTAGTGGCGCGCCGCGAAGACGATGCGGCGCCGCTTCACGCCCGTCACGCTGGCGGCCGCCCCGCCGTGGCTTGCGCCGCCGCGCTGCCGTACCTCCACGAACACCAGCGTGCCGTCGGCGTCGCGCATCACCAGGTCGATTTCGCCGCCGCCGCGCCCGGGCGTCCGATAATTGCGGGCGACGAGCTTCAGGCCGTGGCGCTGCAGGTGCGCCAGCGCGCGGCCTTCCGCCGCGTCGCCCGTGACCTTCGTGGGAACACTCATTGAGCGCATCATTCGCTATGGCCCTCGGCGCGGCGCGCGACGCGGCCGCTTCGCAGCATTATCCGCAAGGCGCGCTGTACGTCGTCGCCACGCCCATCGGCAACCTGGCCGACATCGGCCTGCGCGCGTTGCACGTGCTGCAGCTCGCCGATGCCGTCGCCTGCGAGGACACGCGGCACACGCAGGCGCTGCTGCGCTCCTACGGCATCGACAAGCCCGCGCTGCTGGCGGTGCACGAACACAACGAACGTGAAGCCGCACTCGGCGTGGTGGAGCGGCTGCGCGGCGGCGAGCGCGTGGCCTATGCCAGCGATGCCGGCACGCCCGCCGTGAGCGACCCGGGCGCGCGGCTGGCGGCGGCCGTGCACGAGGCGGGGCTGCGCGTCATCCCCATCCCCGGCGCGAGCAGCGTCACCACCTTGCTGAGTGCAGCGGGGGCGGTTGCAGGCGACGGCGCATTCGTCTTCGCGGGTTTCCTCGCGCCCAAGGCGGGCGAGCGCGATGCGGCGGTGGCCGCCTTGTCACAGGAGGCACGGGCGGTGCTGCTGCTGGAGGCACCCCATCGCGTGGAGGCGCTGGCGAAGTCGCTCGCCGCGCTGGGCGAACGCCGCGTCACGGTGGGACGCGAGCTGACCAAGCAGTTCGAGGAGATCGCCTCGGTGCCCTGTGCGCAACTGGCTGCGTGGCTGCAGGCGGCCCCGAACCGCAGCCGTGGCGAATTCGCCTTGCTGCTGCACCCGCAGGAAGTGGCTGCGCGCTCGGGCGAGGGCTTGCGTGTGCTGAAGCTCCTGCTGGCGGAGCTGCCTCTGAAGGCGGCGGTGAAGCTGGCGGCGGAGATCTCGGGCGAGTCCAAGAATGCGCTGTATGACGAGGCTTTGAAGCTCAAGCGGGAGTGAGCGGCTTCAAATCACCAGCGGATCCACATCGATCGCCCAGCGCAGCACCTCCCGGGGCCGCAGCACGTGCAACTGCTGCTGCCAGCGGGCCAGGAAGCGTTGCAGCGCCCTGCGGCTCGCGCTTTCCACCAGCAACTGCGCTCGCTCCACGTTGGCCACGCGCTGCACCGGCGTCGGCACCGGGGAATACAGCGTGATGCCGGCAGCCTCGTCCATCTGCGCCGCCGCTCCGGCTGCGGCGGCCAGGAAGCCCTGCGCCGCCTCCTGCGTGCGGCCCTCCGCGCGCAGCAGCGCCTGGTAGCCGTAGGGCGGCATGCCGGCCTGCTCGCGCTCCTTCAGCTGCGACGCCGCGAACGCCGGGTAATCGTGGCCCTTCAGCGCGCCGAACAGGGCGTGCCGCGGGTGCCACGTCTGCACCCACATCTCGCTCGCGCCCGACTGCAGCGCATCGCGCCCGGCGCGCCCGGCGGCTTGCATCAGAAGCGAAAACAGGCGCTCGGGCGCGCGGAAGTCGGCCGAGAACAGCGCCGCATCGGCGTTGACCGCGGCCACCAGCGTGATGCTGCGGAAGTCGTGTCCCTTGGTCACCATCTGCGTGCCCACCAGCACGTCGACTTCGCCCGCATGCATCTCGGCCAGCTGCCGCTGCAGCTCGCCCTTGGCGCGCGTGGTGTCCGCATCCATCCGCGCAATGCGTGGTGGATGGCCGCCGGGGCCGCGCGCGTCCGCCAGCAGTTCGGCCAGGTGCTCCTCCAGCCGCTCGGTACCGCGGCCCAGCGGCGCGATGTCGACGTTGCCGCACCCGGGGCAGGCGCGCGGCACGCGCTCGGTAAAGCCGCAGTGGTGGCAGCGCAGCGAGCGGTCGATCTTGTGGAACACGCGGTAGGCGCTGCAGTTGGGGCACTCGCTTTTCCAGTCGCAGGCGTTGCAGGCGAGCACCGGCGCGTAGCCGCGGCGGTTCAGGAACACCAGCGACTGCTCGCCGCGCGCGATGCGCTCGTGCATCGCCTGCAGCAGCTGCACCGAGAACACCGCGTGCTTCGGCTGCAGGTTCATGTCGACGATGCGCACCGCCGGCAGCGCGCCTGCGCCCACGCGCGACGGCATCGCCACGCGGCGGTAGCGGCCGCGCTCGCTGGCCAGCCAGCTCTCGAGCGAAGGCGTGGCCGACCCCAGCACCACCTTGGCGCCTTCCTCGCGCGCGCGCCAGATGGCCAGGTCGCGCGCCGAGTAGCGCGCGCCTTCCTGCTGCTTGTAGCTCGGGTCGTGTTCCTCGTCCACCACCACCAGCTGCAGGTGCGGCAGCGAGGCGAACACCGCCATGCGCGTGCCCAGCGCGATGCGCGCGGCGCCGGTGTGCAGCGCCAGCCATGACTTCAGCCGCTGCGGGTTGGTCATGCCGCTGTGCAGCGCGGCCACCGTGCTCTCGCCGAAGCGCTCGGCAAAGCGCGACTGCAGCTGCGGCGTGAGGTTGATCTCGGGCACCATCACCAGCGCCTGTGCCTGCGGGTCGCGCGCCAGCAGCGCCTGCACGGCCTGCAGGTAGACCTCGGTCTTGCCGCTGCCCGTCACCCCGAACAGCAGGAAGGGGCCTTCGTTCGACTCGATGTCGACAAGCGCTGCGGCCTGCTCGGGCGTCAGGTCCGGTCCCTGCGCGCTGGTGTGCTGCGTGCCGGCAGCAATGCCCCGCTTCAGGCGGCGTGCCCACTGCGCGGGGTCGAGTTCGCGCAACTGCGGCGGTAGCGCCGCCAGCGCCACTTCGCCCACGCTGCGCTGGTAATACTCGGCCGCGAATGTAACCAGTCGTCTCCAACTCGCCGCCAACGGGGCCATGCCTTCCAGCACAGCTGCCACGGGCTTCTCGGCGACCGTGGCTTCGCCCGGCTCGCCGTCCCACACCACGCCCAGCACCTCGCGCTTGCCCAGTGGGACGCGCACCAAAAGGCCGGCCGCGAGTGGCAACTCACTCCGGTAGGTCAGGGGCGCGCCGAGCTGGCTGTGCGCGGGCGTGGGGACGACGACAAGGATGCGTTGCGGCACGGACTTCAGGGGAGAGTTGCGAAACAAGCGTTAAGTTGTTGATTTGCAAGCGCTTTGCCTAGCGTCCCCATTTCTTGTGGATAACTTTGTTGATACTTGCCACCGGGCGCGCCACCGCGCTTGAAAAATCAAGGGCTTGGCTTCATTGCCTCAAAAAGGGGCTGCAAAAGAAAGCCTTGAAAATCAAGAACTTGCAAGCGCTATTGTTTTTGCAGCGCGGATTGCACGCCAGCGCTGCACCAGCGCCCCCGCAACACAATTTTTGTGCATAAGTCAAGGTCTGGCAGAGATTTTGCGCCCTCCGCCTCTCAGGGAACTCCCTGATGACTTCAGCCGCGCTGCGGTGCTTCCAACCGCATGCGCTTCGAATGCGCATGAACCGCATCGACCAGTGCCGACACATTGTCAGGCGGTGTGTGCTGGCTGATGCCGTGGCCCAGGTTGAAGACTTGCGTGGGGCCGGTGCCCGCGCCGGTATGCGGCGTGCCGAAGTCGTCCAGCACGCGCCTTGCCTCTGCAGCAACGGCCTCGGGGCTCGCGAACAGCACCGCAGGGTCCAGGTTGCCCTGCAGGGCCTTGCTGCCGCCCACCAGTGCCCGCGCTTGCGCCAGGTTCACCGTCCAGTCGACACCGAGCACGTCGCAATCGAGCTGCTCCATCGCTTTCAGCCACAGGCCGCCGCCCTTGGTGAACACGATGCGCGGGATCACGGCGCCGTCGTGCTCGCGCTTCAGCTGGGAAAGCACTTGCCGCGTGTAGTCCAGGCTGAAGGCCTGGAAGGCGCCATCGGACAGCGCCCCGCCCCAGCTGTCGAACACCATCACCGCCTGCGCGCCCGCTTCGATCTGCGCGTTGAGGTAGGCCGCCACCGAGCGCGCGTTGATGTCGAGGATGCGGTGCATCAGGTCGGGCCGCGTGTACATGAAGCTCTTGGCGCGGCGCCAGTCGTCCGAGGAGCCCGCGCCTTCGACCATGTAGCAGGCGAGCGTCCACGGGCTGCCCGAAAAGCCGATCAGCGGAACACGGCCCTGCAGCGCATGGCGGATCGAGGTGACGGCGTCGAACACGTAGCGCAGCTTCTCCAGGTCGGGCACTTGCAGCGCGGCCACCGCTGCTTCGTCACGCAACGGGTGGGCAAAGCGCGGTCCCTCGCCTTCGGCGAAGGTCAGGCCCAGCCCCATCGCGTCGGGCACCGTGAGGATGTCGGAGAACAGGATGGCCGCGTCGAGGTCATAGCGCTCCAGCGGCTGCAGCGTCACTTCGGTGGCGTATTGCGGGTTGGTGGCCAGCCCCATGAAGCTGCCGGCCCTGGCCCGCGTGGCCCGGTACTCGGGCAGGTAGCGGCCGGCCTGGCGCATCAGCCACAGCGGCGTGTGGGGGGTGGCCTGGCGCAGGCAGGCCTTCAGGAAGGTGTCGTTGCGAAGCGGGGCGAAACTCATGGCGCGCATTGTCGCAGGCGGCCCCTAAGATGGCAGGCTGGCAGATTCGAGGTGGCTGATGGATGTCAAGTACGAGCAGGCGCAGGCGATGTTCCTGCTGGGGGTGGGGCACTACCAGGCGGGGCGCTATGCCGAGGCCGAGCAGCAGTTCGCCGGCGCGCTGGCGCTGGTGCCGGGCCGGCCGTCGGCGCTGACCAACCTGGGCGCCGCCCGGCTGAAGCTGGGGCGCACGAACGAGGCGCTCCAGGCGCTGGACCTGGCGCTGGTGCAGGAGCCGGACAACGCCGAGGCGCTGGCGCATCGCGCCACCGCGCTGGCCGAACTGGGGCGGCACCTGCAAGCGCTGGCCGCGTTCGACCGGTCGCTCGCCATCAACCCGGTGCAGCCGGCCGCGTGGAGCATGCGCGGCAACGTGCTGCGTGAACTGGGGCGGCTGGACGACGCGGCCGCGTCCTTCGAGAAGGCCATCGAGCAGGGCGCGGACCGCGAGATGAACCAGTACTTCCTGGCGGCCCTGCGTGGCGGCGCCACGCCGCCCGCCGCGCCGCGCGACTACGTGCGCGCGCTGTTCGACAACTACGCGCAGGACTTCGGCGACCACTTGGTGCGCGAGTTGCGCTACGAGTCGCCCCAGGTGCTGGTGCAGCGCCTTTCGAGGCGCGACGCGCGCGGCCTCGACCTGGGCTGCGGCAGCGGGCTGTGCGGGCCCTTGCTGAAGCCGCTGGTGCAGGGCCTCGACGGCGTGGACCTGTCGCCGGCGATCCTCGAGAAAGCCCGCGAGCTGGGCGTGTACGACACGCTGGCCGAAGGCGAGATCGTGGAGTTCCTCGCGGCCACGCCGCATCGCTACGGCACCGTCGTGGCGGCCGACGTGCTGGTCTACCTGGGCGACCTCGCGCCCGTGTTCCAGGGTGTGCGCCACGTGTTGGAGCCGGGCGGCCGCTTCGCCTTCACGGTGGAGGATTCGCTGGGTGCGGGCGACATCGTGCTGCGCCCCAGCCTGCGCTATGCGCACGCCGAAAGCTACGTGCGCCGCATGGCGCAGGCGCATGGCTTCGAAGTCGCACACATCGAGCAGCGCCCCCTGCGCGAAGACCAGGGGCGGCCCGTCATGGGCCTGGCGGTGTGGCTCGCAAGGGCTAACTGACTGCTTGACGCAGCGCCTGGTCGATGTCCCACACGATGTCGTCGGCGTCTTCGATGCCGACCGACAGCCGGATCATGTCGGGGCGCACGCCGGCCTTCGCGAGTTCGTCCTCGCTCAGCTGGCGGTGCGTGGTGGACGCGGGGTGGATCACCAGCGTCTTGGCGTCGCCGATGTTGGCCAGGTGGCTCAGGAACTCGCAGGCGTCGATGAAGCGCTCGCCGGCCCGCGCCGCGTCGCCCGCCTTGATGCCGAAGGTGAGGATGCCCGAGCAACCGGGCTTGCCGTCGACGGCGCGGAACTGCTTCTTTGCCAGCGCATGGTGCGGTGACGTCGCAAGTCCCGGGTAGTTCACCCACGACACCAGCGGATGGTCCGACAGGAACTCGGCCACGCGCAGTGCGTTGCGGCAGTGCGCCTGCATGCGCAGGTGCAGTGTCTCTATGCCCTGCAGGATCAGCCATGCGTTCAGCGGCGACAGCGACGCGCCGAAAGTGCGGTTGACCTCCATGCGCGCCTTCATGGTGTAGCCGAAGTCGCCGAAGGTCTCGTAGAACTTCACGCCGTGGTAGGCGCGGCTGGGCTCCAGCATCTCGGGGAACTTGCCTTTCGCGAGCGGCGAGCCCCAGTCGAACTTGCCCGATTCGACCAGCACGCCGGCCATCGTGGTGCCGTGGCCGCCGAGGTACTTGGTGGCGCTGTGCACCACGATGTCGGCGCCGAACGCGAACGGCGTGCACAGGTAAGGGCTGGCCACCGTGTTGTCGATCACCAGCGGCAGCCCGTGCTCGTGCGCGATGGCGGCCACCGGTTCGATGTCGAACACGTTGACCAGCGGGTTGCCCAGCGTCTCGCCGTAGACGGCGCGCGTATCGGGACGGATCGCGCGGCGGAAGTTGTCGGGGTCTTCGGGGTCGACGAAGGTGGTCTCGATGCCCAGCCGCGAAAAGCCGACCCCCAGCTGCCCCACCGTGCCGCCGTACAGCGTGGAGGCCGCCACGATGTGGTCGCCCGCCTTCAGGATGGCCAGCAGTGCAGTCATCTGCGCGGCCATGCCGGTGGCGCAGGCCAGCGCGGCGCGCCCGCCTTCGAGCGAGGCCACGCGTTCTTCCAGCACCGCGACCGTCGGGTTGCTGATGCGCGAGTAGACGTTGCCGAAGGTCTGCAGGTTGAACAGCGACGCCGCGTGTTCCGCCGAGTCGAACACGAAGCTGGTGGTCTGGTGGATCGGCGTCGCGCGCGCGCCCGTCACCGGGTCGGGCATGGCGCCCGCGTGGATGGCCCGTGTGCCGAAGCCGTAGTCGTGGTCTTTCGAATCGGACATGTCAGTAAAACAATTGCCGTGGCCGATGCGACGAGATCACCTTGGTGTTCACGCCCGCCCAGTTGAGGCCACCGAACAGGCGCGCGTGCTCGATCTTCACGCAGCGGTCCATCACCACGTCGAGCCCTGCGGCGCGCGCCGCCTGCGCGGCGGCCTCGTGGATCACGCCGATCTGCATCCACAGCGTCTTCGCGCCGATGGCGATCGCTTCTTCGGCAATCGGCGGGATGTCTTCGCTGCGACGAAAGCAGTCGACCAGGTCGATCGGGTGGTCCTCGGCCGCCTCGGTCAGCGTGGGGTAGCAGCGCCGGCCCAGGATCTCTTTCGCGGCTGGGTTCACCGGCACGATGCGGTAGCCGTGCTCCTGCATGTACTTGGCCGCGAAGAAGCTCGGGCGGTGCCATTGCGGCGACAGGCCGACGACGGCTAGCGTGCGGGTGGCGCCCAGGATGCGGCGCAGTTCGCTGATGCTGCTCATGGGCGCCAGTTTAAGCTGGGGTGTTACCCCAGCCTACATGGTGTGCACGGAAATCCAGTAGGCTGGGGTGCCTTCAAGCCGAGTTCTTGTACTTGATCGAACACCCATACGGCCGCGTCGTCGCCGCGCTGATGGGCTTGCCCGACGCCACCTCGCCCATGGCCTGCTTTACGTAGTTGGTGGCGCGCTTGATGTCGTCGGCACTGCTCGACGGGATGCTGTCGATGCCGCCGGCGTACGCCAGCTTGCCCTGCGGGTCGACGATGTACATGTGCGGCGTGGTGCGCGCACCGTAGGCGCGGCCGGCGATGCCCTCTTCGTCCATCAGCATCGCGGTGAACGTGGCCCTGCGCTCTTTCACCCAGGCAACCAGTTTGGCAGGCTGCAGGTAGTCCCAGTGGCCCTTGTCGGTGGAATTGATCGACAGCCACACGGCACCCTTGGCCAGCGCGTCCTGTTGCGTCGCCGCCATGTTGCCGCTGTCGTAGTGCTTGCGCACGTAGGGGCAGCCGGGGTTGGTCCACTCCAGCACCACGTACTTGCCACGGAAGTCGCCCAGCTTCACCGGCTTGCCGGTGGCGTCGGTGAGCGTGAAGTCGGGTGCGGCCTGCCCGACCGAGGGAGCCGCGGGCGCAGCGGTGGCAAAGGCCAGCGCGGGCAAGGCGATCACGGTACGACGCAACATGGCGGGGCTCCTCAGAGTTTCGCTATGGCCGAACGGACTTCTTCCACACCCAGGATTTCCGACAGCACCACCGGCGGGCTGCCGTTCTTGTAGAACACGTACACGGGCACGCCGTTGCGTCCCAGCTGCGCCAGCGCGGCGGTGATGGCCGGGTCGCGCCGCGTCCAGTCGGCACGCAGCATGGCCACGTTGCGCGCCTTCAGGTCGGCCAGCACCGAGCCGTCGGCCAGCGTGGCCTTCTTGTTGTACTGGCAGGTGACGCACCACGCAGCGGTGAAGTCGACGAACACCGGCTGGCCCGACGCCAGCAGTTGCTCCACGCGGCCCGGCTCCCACGCCTGCCAGGGACCCTGCGCCATGGTGCTCGCCGTGGCGGCCTGCGCACGCGTGACGTAGGGGCCCGTCGCCCAGGCCAGCAGGCCGAACACCGCGAGCGCGATGGCCGAGACCGTCACACGCGCGCGCCCGGCGAGGCCCAGCGACCAGATCACCATGCTCATGGCCACCAGCAGCGCGAGCAGCGCGCCGGCGCCGTCAATGCCGCTTTGCTGGCCCAGTACCCACACCAGCCACGCGACGGTGGCGAACATCGGGAAGGCCATCACGCGCCGGAACACGTCCATCCACGCACCCGGGCGCGGCAGCGCATTCGCCACCGCCGGAATCCAGCCGGCGGCCAGGTAGGGCAGGGCCATGCCGATGCCGATGGCAGCGAACACCAGCAGCGCCTCGACGGCCGGAAGGCCGATGGCGAAGCCGAGCGACGCACCCATGAAAGGCGCGGTGCAGGGCGACGCGATGGCGACGGCCAGCACACCGCCGAGGAACGAGTTGGCCACCGGGTGCCGCGCTTCCAGCGTGGCCACGCTGCTGGGCAGGAACGAGCCGAACTCGAACACGCCCGCGAGGTTCAGCCCGATCAGCGTGAACAGCGCCGCCAGCGCAGCCACCACCGCGGGCGACTGCAGCTGGAAGCCCCAGCCGAGTTGCTCGCCGGCGGCCCGCAAGGCCAGCATCAAGGCGCCCAGTGCAATGAACGACACCACCACGCCGGCCGTGTAGGCCAGCCCCGAGATGCGATGCCCGCGCCGGTCGTCCGCATGCTGCGTGAACCCCAGCACCTTGATGGCGAGCACCGGGAACACGCAGGGCATCAGGTTGAGGATCAGGCCGCCGAGCAGCGCACCGGCCAGCGCGGCGAACAGGGTGAGCGACGGGGTGGCAGGCGGCGCCGATGCCGCCGCGTTGTTGCGCAGGGCCTGCTCCAGCCCCGGCGTCAAGCCGGCCGGGGCCGCCACCTTGGGCCATTCACCCGCCACCTTCAGCTCGGTGCGCCAGCCTTCGTTGCCGGCGCCCAGCACCACCGGCATCAGCGTGGGGCTCGCGCTGCGCTGGGCCGACAGCGGCACGCGCGCCGTCCATTCCGCGCCGTTCCAGGCCTGCGTCCACTTGGCGCCGGTCTCGATCACCTCGCCGGTTTCCGGGAAGAACTCCAGCGTCTTGCCGCGCAAGTGCACGGGCAATCCCTGCACGCTGATGGCCAGCGCATCGCCGTCGATCCTGGCCACGCTGTCGGGCAAGGCGCCGGCCGTGCCTGCAACCACCGGTTTGGGCTGCGCCGCCAGCGCCTTGTCGAAAGCGGCCGCATGCAGCGCCGTCGCACCCTGGGCCGGGATCTTCAACGCCAGCTGCGCGTCCTCGGGGATGCATTCCTTCTTGCACACCAGCCAGTTGGCCTGCACCTTGATCTCGACGTCGCCGCCCGCCTTGAAGCCGGGCGCGACGGTCACCGGCACCGGCAGCAGCACCGTGTCTTCGTAGCCGTAGTTGGCCAGGTTGCCGATGGGGAACTTCCTGGGCACCGGCCAGGCGATCTCGCCGGCCGACAGGCCTGCGGGGAGTGTCCATTGCAGCTGCGTGGGCAGGCCGGAGTCGCCCGAGTTCTTCCAGTAGGTGTGCCACTCGGGCTGGTGCGTCAGCTGCACGCCGACCCACACGGTCTTGCCCGGCAGCACGCCTTCGGGCGCATGCGCCAGCAGCTCGGCGCGCACGCGTTCGGTGGTGGAAACGGCCTTGCCCTGGGCCAGCGCCGGCAGCGAGACGGCGGCGGCGAGCACCAAGGCGGCTATGCGAAAGAGTCTCATCGGTGTGTGCGAGCGGCTGGGCTCCAGCAAGTTCCTGCGTTTTGTCAAGCGAAACCCAGAACGACGCGCCGCGTCGTCGCGCTCTTCTTCTCGATCCTGGTCACCACCACGGCGCCGATCTCGGCGGTGTTGCGCACATGGGTGCCGCCGCAGGGCTGGAAGTCGACCAGCTCGCCGGCACCCACGCGGATGGTGCGGATGCGGCCGGTGCCGCGCGGTGGCTGCACCGACATGCTCTTCACCAGGGCTGGATTGGCATCCAGCTCTTCGTCGGTGATCGAGCCGATCGCCACCGGGTGCGCCGCGGCCACCAGCCGGGCGATGCCCTCAGTGAGCGCTTCCTTGTCCAGCGGGTCGGTCATGTTGAAGTCCAGCCGCGCGTAGTCGCCGGTGATGGAGCAGCCGTTGACCAGTTGCGGCACCAGGTGGCAGAGCAGGTGGGTCGACGTGTGGAAGCGCATCAGCCGGTGCCGCCGCTCCCAGTCGATGCGCGCCACCAGCGTGTCGCCCGGCTGCAGTGCTTCCAGCAGTTCGGACTGCCCGGCGGCCGGCAGGTGCACGATCTCCTTCGTGGGCCGGCCTTCTTCGTCCTTGCCCTTGCGCGTGTCGGCCACCTTCAGCTCGCGGCCGTCGGCCAGCAGCAGCACGCCGCAGTCGCCGGCCTGGCCGCCGCCCACAGGGTAGAACACGGTGCGGTCCAGCACGATGCCGGCCTCGCCGGCGGCCACCACCGTCGCGGTGCATTCCTGCAGGTAGGCGTCTTCGCGGAACAGCTCTTGCGTCATGCCCCTATTGTCGGTCAGCTCCGGAAGAGCAGGGTGAAGGTGGCCCCATGCCCCTGCACCGACTCGGCCTGCACCGAGCCGCCGTGGCGTTCCATGATGCGCCGCACGTTGGCCAGGCCCATGCCGGTGCCCTCGAACTCGGCCGCGCTGTGCAGGCGCTCGAACGGCCGGAACAGCCGGTCGGACTGCGCCATGTCGAAGCCCACCCCGTTGTCGCGGATGCGCACCGCGTGGCCACTGGCGCGCGCCGTGGCTTCGATGCTCACCAACGGCCGTTCGCGCGTGCGGCTGTACTTGAGCGCGTTGGACAGCAGGTTGACGAAGGCCAGCAGCAGCAGCGCCGGGTCGCCGCGCACCACCGGCAGCTCGCCGGCCGACCAGCCGACGCTGTGGGCTTCGACCTCGTGCGCCAGCGCAGTGCGCGCGTCCTGCACCAGCTGGTTCAAGTCGACCGGCACCACCTCGATGTCGCGCTGGCCGAGCCGCGCGAACTCCAGCAGCCCGCGGATCATGCGGTGCGCCGTGCCGGCGGCGGTGACGATGCGGTTCAGGTGCGACACGTCCACCGGGGCCAGTTGGTCGGCCGCGTTGCGCTGGATCACCTGCGCAAAAGCGGCGATGCTGGTGATCGGCTGCTGCAGGTCGTGCGCCAGCCCGCCGGCAAAGGCGTCCAGGTCGCGGTTGGCCGCCTCCAGCTGCCCGAGCGCGCGGGCCAGCGCGTCGCTGGCCTGCTTGAGCTCGACCATGTTGTGCACGCGGATCAGGAGCTCCGAGCGGTCCACCGGCTTCATCAGGTAGTCGCGCGCGCCGGCGGCCAGCGCCCGCAGCCGTGCTTCGCGGTCGTCCAGGCCCGTGATCACCAGCACCGGCACCAGTGGCGCGTCGCGCTTGAGCAGGTCGAGCACGGCGAAGCCGTCGAGCACCGGCATCATCAGGTCCAGCAGGATCAGGTCGGGCGGTTCGGCGGCCACGTGCGCCAGGGCCTCGTGCGGGTCCTGCAGCGTGACCACGTCGTACGGTTCCGACTGCAGGTAGGCGCGCATCAGGCGCAGGTTGATCTCGGTGTCGTCGATCACCAGCACCCGGGCGCGCGGGACGTTGCCGGGCTTCATGCGGCCCTCGCCGCGGCCAGGCGCCGCTGCACCTCGTCGAGGAACCGCCGGTACTGGAACGGCTTGGCGATGTAGCCGTCGCAGCCGGCGGCGAGCAGGCGCTCCTCGTCGCCCTTCATCGCCAGGGCGGTCAGCGCCACGACCGGGATGTGCGCCGTGCCGGCATCCTGCTTCAGCACGCGCGTGGCTTGCAGGCCGTCGAAGCCGGGCAGCTGGATGTCCATCAGCACCAGGTCGGGCCGCTGCGCGCGGGCCAGAGCGACGGCTTCGCTGCCGGTGGTCGCCTGCAGCACACGGTAGCCCGCCCTGGCCAGCAGCAGGCAGGCCAGCTTCATGTTGGCGGGCGTGTCTTCCGCCACCAGCACCAGTGCTGCCGTCATACCTGCTCCTCGCTGCGCAACCGGACGGCGCGATGCACCTCGCCGACGAAACGCGTGTGGTCGAACTGGGCTTTCTCCAGCACGCCCTGCACCATGCCGTCGAGCACTTCCTTGTCGGCAGGCGACAGCGTCTTGGCGGTGACCACCACGATCGGGATGGCGGCGGTCTCGGGGTTGTCCTTGAGCACCTCCACCACGTCGAAGCCGCTCACGCCCGGCATCATCAGGTCCAGCACGATCAGGTCGGGCCTGTCGCGCCGCGCCGCCTCGATGCCCTCGGCGCCGCCGTAGGCGCGCAGCACCTGGTAGCTGGAGCCGTGCAGGAACGCGGCCAGCACTTCGACCGCGCGGGGCTCGTCGTCGATGATCAGCACGCGAGCCGGTGGCGCGCGCCCGCCCACGCCGGCGTCGGCCAGCGCCGACAGCAGCTCGTCGCGGCTCACAGGTTTTTGCAGCACGGCGCTGGCGCCCAGCGAGAAACCCTTGCGCGCATCGGCCACGATGGAGACGATCACCACCGGCACGTGCGAAGCGGCGGTGCCCGGTTTCTTCAGCAGCGCCAGCAGGTCCCAGCCGTCCATGTCGGGCAGCAGGATGTCCAGGATGATGACCGTGGGCTCGCGCGCCGCGAGCCAGTCGAGCGCATCCCTGGCGTCGCTCGCACGCACCACGTCGAAACCCTCGGGCTCCAGCTGCAGGCGCATCAGTTCGGCCGCATGGGCGTTGTCCTCGATGACCAGCGCCACCGGCCGCCCCTTGCCACTGGGCCGGCCGGGTGCCGGCGGCGCAGCCGGCGCCTCGCCCGCAACCGGGCGCCACGGCAGCCACACGATGAAGCGGCTGCCCTCGCCCGGCGTGCTCGCCAGCGCCACGGTGCCGCCGTGCAGCCGCGCCAGCCGTTCGACCAGCACCAGCCCGAGGCCGGTGCCTTCGGCGCCCCGCGCCAGCGACGAGTCGAGCTGCGAGAACATCTGGAACAGGCGCGGCGCGTCGCCCGCGCCGATGCCGATGCCGGTGTCTTCCACTTCGATCTGCAGGTACTCGTCGAATGCCGCTTCCGGCAAAGGCTGCAGGATCACCGTGGGGGCACCCGAATGCCAGCCCGTCACCCCGGATCGCTGCACGCGCCGCGCCCGCAGCGTGACACCGCCGCCTTCACTAGAAAACTTCACGGCGTTGGACAACAGGTTGTAGAGGACCTGCTTGGCCTTGCGCACGTCCACCTGCAGCAAGCCCAGGTCGGCCGGCACGTCCAGCGTCATGCGCAGCTTCTTGCGCGCCGCCTTCTCGCGCACGATCGACAGGCTGTGCTCGAACAGCGCGGCGGCCGCCGTGGGCTCGAGGTCCAGCGACATCTGGCCCGACTCCACCTTCGACAGGTCGAGGATGTCGTTGATGAGCGACAGCAGGTGCTGGCCGCTCGCGTGGATGTCCGTGATGTATTCGCGCTGCTCGGGTGCCAGTTCGCCCGCCAGGCCGTCCTTCAGCACTTCGGAGAACCCGATCACCGCATTGAGCGGCGTGCGCAGCTCGTGCGACATGTTCGCGAGGAACTCCGACTTCTGGCGGCTGGCTTCCGCCAGCTGCGCGTTGGTCGCGGCGAGCTGCTCCTTGGCTTCGGCGAGACGGGCGTACAGCACGCCGTTTTCCAGCAGCAGCACCACCAGCACGAAGCCGTTGGCCAGCAGCCCGAAGATGCGGCCGGCATACCAGCCGACGTCGTAGCGGGCGTGGTTGAACACGCCGGCCATCGCGCTGTCGGCGATCCACGCGCACAGCGCCACCATCAACCACAGGTCGAGCAGCGTGCGCGGGCGTTTGCGCCACAGCACGGCGAGCGCTGCCACGGCCACGAGCCAGGTGAGGATGGCCACGAAGACCTTGGCCGGCGCGTCGGTGTCGCCGGCCATCAGGGGCGGCATCACATGGTTGCGGCCGCTCGCCAGCACGACGAACAGCGCGGCGAGCGCCAGCGCCACCAGCACGCTGGCGAGCACTTCGCCGCGCACGCGCGCTGCAGGCAGGCTTGCGGTGCGCCGCGTGAGCAGCCCGTAGCCGATGAAGAACAGCGGAAAGCCCGCATGCCACTGGAAGTACAGCCACGCCGTGGTCTGCCCGCCGGCGCTGAGCAGCCCGCCGGGGGCGAACAGCCCGGGGAAGCTCAAGGCATGGGCGACCGCCATCAGTGCGCTGAAGAAGTAGCCGGCCGCCAGCACGAGCAGCGCGCGCCAGCGCAGGATCGCGAACTGGCCCCACAGCAGCACCGCCGTGACCAGGTCGAAGGTGACGAGCGCCGACTGGTAGATCGGCAGGAAGGCGGGGACCGGCTGCAGCGGCGTCTTGGCGAACGGTGCCACCAGCAGGAACACCGCGACCGCAACGAGCGCCACCCCGAGCGCGGCGCGGCGCGCGGCCGGCGTGGGTTCGACCGTGGAGAGGAACGAAGTGCCCGGCATCATGCGCGCCTCGGAGGTGCTGGCGCGCGCTCCGCCGGTGGGTCCGCGCCAGGAAGGCGCGGCTTGACTGCATGCATGCCAAGGCCCTCCCTCATTTCTTCTTACTTGCAATATAGACGCGAATGCGGGCGCAAACGTTCCGCTGTTGCCACGATGTCACGCGGCCAAGGTTGCAGGTGGAGGTTTTGACTACTTTCGTGCGAATGCCGACAGCAGGTCGGCGGGCTGCAGCATCGCTGCGCGCGCGGCCTGGGCGGTGTCGTACTGGTGCAGCGCCGAGCGCAAGTGGCTGGCGCGCGCCAGTTCGAGCCACACCGGCTGCAGTTCCTGGTGCTGCGGCGACTCGCCCGCCGTGAGGCGGTGCGCGAAGGCGACGCTGGCCGGCTCGCCGAGCAGCACCGCTTCGCTGGCGGCGGTGAGCATGGGCGGGTCGGCTTCGGGCGACGCGGAGCAGCAGTAGATGACGTGCGGCGGCAAGGCCCTGCCCTGCGGCCGCAATTGCCGCAGCGACCCGCCGGCAATCGGCAGCGGCCCGTCGTCCGACCGGAACACATACACCTCGCCCGCGCCGGCATGCGCCAGCCGCAGCAGGCCGCGCAGCAGGCGCGCGTAGTCGGGCGGCGCGGCCGAAGGCGATGCCTTCACTTCGGCCAGCAGCACGATGTCGAAGATGCCGTCGCCGCGCGCGCGCAGGATCGCCGCATCCCATTCGTCCTTGCCGCGGCTCGCGTCGCCGGGAAAGCCGGCCGGTGTGCGCAGGCCGCGCACCGCGCGGTGCCTGCCCGGCGTGCTTGCGTGTTCATCGAGCTGCACGGCGATGTCGTGGAACACCTTCACCGTGGCGTGCTCGGCCGCGTCGCCCACGCGCAGCGATGCGCGGCCGGCGGCGGCAGCGTTGCCGGTGCCTGCGACCGGGCCGCGCCGCTCGCACAGCGCGCGGTAGCGCTGCACCGTTTCCAGCGGCTCGAGCGCGGCAGCGCGCGCCAGTCGTTGCAGCGCAGCGGCCGGGGCGAGCGCGCCGGAGCGGATGGCCGAACGCACGGCGCGGCGGTCGGACAGCGCCTGCTCGCCGAGTCGCACGTACTCTTCGATCACGGCTTCCTGCCCGCGCATCACCAGCGCCTGGAAAGCGGCGTCGCCGGTCGCCGGGTCGAGCGCGGCACGCAGCAGCCGCGCCAGGCTTTGCGTGAACAGGTCGCGCACGGCTGCGGGCGGGCTGGTGCCTTGCAGGGCGGCGAGGCGCGCCGATTCGATGGTGAAAGCCAGCGCAGTCTTGGGGCTGGCGGCGGCGGCCTGCTGCACGCTGGCCGGCAGGGGCGGCAGCAGGTAGCGCCGGGGCGCGCGCGCCAGCGCGGCGGCGAGCGGGGCGGGGAGCTGCGGGCCGCCGTCATCCATGCCGCGCAGTATGGCGCTATCCTCTCGCCCTCAAAGGAGTGAACGCGCCATGGCCCGAAAAGTGATGACCTCGTGGGTGAGTGTTGCGGCCGGCAACGGCCAGCAGTACGACGCCTATCTCGCGCTGCCGCCGGCCGGCAAGGGGCCCGGCATCGTGCTCTTCCAGGAAATCTTCGGCGTCAACGCGCACATCCAGGGGGTGGCCGAGCAGTACGCGCAGGACGGCTTCGTGGTGCTGGCGCCCGACCTGTTCTGGCGCCAGCAGCGCCGCGTCGAGCTGGGCTACGAAGGCGACGACCGCGCCCGCGCGCTGGAGATGATGAAGGCGTGCAAGCCCGAGGAGCTGCAGGCCGACGTCAAGTCGTCGGTCGCTGCGCTGCGGGCACGGCCCGAGCTGGCCGGCAAGGTGGGCGCCATCGGCTACTGCATGGGCGGGCGGCTGGCCTACTTCGCAGCGGCCATCACTGACGTGGACGCCGCGGTCGCCTACTACGGCGGCGGCATCCACGACAACCTGCAGTTCGCGCCGCAGCTGCAGTGCCCGATCCAGTTCCACTACGCGGCCGAAGACCAGGCGATCCCGCTGGCCGCGGTGGACAAGGTGAAGGCGGCGGTGGCCGGCAAGCCGGCCGAGTTCTTCATCTACGAAGGCGCCACGCACGGCTTCAATTGCTGGGACCGCGCGTCGTACAACCCGAAGGCTGCGTCGCTGGCGCATGGTCGCAGCCTGGCGTTCTTCTCGCAGCTGTTCTAGGGCGCGTCGTCGGCGTGGATGTCCAGCGCTTCCAGGAAGCGCGACACCATGTTGTAGGCCGCGACGGTGGCCACCAGCTCGACCACCTCGCGATCGCCGAGGAACTCGCGCACGGCAGCCATTACGGTGGCCGGCACCTGAACCTGTTTGGTCATCGCGTCGCACAGCGCCAGCACGGCGCGCTCGCTGTCGCTGAAGTGTGCCGAACCGCTCCAGTCGGGCAGGTCGTCGAGCTGCTGCCGGGTCAGGCCCGCCTGCAGTGCGATCGGCGCATGCTGGCTCGCCTCGTACGGCGCGCCGTTCACCACCGCCACGCGCATGATCACCAGCTCGCGCAGCGCGGGGGGCAGGTGGCACTGCTGGCGGATCGCGGTCAGGTACTTCAGCCAGCCTTCGGCCACCGGCGGGCTGTGCAGCAGCATCTGGTACAGGTGCAGCACGCTGCCGCGCTCGGCGACGATGCGCTCGACGAGCGGCTGGCGTTCGGGCATGGTGAGGTCGGCATAGGGTAGGCGGGCCATGCGCCAGTATCGCTTCAACAGGCACGACAACGAATGAAGGGCAGGCCGTGAGCGCAGCGCATTACCACGTGTACGTCATCGAACTGTCCCCGCGCGCCTGGGACGTGCCGCGCTTTCGGCGCGCCAACCCCGACTACATGTTCAACAAGCCGCTGGTGTATGTGGGGATGACGGGGCTGGACCCGGATATCCGCTTCGACCGCCACAAGGCGGGCGTGCAGTCCAACCGGTTTGCGCGGGAGTTCGGGTTGCGCCTGCTGCCGGACCTGTACGGGCAGTACAACCCGATGCCGTTCGAGGTGGCGCGGAAGATGGAGGTGGAGCTGGCGCTGGCTTTGAGGAGGAAGGGGTACGGGGTCTGGCAGGCGTAGGCTGGGGGGAAACCCCAGCTACCCCTTCAGATCGTGTTGCCCGCGCCGGCGCGGCGCACCACGATCTCGACGCGCGGCAGGGTCACGTGCGCCAGGTTCGGCGCCGAGAACCTGCCGTCGGCGATCTGCACGGCGTCGTGGCTGGCGCTCGCGGCACCCAGCGAGACCAGGGCGAAGCCGGTGGCCACCAGGACGGCGGCGACGAAGCGCGCGGTGGCGGAAACCAGGGCTTGGGGGGCGGTGCGGTTGGCGGTCATTTCGTTTCTCCGGGGCAGTTCGTTGTCGATGGGTGGACTGTAGGGAGCCTGCCCGCGGCTTGCGACCGGGATGTGACGGACTGCGCTCAAGCGCGACGAACCGCCGGAAATCCGGGGTGAGCCGATGCTGGTAGGCTGGCGACCATGGCACTCCTGGGACCGGCGGCACTGGCGATGTGGTGGGACATGGCCCCCGGCCGGCTCGCCGAATTCGAACACTGGCACAGCACCGAGCACTTCCCGGAGCGGCTGGCCATTGCGGGCTTTCGCCGCGCCTCGCGCTGGCTGGCCGCCGACGGCGGCGAGGGCGTGTTCGTGCTTTACGAGCTTCAGTCGCATGCCGTGCTGTCTTCGCCCGGCTACGCCCGCAGCCTCAACCAGCCCACGCCCTGGTCGCGCCAGATGATGCCGCACCACCGCAACATGGTGCGCACCCAGTGCCACGTGGTGGCTTCCCAAGGCGCAGGCGTGGCGGGCTATGCCGCCACCTTCCGCCTGCCGCATGCGCCACCGGCCGCACTGGGCTCGCGCCCCGGCATCACGGGCGTGCACGTGCTGCGGCACGAAGCGCCGGCCATGCCGGCCACCACCGAGCAGCAGATCCGCGGCGCCGACGCCGAGGCCGCCTGGGTGATGGTGGTCACCGGCTATTCGCCGGAAGCGCTGCGAGCCCTGCCGCCCGTGCCGGGGGCGGTGCAGGGCTTCTATCGACTGTCGCTGTCGGCGACGCCGGGCGACATGGCCTGACCAGCAGCTCGCCCAATCCTTGCCGGGCGTCAAGAACGCGGGCCGGGCCATACCCACAATGAACCCGGAAGGAGTAACGACGATGGACATGCGTTTCCGCCTCCTGGATTCCTTTGCGGCACGCGGCTCGGACGGTGCGACCTACAAGGTATTCGCCTATGACCGCCTGGTGCGCGACCCGGCGTTCGCCAACGGCAGCGAGCACTGGGAGGCCACCGGAGAAGTCGAGTACCGGCTGGCCGACGGCCGGCTGGTCGAAGTGGCCCGCGACGGCACGGCCCAGGTGGCACACGGCAACCTGCAGCTGACCCTGCCGGATCGCTGGGTGCACTGAGCCCTGGACGTCCCTAGACGTCGAACCGCACCCCTTGCGCCAGCGGCAGCTCGCGCGAGTAGTTGACGGTGTTGGTGGCGCGGCGCATGTACGACTTCCACGAGTCGGACCCGCTCTCGCGCCCGCCGCCGGTTTCCTTCTCGCCGCCGAACGCACCCCCGATTTCTGCGCCCGAGGTGCCGATGTTGACGTTGGCGATGCCGCAGTCGGAGCCCGCGGCCGAAAGGAACAGCTCGGCCTCGCGCAGGTCGTTGCTGAAGATGGACGACGACAGGCCCTGGGGCACCGCGTTGTGCATGGCGAGCGCCTCGTCGAAGCCCTCGTACTGCATCACGTACAGGATGGGCGCGAAGGTCTCGTGGCACACGGTCGCCGTCTGTGACGGCATCTCCACGATGGCCGGCAGCACGTAGTAGGCGCCGGGCCATTGCGACTCGAGCACCCGCGCGCCGCCCGTCACCCGGCCGCCTTCACCCTGCGCCGACCGCAGCGCCGCCTGCATGTTGTCGTACGCCGTGCGGTCCACCAGCGGGCCGACGAGGTTGCCTTCCAGCGGATGGCCGATCGAGAGCTTGCCGTAGATGGCTTTCAGCCGTTCGACCAGTTGTGCCGCAACGCTGCGATGCACGATCAGCCGCCGCGTCGTCGTGCAGCGCTGGCCGGCGGTGCCGGCGGCGGCGAACACGATGCCGCGCACCGCCAGGTCCAGGTCGGCCGACGGCGCCACGATCACCGCGTTGTTGCCGCCCAGCTCCAGCAGCACGCGGCCGAAGCGCTGCGCCACGCGCGGGCCGACCTGCCGGCCCATGCGCGTGCTGCCGGTGGCCGACAGCAGCGCCACCTGCGCGTGGTCGACCAGCGCCTCGCCCACGTCGCGCCCGCCGACCAGCACCTGCGACAGCCCGTCGGGCACCGCGCCGAAGCGCGCGGCCGCCCGCTCGAACAATGCCTGGCAGGCCAGCGCCGTCAGCGGCGTCTTCTCCGACGGCTTCCACACCACCGGGTCGCCGCACACGAAGGCCAGCGCCGAGTTCCACGCCCACACCGCCGCGGGAAAGTTGAACGCGCTGATGACGCCCACCACGCCCAGCGGGTGCCACGTCTCCATCATGCGGTGGCCGGGCCGCTCCGAGGCGATGGTCAGGCCATAAAGCTGGCGCGACAGGCCGACCGCGAAGTCGCAGATGTCGATCATCTCCTGCACTTCGCCCAGCCCCTCGGAAGCGATCTTGCCGGTCTCGATGGACACCAGCCGGCCTAGCGGCTCCTTGGCGGCGCGCAGTTCCTCGCCATACAGGCGCACCAGCTCTCCGCGCTTGGGCGCGGGCACGGTTCGCCACTCAAGAAAGGCCTGCCGGGCCTTGCGCACGACGGCGTCCACGTCGGCGGCCGAGTGTTCGGGCAAGCGGCCGATCGGCAGGCCGTCGATCGGCGACTGCACTTTCAATGTGCCTTCGGTGAATGCGCGCGCGGCAACGCCGAAGCCGGCGAGGATGCTGTTGACGGATTGGCTGAGGGATTCCATGGCGCGGATGGTACCGCCGCGCCAACGGCCCAGTTACCGGCGGCTACGGCCCTACGCCGGCTCGCAGGCCTTCAGGATCTTGGCGACGCGGCGCGGCCCGCCTTCGACGTGCTCCACCAGGTTGAATCGTGCGTAGCGGTGCGCATCCAGCACGGCCAGCATGTCGTCGCTGACGGATCGGTCCGCCACGCGCAGAGCGGCCAGCGGCAGCGCCTTGCCTTCGCGGACGGCGCGCAGGAAGGCAGCCACGTCCACCGCCTGCGGCGAGCCGCGCTCCTGCACCACGCGCAGCAGCCGGTCGAACGCTGCAATGCCGCGCTCGGTGGCGGCGTGCGAGGCGATTTCTTCCTCGAACATGCGCGCGCGCTCCAGCAGCGTGCCCTCGTGGTCGACCTGCGACCGGTCGCCGCAGCCGGCCAGCAGTTGCACCTGGTTGATCTGCTCCAGCCTGGCCTGGTGGCAGCGCTCGCGCTCGGATGGCTTCATGGTGTCCCCCGTCCCTTTTTCTAACCCGTGCCGCCCCCGGCAGGGGTGAGGAGATTCCCTGAACATAATAGGCCCCGAATGGCCCTGTTCGAACTCCTGCTCCTGCTGCTGCTGTCCGCCGTCGCCCTCGGCTGGGTGGCGCGCCACTTCAAGTTCCCTTACCCCATCGCGCTGGTCGCGGGCGGGGCGGCGCTGGGGCTGGTGCCCAACCTGCCGCAGTACACCTTCGATCCGCAATTGATCCTGGTGGCCGTGCTGCCGCCCATCCTGTACCAGGCCGCGCTGCTCACGTCGTGGACCGACTTCAAGGCCAACATCCGGCCCATCGGCCTGCTCGCCATCGGGCTGGTGGCGGTCACCACGCTGGCGGTGGGCGCCGTGCTCAAGCTGCTGGTGCCCGACGTGCCGTGGGCCGCGGCCTTCGTGCTGGGCGCCATCGTGTCGCCGCCCGACGCGGTGGCGGCCACCACCATCCTGTCGCGGCTGAACATGCCGCGGCGCATCGTCACCATCCTCGAAGGCGAGAGCCTGGTCAACGACGCGTCGGGCCTGGTGCTGTACAAGTTCGCCGTCGCCGCGGTGCTGACCGGCGCCTTCTCGCTGGTCGACGCCACCGTGCAGTTCGCGCTGGTGTCGGCGGGCGGCATTGCGGTGGGCATCGCGCTGGCCTTCGCCTACATCGCCGTGCACAAGCGGCTGGGCGACCCTTTCATCGAGGTGCTCACGGTCCTCACCATTCCCTACGCCGCCTACCTCGCGGCCGAGGCGATGCACCTGTCGGGCGTGCTGGCCGTGGTGGCGGCGGGCCTGGTGCGCGGGCGCTATGCACCCGAGATCGTGTCCGCCGAAATGCGCATCATGGCGCGCTCGGTGTGGAACCTGCTCGTGTTCCTGATGAACAGCCTGGTGTTCATCCTGATCGGGCTGCAGATGAACGGCGTGATGCGCAACCTGTCGCAGCTGCCGCCCGCGCTGCTGACGGCGCTGGCCATCAGCGTCACGGTCGTCGCCATCGCGGTGCGCTTCGCCTGGGTGTTCCCGGTGGCCTGGCTGCCGCGGCGGCTGGTGGGCAGCCTGCGCGAGGAGCAGCGGCCCGACACCGCGGAGCTCAGCATCATCAGCTGGTGCGGCATGCGCGGCATCGTGTCGCTGGCTGCGGCGCTGGCGCTGCCGCTCACGCTGCCGGGCGGCGAGCCCTTCCCGTATCGCGACCTCATCATTTTCCTGACCTTCGTGGTGATCGTCGCCACGCTGGCGGGGCAGGGCCTGACGCTCGCGCCGCTGATCCGGCGGCTGAAGGTCGGCTCCACCTGGAGCCTGCAAGAGGAGCAGTTGCGCGTGCGGGCTGCCATGAGCGGTGCGGCGCTGGCGGCGGTGGACGCCGTCGTCGCGAAGGAAGGCCTGCCGGCGTCGTGGGCCGAAGGCCTGAAGGCCGACATCGCCGACCGCATCGCGCTGGCCGCCTCGGACGAGGAGGAGCTGACCCCGCGCATGGAAGCGGTCAACCGGCTGCGCCACGCGGTGATCGCCGCCGAACGCACCGAGCTGATCCGCCTGTGGCGCGAGAACGAGATCGGCGACGAGGTGATGCACCACCTGATGGAGCTGCTCGACTACGAGCAGGCCCACCTGCCGCAGGCGGTGGCGAACGCAAGCGGCGCTACACTGGCGCCGTCGGAAAAAGCGGAGGCAGCTTGAACAGGACTTTCCCGTCTCTCCTGGCCATGGCGTCGCTCGCGTCGGGCTGCGCCGTGCAATTGCCCAACATGGACTTCAGCATGCGGGGGCCGCAGGTGACGCATGCCTCCAACACCATGGTGGTGGTCGAAGGCACGCCCGTCACGGGCAGCGGCAACACGCAGGTCTACGCGATGGCCGAGGCCGAATGCCGCAAGCAGGGGCGCAAGCACGCGGCGATCTACAAGTCGGAGACCTTGAGGCTGCATCCGCGCTGGTATTTCCACTGCGTCAACTAGCTACGCGGCAAAGCCGCCGGCAAGGTTCTTGCCGATGAACAACAACACCACAGGAGGAACTGCATGGGATATTTTTCAAATTTGTCGCGCATCGCCACGACTGTTGCCGTCGTCGCTTCGGCCGCCTTGTCCGGCTGCGCCATCAACATGAAGGTGCCCGTCAAGGATCCGGCGCCGTCGATGGCCAGGTTCAAGCAGCCAGCCGGGGCGGCAGCGGTAGGCCTGGCTTTCAAGGACGAACGCAGCGCGGAGAACAAGGCCAACGTGGTGTCCGGCCTGATCCCGATGCATGTGGTCTACGAGGACAAGCCCTTCGACCCGGTCCCCTGGCTGGCCAGGCACACCGTGAAGGAGCCGGCCGCGCGCGGGCTGCCCGTGACGCTGGGCGATGGACGAGGCGTGACGACCACCGTGCAGGTCAGCAACCCGCGTGCGATTCCCGAGCTGGTGAAGCTCAGCACCCATGCGAACGAGTACGTGCGCCTGGCCGCGCTTTCGTCGCTGGGCATCCTGAAGGCAACCGACCAGTTCGACTTCCTGGCGAGGGCCTACGAAAACACGGGCCTGATGTGGCAGGACCGCGCCATGGCCCTGAAGGCCATCGGCGACTTCGGGACCCCTCAATCGCGGGAATACCTGCTGAAGCAACGGGCCCAACTGGAAAGCCGCAAGGACAAGGACGCGACCTGGACGAAGGAAATCATCGCGCTGTACTTGTGACCCGCCGTGGGTCTCACAGCCCGGTCCCAGGCGGCACCCGCCGGTAGCGCACCGTATGGCGGTGGATATGGTCGATGCCGACGAATTCGTCGCGCGACTCGAAGCGGATCTCGAAGGTGGCGAAGGGCAGCCGCAACCGTGAAGGCGGGCGGCCGTCCATCAACGTGTACTTGCGCTTGAGGTTGGTGCCGTCGTAGAACCAGGCGCCCGCATGCTCCTGCTCGGTAACCGCGCCACCCGCGCCCACGATGCGCACCTTCTCACGGAATGCGCCGTCCAGCTCGAGATGCAGCCATCGCGACGCCTGCACGCCTTCGGCGGCCTGTTCGCGCAGCCACGTCCCGGGCAGCTGGTGGGCCGCCACGTCGGGCCCCTGGCTGGAAGAGTCTTCAGCCGGCCGAGGAGCTGGCAAGCCGTCCGCCGGCGCGCGGCCGCTCGAGGCCAGCACCAAGGCAATCTGCAGCACCGCGACGCCCGCCAGGGCCGTGGCGCGCCAGCCGGAGAGTGATCGCCTGGGCATGGCGCAGATGATGCGCCTTTCCCATCGGCGCGTCAGGAGCCCATCTTGCCCTGCAGGACCGCCACGAGGTGGCGCTTGGCTTCCTCCAGTTGCGCCTTGTCGGCTTCATGCACCTTGCGGAAGAAGGCGGCGCACTCGGGCGAGTTCGCGGCCTCGGCGTCCTTGATGTACTGGTCGTAGGCCAGCAGGGCCTGCGCCTTGTTCTGCATCAGCGTGATCCAGTCGTACGCCAGGTCGCTCAGGGGATGCGGGTCGGACGATTTTTCTTGCATGGGGCCTCCGTGGATGCGTTGGACCGATGGTGCGCAGGGAGCCGCACGCTCGGCGTCGGCCGGCGGGCCGCCCGCGTGTGCGTGCGCTCCGACGTGCGCGGCCGCAAATGCCCTATCGTGGAGTCCTTCGACGCAAGGAGCCCCGATTGACCGACACCCTGCTTTGGATCCTGAGCGGCGCACTCATCCTTGCCGGCTTCGCGGGCATCGTGCTGCCTGCCTTGCCGGGCACGCTGCTCGTGTTCGCCGGCATCGTGCTGGGCGCGTGGATCGACGGCTTCACGCGCGTCGGCTGGTTCACCCTGGCGGCGATTGCCGTGCTGGCGCTGCTGGCCTGGCTGATGGACTACGTGGCGGCCATGCTCGGGGCCAAGCGCGCGGGCGCGAGCGGCCTGGCCCTGGCCGGCGCCGCCATCGGCACCGTGGCGGGCATCTTCATGGGCCTGGTCGGCGTGCTCTTCATGCCGCTGGTGGGCGCTGCCGTGGGTGAGTTCATCGCCCGGCGGCAGCATGGCCAGGCGCTGCGCGTGGGTGTCGCCACCTGGCTGGGCCTGCTGGCCGGCATGCTCGCCAAGTTCGTGCTGGCGTTCATGATGGTGGGGATCTTCGTTTTCGCGCTGGTGGTGTGACTCACCGGCGCCGCAGGACGAGTTCCTTGCCGGTGACCGACATGTCGAAGCGAGAGAGAAAGCTCTGGCCCAGCAGGCCCGCGTCGCGCTCTTCACCGACCAGGCCGACACCGACCGTCGTGGCCGAATACATGAGGGGACCCGCGGAGACCGGCACGTCGCGCACCGTGCTGCCCCGTATCGTGCCGTTCGCCGTGCGGAACTGCATCGGCTGCCCTTGCGGCAACCCGGCCTTGCGCGCGAACGCCTCGCTCACGACCACCATCGATGCACCCGTGTCCACCAGGAAGCGGATCGGCCGGCCGTTGACGGTGCCGTCGACATAGAAGTGACCGTCGCGGTGGCGCGGGATCTGCAGGTCACCCGACGCCGTCACGATCGCCGGCTTCGGCTTCATGTAATGGTCGAGTGCCAGCCACACGACGCCCATCACCGCGAGCCAGACGGCCAGGATGCCGAGGTGCCCGAAGCGCAGCGAGGCGGGCAGCGGGGCCATGCGATCGTCAACGGGCATGCGGGGATGGTATCGATGCCGGTACCGGCGGCCTCGCCAAATGCCACTCGGTTGCCTGCTGATAGGCCCACCCGATGCGCAGCGCCGTCGCTTCGTCGCGGCCGCGGCACACGATCTGCAGCGACGTCGGCAGGCCGTCGGGGGCAAAGCCGTTCGGGAGTGCCACGGCCGTGAGGTCCAGGTAGTTGACGAATCGCGTGTAGTGCGCCGGCGACCCGGACTCGTCCACGTCCTCGAGCGGCACGGCCGTGGTCATGGTGGTGGGCGTGAGCACCGCGTCGATGCCGTCCATCGCGGTGCTGAAGGTGCGCTGCATGTGCTGGCGCCTGTTCAGCGCCTCCAGGTAGTCGGATGCGCTGAGATCCCTGCCCGGAAGGATCCGCGCGCGCACATGCGGGTCGAGCGGCGCGTTCTCGTCATCGACCAGGTCCCGCAACAGCACATAGCTCTCGGCGGCCATGATGCGCAGGTTGAGCAGTGCGATGTCGGCCAGCGCGAACGGCAGGTCGATCGGCACGACCTGGGCGCCGAGGCGCTCGAGTTCGGCGAGCGACCCGTCATAGGCGTCCAGCACGTCGCCGGACGCGTAGTGCCGTTCGCGCTCGGGCATGGACGCGAGTCGCAGGCCCCGCACGCCCCGCCTGAGTTGCGCCATCGGGTCCGTGAACGGCAGGCATTGCGTGCGTGGGTCGAGAAGGTCCGGCCCCTGCATGGCCGAGTAGAGCAGGGCGGCATCCTCGACATCGCGCCCGGCGTATCAAGCGTCGGGCTGAGGGGCAGCACGCCATGGGTGCTGATGCGGCCAACAGTCGTCTTCAGCCCTGTGATGCCGCACCAGGATGCCGGCAGCCGCACCGAGCCGCCGGTGTCGGTGCCCACCGCCCACGGCGCCAAGCCCGCCGCCACCGCCACTGCCGAGCCGCTGCTGGAGCCGCCGGGTGTGCGTGCGCGGGCCTGGTCCCACGGGTTCCAAGGTGTTCCGCACCATGTGTTGGTACCCCAGCCGCCCATGGCGAACTCCACGGTGTGCGTCTTGCCCAGCACGATCATGCCTTGCGCGATCAGTCGCTGCGCCAGCGTCGCGGTGCGTTGCGCCTTTTGTCCCGCCCAGGCCTTGCTGCCGCCGGTGACCACCTTGCCTTCGAGTTCGACCAGGTCCTTGAGCGCGACCGGCACGCCATGGAGCGGCCCCACGGCGTGGCCGGCTCGGATTGCCATCTCCGCAGCTCGCGCTGCCTGGCGCGCATCGTCGCGGTAGACCTCGACGAAGGCGTGAAGCATCGCATCGTCCCTGTCGATCCGCGCCAGGAATGCTTCCAGCACCTCCACCGGCGAGAGGCGCCGCGCCTGGAGCTGGCGCGAGAGTTCGCGTACGCTGGCAGGGATGGGGGGCAGACCGGTCATGGTGAGGCACAGCATAGCCGCGAACGGCGGCTCTCAACCGCGGGCCGCTTCGATGGCAGCCGGGGGCGTGAAAAGAAGTTGCTGGCGCCCGCGCGCCGCTCGCATGAAGCGCACAATGGTTTCGACCGCCAAATGCAGGAATCACCATGAACATCGTTCCCCACATCGGCCCGGTTGCTGCCCTGGTCGCCGGCGTGCTCATCCTGGTGATGCCCAAGCTGCTCAACTACATCGTCGCCATCTACCTGATCATCGTGGGGGTGCTGGGGCTCGTCGGCCGCTAGCGGCACCCGGGAACCATCCATGCGAGTGCGCTTCTGGGGAACGAGAGGCTCCATTGCCACCCCCGGGCCGGGCACGACCCACTTCGGCGGCAACACGTCGTGCGTTGCCGTCACCACGGATTCGGGCGAGCTGCTGGTGCTGGATTGCGGCACGGGCGCCTTTCCGCTCGCCGCCGACCTGATGGCGCATGCCGTGCAGCCCATCCACGCGAACATCCTGCTCGGCCACACCCACTGGGACCACATCCAGGGCTTTCCGTTCTTCAGCCCCGCCTTCGTCAAAGGCAACACCCTGGCCATCCATGGCCCCGAAGGCAGCCACGCCTCCTTGCATGAAGTGCTGGCCGGCCAGATGGAGTTCACCTACTTTCCGGTCGAGCTGAACCAGTTGCCCGCCGCCATCAGCTACCACGAACTCACCGAGGGCATCCACACCATCGGCAGCGTGCGCGTGGCGGCGCAGTTCCTCAACCATCCCGCCCGCACGCTCGGCTACCGCATCGAAGCCGACGGCGCGGTGGTGGTGTACCTGGTGGACCACGAGCCTTTCTCCGGTGAACTGTGGCGTGCGGGCGATGAGCCCGGGCGCATCGAATCCATCCTGCACGACGGCGACAGGCGCCACGCGGCCTTCATGGCCGATGCCGACCTGGTGATCCATGACGCGCAGTACACGCCG
Organism: Burkholderiales bacterium; assembly: GCA_016213325.1. GTDB lineage: Bacteria > Pseudomonadota > Gammaproteobacteria > Burkholderiales > Burkholderiaceae_C > Ramlibacter. The sequence continues at coordinate 800 of JACRAY010000013.1, read as the reverse complement.
GAGGAATACGAGCTGAAGAAGACCTGGGGCCACGGCACGTACGACTACGCGGTGCGGCTCGCCGGCACGGCCGGCGTGCGCCGCCTGGCGCTCACGCACCACGATCCTTCGCATGACGACCGCTTTGTCGCTCAAATCGAAGCCCGCGCGCGCACGCTGGCGCTGTCGCTGGCCCAGGGCCTCGACGTCTTTTGCGCCTTCGAGGGATGTGAAATCGCGATCGAGCCGCGTGCCGGGCCGGAAGCCCCCGTGCCGCTGGCCGCAGCCCAGCCTGCGGTGACGCACGGGCGTTCCTCGGTGCTGGTGGTGGACGACGATCCCGACGTACTCGCCCTGATCGTGCGGGCGCTCCAGCCCCATTACACGGTCGTGCGCGCCACGAGCGGCGAGCAGGCGCTGCGGCTGGTCGCTGAAAGCATCCCCGACCTGATGGTGGTGGACTTCAAGATGGCGGGCATGGACGGCATGGCGCTGGTCAGGACCTTGCGCGCCCGGCCGGAGACCGCGCGCCTGCCGATGCTGATGCTCACGGCCATGGACGACGAGGCCAGCACACGCGCCGGCTTCGACGCCGGGGTGACCGACTATGTGACCAAGCCCTTCTCGATTCCGCAGCTGACGGCGCGCGTGCACGCCTGCCTGGCCAGGACGCCGGCCCGCTAGGGCCTGTTAACGCTATTTTCGACGATGCGTTGCTCGCCAAAAAGGCCATGCGCTAGGCGCGGGTCCGCAGGCGCAGTCACCTGCGTCAAGGACCCGTAACAACGCGCATGGCCTTTTTGGCCGCAACCCGCGCGCGG
>JACRAY010000014.1 GCA_016213325.1 Burkholderiales bacterium | reverse complement strand
GGTTTATGCCGACTCTGGACTGGCCGGTATATGCCGATCACGTCGTGGCCGGTATATGCCGACTCCGCCGCCCCCGCCGCCGCGCCGGGGTGGCCTGAATACGCCGACTCTGAAGTGGCCTGATTACGCCGACTGCTGACATCAGGTGCACGATACACGTCTGCAGCGTCGTGGCCGGGAACACCGCGCCCAGAGCCTCGGGCATGCCCTTCAGGCCATCGGTGACGGCGATCAGGATGTCGTTCACCCCTCGGGTCTTCAGGTCGTTGAACACCTTCATCCAGAACTTCGCTCCCTCGGTGCCCTCGATCCACAGGCCCAGGATGTCACGCGTGCCGTCGGGCAGCACGCCCAGGGCCAGGTAGATCGCCTTGTTGCGAACCACGGCGTCCTCCTTGATCTTCACGCGCAGCGCGTCGAAGAACACCACCGGGTACATCGGCTCCAGCGGGCGGGCCTGCCAGGTGGTCACCTCGGCCATCACCGCATCGGTCACGCTGCTGATGAACTCCGCGGAGACCTCGGTTCCGTAGGACTCCAGCAGGAAGCCCTGGATCTCACGCATGGTCATGCCGCGCGCGTACATCGCGATGATGTAGTCGTCAAAGCCGGTGAAGCGGCGCTCGTGCTTGGGGATCAGGACCGGCTCGAAACTGCCATCGCGGTCGCGCGGAACTTCAATGCGCACCGGCCCTTCGCCGGTGAAAACGGTCTTGCCCGTCTTGCCATTGCGCTGGTTGGCCTTCGCATCGGGCTTGGCCGAGCCGGCCGGGTAGCCCAGGTGGTGGCCCAGTTCCGCGCCCATGGCGCGCTCGATGAGGGCCTTCTTGAAGGCCATCGAGGCCGCGTTGACGGCCTCCCCGGTCATCGGGCCGGTCACAAACTGGTCAATCAGCTCGTCGGGGATCTTCGGCAGCGCCGCACTTCTGGCAGCGATGGCCGCATTCTTCAACTTCGTCTTGCTCGGCATAAATGGTCCTGTAGGTCATGTTTATGCCTCAAACACAAAATTCAGGACAGGCGCTCGTGCGCTCGCTGCAAGCGACCCCCGGCGCCGCGGAGTCTCAGAGCTCCGCACCAAGAATTCGGACATTTCCCTTAAGACGGCAGCGTGTACTCCACACCTCCCTGGGTTAAGCCGACAAAGTCGATCCGCGAGAGATTTGCAGACGTCTCTGCGGCCAGCACGGCCAGCTGAGCCTGTGACAACGCTCCACCGTCGAGGATCGCGGCGTAGGTGTCGACCGCCGAAGAAGGTGCCTGTACCCCGAACACGTTTTCGTAGAGCGTGGAGACAAAGTCCCTGTTGGACCGGGAGCCTGCGAGCTGAAGGAACAAATTCGATTCGATGGCAAGCTCCGCCACCTGCTCGTACGTCATCGCTGTTCCGAACACGTCGAAATCGAAGAGCGCGATGCCGATGCCAACGAACGCGGGGTCTACCACGTAGTCGGGTCCGAACACGGCTCCGATCAGCTTCACGCATCGACCTGCCGAGCCTGAAAGGTCGAGCGCGACCATTACGTCAGCAAACGAGAGCCGTTCTACAGAGATGAGTGTGTCCTGTCCATCGATGACGCTGACCACCGAGGTCGTGTTCGGGCCCTGGTTGATGGTGTACGCAGACTTCGCGCCCGAAAAATCAGCGGTATCGAGGCCCGTCCCACCGCTCAACGTATCATTGCCGGACCCGCCGGCAATGACGTCGTTGCCTGCAAGTCCCGACAGGCTGTCATTGCCGTCAGACCCTGTGAGCGTGTCATCGCCAGCTGTTCCCACTGGCGGCGCAGTCCTGAAATCGTATGTGAACGTGCCCTGGAACGTGTTTCCCGAGAGGTCCTTGATGCTTCCTGCTGCGATCTCAACGAAGTACGTGGTGTTGCCGCTCAGCGGCGCCGAAGGATCCACGGTCAGCGTTGCACCAGAAATCGACAAGTTCGAACTGGTTGCGGCGTCGTACGTGGCGACCACCGAGCCGGCTGCGGTGCGGATAAGGATACTGCCCGATCCCCTTTGCACAGGCTCGTTGAACGTTATCGTGATAGTCACCGAAGCATCGACCCCTGTGGCCCCGTCGACCGGGTTGTAGGCAATGACCGAAGGGGCACTTGAGTCGATGAACGTGGCTGCAGCGAAGTTCACACCCGCAAACTGCAGGGTCTCGATGTTCGAGATTCGATCGGTGCCTTCGGATGACGAACTAACAGTGAAGTACTGGCCTGACGCATTCCACGCAACTGAATAGTTGCTACGACTGCCGGCGAAGATGGCCGTGTCATTACCTGCTCCACCGTCAATAGTGTCGTTCCCCGCTCCTCCCTTGAGTTGATTGCTTCCAGTGTTGCCCGTCAGTAAATTGGCATCCGCGTTTCCGGTGCCAGACAGGTTGCCGGAACCGGTCAGAACGAGCGACTCGACGTTGGCTGGGAGCGTGTAAGCGATCGAGGAGTAGACGAGATCCGATCCTTCGCCCCCGTCTTCGGTGATGACGTCGCCTACGTTGTCTGCGTAGTAGGTGTCCCCGCCCTTTCCACCATAGAGTGAATCCGCACCGGCCCCACCGTCCACAATGTTCGCTAGGTCATTCCCGCGAATCACATCCTTCCCGCTGCCGCCCCGAGCGTTCTCGATGGTCACGTCAAAGGCTATCCATACGTTGTAGACAGCGAACAGATTCGTCCCAAATAGGTCTTGAACATAGACATCAGTGCCAAGTGAGGAGCCGTAGCCGGCTCTCAAATCGATTTCAGACCCGAGCGAACTCGTGTCGACTATCCAGTCTGTGCCGCCTGCATCCCAGATTGTCTGGTGATATGTTCCGTTTCCGAAGCTGAACGTGTTGTCCCCTGCATTCGTGCTGGTGTTCGGGCCATAGATCTCTTGAAGTGCCAGAATGTCTGCCAACATGGGTGTGGTTGGCTCGAACGAAAAGTAGGTGTTCGGGAGGTCAAGTCCTGCCGAGTAGCTCATGACCGTGAATGAGCGGCAGTCCCACCCCTCTGGGATCAATGCGCTGTTGTACGGGGACGTCGAGAAGGGGTGCTTCAAACCTATGGCGTGCCCGATCTCGTGGATGGCAGCAAGGAACTCGTACGAGCCTGCGGTCCAATTGCTGCCGTGGGACGTGCCATCGGTGTTGAACCAGACGTCGCCCCCCCATGCGGCATCCGCCGGAGAATAGGCCCACGCCTGCCCGGAGGAACTGGACGAAAACGCGAAACGAATGTCACCCGCCACCGTTGAACTGTCAGTGACTTCATTGAACTTTAAGTCTGCGACAGCTGACCAGGCAGCTAGTGCCGCCCTGACTGAAGTCTTCTGGCTCGAAGTGAGCACATCCCAGTCTGACCACGGCTCCTCATCTCCTGAACTCGGGCCGTAGCCGGTCGATGAGCTTGTCGAGTAGTACGAGTTGGACGTCGCGAAGCTGTAGTTGACCGTGTGGCTCTGCCAGCGCGTGCCCCAGATCAGGGAGTCGATGACTTCGTCGCCTGATGTGGAAACGTATGCGAACCCGCCCCAGGTTGTTGGAGTCGCCATCTTGTCCCTCCGCTGGCGGCATATGATCACACGGGCACCGTTGCGTCCATTCGTCTATATGGACGCAACAGGCATTGAGGGGAAAGCTTAGTGCCGGTGGAGCTCATCTGGTGAGCCCGAGCGCAGTGTGGAGATGAGAATTGAATGGCGATTCCTCACTTGTTGGATCAAGTTGGCCGCACGACGGCCAGCCGCCCAGTCGGTCGGCTTCCAACGAGCTACGCCGACTGCATCAAGCCGTCAGCAACTCCACATACGCCTGATAGCTGTAAATCCTCTTCGACTTCTGCCCCGTCACCTCCGTCAGCATCCCCAGCCCCTCCAGCAATCGCACCGCCGCATTCGCCGTCGGAAAGCTCGTCTCCAGCCGCTGCCGCGCCTGCTCCACGGTAAAGCGGGGCATCATGGGCAGCAACTCGAACAAGCGGTAGCTCGCCGGCGAGGCGCCGGGTGATGCCAGTAGCCGGCGGCGGTCGGCGGAAACCTGGGTGGCAACGGCGATGACGCTGCGTTCGGCCTCGTGCGCGGCCTCGGTCACGCCTTCGAGGAAGAATGCTATCCAGCCTTCCCAATCGCCCTCCGTCCTGATGGCCGAGAGCCTGCGGTAGTACTCGGCCTGGTGCTTCTTCAAGTAGCCGCTCAGGTACAGCAGGGGTTCGGGCAGCAGGCCCCAGTGCTCGACCAGCGCGCCAATCAGCAGACGGCCGAGGCGGCCGTTGCCGTCCAAGAACGGGTGGATGGTTTCGAACTGGGCGTGGACCAGCGCGATGCGCACCAGCGGAGGCAGCTTGGGCTTGCCGTCGTGGATGAACTTCTCCAGGTCGGCCAGCAGTGCCGCAACCTTGTCGGGTGGCGGTGGCACGAAAGCCGCGTTGCCGGGGCGGGTGCCGCCTATCCAGTTCTGCGAGCGGCGTAGCTCGCCGGGCTGTTTGCCCGCACCCCTCGCACCTTCCATCAGCAGGCGATGTGCTTCGCGAAGCAGTCGCACGCTGACGGGCAGCCCCTTGGGTGAGCGCAGTTGTTCCTGCACGTGGCGGAATGCCCGCACGTAGTTGGTGACCTCCTGCACGTCGTGCGGGTTGGCTATGTTGGCGCCGGCCTCCTGGTCGAACAGGTCGGTCAACGTGGCCTGCGTGCCTTCGATCTGCGACGTGAGCAGCGCTTCCTTGCGAACGGCGCCGTACAGGAGCCAGTCGACCGATGGCACCAGGCCCGACACGCCCGACAGGCGGGCCAGCGCCAGTTCGGCATGCCGGGCTGCCTCGGCAAGCTCTTCCAGCGCCAGTGCGGGCCTTGCCGGCGGCAAGGCTCGGGGGACGAACGCCTGCACCACCTCGCCCGTGGTGGTGGTCTTGACGTAGGTGCCGGTGGATCGCTGCATGAAGGTGGACTTGAATGCGCCTGGCTTGAATTAAAGCATGCTTTAATTCATTGGGCTTGCGTGAAAGCCCGGTTGGCATGTTCTAATTTTTGCTTCAAATGAAGCTAAAATTGCTTCATGGCTTCTACTGCCGCCTTCCTTCTCGGCCAGACGCGCTCTGCCGTGCTCGGGGCTCTGTTCCTCCATCCCGAGTCGTCCCTGCATGTCCGTGAACTGGCGCGCCTGACCGGCGCGTCACCGGGATCGCTGCATCGGGACCTTCGGGCCATGACGGAACTCGGCCTTCTCGTTCGCCATGAGGTAGGGCGGCAAGTGCACTACCGAGCCAATTCCGAATCGCCGATTTTTGTCGAGCTTTCGGGCCTTCTGCGCAAGACTGCCGGGGTAGTCGACGTTCTGCGGGACGCGCTTGCACCCGTTGCAGAGAAGATCGAGTTTGCGTTCGTCTATGGGTCGATGGCACGCGGGACAGAGCATGCGCACAGCGACGTAGACGTGATGATTGTCGGTGATGTCGATTTTGGCGAAGCGGTCTTGGCGCTGTCGGCGGCCAACGCCAAGCTTCGGCGGGAGATCAATCCCACTGTGCTCACACGCAGCGAGGTCGACAAGAAGTTGAAGCAGCTAGACAGCTTTGTTGCCGCGGTGTGGAAGGCGCCGAAGCTGTGGCTGATTGGCGATGAAAAGGAGGTGTCGAGTGAGCCTTGAGAACCTGGTCAAGATCAAGCAGTTGCAGCACCATACGACCAACGCTGGCGAGGTCTCGCGCCTGCTTGCAGCTGCGCACTGCAGCCTCAGTGATGCCGGCAATGCAGACCTTAGTGACGCCTCGCGCTTCGACCTCGCCTACAAGTCCATCATGCAATGCGCGATGGTCGGCCTCCTTGCCAACGGTTATCGGCCGTCCACAGCCACTCCCGGCCATCATCAAACCATGATCCAGTCGCTTGCCCTCCCTCTGGGTGTGGAGAACAAGGTCTGGGTCGTGCTCGACACTTTGCGGAAGAAGCGAAACCAGAGCGACTACTCGGGCGACCTGATCGAGCCGGGTGCCGTGCAATCGTGCCTTCAACATGCGCAAGCGCTTCAGGCACTGACGAGAGATTGGTTGAAGCGCAATCGCCCGGACCTGGTTCCAGATTGACCATTCGGTGAGTGCTTGCGATCCTGACCACGCGAACTACTTCAACCGAAGTTGCTGGTCATGCGGCCCCTTCTGGACTTCAACGACCGCTTCGAAGGCCTTCACCATCGCAGAGAAGCTCGTGTAGCCGCCGGCCTTCAAGTCGAAGGTTGCATCCAGGCGCTTCATCATCACAAGCACCTCGGCCTTGTTGACCCAAGGCTCGCCTTTCTTTTCCGAGAGCAGACGAAGTGCCCGGCGCAGGAGGTCTTGGGCGTCAGGCGCGTTCTCGGTAGAGGGACCTTCGCCGTGGCCCATGCCTTCGGCGGGGGCTACCGGGGCCTCCGCAGCAACGACGGCCGGAGCTTCAACAACTTCCACAAGGCTCTCGTAGTAACGGAACTCATGGCAGCTCTTGGCCCAGTGCCGGTTTGTCGTGGCCTTGGTCCCCACGCCGATCAAGGTCCGGCCGGCCGCCTTGATCTTCTGTGCGACCGCCATGAAATCACTGTCGCCGCCAACCACGATGACCGTGCCGATGTGGCTGAATCTGGCAATGTCCTCCACGGCGTCGAGGCACAACCTGATGTCGGCCCCGTTCTTCGCCGACCCACCGGGAGGGAACATCTGGATGAGTTCCACGGCGTTCTGCAACAGCTGGTCGCGGTAACGGCCGAACCACTGCCAGTTGCCATAGGCGCGGTTGATGGCCACAGGGCCAAAAGAGGCCGCCAGGTCCACGACGGACTGGACAGCTACCAGGGGCTCCTGGGGCTTGAACCGGTTGTCGGGCCTGGCGTACGAACCTGGGTCGCGGTCTTCGCACAGAGCCGCGTGGATGTTCTCGAAGTCCCAGTACAGGGCCACGGATGAGCCGTTGGCTGGTTCGGGCATGGAGCTTTCGGCAGGTCTGAACGCGGATGTTGTCAGGGCGCGATCACCCTCAGGCGGGGAAAGTAGCTTGCATATCCAGCAGCATCACGCGTGAGCACACCCAGGTTTGCCACCGCGGCGTGAGCGCCAATGTAGAAGTCCGGCATAGGGCGGTTGCGCGCTCCGCCTCGCCGGCGATACAGCGCAAACGCGCGCGCTGCCAGTGCCGCGCAGGCCCAAGGCAGGGGACTTCGCAGCGTTTCGTAGACGTCGAGCAGCTCGTCCAGCGCCCGTCCATCCGGCTGCGGCACCAGCAGCTCGGTATAGATCACGATGTTGATGTGCAGCGGCGCACGTTCGCCACAGGCTTGCAACTGGTCCATGGCCCAGTTGTGCCATTCGCTGTCGGGGTCGATGCAGTCGATCCAGATGTTGGTGTCCACGATTACCCCGGCGCTGCCATCGTAGGCGGCAAGGGCGCTGGACCGGGCGGGGCTACCGGCGACCACGCCGCGTCGGCTGTTCGGGCTTGGGGGTGCGGACTTTGCGCACGGGCTCGTCGCCGCGCAGGAAGGTCATGATGTCGTCGGCTCCCAGCTGCTGGAACTCAGGTGCAAGGCTTGCCCGCACCCGGGCCGCGGCATTGCGCAGCGCCGCACGGCGATCGTTGCGCACAGAGGTGGCCACTGGGGTGATGACGATTCGGCTGCCTTCGAGGCTGAAGGCGACTTCGCTGCCGGGCGCCACGCCGGCAGCGGTGCGGATGTGCTTCGGTATGGTGACCTGGCCCTTTTCAGTGACGTGCATGGCAGATGCGCTTCGGTTGGTAGGAATTTGAAGTAGGAATTTTGCCCTTTCCAGCCATCGGGCGCAACTGCTCGCGACAGGTCAGCATCACCCGCAACCGGAGTAGTTCCACTTGTACGGCGTACTCGCGAACGTCACCACCCCGTACGCCGTCGTGTAGACGTCCACCTGGTACCCGTAGTAGTCCGCCAGCGCTGCAATGCATCGATAGGGGCGTCTGCGTCACCGCCGCCCCCGCAGGCGGCGATGATGAGCGAGAACGCAACAGCGAGGACCGGTGCTTTCATGGTGACCCGCCTTCGCTACTGCAGCACGTTGTATCCGCGGCCGCTCATGCAACGGCGGATGATGTCGCGCTGGTTCTGCTCGCCCTGCGCAGCCGCGCCCGCGGCGCCGGCGACGGCTCCGACGCCGGCGGTGTGCTGGTAGTTGCGGCTGCCGTAGCCCGCGGCAATGCCGAGGAGGGCGCCGAGAATGGCGCCGCCGACCGCGCCGGCTGCCGCGCTCTCACCCGCTCCGGCCGTTTGTGTCGCATACGCCTGGCACTCGCGCAGGTCGGTCTCGTATGCCGCAGGGTTCGATCCGCGCAGGTCGACGATGGGCCGATAGTTGGCGCCGGTAGTGGCGCAGCCGGCGAGCGCCAGCGCGGCTGCAGTGGTCAGGGCGATGGAGCTTCTGCATTGGCGGGCCATTTGCGTTGCTCTACTGCCAGTTGGTTGGTGGGAGGAGGACGATAGGTCGCACCGTCTCAAGGCACGAGCTTGGCGGCATGGCAACCCGGGGTGCTTTCACTGGATGGACAGACATCGGCACAAGCTCACCCCCTGAGCCCACACCGGCGCACCATCCCCGCCCCACTCCAAGAAAGGGCCCGCCGTGCACCCCGTCTTCCCCCTCACCCACCACGCCTCCCTCCGCCTGCAGCAGCGCGGCATCCCGCCGTGGTTCCTGGACCTGCTCATCCGTCATGGCCGCACGCTGCACGACGGCCACGGCGCGATCCTGAAGACCATGGACAAGGGCGCGCGCCGCAAGCTCGCGGCGGTGCTCACGCGCAAGGAGTACGCCGACGCCGAGCGCTGGTTCGACGTGTATGCGGTGGTGTCGGCGCGCGACGACGCGGTGATCACGGCGGCGCATCGCACCAACCGCCGCTTCCACTGATACAGCCATGCGCGGGTCGACCATCCTGCGGCCTGCCTTGCTGGGGCGGCCGTCCGCCTACCGGCGCGAAGCCGCGCGGGTTGCGGGAGGTGCCGGGCAACCGGGCCTGTTCGACCTGCCGCTCACCGAACACGGGCCCGACTGCAACACGCAGTCCGAAGCCTACGTCGTGCGCACATTCGATCACTTGGCCGAGGCTTTCGGCCTTTCGGGCGAGGCCCTGGTCGAATGGCACGCCATGTTCGACCGCGGCGCTGCCCCGCATCCTATGGGACCTCTGGCACATGGATGCCGCACGATCCTGCCGGACCTGATGCAGCGCGTGCAGACGCTGGCACTGTTCCAGGACCGCAAGGGCCAGGGCCATGCCTTCATGGCAGTGTGGCGTCGCGCGCGGCCGCTCAAGTACCTGTTCGACACGCGCGCGGCGCTGCTGCGCCGGATGGAGCAGGGGGTGTGGGTGCACGAAGAGGCTGATGGGGTCGAGTTCACGGTGCTCGATTGCTTCACCCTGCGGGTCGACCATGCCAGGCAGTCGGTCACGTTCCGGTTGCCGAGAGCCGAGGCGCAGCGGTCCGGGGCCGTCCTGGACTGTAGCTACCTGCTTGTGCGCAGGCCCGGCACCTGGGTTCGGTACTGGCTGGACCAGCGCGTGTACCGGGCAAGGGACGGGTCCGTGAACGTGCCGGCCACGACCCAGTGGTTGCTGGAAGAGCCCGGCGTGCCTGAGCGGCTCTTCGGCTGGCGTGAAGTGGTGCTCCGGCATCCGTTGTGGCCGATCCCGGCCATGGAATTGGCGGATGCTACCTACGGCAAGGCCTTTTCCGTGAACGCCGCCGAAGGATTCATCGGCATGGTGTGGAGGAGCATGCCCCTGTACCAGGAGCTGGCCGATCATTCGCCGCGGCTGGCGGCCTTGATGCCGCCTGTGCACTACGACCCCCGGCTCGATGGCCGGCAGCTGAATGGGATGGGCGACTTGCGCGGCTTCATGATCGAGACGGGGCTGACTCCCGCCGGCTGGCGCTGGCTGGTGCGGCGCCTGGCCGCCGACCCGGGCGTTGCGCCGCGCTACGCATACGACACGGCCTGCTTCATGGCGGAATGCGGTGCTGACTTCGCGCCTTCTGCAAAGTTCGTCGAAGCCGCGGCGCGGCTCAGGGACGAGTTCGGTTATCACACCGACTTCGCTGCAAGCACCCGCTGGCTGTGGCCGATGGCGTGGGTGCATTGCCGGGCCTTGTTGGCTGGGCAAGGCGACCCCGCGCAGTTTCTCGAGCAGCAATTCCGCGCCGCCACTCAGTGGGTCCTGCGGACCGGCTGGCGTCCCGACGCCAACCAACGCCGAGCGGGGTGGGGCGTGCTGCACCGGGCCATGGCCAAAGGCCTGCCGGGGCGCGAAGGCGGTTTGGGCTGGCCGGTGCCGGTTGCTCAGCTCGCACGGGGTGACCTCGTGGCCACGTGCCTGCGCGACGGCGACGAGCTGTGGGAGGAGGGCCGCCGCATGCAGCACTGCGTGCACGACTACCTGGGGCGGTGCCTGGCGGGGACGATGCTCGTGTTCTCGGTCAGCAACGCGCAGGGCCGCCGCGTGGCGACGATGTCGCTGCAGCGCGAGCACAGTGGCGCATGGACGGTTCACCAGTGCCTGGGATGGTGCAACCAGGCCGTGCTGGAAGTGCCGGCTATGCGCGATCTGTGGCGCGACCTGGCGCTGGCCGTCCAGGGCGCCGCCGGGTGCTAGCATTCTCAAGCAGTACCCACCGATGTTCCACGTCCACTTCTCCAACCGCTTCCAGCCGCTGGCCGACCGCCTCGTCGGCCACCTGTCGCAGCCGCGCGAAGACGTGTTCACCGCCGACCAGGTGGTGGTGCCGGGCATCTCCATGCGCCGCGCGCTCACGCTGGCCATCGCGGACCGCGACTCGGTGTGTGCCAACGTGGAATTCTCGTACCTGGCGCGCTGGCTATGGACGCAAGTGGCCAGCGTCGTGCGCGACACCAAGCAGGACTCACCGTTCGAACCGGCCTCGCTGACATGGCGTGTGTACGCCGCGTTCGGCGACAAAGCCTTCGTGCAGGCGCACCCGCGCCTGGGCAGCTACCTGGCCGCTGCCAAGAGCGACGAGGTGATGCGCTACGAGCTGGCGGTGCGCACGGCCGAGCTGGTCGAACAATACGTGACGTACCGGCCCGACTGGCTGGTGCGGTGGCAGCGCGGCGAAAGCATCGACAAGCTGGGCGCCGACCAGGCGTGGCAGGCCGACCTGTGGCGGCGCATTGCGAATGACCTGGGGCTGGGCGCCGAGCATCCCGTGCATGCGATGGCGCGCGCGCTGGCGGCTGGCGGTGCCGACTTCGCGCGCAGCCGCGGCTTGCCCGCGGTCGTGCACGTGTTCGGCTTGCCGGCCATGCCGCCGCTGTACCTGGAAGGCCTGCAGGCGCTGGGCCGCTGCATCGACGTGCACCTGTACGCCATCAACCCGTGCCGCGAGTACTGGTACGAGGTGGTCGACCTGAAGCAGCTGGCGCGGCTGGAGGCCGAGGGACGCGGGCAATTGCATGAAGAGGGCAATCGCCTGCTGGCTTCGTGGGGCAAGCAGGCGCAGGCGTCGCTGGGCTTGATTTCCGGCGTAGCCGACGACGGCGGTGCCTTGGCGACTGCCGACTATGTGGAGTCGGGCACTGGCACCTTGCTCGCGCAGTTGCAGGACGCCGTGCTCGACCTGCAGGACATTTCGCCCGACACGGTCCGCTGGCAAGAGGGTGACCGCAGCATCGAAATACACGTGTGCCACTCGCTCGTGCGCGAGCTCGAAGTGCTGCACGACCATTTGCTCGGCCTGTTCGCGGCTGATCCCACGCTGCAGCCCTATGACGTGCTGGTCGTCACGCCCGACCTGGAAGCGGCGGCTCCGCTGGTGGACGCGGTGTTCGGCACGGCGCCGCGCGCGCGCCGCATACCGTACGCGCTGACGGGCCGCGCGCGCAGCAGCGTCAATGCGCCGGTGCGCGCTTTCGTCGACTTGCTGTCCCTCGTGCTGTCGCGCTGCCCGGCCACCGCGGTATTCGCGCTGTTGCAGCAGCCGGCGGTGGCGCGCCGGTTCGGCTTGGACGACGCAGGGCTGCAGCAGGTGCGCGACTGGATGCTGGCCTCGGGCATGCATTGGGCGCTGGACGCCGAGCACATCGAGTCGCTGGGGCTGCCCGCGACCGCAGCGCACACGCTGGCCGACGGCATGGAGCGTCTGTACCTGGGCTATGCCTTGCCCGACGAAGTGACCGAGCCCTTCCACGTGCGCTTGCCCAGCGGCTCGCCTGAAGGCTCTTCGGCCGTGGCGCTGGGCGCGTTCAGCCGCTTCGTGCAAGAACTCACCACGCTGCGCAAGCAGGTTTGGCGCGAGCGCTCGGCCACCGAGTGGGCCGCGTACCTGCAGACGGTGGCCGATGCCTTCATCGAGCCGGACAACGGCGAGAAGGAAGATCACGTCGAGCTGCACGCGACGTTGAACGTGGTTGCAGACGCGATGGCGCGTGCGGGCTTCGAAGAGAAGATTTCTGCACCGGTGCTGCGGGCCGCGCTCGAGCGTGCGCTGGACGATCCGGCGCGCGGAGGCGTGCCGACGGGGCGCGTGACGTTTGCCGCCATGACGGGCCTGCGCAACCTGCCTTTCAAGGTGGTGTGCGCTGTCGGCATGAACGACGGCAAGTTCCCGTCGCCCGACCGGCCGTCTGAATTCGACCTGCTGCCGCAGGCGCCGCGGCGCGGCGACCGCAGGCGCGGCGACGACCAGCGCACGCTGTTCCTCGACCTGCTGCTGGCCGCGGGGCAAAGCGTGTACATCAGCTACACCGGCAAGAGCATCCGCGACAACTCGGTGCTGCCGCCGTCGGTGCTGGTGTCGGAGTTGCTGGACGCGGTCGGGCATCGCGACCGGCTGGTGGTGGAGCATCCGCTGCAGCCGTTTTCGCCCAGGGCGTTTGGGGATGGGGGGGATGAGAGGCTGCGGAGTTTCGATGAAGAGTTGGCGCAGGCGTTGAGGGAGAGTTTGGCGAAGGAAGCTGGGGTGGTACCCCAGCCTACGAATGGAGGAGCTACTGCGCTCGATGAGGAAGACGATGAAGCCGTCATCGAACCCGCCATCGCCTTCTTCTCCCACCCGCTGCCCGCGCCCGCCGAAGAATGGCGCGAAGTCACCGCGCGCCAGCTCGCCGAGTTCTTCAACAACCCGGCTCGCTACCTGCTGGCGCGCCGCCTCAAGCTCGACCTGCCTCGCGACCAGGAGGAGTTGCAGGACGACGAACCCTTCCTGCCCGACGGGCTGCGCCGCATCGCGTTCGCCGACCGGCTGCTGCCGCTGCTGCTGCAGGGCGTGGGCGTGGAAACGGTGCGCACGCTGGCGCGGGCCGGCACCGAGCTGCCGCCCGGCACCATCGGCGAAGCCGAGCGCGAGCGAGAGATCGTCAAGATGGGCATGTTCGCGCAGCGTGTGCGCGCGGCCACGCAGGGCGAGCCGCTGCCGCCGCACCAGGCCAGCGTCGCGCTGGACATCGACGGCGAGCAGTGGGTGGTGCAGTCAGGCTTTGCCGGGCTCAGGGCTGACGGCTTCGTGCGCCATCGCTACAGCGACGAAGCGGCGCGCGACATCCTGGATGCCGGCATCCAGCACTTGCTGCTGTGCGCGGCGCCGCCGGCAGGTGCGGCCGCGTCGGTGAGCCTGCTGTCGCGTGACGGCAGCCGGCAGTTCTGCGCGATGTCTGCTGACGAGGCGCGCGCAGCATTGGCCGTGATGGTTGGCTATTACCGGCAGGGCCTGCGCGGGCCAATTCCGTTCGCGCCCAAGACGGCTTGGACGCTGGTGCAGCACGGCGAGTTCAAGGCACGGCAGACGTGGACGGGCAGTGACTTCTACTTCGGCGAGAAAGAAAAGCCCGGCTACGCGCTGGCGCTGCGCGGACGCGAAGACCTGCCCGATGACCCGATGTTCGAAGAGACCGCCAGCGCGGTGTTCGGGGCCATCCCGAGCATCTTCATGCCGTGGATGGGGGAGCCGCCATGACCCCCGTGCAGTCCCTGGAGATTTTCGAATGCCCGTTGCATGGCGTGCGCCTGATCGAGGCATCGGCCGGCACGGGCAAGACATACAACATCTGCGGCCTGTACCTGCGCCTGCTGCTGGAACGCGGGCTCGACGTGCAGCAGGTGCTGGTGGTCACCTTCACCAACGCGGCAACGGCGGAACTGCGCGACCGCATCCGCACGCGCATTGCCGAGGTGCTGGCGGTGCTGGAAGGGCGCCCGGCCGAGTCGCCCGACCCCTTCGTGGCCGATTTGCTGGCCGCCATGCGAGGGCAGAGCCGCACCGATGACGAGATGCGCGCGCGCCTGACGAAGGCGCTGCGCACTTTCGACGAAGCAGCGATCTTCACCATCCACGGTTTCTGCAAGCGCGCGCTGGACGATGCACCATTTGCGGCGGGCCTGCCGCTGGCGCAGGAGCTGACCGAAGACGACAGCGACCTGCGCAACGAGGTGGCTGCGGACTTCTGGCGCAAGCATGTGGCCGGTGGGGACTTGCACCCGGCGCTGGCCGACTGGCTGGTGCGCAAGAAGGACAGTCCGGAGCAGTGGGCCAAGAACCTGCGGCGGCATTCGGCCAAGCCGCTGGCGCACGTGGAGTGGCCGCAAGGCACGGACGGGCCGGTGACGGTGGCCCTGCCGGACGAGTTCGTCGCGGCGTTCGACCGCGCGCAGGCGCTGTGGATGGCCGACCGGGGCGAGATCATCGACTGCGTGAAGCGGTCTCTGGTGCGGCTGAACGGCAACCGCTACAGCGAAGAGTCGATCGACGCGTCGGCGCAGCAATGGGACGAGATCTTCATCGCGGGTGAACCTGCCATCTTGCCGGGGTCCGATGCCAACAAGCTGCACTTGCTGGCTACCGTGAGCCTGAAGCCCAAGAAGAACCATGTTGATTGCGACCACCACGACTTCTTTGCACTGGCGCAGGTGCTGGTGGACGGCTGGGACTCGCACAAGGACCTGCTGGAGCTGGGGCGCCTGCGGTTGATCCGGCGGCTGGTGGAAGAAGGGCCCGAGGAGTTGCGCGCGCGCAAGCGCGCCCGCCGCGTGGTCGCCTTCGACGACATGCTGTTCAACCTGTACGAACGGCTCGACCTTGGCGTGGCTGCAACCCTGCGCGCACGCTTCCCCGCAGCCCTGGTCGACGAATTCCAGGACACCGACCCGCTTCAGTTGTCGATTTTCGAACGCATCTACGCCGGCCACACCGACAGCCTGCTGTTCCTGGTGGGCGACCCCAAGCAGGCCATCTACAGCTTCCGCAACGCCGACCTGCACACTTACCTGGAAGCGCGCAAGAAGGCCGAGGCCGAATACACGCTGCAGCACAACCAGCGCTCCACGCCCGAACTGCTGCGTGCGCTGAACGCGCTGTTCGGTGCCAACACCAACGCTTTCCAGCTCGAAGGCCTGAACTACCGCCAGGTCGAAGCCGGCCAGAAGCCGCGCAAGCCCTTCGTCGACAAGACCGAACCGCGCGCGCCGCTGCACCTGTGGAGCCTTCCGCAAGGCACCGAAAAGTTCGATGCGCGGCAAAGCGCCGTGCGCGCCTGCGCGGCCGAAATTGCGCGCCTGCTGGCCGGCGCCCTGCGCCACGAAGTCCTGCATGACGGCCGTCCGCTGCAAGCCGGCGAGATTGCCGTGCTGGTGCGCAGCCACCAGGAAGGCAGCGATGTCCGCGAGGCATTGCTGGCGCTGGGCGTGGGCAGCGTGGAGCTGCGGCAGACCAGCGTGTTCCGCACGCCCGATGCCGCCGAACTCGAGTCGCTGCTGCTGGCGGTGGCCGAGCCCTCGCGCGAGCACTTGCTGCGCACCGCGCTGGCCACCGAGCTGCTCGGGCTGGACGCCAACGCCATCGACTTGCTGTCCGACGACGAGTCGGCCGTTCTGCAGCGCATCGAGCGCTTCGACAAGTACCGGCGCACCTGGCGCGAGCGCGGCATAGCGCCGATGCTGCGCGAGCTGTTCACGGCCGAGGGCGTGCATGCGCGCATGCTGCGCCGGCCCGACGGCGAGCGGCGCCTGACCAACCTGCGCCACCTGTCCGAGCTCCTGAACGAGGCCGCGCAGGACCATCCCGGAACCGATGCTCTGCTGCGCTGGCTGCAGCGCCAGCGGCGCGACGCGCAGGCGGCCGAGGCCACGCAGGTGCGGCTGGAGTCCGACCGCAACCTGGTGCAGATCGTCACCATCCACAAGGCCAAGGGGCTGGAGTACCCGGTGGTGTTCTGCCCCTTCCTGTGGAACGGCCATCCCGGCGGGCGCAACATGCTGCCGGGCTACGAGTACCACGACGACGCAGGCCGCACGGTCATCGACTACCGGCCGGCCGACGAAGAGATGAAGGCGCGCACGTATGCCGAGCGCAACGCCGAGCGTTTGCGGCTGGCTTATGTGGCGCTCACGCGCGCCATCCACCGCTGCTACGTGGTGGTGGGCGGCTACAAGTCCAGGAACAGCACCAAGGAGTGCACACGCAACCCGTTCAACTGGCTGGTGGCAGGCGAGGGCATGGCGCCGGCGCAGTGGCCGGAAAACGCGCTGTCGCTCGACCAACTGGGCGCTGCGTGGCACCGGCTGGCGCAGGGCGCAGACCCTGTCATCGCGCTGCAGGACCTGCCGCAAGGAGCAGGCAAGCGCGTGGAGCTGCCCCAGCCCAAGCCGGAAGACCTGTCGGCGCACACACCGCCTGCCGCCATCCGCTTCGGCTGGCGCATGACCAGCTACAGCTCGCTGGCCCACGGCGTGCGGCGCGACAGCGACGCCGCCGCCGCCGACCGAGATGTCCATAGTAGGCTGGTGGTGACCAACGGGAACCCCAGCTCCCCCGACGACATCCTCAACTTCCCCCGCGGCTCCCGCGCAGGCGAGTGCCTCCACGCCGTCTTCGAGCACGTGGATTTCACTTTCCCGCTCTCGTGGCCCGAGAAGATTGCCGACACTCTGCGCACCAAGCCCCCCGCCACCGGCGCCGACACCGCAACCCTGGCCCCCATGGTCCAGCGCATGCTCACCGACGTCATGGCCACTGCGCTGCCAGGCAACCTGCGCCTGGGCGAAGTCACCCTGGCGCGCCGACGCGCCGAGTTCGAGTTCAGCCTCAGCACCCGGACCCTGGACACCAGAACTATCACCGCCGTCCTCAAGCGCCACGGCTATGCCGACCCGCGGCTGGACCGCCAGTCGCTGCAGGGCTACCTGCGCGGCTTCATCGACCTGGTGTTCGAGCATGGTGGCCGCTTCCACATCATCGACTGGAAGTCCAACTACCTCGGGGCGTCGGAGCAGGACTATGCAAAGCCGCGCGTGCTGCAGGCGATGGAGGCCGAGGGCTACCACCTGCAATACCTGCTGTATGCCGTGGCGCTGCATCGCTGGCTGAAGAAGCGCAAGGCGGGCTACTCGTTCGGCCAGCACTTCGGCGGCGTTTACTACCTGTTCGTACGCGGCGTGCGGCCGGGGTGGAAGGACACGGGCGTGTTCCACGTGCAGCCCTCGCTGAAGCTGGTGGAAGAACTCGATGGGGTGCTGGGATGAAGCACGACCCCACACAGCAACTGGCCGACGGCTTTGCCGCGCACATCGAGCGGTGGGCGGTGGCTGGGCATGCCGCACAAGCCGCAGAGATCGCGCGGCAACTGAGCCTGGCAACGAGCCGCGGCGACGTGTGCGTGACGGTTGATGCGGCCGTGCGCGACAAGCTGCTGGCCAGCGGCGTCGCCGGTACGCCCGAGTTGCCGCGCTCGTTCCCGTTGGTCGTGGACGGCGAAGGCCGCGTGTACCTGCATCGCTACTTCGACTACGAAGTGCGTCTCGCGCGCCGGCTCACCGCCGCGAAGGCCCAGCCCGGCGGCCTGCGCGTCATAAGCGGCGGGCCCGGCACCGGCAAGACCACCATGGTCGTCAAGCTGCTGGAGCAGATGTTCTCGGAGCAACCCGACACACGCGTCGCGCTCGCTGCGCCCACCGGCAAGGCGGCAGCGCGCATGACCGAGGCCATCCACCGGGAAGCTTCGACCATCCATCGCCTGCTGCGCTACCACCCCAAGGGCGGCTTCGCGCACCATAGAGACAACCCGCTGGCCATCGACCTGCTGGTGGTGGACGAAGCATCGATGCTGGACCTGGCGCTGGCCACTCACTTGCTCGAAGCCGTGCCGCCGACAGCGCGCGTCGTGCTGCTCGGCGACAAGGACCAACTGGCCGCGGTCGAGTCGGGCGCAGTGTTCGCCGAGCTGTCGTCCATGCCCGATGTGGCGACCTGGCTCACGACCAGCTATCGCTTTGCAGCGGATTCGGGCATCGGCCGCCTGGCGCGCGACATCAATGCCGGGGATGCAGAGACTGCCATTGGTTGGTTGCGCGGTGCCGAAGGCGAGGTGGTGTGGCGCGACACGGCCAACCCCGCGCAGGGCTATGCCGTGTACTTCGAAGCCGTGCAGCGCGACCCGCGTGACGTGGCGGCCGTTCACGCGGCCTTCAGCCGCTTTCGCGTGCTGTGCGCCACCCGCTCCGGCCCGCAGGGCGTGGAGGCGATCAACGAAGCGCTGGAGCCGCAGCGCACCCGGTGGTACGCGGGCCGCCCGGTCATGGTTACGGTCAACGACTACACGCTGAAGCTCTTCAATGGTGACATCGGAATTGCGCTGCCGGATGAGCAGGGCGACTTGCTGGTGTGGTTCCCTGATGGCACCGGCGGCTGGCGTGCCACCGCGCCTGCGCGCATGCCTTTGCACGAGACGGCTTTTGCGATGACGGTGCACAAGTCGCAGGGCTCCGAGTTCGACGACGTGCTGGTGCTGCTGCCGCGGCATGCCAGCGCCGTGCTCACGCGCGAGCTGCTCTACACGGCCGTGACGCGGGCACGCAAGCATGTGACCTTGGTTGCGACCGAGGAGGCGCTGCGCGGGGCGATCGAGCACAAGGTCGAACGGGCTAGCGGGTTGCTGGCTCGGCTCTAGCCTCAGAGGAGGCTCGCCCCATGAGCCCCGCCGCGCGCAACATGCTTGCCCGCGTCCAGAAAGGAGCCCCCATGTACAACCCCGCCATCCTCCTCACCCCGCTCAAGCAAGCCATCTCCAGCGCCGGCGGAACGTTCGAAGTCCTCATCCGCGTGCAGGCGCCGCAGCCGCCGCAATCCGGCACGGCGCAACGGCAGCCGCTGCGCCTGGCCCTGGTCGTCGACCGCTCCGGCAGCATGGACGGGCAGCCGCTCAACGAAGCGATGCGCTGCGTCACCCACATCGTCGACCGCCTGCACCCCGAT
The DNA here is from genome assembly GCA_016213325.1 of Burkholderiales bacterium. Lineage (GTDB taxonomy): Bacteria > Pseudomonadota > Gammaproteobacteria > Burkholderiales > Burkholderiaceae_C > Ramlibacter. The sequence goes on along the minus strand of JACRAY010000014.1, from coordinate 447,282 downwards.
GATCAGGTGGCCGTGGTGCTCTACGACGACCAGGTGAAGGTGCCCGTGCCGCTGCAACCCGCGTCACGCCGCGAGGCCATCCACGCCGCGCTCACCGGCGTCGAAAGCGGCGGCAGCACCGCGCTGTTCGCCGGCTGGGAAGCCGGTGTGCAGCAGCTTGCCGAAAGCGGTGCCGGAAACGCGCTGTCGCGCGTGCTGCTGCTGTCCGACGGCCAGGCCAACCAGGGCCTGCAGACGCTCGACGAAATAACGCCGCACTGCAAGCGCTGGCATGCACAGGGCGTCAGCACCACCACCGTCGGCCTCGGCCACGGCTTCAACGAAGACCTGATGCTCGGCATGGCGCGCGCAGGCGGCGGGCAGGGTTACTACGGCCAGACGGCCGAAGACCTGCACGACAGCTTCGACGAAGAACTGTCGCTGCTGCAGTCGCTGTTCCTGCGCATGCTGCGCGTGAAGCCGGCGCCGGCCGACGGCATCATCGTCGAGCCGCTGGGGCAGCTGGCGCCGCTGGAAGGCGGCTGGGCGCCCGTCAGCGACTTGCCGTACGCCGCCGAGTCGTGGCTGCTGGTGCGCCTGCACGTGCCGCCGCAGGCTGCTTCGGGCGGCGCGCTGCGCCCGGTGCTGGCCGGCAGCTTCGAGGCGCAGCGCAAGGACGGTGCAGCGGTGCAACTCAACCTGCCAATGCTGTCGCTGCCGGTGGTTTCGGCCGAAGCCTATGCCGCGCTGCCCGAAGACGAGACCGTCGCGCGCCGCCTGAAGGAAGTTCAGTTCGCCGAAGCAGCGCTTCGCGCACGCGAGATGATGGTGCGCGGTGAAATCGACGGGGCCCGCGCCTACCTGAAGCACCAGCAGGCGCTGGTAGCCGGCCACCCGTGGCTGCAGGAAAAGCTCGCGCGCCTGCAGGATCTGGCCGAGCGCGACGCCGCCATGTCGATGAAGGAGATGCGCTACAAGTCCAACCGCCTCATGTCGCGCGTGGCGGAAGCGCACGAGTCCCGGTACATCGGCGACGAAACGGCGGATGCCGGCAAGCCCGCCTTCCTGCGCCGCAAGTCCGAAGAAGGGCGCGGACGCCGCAAGCCCTAGCGCATCGAGCAGACGGGTATCGGGCTGCCCTCGCAGACCATCTGCTTGGGCGCCGGCGGGTGTGTCGGCGGGTTGCGCAACTCCTGGTTTTCCGAACGGCGCTTCTCGTGGACCAGGTGCTCGTTCTCGCCAGGCGTGCGCTGCTCGGGCCGCGTGCTGCGGATGTTCATGATGTGAACGGCCGACTTGGGGTCCTTCTGCGAGTCGGCGGCGGCCGGCAGCATGAAGTCGGGCGGCTTGGGCCGGCCCATCTTCTCTTCGAATTCCTCGGCAGGGGACTTTGCTGCGCACAGGGCGCAGGTGGCCAGCAGCATGCCGAAGACGAAAGGGGCCTTCACGGTGACAATCTTACGCCGCTGTTCGGCGCCCGTCATGCAGGTACCGTTTGCTCAATATCCTGAGTAAAATTACTCAACACATTGAGTAAATCGTGGACGACTACCAGCGCCCCCAGTCCGCCGTACTCGCCTCGCGCCTGGCCGAGGGCCGCCGCTTCATGCAGGTAGTGGCCGGGCCGCGGCAGGTCGGCAAGACCACGCTCGTGCAAGGCGTGGTGGAAGCTTCCGCGCTGCCCTACCGCTTTGCCAGCGCCGACGAGCCGGCACTACGCGGCCCGGAATGGATCGCGCAGCAATGGGAGGCGGCGCGGCTCGAATGCGGGCCGGCGGCGCAGGGCGGCGGTGTGCTGGTCCTGGACGAAGTGCAGAAGATCCCTAGGTGGCCCGAAGCGGTAAAGCGGCTCTGGGACGAGGACACGAGGAAGAAAGTCCCGCTCAAGGTCGTCCTGCTCGGCTCGGCGCCGCTCCTCATAGCGCGCGGCCTCACGGAAAGCCTGGCCGGGCGCTTCGAACTGATCCACTTGCCCCACTGGTCCTTCGGTGAAATGCAGGCCGCGTTCGGATGGGACGTTGACACCTACGTGTTCCACGGCGGTTATCCCGGCGCGGCGCAGCTCATCGGCGATACGCAGCGCTGGGCACGCTACATCCAGGACTCGCTGGTCGAAACCTCGATCTCGCGCGACGTCCTGCTGCTCTCGCGCGTGGACAAGCCGGCCCTGCTGCGCCGCCTGTTCGAGCTGGCATGCCGTTACTCGGGCCAGGTCCTGTCGTACACCAAGATGCTCGGCCCGCTGCAGGAGGCGGGCAACACGACCACGCTCGCCCACTACCTGGAGCTGCTGGCCGCCGCCGGAATGGTGACGGGGCTCCACAAGTACGCCGGCGATGCCGCGCGGACCCGCTCCTCGAGCCCCAAGCTGCAGGTCTACAACACGGCCTTGATCACGGCAGGCAGCGGATTCACGCAGGCCGAGGTCAGGGCCCAGCCGGAACTATGGGGTCGCCTGGTCGAATCTGCGGTCGGGGCGCATCTCGCGAATGCGGCTGCCGCGGGTGACTGCGAATTGTTCTATTGGCGCGACCGCGGCCAGGAGATGGACTTCGTGGTCCGGTCCGGCCGCCGCCTGCTGGCCCTGGAAGTGAAGAGCGGCCGCGCACCGCAGGTGCTGCCCGGCATGGCTGCATTTTCGGCGGCTTTCAAGCCACAGCGTACGCTGCTGGTAGGCAGCGACGGCGTCGCCGTGCCGGATTTCCTGTCGCGGCCGGTGCGCCACTGGGTTGGGTAGCGGGGCCGCCACCCCCAAGCCTATACTGGCCCACCCTGCTCACGCGGTATTCGAATCGAAGGAGTCTCGGATGGGAATCGCCGCGAGCATCATTGAATCTGCGACTCCCGATTACGCTGGTGCGGGGCTCTCGGTACCCACGCTCCTGCAGGGCTTGGGATTGCAGCCGGCCGGCGTCGCCTTCAGCATGGGCATGGATGGAAACGTTCACGCCTTCGTGTTTCCCACGCTCTTCTACCAGGGCCCGCTGCTTGCCGGCCTGGAGTTCGTCGAGTCGGCGCCCGGCGAGTTCACCCTGGTTCGCGTCCTGGCGGACGTTTCGATGGGCTCGGCGCGCGCCTGGAGTCCCATCAACCTGGGCGACCCTTCGCAGCTGTCGTTCGTGATCGTCGATCACGGGCTGGAGACCTCGACAGGCTACGCCACCTGGCCCTACGGCCACGTCTGGCTGGCCACCGATACGGGCGATGGTTTCGAGTACACCCGGCTCTCGACCATAGCTGCGTTCAACCATTCCGTGGCCGTCGCCGACATCACCGGCGACGGCCTCGACGACATCGTGGTGTCGAACATGGGCGTGAAGCCGGGCGGGGTCACCTTCGACATCCACGCCTATGTGCAGTCACCCTCGGGTGCGTTCGTGCTGGACGACGGGATATTCGTCGAGGCGAACGAGTTCTGGGGTGTGGGCGCAGTCGGGACGGCGGATCTCGATGGCGATGGGTCCGCCGAGGTGATTGCGGGCAGCTACCTCGACAGCGGCAGCGCGTTTGGTGCCTTGCGGATCTTTTCGCGCGCATCGGGCAACATGGAGACCGTGGCCGACATCCCGCGCACCGGGCTGCACACCACCATGGGTGTGACACAGATCCTGCCCTTCGACTACGACCAGGACGGCGACCTGGACCTGTTGCTTTCACTGGAGGGCCGGCACCCCGGCAGCCAGGCCACGGGGTACACGGGCAACGGCATCGAGATCTACCGCAACGACGGCGACTTCGACTTCGTGCGCGTGACGGCCAGCTTGCTGGCGCAGAACGTGTGGTTCATGTCGGAGCTGCAGTACCGCGAACTGGCGGTGGCGGACTTCAACTTCGACGGATTTCCCGACATCGTGCTGCAAGGCTGGGCCGGGCAGGCGTGGGGCAACCAGGTGCAGCAGCAGGACGTGGGGCGGTTCCTGTTGCAGAACGACCAGGGCACGGGGTTCCATTCGATCGAAGGTGAGGGCGACTCCCTGCTCACGTTTGCCGACTGGCAGGACATGCCGTACTACTGGCGCTTCCTGGACAGCGCCGACGGCATGACTCGCCTGTTCGGCTTGAGGGTGGCCGACGGCGCACCGATGGTCGTCGAGTTGCTGCCGCTCGGCCGCGATGCCGCGGAACAACTGCCGGTGGGTGGACGGGGCAGCACCGTCATGGGCTTTGGCGGCGACGACACCTTCGTCGTCAACGGGCTCTTGACGCAGATCGACGGAGGAACGGGCATCGACGTGGCTGTCTTCGCGTCGAGCGCCGGCAGCTACACGATCGACGCCGACGCAGCCCGCACGGTGCAGTCGAACCTGTCTGCGGACGACGCACACGCCCTGGCCGGCGTGGAGCGCCTGCATTTCGCCGACGGCAAGCTGGCGCTCGACCTGGACGGCCATGCAGGCACCGTGGCCAAGCTGATCGGCGCGGTGTTCGGCGCGCCCGTGGTCGGAAATGCCTCGTATGTCGGCATCGGCCTTTCGCTGCTGGACGCCGGCATGCAAGATGCAGCCCTGGCCGGGCTCGCACTGCAAGTTCGCCTGGGTTCGGGCGCCAGCAACGCGGAGGTCGTGGAGCTTCTCTACAGCAACGTGATGGGCGAGACCCCCAGCCCCGACATAGCGGCCTTCTTCGAGTCCTGGCTCGACACAGGCCAGATCACGCGCGAGGGGCTGGCATTGCTGGCGGCGGACACTTCGTTCAACCAGGCGAACATCGGCTTCGTGGGGCTGGCCGATGCGGGACTCGCCTACGCCTGAGGATGGGGGACGATGGGGACACTCACGGACTTCTACGCGCCGTTCACGATCCTGGTCCCGCTCCCCGTCGAGGCGAGGTGGATCTTCAACCCCGCGTCGGCGGACCTTACGGGCGACGGACACCAGGACCTCCTGGTGCTGGGCAACTTCTATCCGGGCACCGACCCGGGACCGATTGCGCAGCCCGGCGTGCTGCTGCTCGGTGACGGCGACAGCTTCGCGCCGGCGCCGACTTCGCTCTTTCCGTGGCAGACGCTGCAGACGGTGCACGCGCGCGAGATCCTGTTCGAGGACTTCAACGGCGACGGCAAGCTCGACGTCTTCGTGGCGACTACGGGGTGGGACGCTTTTCCCTTTCCCGGCGAGCAGAATCGGCTGATCCTGTCCACATCCACGGGCTGGGCCGATGCCACCGCCACGCTACCGCAGCTGTTGGACTTCACGCATGCCGCGGCCGCCGCCGACATCGACGCGGACGGCGATATCGACATCTTCGTGGGCAATGGCTACGGGGGGCAGAACAACATCCTCGCGTACATGCTGATGAACGACGGCACGGGCCAGTTCACCATGTCGCGCGCCAACCTGCCGGCGGGCAGCGGCGAAGTGCTGGACTTCACGCCTTCAGGTCCATACCACCACGCCGGCGCGAGCTTCGCCGACCTCGACGGCGACAACCTGCCCGAGCTGCTCATCACGGCAGACTCCACCGCTTGGTACGACAAGCTGCGCAACAACGTCATCCTGTGGAACCAGGGCGGCGCTTTCGACAACGCGCACAAGACCGAGTTGCCGGCCACGTCGGCCTTCAGCAACCAGATCGTGCTGGACTTCGCGGGCATCGACGTGAACATGGACGGCCGCAAGGACCTGGTGTTCACCGGCACCCAGGGGCCCTCCTACGACGGTTGGTTTGTGCAGGTGCTGCAGCAGCGCCCCGACGGCAGCTTCGCCGACGCGACCGATTCCTTCATCCCTGCGGCGGACCGCTTCGGCGGCACGCCAGGCGTGGCCACAGGCACGCCATGGGGCATGTGGGTAAGGCCCATGGACTTCAACGGCGATGGTTTCCCGGACTTCGCCGTCGAGCACAACAGCGGGCAGTTCACGCCGGCGGACATGCCCCTGGTGTGGCTGAACGACGGTACCGGCCACTTCACGGCCATCCACGCCGGCGACTTGACCGGCGAGCTGTGGCGCATCGTCGCCGAACACTGGTACCCGACCGAACACGGCTACAGCCTGGTCCAGGCGCTGGAGTACGACAACAACGGCAACCTGGTCCTGGTCGGCCTGGCCGCGACTGCGCCGTACACGGACACGCCGGACTCGGGCATGGCGCGCACGGGCACCGCAGGCAACGACCGGCTGCGCGGCTCAGAGGCAAGTGCCGACGCGCTGACCGGCGACGCCGGCATCGATACGGCCGTCTACTTCGGCAACCGGAACGAGTTCGACTACTCGGCAGGCAGCGTAGCCCGCATCGGCGCGCCGGCGGACGCGGATACCCTCGTGGGGGTGGAGCGGCTCGAGTTCCGTGATATCAACGTGGCGCTCGACCTGGACGGCAATGCCGGGACGGCCGCGAAGATCCTGGGCATCGTCTTCGGGCCGGCGAGCGTCGCCAATCCGCACCTTGCGGCGATCGCGCTGGAGTACGTCGACGACTCGGGGCTGGCTCCCGCGCAACTGATGCAACTGGCCCTCGACGCTGCCCTCGGTGCGGGCGCCAGCAACGCGGCAGTCGTCACGCTCCTGTACCAGAACCTTGTCGGCGCGGCCCCGAGCGCCGAAGTGCGCGATTTCTACGTGGGATGGATCACGTCGGGTGACTACACGCAGGTGACGCTGGCCGAGCTTGCGGCGGAGGTCATGGGCATCCCGCCGGCTGCACAGGAGGGCCTCGCTTTCGCGGGCTGAGGTGATTGGAGCGGGTGAAGGGAACCCGCTCCATTTCTGTTCTCCCCTGAGACAGCAGTGGGAGACACCGCCTTTGTATCACGGTTCTGTATGAGTCAAGCGAGCTCGCGCATACCCGTCACTTGGCTACCCGATAGCTCCACCAAGTATTGACGCGAGATCGCGCTTTGGCTCTGGACTGATGCAGCTGACCACGCGAGCGCCTTTTGGACCTGGCTCTCAGCTTCTTCAATGAGATTCACAAGAGCTTCGCTGTTAGATCGAAGGGCGTTCCGGCGGGCGAAGAGAATCGAGTCATGCAGGACTCGGGACTTCTGTTCGGCCAAGTCTCTCTCTAGGTATTCGCGGGCAATTTGCGCAAGGGCACTCAGGTCTCTCGTCTCAGATTCGATGGCGCGTTGACGAGCTTGAATCATTCCAGCAGGCTCCTCTGGATACATGGCGACCAGGCGAGCAGCAGCAACACGCGTCAAGGCAGCAGCTGCAATCTCTGGGACAACAACTCTCAGTCTGTTAATCTTCTCGAAGGTGGCGCGAAGATGGTTGCCCGTCCCGACCAAGTCAGAGCTTTCGGCAGGTCTCGCGGCAATTTCCGCGAATTCTGACTTGAGGTGGATATGGACCTCTGACATTTCTCGGTCAATTCGCTCAAGCTCTTGCCGCGAGCTCGCGGAGAAGGCCCCCGTCTCCATGGACTCTGCGACTGTCATGCTGTAGGAGAAGGCGGCTTGAATTCTCGCAGTGCGCTGGGTCTTCAGAAAGCTGGCGATAGAGTCAACGGAAGACTCAATTGACCTCAGTCGCTTCGAGATATCGGCCAAGTGCTTTTGGCCTACGACAACTGACGCGATTTGCCACGCAGCGGCAAAGCTAGCCAATGAGTGCAGTGTGTCGGGATTGTTTAGGATGGCATGCTCTTTTGTCCGGCCTCCCTCGCCCTGAACCCAGGCGCGGAAGCCATTCAGCCCTTTAGCTCGAACCAGTTCGCCGTTTACGGTTACTTCCATTAGGCGCTTGGTGGTCACTTCGCCATAGGTTGCAATGGCAGGCAGTGCTTGAAAAGCCTGTGTTGCGGCACTATAGGCTGGACTGTACTGAGATACGCGTGGAGTGTTTGCATAGCGTCCAGACCAACTAACTTGCCGAATTTGAATTGCTGGCTCTCTTGCGGATCGACCAACTACTACCACGTCCTTGGCGGGATTTCGTGAAGTCAATGTTGGGCTCTTCGACTTAGCCGACTTCGATGCCATCACTTAGCTCCAGTTACCCCCGTGAAGATCCAGTCATGATCCCCGCTATGCACCTTGGAGGCAAGCGACTTCGCCATGGCCTTGCGGGGCATGGCTCACAATCACGCAGCACTTCCCGAAGCGCTTCCGAACGTGCTTTGTTCCGCTGCTCAGCACGCCTGGCGTTGCCTCCTGAGCAGATATGCCGCAATTGCACGAGCGAGGTGCTGCCGTTACTGCCGCAGCCGCATTGGCCGCGTCCTCGCGGGCATCTGGGTGACATGATTGGCTTCGAGATCCGCTCTATCTGCCCCGGCTGATCGTCAGCGAAATTTTGCCCGTCCTACTGCCTCCCCATTCCACCTTTGGCCACATGTCGGTCCCAGTCGGTTTACCGATCAAAATGCAATAATTGCCCGGTCCGATTACGAAAGAGATTTTGGCAAGACCTGCGACTGGATTTGAAGTACTGGAGCGTGCCCGCGGCGAATTGAGGACGGCAACCACAGCCGACCAGCTTCGCACCGTGCAGGCCGTGCTGCTCCCGCTGGAGTTGGGGCTTAGCCTTGAGCAGACGGCGGCGCTCGTAGGGCGCTCGTCAAGTTGGGTGGCCACGCAGCGGCGACGCTACATCGACGGGAGCCTGGATCCGACTGCGCCGCGGATGAGGGGTGGCCGCCGGAACGCGCTCCTTTCGGAGGAAGATGAGGTCGCAATAGTCAAGCGCGGGATCATGCTATCCGCCTATAGCCCGACCCCTGCGCGCGTGAAGATCCGGGAACTGCTCGAGGAGAGGGTTGGCGACGTGATTCCCGACTCCACGCTATACGCAATCATCTCTCGGGTAGCCAAGAAGTTTGTGCCTGACGGCAAAGGATCTGACATCACCAGGCTCTCCCATGCCCTCACCGAGAAGTGGTTGCGCGAGCGCGTCGAAGTGCAGAAAAAGATGGGCAAGAAATTCTCGGTTTGATCGAGCGACGTTGCCTAGACTCGTGTTCGACAGTCCTTCCTGCCGCCGACGTGGCGGTGTTCTAGGAGGACCCGATGTCGAAGTCTCAATCACCCAGCGCTGTCTTTCACTATGCGCCTGGAATCTACTTGCCGAAGATCCTCTCCTCAGGTCACCTGAGGCCCAGCAACGCGGGTGCTCCGCACGAGCGGCCGGTGCTCTGGTTCTCCAGCAATCCCGTGTGGGAGAACACGGCCAACAAGCTGTTCCGCAATGCCGACGGCAGCGTCCACAGGATGTCATTCTGCGAGCAGCGAGAGTCGTTCGGTTGCGTTCGCTTCCGCCTGCCTGGTGACGACGAGCGCCTGCTGTCGTTCCGGGCGGCGATGGCACGCGCAAACGCCCGCCGTCACGATGTGCGGACGCTCGAAGTTATCGGCATGCTCCAGGGCGCCACGCCGGGCCAATGGTTCGGGACTCTCGATGCGGTTGACTTGGCCGATGTCGAGGTGGAGGCCTTCGCCCCGGCATCGGGGTGGCAGCCCCTGTCGATCGACGCAGGCGTTTTCGCATGACCGAACGCACCAGCTTAAGCTCTCGTGCCCCGAGCGACGAGGGGTTCCGCGATCGCTATCCTGCGCTCGAGACACTGACGTTCAGCGCAAAGATCGACTTCGTGACGGTCTTCACGGCTCGCAGGGTCGAGTTGCCGGACTTGGACGGCACGCCGAAGTGGCCGAAAGAGTTCCACGGGCAGCGCCTGACGGTCCACGATCCGAGTCGAGAGGACCTGCTTGTCCTCGTTGATCATCTCGGCCCCGCGCGCGTCGCCGAGCTCGAGGTCGCGGTCGACGTGGCATCCCTGCTGGACCTGGGTCGGGATCATCGGGAGCAGGAGCTGCGCAGCGTCATGGTGAACATGTTCGTTGCGAGGTTGAACCCGTCCGGCAAGGCGTTGACCGGCACCTTCCGGGCGACTGTCGACCGCGGTCGGTTGCTCCCGTTCAACCTCCGCCTGCCGAGTGGCGATGAGCAGCTGCTTTACGGGCACCGGGCCGAGGCGGCCCAGGTCAAGGCTTACTTGAAGCGCTCAGACCAGGGACGCGCCTTGCCGCCGGAAGCATGGACGGCGCGGGTAGAAGTGGCGCTCCGGCACGAGGGCCTGCGCGCCCACGGTGTGGAGCAGCTTCCCCACCTGCTTGGCTTCCGCTACCGGAAGGAGCTGGCCCCGTATTTCCGTCACGTGCGGGAAGTGTTCCGTCGCGAACTCGGCCGCCGCACCTTGAGGGACAGTCACCGCCTGCTCGTCCAGTATCACGACGAGCGCCTGAAGAAGGCTTTCGACAGGACCGGCATCGGCGTCACCAAGCGGGGCGGCAAGTTCGCCGACATGCCCGTCCGCGTCCGCGCGGACAGCCGCGTGAACGATCGGATCGGCCAGGCGCTGCTGCGCCTGGAGAGGTCCCTGCGCGAGAAATTCGTGTGTCAGAGCTGACTGCGTAACCGCAAAGGCCAATGCTGACGCGCACTTAGGCCCCGCTGCCCTGCCGCTGTATGCCTTCCTAATAAGGATCTAGGCACACGGTGCAGAGGGCATCCAGTAACTCAGCTGCAAGCAACCCCGCCCGCTCTTCGTGGCGGTGGGGGGAACCCTTTTCTTGAAACCCTGAAAGCCCTATGAATTCTGATTCTGATTTCTCCCCCGAGACCTACATCGAGTCCACTGAGCCCGTCTTCGAGCCCGGCTTGCCCGGTAGCGAGGAAGTGATCGAGGAAGGTCACGGTGACGTGGTCTTCACCACCACGGTCGAACACATTGCTGAACCCGTTGCCGACGAGCCCATCACGACCGATCCGCAGGCTGAAGAGCTGGCTACCCAATCACCGGAGGTGCCGGTGGTCAAGGAGCCTGTTGCTGCAGATCCCATCCAGGTGCGAACCACGCCTGTGGCAGTGCTGACCCAGTCCTCATCCACGGTCGGAGTGGCACCGTTCACTGCCGAGGAAACCGAAGAAACCGACTCCGACGAGGACGGCAAGCTGTCCGAGGAGGAGCGGCTCGTCCCGGACGGGCGCCCGATCATCAAGATCACGGGTGGGAACGTGCCGGAGATCCTCGCGCAGGCCGAGGCGCTGCTGGGGAGCTCCGGTCGGTTCTTCACGACGGGCAGGCAGATCGTTTCGATCGAGACCGATCCGGTGACTGGTGAGCCCGCCATCACGCCAATGACCACTGCGCGTCTGAGCGTGGTGCTGTCTGACATGGCCGCCTGGCTGGCGCCGGCCGGCAGGGCAGGTGGCCTGCGGCGTGTCGACGCCCCGGACAGCTACTGCAGCAAGCTGCTGCAGCAGGAGCGGTTCGAGCAGCTGCCGCCCCTGGCTGGCCTCGCCAGGCAGCCATTCCTGCGCCCCGACGGCTCGCTGTGCGCCACCCCTGGCTACGACCTCGCCAGCAAGCGCTATGCGGTCTTCCAGGTGGGCGGCGCGCCCGTGACTGTGGCACCCTCCCGGGACGAGGCCGAGGCCGCCCTGACGCGCCTCGATGGCCTGCTGGACGAGTTCCCCTTCGCGGCAGACTACGACCGCAGCGCCGCTTTGTGCGGCATCCTGACGGCGGCGGTCAGGTCCAGCTTGCCGCTGGCCCCGATGTTCCTGGTGACCGCGCCCGAGGCGGGCACGGGGAAGACGCTGCTGTGCAGCCTGATCGCCGGGTTCGCTTCCGCGCGCCCGGTGGCACCGCAGATCTTCCCGCGGTCGGACGACGAAGTCGACCGCTTACTGCTGGCGGAGTTGCGCTCGAACCCCCGGGTCGTCTTCTTCGACAACTACAACGGGGCGATTCCTGCCTTCCCTCGCCTGTGTGCTGTTGTGACTGGCGAGCATGCCTCCGGCCGCATCCTGCGCAGCTCGAACACCGCGGTGGTCTCCACGCGCACGATGCTGCTGGTGTCCGGCAACAACGCGAGGCCGTCGGTAGACATGCAGCGTCGCATCGTGACCATCACGTTGGACGCCCGGCACGAAATCCCCGCCATGCGGAAGTTCGCGACGGAGAACCCGGTGAGGCGCTTGACGCGCGACCGGCAGCAGTTCGTGGCCGACGCCCTGGTGGTGATTCGGGCCTGGATCGAAGCCGGAGGGCCGCTCACCCCGTGCGAGGAGCTGACGAACTTCGACGAATGGGTGCGCTGGTGCCGGCAGCCGCTGTTGTGGCTGGGACGTGCCGACCCGGCGCAGTCGGTTTTCTCGGTTTTGCAGGATGATCCCGAGAAGAGGCTGCTGGGGAACTTGTTGACTGACTGGAACCGCCTGTTCGCCGATCGGTCAACCAAGGTGCGGGACTTGGTAGCCCGGGCGGTTGCAGATGACTCGGCAGAGCTCTTGCGTGAGGTCCTGGAAGAGATCTCTGACTCGTCGACGCTGAACCCGCGGAAGATCGGCCGTTGGATCGCCCGGCAGTCGGGGCGTGTTGCAGGCGGGTTGCGCCTGGAGAAGTGCCGTAAGACGGCCAGCGTGGAGGCCTGGAAGGTCATCACCGCCCGGTAGTCGTGACATTGGCCGGTGAGCACCCAATCGGGCGCGCACCGGCCAAATGTCGCGTGGACCGCGGAGGAAATCGGCGATCACGCGGAAATGGGGCATGGGTGACGGCGAAGGAGCCTTCGATCTGCTGCCTTGCACATGTCGTAGATGGTGAGCAGGCCGACTTGCACGGCGGTCAGGGCTTGAGTCAAAAAAGTCATCTGGAACACCGCCAAGTTGGACAAGTGTTGGACACCGGTGGCTGCCCGCGTCAATTGTAGATGTGGCACCTGGTCGGGTTGACGGGACTGCCCAGCTGCTGGGCCTCGCGAGTTGACGGCCATGGCGCGGAGGAGTAAATTGGAGCTGTTTAGCGCCCAAATGGGCTGCACTGTCCGAATTTGCCGAGAGGCTGCGGAGATTATTTTGGAAGCTCCAAGGATTCATAGAACCCGTCCGTCGTCCTTCCCATTGAGGGCAGAGCGCGCGCTCTCCACTCTCGTTCCCACCCTTGTTGCCACAGACGGCAGTGCCTTGTACGGCGCCGCAAAGATCGTGGGCGATGGCCGCAACATGGACTACGTTACGTCCGGCCAAGTGCTGCAGCAAGCAATTCCCGGACTAGCTCCTGCGAACGGCAATCGAGGCGAGGAAGACCCTGCTCACTGGGTAATGTGGACCTCCGCAGCCCAAGACAACCCCGGGCAGGCCCGCTTTCTTGACTACACGGAGCGCGAACTGCATTGGGCTGTCCGTCGAAGGGCTCCGTATGACAGCTTTCTGGTGGACCCCGCCGGTCTGGTTGGACCCACTTCGGATCCAGGGCTGGTGCGCCGGCTAACGCGATTTGATGCATCCATCGGCTTCGCAATTGGCCGGCTGGCTGAACGGAGGCGGATTGTTCTGGTTTCGGATAGTTTCGCGCTGGCGGAGGCCCTGCACTTGTCTTATCGACTCCGCAGTCGAGCGGGCCTTTTCCCAGAAGAGCGAAATGTTTTGGCATTCTTTGGGCGGGCACTTGATCCCCGGTGGCAGAAAGCACTAAGGGAATGGAAGGACTCGATCGCCTTTGTGGACCTTGATCTCCACGAAAACGAGTTGTTTGGGAGAAAGGAGTTGCCGAGGGCGGACGACCTCGACTACTGAGCTCCTATGAGAGTTCAGTGAATTTTTGGACGCCGGGAATCCGGTTTGATTTTATTTAAAGGACTTTCTATGCATCACGGCAGCAATCTCGCCGATGTGATCGCGCACGCGCGCGAACTCGGCATCGAAGTGAATAACCTTCGCCGCACCGGCGAAATCCAGCTCTCCCACCCGACGCAACCCTCCCGGCCGCGCCTCAATGGCCGCCGCAAGGATGCCCCGCGCTCCGCCACCCGATTCGTCAATCGGGTTGAGGAAGCCGTCCAGGGAAGGAGCCATCCATGATCTCTATCGCAAGCATCGGCGTGGTCTCGAAGGTCATCGACCTATTCCAGCTGCTGGGTGACCGCCGCGATCGCCGCTCTAGGTCCGCCGCCGAAGCAAAGGCTACTGCTTGGCGCGGATGTCAGGCCGCGGCCGAGAGCAACACGGGCACCCATTTCATTGCCTCGTTCGTCTCCCCTGCGCCGGCAGGCTTCAGTGAGGCGGGGAGCGAGGACTACGTGGAGTTCGAGATCCACTCGGCCAATCATCGCAAGGCCTGCGCCACCTTGCGAAAAGAGTTGAGTCGCAACCTGGGTCTTGCGCGAGGTCGGGCAGGCTCCGACCCTGCCGAAGCCTTCAGACAGGTGGCCGGCGTTTTGCGCCCTTGGATGGAGCGAGTCAAGAATCGCTTCGACGCCGACCTTGAAGACGAGGCGTCGCTGTTTGCGATCGACCAGTTGCTACGACGGCGTGGCGGCCAGCGTGCGCTCGCCGCCTGGGGGTGGGTGCTGGCCTTGGGGACAGCGCTGGTTGCATTGTTCAAGGCGGCCATCCTCATCGCGTCGTTCGGCATCGGCCTGCTCGCCCTGATCAAGGTACTGCTCTTCGGAATCCCATGGCTGGCTATTGCAGCACTCGTGGTGTTTGCGCTGGGCATGATCAAGCTCGCGCACGTTCTCCGCCGTATTGATGTTGGTGCAGATGACGCTGCTCAGGCTGAGGCCGTTGCATACGAAATGCTCGACCGCATAGCAGCGAGATCGTCGCGGATGCGGCGCGCCGGGCCTCGCCGGGCGAACAGTCGGGGCCAAGGAACATGAGCCTCACCGCATCTACCTCCCAGAGTGAACTGGCCACGCCTGTCGCGGGCTCCGATGCCCGCCTTCTAGAATCAGCATTGTCGGCGCCCAAGGCGCGAGGCATGCGCGCAGACGCAGGAGGGCAGGATGGGCACCGCTAGACAAGACTTCGAGCGCTTCGTGCGCTGGTTGCACGAGCCGACGCTTCAGGCGCCTGACCGGGCACTCAGGATGGCGAACCTGGTGCTTGCGAACTTCGAGGCAGTGACCGACACCGTCAGGCAGCACAACACCCGCTCGCACCTCCTAGCGCGCCTCGCGCGCCGTCGGCTGGCGGGAACGACCGCCGACCTCCCGGACCTCCCCGAGGCCGCGCCGCAAGGCCAGTGGCCGTGGCGGCGACTGCGCTCGCTCACGCTGGGACCCTTCAGGGGCTTTCGCGAGCCGCAGACGTTCGACCTGCGAAAGCGGCTGGTCCTGTGCTACGGCCCGAACGGCAGCGGCAAGAGCAGCCTGTGCGAGGCGCTCGAGTACGCACTGCGCGGAGCGGTTGAAGAGGCCGGCTCTAAGCGAATCGAGCATCGTGACTACCTGGCCAACATCCATGCCGGACGATTTGTGGACCCGGTGCTGACCGCCACGGACGCCGACGGCCGCGAGGTCCGGGTTGCCGCCGACGAGGACGCATTCCGCTTCTTCTTCGTCGAGAAGAACCGGATCGACAACTTCTCCCGGATCGCCGCGACACCTCCCGGGCGCAAGACCGACCTGATCGCAACTCTGTTCGGGATGGACCAGTTCAACGACTTCGCATCGCACTTCAACGAGTCGATGGACGCCGTGCTCACACTCGGCACCCAGATACAGAACCAGCTCGCGGCGCGTCGGCAGGCCCTGCGCACCGACGAAGCGACGCGGGACGGCGAGGCTGAGCAGCTCCGCCTGCTGGATCAGGACGCTGCCGACTACGCCGCCGGCGTTGCCGACAACCTGACCTATGACGCCCTTCAAGCCATGGTGGTCGGGAGCGATGAGGCGCCAAGCCGACTGCAGGAGCTCGACGCCAAGCTGCGCGCTCTGATGCCGGCGGTGACGAACACCTCGCGCCAGGTCGTCGCGGAGCTCTTCGCGGCCGCGGACGCCGCGGCGAAGGCTGTGGCCACCTCGCAGCGCGGCCTCGACGCGCGGCGCAGCCAGGTCTCGTTCCGACAGCTGTTCGCCGCGGTGCAGGCGCTGCGGGCTGAGCACGAGGATCGCTGCCCTGCTTGCCTGACGCCGATCGCAGATGTGACGAGTGACCCGTTCGAGCGGGCCGAGGAGGGCCTGCACGAGCTCGAAGAACTCGCCAAGCTCGAAGTGGATCACGACTGTCTGCGGCGCGCAGCAAGCGAGGCGAGCCGTGCGTTGCGCGCAGGCCTTCGCACGCTCGAAGAGTTCCTCGCCAGTGAAGGCCAAGTGGACACACTAGTCGGAGCCTACCTGCAGGCCCTGCCCCGCAACCCCGAAGCCCCCGATTGGTGGATGGCGGTGCAGTCGCCTGAGACCGACGAGACCGGCGCGACGCCTTCGCTTGAGCAGATGCTGGTCGTGGCGGATCAAGCCGGGGCGCGCGACGAGCGCACTCGCGAGGCGTTGCGGCTACGCGAGGAGGACTTGGCCGAACAGCGGCGGCTTAACGACGCCCGAGTCTGGATGGCGCAGCACGGCATCCGCCGCGCGGGCATCGTGGAGGCCGCCGCGCTGGCGCGTGGTCGCATCGCGCAGTGGGAGGAGGCGAACACTGATCTGATCCGGCGCGCCGGGGAAGAGGAGCAAGCAAGTTTGCGCGACCGGCCCATCAAGGACGCCTACGACAGCTTCTACGGGCTGTTGGAGCGCTTCCGCGAGCAGCTGCCGGGCATGCTGATGGCAGACCTCAACGCATCCACCATGGAGCTCTACAACGAGTTCAACCACGGCGACCGCGAAGAGGACAAGCTCGCCGACCTGCGGCTGCCGCTCACCGGCGACGGCGCGGTCGACATCGCTTTCCGCGGGCACCCGCAGCGGCGCGTGAACGCGCTCACCGCCCTCAGCGAAGGCCACATCCGATGCCTGGGCCTCGCGATCCTGCTCGCGAAGGCAGAGGCCGTCGGCGCGCCGCTCATCATCTTCGACGACGCGATTAACGCGATCGACCACGACCATCGCAGCGGTATACGTGCGGCCATCTTTGAATCTGAGCGCTTCCGCGAGACGCAGATCATCGTGACGTGCCACAGCCCGGAGTTCGTGAAGGATGTCGAAAACCACTTGCCCCGGGAGATTCGGGCCGACTGTCAACAATACGTGCTGTTGCACCATCGAGGCGACCACCAGCCCCGCGTCAATCCTGATGTGGGCAGCCAGAACTATCTCGAGCGCGCGAGGCAGGCGTTGGAGGAGCGGTTCGATCCACGCGATGCCCTCTCCTACGCACGCAAGTCACTCGAGATGCTCACGGACAAGGCATGGAAGTGGCTTGAGTCACACAGAGTCGGAAACCTCTCGGTGCAGATCGAAGGCCCCGGCAAGGAGCCTCAGCTGAGGATGCTCTGCGACGCGCTACGGATCAAGCTACGGGGTGCGGCCACATTCGCGCACCCGAGCAAGCAGCCGCTCTTGGACAACTTGAACACCATCCTGGGCATTCCAGAACAGAACCTGGTCTGGACGCTGCTGAACAAGGGGACGCACGAAGAGCCTGACAGGGATGATTTCGACATCCACCACGTTCAAACTGTGCTTCGCGTGCTAGGTGAAATCGATCGGCTGGAGATGCGGCGTGATCGGTGACGCTCACACCGGCGCAGGTCGATTGCGCCGGGCAGCTCCGGGCGCAAGGGACGTTGTGAAGCAGTGATGGGGTCTGCTACGCTCCGCATACGCCATCGAGGAGGAATTTATGGCATCGCGGCTGCAGCGGCATCAAGAACAACTGCTCGCGCTACTGCCCGAGGACGGCTCCGGCATAGGCAACCTGGCCCTCTGGGGCTTGTTTGAGGCCGCGTGCCGGGCTGCCAAAGAGCGGGTGACCGAGGATCACTTCCAGGCTGCCCGCGAGGCTCTGGTGGCTGCAGGGCTCGCCGTCAAAGGAAAGGGGCGCGGTGGGTCGACCGCGCGCTTCCTGAACCCTGAGGGTGCCGGCTTTGATCTCAAGGCGACAGTGCCGCCGCCTGCCGTCCCGAAATCCGAAGGATCGGCGCCTGCACGAAGAGCGGCACCTACTGGTTCATCGGCAGCGTCTGGCGAGCCCCAGGTGATTGCTTACCGGCATGCTGACCGCCGGGTGAACAACCCTGAGGTCGGCCTGGTCAGCGTCGATAGTGACCCCGAGCAGCCGAAGACTACCTGGTCCTACGACCCCCATCTCGCCCCCGAGTTGAGATTCGATTCAGCTCGGGCACGTGCTGAGCAAATGGTCGACGATGCGCTCGCCGGCGACGACCCTGCCGCAATGCGGCATGCACTGGAGCAGGTTCGGAGCATGGGGAGCCCCTACCTGCAGTGGACGGGAAAGGCCGAGCGCACCAGCTTCGAGGTTGACACCGTAAGCTTGCACGTTCACGAGCGCATCGACCCCTTGAGCATCTTGGCGGCAGTCAGCAAGAGGCAGGGGAAGGACAGCAAGTCGGCGGGCGTCCAGCCCGGCCTGTTTGAGGCGCCGTTCGAGAGCGTGCCCCTGCGCAAGGCCATCGACTTCTACAAGCATGACAAGGGCTGGGCGAACCGCATGGTGGCGGGCGACAGCCTGCTGGTAATGAACAGCCTTTTGAAGAAGGAGGGCATGGCGGGGCAGGTTCAGATGATCTACATCGACCCGCCGTATGGCATCAAGTATGGCAGCAACTTTCAGCCGTTCACGAACAAGCGGGATGTGAAGGACCGCACCGACGCGGACCTCACCCAAGAGCCCGAGATGATCAAGGCATTCAGGGACACCTGGGAACTTGGCATTCATTCATACCTTACTTACCTGCGCGATCGCCTTTTTCTGGTGAGGGGTCTGCTGAGCGAAACAGGCAGCGTGTTCGTGCAGATATCCGCTGAGAACGTCCACTTGGTCCGTTGCCTAATGGACGAGATGTTCGGGGCCGAGCAGTTTTGCTCTGAGATCGTCTTCCGCAAGACCACCGGAAAAGGCGGCCAGTTGCTCGACACAACCAACGACTACCTAGTTTGGTATGCCAAGGACTCTTCGAAAGTCAAGTACCACCCTACTTTTGAGCCGCGGTCGATTCTTGATGAAGAGAACCTCCGGTTCGCGCAAATGACTGATGGGCGTAGGCGTCGGTTGACCTCAGCTGAGGTGTTCGGAGAGTCCGCCCTTCCAGATGGTGCGCGCGTCTATCGTCCGAATCCGTTGACGAACCAAAGACCCGCCCAAGGCAACGACTTGCGTGAGTATGAATTCCAAGGACGCCTGTTTACCCCGGGAACGGGGACTTTTCGAAGCGACCAATCGGGGTTAGCACGGCTGGCAAAGTCCAATAGACTGCTGGCTGTCGGAACGGCGTTGACGTTTCTTAGGTTCTTGCAGGACTTCGAGTTCAAACCGCGGAACAACATCTGGGATGACACTCGGACGGGTGGCTACGGCGAGGAGAAGACTTACGTCGTGCAGACCATCACCAAAGTAATTGAGCGATGCGTTCATATGACGACGGAGCCGGGAGATCTAGTTCTGGACCCTACCTGCGGAAGCGGGACAACGGCGTATGTGGCAGAAAAACTGGGGCGCAGATGGATCACTTGTGATACATCGCGAGTTGCAGTTACGCTAGCGAAGCAGCGGCTGATGACGGCGAGCTTTGACTACTACGATTTGCGCTATCCGCAGGAAGGCCTCAAAGGCGGATTCATTAGTACAAAGGTCCCTCGTGTAACTCTGAAATCGATCACAAACAACGAAGAAATTGATGCAATCTACGATCGCCTGCATTCGGCAATTGAACTCAGCTTACTCAATCTCAACCGCGCGCTAGTAGATGCGTCGGCCCCTGTCTTCTTTGTAAGCCTTGAAGGTGTTCGGAAGGGGCAGACTTTGACGCTAGGTGCGAGTGGGGACGAAATTCTCGAATGGGAGGTGCCATTTGACTTTCCTCCCAATTGGCCTGCCGCTGCGCGTGGGCCATTTGATGCCTTTCATGCGGCCCGTCAAAAATTGCAGGAGGCAATGGATCGCAGCATCGCCGCAAATGCGGACAGCGCAACTCTCCATGACAAACCCGAGATTGCGAAGGACAAGCTGCGCATCACGGGTCCGTTCACTGTCGAGGCCGTGCCATTCCCGACGGTGCTGTCGGTTGACGAAACTAACGCCCAGGGCACTCAAACCGAGGCCGATGCTGCAGTGGCGCGCAGCGGCGCCACGAGCCGTCAGCACGCATGGCGGGACGAGCTGCTGAAGACGGGCATTCGTGGCAAAGGCGGCCAAATCCTAAAGTTCACCGAACTTGAGGTCCTGCCCGGCGCGACCTCCCTGCACGCCTCCGGGAACTTGGACAGCGGTGAGCGGGTGGTGATCAGCTTCGGCCCAGAGCATGGCGCCCTTGAGCAGCGGCAAGTTGAGCACGCTCTTGTCGAAGCGGGGGAGCTGTTCCCCCGGCCCAAGATGATCGTGTTCTGCGCATTTACCTTCGACCCCGAGGCAGCCAAGGATATCGACGCACTCAAGGGCATCACGGCCCTGAAGGCACAGATGAACACCGATCTGCTCACTGAAGATCTGAAGAAGGCCAGGGCCAGCAACCAGAGCTTCTGGCTGATGGGGCAGCCCGATGTGGAGTTGAAGGCTGTGAAGGGTGGCAATTGGCAGGTCGAGGTCCACGGCTTCGACTACTTCGACACGACCAAGGGCGAGCTCGTATCTGGCGGCAAAGGCAAGATCGCGGCCTGGTCGCTCGACACCGATTACGACGGCCGCAGTCTGTTCCCACATCAGTTCTTCTTCCCGATGGCCGGCAAGGACGATGGTTGGATGAAGCTGCGCAAGTCGATCCGCGCAGAGCTCGACGAGGACCTGCTGACGCACTTCTCCGGCACGGTGTCGCTGCCCTTCGAAGCGGGGCTGAACCGCACTGTGGCGGTCAAGATCGTGGACGACCGCGGCATCGAATCGCTGAAGGTGCTCAAGGTGCCGGACTCCGGCGCCGCCGCGTGAGGGCCGCGGCTATGGCCACCCAGCCGCGCTCGCTGATCATCAACTCGGCTTTCGTCGAGCCGACGCAGCACTGGGTCGAGAACCCGGACCGCACCCTGCGGCTGCAGGAGGGCCGCCGGCCTGCCGGCTACGAGATCATCGACACGCGCGAGAACACGCGGCGCATGGAGCTGATCCCCCTCGTCGACAACATTCGTGACCGAGTTCGGAAGTGGCATGGCGCCGGGTGGCCAGGGGCGACGGGGATCACTGTCGAACTGTTGACGCACTGGTGGGACCCTGACCGGGTGGCACAACGCCAGTGGCCGTTCTACTTTTGCCAGCTCGAGGCAATCGAGACGCTGATCTGGCAGTTGGAAGCGGCGCCTGAGTTCCGA
The DNA here is from genome assembly GCA_016213325.1 of Burkholderiales bacterium. Classification (GTDB taxonomy): domain Bacteria; phylum Pseudomonadota; class Gammaproteobacteria; order Burkholderiales; family Burkholderiaceae_C; genus Ramlibacter. The sequence continues at coordinate 426,158 of JACRAY010000014.1, read as the reverse complement.
CAGGGCATCAACGTGCCTGGTGATGGCGGCCCATTTGAGCGGCTATGCAACAAGATGGCTACTGGGGCGGGGAAAACTACGGTGATGTCGATGATCATCACCTGGCAGGTGTTGAACGCCCTGATCTACCCGAAGTCGCCGCGTAAGTATTCGACTGCCATCTTCATCGTGGCGCCCGGCCTAACGGTCAAGGACCGGCTCCGAGTGCTTCTGCCTGGTGAGACGGACAACTACTATGACGCCTTCGGCCTGTGCCCATCCGAGGCGCTGCGGCAGAAGCTGAACCAGGCCGACATCTTGATCGAGAACTGGCACACCCTGATGCCCTTGAAGCAGCAGGACCGCTCGGTGGTGAAGAAGGGCGCCGAGGGTGACGAGGCGTTCACCCGGCGCGTGATGGGCAAACTGGCAACCCACAAGGACATCGTCGTGATCAACGACGAAGCCCACCATGCCTACCGCAAGCCAGCCGACATCAAGGTGAGCAAAGCCGAGGCTCAGGCCTTGGGGATCGACCTGGACGAGGCCACGCGCTGGATCGAAGGCTTGGACCGCATCCACAAGACCCGGCGCATCAGCCGGTGCTACGACCTGTCGGCGACGCCGTTTGCCCCCACAGGGCGCACCAACACCGAGGCCGGCCTGTTCACTTGGGTGGTGTCGGACTTCGGGCTGAACGACGCGATCGAGGCCGGCCTGGTGAAGACCCCGCGCGTCGTCGTGCGTGACGACGCCGTACCCAACGCGCAGACCTTGCGGCCCAAGCTGTATCACATCTACCGCGAGCCGGCCGTCGCTGAGGATTTGAATCGGCGCGGTGCGGAGCCCCACGAGCCGCTGCCGGAGCTGGTGCAACACGCTTACACGCTGCTGGGCGCCGACTGGCGCGAAACGGCCGCCAGGTGGGCCGAGGCGGGCCACGCGACCCGGCCGGTCTTGCTGACCGTCTGCAACCGCACGGAGACGGCCGCGCGGGTGGAACACTACTTCTCGACCGGTAAGGTCCATTGGCCGGAACTGCACGAGCCCAATCGCACCCTGCGCGTGGACTCGAGGGTGCTGGAGAAGGCGGAGATCGGCGAAACCGCCTCGTCCGACAAGGACTATGAGGAGCGCCTGCATGCCATCGTCGAGGCCGCCAACATCCCGGACGAGCGCAAGGAACGCCTTGCCCCCCTGAAGAAGGAGGAGCTGCTGCGCGAGCTGGTGGACACGGTGGGCAAGCGCGGGCAGGCCGGACAGGATCTGCAGTGCGTGGTGTCCGTCGCCATGCTGTCTGAGGGCTGGGACGCCAAGAACGTGACGCACATCATGGGCCTGCGTGCTTTCACCAGCCAGCTGCTGTGCGAGCAGGTGATCGGCCGCGGCCTACGCCGGGTGTCCTACGACATCGACGAGAACGGCCTCTACGTGCCCGAGTTTGTCAACGTGTTCGGCGTGCCCCTGTCGATCGCATTGCAGCCCGGCGAGGGCGGCGATGGGGTCATGGCGGTGAAGCCGAGCACTCAGGTCGAGTCGCTCAGTTCCCGGAACCCCTACGAGGTCAGGTGGCCGAACATCCTGCGTGTCGACCAGGTGGTTCGCCCCCAGCTGGTTGCCGAATGGAGTAAGGTCACCAAGCTGGTGCTGGACCCGTCGACAACCCCGATGCACGCCGACATCGCGCCGGCTCTCGGCGGCGCCGCTGATTGGGACCAGATCGTCCACATCGACCTGGAGAAGCTGCCAGAGGAGTTCCGGCTGCAGCGGCTCGTGTTCAAGGCCGCCCAGCGCGCGTTCGAGCAGCTACAGCCCCAATTCAAGGGGCAGCGGGAATACCTGCTGTTCCAGCTGGTGAAGTTGGTGGAGCAGTTCCTCGCCGAGCCGGGCTTGATCGAGATCCCCTCGCTGTTCCACCAGGACCCGCTGCGCAAGCGCATCCTGTTCGCGCTCAACATCGACAAAGTGATCCAGCACCTCATGCAGCACGTGATCGAGCAGAACACGTTGCGGCTCGAGCCCATCTTCGACGGCGAGCGCCCGATCGGGTCGACCCGGGACATGCGCACCTGGTACACGACGAAGGTCGTGGAGCCCACGCAGCGGTCGCAGATCAGCCATATCGTGGTGGACAGCGGCTGGGAGAAGTACGCGGCCAACATTGCCGAGGCGCACCCGGGCGTGGCTGCCTGGGCGAAGAACGACCATCTGGGCTTCAACGTGCTCTACCTCTGGAACGGGTCGAAGCGCCGCTACATCCCCGACTTCTTGATCCGCCTGCAGTCGGGGAAGAACCTGGTGCTGGAGATCAAGGGGCAGGATTCACCGCAAGACCAGGCGAAGCGCGCCGCCTTGGACATGTGGGTGAAGGCCGTGAACGCGCACGGGGGCTTCGGCACCTGGGCGTGGGACGTGGTGGTCGGCAGCCCGGCCGGCGTGCGGGATGCGGTCGACAAGTACGCCTGAGTGGTCGGCGTTGTGTAAGCTGAATCGTTACTTCGTGGAGAAGGCGACTTTCATTCACGCATGAAGGGGGCCAGAAGCGCGAGATGGCTTACACGGCTCGCCGGGTGCGCCACGGAATGAGGGGCAGGAGTACGACGCGCGCCTGGCGCTGCTGCGCGCAAGGCCTGCGAGTGGGCGCACGATCTTGACCCACGCTCGCGCCGCAACTGCCCCAGGGGTTGCGAGTTCTTGCGCTGTTTTTGACTAGAAAGCCCTGAAGACGTCGGTGGCACACACGCACCTGCCAACTCATGACTACCTTTTGACTTTCCTCAACGGGCGCCTGGCGTGCCGAAGGTCGCGCGACCCGGCACGCCCTCGTCCTACTCAAACGGCGACCACTGGGCCAGGGTGCTCCTCCACTCCGGAAACACGCGCGCGAGGGTAGTGCGGCGATCGTCGTCTCAAGAAGTCCTTTGCCGACAACAACTTACGGGTTCGTCCCGGAGTCCTCGTGTGCAAAAGACACAAGACATCATGCATAAGCTCAAAGTAGAAATCGAGAAGAAAGATTGGGGAGGGACAGCAAATCCTTTCGATGATTCACTTCAATGTCCCCGGAATGAATGGTTCACGTAAGTGATGTGCTTCGGGAGGAGGGTGCCTTTCATTTTCCTGACTCTTCCCGGGCACTGCCTTTGCCCTCCCTACAATGAACTGGACCATGGAAGCTCGCCCGTTGTCGTCCGAAGAACTCAAGCATTCCGAATTCATTTCGGGGGAATCTGCCCCGCGTGGCCAAGGCATGCAGTTTGTGAACGGCCGTTGGCAACGCATCGAGTTCGGCTCGATCGGGCGAGAGAATCGGGCGGAACACGACGAAGACGAACTCGATCGGCAGCTTGCAGAACTCCTTGGTCGCAATGAAGCACCGGACGCGGCAAACGACGAGCTGCTCGACGATGACAGCGCCGCCACCAATTCGTCCCGCAATCCTGCAGCTGCGCCTGTGCCAGCACATGCTCCACCACCGGGCGCACCCCTCTACCTATTCCCTGTCAATGAAGGACCCGTATCAGCCGACCTAACGGCATTGACGGCCATCTACGACGAATTCAGGCGCACCGATGACTACGCTGCCGTGCGCGATGCATTCTGCGCGGTGTCGATTGAGTTGAATCGAAATGCACTCTGGGCGCCGGCGTTCAGGCCACAGCCGAGGCCTCGGCCGCCTGCGGCCGGCAAAGGCCGCGCGGATCAGGTGCTGCATTGCGATCGGGTTGTAATCGACCTCCACTGGTTGCGCTGTCGAAAGGAAGCGCACGTGGCCGATCAGGCTTTCCTGCCCTATCAGCATCTCCTCGATACGGACGTTGACTTCGACTTCGCTCTTGCGTCTGCCTATGCGGCCAGAGAACTGAGGTCACGCGAGCGGGCGGAGGTCCACATCGGGTTGGCACCCGAGGTGCAATGGCAGCTGGCTACGCTCAAATCGGAAGCTCACGCTGTGGAGCACTCCCGCATTTATTCAGGCGGAAGGGACGGCACCAAGAGAGTCAGGCCGGCAAAAACGGACGTGGTTAAAGGCATTGCGTCATGGGCTGCGCGCACGCCAGCGCTTCGCGGCCAAGCAGATGCCTACGTGCGGCTGTGGGCTGCACGCCGGATGCTGGGCAAGACGGCCCGGGCATGGCAAATCGCGGAACTGGCGGCCCTGATGAACGGCACGGCGCCCCTGGAAGCCAGCACGGTCAGGCAGAAGCTGGGCAGACTCGATTCGAACGTTCCGGCCGCGCGTGTGTGACTTGGTTGAACCGGCGACGGACCGCTGCATTCACCACTGCGATGTGAATCGCGATCCGGGGGGATGCCGCGTGGCCGCGCGGCGCAAGCCCCTAACCAATTTACTCTAAGGGGCCGAAGCCCGGCCGCTCGTGGTCGCCGTGAATCTTCCGGCAAGGGCCATCGGTCTCATTCACCGGGACGGGTTCGTTGCGCGGCTTGACTGCGGGGCCGCAGGGGCGGCGGCGAGTGATGCATGTGCTGCGATGGCGCAACCCGTGATTTCCCATGTACCGAGACCCCCGCCTGTTGCCTCAAGCTACGCCTGCTGCGCTAACTCACATTCGGGGGCGCAGTGCTGTATGACAGATGAAGTCCTTTGGGCCGTCGGATGACCAACGCCCGATCGCCTGATGCACCCGCGAAGGTCGACGCCAGCGGCTACACGCGCTCGAGCTATGCCGTGCTGCCCGATGTCTTCGCGGGCATCCCCGGCCTGCTGGAGGCGTTGAAGATGCGCTCGCTGGCCCAGCTGCTGACCATGCTTGTGCGCAACCAGGACGAGGCGGTCGCGGCGCTCGGGCCGCTGGCCGAGCGGCACAACGCGAAGCTCAGCGCGGCCGAGGGCAACAAGTCGACGCGGCGCAAGTTGACCCAGACCCTCAAGGAACTCGACCACGCCACATTGCAGAAGCTGCTCGAGCAGGCGGAGGCGGCGAAGAAGCAAGGTGCTGCCGGGTGACAAGGTGCTGCCGGCTGAGATCGACGACCGGGTCGCATGTAGGCGACCTTTCAAGCTAAGGCAGTAAATGACGGCTCTAGAAAACCCTCGTGACTTAGATTCCGAAGTCCACAGTCGACCCATGACGCCTGTCCCGCTGCGGCAGTATCTATCGCAGCTGATCGCCGCGGCCGGCAAGACTAACGTGGAGATCGCCGAGGCGCTTGGCTACCCCCGCAGCAACGTCATCGCGATGCTGAAGACCGGCAGCATGAAGCTGCCGCTCGACAAGGTTGGACCGATGGCCCGCGTCCTCGGCATCGACCCCGTCCACCTACTCGATCGAATTCTTGCCGAGTCCTCGCCAAACACATGGGCGGCGCTGCGCGAGGTGCTGGGCAATCGGCTTGTGACCGACAACGAGTATCAGCTAGTGGAATTTGTTCGCGGTCACGTCGGCGGTTACGACCCGAGGCTGACTGAGTTCGACGACTTCCGGGATGTGCTGGCGCCGGAGCTGACGAAGATCGCGCATTTCGAGAGGCAAAGGGCCGAAGCGTCGTCGGCGCGTCGAAGCGAACCAACGGTTGAGGGAGGCTTCGCACGACGCTGGCCGTATAAGCACTCCCCATAAGGATGCCCGGAAAAACGGCGCCTAGGGCCACGGACAGGTCGAACGGGAGCTAGGGGGTGCAAGGTCCTGAAGGCAATCAAGGAGTGCAGCCGTATGCCAAATTGGCCGGCGCGCGCAGGCGCCCCTCACATTGCCCGCAGTGTGACGCTCCGCGCGTTCCATCGCGTCCGCTTGCCCGACGCGAAGTAGCGCTTGAGGTGGCCTGCCCACACCATCATCTGCTTCTCTGGCCGCGGCACGGTGATCGTGACGACCGTGGTTGGCCGAGCAATCCCCCTCGTAGGCGGCCCCCAAGGGCCGTGGCGATCAAGGTAGCGGGCGAGACTTGCTACCAGGTGCCCACTGTAGCCATGCTCCCTGTGCTCGGGATCTACCCATGCTGCATGAAGGTCTAGCTGCAGCCCTGCAACCCGGTCAAGGTCCACCAGCACCACCGGGGTGAAGCTCACGCAGCCCAGGGGCTTGTCCGAGGTACTTTCGTCCCCGAAGTGAAGACATAGGGTCCAAGCGTCCGCCGTGAGCGCCCCGGCGACGCGCTGACCATCGATGGGGTCGGCACTTTGTAGGTGCTCGACCAGGCCCGGAACATCCCATCCGACACCGATGGCGCTATGGGTCACATGGTCATTCATCGGCGCGGTAGCGCATAGCGAGGTCAGATGGTGCTTCGTCGTCGGCCCGCTGGCCCAGAGCCTGGGCAGCATCAATTCTGTCTCGCTGCGGCCGAGCCTGGTCGGGGTGAACTCTGTGCCTGCCGTCATGGGTTCACCAGCAGCGCGATGATCGACGAGCCCTCGATGACAACGGCGGCACCCTTGCGGCCGCCCGAGATGTTGCGCAGGTGCCGCAGCAAGTTCACCTCATGCTCGGCGAGCTCGCCCAGGGGCAGCAAGGGCTTCAGGGCTTCCCACAGGCTCGGGCTGCCTTCGGCCAGGGTCACGCGGAGCAGCTCCACCGCGTCAATCTGCAGCGCACGGGCAAACGCCGCCAACTTGTTCAGAGGCAGCCGCATCGTGCCCAGCTTGATCATCGTGATGACGCCTGGCTTGTAGCCCACTGCCTCGGCGAGCGCGTCGTCGGTGATGCCCAGTTCGATTTGCCGCTGTTCGATCAGCGTGCCAGGGTTCTGTGTTGTCAATGCGTTCATTTCGGTTAGCTCCATGTGAAAGCCCGCTACGTCGGGGCGTGCTTTCTTTATAGTGAGCCCGCGTCGGCAGGACGGGAGGCAACCTCGTTGAAGGAAGACCAGCGCCATGACTTCGCACCCGGCCTCACCAATCGCCAAGGAGGTATGCCCCACCCTCGACCTTCGTTGGACTGTTCCTTGATCGTGGCCGGTAGGCTCGGCGTGTGCGATCTCAGCTGCGTTTACGCGCAATCGCGTCTGCCGTCGCCTGCAAGCCTGCCGCGACATCGAATTTTGCGATTGGCGGAAGATTGACTGAGAGCCTGCTCACATAGGGCAGCGCGTCATCCGGCTCCTTGTCCTTCTTGTAGCTCGCGTTGTGAACGTCTGCCCCGCGGGTATGCCCGGTCAGCTGCTTGGCCACGCGGTCAGGGGTGTCCACGGGCAGTGCGTTGATGAAGGTGTGTCGCAGCGAGTGGAAGGTCGTTGTCCCGTCTCGCTTGAACCCGAGGCGCGCCATGTACGAGCTGAACCACTTGGTGGCCGCCTTCCCGTAGCCCTTCTCGGTGTCATGCTTCAGCTCCGGGAAGAGCCGGTCGTATCCGGCGGCAGCAAGCGCCTGCACCCAGCGGATGAGCCCGAGTTCGATGAGAAGCGGATGGACGGGGACTGTTCGACGCGACGAGGTGTTCTTCAGCTTCTTGTCCTCAGCGTCTTCGGTGAACTCGATGAACCAGGTGCCGGCATCCGTCGTTCCGAAGTCGGCCAAGTAGAGCTGGCTCACCTCACGGATGCGCGGGCCGCCCGCAAGGAGTGAAATGAGCGGTCCCCAATAGTAGAAGGGCAGGAAGGTGCGATAGGTTCCCTTCCTGGTCAGCTCACCACGTCCTTCTCTGAACCATTGCGCCGAGAAGATCAACGCCAGGTCGGATGCGGTGTACGCCTTGCGAGCTTCGTCAGCGCGGCGCGCATTCTTCCTTCGGCGCTCTGCCCTTGACTGGACCGACTCGCCGCGCAGCGGGGCAGCAGGGTCGTCGGCGATCCAATTCTGCTCGTGCAGCCACCGGAACCATCCGGCAATCCAGCGCATGCGCTTGTTGCGCTCGCCGGCTGACATCACGGGCCAGGTGGTGCCCTTCACGGCCATCATGGACTCGAGCACGGACGCGGTCTTGTGCATCAGGCGGATCTTGTTCTCGTCGGCAGGCACGTTCGCCAGCTGCTCATCGCGAAACCGCCGCAGTCGCTCGGGGGTGACCTCGTGCAGCTGCAGGTCGCCGTCCAGTTCGATGAGAAGTCCGCATCCATTCCGGATTCGTTTGATTTCGCCCTCGGACTCGACATCGTGCCGGATCCTGTTCTTGACGTACTCGGCGAGCGCGGTTGAAAGGCGCTCGTGGGCACGCCGGCCCGCCTTCGGCGCCTTCAGGGCGGCGGCAACGTGTTCCCTTGCCTCATGGACACGCTCGGGGGCGATGACCGACGCAACCGTGCGGCGGAGCGCTTCCACCTGGTGCGCAGCGACTTCCAAAGCCTGTCTGCGAAGCGTGACCGCGCAGTCGGGAACGAACCATACTCCCGGCCGCCCGCGTGCCTGGAGGGCAATGGCCTCGAATGGTGCATGCTCAAGCAGGGCGGCCACGGCGGGTCCGACATCGCATTCCAGGACTTCCAGTACGCCCTCGGTGACGTGGGGGACTGCAGACGCGGGCATCGAGGCTGGCGATGGAATCACCAAGCCCGCGGATCGCCCCAACTCCGGCTCCACGGCGTCCAGGCTCGCTTCGGGAACCAAAAACCCCCGGGTGCTGCCAACGCGAACGTGCAGGCTCACTTTGCCCTCGGCAGCGGCACGCAGCAGCGTATCCGGGGGCAAGCCGGCCGCTGCTGCGGCCTGGTCAAGCGGAAGGTATCCGCCAGCCAGCAGGAGAGGGCTCCCAGCCGCGACCTTCAGAATTTCGTGGTGGTCCATGGAGTCGATCCCAGATACTGCTTTGAGTCGGCTCAGATCGAGGAAGCGCTGGTGCCACTGCGATGCGGCGGCCCCCGCGACGATCTTTGCAAGCGCCTGGTCCCGCGTGCGTGTGGAGATGATGATCTCCCGCTTGCCGATGACGGCGCGAAGCACAATGGGGACGGCGAGGCGAACTACGTAAATGCCGGATGATCGGCGAGCCAGGTTCTGCATCGACACCTTCTGTATGAGGGTGCTGTATCAGGGGCTCAGGCCGTCGATTTCTCCAGTGAAATCAATACCTTAAACAGTCATGGAGCGGGTGAAGGGAATCGAACCCTCGTCTAAAGCTTGGGAAGCTGCCGTTCTGCCATTGAACTACACCCGCTTGCAGCGCATATTCTACGACCTCGCCCGAGCCCTTTCGAGCCTGCGCTTCGTCCGGTCGTCCAGCGGTGCGTCCTCCACCAGTTCGCAGAGCCTGGCGATGTCCTCCGTGCGGATGCACAGGTAGTAGCCGCGATACGACCAGAAGCGAATGCGGTCCGAGAGAGGGATCAGTTGCCGGTGCAGCGGTTTGTAGTTGACCGCGTCCGCGTACACCGACGCCGCCGAGCCCGCGTCGTTCGACAGCGTGAATTCCTCGCCCGCGCCCAAGGTCCGCTCGTAGCCGCCGGTGTACGGCGCCGCCCACGACGTCATGGCGATGACCGGCAGTGTGCCGGTCACACGGTAGCGTTGTCCCCGACGGTAGGGCATGGCCCGGCCAGTGTACGGCGGGACTCGTTCAGCTCCGCCGTCTTCACCTGAGCCATGGCGTACCAATTGTCGATGGCGTTGCCGGTGCCGTCCAGCCCGTAGGCGCCCGGGATGACCAGTGCCTCCACGTTGCCGGGCCTCCCAGCTCGGCAGTAGCGATCATGTCGTAACCAGTAGCCGGGGTTTCACCGCGGATTACACGTACTCGAGGCCCACCTGTATCAAGCCCGTCGCGATCACGCGATCGACGATGAGGTCGGTGTTGCCAGCCATCGTACCCAGCGACGCCTGCGTGAAGAAACCGTCGTCGATCAGCCTGGCGTAGTAAGCCAGTTCCGTTTGCGACGGCGCGGCGCCGACCACGTTCGTGTACAGAAGATTCACGACTGCTTCGTTGCTCGCCTGCGGTCCGAGCGCTACTTGCAGCGCGAAGCCCATCAGCGCTTCATACGACATGCCGCCGTCCACCAGCTCGAGGCCAATGCCGGCGTAGACCTCGTTGCCGACGGCGGTAGGGCCGAACACCGAGGCGAGCACGCGAGCGACGCTGCCGGCGTTGCCGCCGAGGTCCAGCGCAACGCTCAAGTCGCGGAACTCGATGCGCTCGATACCGCTCAGCGTGTCGACGTCGGCCGCAGCGCCGATGCGCGCGACGCTGGATGCCGAGTAGTTGAATTCGTCTTCGTTGCCGAAGTAGACAGCGGTGTCGATACCGGCATTGCCGGCCAGCGTGTCGGCTGTCGCTTCCGAGCCGCGCAAGCGATCGTTGCCTGCAGTGCCGGTGCGTGCCATGCCCGAATCCGGCGTCTCTGTGTAGGGCGCGGTCGCCGTCATGCCGACCAGGATCATGTTGCCGTTGGCGTCATAGCCCTGCGAGTGGACCAGGCTGAAGCCGTCTTCGGTCGGGTACCAGTGCGCGGTGCCGAGTCGCCACATCTCGCTGGTGATGTCACCCGCATGGATCGTGGTGAAGTGGCCCGTGCCGTCGTTCAGCCACACCAGCGGCTGCGTGGGCGTGATTGCGCCGTTGAATTCGATCGCGAAGTCCTGGAAGCCGTCGGCATTGAAGTCCATGGGCTTGACCCACATGCCCCACGGCGTGCCGGTGGACGTGCCCGGTGTTCCTCCGAACCGGTCGGCCGCGGGCATCACGGCGTTGGTCGCGTCGGTGAAGCTGCCGTCGGAGCGCTGCAGCAGCACCTGCACGTACCAGCCATCGTAGTAGGGCTGGCCCTGGGTACCAGTGATGACCATGTCCTGGCGGCCGTCCATGTTCAGGTCCATGCCCGCGGCGTCCAGCACGATCTGGTTGCTGAAAAACGCAGTGGCCGGCAGCTCGGTCTTGTGTGCGTTGTCGAAGCTGCCGCCCTGGTTCCACAGCACGACATTGTTGCGCAGCTTGTCGTACACGGCGCCGGCATCGGCCGTGATGACCAGCTCGGGCAGGCCGTCGCCGTTCAGGTCCATGAAGTTGGCGCCGGGGAAGTGGTTGGGCGCGTTGAAGTCCAGCACTTCGTTCGTGCCGGCCGGCAGGTTGGCCCGCGTCATGGTGAACTGGCCCGTGCCGTCGTTCATCAGCATGTACGACAGGATGCCGTTCTGCCCCGCGTAGCCGTTGCCCACGAAGATGTCGAGGTCGCCGTCGGCATCGATGTCGGCGGCCGCGGCGGTGTGCGTGAAGTCCGAAAGCTGCGGCAGCGCAGCCGTGGCGTCGGCCCAGCCAGTCGGAGTCGACAGGATCAGGCGGTTCTGCTCGCCGGGAAATGGCGCGGTGTCCCAGCCGTGGCTCGCAACGAATACGTCGGGCTTGTCGTCGCCGTTGAAGTCCTCGATGAGGACCTTGCGCGGATGCACGGTCTGAAGCGTCTGCCATGGAAACATCGACGCCGGCGCGGATGCGAATCCTTCGCCGTCACCGGGCAGCAGGACGCCGGGTTGGCCTGTGTACTGCGTGTCCGGCCCGGGATAGAACGCACCGAGGACCAGCAGGTCTTCGTGGCCGTCGCCGTTGAAATCAGCCGTCGAAAGCGCCGAGACCCATTTCGCCTTGCCGGTGAGCGGCACCAGTTCGAAGAACGGCGTGTAAAAGCCCGTGAGTGTCGCCATCGCTGCCATCCCTTACTGCTACTGCTGAAACAAAGGCAGCGATGATGCCAGACCTGCCAAGTCCGGGCTGTGACGGGGGTCACTCCCCTCGTATGTCGTGCTTCGTGATGGCGGGATTCGTGCCCGGGCCGGGGTAGCCGCCGGTGGGCCAGCTGCCGGCGCGGCCGACAGTGGCATCTTCGCTGGCGATGATCTCCGCCTTCTTCATCTCTGCGGACTTCTCCTGCGCCATCGTGTACCAGTTGCGCACGATCTCCGCAGCCGTGTCGCGCCCGCCGAGTCCGAAGGCCAGCCCGACGCCGAGGGCCACGGAGCCGACGATTGCGATGAACAGCGCGTTGACCAGTTCCGTCGCAATGCCGATCTGGTGGATGGCGACCACGATCGCGAAGGCCCACACGACGATGGATGCGAGGCGCGCGAGGAACTGCGCGTTGGTGAGCGCCGCTTCGCTGGCCATGCCGCGCACGAAGTTGCTCAGGCCGCGTGCGGCCAGCCCGCCGATGACCAGGATGACGAGCGCCACCACGACGTTGGGCAGCCACAGCAGCAGGTCGCGCAGTACTTCCGACACCGCCGGCAGGCCCAGTGCGTCGAAAGCGACGGCCAGCGAGACGAGGCGGATGAACCACTTGACGACCAGGCCGATCATGCCGGACGAGTCGGTGTTCATGCCCATCTTCGCGACGAAATCCGACAGGCCGGAGCGTTGCGCCAGCTCGTTGAAGCGCACGCGGCGCAGCAGTGCCGACAGGCCGCGCTCGGCCAGTGTCGCCAGGAACCAGCCGACCGCCACGATCAGCAGGAAGCCGAAGATCTTGGGAATGACCGAGAACAGCAGGGCCATGGCGGCCGCGAGCGAGGTCATGAAGGCCTCGCTGAATTCTGTGACCTGGACGGGCATGAGGTTCTCCCAGCGTGCTTGCTGGGGTCACTCTCATCTTCTCGAATGGCCCCGCCCGTCGGCGCACGGAGTACTTGGGAGTAGGAGCTACCGCACAGGCGCCACGCGCCACACCACATTGCCCACGTCATCGGCCACCAACAGCGCACCGCGACCGTCCAGCGCCACGCCCACCGGCCGCCCGAACGCCTCGCCCTTCTTGCCGACGAAGCCGCCCAGGAACTCCACCGGCATGCCTGACGGCCTGCCATTGGCGAACGGCACGAACACCACGTTGTAGCCCACGCGCGGCTTGCGGTTCCACGAGCCGTGCTGGCCGATGAAGGCGCCGCTGGCGTAGTTGGCGGGCATGCGCGAGTCCGAGAACACGAGTCCCAGCGGCGCCACGTGCGAACCGAGCCCGTAGTCAGGCGCGATGGCCTTGGCCACCATCTCCGGGTTGGGCGGCGTCACGCGCGTGTCCACGTTGCGGCCCCAGTAGCTCCACGGCCAGCCGTAGAACGCGCCGTCCTTCACCGACGTCAGGTAGTCCGGCACCAGGTCGTTGCCCAGTTCGTCGCGTTCGTTCACCACGGTCCACAGCACCTGGGTCTGCGGCTCCCAGCCCATGCCGTTGGGGTTGCGCAGGCCGGTCGCGAACAGGCGCTTGTTGCCGGTGGCGCGGTCGACCTCCCAGATGGCGGCGCGGCCTTCTTCCGAGGCCATGCCGTTGTCGCCGATGTTGCTGTTGGAGCCCACCGTCGCATAAAGCTTGCTGCCGTCGCGGCTGGCCAGCAGGTTCTTGGTCCAGTGGTGGTTGGCGCCCGCGGGCAGGTCGGTCACTTTCACGGGCGCAGCCTGTATGGTCGTCTGTCCCGCCGTGTAGGGCACCTTCACGATGCCGTCGGCATTGGCGACGAAAAATTCGTTGCCCACCAGGGCCATGCCGAAGGGCGAGTTCAGGCCGCTCATGAAGACGGTGCGCGTTTCGGCCACGCCGTCACCGTCGGCATCGCGCAGCAGCGTGATGCGGTTGGCACTGGGCGCGCCCGCGCCGGCCTTCTTCATGAAGAAGCCCATGGCCTTGCCTTTCGCGCCTTCGGCGTGCACGTTCTTCGCACCTTCGGCGGGCGGGGGCTTGTTGCTTTCGGCGACCAGCACGTCGCCATTGGGCAGCGTGTAGACCCAACGCGGGTGCTCGAGACCCCGCGCCAGCGCCGTCACCCGAAAGCCCTGGGGCGCGCGCGGCGCGGCGCCTTCGGGCCAGCCCACGGCGTCGGCGACCTGCACCGTGGGCACCAGCTTCTTCTTGGCCGGCGGCGGCAGTTGCGGGTTGGGGCCCACCCCGGGAAGCGACGTGGTCTGGGCAAGGACGGCGGCCGCGCAAGCGGCGAGGACGGTGACGGTGCAAAGGGCGGTCTTCATGCCCTGCATGTTTCGCTTGTCCCGCGGCCCACGCGTGTAGGCCGCGGGCTACAGATAGCCCGGCAGCAGCCGGATGCAGGCGACGACCGCGATGCCTTGCACTGTCGTGTAGTGCCACAGCAGGGCGCTGTTGTCCAGCGTCGACCTTGCATCGGGGCGCAGCGCGCCGGCGAGCGAGCGGGCCACCACGTAGCCACCCACCAGCACGACGATGGCGGCGTGGAAGCCTTGCCAGCCGAGCAGGGCGGCGACCGTGGCGGCCCATGCGTGATGGCTGGGCGCCAGCCCGGCCTGCGCGTGCGCGGCGAGGTCCACGGCGAACGCCGCGCTGGAAAACACCACGGCCGCGGCCACCGGCCAATGGCTCATGCGCCGCACCGCCACGGCCATGCACGTGGATCCCAGCGCAAACAGCGCAGCGGCCCACCAGCCGAAGCCGGGCAACTCGGTGCCGGGCGGCGGGCAAACGTCGAGCTTCATCGACACGTGGATGTGCGCGAAGGCGAGCGACGCGAAGATGGTGGCGTCCACCGCCAGCAGCACGGCCATGGCCCAGCGCGACAGGTCGTTCACGGCGGGCACCGAGACGCCTTCGCCGACCTGCGCAAGCGGGGCAGCCGGCGGACGGTCCAGTTGCCACAGCCACGCCATGATGGCCGCCACGGCCACCGTGCCGCAGAGGACCGCGGGCAACACCATCGAGACCGTGAGCAGCAGGAAGAAGCCGGCCGTGCCGAGGGCGGCGATGAAGTGCATCCAGCCGTCGCCGGCAATGCGAAACAGCGATCGCATCTCGGCTTTCAACGGCGAGGTCACCAGCGTCTCGCGACCGCCGAACACCGTGCCGGGCAGCCAGTGCCGGCCTCGCTCCACTTCCTCCTTCAGCGACGGGCGGTCCCACAGCGGCTCGCGCGAGTCCACTTGCGGGATGCTGCGCGTGCCGTAGTTTTCCTGCGGCAGCCATTCCAGCGAGAAGGCGCGCCAGGGGTCGCCGTGCTGCTGCTTCGTCCTGAAAGAAGTGCGGATGAAGTCGGCCAGGCACAGCGCCACGCCGGCCGCGAACACGAAGGCCCCGGCCGTGGACAACGCGTTCCAAAGCGTCCAGCCCACGTCTGCGCCGTAGGTGTACACGCGCCTGGGCATGCCGGCCAGCCCCGACAGGTGCATGGGAAAGAACGCCAGGTTGAAGCCCGCGAACATCAGCCCGAAGGTCCAGCGCGCCAGCCGTTCCGACATGCGGTGCCCGCGCACCAGCGGTGCCCAATAGTGCAGCGCGCCGAACAGCGGGAACACCATGCCGCCGATCAGCACGTAGTGCAGGTGCGCCACGATGAAGTAGCTGTCGTGCACCTGCCAGTCGAAGGGCAGCACGGCCACCATCACGCCGGTAAGCCCGCCCAGCACGAAGTTGAAGTGGAAGCCCAGGATGAAGAGCGACGGTGACTCGAGTTTGACGTGTCCTTTCCAGAAAGTGGCGATCCACGCGAACACCTGCACCGCACTGGGAATGGCGACGGCGAAGCTGGCCGCCGACGTGAGGTACAGCGCCCACGGACCCAGCCCCGCGGTGAACATGTGGTGGATCCACAGCAGGAAGCTGATCGCGCCCACCGCGACCAATGCCCACGCGACTGCGCGATAGCCCACCAGCGGTGTGCCGGCCATGGTCGGCACGATCATCGACACCATGCCCGCAGCGGGCAGGAAGATGATGTAGACCTCGGGGTGCCCGAAGAACCAGAACAGGTGCTGCCACAGCAGCGGGTCGCCCCCGCGCGCTGCGATGAAGAAGGGCCAGTCGAACGCGCGTTCCAGCTCCAGCAGGATGGTGCCCGCGATGATGGCGGGAAACGCGAAGACGATCATCAGCCCGGTGACCAGCGCCGCCCACGCGAACATCGGCATGCGCCAGAGCGTCATGCCCGGTGCGCGCGTGAAGAGGACGCCGACCACGAGTTCGATGGCGCCGGCAATCGCCGAGATCTCGATGAAGCCGATGCCCAGCAGCCACCAGTCCGCGCCGATGCCGGGCGAGTACTCCTTGCCGGTGAGTGGCGGGTACATGAACCAGCCGCCGTCGGGCGAGGCACCGAAGAAGATCGTGCAGAAGAACGCGAAGCCGCCGAACGCATAGGCCCAGAACGCGTAGGCCGACAGGCGCGGGAAGGGCAGGTCGCGCGCGCCGATCATGTTGGGCAGCAGCCACACAGCGACCGCTTCGACCACCGGCACCGCGAACAGGAACATCATCACCGTGCCGTGCATGGTGAAGAGCTGGTTGAAGGTGGTGGCGCTTACCACCTGGTTGTCCGGCATGGCAAGCTGCACACGCATCAGCAACGCAAGGATGCCCCCGCCGACGAAGAAGGCGAGCGCGGTGGCCAGGTAGTACGGGCCGATCTGCAAGTTGTTGACGGCGGTGAAGCGGCGCCAGCCGGTGGGGGGCTGCCATGCGCGCTCCAGGGCTTCCAGCTCGCCGGGGGGGCGGGGGAGTTGGTTGGGCATGCGATTGTCATTGCGGGCTTGATCCGCAATCCATGGCTGCGCTTCGACACGCGACGATGGATCCCGGGTCAAGCCCGGGATGACAACCCGTTTCATCGCAGCGTCCCCAGCCAGTCGGCCATCGCGGCCAATGTGTTCGCGTCGAGTTGTTCGTACGACGGCATGCGCGCGCCGGGCTTGTGGTGCTGCACGCGGGCGATCCAGTCGCGGCGCGCCTCCGGCGTGTTGGGCAAGCTGCCCGCGCCGATCTGCAGTCGGCTGCCCACGTGCGTGAGGTCGGGCCCGAGCCGCGCGTCGGCCGTCAAGCCGCGCACCGCGTGGCAGGCATCGCACCTGTGCGCGACGAAGGCCTGTTGCCCCGCGTGGTTCGACGCCACCGCCGGCCGCGACTGGGCGGCGAGCCACGCGTCGAACTCGCCCGGCGGCAAGGCCACCACCTGCAGCGCCATCTTCGCGTGCTGGTCGCCGCAGAACTCCGCACACTGGCCGCGATACGTGCCCGGCTGGTCGGCCTGCAGCACCAGGTGGTGCAGCCGCCCCGGCAGCATGTCGACCTTGCCCGCGAGCTGCGGCACCCAGAACGAGTGGATCACGTCGGCGCTGTCCAGGGCCAGGTACACGGGGCGGCCTGCGGGGATGCGGACCTCGTTGGCGGTGCGCACGTCGCCTGCGTAACGCACGTCCCACCACCACATGCGGCCGGTGACCGAGACCACCAGCGCATCCTTGGGCGGCATGGGCTTCCACGCGGGCGTCATCGGCAGCGTCCAGCCGTAGAGCCACGCCAGCACCACGAACGGAAACACGATGCCACCGCCCAGCACCCACACCCCCTCCCTGGCGGTACGCCCGCGCCGACGCAGCGCCAGCCACAACAGCACCATCACCCCGGCGAAGATGACGAAGCCGCCCGCGATGAGCACCCAGCCCACCGTTTCGATCGCGCGGGCCGCTTCACCTGCCGCCTGCAACACACCGCCCGCGCTCATTCCAGCGAATAGAGGTAGGTCGCCATGGCACGCGCGTCGTCGGGCCGCACGCCCATGCTCGGCATCAGCGTGCCCGGCACCAGCGACTGCGGCGCCATGATCCACTGCTGCAGCAGGTCGCCCCGGTTGGGCAGCCTGCCCGCGATGTAGCTGCGCTGGCGCCACGCCGCCAGCGGCGGCGCCACGTCGCCCCGTGCCGCAGGCACGCCGGGAATGCGGTGGCAGGTGCCGCACTGGTATTGCGCCAGCAGCCGGCGGCCGCGCTCCACCTCATCAGCACCTTTCGCGTCCGCGCCACCGCCGGCCAGCGCAAGGGCCAGCAGCACGGCAAGAGGCGGCACGGGCATCGCTGCATTCTGGCCCGCGAACGCGCCGCCGTGGGCCAGAATCTGGAGGCGATGCGCAACAACCGTGTGCTCTTCACAGCGGCAGTCACTACGGTCGTGCTGGGCGCGCTGGCGGCCGCCGCCGCTGCGGCCGTCGTATGGGGTGGGCTCTACGACGTGTCGGCCACCGGCCAGCACTGGCAGGTGACGCACAGCGTGCTGGAGACCGCGATGCGCCGCTCGGTGAACCTGCGCGCGAGCGGCATCGAAGAGCCGCCCCTGGCCGACGAACGCATGGCCTTGCGCGGCGCTGCCTGCTTTCGCGACACCTGCGTGCACTGCCACGGCGCACCGGGCGTCGCGCCCCAGTCTTTCGGCCAGGCCAGCCAGCCGCTGCCCGGGCCGCTGCTGGACGCCAGGCAGCACTGGCGGCCGCGCGAGCTGTACTGGCTGGTGAAAAACGGCATCCGCATGAGCGGCATGCCGGCTTGGGAATACCACCTGGCCGACCACGAGATGTGGGAGCTGGTGGCCTTCATGCAGCGCCTGCCGGAGCTGGGCACCGCCGGCTATGCCGAATGGATGCAGCGTGCGCCACCTCCACCCGCCTGCGGGCGCGAGCGGCAAGCCGCTGCGCCGGTGGCGGCCGTCGATGCCGACCGCGGCCGCCGCGCGCTGCACCAGTTCGGCTGCAACGGCTGCCACATCATCCCCGGCGTGACCGGCTCCAGGGTGCATGTCGGCCCGCCGCTGGAAGGCATCGGCAGCCGCAAGCTCGTCGCCGGCAAGCTGGCGGGCACACCCGATAACCTGGCCCTGTGGATCATGCGGCCGCAGGAGGTGAAGCCCGGCTCCGCGATGCCGCACCTGGGCGTGCCCGAGAGGGACGCGCGCGATATGGCCGCCTACCTGTCGACATTGCGCTGAAACCTATAATGAAAGGTTCAGCCCGGACCTTTCATGAGCAAGCCCAAAACCACTGTTGCCGACATCCGCCAGACCTTCCTGGATTTCTTCGCGGACAAGGGGCATACCGTCGTCGCTTCCAGCCCGCTGGTGCCCGGCAACGACCCCACGCTGATGTTCACCAACTCGGGCATGGTGCAGTTCAAGGACGTGTTCCTCGGCACCGACAAGCGCCCGTACGTGCGCGCAGCGTCGGTGCAGGCGTGCCTGCGCGCGGGCGGCAAGCACAACGACCTGGAGAACGTGGGCTACACGGCGCGCCACCACACCTTCTTCGAGATGCTGGGCAACTGGAGCTTCGGCGACTACTTCAAGAAGGAGTCGATCGAATGGGGCTGGGAGCTGCTGACCAAGGTGTACGGCCTGCCGGCCGAAAAGCTCTGGGCCACCGTGTACATCGACGACGACGAGGCCTACGACATCTGGACCAAGGTCATCGGCCTGCCGCCCGGGCGCGTGGTGCGCATCGGCGACAACAAGGGTGCGAAGTACGCGTCGGACAACTTCTGGATGATGGCAGACACCGGCCCGTGCGGCCCGTGCTCGGAAATCTTCTACGACCACGGCCCGCACATCGCCGGCGGCCCGCCCGGCTCGCCCGAGCAGGACGGCGACCGCTACATCGAGATCTGGAACCACGTTTTCATGCAGTTCGACATGCAGCCCGATGGCAGCGTGAAGAAGCTGCCGGCGCCCTGCGTGGACACCGGCATGGGGCTGGAGCGGCTGGCGGCGATCCTGCAGCACGTGCACAGCAACTACGAGATCGACATCTTTGCGACACTGATCCGTGCCGCGGCGCGCGAGACCGGCATCAGCGACCTGTCGACGCCATCGCTGAAAGTGATTGCCGACCACATCCGCGCCACCTCCTTCCTGGTGGCCGACGGCGTGATCCCGTCCAACGAAGGCCGTGGCTACGTGCAGCGGCGCATCATCCGGCGCGCCATCCGCCACGGCTACAAGCTGGGCTGCAAGCACCCGTTCTTCCACAAGATCGTTCCGGACCTGGTGGCGTTGATGGGCGACGCCTACCCGAACCTCAGGGTCAACGAGCAGCGCGTCATCGACACGCTGAAGGCCGAGGAAGAGCGTTTCTTCGAGACGCTCGAGAACGGCATGGAGATCCTCGAAACAACCCTGGCAGGCGGCAAGACCGTGCTGCCCGGTGACGTGGCCTTCAAGCTGCACGACACCTACGGCTTTCCTCTGGACCTGACCAACGACGTGTGCCGCGAGCGCAACGTGACGGTGGACGAAGCCGGCTTCCACATCGCCATGGACCGGCAGAAGGCGCAGGCGCGCGCCGCGGGCAAGTTCAAGATGGACCGAGCGCTGGAGTACGGCGGCGCAGGCAACGTGTTCACCGGCTACGAACGGCTCGAGTCGTTCGGCAAGGTGGTGGCGCTGTATGTCGAGGGCGCTTCGGTCCAGCAGTTGCAGGCCGGGCAGGCGGGCGTCGTGGTGCTGGACACCACGCCGTTCTACGCCGAGTCGGGCGGCCAGGTGGGCGACCAGGGCTGGATCGAGTCCGAGGGCGCGAAGTTCGAGGTGGCCGATACGCAGAAGGTCAAGGCCGACGTGTACGGTCACCACGGCGTGCTGGCCAGCGGTGCGCTGAAGCTCGGTGACGCCGTCACCGCCAGGGTCGACATGGCCAAGCGCCACGCCACCATGCGCAACCACAGCGTCACGCACCTGATGCACAAGGCGCTGCGCGAGGTGCTGGGCTCGCACGTGCAGCAGAAGGGCTCGCTGGTCGACGCCGAGAAGACGCGCTTCGACTTCACGCACAACGCGCCGGTGACGGAAGCGCAGGTGCGCGAGATCGAGGCGCGCGTGAATGCCGAGATCCTCAGCAACGAGGCCACGCAGGCGCGCGTGATGGACCTGGAGTCGGCGCAGAAGACCGGCGCCGTCATGCTGTTCGGCGAGAAGTACGGCGAGAGCGTGCGTGTGCTCGACATCGGCAGCTCGCGCGAGCTGTGCGGCGGCACGCACGTGGGCCGCACGGGCGACATCGGCCTGTTCAAGATCGTGGTCGAGACCGGCGTGGCTGCGGGTGTGCGCCGCGTCGAGGCGGTGACCGGTGCCAATGCGCTGGCCTACCTGCAGCAGCTGGAAGACTCGGTGAACCGCGCGGCGGGCACGCTGAAGACGGCGCCGACCGAACTGCAGTCGCGCATCACCCAGGTGCTCGACCAGGTGCGCTCGCTCGAAAAGGAAGTGGCGGCGCTCAAGGGCAAGCTCGCTTCGTCGCAGGGCGACGAGCTGGTGGCGCAGGCGGTGGACGTGAAGGGCGTGAAGGTGCTGGCCGCGCGGCTGGACGGCGCCGACGCCAAGACGCTGCGCGACACGCTCGACAAGCTGAAGGACAAGCTCAAGACCGCGGCCATCGTGCTGGCCGCCGTCGACGGCGGCAAGGTGCAGCTCGCGGCCGGCGTAACGGCCGACAGCATGGGCAAGGTCAAAGCCGGTGACCTCGTCAACTTCGTCGCGCGGCAGGTGGGCGGCAAGGGCGGCGGCAAGGCCGACATGGCGATGGCCGGCGGCACCGACGCCAGCAAGCTGCCGTCGGCGCTGGAGTCGGTGCAGGGTTGGGTGGCGGAGCGGATTTGAAGGTGAAGCGCCTGCTTGCCTGCATCGCCCTCGCTGGGTGGCTGGCGGGCGCGCAGGCTGCGCCGCCCACGGCGGAATCCGTGGAGCGGCTGCTGGTGCTGAGCAAGAGCGAGTCGGTGATGGACTCGATGTATGCCGCCGCCGAGGCGGCCATGCGGCAGGCGATGCAGCAGGCGGTGGGCAACAAGCGGCTGACGGCGGAGCAGGAAAGGGCGATCCAGACGGTTCCGGCGCGCTACATGTCGGTCCTGCGCGCCGAGTTGAACTGGGCAACGCTGAAGCCGGACATGATCCAGATGTACCAGGACGTGTTCACCCAGGAGGAGATCGACGGCATGATCGCCTTCATCGGCACGCCGGCCGGCCAGGCGATGATGGGCAAGATGCCCGCCCTGATGCAGCGCTCGATGGTCCTGGGCCAGACCCGGATGAGGGCATTGATGCCCCGGATGCTGCGCGTCATCGAGGAAGCCCTCAACGATGCCGGGATCATGACCCGGTAGCCGGGTGATCCCTGGTCAGCGAACCACCTTCCCGTCCGGCGTGATCGTGACGAGATCGATCGCCCGGATCGAATCGCGCACACCCGCCCTCAGGTTGATGCGGAAGCCGCCCACGTCATAGTCGGACATCGTGTGCATGGCCCGCTGCAGCGAGCCCTTGTCCCAGCCTTTGCCGGCGCGCCGCACCGCTTCGGACAGGGTCTTGGCCGCGATGAAGCCTTCCAGGCTCTCGTACGAAGGCGTCTGGTCCGAGTTGTCGATGGCGGCCAGGTACTCCTTGACGATGGGGGTGGCCGACTGCTTGGGCGAGGGCACCACCTGCGAGACGACCACGCCGCCGATGTCCTTGCCCAGCGCCGTGAACAGCGGATCGATCCCCACCACCGAGAAGTTGAGGAAAGCGCCCGCGTAACCCGCCTTGCGCATCTTGCGGATGAAGTGCGCGGTGGTGTTGAACAGCGACACCTGGATCACGGCCTGCGGCGGCGCCTTCATGAAAGCCGCGACGGCGGCGTCGACCTTGTCGCTGTTGACTGGCACGAACGCGTGCGCTACCAGCGGCGCCAGCTTCTGCTCGGACAGCGCCTGCTGGATCGCGGCCAGGCCCGCACGGCCCATCGCGTCGTCTTCGGCCAGCACGGCCATGCGCGTCTGGCCCAGCGTGGCGCAATGGCGCACCATCTTGAACGCTTCGTCGGCGAGGCTGGGGCGCACGTGGAACACGTGCGTCATCGAGGGTTCGCGCAGCTTGTCGGACGCTGCGAACGGAGCGAAGAACAGGGCGCCTTCCTTGCCGGCCACTTCGGCGCCCGCGTCGGAGCTGCCGGTGCCCACGAAGCCGAACAGGAGGTCGGCGCCGCCTGCCAGCAGCTTCTTGGCGTTCTCGGCGGCCTTCGCGGCCTGGTAGCCGTCATCGAGCTGCTGCAGCTCGAAAGTCCAGCCGGGATTGTTCTTGCGCGAGTTGAAGGCGTCGAAGTACAGCTTGGCACCGCCGGCGAACGCCAGCCCGATCTGGTCGGCCGCACCGGTGAGCGGGACCGACTGCCCCAAGACGATCTTGCGCGGCTTGGCCTGTGCCAGCGCGCCCGTGGCGGCTACCGTGCCGGCCGCCGCGACCAGGACCTGCCTGCGGGTACTTCCCATGGAATTCTCCTCTGTGACACAGGGACGATACTGCACGCCCGATGACCCCACAATCGGGGTTACCGGGAGGCGCGTGTGAACACGACGTCCCAGACGCCGTGCCCCAGGTTGAGCCCGCGGTTCTCGAACTTGGTGAGCGGCCGATAGGCCGGGCGCGGCGCGAAGCCTGGCGCCGTGTTGGCCAGCTCGGGGTGGGCGCCCAGCACTTCCAGCATCTGCACCGCGTACTCTTCCCAGTCGGTCGCGCAGTGGATGTAAGCACCCGTCGTCAGGCGGGATGCCAGCAGGTCGACCAGCGGCGGCTGGATGAGCCGGCGCTTGTGGTGCCGCTTCTTGTGCCACGGGTCGGGGAAGAACACGTGCACGCCTGCAAGCGACGCAGGCGGCACCATGTCGCGCAGCACTTCCACCGCGTCGTGCTGCACGATGCGGATGTTCTGCAGCCCCTGTTCGCCGATGCGGCGCAGCAGCGCACCCACGCCGGGCGGGTGCACCTCACAGCACAGGAAGCTGGTGCCGGGCATCAGCGCTGCGATGTGCGCAGTGGCGTCGCCCATGCCGAAGCCGATTTCCAGCACCGTGGGCGCTTCGCGCCCGAACACGGTGGCCAGGTGGACCGGCTGGTCCTGGTACGGCAACAGGAAGCGCGGCCCCAGCGCCTCCAGCGCCCGGGCTTGCCCCGCCGTGGTGCGGCCTGCGCGCAGCACGTAGCTCCTGATCGGCCGCCTGTGCGGCTCATGCCCTTGGGCCCATTGCTCCGTAGCGTCTTTCAACCAGCTCTCCACATCCTTTTCGTTGCTCCCGATGCCCAGCGCGTGGCCCGCTTCTCGCAGCACTGCCACCGGGTCGCCTACATCCACCGCAGTGGCGCCATTCTGCTTGGACAGCTTCTCGCCGTTGGGCCCCAGCACCAAGGGCGTGTGCAGGTAGCGCGGTGTGGGCAAGCCCAGCGCGCGCTGCAACAACACCTGCCGCGCCGTGTTGTCGGTGAGGTCTTCACCGCGCACCACGTGCGTGATGCCCTGGTCCGCGTCGTCCACCACCACGGCCAGCTGGTAGGCGAACAGGCCATCCGCGCGTTTCAGCACGAAGTCACCGACCTCGCGCGCCACGTCCTGCGCCTGCGCACCGAGCCGCCGGTCGCGCCAGCGCACCACGCCGGGCTCCACACGCAAGCGCCACGCCCGGGGCTGGCGGCCGCGCAGCCCGTCGCGGCAGCTGCCGGGGTAGACCAGCTCCGCATGGCGCTCGCGCACGATGCCTGCGGCCGCCAGTGCCTCTTCGATGTCCTTGCGCGAACAGGCGCAGGGGTAGGCCAGCCCCGCGTCCACCAGCTTCTGCAGCGCGTCCTGGTACAGCGCGCCGCGCTGCGACTGCCACACCGGCGGCTCGTCGGGCACCATGCCGCAAGCAGCGAGCTGGGCCAGGATGATACGGTCTGCGCCGGGCACGCAGCGCGGCGTGTCCACGTCTTCGATGCGGACCAGCCAGCTGCCGCCCTGCGCGCGGGCGTCCAGCCAGCTGGCGAGCGCAGCGACCAGAGAGCCCGCATGCAGCGGCCCGGTGGGCGAAGGCGCGAATCTCCCGCGGTAAGGCCGGTCCACTGCGTTCAACGCCCGTCGTGGTGCCTGTGCAGCAACGCCTCCCGCGTTGCCACGCTCTCCAGCTTGGCCAGCCACCACTGCAGGCCGCGTCCCGGCCCGCCGTGGCCTTCGGCGCGCCACGCATAGCTCAGGCGCACGCTGCGCGACGGCCGCTCGACGCGCTTGGCCACCAGCCGCCCGCTGTCGACGTAAGGCCGCGCAAGCGACTCGGGCAGGAAGCCCACGCCGAGGCCGCGCACCTGTGCGTCCAGTTTCACCTGCATGGTAGGCACCGTGAAGACGTCCTGCCCCGAGAGCACCCCGCGGGTCAGCGGCGTGCCGCGCTGCGTGGTGTCGGCCACCACCACCTGCCGGTGCTGGCGCAGCACCTCGTCCTTCACCGGCTCCCGTGCCGTGGCCAGCGGGTGGTGCGGCGCCACCGCGAACACGAACGACATCTCGCCGAGCGTGCGGCTATGCACGCCGGCGGTGTTGCCGGGGTCGACCGGCGTGCCCAGCGCGATGTCGGCGTGGCCGCCCAGCAGCGCATCGAGCGTGCCCGACAGCGCTTCGTCGCGGATGCGCAGGCGCGTGGTCGGCGTGAGTTCGTAGAAGGCTTCGGCAAGTTCCATGATGGGCGAACAGGCGAGCACGGTGTCGACGGCGATGGTGAGCTGCGACTCCCAGCCGGTGGCCACGCGCTTCACGCGATGCGCCACGGCGTCGATCTCCAGCAGCAGCCTTTCACCCGAGCGCAGCAGCTCGGTGCCGGCAGCCGTCAGGCGTGCCTGGCGCGAACTGCGGTCGAACAACAGCACGTCCAGCGCATCTTCGATCTGCCGCACGCGATAGGTGACGGCGCTGGGCACCAGGCCGAGCTCGCGCGCGGCCGCGGCGAAGCTGCCCGACTCGGCCACGGCCTGCAGCAGGCCGAGTGCGTCGGGGGTCAGCACCTCGCGGTGGGATTGCATGGTCGAGGTTCGTACGTTCAAAGCATTTGAATGATGCCATCAACGCCGGCTACCTGCCCGAAGGCGGCCTGGCGCCTAAATTAGAGCTCACAGGAGCCCCCCACCATGCTGACCTTGCGCAAATCCCAGGACCGCGGCCATGCCGACCACGGCTGGCTCAAGTCGTTCCACAGCTTCTCCTTCGCCGGCTACTACGACCCCCGCCACATGGGCTGGGGCAACCTGCGCGTGATCAACGAAGACCGCATCGCACCGGGCACCGGTTTCGGCACGCACGGGCACCGCGACATGGAAATCATCAGCTACGTGCTGGCGGGCGAGCTGGCGCACAAGGACACCATGGGCAACGTCAAGGGCATTCCGCCCGGCGACGTGCAGCGCATGAGCGCCGGCCGCGGCGTGATGCACAGCGAGTTCAACCACGCGCCGGACCAGCAGACGCACTTCCTGCAGATCTGGATCGAGCCCAACGTGACGGGTATCGAGCCCAGCTACGAGCAGAAGCGTTTTGCCGACGAGGAAAAGCGCGGGCGGCTCAGGCTCGTCGCTTCCCCCGACTCGGCCGAAGGATCCGTCTTGATCCACGCCGACGCGCGCCTTTATGCGGGGCTGTTCGACGGCGCGGAAAGCGCCGAGCTTCGAATGGCTGAGGGCCGCAAGGGCTACGTGCACCTCATCCGCGGCGAGCTCGACGTCAACGGCGCGCACCTCGCCGCCGGCGACGCCGCCCTGCTGGAAAACGAATCGCGCATTGCACTGTCTATCGGGAAGAAGGCCGAGGTCCTCGTCTTCGACCTGGCCGGCTGAGCATCTTCTTTCCCCCCAACTACCAACCACAAAGGACGTCGTTCCATGAACACCGCAGTTTTCGCCCCCACCACACCTTCGACCGTGCTGACCGAAGCGCAGAACGCGCTGGCCCTCGTGGGCCGCCTGCTGCTGGCCTGGCTGTTCGTGCCCGCCGGCTGGGGCAAGATCGCCGGCTTCGCCGGCGTGTCCGGCTACATCGCCTCCAAGGGCATCCCGTTCCCCGAACTGTGCGCGGCCATCGCGATCGCGGTCGAGCTGGGACTGGGCCTCGCGCTGCTGGTCGGCTTCAAGGCACGCTGGGCGGCGCTGGGCCTCGCGGTGTTCGTGGCGGTGATCACGCCGATCTTCCACGCGTACTGGGCGGTGCCCGATGCACAGGTGATGATGCAGCAGCAGGCCTTCAACAAGAACCTGGCCATCGTGGGCGGGCTGCTGGCGCTCGCCGCTTTCGGTGCCGGCCGCTTCAGCATCGACGGCCGCAACCACAAGGCTTGAGCGAGTCGAATACGATGGCGGGATGCCGAATCTCGTCGTCGTCTTTCACTCCGGATACGGCCACACGCAGCGCATGGCGCAGGCGGTGGCCGACGGCGCCCAGGCGCGCCTCGTCGCCATCGATGCCGACGGCAACCTGCCGCCCGGCGGCTGGGACCACCTGAAGGCGGCCGACGGCATCATCTTCGGCGCGCCGACGTACATGGGCAGCCCCAGCTGGCAGTTCAAGAAGTTCGCCGACGCTTCGTCCAGGCAGTGGTACGCGCAGGACTGGAAGGACAAGGTGGCCGCCGGCTTCACCAACAGCGGCGGCATGAGCGGCGACAAGTTCAACACGCTGGTGGCCCTGTTCGCGCTGGCCATGCAGCACAGCATGGTCTGGGTGAGCCAGGGCCTGATGCCCAGCAACATGAAGGCTTCCAAGCGCGACGACGTGAATTACCTCGTGTCGTATGCGGGCGCGATGGCCGCGTCGCCGGTGGACACGTCGGCCGACGCGATGTCGCCGGGTGACCTGGAGACGGCGCGGCTGTTCGGCGTGCGCGTGCGCGACATCACGCAACGCATGAAGGGATCCGCGGCATGACGGCCCTGCTGCGCCTGAAAGGGCACGAGAAGGACCTGGGCGGCGGCTTCAAGGTGCGCCGGGTGCTGCCCGCGGCCCAGCGCCGCAGCGTGGGGCCTTTCATCTTCTTCGACCACTTCGGCCCCGTGACCGAAGTGCCGGGCGTCGACCACGACGTGCGGCCGCACCCGCACATCGGGCTGGCGACGGTCACCTACCTGTTCGAAGGCGCGATGATGCATCGCGACAGCCTGGGCACCGAACAGTTGATCGAGCCGGGTGCCATCAACTGGATGACGGCAGGCCGCGGCATCGTGCACTCGGAGCGCCGGCCGCCGCACCTGCGCGACCAGCCCTTTGTGAACCACGGCCTGCAGTTGTGGACAGCCTTGCCGTTGGCGCAGGAGGAAGCCGAGCCGTCGTTCTCGCATACCGCGGCAAGCGACATCCCGCAAGTCACGCGGGGTGAGGCCGTCGTGCGCGTGCTCGTCGGCGAGGCCTTCGGCGAGCGCTCACCGGTGCCTGCGCTCAGCCCCACGCTTTACCTCGACATCGCGCTGCCGGCCGGTGCGCGGCTCGAACTGCCGCCGCTGGCCGAAGAGATGGCGCTGTACCCGGTGGAAGGCCGGGTGCACGTGGACGACGAGTCGGTGGAAGCGCTGGCGATGGTGGTGCTGCCGCCCGGCCCGTGCGTGCTGCATGCGCCTGCGGGCGCGCGCATCGCCGTCATCGGCGGGGCGCCGCTGGATGCGCCGCGCCACATGTGGTGGAACTTCGTGTCGAGCCGGAAGGACCGCATCGTGCAGGCCAGTGCCGACTGGGAGGCGCAGCGCATGGGACAAGTGCCCGGCGAGACCGAGTTCATCCCGCTGCCGGCCACGCAGTTCACGCCGCCGGAGCCGTTGTCCTAGGGGCCAGCTTGGCGTCGACTGCTTCACGTTCGTCGAACACGAAGCAACTTCCCTTGAAGTGCGCGCCGCCCGTCTCCTCGAAGTACTGCAGGATGCCGCCTTCGAGCTGCCACACGTCGTCCAGCCCCGACTCTCGCATGTAGAGCGCCGCCTTCTCGCAGCGGATGCCGCCGGTGCAGAAGCTCACCACGGTCTTGCCTTCGAGCTCGCCGCGGTGCGCGTCGAACGCGCGCGGGAACTCGGTGAACCTGGTGATGCGCCAGTCGAGGGCGCCTTCGAAGGTGCCGTAATCCATTTCAAAGGCGTTGCGCGTGTCGAGCATCACGACCGGCTGCCCTTTGTCGTCATGCCCTTGCGCCAGCCAGCGCCGAAGCGTAGCCGCAGGCAACGACGGCGCGCGACTGCCGGCCGGCTGGATCGCGGGATGGTCCATCCGGATGATCTCGCGCTTGACCTTCACCCGCAGGCGGCGAAATGGTACGGCCGGGGACCAGCTCTCCTTGGCGTGCAGGCCCGCCAAGCGCGCGTCGGACCTCAAATCGGCCAGGAATTCGCGCACGGCACTGGCGGCCCCAGCCAGGAACAGGTTGATGCCCTCGGGTGCCACCAGCACGGTGCCCAGCAGGGCCAATGCCGAGGCGCGCTCGCGCACACGCGCATGCAATGCATGGGGGTCGTCGATGGCCACGAAAGCGTAGGCCGCGACATTGAGTATTGCTGTGTCTGCCACGAACGACTAAATTGGTGCAAGAAGTCAACAACAAGGAGCGCGCAAGCGCCGATTATCCGTGTCGTGGGTCCTGCTGCTCCTTGGCCTAGTGCTGGGAACGCCTGCCGGTGCTGTCGAAATGCCGGTGGTGATGCTGAGCCACGCCACGGCCGAACAGCACCTCAACGGCCTGATGTCGGTGGCGGTGGTGCCCGTAGGCTCCCCGAACGACCCCGACGTTTTCTGGGACGCGCCCGAGACGCGCCCCCGCACCGGAGGTGCCCAGGACCATTGGCAGGCCGATGCGGGTGAACGCGTGGTGGGCCGCGTCGTGCTGCAGTCCTTGCGAGAGCGCGACATGTACGTGATCCAGGTGCCGACGCCGCGCGTGGACCACGTCCAGGTGTGGTTCCGCGAGCGTGGGCGGCCGTGGCAGGGGGCAGAGGCTGGCGACCTGGTGCCGCTGTCGCGCTGGCCCTTCTTCGGGCAGTTCCCCGCCTTCCCCTTGCCGATGGGAGAAACCCCGGTGGACGTGATCGTCACGGTCGCCAACGACGGGCCGATCGACGTGCCCGTGCTCATCAAGCCCGACCGCATCTTCCGCGAGCACCGCCTGCTGCAGGCCAACCTGCTGGGCGTGGTGCTGGGGCTGGGCCTGATGGGGGCGATGGTGTGCCTGCTGACCGCCACGGTGTTCCGCAACCGGGCCGCGTGGGTGCTGTTCGCCTACGCGGCCGGGGCTTTCCTGATGGTGGCCAACATGAGCGGCTACACCGCCATCTGGGCCACGCCCGACTCGCCGGGATTCAACGACGGTGCGAAGCACTTCTCGGGCATGGTCATGGCCGGCCTGATCGTGGCGGTCACGGTGGAGATGCTCGAAGAGCTGGACTTCTGGGCGCCGGTGAAGTGGCTGGGTGCGGCGGCAGTCGCGTTGTCGATCGCCTACGGGGCGCTGCAGGCCTGGGTGCTGCCGGCCGAGTTGCGGCCGGTGGGCGGCCTGGCCTGGGCGGGCCTGTGCGCGGCGCTGAGCGTGACGCTGTGCGTGGTGAGCTGGCTGCGCGGTGGCCGCTATGTGGGGCTGGTCGGCACCGGTGTCGGCGCCGCCGTGCTGGTGATCGTACTGGTGGGCGCGGTCGGGCTCGGCATCGGCGGCATGCACTTCGACCACACCTACGACGTGCGCACGCTGGGCACGGCGCTGCTGCTGTTCGCGAGCGCGCAGTTGCTCAGGCACACCCTGTTCCGGCGCGAGCGCTATGGCCGCGACGTGCTGGGCCGCGCGGCGATCGCCGCCAACCGCGACCCGCTCACCGCCTTGCTGTCGTACGGCGGCATGCAGCATGCCTACGAAGAGGCCACGCTGCGCCAGGCCGCGGGCCGCGGCCCCATTGCCGTGATGATGTTCGCGCTGCCGGGGTTCGACCGCTGCTCCGTCGACCACGGCTTCATCCTCACCGAGCGCGCCGTGGTGCGCTTCGCGGCGGGCTTGCAGCAGGTGCTGGGCCAGGACTGGTGCCTGGGGCGCCTGAGCAAGACACGCTTTGGCGCGCTGGCCAACAACCGGGACGGCGCGGCCGGGCTCCTGCAGTGCGCCACCCGTGCGCTGGCGCATTGCTCGCGCATCCACGACCCGCTCTCGCCGGTGACCGACTTCGACCTGCGCATCGTGTGCACCTACCGGCAGGACCGTCCCTTGCTTTTCAAGGACCTGCTGCGCGAGCTGGAAGAAGCCGGGCAGCAACTGGAGTCGAGCAAGCGCATTGCGCTGGTCTGAAAGACTTGGACCTAAATACCGGACGCAAAGGGCGCAAAGGTTTCGCAAAGGACGCAAAAGGAAGTGCCAGGAATTTCCCTTCCCTGGATTTCTTTCGCGTCCTTTGCGAAACCTTTGCGTCCGGATGTCCCTCCCCCCACCCCGTAAAATTGCAGAATGTTCGTCCACTTGCGCCTGCACACCGAATTCTCCGTCGTCGACGGCACCAACCGGATCGACGAGATCGTGAAAGCGGCGGCGCAGGACGGCCAGCCGGCGCTGGCCATCACCGATCTGAACAACCTGTTCGGCGCGATCAAGTTCTACCGGCAAGCACGCTCGGCCGGCGTGAAGCCGCTGGTGGGCTCGGAAGTGATGGTGCAGGGTTTCGGCAAGGACCCGGCGCAGCTCGCGCGCATGGTGCTGCTGGTGCAAAGCCGCCAGGGCTACCTGAACCTGTGCGAACTGCTGGCGCGGGCCTGGACGCAGAACGTGGTGAAAGCGCAGGGCGTGTGCAAGGCCGCTTGGCTGAAAGAGCTGGGCGAGGGCCTGGTCCTGCTGGCTGGTGCGCAGGCCGGGCCCATCGGGCAGGCGCTGCTGCAGGGTGAAGAGTCGCGAGCGGCCGACGTGGCGCTGCAGCTCGCCGGCATGTTCCCGCACCGCTTCTACCTCGAAGTGCAGCGCGCCGGCCGCAACGACGACGAGTCGCATGTCGCTGCCGCGGTGCAGCTGGCCGCGCGCCTGAACCTGCCGGTGGTGGCCACGCATCCGGTGCAGTTCACTGCCGAAGACGATTACGAAGCGCACGAAGCGCGCGTCTGCATTTCCGAAGGCGAGATCCTGGGCAACCAGCGGCGCGTGCGCAAGTTCACCCGCGAGCAGTGGTTCAAGCCCGCGGCGCAGATGGAGGCGCTGTTCGCCGACCTGCCGGCGGCGGTGGCCAACACGCTCGAAGTGGCCAAGCGCTGCAACCTGGTGCTGGAACTCGGCAAGCCGCGCCTGCCCAACTTCCCCACGCCCAACGGCATGCCGATCGAGGAGTACTTCCGCTACGCGTCGTCCGGGGGCCTGAAGGAAAGGCTGGTGCAGCTGTACCCCGACGAAGCGCAGCGCGAGCGCGAGCGTGCGCGCTACGAGGAGCGGCTGGAGTTCGAGATCGGGACCATCCTGAAGATGGGTTTCCCGGGCTACTTCCTGATCGTGGGCGACTTCATCAACTGGGCCAAGGCCAACGGCTGCCCGGTGGGGCCGGGCCGCGGCTCCGGCGCGGGGTCGCTGGTGGCCTATGCGCTGAAGATCACCGACCTGGACCCGCTGGCCTACGACCTGCTGTTCGAGCGCTTCCTGAACCCCGAGCGCGTGTCGATGCCCGACTTCGACATCGACTTCTGCCAGGGCAACCGCGACCGCGTGATCGAGTACGTGAAGGAGAAGTACGGGCGCGAGGCGGTGAGCCAGATCGCGACTTTCGGCACCATGGCCGCGCGTGCGGCGGTGCGCGACGTGGGGCGCGTGCTCGACATGAGCTACACCTTCTGCGACGGCATCAGCAAGCTCATCCCCAACAAGCCGGGCACGCACATCACCATCGCCGACGCGCTGCAGCAGGAGCCGCAACTCGCCGAGCGCTACCAGAAGGAAGACGAAGTCCGCACGCTGCTGGACCTGGCGCAGAAGCTCGAAGGGCTGACCCGCAACGTTGGCATGCACGCGGGCGGCGTGCTGATCGCGCCGGGCAAGCTCACCGACTTCACGCCGCTGTACCAGCAGCCGGGCAGCGACTCAGCCGTCTCCCAGTACGACAAGGACGACGTGGAGGCGGCCGGCCTCGTCAAGTTCGACTTCCTGGGGCTGGCGACACTGACCATCCTGGAACTGGCGCGCGACATGATTCGCGCGCGCCACAAGGGGCAGGAAGGCTTCGCTTTCGAGAAGGTACCGCTGGACGACCCGCACACCTACCGCCTGTTCACCGACGGCAAGACCGAGGCGGTGTTCCAGTTCGAATCGCGCGGGATGCAGGGCATGCTGCGCGACGCGCGGCCGAACCGGCTGGAGGACCTGATCGCTCTGAACGCGATGTTCCGCCCCGGCCCGATGGAGAACATCCCGAGCTTCTGCGCGCGCAAGAACGGCCGCGAAGAGGTGACCTTCCCGCACGCGCTGATGGGCCCTGTGCTGGAAGAAACCTACGGCATCATCGTGTACCAGGAACAGGTGATGCAGGCCGCGCAGATCCTCGGCGGCTACTCGCTGGGCGGCGCCGACCTGCTGCGGCGCGCCATGGGCAAGAAGAAGCCCGAAGAGATGGCCCAGCACCGCGCCATCTTCCGCGAGGGTGCGGCCAGACTGCAGATCGACGAGGGCAAGGCCGACGAGATCTTCGACCTGATGGAGAAGTTCGCGGGCTACGGCTTCAACAAGTCGCACGCAGCCGCCTACTCGGTGCTCGCGTACCACACGGCGTGGCTCAAGGTGCACTACACGGCGGAGTTCTACTGCGCCAACATGACGGTCGAAATGGACAACACCGACAAGCTGAAGGTGCTGTTCGAGGACGCGACCAAGAATTTCGGCTTGACGTTCGAGCCGCCCGACGTGAACCGCGGCCGCTACCGGTTCGAGCCGGTGAGCGACAAGGTCATCCGCTACGGGCTGGGTGCGGTCAAGGGCACGGGCCAGTCGGCCGTGGACGCCATCGTGGCGGCGCGCGAGGAGGGAGGGGCCTTCAAGAGCCTGTACGACTTCTGCTGCCGCGTCGACCGCACCCGCATCAACAAGCGCACGGTGGAGGCGCTGGTGAAGGCCGGCGCCTTCGACACCATCCAACGCAACCGCGCGTCGCTGGCCGCGTCGATCGACCGTGCCTTCGATTTCGCCAACACGATGGAGGCCAACGCGCTGCAGGGCGGCCTGTTCGACATGGGCGACTCGCATGCGGCCAGCACGCAGGAACCGGCACTGGTGGACGCCATGCCCTGGGGCGTGAAGGAGCGCCTGTCGTACGAGAAGGTGGCCATCGGCTTCTACCTGTCGGGCCACCTGTTCGACGAGGTCGAGCTGGAGGTGCGCCGCTTCGTGAAGCGCCGTATCGACGAACTGGTGGACACGCGCGAGCCGCTGCTGCTGGCCGGCATCGTCAACGATTTCCGCGTTATCAATGGCCAGCGCGGCAAGCTGGCGCTCTTCAAGCTGGACGACAAGACCGACACCATCGAGGCGGCGGCCGACGAGGGCGTGTTCGGCCCGCAGAGGCACTGGCTGAAGGACGACGAACTGGTGATCGTGATGGCCAAGCTGCAGCCCGACCGCTTCTCGGGCGGCTTCCGGCTCAACGTCAACCAGGTGTGGGACCTGGCGACGGCGCGCTGCCGCTTCGGCAAGTACCTGAAGGTGGCGGTGAATGGCGTCGCGCCCGACATCCAGCGGCTGGTGAAGGAGTTCCCGCCCAAGCGCGAGATGTCGGAGCAGGGCGAGCTGGTGCGCGGGCTCGGTGTGCGGCTGCTGGTGCAGCGCGATGCCGCGGTGGCGGAGCTGCAGCTGGGCGAGCAGGCGAAGTTCTACCCGAGCGATGCGGCGCTGGCGAGCTGGGGGGCGGGGCAGGTGGTCTACGAATGAGCTGCTAATCCTTCGGTCGGAAAACCAGCACCCCCGCCGGCGGCACCCGCCCATCGGTATCCCGCGGCAACACCTCGGTCTTGTCCAGCGCCCGCAGCACCGCATCGTCCCACGCCTTGTGCCCGCTCGACTTCACCAGCTTGCGGCTCACGATGGTGCCGTCGGGCGCCAGCCGCACTTCGACCTCCGCACTCGGGTTGCCCTGCACGTCGTCGGTGAACACGATGTTGGGCTTCACGCGCCCGCGCACCCGGCCCGCCCAGCTGGCCGACGGCCCGCTCGACTGTTGCGCCGCGCCTTTCGCCGTCGGTGAGTCGGACCCGCCGGCCAGCCCCTGCATGCGCTTCAGGTTCTCCTCGCGCAGCTTGGCCCGGCGGTCCTCGTCCAGCTTTTCCTTGCGCTTCTTGTCCTCGGCTTCCTTCTTGCGCAGGTCGGCCGCCAGCTTCTCCTGCTCGCGCTTCAGCTTTTCCTTCTCCGCCGCCGCCTTCTTGCGCGCCAACTCCTTGCGCTCCCTTTCTTCCTCCAGGGCTTCGCGCCGCGCTGCCTCGCGCTTCTGCTTCTCGCGCTCGACGTTGATGTCGGGCTCGCGCGGCTTGGGTTCGGGCTTGGGTTCTTCCTTCGCCACGGGCTGCGGAGGCGGCGGCGGCGGAGGCGCCACCACGACCGGCTGGGGCGCCGCTTCCTGCGGCACGCTGGCCCACAGCTCCGCTTCGACTGCCGTGTCCTGCGAATCGCGCTTCCACTGCACGCCCCACATCAGCGCCAGCAGCAGCAGCAGGTGGGCCAGCAAGGCGATGACCAGCCCGCCCAGCAGCCCCGCCTGCGGCGGCGGTACGAACTCCGGGCGGTCGGCAGCAGCGTGCATGCTATTTGGCGATCTGCACCGACAGTCCGACGCGCTGCACGCCGGCGCGCTGCAGCGTGTCCATCACGCGCACCACGGTTTCGTAGCGCACGTTCTTGTCGGCGCTGATGACCACCGCGGTGCTGCCCGGCGGCTTGCCCTGCTGCGCGCGCTTGACCGCGGCGGCGATGTCGGCCAGCTGCACCGGCCCCGACTTGTCGTCGGACTTCAACTCGAGCTTCTCGTCCTTGCCCACCACCACCTGGATCACGTGGTCGGGCTGCTTCGCCGCCTTGCCCACGCTGGGCAGGTCGATCAGGCTGGGCGTGATGAGCGGCGCCGTCACCATGAAGATGATCAGCAGCACCAGCATCACGTCGATGAACGGGACCATGTTGATCTCGTTGATCGTGCGGCGGCCGCGGCCGCGGTGCGTGACGGCAGGCATCAGTGCCCCGACGCCGTGACGGTGGGCGGGTGCGCGCCCAGGTTGCGCTGCAGGATGTTGGAGAACTCCTCGATGAAGGTCTCCAGCTTGATCGCCACGCGGTCGATGTCGCGGGCGAAGCGGTTGTAGGCGACCACGGCCGGAATGGCAGCGAACAGGCCGATGGCGGTGGCCACCAGCGCTTCGGCGATGCCGGGCGCCACCGTGGCCAGCGTCACCTGCTGCAGGCTCGCCAGGCCGACGAAGGCGTGCATGATGCCCCACACGGTGCCGAACAGGCCCACGTAAGGCGACACCGAGCCGACCGATGCCAGGAACGAGAGGTTGCTTTCCACCTCGTCCAGTTCGCGCTGGTAGCTGGCTCGCATGGCGCGCCGCGCGCCGTCCAGCAGCGTGCCGGTGTCGGAGATGCGCCGCTCGCGCAGCTTCTGGTATTCGCGCATGCCCGAGGCGAAGATGCGCTCCATCGGCCCCGACAGCTTGGCGTTCTGCGCGGCGGAGGCGAACAGGTCGTTCAGGCTGGTGCCCGACCAGAACTCGCGCTCGAACTCGTCGTTGAGCGACTTCACCCGCTTCAGGGCGAACAGCTTGCGGAAGATGGCCGCCCAGCTGGTGATGGACACCACCACCAGCAGCAGCATCACGAGCTGCACCACCAGGCTGGCGCCCAGCACCAGGTTCAGGATGGACAGGTCTTGGGTCATGCGTTGTCAGGGGTTCAGGGTTTGCAGGATCACGCCCGGGATTCTCCCCGGCTTCAGGCTTGCCGCGTCCACCCAGCCGATGCGGATGGTGCCTTCGGCCAGCGTCTCGCCCGCGGGCGCCGAGAGGGCCCGCTGGGCGATTATCAGAGACGCGCGCCCCGCCGATTGGAGCTCGGCGGTAACCAGAAGTTCATCGTCCAGCCGGGCCGGGCGCAAATAGCGCACGGCGGTGTCGCTGACGATGAACATTCCACCCAATGTATCCCTCAGGTGCGACTGCTGGACGCCCAGCGAGCGCAGCCACTCGGTGCGGGCGCGCTCGAAGAACTTGAGGTAGTTGGCGTAGAAGACGATGCCGCCCGCGTCGGTGTCTTCCCAGTACACCCGCACGCGGTGCGTGAAGCTCATCCGGCGCCCAGCATCTGCCTGAGCCGTCCCACCGCCTCCTGCAGGTGCTCCATGGAACTGGCGGTGGAAAAGCGGATGAAGCGCGCGGTCTCGGCCTCGCCGAAGTCGCGGCCGGGCGTGACAGCCACGTGGGCTCGCTTCATGGTTTCGAAGACGAAGTCCCAGCTGCCCTCGACGCCGACCGCCTTGCACGCCTGCGCGCAATCGGCCCACGCGTAGAAAGCGCCGTCCGGCACGACCGGCACCGGCAGCCCCAGCGCTTCGAGCTGCGGGATGAACCAGTCGCGGCGCTTGCGGAACTCCTCGCGGCGCCGCTCGTACTCGGCGATGCTCTCCGGCTCGAAGCAGGCGAGCGCCGCGTACTGTGAGATTGTGCTGGGGCAGATGAAGAGGTTCTGCGCCAGCCGCTCGATCACCGGCACCAGCGGGTCGGGGGCCACCACCCAGCCGAGGCGCCAGCCCGTCATGTTGAAGTACTTCGAAAAGCTGTTGATGCTGATCACCTGGTCGTCGATGGCCAGCCCCGAATGGCTGAAGGTCTCGTCGTAGGACAGGCCCAGGTAGATCTCGTCCAGCAGCGTGACGCCACCCTTTGACTTGACGAAGCTGTGGATGCGCCGCAGTTCGTCGGGGTGGATCGAGGTGCCGGTAGGGTTGGAGGGCGACGCCAGCAGCACGCCGCGCGTCTTGGGCCCCCAGTGCTCGGCCACCTTGTCGGCGGTGAGCTGGTAGCGCTCGGCCGCGGTGGTCGGCACCAGCACCGGCGTGCCTT
This sequence comes from Burkholderiales bacterium, assembly GCA_016213325.1. Lineage (GTDB taxonomy): Bacteria > Pseudomonadota > Gammaproteobacteria > Burkholderiales > Burkholderiaceae_C > Ramlibacter. The sequence goes on along the minus strand of JACRAY010000014.1, from coordinate 388,699 downwards.
CGGCCGCCGAGACGAAGTGGCGGTTGCACGGGTAGCTGGGGTCGGGCATCAGCACTTCGTCGTGCCATTCGATCAGCGCCAGGCAGGCGAGCTGCAGGGCGGCCGAAGCACCGGCGGTGACCACGATGCGCCGCGGCGGCACGTCGAGCCCGAAGCGCTCGTGGTACCAGTGCGAGATGCGCTCGCGCAGCTTGTCCAGCCCCGCGGCATGCGTGTACTGGGTGCGGCCGTCGCGCACGGCGCGGGCCGCGGCTTCCTGCACCAGCGGCGGCGCGGTGAAGTCCGGCTCGCCGATGTTCAGGAAGATCATCGGCCGGTCCGAATGGGCCACCTCGTGCGCGAGTTTCGAGGCAGCCTTGGCCACCTCCATCACGTAGAAAGGCACGATGCGGTCGGCGCGAGCGGAAATCTTCATCGGGCTTTTCCGGTCGCGCGGTCGGCTTCGACTTCCAGCGGCCGCAGCTGCGGCGCCAGCCCGTTCAACACGCCGTTGACGTACTTGTGGCCGTCGGTGCCGCCGAACTCCTTGGCGAGTTCGATGCATTCGTTCAGCACCACGCGCCACGGCACGTCGGCGCAGTGCATGAATTCGTAGGCGCCCATCCACATGATGGCGTGTTCGATGGGCGACAGTTCCGCCAGCTTGCGGTCCAGCAGCGGCGAGATGAGGCCATCGAGCTGTTCGGACTGTTCGATGCAGCCGTGCAGCAGCGCGTCGTAGTGCACCGAGTCGGCCTTGTGGAAGCCCGACAGGGCGCGCGTGAACTGGTCGATGGACTCGGTGTCCTGCCGGCCCACGAGGTGCTGGTACAGCGCCTGCAGCGCGAACTCGCGCGCGCGGCTGCGTGCCGGCTTGGCCGAGGTCTTGCGCGGCGTGCCCGCCGCCTTGGTGCCTGCAGTCATCCGATGTCGTCCAGCAGGTTGGCCATTTCCACGGCGGTGCGTGCCGCGTCGCGGCCCTTGTCGACCTGGCGCGCGACGGCCTGTGCCTCGTCTTCGGTGGTGAGGATCGCGTTGGCGATGGGCAGCTGGTAGTCCAGCGCCACGCGCGTGACGCCGGCTGCCGACTCGTTGGCCACCAGTTCGAAGTGGTAGGTTTCGCCGCGGATGATGCAGCCGAGCGCAATCAAGGCGTCATAGCCGCCTTTTTCGGCCATGGCCTGCAGCGCCACCGGCACCTCGAGGGCGCCGGGAACCTTCACGTGGTCGATGTTGTTCTCCTCCACGCCCAGCGCGAGCAGCTCGGCCCGGCAGGCCTCGGCCAGCGCGGCGGTGATCGATTCGTTGAAGCGGGCCTGGACCATGCCGATCACCAGCTCGGTGCCGTCCAGGCGGTCCGCCTTGCCTTTTTCTGCGCCAAACATGCGTTGCCTTTTCTCTTCTTTTACTTGTGCGGGATGTAGCCGGTGACTTCTAGGCCGTAGCCGGCCATGCTGGGCATGCGCCGCGGCTGGCCCATCAGGTTCATGCGGTGCACGCCGCATGCGCGCAGCACCTGCGCGCCTATGCCGTACGTGCGCAGGTCCATGCTGCCGCGCTCCGGCGCCTGCGAGGCGCGCGCGGTGCCTTCGAACTGGGCCAGCAGCTGGGCGGCGCTCTCGCCGCAGTTCAGCAGCACCGCCACGCCCTTGCCCTCCCGCGCGATGTGCGCCAGCGAAAGGTCGAGGCTCCACGAATGCATGCTGCGGTTGACCTCCAGCACGTCCAGCACCGACAGCGGTTCGTGCACGCGCACCGGCACCACGTCGTCGGGCGACCACTGGCCCTTGACCAGGGCCAGGTGCAGGCCCTGGCTCGGCTTGTCGCGCCAGGCATGGGCCGTGAACTCGCCCCAGGCGGTGGCCAGCGGGCGCTGGCCGATCTTGTCGATCAGCGTTTCGGTGCGGCTGCGGTGCTCGATCAGGTCGACGATGGTGCCGATCTTCAGGCCGTGCTCGGCGGCGAACAGCTGCAGGTCGGGCAGCCGCGCCATGGTGCCGTCGTCCTTCATGATCTCGCAGATCACGGCCGCCGGCGTCAGGCCCGCCATCGCGGCCAGGTCGCAGCCGGCCTCGGTATGGCCGGCGCGCAGCAGCACGCCGCCGTCGACCGCCTGCAGGGGGAAGATGTGGCCCGGCTGCACCAGGTCGGACGCCTTCGCGCCGCGGGCGACTGCCGCCTGGACCGTGCGTGCGCGATCGGCGGCGCTGATGCCGGTGGTGACGCCTTCGGCCGCTTCGATGGACACCGTGAAGGCCGTGCCCATCTTCGTGCCGTTGCGCGCCACCATGGGCGGCAGCTCCAGCCTTTCGCAGCGCTCGCGCGTGAGCGTCAGGCAGACCAGCCCGCGGCCGAAGCGCGCCATGAAATTGATGGCTTCGGGCGTGACGTGGTCGGCCGCCAGCACGAGGTCGCCCTCGTTCTCGCGGTCTTCCTCGTCCACCAGGATCACCATGCGGCCGGCCTTCAGCTCGGCGGCGATGTCCTCCACGGGCGAGATGGCGACGGGGTCCAGGGCGGGGCGGGGCAGTGCGCTCATGCGGTGGTTTCCGGTGCGGCGGCGGGGGCGCTCAGCATGCGTTCCACATAGCGCGCGATCAGGTCGATTTCGAGGTTGACCCGGCTGCCGGCGCGCACCGCATGCAGCGCGGTGTTCTGGACGGTGTGCGGGATCAGGTTGATGCTGACTTCGGCGCCGTCGGCGCGGTCGGCCACGGCGTTCACGGTAAGGCTCACGCCGTTGACGGTGATGGAGCCCTTGTACGCGAGGTATTTGGCCAGGCCGGCAGGCGCCAGGATGCGCAGCTCCCGGCTTTCGCCGACCGGCTCCATGCGCGTGACGCTGCCCACGCCGTCGACGTGGCCCGAGACGATATGGCCGCCCAGCCGGTCGTGCGCGCGCAGCGCCTTTTCGAGGTTGACGGGGCCGGTTTCGCCCAGGCCGGCCGTGCGCGCGAGCGACTCGGCCGAGACGTCGATGGTGAAGCGCTGCGCTGCCGTGTCCAGCGTGGTGACGGTCATGCAGGCGCCGTTGATGGCGATACTGTCGCCCAGGCCGACGTCGTCGAGGTAGCCGACGGGTGCCTCCACAGTGAGCCGCTTGCCGTGCTGCAAGGAGCCGCCGAGGTCCTGGAGGGCGGCGATGCGCCCCACGCCGGTGATGATGCCCGTGAACATCTGCGTATTTTCGCAGGTCTGCTGGGGTTGCACCCCAGCCTACGCGACAACCCCTGCGGACGCCCCTCGTAGGCTGGGGTGCAACCCCAGCTAGAAGTCGGCCCGGCCCGGTATGCGCGCCAGCACCCGCAAGTCCTCGCCCACCCGCTCGATCCCCCGGAATTCGAGCGACACCGCATCGCGCAGTTCCTGCAGCGGCCCGATGTTCACCATGCCTGCACCGCTCCCCAGCAGCCTGGGCGCCAGGTACACCAGGAATTCGTCGACCAGGCCCTCGCGCACCAGCGAGCCGTTCAGCTTGAATCCGGCCTCCACGTGCAGTTCGTTCACTTCGCGCGCGCCCAGGTCCAGCAGCATGGCGGCCAGGTCGACCTTGCCGCCGGCACCGGGCAGGCGCACCACCGTGGCCCCGCGCGCTTCCAGCGCCGCCCGCCGGGCCGGCTCGTCGGCCGCCGCATAGATGATGACGGGCCGGCCGTCCTGGAACAGGGCAGCCGCCGGCGGCGTCTCGAGCTTGCTGTCCACCACCACCACGGGCGGTTGCCGCGCAACGGGCGCCAGCCGCACGTCGAGCCGCGGATCGTCTTCCAGCACCGTGCCTATGCCCGTGAGCACGGCCCCTGAGCGGGCGCGCCAGGCATGGCCATCGGCGCGCGCCGCTTCGGACGTGATCCACTGGCTGCGCCCGTTGTCCAGTGCCGTGCGGCCGTCGAGCGAAGCCGCGACCTTCAGCCGCACCCAGGGCGTGCGCCGCACCATGCGGCTGAAAAAGCCGATGTTCAGTTCGCGCGATTCGGCCGCGCCCGGCCCGCATTCCACCTGCACCCCCGCCGCCTGCAGCCTGGCGTGCCCCTGGCCCGCGACGAGCGGGTTGGGGTCGCCTATGGCCGAGACCACCCGCGCGATGCCGGCACCGGCCAGCGCGTCGCAGCACGGGCCGGTGCGGCCGTGGTGGGAACACGGCTCGAGCGTGACATAGGCCGTCGCCCCGCGCACGTCGTGCCCCGCTGCCTGTGCATCGCGCAGGGCCATCACTTCGGCGTGCGCCTGGCCCGCCGGCTGGGTCGAGCCCCGGCCCAGCAGGCGCTGTCCGTCCGCGGAGACGATGACGCAGCCCACGCGGGGGTTGGGTTCGGACACGCCGAGGGCCTGCGCAGCCAGCGCCAGGGCCTGCTCCATCCACGACTGTTGCAACGCCGCCATGAACCAATTCTCATACATCGGCGCATCCCCAGCCTTTCAGCCACCCGGCCCAACCGGTTGTCGGCAGGGCCGGGGGAGGGGGCTGGCGGCGAGATAGAGTCAACCTGCCGAATAAGGGGCGGGACGCCGCCGAGAGGAGAACAGGCATGTCGAGAGTGAAGCAGCAGCGGGGATTCACGCTGATCGAGCTGATGATCACGGTCGCGATCATCGGCATCCTGGCCGCAGTGGCCTACCCGTCGTACACGGCGCACATCCGCAAGGGCAACCGGGCGGCTGCGCAGGGGCAGATGATGGAGATAGCGAACCGCCAGCAGCAGTTCCTGATGGCCAACCGGGCCTATGCCAGCAAGACCGCGCTGGAGGCGTCGGGCTATTCGCTGCCCACCGAAGTTAGCAGCAAGTACACCTACGACATCGCGGTGGGCAGTGGCAGCGTGCCGACGTTCACCGTCACGTTCACGCCCACCGGGTCGCAGGCTTCCGACGGCACCATGACGATCAACAGCATCGGCACGAAAGCGCCGTCCGACAAATGGTAAGGCCCGAGCGAGCCCGCGCGCAGCGGGGCACGACCCTGGTCGAGGTGCTGGTGACCATCATCATCATCTCGTTCGGTCTGCTGGGCATGGCCGGCCTGCAGGTGCGCCTGCAGGTGTCGGAGATGGAGTCGTACCAGCGCAGCCAGGCGCTGCTGCTGCTGAACGACATGGCAACGCGGATTACCGCCAACCGCAACAACGCCGCTTCCTACGTGACGTCCACCGCGCTGGGCTCCAGCATGACCTGCCCCACCGCCACCGCGACCATTGTCGAGCGCGACAAGAAGGAGTGGTGCGACGCGCTGCAGGGCGCGTCCGAAACGTCGGGCTCCAGCAAGCTGGGCGCCATGATCGGGGGCCGCGGCTGCGTCCAGTCGACCGGCAGCGAATACATGATCACCGTCTCCTGGCAGGGCTTGACGCCGATCGCGGCGCCGCCTTCGTCCGTGACCTGCGGGGCCAACCAGTACGACACGACGGGCACGCCCTGCGTCAACGACCTGTGCAGGCGTTCCATCACCACGATGGTCCGGATAGCGAACCTGACATGACCAAGACCGTCCTACACCGCCAGCGGGGGTTCACGCTCATCGAGCTGATGGTCGGCATGGTCATCGGCATGGTGATCGTGATCGCCCTGATCATGCTGCTGGTCAACGTCAACCGCAACAACACCGAGCTGGCCAAGGCGAACCGGCTGATCGAAAACGGGCGGCTCGCGCTGCAGCTGGTCAGCTCCGACATCCAGCACGCCGGCTTCCTGGCCGGCCACGTGCCCAACTTCGACGACCTGACGAACGCGGCGGCGCCGACCCTGGCCAACGCGGGCGGCCAGGCGCCCACGGCCATTCCCGACCCGTGCACGGCCTTCAGCACGTCGGCCTGGACCCACGAGTACAAGTCCAACCTGCTCGGCATCCCGGTGGTGGCGTACCCGATCCCGTCGGGTACCTCGCCCACGTCGCCGGTCTGCACCAGCATCGTGACCAGCCCCAAGGCGTCGACCGATGTGCTGGTGGTGCGGCACGTCGAGCCCTGCGTGGCGACCTCGACCGGCTCCAGCGAGTGCTTCAACGATTCGGCGACGTCCAACCCCAACGTCTACTTCCAGCCGTCGCGCTGCACGACCGACAGCGCAACCTACGGGACGGGCACCTTCGTGCTGAGCCGGGACACCTTCTCCCTGCGGCAGCGCGACTGCGCGACGACGGCGCCGCTGTACCGCTACGCGTCCACCCTCTACTACGTGCGCACTTACGCGACCACCTCCGGCGACAACCTGCCGACCCTGATGCGCTCGCAATTCAAGGCTTCCGGCACCGACGCGCCGACCCACCTGGCCGCCGATGCGCTGATCGAAGGCGTCGAAGCGATGGTGGTCGAGTTCGGCCTGGACAACACCAGCGACAGCGGCGCCGCCGTGAACCTGCTGGCGTCCATCGCCTGGGCGGACTCCACGACGCTCACTTCGCCGACGAACCGCGGCGACGGCAATGCCGACTCCTATGTGCGCTGCACGTCGTACTCCAGCAATCCCTGCGACCTCTCGGTGTACGGCTCCACCGTGCCGGCCATCGTGAACGCCGTGACGGTGAAGGTCCATCTGTTGATGCGTTCCGAGGCCATCACCACGGGCCACACGGACACCAAGACCTACACGCTGGGCAGCACCACCTACGGCCCGTTCAACGACAACTACAAGCGCCACGTGTTCAGCCAGACGATCCGCCTGACCAACGTGTCGGGCCGGAGGGAAACGCCATGAGGACGGCAATGCGGCGCCAGCGCGGCGCCACCATGATCATCGCGCTGATCATGATCGCGACGATCACCCTGCTGGTGGTGGCGAGCTTCACGCTCAGCTCCACCAACCTGCGCTCGGTAGGCAACCTGCAGGTGCGCGAGGAGTCGCTGGCGGCGGCCAACCGCGCGATCGAGCTGGTGCTCAGTTCGGCGTTCACGGACGCACCGACCGCGCAGGAAATCACCGTCGACATCAACAACGACGGCACCACCGACTACACCGTCGCCCTGGCCCAGCCGACCTGCGTGAAGGTGGCGATTGCCTCCTCGGGCGCCAAGACACAGGTCGGCCTGAACATGGGTTCGTCCGACAAGACCTGGTACACGGACTGGGACCTGGATGCGACCGTGACGGACGCGGCCACTGGCGCCAGGGTGCGGGTGCACCAAGGCGTGCGCGTGCTGCTCAACGACACGCAAAAGGGGCTGGTGTGCGCCTAGCCGCTCGGCTTACTGGAATCTTCGGAGAAGACTGATGAAGAAGCGATTGTGGAAGTGGCTCGGTGCCCTGCTGACGGTGTTTGCCTGCGGCCAGGCCGCGGCGGAGGACATCGACCTGTTCATGGGCCCGACCCTGAGCAGTTCGGCCGCGTTGCCCAACGTGCTGATCATCCTGGACAACACGGCCAACTGGAACACGGCGTTCACCAACGAGATGGCGGCGCTGAATTCGCTGTTCGCGGCCCTGCCCAGCAACAAGTTCCGCGTGGGCCTGATGATGTTCACGGAAACGGGCGGCGGCAACAGCACCGTCGACGGCGGCTACGTGCGGGCGGCCGTGCGGACCATGGACGCCGCCAACAAGGCCAAGTATGCGGCCATGTTCACCTCCTTCGGCGTGCTGGCCGACAAGTCCAACGGCGGCAAGGCATCGCTGGTGCTCATGGAGGCCTATCGCTACCTGAAGGGCCAGACCGCCTATGGCGGCACCAGCAAGCTGAAGACCGACTACACGAACAACACCAACGGCTATGCGACCGACGACGCCGTCCATGCATTGGCCGGTAACGCGCTGAGTGCCTTCAATGCGACGACCTATGCGAGCCCGATCGACACCGCGAGCTGTGCCAAAACTTACATCATCTACCTGAGCAACGGCAACCCGGCCGAGAACACGTCGGACCTGAACGTGGCGCGGGACTACCTGTCGGCCGAGGGCGGCTCGATCGCGGAGATCTCGCTGAACCCCGCCGGCTCGCAGACCAGTTGGGTGGACGAGTGGGCGCGCTGGATCAAGAAAAGCAGCCTGGCGGGCACCATCTACACCGTGGACATCGACAAGAAGACCACGGGCCAGGGACCGGGCTGGACCGCCGCGCTGAAGAGCATGGCCAACCAGTCGTCGGGCAAGTACTTCGACGTGAGCAGCAGCGGCTCGGGCGTGCTGGACACGCTGAACACGATCTTCTCGGAAATCCAGTCGGTCAACAGCGTGTTCGCCTCGGTGTCGCTGCCCATCAGCGTGAACACCCAGGGCACGTACCTGAACCAGGTGTTCGTGGGCATGTTCCGCCCCGACGCCGACTCCTATCCCCGCTGGGCCGGCAACCTGAAGCAGTACAAGATCGGCTTCAGCAGCAACACCCTCAAGCTGCAGGACGCCGACAGCAACTCGGCCATCAACAACCTGACCGGCTTCATCACCGAGTGCGCGCGAAGTTTCTGGACGCCGACCACGGCCGACACGGAGTTCACTTCCTCGCCGAAGGGCGACTGCCTGACAGTGGCCAATTCGGACGTGTCCAACTACCCCGACGGCAACGTGGTGGACAAGGGGGCCAATGCATACAGGCTGAGGCAGTCGTCGTCGCGAACGATGAAGACGTGCAATGACACCGACTGCACGAGCATGGTGACGTTCAACTCGACCAACGTGACGACGAGCAAGACAGGGATCGCCGACTCGACCACGAACGCATCGGTGGTCAACTGGGAGATCGGCCAGGACATCCTGGACGAGGACATCGATGCCGTGACTTCGGCCGAGCGGCGGCTGTCGATCCACGGTGACGTGGTGCACTCGCGTCCCGTGGCGGTCAATTTCGGCACCGACGCCGCGCCCAAGGTGGTGGTGTTCTACGGCGCCAACGACGGCCTGCTGCACGCGATCAACGGCAACCGCACCGATGCGATCGGCTCGGTCGCCGCCGGCGAGGAACTGTGGTCTTTCATGCCGGGGGAGTTCTGGTCGAAGATGAAGCGGCTGTACGACAATTCGCCCGCCATCTCCTACCCGGGCGCGTCGAGCGGCTCGGCCAAGGGCTACGCGATGGATGGCGCGATGACGGCCTACCAGGGGACCGTGGGCGGCAGCTCGAAGGTCATCCTGTACGCCACGATGCGCCGCGGCGGCCGCTCGATCTACGCTTTCGACGTGACGAATGCGGCCACCTCGCCGAACTCACCGACCTTCAAGTGGCGCATCGGCTGCAGTTCCGCCGGTGAGTGCAGCGACGACATGGAGGGCATCGGCCAGACCTGGTCGTCCGTGCGCGCCTTCAAGCACGCGAGCTACAGCTCGGGCAACACGCCCCTGCTGGTCTTCGGCGGCGGCTACGATACGTGCGAGGACTACGACGCCGGCAGCGCGGGGGGCGCCAACCACAACTGCACCGGTTCGTCCAAGGGCCACTACGTCTACGTGGTGGACGGCGACACCGGTGAGGTGCAGAAGGCTTTCGACACGGGCGGCACGCGCGGCATCATCGCCGACGTGCTGGTGGTGCCGGACGCGGACGGCTACGGCAAGTACGGCTACACCGCCGACCTGGGCGGCAACGTCTACCGGATCACCATGACGGGTGCGCCTTCGGCCTGGACCATGACCAAGATCGCGTCGCTCGGTTGCGCCACCACGACTGCCTGCACGGCACCGCGCAAGTTCATGTTCGAGCCCAGCGTGGTCGACAACGGCGACGACACCTATACCCTGTACCTGGGCTCGGGCGACCGCGAGAAGCCCGTGACCGCGTATTCGTCCTCGAACGCCGTCACCAACTACTTCTTCATGTTCACCGACAAGCCGGCCCAGGCGCCCGGCACCTACCCCGGGAGCACGTATTGCGGCTCCAACATCATCTGCCTGGATTCGCTGTTCGGCATCGCGCAGAACGTGAACGGCCTCACCGCCGCCGAGCAGGCCACCAAGCCGCAGGGCTGGTACAAGATGCTGCTGGCCAAGGAGCAGGTGGTGACCACGGCCATCGTGATCTTCGGCACGGTCACGTTCAGCACGCACGCCCCGATGGAGAGTTCGAGCAGTTCGTGCACGCCCAACCTGGGCACCACGAAGGTCTACAACGTGGACTACCTCACAGGGGGCAGCACCAACGGCACCAACACCGCCTACCAGGACGTGGCCGGTGACGGCCTGCCGCCCTCGCCGGTGGGTGGCCTGGTGACCCTGGACACGGGCCAGACCGTGCCGTTCTGCATCGGCTGCAGCCCCGACTCGCCGCTGGAAGCCGTGCAGAAATCGGGCGGTGGTGTAAGCTCGCGGCCCAAGTCCCGCCTGTACTGGTACATCGAGAAGTGAAGCCCATCCCCGCCCCGGCCCGCCGGGCGCCCCAGCGGCGCCCCCGGGGCTTCACGCTCGTGGAGCTGATGGTGGGGCTGTGCATCCTGGGCGTGCTGATGCTGGTGGCGGTGCCGTCGTTCAACGACGCGATCCTCAGCAACAAGCTGTCTTCGATGGCCAACTCGTTTTCGGCGAGCGCGCAGATCGGGCGCAGCGAAGCCATCAAGCGCAATTCGGGCGTGAACTCACCCAACGGCCCGGTGCGCATGTGCCGCTCGTCCGACGGCGCCACCTGCGCGACCAGCGGGGCCTGGGAGCAGGGCTGGATCATCTTCGACGACAGGGACGGCGACAGCGTGCTGGACACGGACGAGACGCTGATCTTCAAGCAGGACGCCCTGGCGCGGGGCTTCCTGCTCACCGGCGACAGCTATTCCATCACCTTCCAGGGAACGGGCCTCACGTCTTCGGGCACCTTCAAGCTGTGCCGCAACGCACCTTCGGTCGGCACGCAGGACCGGTCCATAGGCTTGAGCGCCAGCGGCCGGGTGTCCATCACCAAGACCGCCACCGGGACCTGCACTTCGTCCTGATTCGCGAAAAGTTTAGTGGCTCGCTGCACATGACGCGCCGCTAGCGCTTCGCTCGCCGGCAAGGCCCGGGTTGCCTATCGTTGGCGGTCATGAACAAGCCGCCCACCACCCCCCAAGCGCGCCGCGCCAGCCGCGGTTTTTCCCTGGCCGAAGTCATGGTGACCCTGGCCGTCCTGGCGACCCTGCTCACGCTGGCGATCGCCGGATGGAGCGCCGTCGCCACGTCCATGAAGCTCACGGCCCTGACCAACACCATGCTGACGCAGCTGCACACGGCGCGCAGCGAGGCGATCAAGCGCAATGCCCGCGTGGCGATGTGCAAGTCGGCCGACGGCGTCACCTGCACCGGGTCCGGTGGCTGGGAGCAGGGCTGGCTGGTGTTCCACGACGCCAACAACAGCGGCACCCGCGAGCCGCAGGAAACGCTGATCTACCAGATCGCGGCGCTGCCGGCGGGCTTTCGCGTGTCGGGCAACCTGAGCGTGGCCAAGTACGTGTCTTTCGCCGGCAATGGCGGCACCCTGCTGGCCTCGGGCGCCTTCCAGGCCGGCACCCTGACCCTGTGCAAGGTGACCGATGCCGCCGTCGCCGAAGCCCGGCAGATCGTCATCAACGCCGTCGGGCGGCCGCGGGTCAAGAAGACGACGGTGGACTTCTGCGCGTGAAATGTGCGTCCTCCGGTTGAGCTTTGAACGCAGAAGACGCAGAAGACGCAGAAGACGCAGAAGTTCGCAGAAGGAATTCAGAAGAATTCCCGGATCCTTCTTCTGCGATTTCTGCGCACTTCTGCGTCTTCTGCGTTCTCAACCCAACCGGAGACCGCCCTACTTCCGCATCTCGTCCACGACCTGCCGGAAGTCGTCGACATCCTCGAAGCTGCGATACACGCTGGCGAAGCGCACATAGGCCACCTTGTCCAGCTTCTTCAGCTCGCGCATCACCAGCTCGCCGATGCGCGAGCTGGGGACTTCGCGCACCGCCAGGTTCAGCAGCTTCTCCTCGATGCGCTCCACGGCGTTGTCGATCTGCTCGGTGCTGACCGGGCGCTTGCGCAGCGCGAGGTTCATCGAAGAGCGCAGCTTCCCGCGCTCGTACTCGATGCGCCGCCCGTCCTTCTTCGCCACGGCAGGGAAGTTGACGTCGGGCCGCTCGTAGGTGGTGAAGCGCTTTTCGCAGGCGGCGCACTGGCGGCGGCGCCGGATGAACTCGCCGTCCTCGGCCACGCGCGTCTCGACCACCTGGGTCTCGCCGTTGCTGCAGAACGGGCACTTCATGGGGCTACTTGTAGACCGGGAAACGGCGGGTGAGGGCGTTCACCTGCTCGCGCACCGCCGCCACGTGGGCCGCGTCGCGCGGGTTCTCCAGCACGTCGGCGACCAGGTTGGCCGTGAGGCGCGCTTCCTCTTCCCTGAAGCCGCGCGTGGTCATGGCCGGGGTGCCCAGGCGCACGCCGCTGGTCACCATCGGCCGCTCGGGGTCGTTGGGGATCGCGTTCTTGTTGATGGTGATGTGCGCATCGCCCAGCACCGCCTCGGCGTCCTTGCCGGTGATGCCCTTGGGCCGCAGGTCGACCAGCATCACGTGGCTTTCGGTGCGGCCGCTCACGATGCGCAGGCCCCGCTGGGTGAGCGTTTCGGCCACCACCTGGGCGTTCTTCACCACTTGCTGCTGGTACGCCTTGAACCCGGGCTGCAGCGCCTCCTGGAAGGCGACGGCCTTGGCGGCGATCACGTGCATCAGCGGGCCGCCCTGCAGGCCGGGGAAGATGGCGCTGTTGATCGCCTTCTCGTGCTCGGGCTTCATCAGGATGATGCCGCCGCGCGGGCCGCGCAGGCTCTTGTGGGTGGTGGAGGTCACCACGTCGGCATGCGGCACCGGGTTGGGGTACACGCCGGCCGCGATGAGGCCCGCATAGTGGGCCATGTCGACCATGAAAATGGCGCCGACGTCCCTGGCCACGCGGGCGAAGCGCTCGAAGTCGATGCGCAACGAATAGGCCGAAGCACCGGCGATGATCAGCTTGGGCTTGCTCTCGTGCGCCTTGCGTTCCATCGCGTCGTAGTCGATGGCTTCGTTGGCGTCCAGCCCGTACGAGACCACGTTGAACCACTTGCCGCTCATGTTCAGCGCCATGCCGTGGGTGAGGTGGCCGCCCTCGGCCAGGCTCATGCCCATGATGGTGTCGCCGGGCTTCAGGAAGGCCAGGAACACGGCCTCGTTGGCCTGCGCGCCCGAGTGCGCCTGCACGTTGGCCGCCTGGGCGCCGAAGAGCTGCTTCACGCGGTCCAGCGCCAGCCGCTCGGCGACGTCGACGAACTCGCAGCCGCCGTAGTAGCGCTTGCCGGGGTAGCCCTCGGCATACTTGTTGGTGAGCTGCGTGCCCTGCGCGGCCATCACGGCAGGCGACGCGTAGTTCTCGCTCGCGATCAGCTCGATGTGTTCTTCCTGGCGCCGGTTCTCGCTGGTGATGGCGGCCCAGAGCTCGGGGTCGGTTTGCTCGATGAGGATGTTGCGGTCGTACATGTGGCAGTCCTGGTGGCGGATGGTCCCTGTGGAGAGGGCTGCCCAGGCGAACGGCTGGTCGCCGGGCAAGACAGCCGGCGGTACGCTTCCCAGTGGTTGAGGCCCACGTCAGCGGGCCGTGGCAGGCCCGCCTATCGCCAGTCGCGTACGAAGGCTAGTTTAGCTTAGCGTGAGCGCGGCTGCGACTTCGGGCTCCGGCGCCGCCGGAACCAGCGGCTGCGCAGGTGCGATGGTGCGAATCGCCGGGGTCGGCTGGGGCACCGCGAGCGGCACGGGCTTGCCGCTGGCCACCAGCTTCAGGCGCGCATGCTCCGCCATCACCTTCTCGGCGTAGCCGCCGTCGTCGGGCAGGTTGGCCGCGCCCACGTAGAACCTGAGCCCGGCATGGACGGAGCCGGCGCGCTGTATGCATTCCTGCAGCACGCGCACGCCCACCCGCAGGTTGGTCACCGGGTCGAAGGCCGCAAGCTTGCCGCCGAAGTTGGCGTACTTGTCGCTGTGCACGCCCGTCATGACCTGCATGAGGCCCTGCGCCCCGACGGGGCTCTGGGCGAACGGGTTGAAGCCCGATTCCACCGCCATCACGGCAAGGATCAGGGTCGGGTCCATCTGCGTGCGCACGCCGGTCTCGTAGGCCTCGGCAACCAGCGCGGACAGCGGCTCGGGCGCCACGCGGTACTTCTTGCTCAGCCAGTAGGCCACGGCCGCCTGCTGCTTGGGCAGGTCGGTGGGGTTGAGCGCGGTGGCGCGGTCGATCGCGTCGAGCTCGGGCACCATGCCCAGCGCCTCGGCCTGCCGCATGTGCAGCCACGTCCACAGGCGCTGCTCGCCGGCCTGGCGCAGGTCGTCTCGCGCCACCAGCGTGAGCGAGCAGAACACCACGGCCAGCCCCAGCAAGGCAAAGCCGTTGTGCGTGATCTCGAAAAGCCCCTGGGCGACATCGGAGGCGAAAGTCCTCACGCCCTGGGCCAGCTTTCCTAACGCTGTCATAGCACTTCCTTTCTACGCGCGGAGCCGCTTCGCGACCTTGCCCCCTGGGGCAGGATCACAACCGTCAGCTCCTCGTTTGGATTGGTACGCCATCGGACCGCCTGGCCTTTTCGCAGGCCCTTGGTTCGGTCCGACTTAGCCGGGTTCGGCAGCGGATTCGGGTTGTCCCTAGTGCTGTTGCCAGGGACGGGCGAATTCTAGGTGGGCGCCTAATACAAGGTCAAGAATAACCGGAGGAGATTTCATTGCAAAAATTACATATCAACAGTCAAATTTACCCCATTGCTGGGGCAGGATGAGGTCGGAAAAGCGGGTGGCCGGAGGTCGGACGCGGCTGACAGTGAGGCCACTGCTATCGAAACATGAGCGTCCTGCCCTTGTCGGGAAAGGCCCTCTGGCCCGTGCTGGCGGGACAGCCAGTGAAATGGCGGCATCCGGCCGCAAGCACAGGGCCGATCGGTCCGTTCGTCGGAGGGGTGGTAGGTAACAATACTGGGGCCCCCTCCCTAACCGGCCAGGCGGTCGAAAGGACCCGCATTGGCCTTGTCAAGGCAATCACGCCAATCGCGCGCAATCGCGCCATTGAAAATGCGGATTGGAAAAGTACGCGCGACTCACCTACCTTGAAGGGGTCCGAGCAATCGGGCACCAGCCGGTAGGGCCACTTCGGTGGCAGCCCCGGCCCCACTTGGAAGCAATCTTTGCTTCCTGCGCAATGCGGACCGTTTGCTCCGTATTGCGGACCCAGGCGGATGCGGCACCGGTCGCCCGCCTAGCCCGGCAGGCGGCTCACGCTACCTTGCCGGGCTTTCTCTTTTTTCCCCCGCGGCAAGTTAGCGGCGAGAATACGGGCTCGCCCCCCGGTTCCACGGGGGGCTTTGTCTTTGCCTCTATTGCTGTGACCACGACGAAAACCGATACCCAGGCGCTCGATACCCTGACCGGCGGCGCCTTCTCCGCCCCCACCTCCGGCGAACGCGCCTCCCGCGTGCGCGACTGGATGGCGACCAATCCCACCGTGGAGCAGATGCACGAGGTGTTCCGCGAGCTGAGCGCCCGCGACAAGGGCGCCGCCCGCCCGCTGCGCGAGAAGCTCGACGAGATCAAGCGGGCCAAGGGGCAGGAGGCGATCGCCGCCGACTGGGCCGAGAGGGCGCGCACGCTGCTGGCGCAACCGCGCCTGAACATCGCCGATGCCATTGCCTGGCAGCGCGACGCCGCCAAGGCGGGCGCGCCGCTCAGCCGCGAGCCGCTGGCGGCGCTGAAGGCCGAAGTGGCCGAGCGCGTGAGGGGCATCGAGGACCTGCAGCACCGCGTGCAGGTGCAGCGCGAAGCCGCCGTGCTGCTGGCCCAGCGCATCGAGGTGCTGTCCACCAAGTCGTGGAAGGACGCGCAGGCCGCGTCCGAGGCGCTGGCGGCCGACGTGCCCGAGTGGCAGGCCCAGGCGCAGGCGTTGCTGGACGACCCCAACTGGGCGAGCGTCGACATGCGCTTTCCGCCCTTGCTCGAAGGGTCGCGCCAGCAGTTGCAGGTGGTGTGGGACGCCTTCCAGAGCGCGTTGGGCCAGGCCGTGGCCGCATCGGAAGATCCCGAGGCACCGCTGCCGCCGGTGCCGGTGTGGGCCGACGAGCTGCGCCATGCGCGTGGCGGCCCTGCGGACACGGCGCCGGCTGCCGCCCAGCGCCCCGCGCGGCCCAAGGTGGACCCGGAACTGAAGGCGAAGGCCACGCAAGCCGTGGGCGAGACGCTCGCGCGGCTGGAGCAGGAGATCTCGGAAGGCCACGGCAAGGCCAGCGCCGGCGCCGCAGCGGCGCTGCGCAACGCCCTGAAGGAGCACGGC
Organism: Burkholderiales bacterium; assembly: GCA_016213325.1. GTDB lineage: Bacteria > Pseudomonadota > Gammaproteobacteria > Burkholderiales > Burkholderiaceae_C > Ramlibacter. Next base: position 372,532 of record JACRAY010000014.1, on the reverse strand, counting down.
CGCTACATCGACGCCAGGCTCGACGCGCAGGCGCACTCGGCGCTGGCAGCGGCCACCGAACTCGAAGGCTGGCAGCGCTGGCGCGCCGACCAGTTGCGCCAGGAGCTGGTGGCGCAGGCCGAGGGCCTGTTCGAGCAGCCGCCGGCAGCCGCCGAAGGCGAGGCGCCGCCGCCGCCGAAGCCGCGCTACGGCGGGCGCAAGATGCAGGAGACGCTGCGCAACCTGCGCGAGCAGTGGAAGCAGGTCGACCAGGGCGGCCCGCCCAACCACGCCTTGTGGAAGCGCTTCGACGAAGCGTGCAACCGCGCTTATGAAGTGGTGCAGGCGTGGCTGGACAAGGTGAAGTCGGAAGCGGCCGAAAACCGCGGCAAGCGCCTGGGGCTCATCGAAGAACTGAAGGCCTGGGCTGCCGCGCATGCGCAGCCCGAAGGCAACGACTGGAAGGGTTTCAACCGGGCGCTGCACCAGTTCTCGGAGCGCTGGCGCGAAGCAGGCCACCTGAGCGAAAAGGCCTTCGCCGAGATGCAGCCGCAATGGAAGGAAGCTTTCACTGCGGCCAGCGCGCCGCTCGAAGCCGCGCAGAAGGCCAGCATCGAAAGGCGGCAGGCGATGATCGCCGAAGCCGAGGCGCTGGGCGCTGCGCCGCAGCTGCGCATCGACGCCGTCAAGTCGCTGCAGCAGCGCTGGCAGGCCGAAGCGCAGGCCGTGCCGCTGGACCGCAAGCAGGAACAGAAGCTGTGGGACACGTTCCGCAAGCCGATCGACGACGCCTTCAACCGCAAGACGACCGAGCGCGAGAAAGCCGCGTCGGCCATCGGCGAGCACGACCGGCGCGTGGTCGATGCGGCCCGGGCGCTGGACGCCGCCACGGCCAGTGGCGACGCACAGAAGATCCGCGCCGCGATGGCCGCGCTGGACCAGGCGACGCGCGATGCGGCGCCTGCGCCGGTGCAGGCGGCGGCGAGCGCAGCCGCCGGCGCCGAGCCGGCTGCCGAAGGGGCCGGCGCCGAGGCTGCGCTGTCCGATGAAGTCCCGGCACCCACGCCCGCGCCCAAGGCCGCGCCCAAGCCGGTCGTGGCCGTGCGCGGCGACGACCGGCCCGGCGCGAAGAAGCCCGCAGAGCCGCCGGCCGGGCAGCGCGGCGGCCGCTTCGATGCACGCAAGGGCGGCCCCGGCGCGGGGCGACCGGGCGAGCGCCGCTTCGGCGACCGTGACCGTGCACCGGACCGCCGCGACGACCGGCGTGAAGACCGCGGACCGCGGCTGGGTGACGTGGCCTTCCGCGCGCAACGCGAAGCGTACGACCACGCGCAGCTGGCGCTACGCAAGCTGGCAGCGCAGGCCCACGGCGAAGCACTCGGCCAGCTGATGGCTGCGTGGGAGCATCGTTCGGCCGACGAGCTGCCGAGCCAGCACGAACTGGGCAAGGCCGTCGCGCCCGCCGTGCGCTCGTCGTGGGCGCAAGCCCTGGGCCAGCCGCCTGCCGGCGATGCCGGCGACGTGCTGCTTCGCCTGGAGATCGCCGCCGATGCGCAGACGCCTGCGGAACACCTGTCGGCGCGCCGCATGATGCAGCTGCAACTGCTGACGAAGCGCAACGAACCGTCGCCGCAACAGACCTGGGGGCAGGACGTGGCACGTGTGCTCGCGGCGGCCTTCGATGCGCAGGCTGCGCGGCGCTTGCAGAACGTGTTGAAGGTGCTGCTGCGCTGATCGGTGGGCAGCGGAGCTGCCCACCAGCTACCCTGCGCGGAAGAAGCTGTCGAACAGGGGTACGAGCGGCGCGAACTCGCCGCCGAACTTCTCCCGGTTGACGAAGTACGCTTCGGACGCGACGGCAAAGAACTCGTCGAGCGACTCGGCGCCGTACGGGTCCAGCCAGGTCGGCTCGCCGCCGAAGCGCTCGGCGATGATCACGCGTTCGCGAAAGGCGTCGTACTCAGCGCGCATCACAGCGAGCCACGCCCTGCGCGCCAGCGCCGAGGGCAGGGGCGGGCAGCCATCGGGCGCGCCGTCGCGCATGTCGAGCTTGTGGACGAACTCGTGGATGACCACGTTGTAGCCTTCGGCCGCGGTGGCGCCGGCTTCGGCCACGTCGCGCCAGCTCAGCATCACCGGGCCGCCCTCCATCGCCTCGCCCGACAGCACCTCGTCGTAGTGGTGCTCGACGCCGTCCTCGTCGGTCACCTGGCGCCGCGCCACAACTTCGTCGGGGTGCACCACGATGCCGACGAAATCGTCGTACCAGTGCAGCCCCAGCTGCAGCACCGGCAGCACGGCCTGTGCCGCTATGGCCACCGCTACTTCATCGGTGATGGTGAAACCGCCCGCGCCCGTGAACTGCTTGCGTTCGAGGAACTCGGCGGCGAAGGTGCGCAGTTGCGCGGTCTCTCCGCCGGGCTGCCGGGCAAGGAAAGGGTAGGCGGCGAGCGTCGCGTTCCACAGCGCGTCGGGGATGGGACGCGGCTCGCGCTTGCGGGTGAACCAGCGCAACATCAGGCCAGTGCGACGCGGCGCGCGCCGGCGGCGTCGACCCGCAGCGCCTGCATGCGCGGCGGACTTGCCGTGGCGCCCCAGTCAGACAGCACGATGCGCGTGCGGCCGCCGGCCAGCACATGGTCGGCCGGCCGGTGCGTGTGGCCGTGGATCATCGTGAGCGCATCGGCCGCCTCCAGCCACTGCAGTGCGAGCGGCTCGTCCACATCGGCGTACGGCTCGCCCGAGCGCTGCCGCGCTTCGCTCTGCTCGCGCAGCGACCGGGCCAGGGCCCGCCGCTCGGCCAGCGGCTTCGCCAGCGTCGCCGCCTGCCACCGCGGGTCGCGCACCTGCGCCCGGAACTGCAGGTAAGCCTGGTCGTCCACGCACAGCTGGTCGCCGTGCGTGAGCAGCCAGCGCTGGCCCACAAAGCCGAACACCGTGGGGTCTTCCAGCAGCGTGACGCCGCAGTCATCGAGCAGGCTGCGGCCCACCAGGAAGTCGCGGTTGCCGTGCATGAAGAACACCGGGCGCTGCCGCGCGGTCTGGCGCAGCACGGCTGCGCATTCCGCGTCGAAGCCCGGCTCGCCGGCCGCGTCGTCGCCGGGCCATGCCTCGAACAGGTCACCGAGGATGAAGACGGCGTCGGCGCGGGTCGACGCCATGTAGCGCCGCCACGCGTCGAACGTGGCGGGCTCGCCCGGGTGCAGGTGCAGGTCGGAAATGAATTCGACCGAGCGCCACGCAGGCGGCGCCTGCAGTTCCGCCATGCGAGGCAGCGCGGCGCCGGCCAAAGCCGTCAGGCGACGACCGCCTTCTCGATCACGACGTCCTGCTTGGGCACGTCGCCGTGGCCGCCGCTGCTGCCGGTGGCCACGCCCTTGATGCGGTCGACGATGTCCTTGCCGCCCACGACCTTGCCGAACACGGCATAGCCCCAGCCCTGCGTGGTGGGCGCCGTGTGGTTGAGGAAGCCGTTGTCCGCAACGTTGATGAAGAACTGCGCGCTGGCCGAATGCGGGTCCGACGTGCGGGCCATCGCTACGGTATACGCATCGTTCTTCAGGCCGTTGTTGGCCTCGTTCTGGACCTTGGCATCGGCCGGCTTCTGCCTCATGCCGGGCTCGAAGCCGCCGCCCTGCACCATGAAGCCGTCGATGACGCGGTGGAAGATGGTGCCGTCGTAGTGGCCCTTGGCCACGTAGGCGAGGAAGTTGGCCACCGTCTTGGGCGCCTTCTCTTCGTCGAGTTCGAGCGTCACGACGCCCTGGCCCTTGATGTGCAGTTCGACCTTGGGATTGGCCATGTCGTTCTCCTTACTTGACCAGGGTGGCGGAAGTGACCACGACCGGCGTCACCGGAACGTTCTGGTGCATGCCGGCGTTGCCGGTAGGCACGGCCTTGATCTTGTTGACCACGTCCATGCCGCTCACCACCTTGCCGAACACGGTGTAGCCCCAGCCGCTGGCGGTGGGCGCGCTGTAGTTGAGCCGCTCGTTGTCCTTCACGTTGATGAAGAACTGCGCCGAGGCCGAATTGGGGTCGGGCGTGCGCGCCATGGCGAGGTAGCCCACCTGGTTCTTCAGGCCCTTGGCGCTGGACTCGGCGCCTTCGTGCGCGATCGGCGGGCGCGTCTTCTTCTCGTTCATGCCGGCGTCGAAGCCGCCGCCCTGGATCATGAAGCCGTCGATGACGCGGTGGAAGATGGTGCCGTTGTAGTGGCCGTCCTTCACGTACTGCAGGAAGTTGGCCGCCGTCCTGGGCGCCTTGTCGGGGTAGACCTCGACCACGATGTCGCCCATGCTGGTGGCGAACTTCACCTTGGGCGCTTCCTGCGCCATGGCCGGCACGGCCGCAGCGAAGCCGCAGGCCGCCACGAGGATTGCCGCGAAGCGGCGCGTCACATGCATCATTTAACCGATCACTCCTTCAAAGAAGATCTTCCACTGCGCGCCCTGGCGCACCCAGTACTGGCGCTTGACCGCGCCGGTGCGCGAGCCTGCCGCGACCTCGCCGAAGGTTACCACCATGGTGTCGGCCGAGTCGGTCCAGCGCAGGAGCGAAACGTCCTTCAGCTGGATGTCGCGGCCGCGCGCACGGTTGAGTTCGGCCTGCAGCACCGGCATCCATTCCGGCAGTGTCTTGCCGTTGCCCGAGAAATCGGCGGTGTAGAAGCCCAGCAGCCGCGCGACGTCGCCGCTCGCCTTGGCTGCCCGCCACGACTGCAGCACGTCGTTGAAGCGCTGGCTTTCGGGTTGCGCGGCAGCCGGCGACGTCCAGCGCAGGTTGTGCGCGATCACCACCGGCGTGGCGCGCACCTCCACCGTGCGGATCAGGCGCAGCAGGTCGGGGTTGGCCAGCACCAGGCAACCGTCGGTGGCCTTGGGCGCCCGCGAGAACTGCGTGGGCGGGGTGCCGTGCAGCCAGATGCCGCTGCCGGTCTTGCCGCGGCGCGCGTCGTAGGGGTTGGGGTAGTTGATCGGCAGCGCCCCCGCACCGTAGAAGTCCTTCAGGGTCTTCGGGTCGAGGTTGCTGGTGACGTAGTACACGCCCAGCGGCGTGCGCAGGTCGCCTTCGGTGGCCTTTTCCCAGCCCGCCTTGCCGACCGACACGTAGTAGTCGGCCACCAGCTTCAGGCCGCCGGCCGTGTTCTCGAAGAGGTAGAGGCGGGCGCGCGAGGTGTCCACCGCGATCGCGTGCTTCGTGCTCGCCGGCAATTGCACGAAGGCAGCCGGCACCGCGCCTTCGGGCTGGCGCTCGCGCAACGCGCGGATGCGCAGCTGGGCTTCCTCGCGCAGCTCGGCCAGCATCGGCATGCCCATCTTGGCGGCAGGTTCGGGCACGTCGCCCATGGCACGCACGGGCCGCGTCTGCGCCATGAGCAAGTCGCCGTACACCAGTTGCGCCAGCTGGAAGTTGGGGTGGTCGCGCACCAGCTTCTCGGCGCGCTGCAGCGCCTCGCGTTTCTTCGCCTGCGCGACGAGCTTGTACACCTCGATGAGCCGGGCCTCGGCCTCGCCATCGCGCGCCGCGGCCCTGGCCGCCGACGGCTTGCGGGGCTTCTTCTGCGCCGCCGCCACCGAACCCGCCGCCAGTGCGAGGCAGCACGCCGCCACCACGGTGCGCGCGACGACGAGGGCGAGTGAAGGGTGGACGAACTGCACGACCGCGCTGTGCCGCATGCGGCACGAACCTTTCAGGCGCCCGTGCTCTCGCGCACGATGACCCACCGGTCGCCGGCCTTCACCAGCTCCAGGGTCTTGCGGCTCGACACGTTCAGCGAGTCGGCCGAGTAGGCCTGCTTGAACTTCGCGACCGCCCGGGTGCCGTTGACGGACACGGCCAGGTCGGACACCTTGACCGAGATGCGCGACTTGCCCACGATGCGCGCGCGGCGCTCGTCTTCCCAGACCTTGCGCGACTGGTTGCCGGGCGGGTCGAACTCCTTGCCGTAGGCGGCCAGGTAGCTCGTCATGTCTTTCGACGCCCACGCGTTGGCCCAGGCCTGCACGGCGGTTTCGACTTCGCGCGAGGCATTGACGGCAGCCTGCGCAGCCGGGGCGGGCGCGGCGGCGGCCGGTGCCGGGGCAGGTGCCGGTGCCGCAGGACGCGCGGCAGGCGCGGGCGCCGGTGCCGGTGCGGCAGCCACGGGCGGCGCCGGCGGTGGCGGGCGCACCGGGGTGGCGGCGGCCACTTGCGCCGCGGCCGGCGCGCGAGCCGCGCGCGGGTTGGGGGTGAACAGCTCGCGGATCAGCGCGAGCTTGGGCTGCACGGCCGTGTTGGTGGCGTCGAGCTGCAGGGCCTTGCTGTACGCCTGGCTTGCCAGCTTGGCATACACGTCGCCCAGGTTCTCGTGCGCCGTCGAGTAGCTCGGGTTGGTGCGGATCGCCATTTCGAGGGCGGCACGCGCCTTGTCGAACTGCCCCTGGCTCGCGTGCAGCACGGCGAGGTTGTTGTAGGGCTCGGGCAGTTCGGGGTAATCCTCGGTGAGCTTGGTGAACGTCGTTATCGCATCCTGGGCGCGGCCCGCTTCGGTCTGGATCACGCCCTTCAAAAAGCGCATCTGCGGGTCGCGCGGCTTGGCCGCGAGGTGCTGGTCGGCCCTGGCGAGCGCCTCGGCAACCTTGCCCGAGCGCAGCAGCTGGTTGACGTCGTCGTATTCGTCGGCCTGCACGCCGGCCGCGCAACACAGCGCCGCCGCGACTGCTATCAGGCGAAGGTTCCTGGACACCGGGATGCTGAATCGCGTCATGTAACCTCTGGGCTCCTGTGCAGGTGGCATGCCCGCGGTCCGGGCTATATACTGCGGGCGATTGTAGCCGGGGGTTCCGTGCGGGGACACCGGCAAGTTACCGAGCACGCCCTATTCGAAAGCGCCGGCCGCCATCCTGGCGGACCCGCGCCGCCACCCACCATGACCTTGCGCATCTACAACACGCTCTCGCGTGCGCTGGAGGAGTTTTCGCCGCTGGAGCCGGGCCGTGTTCGGATGTACGTGTGCGGCATCACGCCGTACGACGAGTGCCACATCGGCCACGCGCGCTCCACCATCGCGTCGGATATCGTGTTCCGCTGGCTGCGTTCGAGCGGCTACGAAGTCACGTTCGTGCGCAATATCACCGACATCGACGACAAGATCATCCGCCGTGCGCTCGCCAACGGCGAGACGGTGCGCGGCCTCACCGACCGCATGATCGCGGCGATGTACCGCGACTTCGACGCGCTGGGCATCGAGCGGCCCACGCACGACCCGCGCGCCACCGACTACATTGCCGAGATGCTCGACATCGTGCGCAAGCTGGAAGCGAAGGGCCTGGCCTATCGCAGCGAGGAAGGCGACGTCAACTTCGCGGTGCGGCGCTTCCCCGGCTACGGCAAGCTGTCGGGCAAGAGCCTCGACGAGCTGCATGCGGGCGAGCGCGTGGCGGTGGCCGAGGGCAAGGAAGACCCGCTCGACTTCGTGCTGTGGAAGGCGGCCAAGCCCGACGAGCCCGAGGACGCCAAGTGGGACAGCGCGTTCGGGCGCGGCCGGCCGGGCTGGCACATCGAATGCTCCGCCATGTCGTGCGCACTGCTCGGCGATACCTTCGACATCCACGGCGGCGGCGCCGACCTGCAGTTCCCGCACCACGAGAACGAGATCGCCCAGAGCGAGGGCGCCAACGGCGTGCCGCTGGCGCGCTACTGGGTGCACAACGGCTTCCTGAACATCGACAACGAGAAGATGTCGAAGTCGCTCGGCAACTTCTTCACCATCCAGGACGTGCTGCGCAAGTTCGACTGGGAGACCGTGCGCTTCTTCTGCGTCCGCTCGCACTACCGCAGCCCGGTCAACTACAGCGACGTGCACCTCGACGACGCGCGCAACGCGCTGCGCCGCCTGTACACCGCGCTCGAGGCGGTACCGCCGGCCGCGGTAGCAATCGACTGGGCCGACCCGTTCGCCGCGCGCTTCAGGGCCGCGATGGACAACGACTTCGCCACGCCCGAAGCCGTGGCCGTGCTGTTCGACCTGGCGGCCGAAGTCAATCGCAGCCGGTCGGCGCAGCTGTCGGGCCTGCTGAAGGCACTGGGCAGCACGCTGGGCCACCTGCAGGGCGACCCCAGGGCTTTCCTGCGCGCGGGGGCCGCGGTCGGCGAAGCCGAGATCCAGCAGCTGATAGCTGCGCGTGCGGCCGCCAAGCGGGCGAAGGATTTCGCGCAGGCCGACCGCATCCGCGCGGACCTGCTGGCGCGCGGCATCGTGCTCAAGGACTCGCCCTCGGGCACCACATGGGAGGTGCAGTGAGCGACATCGCGCTGGCTACGCCGGACTACTGGAACGAAGCCTGCAAGTACCTGGCCCGGCGCGACCGCGTGATGAAGCGGCTGATCCCGCAGTTCGGCGACGCCTGCCTGCAGTCGCGCGGCGACGCGTTCACCACGCTCGCGCGCAGCATCGTGGGCCAGCAGATCTCGGTGAAGGCGGCGCAGACGGTGTGGGACCGGTTCGTCAAACTGCCGCGCAAGATGACGCCGGCCAGCGTGCTGAAGCTGAAGGTCGACGACATGCGCGAAGCGGGCCTGTCGGCGCGCAAGATCGAGTACCTGGTGGACCTGGCGCTGCACTTCGACTCGGGCGCGATCCACGTCGACGCGTGGCGCGAGATGCCCGACGAGGACATCATCACCGAGCTGGTGGGCATCCGCGGCATCGGCCGCTGGACTGCCGAGATGTTCCTGATCTTCCACCTCATGCGGCCCAACGTGCTGCCGCTGGACGACGTGGGGCTGCTCAGCGGCATCAGCAAGAACTATTTCTCGGGCGACCCGGTGAGCCGCAGCGACGCCCGCGAGGTGGCCGTGGCCTGGACCCCGTTCTGCAGTGTCGGGACTTGGTATATTTGGCGATCGCTGGACCCCCTGCCTGTCGAATACTGACGGGCAGTTCCCTTACAAGACAAGGAGAAGACCTTGCCGAAAAAGACATTTCTCGACTTCGAGCAACCCATCGCGGAGCTCGAGGGCAAGATCGAGGAATTGCGCTACGTGCAGACCGAGTCTGCCGTCGACATCTCGGAAGAGATCGACCAGCTGAGCAAGAAGAGCCAGCAGCTCACCAAGGACATCTACAGCCAGCTGTCGCCGTGGCAGATCACCAAGATCGCGCGCCACGCCGAGCGGCCCTACACGATGGACTACATCAACGAGGTCTTCACCGACTTCGTGGAGCTGCACGGCGACCGCCACTTCGCCGACGACCTGTCGATCGTGGGCGGGCTCGCGCGCTTCAACGGCAACGCCTGCATGGTGCTGGGCCACCAGAAGGGCCGCGACACCAGGGAGCGAGCTGCGCGCAACTTCGGCATGAGCCGTCCCGAGGGCTACCGCAAGGCACTGCGGCTGATGAAGACCGCCGAGAAGTTCAAGCTGCCGGTGTTCACCTTCGTCGACACGCCCGGCGCGTATCCGGGCATCGACGCCGAGGAGCGTGGCCAGTCGGAAGCCATCGGCCGCAACATCTTCGAGATGGCGCAGCTCGAGGTGCCGATCATCACCACCATCATCGGTGAAGGCGGCTCGGGCGGTGCACTGGCCATCGCCGTGGCCGACCAGGTGCTGATGCTGCAGTACTCGGTGTATTCGGTGATCAGTCCCGAAGGCTGCGCGTCGATCCTGTGGAAGACGTCCGAGAAGGCGCAGGAAGCCGCCGACGCCATGGGCATCACGGCGCACCGGCTGAAGGCGCTGGGGCTGGTGGACAAGATCGTGAACGAGCCCGTGGGCGGCGCGCACCGCGATCACAAGCAGATGGCCGCCTTCCTGAAGCGCGCGCTGAACGACGCATGGCGCCAGGTCGCCGACCTCAAGGTGCGCGAGCTGCTGGAGCGCCGCTACGAGCGCGTGCAGGGCTACGGGCGCTTCAGCGACACCAAGGCCGATTCGCGCTAGGCCCTAGTCGTACTTGTAGGCGATCTCGGTTTCGACGGTCAGGATTTCGTCGACCGGCTGGAACTTCCACGCCGACACGGCATTGACCGTCGGGCGATTCAGCACCGAGTTGTTGCTGGCCAGCACCTTCACCGCGCCGGTCGAGCCGTCGGGGTGGATTTCGAACTGCACCTTCACCACGCCATTGGGCCGCTCGCGCAGCAGGGCAGGCGGCAGCCGGGGCTCGTCGATGCGCACCGGGATGACTTCGCGGCGTGGCGGCGGCTCGGGCGGCTTCGCGTTGCGCGTAGCCATCTGCACCGGCTCGGGCCGTGGTGCGGCCACCGGCGCGGGCTGCGCAGCTGCCGGCACGGCGACGGGCAACGGCGCGGGCGCAGGCTCGGGTGCCGTGCGGGCGGCGGTCGCCTGCACGGGTGCCTCGGGTGCCTTCTCCCGCCTGGGTGGCGGCTCGGCCGCGGGCCTGCGCGCAGGCGCTGCCGAATGCTGCAGGATGAAGCGATAGGGGCTGGCCGCTGCGCGGCGTGCTGCTTCGCTGGGTGCGCCATCGGAAGCGGTGGCGGATGGCGCCTGGGCATAAGCCCCGGTGGCTGCGATGGCGTGCATGGCCAACGCTACTGCACAGGCGCGCAGGGCCTTGTGGGCCGGCGCGCCCGGGTCTTGCTCGGACATTCCCTCAACCTCGGTGGTAACCAGGACCGCGCGAGTCTATCGGGGCGGCCCCGCGAGCGGGCTAGGGATACCTCCTAGCAGCGCCCGATAATGGACGAATGGCCCGTGATGTCGTCCAGGCGCTTGACAACTGCGCGCCAGCGCTGCCCCTGGGCGTGGCCTTCAGCGGCGGTGCCGACTCCACGGCGCTGCTCGTGGCCGCGGCCCGGCGCTGGCCCGGTGCGGTGTACGGCCTGCACGTGCACCACGGCCTGCAACGCGCGGCCGACGGCTTCGAGGCGCATGCCGCCGCCGTTTGCCGCGACCTCGGTGTGGCGTTCCATTCGGTGCGCGTCGATGCGCGCCATGCCGCGGGCGAGAGTCCCGAAGACGCGGCGCGGCGCGCGCGTTACCTGTCGCTGGCGCAACTGGCGTCGGCCCAGGGACTGCAGGCAATCCTGCTGGGCCAGCATGCCGACGACCAGGCCGAAACCCTGCTGCTGGCCCTGAGCCGCGGCGCGGGGCTGCCGGGCCTGTCAGCCATGCCGCGCTCGTTCGAGCGGCATGGCATGCGCTTCGAACGGCCGTGGCTCGACATCGCCGGCAAGGACATCCGCGCGTGGCTCGCGCAACAGGGCGTCGCCCATGTCGAGGACCCGAGCAACGCCGACACCTCGTTCACGCGCAACCGCATCCGGCACGAACTGCTGCCCGCGCTGGAGCGTGCCTTCCCGCAGTTTCGCGAGACCTTTGCGCGTTCGGCGCGGCACGTGGCGCAGGCGCGGGCACTGCTGGCCGCTTTGGCCGAAGAGGACCTGGCGGCCATGGGCGGTAAACCCGTGATCGCGCGCTTGCAGGCACTGCCGCGCGATCGGCAGGCCAACGTGCTGCGGCACTGGTTGCGGGCGGCGCACGGCGAAGCGGCCAGCGCCGCGCAGCTCGAAGAGCTGCTGGACCAGGTCGCCGACTGCACCACCCGCGGCCACGCACTGCGCCTGAAAGTGGGCCGCGGCTACGTCACGCGCGAGGAAACCCTCTTGCGGTTCACGCCGCCATTGCCCCCCGGGCCAGACGCTGTCACAATTCGTCACAATTAGGCGGAGGAGTGCGGCGATGGGCATGTTCGAGCGGCTATTCGGGGGCCGGCCGGGGGCGAAACCCGTGAAGGCGGCCAACAGTTCGCAGGTTCACTCCGAGCTGAAGTCGGGCCATTCTCAAAGCCAGGCCCATGTGGGCCACCCGCCTACGCAGCACGAACGGCGCGAACTGCTGCGCGTGGTCCTGCGCGACACGCTCAAGCGCCACGGCATCCCGGCCGAATGGATCACCGCCGAAATGGCCACCATGACGTCGCGCAACGGGGACCGCGGCCTCTACTGGCGCCTGGCCATCCGCCACTGGGACGCCCGCCTGCCCGTGTATTGCGTGTCGCTGCAGAAAGCGCTGATCAGCAAGCTGCACACCTTCGACCCGGTGGCCGAGGAATGGCTGGTCGGCATCTCATGGCAATTCACGCTGGCCGACGACTCCGGATGCCCGCCGCTGCCGCACCCCGGCATGTGGACCGCCATGCCGCGCGACATCCCCGATACGCAACCCTCGTCGCAGCCGGCCCCGGCGCAAGGGGCCGATGTGATCGCCGGCCCGGTGAGCGTCGAGTCGCACTCGGGTGACGTGAAGGCCGACCTCGAGCGGCTGATGTCGGTGCTGGACGAGCAGTACCACCATGCCGAGTCCAGCGGCTACGCCAGGACCGAGCCGGCCAAGCTCTGAGCGAGCCCCCGGAAGGGGGGCTGTTGCGATGCAATAAAATCGGGGATTCCCCTGACCGAATCCCCCATGGCATTGATCGTTCACAAATACGGCGGCACGTCGATGGGCTCGACCGAGCGCATCCGCAATGTCGCCAAGCGCGTCGCCAAGTGGGCGCGCGCCGGCCACCAGATGGTGGTGGTGCCCAGCGCCATGAGCGGCGAGACCAACCGCCTGCTCGGGCTGGCCAAGGAAGTGTCGCCGCAGAAGGCCACGGACGCGGCCCAGCGCGAACTCGACATGCTGGCGTCCACCGGCGAGCAGGTCTCCGTGGGCCTGCTGTCGCTGGCGCTGCAGGCCGAGGGCATGGAGGCGGTCAGCTACGCCGGCTGGCAAGTGCCCATCCGTACCAACGATGCGTACACCAAGGCGCGCATCGAGTCGATCGACGACAAGCGCGTGCGCGCCGACCTGCAGGCGGGCAAGGTGGTCGTGATCACCGGCTTCCAGGGCGTGGACGACAACAGCAACATCACCACGCTGGGCCGCGGCGGCAGCGACACCTCGGCCGTGGCGGTGGCAGCGGCGCTGAAGGCGGCCGAGTGCCTGATCTACACCGACGTGGACGGCGTGTACACGACCGACCCGCGCGTGGTGCCCGAAGCGCGGCGCCTGGCCACCGTGAGCTTCGAGGAAATGCTGGAGATGGCCTCGATGGGCTCCAAGGTCCTGCAGATCCGCTCGGTGGAGTTCGCGGGCAAGTACAAGGTGCCGCTGCGCGTGCTGTCGAGCTTCACCCCGTGGGACATCCCGCTCGAGGAGGAAGCCACCTCCGGCACGCTGATCACTTTTGAGGAAGACGAGAAGATGGAACAGGCCGTTGTTTCCGGCATCGCATTCAACCGCGACGAAGCCAAAGTTTCGATCCTGGGCGTGCCCGACAAGCCCGGCATCGCCTACCAGATCCTGGGCGCCGTGGCCGACGCCAACATCGAGGTCGACGTCATCATCCAGAACGTCAGCCACGACGGCAAGACCGACTTCAGCTTCACCGTGCACCGCAACGACTACCAGCGCACGCTCGACGTGCTCAAGTCGAAAGTGCTGCCTTCGCTGGGCACCGACCGGCTGGAAGGAGACACGCGCATCTGCAAGGTGTCCATCGTCGGCATCGGCATGCGCAGCCACGTGGGCATCGCCGCCAAGATGTTCCGTTCGCTGTCCGAAGAGGGCATCAACATCCAGATGATCTCCACCAGCGAGATCAAGACCTCGGTGGTGATCGACGAGAAATACATGGAGCTGGCGGTGCGCGCCCTGCACAGGGCTTTCGACCTCGACGAGACCGTGACCCGGCCGGCTGGGGCATAATTGGCGCCATGGAGCGGTGACCGAGTGGCCGAAGGTGCTCCCCTGCTAAGGGAGTATGCGGGCAAAAACCTGCATCCAGGGTTCGAATCCCTGTCGCTCCGCCAGAACCCAACGACAAGCCGCCTCGCCCAGGCGGCTTTTTTCATCGAGGAGGCACCGTGGATGTAGGCCCCGTAGGCCTTGTCGTGATGCTGTTCAGCTTCGTGCTGACCTTCATCGTCGCGCGCACGGTGGCTAAGTGGTTCTGGAGCCGCCGCGACCGGAAGGTGCAAGAGAAGGCGCGCGCCGCCGAGACGCGGCAGGTGCGCCGCGCGCGCGAGAGGCGTTCGGGCCGCTGACCCCGGCCAGGCCGTACGAAGCGGCCGTGACTTCGAGGATTTTCGGGATGCGCCGCAGGATCGATGGGGTCCTGTTGTCGTGTCTCATTGTTGGTCTTGTCCCTTGCTTGTCCCTGTCTTTGCCTGCGTGACAGCAGTGCGGGCAGTATCAGCCGTCCTCATGGCAGCGTGGTGACAGCAGCCCGCGTCACGCAGCGTAAGAAAGCACCGACGCCGGGTTGCTTACACTGTCGCGAAACCGTTGGAGTACGCCATGGCCGCTGCCACGCATGTCCTGCATCGCCACCTGCACCACCTGCCGCCGGTGGCCGTTGCCGGCAGCGGCATGTGGATCACCGACGGGGACGGCAAGCGCTACCTCGATGCGTCGGGCGGCGCCGCGGTGTCCTGCCTCGGGCACGGGCACCCCGACGTGATCGCTGCCATGCATGCGCAGATCGACCGGCTGGCGTACGCGCACACCAGCTTCTTCACGACCGAAGTCGCCGAGCAGCTGGCCGACCGGCTGGTGCGCACCGGACCCGCGGGGACCAGCCACGTGTACTTCGTGAGCGGCGGCTCCGAGGCCGTGGAGGCGGCGCTGAAGATGGCGCGCCAGTACTTCATCGAAACGGGCGAGCCGCACCGCACCCACTTCATCGCGCGCCGCCAGAGCTACCACGGCAACACACTGGGCGCACTGGCGGTCGGCGGCAACGCGTGGCGGCGTGAACCCTTTGCGCCCCTGCTGATGCCGGCCACGCACGTGTCGCCCTGCTACCCGTACCGCGAGCAGCGCGAGGACGAAACGCCGCAGCAATACGGGCAACGGCTGGCGCGCGAGCTGGACGCGGCCATCGAGCGCATCGGCCCCGGCAAGGTCATCGCGTTCGTCGCAGAGACGGTCGGCGGCGCGACCGCAGGCGTGCTCACGCCGGTGCCCGGCTACTTCCGTGCGGTGCGCGAGGTGTGCGACCGCCACGGCGTGCTGCTGATCCTGGACGAGGTGATGTGCGGCATGGGCCGCACCGGCACGCTGCACGCGTGCGAACAGGAGGGCATCGCGCCCGACCTGCTGGTGGTGGCGAAGGGGCTGGGCGGCGGCTACCAGCCCATCGGTGCGGTGCTGGCGCAGTCGCGCATCGTCGATGCGATGACCGCGGGCTCGGGCTACTTCCAGCATGGGCATACTTACCTGGGCCACCCCGTCGCTTGCGCGGCGGCACTGGCGGTGCAGGACGTGATCGAGCGCGACGGGCTGCTGGCGCGCGTGCGCGAGCAAGGCGCCGTGTTCGAGAAGATGCTGCGGTCCGCCTTTGCATCGCATCCGCACGTGGGCGACATCCGCGGGCGCGGCTTCTTCTGGGGCGTCGAGCTGGTCGCCGACCGCGCGAGCAAGGCGCCGTTCGAGCCGAAGCACTCGCTGCATGCGCGCGTGAAGCGCGAAGCGATGGCGCGTGGCTTGATGGTTTACCCGATGGGCGGCACCGTGGATGGCCGCTATGGTGACCACGTCCTGCTGGCGCCCGCCTTCATCGCGGGCGAAGCGGAACTCAGCCTCGCCGTCGAAGGCTTGCACGCCGCGGTCGGGGCAGCGATCCATTCCGTGTCGTCCCAGGAGTAATGTCATGCAATTGCGTCCCGTCCTGCAAGCCCTTGCCGCTGCAGCCGCTGCCTCGTGCGCGCTCTACGCAGCGCCCGCTGCCGCCCAGCAGAAGTTCATCACCGTCGGCACCGGCGGCGTGACCGGCGTGTACTACGCAGCCGGCGGCGCGTTGTGCCGCCTCGTCAACAAGGACCGTGCGAAGCACGGCATCCGCTGCTCGGTGGAATCCACCGGCGGCTCGGTGTTCAACGTCAACACCATCAAGGCGGGCGAGCTCGACCTGGGCTTCGCGCAGTCGGACGTGCAGTACAACGCTTCCAAGGGGCTGGGCGCCTTCAAGGATGCCGGTACCTGGGGCGACCTGCGCGCGGTGTTCTCCGTGCACCCCGAGCCCTTCACCGTGCTCGCGCGCAAGGAATCCAACGCGAAGACGCTGGCCGACCTGAAGGGCAAGCGCTTCAACGTGGGCAACCCCGGCTCGGGCACGCGCGCGTCGATGGAGGAACTGCTGGTCGCCATGAACTGGAAGATGTCCGACTTCTCGCTGGCCGCCGAGCTGAAGGCCGACGAGCACGGCCCGGCGCTGTGCGACGGCAAGATCGACGGCTTCTTCTACGGCGTGGGCCACCCCAGCGCGAACATCCAGGACCCCACCACGAGCTGCGGCGCGAAGCTGGTGTCCGTCACCGGCCCCGCCGTCGACAAGCTACTGGCCGAGAAGCCGTACTACGCGAAGGCGTCCATCCCCGGCGGCCTGTACCCCAACAACCCGGAAGGCGCTACCACCTACGGCGTGCTGGCCACGGTGGTCGCTTCGGCCAAGACGCCGCCGGAGACGGTCTACCAGGTGGTGAAGGCGGTGTTCGACAACTTCGACGAGTTCAAGAAGCTGCACCCGGCGCTGGCCAACCTGAGGCCCGAGAACATGGTGAAGGACGGCCTGTCGGCGCCGCTGCATGAAGGCGCCGCACGCTACTACAAGGAAAAGGGCTGGATCAAGTAGCCGCCTCGCACCAAGTCAACGCAGGGCCGCCCCAAGTTGACTTGCACCCCCTCGGGGGGCCTGCCGCAGGCAGGGTTGGGGGCCATGACCTCGACCAGCTGGTCAAGGAGGCCGACCTCGGCGGGCGCGAACCTGCCGGCGCGGTCGGCCTCGCGCTCGCGATCGTGGCGGGCGCGTGGTCGCTGTTCCAGGTGTGGTACGCCTCGCCGCTGCCGTTCACCTTCGGCTTCGGCATCCTGAACGACACCGAAGCGCGCGCGATCCACCTGGCGTTCGCGGTGTTCCTGGCGTTCTGCGCCTTCCCGGCCTTCAAGCGCTCTTCGCGCACCGTGATTCCTTGGGCCGACTGGCTGCTGGCCGCAGTGGGCGCCTTCTGCGCGGCCTACCTGTTCCTGTTCTACCGCGACCTCGCCACGCGGCCCGGCTCGCCGACGACCATGGACGTCGTGGTCGGCATCACGGGCGTGGCGATCATGCTCGAAGCGACGCGGCGCGCCATGGGTTTCGGCATGCTGGTGACCACCGGCCTGTTCATGGCCTTCGTGTTCCTCGGGCCGTTCATGCCCGAGGCCATCCAGCACCGCGGGGCCTCGGTATCGCGCTTCATCTCGCACATGTGGCTGACCACCGAAGGCGTGTACGGCGTGGCGCTGGGCGTGTCGGTGCAGTTCATCTTCCTGTTCGTGCTGTTCGGCACGCTGCTGGACATCGCGGGCGCGGGCAACTACATGCTGCAGGTGTCGCTGGCGCTGCTGGGGCACCTGCGGGGCGGGCCGGCCAAGGTGGCGGTGGTGTCGTCCGCGTTGAACGGCATCGTGTCGGGCTCCTCGGTGTCCAACGTGGTGTCGGGCGGCATCTTCACCATCCCACTGATGAAACGCACCGGCTACTCCGCGCGGCAGGCGGGCGCCATCGAGGCGGCGTCATCCATCAACGGGCAGATCATGCCGCCGGTGATGGGCGCGGCTGCTTTCCTGATGGTGGAGTACGTCGGCATCCCGTACTCGGAGATCATCAAGCATGCGGCGCTGCCCGCGATCATTTCGTACATCGCGCTGTTCTACATCGTGCACCTCGAGGCGCTGAAGCTCGACCTGAAGCCGCTGGTGCGCGACCGTGAACCCCCTTGGCGCGAGCGCATCCTCGGCTGGGCCCTGGGATTCAGCGGCACCGTCGCCGTCTGCGCGGTGCTGTACTACGCGATCACCGGCGTGCAGGCTGTCGCCGGCGCAGCGGCGGGCTGGGTCCTGGCAGGTCTCGCGGCGGCGGCCTATGTCGGCTTGATGGCCTACTCGGCGCGCTACCCCGACGTGCCCATCGACGACCCCGAGCAGGCGGCCGTGCAGCTGCCTCTGCCATGGCCCACGGTGAGGGCCGGCCTGCACTTCTTCATCCCGATCGTGGTGCTGCTGTGGGCACTGATGGTGGAGGAACTGTCGCCGGGCCTGTCGGCCTTCTGGGCGACGGTGACGGCAATGACGATGGTGGTGCTGCAGCCGCTGATGCTGTCGCTGTTCCGTGCCACCAGCGCGGTGCAGGGCGCGGCCGCGGGGCTGCGCAAGGGCATGGCCGACTTGTGGCGGGGCCTCGTGCTCGGCGCGCGCAACATGATCGGCATCGGCGTGGCCTGCGCCAGCGCCGGCCTGATCGTCGGCGTGATCACGCTCACCGGCATGGGCCTGATGATGACCGACTTCGTCGAGGCGGTCTCCGCGGGCAACGTGCTGGTGATGCTGGTCCTCACGGCCTTCATCTGCCTGCTGATAGGCGCCGGCGTGCCCACGACGGCCAACTACATCCTGGTCGCCACGCTGATGGCGCCGGTGATCGTGGAGCTCGGCGCGCGCAGCGGGCTGGTCATCCCGCTGATCGCCGTGCACATGTTCGTCTTCTACTTCGGCATCCTGGCCGACGTGACCCCGCCGGTGGGGCTGGCTTCGTATGCCGCCGCCGCAATTTCGGGCGACGACCCCAACGCCACCGGCTGGCAGGCCACGTGGTACAGCCTGCGTACCACGGTGCTGCCGTTCGTGTTCATCTTCAACCCGCAGCTGCTGCTGATCGGGCTGGGCTCGTGGATGGAAGTGGTGATGGTGTGCGCCAGCGGCGTGGTCGCGTCGTTGCTGTTCGCGGCCGCCACGATGCGCTGGTTCCGCACGCGCTGCACGTGGCCCGAGGTTGCGCTGCTGCTGGTCGCCACCTTCCTCTTCTTCCGGCCCGACTGGGTGGTGGACCAGTTCGCGGCGCGCTACGTCAGCGCGCCGGCCACCGGCATCTACCAGGTGGCCGACACGCTGCAGGAAGACCAGTGGCTGGTGGTGGGCATCGCGGGCGAGTCGCTGGAAGGCAAGGCGCAGACCAAGACCGTGGCAATCCCCATGGGCAAGGGCAAGAACGGCCGTGAGCGCCTGCGCGATGCGGGCGTCACCTTGTCGCAGCTGGGCACCGACGTCGAGGTGGCCCAGGTCAAGTTCGGCAGCCGCGCGCGCAAGCTGGGGGTGGAGCAGGGCTACAAGATCGTGGAGCTGAAGCTGCCGAACCCGGCTCGGCCATCGCAACACTGGGTGTTCATCCCGGCGGGGGTGCTGGCGCTGGTGGTGTGGTGGCTGCAGGGGTGGCGGGCGCGAAGGGGATCTGGGGTTTTACCCCAGCCTACAGGGCGCTCGGGGACGCCGTAGGCTGGGGAGCAACCCCAGCGGTCACTCGTCGTCCACCGACGCCGACCACCGGTCGCCCCATCCGTCCAGCTCGCGCCGCCCGCGCTTGGTCGGGCGGCCATGCTCGATGGCCAGGGACGGCTCGGGCGCCAGCCGGCGCTGCTCGGCGGCGCGCTCGCGCGCGGCGATGCTCTCCGCGGTTTCCTCGTAGAGCTGCTGCGCCACCGGCGCCGGCCCGCGCATGTAGGAGATGCCCTTGACCACCACGGTGCGCGTCACGCCTTCGCGGCGCATCGCAACCGTGTCGCCGGGCTTCACTTCGCGCGCGGGCTTGACGACCTGGCCGTTGACCTCCACCCGGCCCTTGTCGATTGCTTCGGTCGCGAGCCCGCGCGTCTTGTAGAAGCGCGCGGCCCACAGCCACTTGTCAATCCTCAATCGATCCATTCAGGGCGCATTCTCCTCCAGCGGCAGCCGCACGGTGGCATCCAGCCCTTCCGTGTGCCCATGGTTTTCGCGGTTGTCGAGCGAGATCGTGCCGCCGAGCGCGCGCACGATCTCGTGGCAGATCGCCAGGCCGAGTCCCGAGCCGCCTCGCACATCGCCGGCCGAGAACGGCTGGAACAGGCGCGAGCGCAGCTCAGACGACACGCCCGGTCCGGTGTCCGCCACGGTCAGGGCCGCCGCGTTGCGGTCGGCCACCACACGCACGCTGAGGCTGCGCCCCGCGGGCACATGGCGAATGGCGTTGTGCAGCAGGTTGCGGGCCAGCTCGCGCAGCATCCAGTCGTGCGCGCGCACCGGGGCAGGTACCGTCTCGATCTCGAAGTCGATGTCCTTGTCGGCGATGAGCGGTGCGAGCTCCAGCGCAATCGCGCGCACCACCTGCGACAGGTCGTTCACCTCGGCGCCGGGCTGCTGGCGCAACTGCTCGACCTTGGCCAGCGACAGCATCTGGTTGGCCAGCGTGGTGGCACGCTCCACCGTCTCCTGGATCTCTTCCAGCGCCTGCCGCGGCTCCACGTCGCCCCGCAACGCCGACTGCACCTGCGTCTTCAGCACCGCCAGCGGCGTGCGCAGCTGGTGCGAGGTGTCTCGCACGAAGCGCTTCTGGTTGTCCAGCAGGTGCTGCAGCCGAGTCATCACTTCGTTGGTGGCGTCTACCAGCGGCAGCAGCTCGCGCGGCGCGCCGGCAGTCTCGATCGGCGTCAGGTCGCCCTCGGGCCGCGCCTGCAGCTCGCTGCTCAGCTGGCGCACGGGCCGCGTCGCGCGCTGCACGACGAACCACACGACCAGTGCGATCACCACCACCAGCACCGCCTGCCGCCACAAGGTGTCGAACAGCACCTGTCGCGCCAGCTCGCGGCGCAGCTCCAGTGTTTCGGCCACCTGCACCACGGCCATGCCGCGGCCGCGTTCGCTCACCACGGGCTGCAGCAGGACCGCCACGCGTACTTCGGCCTCGCCGTACAGGTCGTCGTAGAAGTCCACCAGCGCGGCATAAGGCGGGCGCTGCGGCAACTTGCCCCGCCAGCGCGGCAGGTCGGCATAGCCGGAAACCATCTCGCCTTCGAGGCTGGAGACGCGATACACCATGCGGCTGCGGTTGTCGGCCTCGAATGCCTCGAGCGCCGAATAGGGCACGGTGGCGCGCAGTTGCGCCTGCGCGTCATAGCCCACCACGTCGAGCTGCTCGCCGATGACCTTGGCCGACGCGAGCAGCGTGCGGTCATACGCCGTGTTGGCGGCCACCAGCGCGCGGGTGTACAGGCTGTAGCCGTTGATCGCGATCAGCACGACCACCGGCAACAGGATGCCCGCCATGAGCCGCGCGCGCAGCGACTGCGGTGGTCTCAATGGACTACCCTCCGCGCTACGCGCTGCGGGGCTATGAGCCTTGGGGCGGCCCGGCGGCTCATGCCGCCTTGAGCAGGTAGCCGAGCCCGCGCAGAGTGACCAGCGCCACGCCGGTGTGCGCGATCTTCTTGCGCAGCCGGTACACCACGACCTCGATGGCTTCGTACTGCACGTCGGCCTCGCCGGGGAACACCAGCTCGAACAGGCGCTCCTTGCCCACGGCCTGCCCGGGGCGTGCCATCAGCGAGGCGAGCAGGGCGGTTTCGCGGGGAGTCAGCTCCATCACGGCGTCGCGGTGGTACACGGCTCCGTTGGAAGGGTCGTACCGCAACTCGCCGACGGCGACCTTGCCGTCCTCACCCGCACGCTTGCCGCCGCCCGCGACCGGGCGCCGCGCCAGGGCGCGCAGCCGTGCTTCGAGCTCGTCGAGGTCGAACGGCTTGGGCAGGTAGTCGTCGGCGCCCGTGTTGAGCCCGAGGATGCGGTCCCCCACCGTGCCGCGCGCCGTGAGGATCAGCACCGGCGTCGCCATGCCCGCTTCGCGCGCCTGCTCCAGCACGTCCAGGCCGTCCATGCCCGGCAGGCTCAGGTCCAGCATCACCACCTCGGGCTGGGCCGAGCGCCACGCGCCCAGCGCCTGCCGGCCGTCGCTGCACGACGCCACCTGGAAGCCGCGCCGCGCCAGCGCGCGTTCCAGCGTGCTGCGCATCGAGGCGTCGTCTTCGACCAGGAGCACTTTCATGTTCGCGCCATTTTCGGTTGAAAGGCCGAATCTAGTACTTTCCCCAATGCCCGAGGACAGCCGTTTGACAGGACGCAGGCGCATCATCCCCTTCGTCCGCTTTACAAACCAATAAGGAGCCCCCATGCGCCGAGACCAATTCCTGAAAAGCCTGGCCGCACTGGCCGCCGCCGGGGCGCTGCCCCTCGGCGCGCGCGCTGCCGCCAACGTCAAGATGATGATCCCCGCCAACCCCGGCGGCGGCTGGGACACCACGGGCCGCGCGCTCGGCAAGGCGCTGCAGGACGCCAAGGTGGCCGACAGCGTGACCTACGAGAACAAGGGCGGCGCCGCCGGCGCGCTGGGCCTGGCCCAGTTCGTCAACGGCAGCAAGGGCGACCCGAACGCCATCATGGTGATGGGCGCCGTGATGCTGGGCGGCATCATCACCGGCAAGCCGCCGGTGAACCTGTCGCAGGCCACGCCCATCGCGCGCCTGACCAGCGAGTACAACGTGTTCGTGCTGCCGGCCAATTCGCCGTTCAAGACCATGGCCGACGTGGTGGCGCAGCTGAAGAAGGACCCCGGCAGCGTCAAGTGGGGCGGCGGCTCGCGCGGCTCGACCGAGCACATCGCCGCGGCCATGATCGCGCAGAAGGTCGGCGTCGACGCCTCCAAGATCAACTACGTCGCGTTCCGTGGGGGCGGCGAGGCCACCGCGGCCATCCTGGGCGGCAACGTCACGGTGGGCGGCAGCGGCTACAGCGAATTCGCCGAGTACATCAAGGCCGGCAAGATGCGCCCGATCGCCGTCACGGCGCCCAAGCGCCTGGAGAACGTGCCCACGCTGAAGGAGCAGGGCATCGACGTCGAGATCGGCAACTGGCGCGGCGTCTACGGCGCGCCCGGCATCACCGACGCGCAGCGCAAGGCGCTGACCGACATGGTGCTGGCCGCCATCAAGACCAAGGCGTGGCAGGAGGCCATGGAGAAGAACAACTGGACGCCCGCGGTCCTGAGCGGCCCGGCGTTCGAGAAGTTCGTGGACGACGAGTTCGCCGCGCTGCGCGCGACGATGGTCAAGGCCGGCATGCTCTGAAGCCGGCGCGGCCAGTCCCACCGACGCCCGGCCCGAGTGCCGGGCTTTTTTTGAAGCCCGCGGACGAAAGAAGAAACATGGCACAACAGGAATCCGTGAACCGGATGCAGGCTGCAGTGGGGGCCGGCATCGTCCTATTGGGGATTGCGCTCGGGGTGGGCGCCATCACCATTCCGTCCGGCGCCGGCTACGGCGGCGTCGGCCCCAATTTCCTGCCGTGGGTGGTGGCCGTGGTACTCGCCATCTGCGGCGTGCTGATCACGCGCGAGGCGCTGACGGGCGGCTTCCGCCAGCTCGAGGCGTCGGGCGACGACATGCCCGCCTGGTGGCCGGGCCTGGCATGGGTTACAGCAGGCATGCTGGCCAACGCGGCGCTCATCACGGTCATCGGTTTCACCCTGAGCTGCACGCTGTGCTACCTGCTCGCCGTGCAGGGCTTGCGGCGGGCCCAGGGCCAGAGCGCCGTGTCGACACCGCGCGTGCTGGTGGCCGACGCCGTGACCGGCTTGGCGATCTCGGCACCGGTGTACTGGGTGTTCACCAAGTTCCTCGCCATCAACCTGCCGGGCCTGAGCGGCACGGGCTGGATCTGACATGGAGATTTTTGCCGCACTCATGCAGGGCTTCGCCACGGCGATCAGCCCCGTCAACCTGCTGTGGGCTTTCATCGGCTGCGTGCTCGGCACGGCCGTCGGCGTGCTGCCCGGCATCGGGCCGGCGGTGGCCGTGGCCATGCTGCTGCCCATCACCGCCAAGGTGGAGATCACCGCCTCGATGATTTTCTTCGCGGGCATCTACTACGGCGCCATGTACGGCGGCTCCACCACTTCCATCCTGCTCAACACGCCCGGCGAGACCGCGAGCATGGTGACGGCGATGGAGGGCAACAAGATGGCCAAGCACGGCCGCGCCGGCGCGGCGCTGGCCACCGCCGCCATCGGCTCGTTCGTGGCCGGGACCATAGCGACCGTGATCGTCACGATGTTCGCGCCGACCGTCGCCGAGTACGCCGTGCAGCTCGGCCCGCCGGAATACTTCCTGCTGATGGCGCTGGCCTTCACCACCGTGAGCGCCGTGCTGGGCAAGAGCACGGTGCGCGGCATGGCGTCCCTGTTCGTCGGGCTGGCCATCGGCCTGATCGGCCTGGACCAGATCTCGGGGCAGGCGCGCTACACCGGGGGCGTGCCGGAGCTGATGGACGGCATCGAGATCGTGCTGGTCGCGGTCGGCCTGTTCGCCGTGGCCGAGGTCATGTACTACGGGCTGTACGAAGCGCGCCAGGTCGAGACCCAGAACCCGATGAGCAAGGTGTACATGACCAAGCGCGAGTGGCAGCGTTCGGTGCCCGCGTGGCTGCGCGCCACCGGCATCGGCGCGCCGTTCGGCTGCATCCCGGCGGGCGGCACGGAGATCCCAACCTTCCTGAGCTACGCGGTCGAGAAGCGGCTGGCCAAGGGCGAGGACAAGAAGGAGTTCGGGACCACCGGCGCCATCGAAGGCGTGGCCGGCCCCGAAGCGGCGAACAACGCCACGGTGACCACCGCGCTGATCCCGTTGCTGACGCTGGGCATCCCGACGTCGAACACCACGGCCATCCTGCTGGGCGCTTTCCAGAACTACGGCATCCAGCCCGGCCCGCAGCTGTTCCAGACTTCCGCCGCGCTGGTGTGGGCGCTGATCGCGTCGCTGTACATCGGCAACGTGATGCTGCTGATCCTGAACCTGCCGCTGGTGAAGCTGTGGGTGCAGCTGCTGAAGATCCCCAAGCCTCAGCTGTATGCGGGCATTCTGATCTTCGCCACGGTCGGTGCGTATGGCATGCGGCAGAGTGCGTTCGACCTCGTGCTGCTGTGGGGCATCGGGCTCGTGGGCGTGCTGATGCGCCGCTTCGACTTCCCGACGGCGCCGGTGGTGATCGGCATGATCCTGGGCCCGCTGGCCGAGGCGCAGATGCGCAATGCGGTGTCGATCGGCGAGGGCAGCTTCTCGATTTTCGTCACCCGCCCGGCTTCGCTGGTGCTGCTGGCGATCATCGTGGCTGTGTTGCTGTTGCCCAGGTTGCTGAAGCGGCGGGCGCAGAAGTTGACGCATCCGGAGTCGGAGACAACCTGAAAGGTCTTGAACGCAGAAGACGCCGAAGTGCGCAGAAACCGCAGAAGGGAGTCCAGTTCTTGGAAATTTCTTCTGCGTCTTCTGCGTTCATATCGATGGCAAGTGGCCACAGTGCTGGGGTTTCACCCCAGCCTACGAGGCGAGCACGTAGGGGGACAATGGCGGCCATGACCGCCGAAACGCCGCTGCCGCTCGACGGCCAGCGCATCCTGGAGCTGGCTGCACGCTCCATGTTCGACCTGTTCGCCAACGCCAGCGAAGGCATGCTGCTGGTGGACCGCGAAGCGCGTGTCGTGTGGATCAACGACCAGTACAAGCGCTTCCTGCCGGCGCTCGGGTTCGAGCGCGTCGAGGACTTCGTGGGCCACCCGGTGGCCGAAGTCGTGCAGAACACGCAGATGGACCGCGTCATACGCACCGGCAAGCCGATCCTGATCGACCTGCTGACCAACAAGGCGGGCACCTTCGTCGTCAGCCGCATCCCGCTGCGCGACGAGCAGGGGCAGGTGATAGGCGCGCTCGGCATCGTGCTGTTCGACCACCCCGAGACCACCCTGCAGCCGCTGATCCACAAGTTCGCCGCGCTGCAGCGCGACCTGGACGACGCCAAGCGCGAACTGGCGTCGCAGCGCAAGGCCAAGTACACGCTGGCGAGTTTCGTCGGCACCAGCCCCGCCGCCGTCGAAGTGAAGCGGCAGGCACGCCGCGCCGCGATGTCGTCGAGCCCGGTGCTCCTGCTGGGCGAGACCGGCACCGGCAAGGAACTGCTGGCGCAGGCGATCCATGCAGCCTCGTCGCGCGCCAACGGCCCCATGGTCAGCGTGAACATCGCAGCCGTGCCCGACACGCTGCTGGAAGCCGAGTTCTTCGGCGTGGCGCCCGGCGCTTACACCGGTGCCGACCGCAAGGGCCGCGAAGGCAAGTTCAAGCTGGCGCACGGGGGCACGCTGTTCCTCGACGAGATCGGCGACATGCCGCCCGCGCTGCAGCCCAAGCTGCTGCGCGCGCTGCAGGAAGGCGAGATCGAGCCGCTGGGCTCCAACAAGGTGATCCGCTTCGACGCCCGCGTGATCGCGGCCACCTCGCGCGACCTCGGCGCGCTGGTGCGCGAAGGCCGGTTCCGCGAAGACCTGTACTACCGCCTGAACGTGCTGCCGATCAAGGTGCCGCCGCTGCGCGAGCGGCGCGACGACATCCCCGCACTGGTCGAAGTGCTGGCCGAAGACATCGCCACCCGCAACGGCACGGGGCCGATCGAGTTGTCGCCTGACGCCATCGTGATGCTCACCGCGCAGGCATGGCGCGGCAACACGCGCGAACTGCGCAACGTGCTGGAGCAGGCGGCCATGCGCAGCGACTCGCAGCACATCGATACCAAGCAGCTCGAGGAAGTGCTGGGCGAAGCCGGCATCGAGCGGCTGCCGCCGATGCCGCCGGCGCCGCGCGCGCCGGCCGCGGGGCAGGCTCCGCTGCTCAGGCCGCTGGCCGAGCAGGTCGCCGAACTGGAAAAGCAGGCGTTGCATGCCGCCTTGGCCGCCACCGGCGGCAACAAGCTGGCGGCCGCCAAACTGCTGGGCATCTCACGGGCCAAGCTCTACGAGCGGCTCGACTCGCTGTCTGAATACCAGACAGTTGCCTGAAAATCAGACACTCGAGACTGTCTGATTTTCAGGCAATCGGGCCGTCGGCGGCGCAAGATCCTTTGCGAATCAAGCACTTACGTGCTGGCACGCGCCGTGCATGAGGCACCGGGGTTCTGCAGTCGTTTCAATTGAGGAGACCATCCATGCATCGTCGCACCTGGGTTGCGCTGGCCGCCGTCGCCGCCGCCCTCGCATCCCCGATCGCCGCCCTGGCCCAGGCCAAGGACATCAAGATCGCCATCATCGCCAGCAAGACCGGCCCGCTGGAAGCCTATGCGAAGCAGACCATCGTCGGTTTCAACCTGGGCCTGGAATACGCCACCAACGGCACGATGGCCGTCAACGGCCGCAAGCTGGTCGTGATCGAGAAGGACGACCAGGGCAAGCCCGACGTGGGCAAGTCGCTGCTGGCCGCGGCCTATGCCGACGACAAGGTCGACATCGCGGTCGGCCCCACCGCCAGCCCCGTGGCCCTGGCCATGCTGCCCGTCGCCGAGGAATACAAGAAGGTGCTGCTGGTGGAGCCCGCGGTGGCCGACAGCATCACCGGCGACAAGTGGAACCGCTACATTTTCCGCACCGGCCGCAACAGCAGCCAGGACGCCGCCGCCAACGCTGCCGCGCTGGACCAGCCGGGCAACGTGGTGGCCGTGCTCGCGAACGACAACGCTTTCGGCCGCGACGCGGTGAAGGCGTCCAAGGAGTTCGTGAAGAAGGCGAAGATCGTGCATGAAGAGTACCTGCCGGTCGGCACCACCGACTTCACGGCCGGCCTGCAGCGCATCATCGACCGCCTGAAGGACCAGCCGGGCAAGAAGTTCATCTCGGTCGTGTGGTCGGGCGCCCCGACACCGTTCCCGAAGATCGCCGAACTCGACCTGAAAAAGCGCTACGGCATCGAACTGGCCACCGGCGGGAACATCCTGCCCGCCATGGTGGCCTACAAGCAGTTCGAAGGCATGGAAGGCGCGCTCTACTACTACTTCGGCATCCCGAAGAACAAGGCCAACGAGTGGCTGGTGGCCAACCACTACAGCCGCTTGAAGAGCCCGCCCGACTTCTTCACCGCCGGCGGCATGAGCGCGGCGATGGCCGTGGTCGAGGCGCTGAAGAAGACCGGCGGCGACACCAACTCCGACAAGCTGATCGCAGCGATGGAAGGCATGAGCTTCGAGACGCCCAAGGGCAAGATGACCTTCCGCAAGGAAGACCACCAGGCCATGCAGGAGATGTACCACTTCAAGATCAAGAACGACCCGGCCTTCGCCTGGGGCGTGCCGGAGCTGGTGCGCGTGATCAAGCCCGAAGAGATGCAGATCCCGATCCGCAACAAGCGGTAGGCGGACGATAACGGGGCGGCGTTCGCCGCCTCGTCCTTCACTCTTTTTTTTTCGTGCCCGCGCGGCGCGGGGGACTCGCACACCCATGGCCCTGCTCGCCACCCAGGACTTGACCATCCGCTTCGGCGGCCACGTCGCGGTCAATGGCGTCACCTGCTCGTTCGAGCCGGGGACGCTGACCGCGATCGTCGGCCCGAACGGAGCCGGCAAGACGACCTACTTCAACCTGATCTCCGGCCAGCTGAAGGCCAGCGCGGGCACCGTAACCCTCGACGGCCGCGACCTCTCGGGCATGTCGGCCTCGCAGCGCACGCGCGCCGGCCTGGGGCGGGCGTTCCAGCTCACCAACCTGTTCCCGCGCCTGAGCGTGCTGGAGAACATCCGCCTCGCGGTGCAGGCAGCGCGCGAAGGCGAGCACCGGCGCGGGCTCAACCTGTGGAGCGTGTGGAGCGACCACAAGGCGCTGACCGAGCGGGCCGACGAAGTGCTGGCTGCAGTGGCGCTGAAGGACAAGGAGCACGAACTGGTGGCCAACCTGCCGCATGGCGACCAGCGCAAGCTGGAGGTGGCTTTGCTGATGGCGCTGGAGCCATCGGTGTTCATGTTCGACGAGCCGACCGCGGGCATGAACCACGCCGAGGCGCCGGTCATCCTCAACCTGATCCGCAAGCTGAAGGACGACAAGAGCAAGACCATCCTGCTGGTGGAGCACAAGATGGACGTGGTGCGCGAACTCGCGGACCGCATCATCGTGCTGCACAACGGCTCGCTGGTGGCCGATGGTGAACCAGCCGAAGTCATCGCGTCGCCCATCGTCCAGGAGGCGTACCTGGGCATCGCCGCGAAGGAGCCCGCATGAACCTGCTCGAACTGAAGGGCGTGCACACGCACATCGGCGCGTACCACATCCTGCACGGCGTAGACCTCGCGGTGCCCAAGGCGCAGCTCACCATGCTCTTGGGCCGCAATGGCGCGGGCAAGACCACGACGCTCAGGACCATCATGGGCCTGTGGCGCGCGTCGCAGGGCCGCATCGACTTCAACGGGCAGGACATCACGCAGCTGCCGACCCCGCAGATCGCCGGCATGAACGTGGCCTACGTGCCGGAGAACATGGGCATCTTCGCCGACCTCACGGTGAAGGAGAACATGCTGCTGGCCGCGCGCGCTGCGAAGAACGCGGCGCAGATGGACGACCAGCGCCTGCAGTGGATCTTCAAGCTGTTCCCGGCGGTCGAGAAGTTCTGGAACCACCCGGCCGGCAAGCTGTCGGGCGGGCAGAAGCAGATGCTGGCCGTGTCGCGCGCGATCGTCGAGCCGCGCGAGCTGCTGCTCATCGACGAGCCGAGCAAGGGCCTGGCGCCCGCCATCATCAACAACATGATCGACGCCTTCGCCGAGCTGAAGGCGAGCGGCGTGACCATCCTGCTCGTGGAGCAGAACATCAACTTCGCCAAGCGGCTGGGCGACACGGTCGCCGTGATGGACAACGGGCAGGTGGTGCATGCAGGCTCCATGAAGGAGCTGGCGGACAACGAGGAACTGCAGCAGGAGCTGCTGGGGCTGGCACTATGAACATGTTGAAGGATGCCGACTGGAAACCGCTGGCGCTGGTGCCGGTGCTGGCCCTGCTGGTGCTGCCCTTCATCGGCTCGGGATCGACCTGGCTCACCCTGACGGTGGCCGGCCTCGCCATGGGCATGATCATCTTCATCATCGCGTCGGGCCTCACGCTGGTGTTCGGCCTGATGGACGTGCTGAACTTCGGCCATGGCGTGTTCATCGCGCTGGGGGCCTTCGTCGCCACCAGCGTGCTGGGCGCGATGGGCGACTACACCGCTTCGGGCAGCCTGCTGGTGAACCTGCTCGCGGTGCTGCCGGCGATGGTGGTGGCGATGCTGGTAGCGGGCGCGGTGGGCCTGGCCTTCGAGCGCTTCATCGTGCGCCCGGTGTACGGCAACCACCTGAAGCAGATCCTCATCACCATGGGCGGCATGATCATCGGCGAAGAGCTGATCAAGGTGATCTGGGGCCCGCTGCAGATCGCCATGCCGCTGCCCGAGGGCATCCGAGGCAACGTGATGATGGGCGAGGCGGCCATCGAGAAGTACCGCCTGATCGCGGTGGTGGTCGGCCTCGCGGTGTTCGCGGCGCTGCTGTGGACGCTGACGCGCACCAAGATCGGCCTGCTGATCCGCGCCGGCGTGCAGGACCGCGAGATGGTCGAGTCGCTCGGCTACCGCATCCGCACGCTCTTCATCGGCGTCTTCGTGGCCGGCAGCGCGCTGGCCGGGCTGGGCGGCGTCATGTGGGGCCTGTACCAGCAGGCCGTCACGCCGCAGATGGGCGCGCAGGTCAACGTGCTGATCTTCATCGTGCTGATCATCGGTGGGCTGGGCTCCACCACCGGCGCGCTGATCGGTGCGCTGCTGGTGGGCCTGATGGCCAACTACACCGGCTTCCTGGTGCCCAAGGCAGCGCTGTTCTCCAACATCGCCCTGATGATGGCCATCCTGCTGTGGCGGCCGCAGGGCGTCTACGCGCTGGCGAAGTGAGGTCACGCCCATGCTGAACCGCCTGCTCTCCGGCGACCTGCCCCGCAACCGCGTGCTGGCCGTGCTGCTCGTCGCCATGCTCGTCGCGCTGGCGCTGGCGCCCTTCATCATCCCCGGCGTCAAGGCCTTCAACGTCGCGGCGAAGGTCCTGATCTTCATCGTGCTGGTGGCCAGCTTCGACCTGCTGCTGGGCTACACCGGCATCGTGAGCTTCGCGCACACGATGTTCTTCGGCATCGGCGCCTACGGCATCGCCATCGCCTCCACCCGCATCGGCCCCGGCTGGGGCGCCATCGCCGCCGGCCTGGGCATCGCGCTCGTGCTGTCGTTCGTACTGGCGCTGGCCATCGGCCTGTTTTCGCTGCGCGTGCGGGCGATCTTCTTCTCGATGATCACGCTCGCCTTCGCCGCCGCGTTCCAGACGCTCGCGTCGCAGCTGTCCGAAGTGACCGGCGGCGAAGACGGCCTGACTTTCAAGATGCCTGAAGTGCTGTCGCCCAGCTACCGGCTAATGGAAGAGCCGCTCTTCGGCGTGGCCATCGACGGGCGGCTCGTGAGCTACTACCTGCTGTTCGCAGTCGCGCTGGTGCTGTTCCTCGCCATGCTGCGCATCGTCAACTCGCCCTTCGGCCGCGTGCTGCAGGCGATCCGCGAGAACGAGTTCCGCGCCGAGGCCATCGGCTACCGCGTGGTGGTCTACCGCACGATCTCGAGCATCCTGTCGGCCCTGTTCGCCACGCTGGCGGGCGCCATGCTCGCCATCTGGCTGCGTTACAACGGCCCCGACACCACGCTGTCGTTCGAGATCATGCTCGACGTGCTGCTGATCGTGGTGATCGGCGGCATGGGCACGATCTATGGCGCGGCCATCGGCTCGGTGATCTTCGTGGTGGCGCAAAGCTACCTGCAGGACCTGCTGAAGCTGGCCAGCGATGCCACTGCGGGCGTGGCCACGCTGTCGGCGCTGCTGTCGCCCGACCGCTGGCTGCTGTGGCTGGGCCTGCTGTTCGTGCTGTCCGTCTACTACTTCCCCACCGGCATCGTGGGGCGGCTGCGGGCGATGCGATCGTCGCGCCCGGCCGAGCCCGCGCCGCCGGCGGCCCTGATCGCCGAAGAAGTGCCGCAACACAAGTGACCGGAGGCCGCATGTCATTCACTTCCAACTACGCGACCTGCGCAGGGCGCGAAATCCATTACACCGAGTGGGGCACGGCCGAGCGCGGCACGGTGATCGCATGGCACGGCCTGGCGCGTACCGGCCGCGACATGGACGAACTGGCGCAGCACCTGGCCGCGCGCGGCTGGCGCGTGGTGTGTCCCGACACGCTGGGGCGTGGCCTGAGCCAGTGGAGCCGTGACCCTTCGAAGGAATACAAGCTCGAGTTCTATGCGCGCATTGCCGCCGACCTGTTCGACCAGCTCGGCATCGAGCGCGCCCACTGGGTCGGCACGTCGATGGGTGGGGCGCTCGGAACCGTGTGTGCATCGGGGCTGTTCCAGCCGCAGATGAAGCCGCGTATCGCGAGCCTGCTGCTCAACGACAACGCGCCGCAACTGGCTGCCCCCGCCCTGCAGCGCATCCGCGCGTATGCCGGCAACCCGCCCGCTTTCGACACCATGGCCGAGCTGGAGTCGTTCTTCCGGCAGGTCTACAAGCCCTTCGGCTGGCTGTCCGATGCGCAATGGCGGCGGCTGGCCGAAACGTCGACGCGCCGCCTCCCCGACGGGCGCATCACGCCGCACTACGACCCCGCGATGGTGCGGCAGTTCATCGACCACCCGAATGACTACGACATCTGGCAGCACTACGACGAAATCC
Organism: Burkholderiales bacterium; assembly: GCA_016213325.1. Classification (GTDB taxonomy): domain Bacteria; phylum Pseudomonadota; class Gammaproteobacteria; order Burkholderiales; family Burkholderiaceae_C; genus Ramlibacter. The sequence continues at coordinate 340,126 of JACRAY010000014.1, read as the reverse complement.
GCATCCCCGTGCTGCTGCTGCGCGGTGCCGAGTCCGACCTGGTGCTGCGCGAGGCCGCCGAAGGCTTGATGCTGCGCGGCCCGGGCCTGCTGGGCCTGACGCGCGTGGTGGAGATCGCGGGCGTGGGCCACGCGCCCGCGCTGAACGTGCCCGAGCAACTGGAGCTGGTGACCCAGTTCATCGAGCAGCAGGCGTTCAGTCCCACCCGGACAGGTGACGCTCGGCCAGTGCCCCAAGCGCAGCTATCCACGCCGTCTCGTCATTGAGGCAGGGGATGTAGCGGAACTCCTGGCCGCCCGCCTGCAGGAAGGCATCGCGCACTTCCATCGCGATCTCCTCCAGCGTCTCCAGGCAATCGGACGTGAAGCCGGGGCACACGATGTCGAGGCGCTGCACGCCTTTTCTCGCCAATTGCTGCACCGTGGGCTCGGTGTAGGGCTCCAGCCACCTGGCGCGGCCGAAGCGCGACTGGTAGGTCAGGGTGTATTGCCCGTCCTCCAGCATCAGCTTGGTGGCCAGCAGCTTCGCCGTGCGGCTGCATTCGTCCTGGTAGGGGTCGCCCAGCCGGATGATCCGTTCGGGCACGCCGTGGAAGCTCATCACCAGGTGGTCGCCGCGGCCGTGCTCGCGCCAGTGCTTCTCGATGCGTCTGGCATACGCCTCGATGTAGCCGCGGTCGTCGTGGTAGCGATTGACGAAGCGGAACTCGGGGATGCTGCGCGTGGCCCGCGACCAGTCCGACACGCCGTCGATCACGCTGGCGGTGGTGGTGCCCGAGTACTGCGGGTAGCAGGGCAGGATGAGGATGCGGCCCACCTTGGCGGCCGCCAGTTCGTCGAGCTGCGCCCGGATCGAAGGGTTGCCGTATCGCATGGCAGGCAGCACCCGCACCTGGCGCCCGTGCTCGCCCAGCCAGCCCTGCAGGCGCTTGGCCTGGCGTTCGGTCCAGACCTTCAGCGGCGAGCCGTCGCTCGTCCAGATGCTCTTGTACTTGGCGGCCGAAGCGCCGGCGCGGCGCGGCAGGATCACCCCGTACAGCAGGGGCAGCCAGAGGGCGCGCGGAATCTCCACCACGCGCGGGTCGGCCAGGAATTCCGCCAGGTAGCGGCGCACCGCAGCAGGGGTCGGCTCGTCGGGAGTCCCGAGGTTGCAAAGGAGGACGGCTATGCTCGGCATTGGGTTATTCTCGCCGGATGCTGGACGTCCGGAAGGTCAAGGCGATCTCGATCGACCTCGATGACACGTTGTGGCCCATCTGGCCGACGATCGAGCGCGCCGAAAAAGCGCTGCACGACTGGCTGGTGGAACACGCGCCGATGGCCGCCGCTCTGTTCTCCAGCCCCTCGGCGCTGCGCGAAATCCGCGACTACATGGCGCAGTCCAAACCCGAGCTCAAACACGACATGAGCGCGATCCGGCGCGAGTCGATCCGCCTTGCGCTGTATCGTGCGGGCGAGAACCCGCTGATGGCGGACCAGGCGTTCGACGTGTTCTTCGCGGAGCGGCAGCGCGTCGTGCTGTTCGACGATGCGCGGCCGGCGCTGGACTTCCTGGCCGCCCGGTTTCCCATCGTGAGCATCTCCAACGGCAATGCCGACCTCGACCGCATCGGGCTGGCGCCGCTGTTCAGGGCCGCGATCAACGCCCGCGCCTTCGGCGTCGGCAAGCCCGACCCGCGCATCTTCCATGCGGCGGCGGGCGCGGTCGACATGCTGCCCGAGGACATGCTGCATGTGGGCGACGACGCCACGCTGGACGCGCTGGGCGCGCTGAATGCCGGCATGCAGGCCGCGTGGGTGAACCGGTCGGAACACATGTGGCCGCACGAGATGGAGCCGCATGTGCAGCTGGCGAACCTGACGGAGCTGGTGGAGTTGTTCCGGTAGGGTGAGAGCTGGGGTTTCACCCCAACCTACGAGGCTGCATCCGCCTTACACGCCGGTCCCCGTAGGCTGGGGTGCAACCCCAGCCCTCTCACATCCGCCCCAGCGCCTGCACCTTCCACGCCAGCCACAGCTTGCGCAGAGGCGTCAGCGACACCCGCTGGTGCAGCACCTTGAACCCATCGCTTTCGATCTCGCGCAGCAGCGTGCGGTAGATGCTGGCCATCATCAGCCCCGGCTTCTGGGCGCGGCGGTCCTGCGCCGGCAGCAGCGCCAGGGCCTCGTCGTAGCGCGCATGCGCGCGCCCGGCCTGGAAGCGCATGAGCGCCGTGAAGCGGTCCGAGTACTTGCGCTCCAGGATCTCGTGCGCCTTCACGTCGAAGCGCTGCAGCTCGTCGATGGGCAGGTAGATGCGCCCGCGCATCGCGTCTTCGCCGACGTCGCGGATGATGTTGGTGAGCTGGAACGCCTCGCCCAGCTTGTGGGCGAATTCGGTGGTGGCCGCCTGCGTCTGGCCGAAGATGCGCGCCGACACCTCCCCCACCACGCCCGCCACCAGGTGGCAATAGTGCTGCAGGCCCGCGAAGTCGAGGTAGCGCGTCTGCTCCAGGTCCATGCGGCAGCCCTGGATCACGTGGTGCAGCTGCGACTCTTCGATGCCGAAGGCCGGCACGCAAGGCATCAAGGCCTGCATCACGGGGTGCGAGGGATGGCCGGCGAAAGCCTGCGCCACCTCGCCGTCCCACCAGGCGAGCTTGCGCTGGGCGATGTCGGGCTCGGTCACTTCGTCCACCACGTCGTCGACTTCGCGGCAGAAGGCATAGAAGGCGGTGATCGCGGCGCGGCGTTCCGGCGGCAGGAACAGGAAGGCGTAGTAGAAGCTGCTGCCGGACTTCGCAGCCTTGTCCTGCACGTACTGTTGGGGCGTCATCGCGCGCGATTGTCCCATTCGGCGCACACCGCCTCGCGCCCCGCCAGCGATACGGCCATGCGCAGCAGGATGGCTCGCACCTCGTGGCGCGGCACTTTCACGCGCTGCGTGAGGGCCGCGGGCCCGGTTTCGCGCACCAGCGCCAGCGTGCGGATGCCCAGGATCGCGGGCAGCGCCACGGCGGCCCGCACGCGCCGCGAGTTCACCGCCTGCGCATAAGCCATGCCGTCGGCCACGCGCTCCCGCGCGATGGCCTGCCAGCCCGTCCACACCGACTCCAGCCCCACCGCCGCGATTTCATCCGCGGGGAAGTAGCAGCGGCCGGCCGCCAGGTCGGCACCGGCGTCGCGGATGATGTTGACCAACTGCAGGCCGCTGCCGAAGGAGCGGCCCAGTTCACGCATGCGCCCATGGGGCAGCCGGGCGAAATCCTCGAGGTGCGCGGCACAGATGTCGGTCCAGAATTCGCCGACGCAGCCGGCGACCAGGTAGGTGTACTCCTCCAGCGTGGCCGCGTCGTGCAGCGTCCCCGGAAAGCGCTCGAGGTCCAGCCTTTGTCCGCGCACGATGTGCCACAGCACGCCCTGCACGTGGGCCCGGTCACTCTCGGCCAGCAAGCTCAGCGAGGCAACGGCGGCGTCTGCCTGTCGCAGCAACTGCGCTTCGGCAGGGTCCGGCTGCAAATCGGCCAGGGCCAGCAGTTCATCGCGCAGGGCCTTTTCGACGCCCAGCGACTCGAAGGCCGCGCCCAGGCTCGCGAGCACGGCCAGGCGGCGCGCTGCATCGGCGGTCCCTGAATCGGCCACCGTATCGGCGGCTCGCGCAAGCAGGTAGGCCAGCGCAATGGGCGCGCGCAAGCCGGCCGGCAGCAGGCGGATGGACAGGTAGAACGACCGCGAGACGCTGCGCAGCAGGGGGAGGGGGGCGGTCAGGGGATTGGCCATGAGCGTCGCGCGGAATTGTCGCTTGACAAGCTCAAGGGTTATCCCCTAGATTACTAACCAGTCAGTCATTAACTTTCAATTCCAGTACTTTCGCACGCTCGCCACCATGATGCCCGTCAACTTCTCCCCCCTGCGCCTGCCCCTGGCTGTGCTTGCAGCAGCTTTCCTGCTGGCCGCTTGCTCCAAGGGTGAAGCACCGCCCGAACCCATACGCGCCGTCAAGGTGATGACCGTCGGCGCCAGCGCGTTCCAGTCGGGCCACGAGTTCTCGGGCGAAGTGCGGGCGCGTGTCGAGTCGAGGCTGGGCTTTCGCGTGGCCGGCAAGCTCGTCAAGCGCAACGTGGAGCTCGGCCAGCAAGTGAAGGCCGGCACGGTGCTGGCCCAGTTGGACCCGCAAGACTATCGGCTGGCTGCCGAAGCGGCGCGCGCGCAGGTCGCGGCCGCTTCCACCAACCGTGACCTGGCCGCTGCCGACCACAAGCGCTACGTCACGCTGCGCGAGCAGAATTTCATCAGCGGCGCCGAGCTGGAGCGGCGCGAAACCGCGCTGAAGGCCGCACAGGCGCAGCTCGACCAGGCCAAGGCGCAGCTCGCATCGCAAGGCAACCAGGCTGCCTACACGACGCTAGTTGCCGACGTGTCCGGTGTCGTCACCGCCGTCGAGGCCGAGCCCGGGCAGGTGGTCGCAGCCGGAACGCCAGTGGTGCGCATCGCCCAGGACGGCCCGCGCGACGTCGTGTTTTCGGTGCCCGAAGACAAGGTCGTTGCCCTGAAGCAGGGCTCGGAGGTCACGGTGAAGGTGTGGTCCGGCCCCGGCAGCCTCAAGGGCAAGATCCGCGAAGTCGCAGCCAGCGCCGACCCGGTGACGCGGACTTATGCCGTGAAGGTCGCACTGGAAGGCGCGCTGCAGCCGCCGCTGGGCGCTACCGCCAGCGTCGTGCCGCAGGTCCTCGGCCTCGCGGGCGTGCCGGTGATCAAGCTGCCCACCAGCGCGCTGCGCCAGGAAGGCAAGGGCACCGCCGTGTGGGTGCTGGATCGCGCCACCATGACGGTCAGGTCGCAGCCGGTCGTGGTCGCCACGGCCGACGGCAACGAAGCGGTCATCGCATCGGGCCTCGAGCCCGGCATGCTGGTCGTGTCGGCCGGCGTGCACGTGCTGTCGCCGGGGCAGAAAGTGACGATCTGGCAGGAACGCTCGTCGTCCAACCCGCCGGTGGCCAAGGTTTCGACCGGCCAGTCCGCCTCCATCACGCAGTGAGGCGGGCATGACGGATACCGAGGACCGCACGCGGTTCAACCTCTCGCGCTGGGCGCTGGAACACCCGGCCCTGACCCGCTACCTCATGGTGGTGCTCATGCTGCTGGGCGTCGCCGCCTACTTCCAGCTGGGGCAGGACGAAGACCCGCCTTTCACCTTCCGCGCGATGGTCGTGCGCACCTACTGGCCCGGCGCCACCGCGCAGCAGGTGGCCGAGCAGGTCACCGACAAGATCGAGCGCACGCTGCAGGAAGTGCCGTACGCCGACATCATCCGCAGCTATTCGAAACCGGGCGAGTCGCAGATCATCTTCCAGATCAAGGACTCCTCGAAGCCCTCCGACGTGCCCAACGTCTGGTACACGGTGCGCAAGAAGGTCGGCGACATGCGCTTCACGCTGCCGCCGGGCATCCAGGGCCCGTTCTTCAACGACGAATTCGGCGACGTGTACGGCGTGATCTACGCGCTGGAGGCCGAGCCGGGCTTCAACTACGCCGAACTCAAGTCGTTTGCCGACGACGTGCGCCAGCAGCTGCTGCGCGTGCCCGACGTCGCCAAGGTCGAACTGTTCGGCGTGCAGGACGAGAAGCTGTACGTCGAGATCTCGCAGAAGCGCCTGTCGCAGCTGGGCCTGGACATCGGGCAGGTGGTGGGGCAGCTCGGCCAGCAGAACGCGGTGGAGTCGGCCGGCGCGGTGCAGACGCCGCTGGACATCGTGCAGGTGCGCGTGGGCGGCCAGTTCGAAGCGGTTGAACAACTGGCGGCGATGCCGATTCGCGGAACGTCGGGCAACCAGCTGAAACTCGGCGACATCGCCGAGATCAAGCGCGGCTACGTCGACCCGCCGCTCGTGAAGGTGCGCAACCAGGGCAAGGAAGTGATCGCGCTGGGCGTCTCCATGGCCAAGGGCGGCGACATCATCCGGCTGGGCGGCTCGCTCAAGGCCGCCTTCAACCGCATCGAGGACAGCCTGCCCGCGGGCATCAAGCTCGTGCAGGTGCAGGACCAGCCGCGCGCCGTCGCCAATTCGGTCAACGAATTCGTGCGCACGCTCGTCGAGGCCATCGTGATCGTGCTGGCCGTGAGCTTCGTGGCGCTGGGCCTGCACAAGCGCCCCGACGCGCTCGCGCTGCCGCTGTGGAAGCGCTACTACATCGACATGCGGCCCGGCCTGGTGGTGGGCATCACGATCCCGCTGGTGCTGGCCGTGACCTTCCTGGCGATGAACTACTGGGGCATCGGGCTGCACAAGATATCGCTCGGCTCGCTGATCATCGCGCTGGGCCTGCTGGTGGACGACGCCATCATCGCGGTGGAAATGATGGTGCGGAAGATGGAAGAGGGCTACGACAAGGTGCGCGCCGCCACCTTCGCCTACGAAGTCACCGCGATGCCCATGCTCACCGGCACGCTCATCACGGCTGCGGGCTTCCTGCCCATCGGCATGGCGAAGTCCACCGTGGGCGAATACACCTTCGCGATCTTCGCGGTGACGGTGATCGCGCTGGTGCTCAGCTGGTTCGTGTCGGTCTACTTCGTGCCCTACCTCGGCACGCTGCTGCTGAAAGCCAAGCCGGTATCCAGCGAGCACCACGAGCACTTCGACACGCCGTTCTACCGCAACTTCCGCCGGCTGGTGGACTGGTGCGTGGAACACCGCTGGCTGACGATAGGCGCGACCGTGCTCACCTTCGTGCTGGGCATCGCCGGCATGGGCAAGGTTCAGCAGCAGTTCTTCCCCGACTCGAGCCGGCCCGAGATCCTGGTGGCGCTGTGGTCGCCGGAAGGCACGTCGTTCGCCGCCAACGAGGAAGTGGCCCGGCGCGTCGAGCAGCGCCTGATGCGCGAGACCGGGGTGAAGTCGGTGGCCACCTGGGTCGGCTCGGGCGTACCGCGCTTCTACCTGCCGCTGGACCAGGTGTTTCCGCAGACCAACGTGTCGCAGCTGGTCGTGATGCCGCAGGACCTGAAGACGCGCGAATCGTTGCGCAAGCACTTGCCCACGCTGCTGGCGCAGGAGTTTCCCGAGGTGCGTGGCCGCGTGACGCTGCTGCCCAACGGGCCTCCGGTGCCTTACCCGGTGATGTTCCGCGTGGTCGGGCCCGACCCGGCGCAGCTGCGCGAGCACGCCGACCAGGTCAAGGCCGCCATGCGCGCCAGCCCCAACACGCGCGGTGTCAACGACAACTGGAATGAGTCGGTGAAGGTGCTGCGCCTCGAGGTCGACCAGGCCAAGGCGCGAGCACTCGGCGTCACCAGCCAGTCGATCGCTCAGGCGAGCAAGACCATCCTGGCCGGCACCTCGGTTGGCCAGTACCGCGAAGGCGACAAGCTGATCGACATCGTGCTGCGGCAGCCCGCCGACGAGCGCAATGCGCTCACCGACCTGGGCAACGCCTACCTGCCGACGGCATCGGGCAAGTCGATCCCGCTCACGCAGATCGCCAGGCCGGTGTTCGCGTGGGAGCCGGGCGTGATCTGGCGCGAGGGCCGCAACTACGCCATCACGGTGCAGTCGGACGTGGTCGAGGGCATGCAAGGCGCCACCGTCACCAACGAACTGCTGCCCAAGCTGCGAGCACTGGAAGGCAAGTGGACGCAGGGCTACCGCATCCAGGTGGCGGGCGCGGTGGAGGAGAGCGGCAAGGGCTCCGGCTCCATCGTGACGGGACTGCCGATCGCCGGCTTTCTCATCTTCACCCTGCTCATGCTGCAGCTCCAGAGCTTCAGCCGCGCCATGCTGGTGTTCCTGACCGGCCCGCTGGGCATCGCCGGGGTGGCCGGTGCGCTGCTGCTGCTGGACCGGCCCTTCGGCTTCGTGGCGCTGCTCGGCGTGATCGCGCTGATGGGCATGATCCAGCGCAACTCGGTGATCCTCATCGACCAGATCGAGCAGGACCGCGCACGCGGTGTGCCTGCATGGGACGCCATCGTGGAGTCGGCCGTGCGGCGTGCGCGCCCCATCGTGCTGACCGCAGCGGCGGCAGTGCTGGCGATGATCCCGCTGTCACGCTCGGTGTTCTGGGGGCCGATGGCGGTGGCCATCATGGGCGGGCTGGTCGTGGCGACCGTGCTCACGCTGCTGGCCCTGCCGGCGATGTACGCGGCGTGGTTCCGGGTGCGGCGCGAAGCGCCCGGGCCCGCGCCGGTTTAAAATCACGGGCTCACCGGAATCAGGCGCCGGGTCCGAGAGCGCGGGTGGCGAAATTGGTAGACGCACCAGGTTTAGGTCCTGACGCCTTCACGGGCGTGTCGGTTCGAGTCCGACCCCGCGCACCACCTCCTTGCCTCACTACTACTTCCTATTGACGGCAGCTCGGCCGTCAACGATGCTGCGCCGCATGACGAAAACGGCAAGCGGCGTCCTCCCAATCCTCCTTCTCCTTCCTTTCCCAGCCCTCGCGGACGAACCGCAGCCCCCCATCGAGTTTCACTACCGGCTGTACCCGGAGATGAAGGTGCAGCACTACGCGACGCCGTCCACCAGCGGCGCCGACGTCGGCAACATGGGCACGCTGCGCAACGACCGCACCGCGCTCACCTCGAATGTGGCGCCGCGCGCGACGCTGGTGGGAGAGCAGTGGTCCAACTCGTACATCGGTTTTCGCGGTCAGCTCAGGCCCGGCCCCGTCACGGTCGGCTACGACGTGCAGGGCGAGATCGACCTGCGGGGCAAGTTCAGGGAGAACTTCCGCACGCGCGATGCGTACGTGTACGCCGAGCACCCGATGCTGGGGCGGCTCACCTACGGCCAGTTCGACACCATGTACAAGGAAGCGGGCGACCCGGTGCGCATGCTGGGCATCAGCTCAGGCAACATCGTGTCGACCGCGCGCGTGGTGTCCGGCGTCGGCTGGAGCGCGGCCGGCCCCACCACCTTCAACAACCGCGTCAACCACATGTGGGCCTGGCTCAGCCCCGCATGGCGCGGTTTCAACGTGGGCGTGTCCCATTCGACCGAACCAGTGGACACGCTGCCGCACCTGGAGCCCTCGCTCAGCGCCGTTTCGTTGCAATGGCGCGACGGTCCGTGGTACGCAGCGCTGGCTACCGAAGTCCACAAGGACTGGCTGCCCATGAGCCTGGGCACGTCCGTGCCCGCGGCCACGTCCATCCGCAACCTGCCGGCCAGCGCGCGTTCGCGTGACCAGGGCTGGCGGCTCAGCGGGGCCTGGACCGACGGCCCGTGGCGCGTCGGCGCCGACGTGGCGCGGCTGCGCTACACCGAGGACGACACCGCGGCACTCGCCGGCAAGTTCCGTGAGTACGGCAATACCACCGGGCAAGTGAGCGTGGAGTACCGCTGGAGCAAGCAGCTGCGGCTCGCCGCGCACCATGCGCGCGCCACGGCGGGCTCTTGCGGGCTGAGTGGCGGCGTGGCCTGCAGCACCAACGGCCTGGGCGGCCACCAGACGGCCGTGGGCGCGATGCTGGCCGTGAACGACATGGTCGGTGTGTTCGCGCTGGCAGTGCGAGTGGGCAACGGCGCGGCGGCCCGGTACGGCTCGTCCGCACAGGGGGCCGCCACGAACATCTATGCTGTGGGCCTGCGACTGTCATCCAAGTAAGACCCAGTGCCCGACCTGCTGACCATCGACAACCTGCGCCATCGCCGCGGCTGCTGTTTCGGCGTGCCCCAGTCCACTTTGGTGGCCCGCTGCACCGTTGCGCCGTGCGACGAGGATGCAATCGGGCGCATCGAAGAAGGGCTGGTGGAACTGCTGGAAGAGCCGCTGCCGCCGCGCCCCGAAGGCGAAGCCGCGGACCTGCGCGCGGCTTCGCTTTGCGCTTTCGCCGCCGGCGCCGTCCAGCGCGAAAACCGGCTTCCGGTGGCCACAGCCTACAGCGTGCAGGCCCTGCAGGGGCAGGCCGGGCCGATGGTTCGGCTGGCCGTGCCGAGCGCCGAAGAAGTGGCTTGCGCACAGGCGCTGCAATGGGCCCAGGCCGCCGTGAACGCGCTGGCGGCAGGCTTGCCGCCGCCGGGCGACGATATGCGTGCGAAGCTCAAGCCGCATGCACCGCCAGGCCTGAACACCTTCCACATCGTGTCGGCTGCACTCGCCGTGGGCTTGCCGGTGCAGCGCATCGGCACCACGCTCACGCTGCTGGGGACCGGGTGCCACACCCGCGCCATGGACAGCACCTTGACCGACGCCACGCCGGCGCTGGGCACCAAGCTCGCCAAGTCGAAGGCGGACACCGCGCGCATGCTGCGCCAGGCCGGCCTGCCGGGCGGGAACAACCGGCTCGTTGCCACCGAGGAACTGGCACTGCAGGCCGCAGCCGGGATCGGCTACCCCGTCGTCGTGAAGCCCGACGACCAGGAGCAGGGCAGGGGCGTATCGGCCGACCTGCGCGATGCTGCGGCGGTGTCCCGCGCCTATGCGGCCGCGCGCCAGGTGTCCGACCGCGTGCTGGTGGAGAAATGGGCCCCCGGCTTCACCCACCGGCTCACCGTGTTCAATGGCAAGGTCGTGCGCATCACGCGGCGCATCGCAGGCGGCGTGACGGGCGACGGCACCCGCACGGTGGGGCAGCTCGTGGCAGCCGCGCAGCAGCTGGAACAACACCGGCGCACGCTCCGGCGGCTGGGCCGCGTGCTGCTGGTGGTGGACGAGGAAGCGCTGGGCCTGCTGGCGCAGGATGGCCGCGACGCCACGTACGTGCCCGCTGCGGGCGAGTACGTGCGCCTCAGGCGGCGCGACAACATCAACGCCGGCGGCGAAAACCAGCTGGTGCCGCTGGACGGCGTGCACCCGGACAACCTGCAGCTCGCGGTGGACGCGGCGTCGCTGCTGTACCTGGACTTCGCCGGCATCGACCTGATCACGACGGACATCGCGCAATCGTGGCTGGGCACGGCTGCGCTCATCTGCGAGGTCAACGCCCAGCCGCAGCTCGGCACGCGGTCCGAGGCGGGCCTGTACGAAAGGCTCCTGCAGGAACTCGTCGGCAAGACACCGCGCGTTCCCGCGAACCTGCTCATCGCTGCCGATGACACCGCGCTGGCCGCGGCCTTCGCCAGGCTGCAGGCACAGCCGCCGGCAGGCGCTTACTCGGCGGCGCATGGCCTCTGGGTGGGCGGCCGCCGGGCCACGGAGCCTTTCAAGAACGGCTTCCTCGCGGCGCGCGCGTTGCTGCGTCGGCGGGACGTGACGAGCGCTACCTGCCTCATGGCGGCCGAGGAAGTGGAGCGGCTGGGCCTGCCCCTGGACAAATGGGACCGCATCGTGATCGAGGGCGTTTCCAATCCCCGCACCGTCCGCGTGGCTGCCATGGTGCGCGACCATGCGGCGCGCATCGGCACCCGCGGCGGTGCCGCCACCACCGTCGAACAGGAGCCTGCATGAAGGTCGCGGCCATTTCGCTCGTCGTGGCCGTGCTGGCCTGCGTGCAGGGGGCCCAGGCCGCCACCGACTGCAACGCCTTGCTGGCGCGGCGCAAGATGACGCTGGTGGTGCCCTTCAAACCGGGGGGTGGCTACGACGCGTATGCGCGGCTGGTCGCACCGGTGCTGCAGGAACGCACCGGCGCGCGCGTCACAGTGAGCAATGTGGCCGGCGCCAACGGGTTCACGGGCGTGAAGGCCGTGGCCGCGTCTGCCGCCGACAGCCTGGTGCTGGGCGTGTTCGACCTGCGCGACCTGTTGCCCGCAAGGTTGTACGACCCCACGGTGCCGGCGCCGGGCGAGTTCGTGCCGCTCGGCTCCTTCGGCCAGTCGGTCGGCGTGTGGGCCGCGAGGCGCGACACCGGCGACTTGCTGGCGAGCCCCCAGCCCCTGACCATGGCAGTGTCCACCGGGGTGCTGCCCCGAGCGCTGCTGCCGGCGATGCTGCTCGGGCGTGAGCTGAAGCTGGTGCGCGGCTACGGCGGCACGGCAGAGCGCTGGCTGGCCTTGCTGCGCGGCGAAGTGGACGTGACCGACGGCTCGAACGACACGATCTTGCGCAACGTGGCCAGCGCGCCGTCGACGCGCGGCCTGCTGGTGCTGGCTTCGCAGCCGCACCCCGACTTTCCCGGCACGCCCTATCTCGCAGGGCCGGGCGGCGTGATCGACCAGCGCACGCGCAACCTCGACGCGAAGGCGCGCCAGGAGCGGATGGAGCTGGCCGAAGCGGCCGCCGAACTCGCCACTTCGGCGCGTACGATCGTCGTGCCGCGCAAGGCGCCGCTGGCCTTGCAGCATTGCCTGGACGAAGCGGTCACGGGCGCGCTGTTCAGCGCCGCCCTGCGCGAAGCCGCCGCCCGGCAGAAGCTGCCGCTGGAACCCATGCGCGGCGCCCAGGTGCGTGCGCACCTCGCCCGCATCGAGGACGTGACCAACCGCCACATGGCCGTGCTCAAACGGCTTGCCGCCACGCAATGACCTGGGCCGACGCGTTTGCGGCGGGCGCTGCGAACGTCTTCTCCTGGCCGGGCATCCTGATCCCGGTGGCCGGCACGCTGCTGTCGATGGTCGCTTCGTTCCTGCCCGGCGTGGGCAACGCCAGCATCGTGATGCTGGTGATGGCCGCGACGATGGGCTGGGATCCCGAGTCGGTGCTGCTGATGTTCGGCGCGCTCACGGGTGGCGCGACTTTCATGGGCTCGATCACCGCCATCCTGTTCAACATCCCCGGCAACGTGTCGAGCACGCCGACCCTGCTGGACGGGCATCCGCTCGCGCGCAAGGGCTATGCGCGCACGGCCATCGCGTGTGCGGCCACGGCGTCGGCGGTGGGTTCGCTCTTCGGCGTGGTCGTGCTGCTGGCAGCGCTGCCGGCGATCCGGCCGCTGCTGCTGGAGTTCGGCCCGCTCGAGCGGCTGCTGGTGGGCATCTGGGGGCTGGCCACCGTCATCGCCATCCCCTCCAGCTCGTACCTGAAAGCCGCGGCCATGACCGCGCTGGGCCTGCTCGCGGCGGCCGTGGGAACAGATCCTGCGACGTCCCTGCCGCGCTGGACTTTCGGCGTGGGCGATGCGGCCGGCGGCTTCAACATCATCGCCATGATGCTGGGCGTCTTCACGCTGTCAGAGCTGATCGAATGGATGCGCAGCTACCGGCTTGCGCCGGCATCGTCGACCGCGCCTGCCCCGGACGATTCCACGCGCAACGGCATCCTGGCGGTGTTCCGCAACCTCGGCCTCACGTTGCGCGCTTCGTGGATCGGCACCATCGTGGGCATCATCCCCGGCGTCGGCGGCACGGTGGCGGGTTTCGTGGCCTACGGACACGCGGTGCAGTCCACGCGCGACAAGTCGGGGTTCGGCCACGGCGAGATCCGCGGCGTGGTCGCACCCGAAGCGGCCGTCGACGCCAAGGACGGCGGCTCGCTGCTGCCGGCCATCGCTTTCGGCCTGCCCGGCAGCGAGGCGGGGGTCGCGCTGCTCGCGGTGTTCGCCATCCACGGCATCGTACCGGGGCTGCCGATGCTCACCACGCAGCTGCCGCTGACCTTCACGCTCATCATCGCGCTGCTGTTTTCCAACCTGCTCACCTCGGTGATCGGCGTGGCGCTCACGCCCATGCTGGCACGCCTGCGCAACCTGCGCATCGAGCGCATCGCGCTGCCCTGCCTCATCGTGAGCCTGGTCACGGTGCTGCAGGTCAACGGCGTGATGTTCGACCTGTACACCGCGGCCGCCTTCGGCGTGGCGGGCTGGTTCTGGCGCCTGCACGGCTGGCCGCGCGCGCCGTTCGTGATCGCCTTTGTGCTGGGCAGCCTGATCGAGACCAACCTGGTGCTCACGGTCCAGCTGGTCGAGCTGGGCCGCGTCCAGCCGCTGGAACGGCCGGCGGCGATCGTGCTGGCGGTCATGATCCTCGGCTCGCTGGTGTGGATGCGGGCCCACCGCTCGGACGTCCAGCCGATGGCGAATGCCTTCGATGCCGACGTTTCGGTGGGCCTGTCGTTGTCAGTGGCGTGCGCCGTCCTGCTGGTGGTGGCGTGGCTCGGCGGCCCGGCGTACTCGGGCTACGTGACGGCACTGGCGGCACTGGCTGCGGCACTGTCCGTGGCGGGTACGCTGCGTGCGCTGCGCGCCAAGGGCGAGGGATGGGCCGGGCTCAGGCCCGCGGTGCTGGTGTCGGGCCTTGCCGTTCCCGCCGGGCAGCGCCTGCCGATGGCGCTGATCCTGGGCATTCCCGTGCTCGCGTGGCTGTTCGGCGTGGTGCCTGCCGTCGTGCTCGCGGTGTTCGCGTGGTACCTGCCCAAGGGCTGGTGGCAGGGGCCGCTGATGGCCGCCGTGTACGGGCTGGCCACGCACCTGTTCGTCGACCGGTTTGCGGACCTGCTGCTGCCGCAGGGTGTGGTGTGGCAAATGCTGCAATGATCGCGGCATGACGACTGCTTCCGCCGAGCCGCTGGACCGCCTGGCCCGCTTCGCCTGGGACTGGGCGCCAGCCCTCTGCCAGGCCGGGCATGGGTGCATGGATTACCACCGCTCGTGGAGCCTGGTTCGCCTGCTGGAGCTCGGCGGGGCCTTGCCGCGCGGGCTCGACTTCTTCCGGCGTGAGTTCGAACCGCTGGCGCGCGCAGGCCGGCGCCGCGTGCTCGTCTGCGGCGCCGCGGACACGGGCTTTCCGGCGCTCGTCGTCACGGCGTTCCGCGCCCACGGCTGCGACCCCGAACTGGTGTTCGTCGACCGCTGCGAAACGCCCTGCCAGCAGAACCGCCTGTACGCCGCGCATGCCGGCATCCGGGCCGAGATCCGCGCGCAGGACGCGGGCGAAATCGACTGCGCGCCGGTGGACGCCGTGGTGGCGCATTCGTTCCTGCACCTGTTGGACCAGGCGCTGAGGCAGCGCGTGGTGGATGCGTGGTCGCGCGTGCTGGCGCCCGGCGGTGTGGTGCTGGTGTCGACCAACCTGTCGCCCGACGAGTCCGACTGGGTGCGGCACAAGGACGCCGATGCCATCGCCAAGCGCAGGGCCAGCCTGGCCCTCACGGCCCGGCAGGCAGGTTTCGACGCGGCGGCGGCCGAGGAGGTGGCCGAGGTCGCGTCGCGCTTCTGGAGCACCTCGCCCGGCCGTCCGCCGGCGCTGACCGCGGACAACCTGGCCGGGCTTTTTCGCACGGCCGGCCTTCGCATCGCCCGCATGGACACGACGCCTCTCGGCGACCAGGCCGGGCCGCTCGGCCTTTCCAACCGCGAAACCTCGGCGCGGGTGCGGGCCTGCATGGCCGCCGTGCGAAGCTGAGCCCGCCCCTCGGGTATCATTGAGGGCTTTGCGCGGCACGCCGCTGCCCGCACTTTGGACTGTCCGCAACCCGAGACCTGACATGGCCGTGAACGTTGAAACCCTCGATAAGCTGGAACGCAAGATCACCCTGACGCTGCCCGTCGGCGACATCCAGAACGAAGTCGACTCCCGCCTGAAGCGCCTGGCGCGCACCGTGAAGATGGACGGCTTCCGTCCGGGCAAGGTCCCGCTGTCGGTGGTGACCCAGCGCTACGGCTACTCGGTGCACTACGAGGTCATGAACGACAAGGTCGGCCAGGCGTTCGCCCAGGCCGCCAACGAAGCCAACCTGCGCGTGGCCGGCCAGCCCCGCATCACCGAAAAGGAAGGCGCGCCCGAAGGCCAGGTCGCCTTCGACGCCGTGTTCGAGGTGTACCCCGAAGTCAAGATCGGGGAGCTCGAGGGCGCCGAGATCGAACGCCTGTCGGCCGACGTGACCGACGAGGCGATCGACAAGACGGTGGACATCCTGCGCAAGCAGCGCCGCACCTACCAGCTGCGCAAGCAGGACGAGCCGGCGCAGGACGGCGACCGCGTCACCGTCGACTTCGAAGGCAAGATCGACGGCGAGACCTTCCAGGGCGGCAAGGCCGACGACTTCCAGTTCACGGTGGGCGAAGGCCAGATGCTGAAGGAGTTCGAGGACGCCGTGCGCGGCATGAAGGTGGGCGAGAGCAAGACCTTCCAGCTCGGCTTCCCGGCGGATTACCACGGCCAGGACGTGGCCGGCAAGACGGCGGACTTCATGGTGACCGTGAAGAAGGTCGAGGCTTCGCACCTGCCCGAAGTGAACGAGGCGTTCGCCAAGTCGCTCGGCATCGCCGACGCCACGGTCGAGGGCCTGCGCGGCGACATCCGCAAGAACCTGGAGCGCGAGGTGAAGTTCCGCCTGATGGCGCGCAACAAGCAGGCCGTGATGGACGCGCTGGTGGGCAAGGCCGAACTCGACCTGCCCAAGTCGATCGTGCAGAACGAAGTCGACCGCATGGTGGAGCAGGCCCGCGCCGACCTGAAGCAGCGCGGCGTGAAGGATGCCGACAAGGCGCCGATCCCCGCCGAAGTGTTCCTGCCGCAGGCCGAGCGCCGCGTGCGCCTGGGCCTGGTGGTGGCCGAACTGGTGCGTGCCAACAACCTGCAGGCCAAGCCCGAGCAGCTGAAGGCGCACATCACGGAGCTGGCTGCCAGCTACGAGCGCCCGCAGGACGTGGAGCGCTGGTATTTCGGCGACAACCGCCGCCTGGCCGAGGTCGAAGCCATCGTGATCGAGAACAACGTCACGGATTTCGTGCTGGCGAAGGCGAAGGTGACGGACAAGAAGGTGAGTTTCGACGAGCTGATGGGGCCGCAGGGCGGCTGATGGGACGCTGGGGTTGCACCCCGGCCTACGGGCAACCGGGACTTGCGATCACCCCAAATCGCCCCATCTGGTTTCCAGCTAAAGTACAACCCGAACCAACGGAAACCTCCCCATGAGCGCACTCGACACCCAGGCCCTCGGCCTGGTGCCCATCGTCATCGAGCAGTCCGGCCGCGGCGAGCGGTCGTACGACATCTTCTCGCGCCTGCTGCGCGAGCGCATCATCTTCCTGGTGGGCCCGGTCAACGACCAGACGGCCAACCTGGTGGTGGCGCAGCTGCTGTTCCTGGAGAGCGAGAACCCCGACAAGGACATCTACCTGTACATCAACTCGCCGGGCGGCAGCGTGAGCGCCGGCATGGCGATCTACGACACCATGAACTTCATCAAGCCGTCGGTGTCGACGATGTGCACGGGCATGGCCGCCAGCATGGGCGCCTTCCTGCTGGCCGCGGGCGAGAAGGGCAAGCGCTTCGCGCTGCCCAACTCCAAGATCATGATCCACCAGCCGCTGGGCGGCATGCAGGGCCAGGCGACCGACATCGAAATCCACGCCAAGGACATCCTGAAGACCAAGGCCAAGCTGAACCAGATCCTGGCCGAGCGCACCGGCCAGCCGCTGGAAAAGGTGGAACGCGACACCGACCGTGACTATTTCCTCGAAGCCGAGGAAGCCAGGGCCTACGGCCTGGTGGACCAGGTGATCGCGAAGCGGCCCTGACCGCCGCGTTGCTTTATCATCTGATCCATGGCCGACCGAAAAGGCTCATCCAGCGAGAAAACGCTTTACTGCTCGTTCTGCGGCAAGAGCCAGCACGAGGTGAAGAAACTCATCGCGGGCCCGTCGGTGTTCATCTGCGACGAGTGCATCGACCTGTGCAACGAGATCATCCGCGACGAGCTGCCGCAGGGTGACGAGACGCGCGAGGCGCGCGGCGACCTGCCCACGCCATCGGAGATCAAGGGCAACCTCGACAACTACGTGATCGGCCAGGAGGCCGCCAAGCGCACGCTGTCGGTGGCGGTCTACAACCACTACAAGCGCCTGCGCCACAAGGACAAGGCCAAGAAGGACGATGTGGAGCTCACCAAGAGCAACATCCTCCTCATCGGCCCCACCGGCAGCGGCAAGACGCTGCTGGCGCAGACGCTCGCGCGCATGCTCGACGTGCCCTTCGTGATGGCCGACGCCACCACGCTCACCGAAGCGGGCTACGTGGGCGAGGACGTCGAGAACATCATCCAGAAGCTGCTGCAGAACTGCAACTACGAGGTGGAGCGGGCGCAGCGCGGCATCGTGTACATCGACGAGATCGACAAGATCTCGCGCAAGTCCGACAACCCCAGCATCACGCGCGACGTGTCCGGCGAAGGCGTGCAGCAGGCGCTGCTGAAGCTGATCGAAGGCACCATGGCCAGCGTGCCGCCGCAGGGCGGGCGCAAGCACCCCAACCAGGACTTCCTGCAGATCGACACCACCAACATCCTCTTCATCTGCGGCGGTGCTTTTGCCGGGCTGGAGAAGGTGATCGAGCAGCGCACCGAGGCTTCGGGCATCGGCTTTTCGGCGCGCGTGCGCAGCAAGACCGAGCGCACGCTGTCCGACATGTTCCGCGAGGTCGAGCCGGAAGACCTGATCAAGTTCGGCCTGATTCCCGAACTGGTTGGGCGCCTGCCGGTGGTCGCCACGCTGTCCGAGCTGTCCGAAGACGCGCTGGTGCAGATCCTCACCGAGCCCAAGAACGCCATGGTCAAGCAGTACGCCAAGCTGCTGTCGATGGAAGGTGTCGACCTCGAAGTGCGCCCCAGTGCGCTGAAGGCCATCGCCCGCAAGGCCCTGAACCGCAAGACCGGCGCGCGCGGCCTGCGCTCGATCCTGGAGCAGTCGCTCATCGACACGATGTTCGAGCTGCCGAACATTTCCAACGTCGAGCGCGTGGTGGTGGACGAATCCACCATCGAAGAAAGCAAGCCGCCGCTTCTCGTCTATCGCGAAGCGGCCAAGAAGGCCTGATGCCGTTGCACTTCCCAGGCCCCGAAAATGGCCTGCCGGGTTGAAAATGCAACATCACCGTCCATATTCTGGCGGTAACTCAAAGGATCCCCATGTCCGGACACACCCCACTGCCCCCTGAACCGCTGGACCTGCCCCTGCTGCCGCTGCGCGACGTCGTCGTGTTCCCGCACATGGTCATCCCGCTGTTCGTCGGGCGGCCCAAGAGCATCAAGGCGCTGGAAGCGGCCATGGAGGCCGAGCGCCGCATCATGCTGGTGGCCCAGAAGGCCGCCGCGAAGGATGAGCCTTCGGTTTCCGACATGTTCGAAGTCGGCTGCGTATCGACCATCCTGCAGATGCTGAAGCTGCCCGACGGCACCGTGAAGGTGCTGGTTGAAGGCCAGCAGCGCGCCCGCGTCGCCAAGATCGTCGACGGCAACCAGCACTTCGTCGCCACCGTCGTGCCGGTGGAGCCGATCGCGGTCGAGGAAGGCAAGTCGGCCGAGATCGAGGCGCTGCGCCGCGCGGTACTCCAGCAGTTCGACCAGTACGTCAAGCTCAACAAGAAGATCCCGCCCGAGATCCTGACTTCCATCGCCAGCATCGACGACCCGGGCCGGCTGGCCGACACGATCGCCGCGCACCTGCCGCTGAAGCTGGACAACAAGCAGATCGTGCTGGACCTGGCCGAGGTGAAGGCCAGGCTGGAAAACCTGTTCGAGCAGATCGAGCGCGAGGTCGAGATCCTCAACGTCGACAAGCGCATCCGCGGCCGCGTGAAGCGGCAGATGGAGAAGAACCAGCGCGACTTCTACCTGAACGAACAGGTCAAGGCGATCCAGAAGGAACTGGGTGAAGGCGAAGAGGGCGCCGACATCGAGGAGATCGAGAAGAAGATCAAGGCCGCCAAGATGCCCAAGGACGCCAAGAAGAAGGCGGACGCGGAGCTGAAGAAGCTGAAGCTGATGTCGCCGATGTCGGCCGAGGCGACGGTGGTGCGCAACTACATCGACGTGCTGACCAACCTGCCGTGGTCGAAGAAGACCAAGGTGAAGCACGACCTGACGTTCGCCGAGGATGTGCTGAACGAGGACCACTGGGGGCTGGAGAAGGTCAAGGACCGCATCCTCGAGTACCTCGCGGTGCAGCAGCGCGTCGACAAGGTGAAGGCGCCCATCCTGTGCCTGGTGGGCCCCCCGGGCGTGGGCAAGACGTCGCTCGGACAGTCGGTGGCGCGCGCCACCGGCCGCAAGTACGTGCGCATGGCGCTGGGCGGCATGCGCGACGAAGCCGAGATCCGCGGCCACCGCCGCACCTACATCGGCGCGCTGCCGGGCAAGGTGCTGCAGTCGCTGTCGAAGGTGGGCACGCGCAACCCGCTGTTCCTGCTGGACGAGATCGACAAGCTGGGCACCGACTTCCGCGGCGACCCCGCGAGCGCGCTGCTCGAAGTGCTGGACCCCGAGCAGAACCACACCTTCAGCGACCACTACGTCGAAGTCGACTTCGACCTGTCCGACGTGATGTTCGTGGCGACGTCCAACACCATGAACATCCCGCCCGCGCTGCTGGACCGCATGGAAGTGATCCGCCTCTCGGGCTACACCGAGGACGAGAAGACCAACATCGCGCTGCGCTACCTGCTGCCCACGCAGCTGAAGAACAACGGCGTGAAGGTGACCGAGCTCGAAGTTACCGAGGCGGCCATCCGCGACATCGTGCGCTACTACACGCGAGAAGCCGGCGTGCGCTCGCTCGAGCGCGAGCTGTCCAAGATCTGCCGCAAGGTGGTGAAGGGGCTGCAGCTGAAGAAGATGGAACCCCAGGTGGTCGTCAACGCGGACAACCTGAACGACTTCCTGGGCGTGCGCAAGTTCACCTATGGCCGCGCCGAGAAGGAAAACCAGGTGGGCCAGGTGGTCGGCCTGGCCTGGACCGAGGTGGGCGGCGACCTGCTCACCATCGAGGCGGCGCTGATGCCCGGCAAGGGAGTCGTCACGCGCACGGGCTCGCTCGGCGACGTGATGAAGGAGTCGGTGGAGGCCGCCCGCACCGTGGTGCGCAGCCGCGCGCGTGCGCTCGGCATCAAGGAAGAGATGTTCGAAAAGCGCGACATCCACATCCACGTGCCCGACGGCGCCACGCCCAAGGACGGCCCGAGCGCCGGCGCCGCGATGACGACGGCCATCGTGTCGGCACTCACCGGCATCCCGGTGCGCGCCGACGTCGCGATGACGGGCGAGATCACGCTGCGCGGCGAGGTCACCGCCATCGGCGGCTTGAAGGAAAAGCTGCTGGCGGCGTTGCGCGGCGGCATCAAGACGGTACTGATCCCGGAGGAAAACGCCAAGGACCTGCAGGAGATCCCCGAGAACGTGAAGCAGGGCCTGGAAATCGTGCCGGTGAAGTGGATCGACAAGGTGCTCGAAGTGGCGCTGGAACGCCACCCGACGCCGCTGACCGACGAAGAAGTGGCGGCGGCTGCGGCTGCCCCCGCCGCAGCTCCCGCGGTGGCCCCGCTGGCCGTGAAGCACTGAAAAAAATGCTGCTATAATTTCTTTCTTCGCGGGCATAGCTCAGTTGGTAGAGCGCAACCTTGCCAAGGTTGAGGTCGAGAGTTCGAGACTCTTTGCCCGCTCCACACAAGGAAAAGGGAAGCGAAAGCTTCCCTTTTTTTCGCCTCGTGTCCCGGCGCGTTAGCAAAGCGGTTATGCAGCGGATTGCAAATCCGTTTAGATCGGTTCGACTCCGGTACGCGCCTCCACATTGCACGGCCCCGCCAACTCCTGTTGCCGGGGCTGTTTCGTTTTTGACTTACAGTGTCTGTGCGCCTGGATGGTGGAATTGGTAGACACAGCGGGCTTAAAACCCGCCGTCCCGTAACAAGGACGTACCGGTTCGATCCCGGTTCCAGGCACCACATCGCAGAGAAGGAGATGCTTGGTGCTCGCGAACCGGTCCGTCAAGGACGGCAATAGGAGGCGCGCAAGCGCGCCGGGTTCGATCCCGGTTCCAGGCACCAGGCGGAGATAGACATGGCCCAATACGACGACGCCCCCTTCGAGATCCATGTCCATGGCGACGTGCCGCTGCGCGCCGACGTCACATATGCGCAGTTACAAGAAGCACTGAAGCCCCTGTGGACCTATGCGGGCGCCAAGTCGCTGGCCGACGGCGCCGAGAGCGCGTACGAGGAAGAGCCGGGCATCAAGTTCGACGCGCACGAGCACCTGCTCACGATGTGCTGGACGGTGGGCGGCGACGAGGACTTCCGCCAGTCGCTCGACGAGATGTGCATGAGCTTGAACGAGATCGCGGAGCAGGGCGCGGCCATCGAGGTCACGTTCTACGACTCCGACTTCGACGAGGAAGACGCCCCGCCCGAGCAGGAAGCGCGCGACGACTTCGTGATGCTGTTCGTGGGCCCCACGCCCGCGGCCATCATGCAGGTGCAGCGCGACCTGCTGGTGGAAGATGTGGTGCACCTGATGGAGCGGCACTTCGACGCCTCCGAGCTGGGCGGCGTGGTCGGCGAGATCGACAAGCTGTTCAACGAGCGCTTCGACGCCCTGGTGAGTTCGCTCGAGATCGGCAAGCCGCCGCGCGGCAGCGGCGGCGGCGGGCATGGGGGCGGCCGGCGGCCCAGGCACCTGCACTAGGGCGGCTTCAGGCAGGCTGCAGCCGCTCCTCGTACATCCGCTCGATCTCGGCGGCGTAGCGTTCCTGCAACGGCCGGCGCCTGAGCTTCATGGTGGGCGTGGCCAGCCCGTTGGCGATGGTCCAGGGCTCCAGCGTCAACGCCACCCGTCGGACGCGGGCATAGGTCGGGAAGGCCCCGAGCCGTGCGTCCATGCGTTCCAGCACCGCCCGCCGCACGATCGGGTCACCGAGCGACGAGGCATCCTCGGTCACGTCCAGCTCTGCGGCCAGTGTGCGCCAGCCATCGGCGTTGAGCACGGCCAGCGCACCCATGCAGGGCCGCCCTTCGCCTACTGCCATGGCCTGCTCGAACAGGGGGTCCTCGCAGATCGCGAGTTCCAGGTCGGCGGGCGCCACCTTCTCGCCGGTGGACGTGACCACGATCTCCTTGATGCGGCCCACGATGTACAGGTGGCCCTCGGCGTCCATGCGGGCGATGTCGCCGGTATGCAGCCAGCCCGCTTCGTCGATCGCCTCGCGAGTCTTCAGCGGGTCGTTCCAGTAGCCCATCATCACGTTGGGCCCGCGCACCAGCAGTTCATCGCGCTCGCCCAGTCGCACCTGGACGCCCGGCAGCGGCCGGCCGACCGAGTCGGGCACGTTGTCCTCGAACCGGTTGCACGAGACGATGGGCGATGCCTCGGTCAGGCCGTAGCCCTGCAGCATCGGCAGGCCCAGCCCGATGAAGCAATGCGCGAGGCGCGCCGAGATCGGCGCGCCGCCCGATACCGCCACCCGCAGGCGGCCGCCCAGCCGCTCCAGGATGCGGTCGGCCACCAGGTGGCGCAGCACGGGCCACGCCAGTTCCTCCAGCGTGCCAGGCGCGCCCGCTCGGTGCTGGCCTGCCTCGAAACGGTGCCAGCCGACTTCCTGCGCCTTGTCGAACAGCGCGCGCGCCGGCGCCCCCTTGGCCTCCAGCTGCGCCTGCAGGCGGGCATACACCCGCTCGTAGATGCGCGGCACCGACACCAGCATGGTCGGGCGGATGGCCAGCAGGTCATCCGCCAGGTCCTGCACCGAGCGCGCGAACGCTACGCAGCTGCCCGTCATGACCGGCACGTAGTAGCCCACCGTGCGTTCCATCGTGTGCGACAGGGGCAGGAACGACAGGAACAGGTCTTCGCGGTAGCCCTTGACCATCTGCAGCACCGCGTCGGCATTGGAAAGGATGTTCCGGTGCGACAGCATGACGCCCTTGGGCCGCCCGGTAGTGCCGGAGGTATAGACGATGGTGGCCAGGTCCGCGGGCTTCGCAGCGTGCCGCACGGCGTCGCCGGGCGGCAGCGCGAGCCATTGGGCAAGCGGCCATGCCATGCCGCGCCGCACGTCCAGCCCTTCGGCGCAGACCACCAGCGAAAGCTGCGGGAATTGCGAGCGCAGCGGCTCGAGAGCCCGCCACCGTTCGGCTTCGCCGGCGAGCAGCACGCGCGCGCCGCAGTCGCCCAGGATGTACGCCACGTTGCCGGGGTTGTCGGTGGGGTAGAGCGGCACGACCACCAGCCCCAGCGCCTGCGCGGCCTGGTCGAAGCAGACCCATTCGACCGAGTTGCGCAGCATGACCGCCACGCGTTCGCCCGGCTTCAGGCGCTCGCGCGCGAGCGCGCCCATCCAGCGGTCGGCCTGCGCGCGCATGTCGGCCCAGTTGAAGGTGCGCCACCCCCAGCCGGGCTCGAACTGGCGGTAGGCTGCGCCCAGCGGCGATCGTGCGCAGCGGCCATCGAACAGGTCGGGCAGCGTCGGCGCTTCGGCGAGGGGGATGGTGTCGAGGGTGAGGGTGGGGGCTGACGGCATGGCGGCTCCTCGAGGTTCGTTTCCAGTGTGGGCGCCGCGCGGCGGCCATGCATGACGGCCATCAATCTTGCTTCGGTTCTGGGCGGGCGGGCGACGCTCGGCAATAATCCGGCGCATGGCCCTGTTCTCCCAGGATGCGCTGAACCCCGGCGTGCGCAAGCGCGAAGTCTTCGGCTGGGCGATGTACGACTTCGCCAACTCGGGCTACACCACGGTCGTCATCACGGCCGTCTTTGCCGCCTACTTCGTGGGCGGCATCGCGCAGAAGGCCGAATGGGCCACCTTCGCGTGGACGCTGGCGCTCAGCATCTCGTACGCCATCGTCATGCTCACCATGCCCAGCATCGGCGCCTATGCCGACCTGCGCGCCGCCAAGAAGCGCGTGCTGGCGATCGTCACGGTCGGCTGCGTGGTCAGCACCGCGGCGCTGGCGCTGGCGCAGCCCGGCACCGTGGTGCTGGCGATGCTGCTGATCATCGTCTCCAACACCTTCTTCGCCTACGGCGAGTCGCTCACCGCTGCCTTCCTGCCCGAACTGGCCAGGCCCGACGCCATGGGCAAGGTGAGCGGCTGGGGTTGGAGCTTCGGCTACTTCGGCGGCATGCTGGCGCTGGGCATCTGCCTGGGCTACGTGATCTGGGCGGGCAGCCAGAAGATCCCCGCTTCGCAGTTCGTGCCGGTGACGATGCTCATCACGGCCGCCATCTACGGCCTGGCCTCCTTCGTGACCTTCGTGCTGATGAAGGAGCGCGCCACCCCCAATCCGCAGGCGTTGCGAGAGAGCGGCCTGGAGGCGTCGCTGCAGCAGCTGCACCGCACCTACACGCAGGCGCGGCGCTACACGGACTTCATGTGGCTGATGGCCTGCGCGGTGTTCTACCAGGGCGGGGTGGCGGTGGCGATCTCGCTGGCGGCCATTTATGCCGAGTCGGTGATCGGCTTCCAGCAGCAGGAAACCATGGTGCTGATCTTCGTGCTGAACCTGGCGGCGGCGGCAGGCGCTTTCGCGTGGGGCTACCTGCAGGACCGCATCGGGCACAAGGTGGCGCTCGCCAGCACGCTCGTGGGCTGGATCGGCGTGTGCGTGATCGCAGCGCTTTCGACGACCAAGGGCCAGTTCTGGTGGGCGGCTGCGCTGGCGGGGCTGTGCATGGGTTCCAGCCAGTCGGCCGGGCGTGCGATGGCGGGGCTGTTCGCGCCGAAGGCGCAGCTCGCGGAGTTCTACGGCTTGTGGACGTTCGCCATCCGGCTGGCCAGCATCATCGGGCCGCTGACGTACGGGGCGATCACGTGGGCGACCGGCGGCAACCAGCGGCTGGCCATCGTGTCGACAGCGGTGATGTTCGTCGCGGGGCTGGTGCTGTTGACCAAGGTCGACGTGCAGCGCGGCCGCGACGCTGCGCTCGCGGCCGCGTAAGCGTCAGGGCTCCGGCGTGTACAGCACCTGGTCGCCGGTGAGGTAATAGGTGGCGTTCGTGGTCTGCAGCGCGCGCTCCGCGCCGATGTTCGACCAGTCCTGCGAAGGCGCCGCCACCAAGGGGCGCGGCGTGATCGTGCCGGCCGCCGTGTCGACATGGAATCGCGCGAGGCCCCGCTCGAGCGACGCGGAACTCTGGCTCCAGGTGTAGAGCATCACGGGCAGCGCCACCCGTACCGTCGACCCCTGCATGAATAGGTTCACGCCGTGCCGCGTGTAGTCGAGCGCGCTGCTGCTGCCCTGGCCGCCGAGCTCGCGGCTGGCCAGCAGGCGCGGTTCGTCGGGGTCGGCCACGTCGAACAGTGACACTTGCAGGCCTTGCACCACGCCGCTGGCGTTGGCCGCGCGCCCGATGCCCAGCAGGCGGCCGCCGGCCACCGGGTACAGGTAGTCCGAGAAGCCCGGCACCGTGAGCTCGCCCCGCACGCGCGGATCGGAAGGATTCGACAGGTCCAGCACGTACAGCGGGTCCGTGCGCCGGAACGTCACGACGTAAGCACGCGGACCGGCGAAGTGCACCGCGTAGACCTGTTCGCCCTCACGGCCGAGGGGAGCCGGCCGCTGCGCGTTGGGCAGGCTCGCCACCTTGACGAGCTTCTGCTGCGCCGCGTCCTCCCGCAGGATCGTGAGCGTGGCGGGCGAGGGCTGCTGCTGCGGCTGCGCGGTGGTGCCCGCCACCTGGGTCGCGAAGCCCCAGCCGGTGGAGCCGGTGAAGCCGACCACGCGCAGGTCGCCGTCGTGTTCGCTCATGCGGTAAGGCATCTTCTCGGTGTCCCACCCCAGGTGGCCCGCGATTTCGCCGGAGCCGCGGTAGTCGACGTCCAGCCCCTGCAGGGCGAACTTGTGGATGTCGGTCGTCACCTCCTGCGGCAGGATCGAGTCGGCCATGACCGACGCGAACCACACGGTGCGTGACGTGGCGAGGTACACGCTGGTCGGCGACATGTAGAGCGTGGTGCCGTCGCCCACGATGCAGCGGGTCTTGCGCTCCAGCGTGGGCGAGGCCAGGTCGATGGCGGTGATGGTCGTGAGCTGCAGATCCAGCGACGCGTTGTCGGGTTGCAGCAGGCATTGCGATTCGGCCGCGAGCGGCTGCGCCGCGCCGCCGTTCACGCGCACGGTCGGCAGCAGCTGCGAGGCCGACAGGTCCTTCAGCGTCGCATCCACCTGCGCCTTCGGCGTTCCCGCCGGCACGGCGTAAATCGACAGGTCCGGCGTCCAGGTGCTCGCGACATAGAGCGTGCTGCCGATCATGCGCGTGGCGAGCACGCGGCCGTCGATCTCGATGCGGCCGCTGGCAGCGGGCTGCGGCCCCGCAGTGTCGAAGACATCGATGGCGAGCTTTTCGGAGTACACGGGAAAGATCGTGAGCGCGGCGGTGGTCGCCAGCAGATCGCCGTACCACGACTTCTCGCCGACCACGGCGAGGCGCGCGGCTCCGCTGGCGAGGTACATGCCCTTGGGCCAGTAGGCGTTGTCCAGCGGCTGCAGCGCCACTTGCGACAGGCTGCCGTCGGGCTGGATGCGCGAGGTGCGCAGGCGGTGGGTGGCCCCGGACGTTCCCCACGAGGCCGGGTGGATGGTGTAGACGGTCTCGCCGTCCGACTTGATCAGGTCGTCTTCATCCACGCCCGCTTCCTGCAGCTGCGTGCCGGAGAAGGCTTGCGCGGTCACCAGCATCGCGGTGTCGCCGATGAGGGTGGGATACATCGTGCCGTTCATGCCGTTCTCGCTGCGCCGGGCGATGCGCTCGCGAAAGTACGCGGCCAGGTCGCCGGGCTGCGCCTGCCGCAGCAGGCCCTGCGCCACGGGCGCCGGGGCGGGCGCAGCGCTTCCGCCGCCCCCACCGCCGCAGGAAACGAGCGTCGCCGCGCAGGCGGCTGCGAAGAGGGCCGCCAGCGTGCGGCGGGTGGTCGTGTTCATGGAGCCTTCCCTTTCCCGTTAGTGTGGGATAATATCCCACACAATCGCGGAAGATGCAATCCCCTGAAATGGCCACCCGCTCCGCCATCGTCCTGGCAGCCGTCCTGCGCGCGTGCCAGCCGCTCGCCCGGCTGCTGCTGCGCCACGGCGTGGCCTACCCGGCCTTCGCCGCGGCGTTGAAGCAGGTGTTCCTGGACGCGGCGGTTCAGGAGCTGCGGGCGGCAGGCAAGAAGCAGACCGACAGCGCCATCAGCCTGCTGTCTGGCGTGCACCGCCGCGACGTGCGCAACCTGGCGCAGCTGGATGCCGGGCGCATAGCGACGGAAGAACCGATGAGCATGGCCAGCCAGGTGGTGAGCCGCTGGCTCACCGACCCGCAGTACCTCGACGAAGCGGGCCGCCCCCGGGCGCTGCTGCGGGGCGCCGCGCACGGCTTCGACGCGCTCGTGGCGCGCATCAGCAGCGACGTGC
This sequence comes from Burkholderiales bacterium, assembly GCA_016213325.1. Lineage (GTDB taxonomy): Bacteria > Pseudomonadota > Gammaproteobacteria > Burkholderiales > Burkholderiaceae_C > Ramlibacter. Next base: position 312,174 of record JACRAY010000014.1, on the reverse strand, counting down.
GCCCGCGCGCCGTGCTCGACGAACTGGTGCGGCTCGGCATGGCCGGAGACCGGCCGGAGGGCGTGGCCTTGCTGGCGCCGGGCTTCGTGCCGCGCCAGGGCTTCCCCGAGATGTCGCAGCTGTTCGGCGACAACCTGCACGACCACGCAGCGGCGGCCGCCGCCAACCTGGACGGCGAACGCAACTTCCTCGAGCAGGCGATCTTCTCCGACGGCCTCACGGCCGAGTCTGCGCACCACCTGCATGCGGTGTCTGCGAAAGCATGGCGCGATGCCTTCGCCACGGTGATGCGCGAGGTGCAGGCCCGCTACGACCACGACCAGGCCCACGCCACGGCCGAAGAGCGCGCGTATCGCGTGCGGTTCGGCGCCTACTTCCATGGCTGCAATGACAACCAAGACCCTCTCTGAGCGCCTGTGCGGCTGGTTCCTGGCGGCTTCGGTGCTGCTTGGCGGCTGCGCGCCGGGCAGCGGCGGGACCGGCACCGGGCCGACGCACAGTTACTCGGGATTCGGCGCCACGGTGGTCTTTGCACAGACGACCGGCAATAGCACCAGCAGCGGCGGGCCCGTCGTCGACGTCGGGGCAACCGGGTGCGTCGCTGCCAGCGCCCGCGTCGACCTGAAGCTGTACGACAACCGCATCGAAGTGGTGACGCCGTGCAGCACCTTCTCTTTCGACGGTGAATGGCCGCAGGGCACCAGCGGCAGCCTGCTGGTAGGCGGCATCCACCAGACGCCGGCGCTGGGGCAGGTGGAGATGGCGACGCTGCAGCTGGTTTTCAGCGACACCACGAGTGCCGTGACCGTGACCGTGGTCGATACGCAGGGCCGCGTGCTCGTGGGGCCGGTGACGCTCCAGCCAGTGCCCTAGGGCAGCCAGCGCTGCGCGGCGGATGCCAGCTGCGCTTGCGAACCCGTCGTGAGAAGGGTGATCTTGCCCTTGGCGGGCGGCGGCTTCAGCAAGCCTGCGGCTTCCAGCAGGCGGCGCGCCTGGCGCGCAACCGGTTCGCCCGTCTCGACCAGCCGCACCCCGGCTCCGGCGTGCGCCCGGATCTCTTCCTGGGCGAAAGGGTAATGCGTGCAACCGAGCACCAGCGTGTCGATTTGGCCCGGGCCTGTCCCGAAGTCGCCCGCTGCCCGGACATAGGTGTCGCAGAGCGACCGCACCTGCGCGTCGTCGCAACGCTCGATCGCAGTGGCCAAGCCATCGCAAGCTTGCAGCACGAAGTCGGCCTGGCCTTTCAGCGAGGCGTGAAGCGTCGCGAACTTGGTGCTCGACAAAGTGCCGCGGGTGGCGAAGACCGCGACCCTCCCCGTGCAGGTGAGCACCGCCGCGGGTTTCAACGCCGGCTCTACGCCGACGAGGGGCAAGTCCGGGTAAGCCTCGCGCAGCAGGTGGATGGCTGCCGCTGTCGCCGTGTTGCACGCGACCACCAGCGCCTTGATGCCGTGCTCGCGCACCAGCGCGTCGAGGATCGCGTGTGAACGTTCCACCACGTAAGGGTCGCCCCGCTCGCCGTAAGGCGCATGGCCCGTGTCGGCGAAGTAGACGAAGTCCTCGCGCGGCAACTCGGCCGCCAGCGCCCTGAGCACGCTCAGGCCGCCGATGCCGCTATCGAACACACCGATAGGGGCGCCGGCCGCCTGCACCATCAGGCAGCGGCGACCGGGATGTTCTTGAACTCGCCGGTGGCGATGCGCTTGCTCCACTCGGCGGGGCCGGTGTTGTGCACGCTGGTGCCGGTGGCGTCGACGGCGACGGTCACCGGCATGTCGACCACGTCGAACTCGTAGATCGCTTCCATGCCCAGGTCGGCGAAGCCCAGCACCTCGGACTTCCTGATCGCCTTCGACACCAGGTAAGCCGCGCCACCCACCGCCATCAGGTACACCGCCTTGTGCTTGCGGATCGCCTCGATCGCCTCGGGGCCGCGCTCGGACTTGCCGATCATGCCGATGAGGCCCGTCCTGGCCAGCATCATCTCGGTGAACTTGTCCATGCGGGTCGACGTGGTGGGGCCGGCGGGGCCCACGGCTTCATCGCGCACCGGGTCGACCGGGCCCACGTAGTAGATGACGCGGTTGGTGAAGTCCACCGGCAGCGGCTCGCCCTTGGCCAGCATGTCCTGGATGCGCTTGTGCGCGGCGTCGCGGCCGGTCAGCATCTTGCCGTTGAGCAGCAGCGTCTCGCCCGACTTCCAGGTGGCGATCTCTTCCTTCGTCAGCGTGTCCAGGTTGACGCGGCGGCTCTTCTGCGTGTCGGGCATCCAGTCGAGCCTGGGCCAGATGTCCAGCGACGGCGGGTCCAGGTACACGGGGCCCGAGCCGTCCATCACGAAGTGCGCATGGCGCGTGGCCGCGCAGTTGGGGATCATCGCCACCGGCTTGCCGGCCGCGTGCGTGGGGTACATCTTGATCTTGATGTCGAGCACGGTGGTGAGACCGCCCAGGCCCTGCGCGCCTATGCCCAGCGCGTTGACCTTCTCGAACAGCTCCAGACGCATCTCTTCCACCTTCGACAGCTTCGCGCCGCCGGCCGCCTTGGCCTGCAACTCGTACATGTCGAGGTCTTCCATCAGCGACTCCTTGGCCAGCAGCACGGCTTTCTCCGCCGTGCCGCCGATGCCGATGCCCAGCATGCCGGGCGGGCACCATCCGGCACCCATCGTCGGCACCGTCTTCAGCACCCAGTCGACGATGGAGTCGCTGGGATTCAACATGACCATCTTGCTCTTGTTCTCGCTGCCGCCGCCCTTGGCTGCAACGGTGATCTCGAGCTTGTCGCCCGGCACGATCTGCGTGTGGATGACGGCGGGCGTGTTGTCCTGCGTGTTCTTGCGGTCGAACTGCGGGTCGGCCACGATCGATGCGCGCAACGTGTTGTCCGGATGGTTGTAGCCGCGGCGCACGCCTTCGTTGATGGCGTCTTCCAGCCCGCCGCTGAAGCCCTCGAAGCGCACGTCCATGCCCACCTTCAGGAACACGTTGACGATGCCGGTGTCCTGGCAGATCGGCCGGTGGCCGGTGGCGCTCATCTTGCTGTTGGTGAGGATCTGCGCGATGGCGTCCTTGGCAGCGGGGGCCTGCTCGCGCTCGTAGGCGCGCACCATGTGCTGGATGAAGTCCGGGGTGTGGTAGTAGCTGATGTACTGGAGGGCGGCGGAGATCGACTCGATGAGGTCGTCGGCTTTGATGGTCGTCGTCATGGTGTTGCAGGCGGTAGGGGACATCCGGCTCAATTATCCCACTCGATGCCGAGGACCTCCTTGCCCGCTTCAATGCAGGGCATTGAGTGCAATCGACGTGGCGGTGGCCGTCGCGTCCGCCTGGTCCACACACAGTACGTTTGGATTCCGGCGCCTTGCTTGTGCTTCGGTCTTCACGAGGTGAAGCGAAGCTATCGCCTGGATGCCAGCAGCGCCCAGAGGAAGCCCTTGCCGAAGACCGGGGCGCCAGGCTCCACCTCCTTCATCGTCCGGACGATTTCGACCTGCAACCCAGCGCCCGACCAGTGCTCTCGCAGCTGCTGCTCGGTGTAGCCGAGCCCGCCACCCAGCGAACCGCGCTCGTAGACCTCGGCGTCGGAGTAGCCGCTGCCACCGTCCGGAGTGAAACAGGTCAACCCGAATTTGCCGCCGGGCTTCAGGCACCGCGCGACCAGCCCGACGTACTGCTGCCTGCGGTGCGGTGCGATGTGATGGAAGAGGCCCGAGTCGTAGATGAAGTCGCAGGCTGCTGGCTTGAGCTCGGCTTCAAACACGGAAGCGCAGACCAGGCCGATGGAGACGCCCGCTCGCTGTGCCGCTTCGGCCGCCCAGGCGAGGCCTGACTCCGAGAAGTCGACGCCCTCCACTTCGAACCCTTGTCGCGCCAGGAAGATCGAGTTGCGCCCGTGCCCACATCCGAGGTCGAGCGTGCGCCCGTGCGGAACAAGGCCACCGGTCACCCACTCGACCAGGTTTTCGTCGGGGCCGGCTCCAAAGAAGGGGCACGGCCGCGAGCGGTCGTCGTAGAACGCGTTCCAGCGGCCATTGCCCTCGGGACGAAGCAACTGGTCAAGGGCAGTCTGCGACAGGTCGGGGTATGCCGGCATCGGCATGACTATGCACGATGGAGGCCGGCTGCCGCGCTCGGCCACGGCAAAGAGCTCATTGCTGCAGCACCCAACGAGCCAGCCTTCGCGACTCATCACGGCTGATGGCGGGCCGCTCGGTGGTGTCCGGCATCTTGGCCTGGCCCCAGTGAGGGCCGCCCGTCGCGTCGCTTCCGCGCCGGATCACCGCGGACATCTTCGGCACGGCATCGCGCTGGCCGTTCCAGGAGGCAGCGATCTTGCGGAAGGAAGGTCCGGCGAACTCTTCCGTTGCCTTGTGGCACTGCATGCATTGCTTGGCCGCGGCAAGGTCGGCCGGCGACCTCGACTTGGCGGTGGCGAGCGCGGGCATGCACAGGGCAAGGGCGGCAACCGCGGCTGCAGTGAAGAGCTGGTTTTTCATGGTGAAGACTCGATGTCGGCAAGAACGCCGAATCCAAGATACGCCCGTGCCGACTGGCGCCATGTTGATGGGAGTCAAGTTCGCTGTCGCGCATGCCACCGGGGCCGGGATGCACGATGATGGCGCCATGGCCACCCGCATCGAACACGACACCTTCGGCCCCATCCAGGTCCCCGCTGACCGCCTGTGGGGCGCGCAGACCCAACGCTCTCTGGGCAATTTCGACATATCGGGCGAACGCCAGCCCAAGGAGATCATCCGGGCACTGGTCCAGGTGAAGCGGTCCTCGGCGGTGGTCAACCACCTCCTTGGCCTGCTCGACCAGAAGAAGGCCGCCGCCATCATCGCCGCGGCCGACGAAGTGCTGGCCGGCCAGCACGACGACGAATTTCCCCTCGTCGTGTGGCAAACCGGCTCGGGCACGCAGACCAACATGAATGTCAACGAGGTACTCGCCAACCGCGCCAGCGAACTGATCGGCGGGCGGCGCGGGGAAGGGCGGCTCATCCACCCGAACGACGACGTCAACAAGAGCCAGTCGTCCAACGACGTGTACCCGACGGCGATGCACATTGCTGCGGTGGAGGCGATCCGCAATCGCGTGCTGCCTTCGCTCGCGAAGCTGCGCGAGACGCTGGCTGCCAAGTCGCACGACTTCAGGGATATCGTGAAGATCGGCCGCACGCACCTGCAGGATGCGACGCCGCTCACGCTGGGGCAGGAGTTCTCGGGTTACGTCGCGCAACTGGAGCAGTGCGACCGCCACCTGCACGCGGCGCTGCCGCACCTGTGCGAGCTGGCGCTGGGAGGGACGGCGGTAGGCACGGGGCTCAACGCGCCCAAGGGCTACGCGGAACAAGTCGCCACTGAACTTGCGCGGCTGACCGGGCTTCCGCTGGTGACAGCCAACAACAAGTTCGAAGTGATGGCCGCTGCCGACGCGCTGGTGCACGCGCATGGCGCTTTCAAGACGCTCGCCGCGTCGCTGATGAAAATCGCCAACGACGTGCGCTGGCTCGCGAGCGGGCCGCGCAGCGGCATCGGCGAGCTATCGATTCCCGAAAACGAGCCCGGCTCCTCGATCATGCCCGGCAAGGTGAACCCCACGCAGAGCGAAGCGCTGACGATGCTGTGCTGCCAGGTGTTCGGCAACGATGTCGCCATCAACTTCGGCGGTGCCTCGGGCAACTTCGAGCTGAATGTGTTCCGCCCCATGATCGCGCACAACTTCCAGCAGAGCGCGCGCCTGCTGGCCGACGGCATGGCGAGCTTCAACGACCATTGCGCGGTGGGCATCGAGCCGAACCGCGCGCGCATCGCCGAGCTGGTGGACCGCTCGCTGATGCTGGTGACCGCGCTCAATCCGCACATCGGCTACGACAAGGCGGCGCAGATCGCCAAGAAGGCGCACAAGGAAGGCACGAGCCTGCGCGAAGCGGCCATTGCATCGGGGCACGTGACGGCCGAGCAGTTCGACCAGTGGGTGCAGCCCGACCGGATGGTGTGAACTTAAATTTTGTCTACGTTGGGGCTTCAACTGTTGACACTTCGAGATCCTCCTTCGAATAATGAGCTCGCAGTAGCCTCACAAGACAGGAGACAAGAGATGTCCGCAAGAGCCTTCCTCGCGGCGCTGGTGTTCGCCGCCGTTTCGGCGCCCGTCACGTCCTCCGCGCAAGCACCCGCCCCCTACGACGCCACGCCCGCGCTCATTGCCGCGGCGCAGAAGGAGGGCAAGGTGGTCTGGTACACCGCCACCGACGTCGCGGTGGCGGAAAAACTCGCCAAGGCCTTCGAGGCCAAGTACCCCGGCATCAAGGTGCAGGTGGAGCGCTCGGGGGCCGAGCGCCTGTTCCAGCGCATCAACCAGGAATACGGCAGCCGCATCCACGCGGCCGACGTGATCGAGACCTCGGACGCGGTGCACTTCGTCTACTTCAAGAAGCAGGGCTGGCTGCAGCAAGCCGTGCCGGCCGACGTGGGCAAGTTGTGGCCGAAGGAAGGCAAGGACGCGGACGGCTACTTCGCGGTGTACCGCGCGCACCTCTCGGTGATCGCCTACAACACCAAGCTCGTGCCCAAGGAGCAGGCGCCGAAGAGCCACGCCGACCTGCTGGACCCCAAGTGGAACGGCAAGATGGTGAAGGCGCACCCGGGCTACAGCGGCACCATCATGACCGGCACGCAGGTGCTGAGCCAGGCGCTGGGCTGGCCGTACTTCGAGAAGCTGGGCAAGCAGAAGGTGATGCAGGTGCAATCGTCCACCGAGCCGCCCAAGAAGCTGGCGCAGGGCGAGCGGCCCGTCATGGCCGACGGCAACGAATACAACGTGTTCCTGCTCAAGGAGTCGGGCGTGCCGATCGAGCCGGTGTACGCCACGGAAGGCACGCCGATGGTGGTGGGCAACGCCGCACTGCTGAAGAACGCGCCCAACCCGAACGCCGCGCGCCTCTTCTACCACTACATGTTCACGCGCGAAGCGCAGCAGGCCAACAGCGACGTGGGCGGCCTGCGCTCGTTCCACCCCGAGGTGAAGGACAAGGCCGGCCGCACGCCGTTGTCGCAGATCAAGCTGCTGCATTCCGACCCGGCGGTGCTGGACGCCGAGGCGATCAAGAAGAAGTACGAAGAGTATTTCGGCACCTGAGGCGGGCAGGGCGCACGAGATGACCGCCGCCATCGGACAGGAAGTCACGGTCGTCCCCAAGCCCCCGTTCCGCATCGACCTGCTGCGGCCCGCCTTCTGGCTGCTGGCCGCGGCGCTGGCCGTCCTGGTGGTGCTGCCGCTCGGCTGGCTGGGTTACTACAGCCTGCTCGACACCAAGACCGGGACGCTCGGCCTGCAGAACTTCGTGGCGCTGGTGAAGGACGCCACGCTGCGCAAGCCCTTCGTCATCGCCATCGGCATGGCGCTGGCGGTCGGCGTGGCCTCGTGCGTGGTCGCTACGCCGCTCGCCTGGCTGGTGTCGCGCACCGACCTGCCGGGGCGGCGCATCGTACGCGCGCTGGTCACTGCTTCCTTCGTCACGCCGCCTTTCCTGGGCGCGATCGCGTGGGAAATCCTCGCGGCGCCCAACAGCGGCCTCATCAATGTGCTGTTCCGCTGGCTCACCGGCGCGCAGCCTTATGACTCGCTGGTCAACATCTACACTTTCACCGGGCTGGTATTCGCGATCGCGTGCTACACCTTCCCGTATGTGTTCACGCTGGTGGCCAACGGCCTCGACCGCGTTCCGTCCGACCAGGAAGACGCGTCATCCATCCTCGGTGCGCGGATGTGGACGACCTTGCGCCGCATCACCATCCCGCTGGTGCTGCCGGCCATGCTGGCCGGCTCCATCATCGCGGTGCTGCAGGCGCTGACCATGTTCGGCTCGCCCGCCATCCTGGCGTTGCCGGCCGGCTTTCACGTGATCACCACCAAGATCTGGAGCCTGTTCCAGTTCCCGCCCAAGCCGGGCCTTGCCGCGGCTGCTTCCCTGCCGCTCTTGCTGGTGACCGTGCTGCTGCTGCAGGGCAAGAGCTGGATCCTGGGGCGCAAGGGCTACACCGTGCTGGGCGGCAAGAGCGGCGAGCCGCGCGTGACCAGGCTGGGGCCGTGGAAGGCGCTGGCCATCGCGTTCGCCGTGCTGGTGCTGTCGCTCACGGTGATCCTGCCGTACCTGGCGCTGCTGAAGACATCGCTGACCAAGAACGTCTCGGACCCGCTGACCTGGTCCACGCTGACGCTGCACCACTTCAACTTCGTGTTCTTCGAGTTCTCGGCGACCCGGCTCGCCTTGTGGAACACGTTCATCCTCGGCATGATGACCGCGACGATAGGCACCGCCATGGCGCTGGTGGTGGCGTACATGGTGTCGCGCTCGCCGGTGCGCGGCGCGCCGGCGCTCGGCCTGCTGGCGACGGCGCCGGTGTCCATTCCCGGCATCGTGCTGGGGGTGGGCTTGTTCCTCACCTACTCGCATCCGCAGCTCATGCTGTACGGCACGCTGTGGATCCTGCTCATTGCCTTCCTCACCATCGAGATGCCGGCGGGCTACCAGCAGATGTCGGCCGCGTTCCACGGCATCCACCCCGAGCTGGAGGAGGCGAGCCGCATCCTCGGCGCGAGCCGCCTGAAGACGCTGCGCCTCATCACGGCGCCGCTGTTGCGCACCAGCGTCATCGCCACCTGGTGCTTCGTTTTCATCGGCACGATCCGCGAGCTGTCGGCCACGATCCTGCTGACGACCGCCAACACCAAGCTGGTGTCCGTGATCATCTACGACCTGAACGAGAGCGGGGACCTTGGTGCGATTTCGGTGCTGGGGATGCTGCTGCTGGCGATCTCTTTCACCGTCGTCTTCATTGCCAACCGGTTGCCTTTGATGGGGGGGCCGACGTTGCCTCGCATTGCATGAATACCAACTGCCGGACGCAAAGGACGCAAAGATTCGCAAAGGACGCAAAAGGGACAGCCAAGTGAATTCATTCCTTCTTGGATTCTTTGGCGTCCTTTGCGCAACCTTTGCGTCCTTTGCGTCCGGATGTCCTGTCCCATGTCCTTCCTCGAACTGAACAGCCTCACCAAACGCTACGCCGGCGCGGCAGTCGTCGACAACGTGTCGCTCGCCGTGGAAAAGGGCCAGCTCGTGTGCCTGCTGGGGCCATCGGGATGCGGCAAGACGACGACTCTGCGCCTCATCGCCGGCTTCGTCGAGCCCGACGGCGGCGAGATACGCGTCGGGGGAAGGCGAATCTCCTCGCCGGGCGACACGGTGGCGCCCGAGCGGCGCAACATGTCGATGATCTTCCAGAGCTACGCGCTGTGGCCGCACATGACGGTGTACGAGAACGTGTCGTACGGCCTGAAGCTGCGCGGGCTGGCGAAGGAAGAAGTGCAGAAGCGCGCCGACACCATCCTCGCCGTCACCCGGCTCGCCCAGCTCGCGCAGCGCTACCCCGGCGAACTGTCGGGCGGCCAGCAGCAGCGCGTGTCGCTGGCGCGCGCGCTCGTGGTCGAGCCCGAGACGCTGCTGCTCGACGAGCCGCTGTCCAACCTGGACGCCAACCTGCGCGAGGAGATGCGCTTCGAGATCCGCCGCCTGCACGACAAGTACCGCTACACCACCGTGTACGTCACGCACGACCAGGCCGAGGCCATGACCACGGCCGACCTGATCGTGGTGATGAACCAGGGCCTGATCGAGCAGGCCGGCACGCCGGAAGACATCTACCAGCGGCCGAAGACCGAGTTCGTCGCGCGTTTCATAGGCGGCACCAACGTGTTCAAGGGCCGCTGGGACGGCCAGGAGACCGTGGCCTGCACCAACGGCCTGGTGCTGCGCTGCGGCTCCGGCGAGTTCAACGCGCAGGGCGACACGGCCGTGTCGGTGCGCCACCACGACATCCGCCTGGGCAACACCGAGCCGCAGGGCGGCCGGCAGAACTGGGTGCGTGGCACGGTCACGCGCCAGATCTACCTGGGCTCGCACCGCGACTACCTGGTGACCATAGGCGAAGGCGAGAGCGTGCACTGCGTGAGCCCCTCGGAGCAGGCTTTCGCCACGGGCGAGCAGGTGTGGCTGCACTTCCCGCCCGAGCGCTGCCGCGCGCTGGCGCATTGACGGACCCGACAACACTGGAGAAACAAGGCATGACGGAACACCTGAGCGGCTACGTGGCCGATTTCATCTGCGGGACGCAAATCGCCGACTTGCCCGGCGACGTGGTCACGCTCGGCAAGAAGCACATCCTCGACGGGCTGGGGCTCGCGCTGTCGGGTAGCGTGGCGCGCAGCGGTGAGCTGGTGCGGCGGCACCTGGCCGACCTGAACCTGGGCGCCGGCCCGGCCACGGTGATCGGCTCGCCGATGAAGCTCGCGCCGCGCTTCGCGGCCTTTGCCAATGGCGTGGGCATCCACGCCGACGACTACGACGACACGCAGCTCGCGGTGGCGAAGGACCGCGTGTACGGCCTGCTCACGCACCCGACGGCGCCGGCGCTGCCGGCGGCGCTGGCCATGGGCGAAGCCCTGGGCGCGAGCGGCGCCGACGTGATGCTGGCCTACCACCTGGGCGTCGAAGTCGAGTGCAAGATTTCCGAGGCGATCAACCCGCGGCATTACCAGACGGGCTTCCATTCGACCGCCACCTGCGGTACCTTTGCCGCGGCGGCCGCTGCCTCGCGCCTGATGGGCCTGGACCGAGAGGCGACGCTGCGCGCCCTGTCGATCGCGGGCAGCCAGTCGGCCGGGCTGCGCGAGAACTTCGGCACGATGACCAAGCCCTTCCATGCCGGGCGTTCGTCGGAAAGCGGCGTTGCAGCGGCGCAGTTCGCCTCGTACGGCTGGACCGCCACCGACAGGATCCTCGAGGCGCCGCGCGGCTTCTTCAGCGCGGCGGGCGGCGGCTACGACGCCAACGCGATCGCGGGCAAGCTGGGCGCGCCGTGGACCTTCGTGGAACCGGGCATCTCGATCAAGCCGCACCCCTCCGGCTCGCTCACGCACCCGGGCATGACGGAGATGGCTCGCCTGATCCGCGAGCACGGAATCCGCGCGCAGGACGTGGTGCGCGTGCGCGTGGGCACCAACCACAACATGCCCAATGCGCTCATCCACCACAAGCCTGCCAACGAGCTGCAGGCGAAGTTCTCCATGGAGTTCTGCATGGCCATCCTGCTGATCGAGGGCCGCGCGGGGCTCAACGAGTTCACCGACGAAGTGGTGCTGCGCCCCGACGTGCAGGAGATGGTCGCCAGGGTCGACTTCGTGGTGGACGACGAAGCGGAAGCAGCGGGCTACCACCTGATGACGACCATCATCGACGTCGAACTGGCCGATGGCCGCAAGCTGAAGGGACGGGCCGACTTCGGCAAGGGCAGCCCCGCCATGCCCATGAGCTACGACGAGGTGGCCGGCAAGTTCCGCGAGAACGCCGAGTTCGCGAGGTTCCCGGCGAAGCAGGCCGAAGCGGTGGTGCAGATGGTGCGCGAGTTTGAGGCGCTGCCGGACTTGTCGGCGCTGATGAAATTGCTGGCGACATGAGCGCGGACGAGCCGCCGGGGTTTCACCCCAGCCTACGGAATCCCACTTTGCCGCGCATCGGGCTGATGATGGGCGACATGACGGGCATAGGCCCCGAAATCTGCGCGAAGTTGCTGGCCAGCGGCCGGCTGGATGACGTCGCGCGCATCGTCGTGGTCGGCGACTCGCGCGTGCTCGACCTCGGGTGCCGCGACGCAGGGGTCGAGCGCCCGCGCGTCGAATTCATGGACCTTGGGAACATCGACCCCGGCGCCATCCCACGCGGCGACATCTCGCCCGAGTCGGGCCGCCCCACCGGCGAAACGCTGCAGCACATGACCCGCATGGCGCTGGCGGGCGAGATCGACGCCATCTGCTTCGCGCCGCTGAACAAGGCGGCCCTGCACCGCGGCGGCTGGAAGTATCCCGACGAGCACCAGATGTTCGCGGCGTTCACGCAGCACGAAGGCTTCTTCGGCGAGATGAACGTGATCCCGCAGTTCTCGACCTTCCGCGTCACGTCCCACGTGTCGTTGCGCAAGGCGCTGGACATGGTCACTCCGCAACGTATCGAATCGGCGGTGCGCCTCGCCCACGCGACCCTGCGCGCCAACGGCATCGGGCAGCCGCGCATCGGCGTGGCCGCGCTCAACCCGCATTGCGGCGAGAACGGCCTGTTCGGCGACGAGGAAATCCGCATCATCCGCCCCACCGTCGATGCGTTGCGCGAGCAGGGCATAGGCTGCAGCGGGCCGGTGTCTTCGGACGTGATCTTCCTGAAGGCGATGAAGGGCGAGTTCGACGGCGTGGTGATGATGTACCACGACCAGGGGCAGATCGCGACCAAGCTGCTGGGGTTCAACAAGGGCGTGACGGTGACGGCGGGGCTAAAGGCCGTCTACACGACGCCCGCGCACGGCACGGCGTTCGATATCGTGGGGCAGGGCAAGGCGGATCCGTCGGCGCTGGAGCAGGCGGTTCGCATCGCGGCACGCCTGGCTTCGTCTGGTCGAGCACTTCTCTCTCCGGTTGGGCCTTGAACGCAGAAGACGCAGAAATTGCGCAGAAGACGCAGAAGAAATTCCAAAATTCTTTTGAATTCTTCTGCGGTTTCTGCGTACTTCTGCGTCTTCTGCGTTCAAGTCCCAGCCGGAGACTACGACCCAGCGAGCAGCCGCTGCCGCCCCGCCTGGACATGCTCCTCGGCATACTGACGCGCCTTCGCGCCATTGCCCTTGCCGATCGCCTCGTAGATCCTGCGATGTTCCACGTTCGAGCGGCGCATGTTGCCGGGCACGTTGAAGTTCTGCCGGCGGTACAGGTGCAGCTCCTTCACGTAGCTGTCGTACAGCTGGTGCGCGCGCAGGCTGTTGGCCAAAGTGAGGATCAAATCGTGGAACGCCACGTTCAGCCGGTAGTACTCGCCGCTGTCCTCGGCCTGGCAGGCCGCGTCCATGCCGTCCAGCAGTTCCTCGAAGCGGCGGCGATGCTCGTCAGCCACATTGTCGGCGGCGCGCTCGGCCGCGAAGCCGAACACAAGCGCGCGCAGGTCGTAGATCTCCAGCATCTCCCGGATCGACACCTGGCGCACGAACACGCCGCGGTTCATGACGGGGGTGACGAGGCCGGTGCCGGCCAGGTGCCGGATCGCCTCGCGGATGGGGCCGCGGCTGGTGCCCATGCGCAGGGCCAGCGCCGCTTCGTTCAGCCGGTCGCCAGCCTTGAATTCACCCGCATAGATCAGCTGCTTGAGCTGTTCGGCGAGGGGGGTCGACATGTCGGCGATGATAACCGGCCTGTCGACCAAAGCCCAGCAACTGTCGACAGTTTCAGTGCTTGACGCTGGCGGGCGGTGCCATCAGCTTGTCGGTGTAGGCGATGGCCATGGCCGACAGCAGGAAGGTGATGTGGATCACGGTCTGCGCGATCAGCACGCGGTCGGAATAGTTGTCCGCGTTGATGAAAGTCTTGAGCAGGTGGATCGACGAAATGCCGATGATGGCGGTGGCCAGCTTCACCTTCAGCACCGACGCGTTCACGTGGCTCAGCCACTCGGGCTGGTCGGGGTGGCCCTGCAGGCCCATGCGGCTTACGAAAGTCTCGAAGCCGCCCACGATCACCATGATGAGCAGGTTGGAGATCATCACCACGTCGATCAGCGCCAGCACCACCAGCATGATGATGGTCTCGTTGAGCGCCGTGACCTGCGTGTTGGCCTTGTAGCCGATGCTCGAGATCAGCTGCGCCAGCGCCGCCTGGCTGCCGGCGGCCGCTTCCACCAGGTGCCACAACTCGATGAGGAAGTGCACCACGTACACCGCCTGCGCTGCGATGAGGCCCAGGTACAACGGAAGCTGCAGCCAGCGGCTGGCGAAGATCAGGTTGGGCAGCGGGCGCAGCGGCGAGACCTTGCCGAGGCCGGGTTGTTCGTTCATGGGGGAACCGGGTTTGCTAGGGGATCGCGGGGATTGTAGATGCCCCATGTGGCACGGTTAAATGGGGCCTTTTGCGGGCTGCCCCAGTCAGTGGTATGTAAGTGCCGTCGCTGACAGTTGCGCCCAATTCCTTTCCTGCGGAGACATTGCATGAGCGCCATCGAATCCGTCCTGGTCGAAAACCGGGTCTTCCCCCCGTCGCCCGAAGCCGTGAAGACCGCGCGCATCTCGGGCATGGCCGCCTATGAAGCGATGTGCAAGGAAGCCGAGACCGACTTCGAAGGTTTCTGGGCCCGCCTCGCGCGCGACAACGTGGTGTGGACCAAGCCGTTCACGAAGACGCTCGACGAGTCCAACGCGCCGTTCTACAAGTGGTTCGACGACGGCGAGCTCAACGCCAGCGCCAACTGCCTCGACAAGCACATCGGCACGCCGGTGGAGAACAAGACGGCGATCATCTTCGAAGCCGACGACGGCGCCGTCACCACCATCACGTACAAGGACCTGCTGGCGCGCGTGAGCCAGTTCGCCAATGCGCTGAAGGCGCATGGCATCCACAAGGGCGACCGCGTTATCGTCTACATGCCCATGAGCATCGAGGGCGTGGTGGCCATGCAGGCCTGCGCGCGCATCGGCGCGACGCACAGCGTGGTGTTCGGCGGCTTCTCGGCCAAGTCCCTGCAGGAACGCATCATCGACGCCGGTGCCGTGGCCGTGATCACCGCCAACTACCAGATGCGCGGCGGCAAGGAGATGGGCCTGAAGGCTATCGTCGACGAGGGCATCGCGCTGGGCGGCTGCGAGTCGATCAGGTCCGTGCTGGTGTACCAGCGCACGCCCACCGCCTGCAACATGGTGGCCGGCCGCGACCAGACCTTCGACGAAGCGCTGAAGGGCCAGCCGGTCGAGTGCATCCCGGTGCCCGTGGGCGCCGAGCATCCGCTCTTCATCCTGTACACGTCGGGCTCCACCGGCAAGCCCAAGGGCGTACAGCATTCCACCGGCGGCTACCTGCTGTGGGCCAAGCTCACCATGGACTGGACGTTCGACATCAAGCCGGCCGACGTGTTCTGGTGCACGGCCGACATCGGCTGGGTGACGGGCCACACCTACGTCTGCTATGGGCCGCTCGCTGCCGGCGCCACCGAAGTCATCTTCGAAGGCATCCCGACGTACCCGCATGCGGGCCGTTTCTGGCAGATGGTCGAAAAGCACAAGGTCACCGTGTTCTACACGGCGCCCACCGCGATCCGATCGCTGATCAAGGCCGCCGAGACCGACGGGAAGGTTCACCCGAAGAACTGGGACCTCACGTCGCTGCGCATCCTGGGCACCGTCGGCGAGCCGATCAACCCCGAAGCGTGGATGTGGTACCACCGCAATATCGGCGGCGAGAAGTGCCCGATCGTCGACACCTTCTGGCAGACCGAGACCGGCGGCCACATGATCACGCCGCTGCCGGGCGCCACGCCTACCGTGCCGGGCTCGTGCACGCTGCCGCTGCCCGGCATCATGGCCGCCATCGTCGACGAGGTGGGCCACGACATCCCCAACGGCGCGGGCGGCCTGCTGGTGGTCAAGCGCCCGTGGCCCTCGATGATCCGCACGATCTGGGGCGACCCCGAGCGCTTCAGGAAGAGCTACTTCCCCGAGGAACTGGGCGGCAAGCTGTACCTGGCCGGCGACGGCGCGGTGCGCAGCGCCGACCGCGGCTACTTCCGCATCACGGGCCGCATCGACGACGTGCTCAACGTGTCGGGCCACCGCCTGGGCACCATGGAGATCGAATCGGCGCTGGTGTCCAAGACCGACCTGGTGGCCGAGGCCGCGGTGGTGGGCCGCCCCGACGACCTGACCGGCGAGGCGATCTGCGCCTTTGTCGTGTTGAAGCGCCCGCGCCCGACCGGTGAGGAAGCGAAGAAGATCGCCGACGAGCTGCGCGCCTGGGTCGGCAAGGAAATCGGCCCGATCGCCAAGCCCAAGGACATCCGCTTCGGCGACAACCTGCCCAAGACCCGCAGCGGCAAGATCATGCGCCGCCTGCTGCGCAGCCTGGCCAAGGGCGAGGCGGTGACGCAGGACACGAGTACGCTGGAAAACCCTGCAATCCTCGAGCAGCTGGCCGAAAAGACTTGACCAAGTCCAAATGAAAGAAGACCCGCCTCGGCGGGTCTTCTTTCATGGCGAGAGGGCTTTACTTCAGCGTCAGCACCCAGGCCGCCAGCTTCTTGGCCTCGTCCGCGCTCACCTGCGGGTTGGCGGGCATGGCCACGGGGCCCCACACGCCCGAGCCACCCTTGGTGATCTTGGTGGCCAGCTTGTCGGCGGCGTCCTTCTGGCCGGCGTACTTGGTGGCGACTTCCTTGTACGAAGGCCCCACCAGTTTCTTGTCGACGGCATGGCAGGTCATGCAGTTCTTGGCAGTGGCCAGCGCCTGGTCCGCCAGGGCGGGGCCCGCCATCACCAGGGCAGCGGCGGCTGCCAACAGGGCACGTTTCATCATTTCAAACCTCTTGGTTGCGTTACAGTCCTTCAACGGCATTGTACGGAAGAGGGTTGACCGCCCTTTCCGAGGAGGAAAGAACGATGTGGTTCCTGGTGCTCGGCCTGGCCCTTGCGGCCATGAAGTGGCTTCTTTACATCGAACCCGTGGCCAGCTGGCCCTGGTACGCCGTGCTATCGCCTTTTGCCATGGCCATTGCGTGGTGGAGCTGGGCCGACTGGTCGGGGTTCACCAAGCGCAAGGCCATGGAGCGCGAGAACACGCGCAAGCAGGCGCGCATCGACAAGCAGCGCGAGCAGATGGGGATGCTGCCCCGCAAGAAGCGCTGAGCCGGCCGGTCAGCCCAGCGACTTCAGGTGCTTGCGCGCCAGGGGCGCCACTGCGGGCCCTTCGATCACCGTGCCATCGGGCCGGAAGCGGCTGCCGTGGCACGGGCAGTCCCAGCTGGCTTCCACGCTGTTCCAGTGCACCTTGCACCCCAGGTGCGTGCAGGTGTTCGACACGGCATGCAGCTCGCCCTCGGGTGAGCGCCACGCGGCCAGCGTCTCCCCTTCGGCCTCCACGATCGCGCTGTCGCCCGGCGCCAGCCGCGCGAGTTGCTCCGCCTGCCGCTCGGTCAGGTAGTCCTTCACCAGCTGCTTCACGACGGTGGCGCTTTCTTCCAGGATGTTCTTCGCGCCCTTCAGCGGCGTGAGGCGCCCCGGCCGCAACAGCTCGCCGATGGCCGGCGACTCGCCGGCCAGCTGCCGCTCGATCAGCCGCGCGGCGACGGTGCCCCACACGAGGCCGTCGGTCGCGAAGCCCGTGGCGATGAAGGCCTCGCTGTGGTTGCGCCCGATGTAGGGCAGGCCGTCGGCGCCGCGGTAGTTCTGCGCCGACCACCGGAAGGCGACCGGCCGCACGCCGAAGTGCCGGTGCGCCTGGTTCTCCAGCGCAAGGAGGCCGGCTTTGGCGTTGTGGATGCCCACCTTGTGCTCCTGGCCCACGCAGACCAGGTAGCGGCGGCCGCCCGCTTCCATCGTCCGCACCGACAGGCGATCCTGGCCGCGCAGGTGGAAGATGCCGGGGCCCGGCCCGTCGGCGTCCCACTCCAGGGCAATGCCGTATTCGCGGTGCACCGGCATCTGGGCTTGCACGAGGTGGAAACCCTTGGGCGTGTGCGTCGCCAGCACCACCTCCTTCGCGGTCACCGAGCCGGAGACGGTGACGGCCTTGCGGTGCTTCGCGTCCAGCTCCACCACGCGCGAATGTTCGTGGATGCGCGCGCCCGCCTCCGCGGCCACGCGGGCCAGCGCGGCGACATACCCCTGCGGCTGGAACTGCGCCTGGTCGGGCAGCACCAGCATCGCCCCGGCCGAAGCGGGCAGCGGCTGCGGCGCCGCAAGGCCGCGCTCCACGGCACAGCCGGCCCGGCGCAGCGCCTCGAGTTCGTCCTCCACCTGGGCGTTGTGGCTCGGCTCGGTCGAATAGATCACGTGCGGGCAGCGCCGGAATGCGGCTTCTGGCAGATGCGCGCAGCGCGCTTCGATGAAAGCGACCGCGCTGCGCCGCTCGGCGGCCACGCGGCGCGCCACGTCGTCGCCCCAGTGCGACACGATGTCCTTCATGCCGCCGGCCACGGTCTCGTACAGGTTGCCGGTGGAGTTGCCCGTGCTGCCGCTGCCGAGTTCGCCGGCCTCCAGCAACACGACCTGGCGGCCGCCCTCGGCCAGCAGCGCGGCCAGTGTCACGCCCGTGATGCCGCCGCCGACGATGAGTACGTCGGTGGCGACTTCGCCGGACAGCATCGAGAACCCGGTAGGCGGCGCGGTGCCGCGCCAGACGGAAGTGGTGTCCATCCCCCCATGCTAGGAAGGACCGGCGCGCACCCGTGTAGGACGCCGGCCTACGAATGGCCGGGCAGGCAACGCGGCCTCAGTAAAGGTCGAGCACCGCGCCCTTGCTCGCGCTCGACGCGTTGAATGCAAACTTCGCCTGCACCCCGCGCGTGTAGCGCGGTGCCGGCGCCCGCCACGCGGCGCGGCGCTTTTCGATGTCCGCTTCGGGCACGTTGAGCTGCAGCACCAGCTGGTGCGCGTCGATGGTGATCGAGTCGCCCTCGTGCACGAAAGCAATGGTGCCGCCCGCCGCTGCCTCCGGCGCCACGTGCCCCACCACCATGCCCCAGGTGCCGCCCGAGAAGCGGCCGTCGGTGATGAGGCCCACGCTTTCGCCCAGCCCGGCGCCGATCAGCGCACCCGTGGGCGCCAGCATCTCGGGCATGCCCGGCCCGCCCTTGGGGCCCAGGTAGCGCAGCACCATCACGTCGCCCGCCTCGATCTTGCCGTCCAGGATCGCCTGCAGGGCCGATTGCTCGTCGTCGTACACGCGCGCCGGGCCGGTGATCACGGGGTTCTTCAGGCCGGTGATCTTCGCGACCGCGCCTTCCGGCGACAGGTTGCCCTTCAGGATCGCGAGGTGGCCGTGCTCGTACATCGGGTTCGTGATCGGGCGGATCACGTCCTGGTCCTTGCGCGGCTCGTCCGGGATGTCGGCCAGCACTTCGGCAATGGTCTGGCCGGTGATGGTGATGCAGTCGCCGTGCAGCAGCCCCGCCTTCAGCAGCACCTTCATCACCTGCGGGATGCCGCCCGCCTGGTGCAGGTCGACGGCCAGGTACTTGCCGCTGGGCTTCAGGTCGCACAGCACCGGCGTGCGCTGGCGGATGCGCTCGAAGTCGTCGATCGTCCATTCGACGCCCGCCGCATGCGCGATGGCCAGGAAGTGCAGCACGGCGTTGGTCGAGCCGCCCGTGGCCATGATCACCGCCACCGCGTTCTCGATCGCCTTCTTGGTCACGATGTCGCGCGGCTTGATGTCCTTCCTGATCGCCTCCAGCAGCACCCGGGCCGACTCCTTGGCGGAGTCCTGCTTCTCGTCGTGCGGGTTGGCCATGGTCGACGAGTAGGGCAGGGAGATGCCCAGCGCCTCGAAAGCCGACGACATGGTGTTGGCGGTGTACATGCCGCCGCAGGAGCCGGTGCCGGGGATGGCGTGCTGCTCGATGTCCTTCAGGTCCTGGTCGCTGATCTTGCCGGCGGCGTTCTGGCCCACGGCCTCGAACACGCTCACGATGTTGAGGTCCTCGCCCTTCCACTTGCCCGGCAGGATGGTGCCGCCGTACACGTAGATGGCCGGCACGTTGGCGCGCAGCATGCCCATCAGGCCGCCCGGCATGTTCTTGTCGCAGCCGCCGATGACGACCACGCCGTCCATCCACTGGCCCTGCACGCAGGTCTCGATGCAGTCGGCGATGACCTCGCGGCTCACCAGCGAGTACTTCATGCCCTCGGTGCCCATCGCCATGCCGTCGCTGATGGTGGGGGTGCCGAAAACCTGCGGGTTGCCGCCGGCTTCCTCGATGCCCTGCACGGCCGCGTCGGCCAGCTTCTGCAGGCCGCTGTTGCACGGCGTGATGGTGCTGTGCCCGTTGGCCACGCCGACCATCGGCTTGCCGAAGTCGGTTTCCTTGTACCCCATGCCGTAGTACATGGAGCGGTTGGGCGCCCGCGACTTGCCCTCGGTGATGTTGCTGCTGCGAAGGGGATGGATGGGGATGGTCCTGGTGTTCATGGGTGGCGAGGATACGCCGCAGGCCTGATTCTTTCCAATCCATTCAGGGCGGTCGATTAATATGCGCGGCATATGAGTGAACGCCTGGTCGAGCTGAGGCTCTGGCGCCAGTTCGTCGCGGTCGCCGAGGAACTGCACTTCGGCCGTGCCGCGCGCCGCCTGCACATGACGCAGCCGCCGCTGACGCAGGGCATCGCCCAGCTGGAGCGGGTGCTGGAAGTGCGCCTGTTCGAGCGCACCAAGCGCAGCGTGCAGCTCACCGCGGCCGGCGAGGCGCTGCTGCCGCAGGCGCGCGACCTGCTGGCGCGTGCGCAGGCCTTGCCCGCCCATGCACGCGCGGCGGCGGGCGGCGAAACCGGGCGGCTGCGCATCGCTTTCGTCTCGACCGTCGGTTTCGCCCAGCTGCCCGAATGGGTGCGTGCCTTCCGGGCCCGGCACCCGCAGGTGCAGCTCGACCTGCTGGAAGCCACCAGCGACGTGCAGCTCGCCGCGCTGGAACGCGGCGACATCGACGCCGGCTTCATCATCCATTCGCCCGGCTTCGCGCCGGCCGGGCTGGCGAGCCGCAGCGTCGTGCGCGAGCCGCTGGTGCTGGCGCTGCCGGCGCAGCACCCGCTGGCGCAAGCCCCGCGCCTCACGCTGGCTGCCGTGCTGGCCGAGCCGCTGGTGGTCTTTCCGCGGCGCATCGTGGCCTCGCTGCACGACGCGATCTTCGGCCTGTACCACGCGCACGGGCGCGAGCCGCAGGTGGCGCAGGAGGCGATCCAGATGCAGACCATCGTCAACCTGGTGTCGGCCGGGCTCGGGATTGCGTGGGTTCCCGGCAGCGTGCGCAGCTTCCAGCGCCCCGGCGTGGCCTACCGCCAGCTCGGCGGCAAACAGGCGCTTTCGGTGCCCGGCTGCGAGACCAGCCTGGTGTGGTCGGCCGACACGCCGGTGCTGCAGCGCTTCATGCGCTTCGTGACCTGACCATAATCGGGCCATGGTCCTCGAGTTTCCCAAGATCGATCCGGTCGCGCTGCAGATCGGCCCGCTGGCTGTCCATTGGTACGGCCTTACCTACCTGGCGGCCTTCGGGCTGTTCATGCTGCTGGCCCACATGAGGCTGAAGCACGAGCCTTTCGCCTCCGTCATGGGGCAGGGCGCCTGGAGCCGCAAGGACATCGAGGACCTGCTGTTCCTGGGCGTGCTTGGCGTCATCATCGGCGGGCGGCTGGGCTACGTGCTCTTCTACAAGCCCGAGTTCTACCTGCAGAACCCGCTGCAGGTGCTGTACGTGTGGCAGGGCGGCATGAGCTTCCACGGCGGCATGCTGGGCGTGATCCTGTCGCAGGTGTGGTTTGCCTATTCGCGCGGCAAGCCGTTCTGGCAGGTGATGGACTTCATCGCGCCGTGCGTGCCGACCGGGTTGGCGATGGGGCGCGTCGGCAACTTCATCAACGGCGAGTTGTGGGGCCGCCCGGCCGACCCGTCGCTGCCGTGGGCCATGATCTTCCCGCAAAGCGGCACGATGCTGCCGCGCCACCCGTCACAGGCTTACCAGGTGTTGCTGGAAGGGGTGCTGCTGTTCATCATCCTGTGGGTCTATGCGCGCAAGGAGCGCAAGCCGGCGCAGGTATCGGCCGTGTTCCTCGTGGGCTACGGGGCCTTCCGCTTCGCCGCCGAGTACTTCCGCGAACCCGACGCCCACCTGGGCGTGCTGGTGTTCAACATGACCATGGGGCAGTGGCTGTGCGTACCGATGATCCTCGGCGGCGTACTGCTGTGGGTCTGGGCCGAGACCCGGGCGGTGCCCCGGCAGCGGGTGCGCGCGGCGAAGTAGGCTGGACAGCCGAACAGCCGGAAGTCCCGTCTCGGGGTTTCCACCCATGCCATAATTATGTGTAATTATAGAAAATTATGGCATGCGCCTCGTCCACAACTCGCTCCACGACGAAGTCGCCGCCGGGCTGCGCGAGCGCATCTTTGCGGGGGAGATGGCGCCCGGCAGCTTCATCGACGAAGGGGCGCTCGCGGCCCAGATGAAGATCTCGCGCACGCCGCTGCGCGAGGCGCTGAAGGTGCTGACGGCCGAAGGGCTGGTGCGCCACGAGCCGCGCCGCGGCTGCTTCGTCAACGAAGTGACCGAGCAGGACCTGGACGAGATCTTCCCGGTGCTGGCCCTGCTGGAAGGCCGCTGCGCCTACGAAGCCGCGCAGCACGCGAGCGACGCCGACCTGCAGGCGCTGGAGGCGATGCACCAGAAGTTGCAGCGCAGCGCCAGGGCCAAACGCATCAACGAGTACTACGAAACCAATTTCGCCATCCACGAAGCCATCATCTCGCTGGCGGGCAACCGCTGGCTGGCCGGCGTCATCGGCGACCTGCGCAAGATCGTGAAGCTGGCGCGCCAGCAGCAGTTGCATGCGCCGGGCCGGCTGGAGCAGAGCCTGAGCGAGCACCTCGCGGTGTTCGCGGCCTTGAAGGCACGCGATGCGGAAGGCGCCGACGCGGCCATGCGCACCCACCTCACCCGCCAGCGCGAAGCCCTGCGCGCGCTGGCCCGCAGCGCAAGGTCGAAACTCGCATGAACGCACTGGCCGCCCTCACGTCCGGGGTTCGCAGCACCGAAGTGCGCACCACGCGCGAAAGGCTGCGCGCCACCTTCAGCCGCCACCACGAGGCGCTGTCGCCGCGCGCGCTGCGCAAGACGCTGACGGAGCTGCAGTCCATCGTCGACGGCCGCGTGAGCGAGGTGGAGGCCGGCCGCCGCGCCAGGGCCTTTGCCGCCTGGTACGCACGGGCCGGCGAGGAAGAGCGGCGCGACTGCTGGCTGCTGATCAGCGAGCAGTTCGGTCCCGACCCCGCCAAGATCCAGATCGCGCGCGCCCACTACGACATCGCGCAGGGCACGGCGGAAGAGGGCACCGCCGAAGTCCGCCTGCGCAAGTCGCTGGTGTCCGCGCGTGCCCGCATGCTGCAGCGCTTTGCCGCCTTCCCCGAAGGCATGCGCTTCCTGGTGGACCTGCGCGCCGAGCTGCTGCCGCACCTGAAGTCCGACAAGCGCCTGCTGCCGCTGGACTCGGAGCTGGAGTCGCTGTTCTCCACCTGGTTCGACGTCGCCTTCCTCGAGCTGCGCCGCATCAGCTGGGACTCGCCCGCCTCGCTGGTCGAAAAGCTGATCAAGTACGAGGCGGTGCACGACATCCGCAGCTGGGCCGACGTGAAGAACCGGCTGGACAGCGACCGCCGCTGCTACGGCTTCTTCCACCCGCGGCTCGATGGCGAGCCGCTGATCTTCGTCGAGGTGGCCCTGGTGGACCAGATGGCCGACAGCATCACCCCGCTGCTCGACGAGACGGCCGAGGCCGCCGACCTCACCAAGGCCACCACCGCCATCTTCTATTCGATCAGCAACACGCAGGCAGGCTTGCGTGGCGTGAGTTTCGGCGACTCGCTGATCAAGCGCGTGGTCGAGACCTTGAAGGCCGAGTTCCCGCGGCTGAAGACCTTTGCCACCTTGTCGCCCATTCCCGGCCTGCGCAGCTGGCTCGCGAAAAATGCCCCGGCCGGGTTGCTGGCGCAACTGGACCAGCCTTTGCAGCTCGGTCCCAAGGACGCGGCGCGCGTCGAGCTGCTCGCCTGGGCGGCGCGCTACCTCGGCAAGGAGTTGGTCAACGGCCAGCCGGTGGACCCGGTCGCGCGGTTCCACCTGGGCAACGGCGCGCGCGTCGAGCGCCTCAACTGGGCGGCCGACCCCTCGCCGAAGGGCCTGAAGCAGTCGTACGGCCTGATGGTGAACTACCTGTACGACGTGAAGCGGCTGGACAAGCACCGCCAGCAGTTGTCGCAGGGACAAATCCCCATTTCAGGCGCCATCGAAGACTTGTATCGTTGAGTTCGCAGTTCGCAAAAGCCAACAAGGAGACAACACATGCAGTCCAAAAGCCTCACCCGCAGGCAAGTCCTGCACGCGGCCGCCGCATCGGCCGCCTGCTTTGCACCCGCGGTGCGCGCGCAGGCCTGGCCCGCGCGCCCCGTTACCATGATCGTGCCGTTTCCCGCCGGCGGCGGAACCGACGCCTTTGCGCGGCCACTCTCGGCGCAGTTCGCCAAGCAGACCGGCAAGCAGCTCGTCATCGACAACAAGGGCGGCGCCGGCGGCACCGTGGGCGCGTCGCTGGCTTCGCGCATGGCGCCGGACGGCCACAACTTCTTCATGGGCGCCGTGCACCACACGATCGCGCCGTCGATGTACGCCAAGCTCGACTACGACCTGGAGAGAGACCTCGTCCCGATCACGCTGGTGGCCAGCGTGCCGCAGGTCGTGGTGGTCAACCCGAAGAACATCGCCTCGACCAACTACAAGGACTTCCTCGAGCTGGTGAGGAAAAGCCCGGGCCGCTACAACTACGGTTCGGCCGGCACCGGCACTTCGCACCACCTGGCGGGCGAGCTGTTCAAGCAGCAGACCAAGACCTTCATCACGCACATCCCCTACACGGGCGCGGGGCCGGCGCTGCGCGACCTGGTGGGCGGGCAGGTGGACATGATGTTCGACGGGCTCGGCTCCTCGGCGGCACACATCAAGGCCGGCCGCACGCGCGCGCTCATGGTGTCGGGCGCGAAGCGCAACCCGGCGCTGCCGGACGTGCCGGCCGCCGCCGAAGTGGGCCTGCCCGACTACACGGTGACCACCTGGTACGGCATCTGGGCGCCCAAGGGCACGCCCGCCGACGCGCAGCAGCGCGCCGTGGAGGAGTTCCGCAAGGCGATCCAATCCGACGAGCTGAAGGCGATCTGGGCTTCGCAGGGCGCGGAGTTCCCCGACTACTCGCAGCAGCAGTTTGCGCAGCACATCAACCGCGAGATCAGGCGCTGGTCGCAGGTCGTCAAGGCCTCGGGCGCCAAACTGGACTGAATGAGTACCAACGAAAGCCTGTTCGCGGCGCTGCGTGCCGCCTTCCCGAAGAACCTGGACGGCATCGCCGTCGAAACCGACGAAGGCCTCGCCTACAGCTGGCGCGACCTCGAGCGCGCCACGGCGATGCTCGCCAACCTGCTCGCTTCGCTGGGGCTGCCCGAAGGCTCGCGCGTGGCGGTGCAGGTGGAGAAGTCGGTCGAGGCGATGCTGCTGTACCTGGCCACGCTGCGCGCGGGCTACATGTTCCTGCCGCTGAACACCGCGTACCAGAAAGCCGAGATCGAATATTTCGTCGGCGACGCCGAACCGGCCGTGGTTGTATGTACGCCGAAGAATTTCGGCTGGGTCAGCAAGATCGCCTTCCGGGCCGGCACGCGACACGTGTTCACGCTCGGCGAAGACCGCACCGGCACCTTGCTGCAGCGCGCGGCCCATTGCAGCGACGTGCACGATGTCGCGCACAAGGCCGCGGACGACCTGGCGGCCATCCTCTACACCAGCGGCACCACGGGGCGCAGCAAGGGCGCCATGCTGACGCACGGCAACCTGTTGTCGAACGCGCAGGTGCTCAAGGCGTACTGGGGCTGGAGGACGCCGGAGGAGGGGGGCGACGTGCTCATCCACGCGCTGCCGATCTTCCACGTGCACGGCCTGTTCGTGGCGCTGCACGGCGCGCTGCTGAATGGCAGCAGGATCATCTGGCTGGGCAAGTTCGACCCGAAGCTCGCGATAGCGAAGATGCGCGAAGCGACCGTGTTCATGGGCGTGCCGACCCTGTACGTGCGGATGCTCGCGGAGCCTTCACTCACGCGAGAGGCCGCGCGGCACATGCGGCTTTTCATCTCGGGCTCGGCGCCGCTGCTGGTCGAGACCTTCAACGACTGGAAGGCCCGCACCGGCCACACCATCCTGGAACGCTACGGCATGAGCGAGACCATCATGCTCACCTCCAACCCGTATCGCGAACAGGACGGCGAGCGGCGCGGCGGCACGGTGGGATTCCCGCTGCCGGGCGTGGGACTGCGCGTGCGCGGCGACGACGGGCGGGACGTGCCGGCCGGCGAGATCGGCGGCATCGAGGTGAGCGGCCCGGGCGTGTTCAAGGGCTACTGGCGCATGCCCGAGAAGACGCAGGAAGAGTTCACCGCCGACGGGTGGTTCCGCACCGGCGACGTGGGCAAGGTCGACGAGCGCGGCTACGTCACCATCGTCGGGCGCAGCAAGGACCTGATCATCAGCGGCGGCTACAACGTGTACCCGGCCGAGATCGAGGGCTACATCAACGAACTGCCCGGCGTGGCCGAAAGCGCGCTGGTGGGCGTGCCGCA
Organism: Burkholderiales bacterium; assembly: GCA_016213325.1. Classification (GTDB taxonomy): domain Bacteria; phylum Pseudomonadota; class Gammaproteobacteria; order Burkholderiales; family Burkholderiaceae_C; genus Ramlibacter. The sequence continues at coordinate 285,889 of JACRAY010000014.1, read as the reverse complement.
CCCCGACTTCGGCGAAGTCGGCGTGGCGGTGGTCACGCCCAAGCCGGGCGCCCGCGTCGACGGCGAGCAGGTCATCGCCACGCTCAGGTCGCAGCTCGCCAACTTCAAGATCCCCAAGCGCTGCTTCGTGGTCGACCAGCTGCCGCGCAACACCATGGGCAAGGTGCAGAAGAACCTGCTGCGCGAGCAGCACAAGGGCCTGTTTGCATGAACCTGGATCGCTTCGTCACGGCGCAGGAGCCGGTGCTCGAAGCGGTGCGCGCCGAGCTGGCCGCGGGGCGCAAGCGCACGCACTGGATGTGGTTCGTGTTCCCGCAGCTCGCCGGCCTGGGCACCAGCGCGATGGCGCAGCGCTATGCGATCGCGTCGCTGGATGAGGCCCGGGCTTACCTGGCGCACCCGGTGCTGGGGCCGCGCCTGAAGGAGTGCGCGCAGCTGCTGCTTGCACAGCCCGACGACGACATCCACCGCGTGATGGGTTCACCCGACGATATGAAGTTCAGGTCGTGCATGACCCTGTTCCAGGCGGCAGCACCGCAAGAGGCGGTGTTCGCGCAGTGCCTGGCGCGCTTCTACCAGGGCCAGCCGGACGCGCGCACGCTGGCGCTGCTGTAACGCGGCGCGCCCGTCACGCCGTCAGGTCCCGCAGGATCTTCACGAAGCCGGCCGGCTCGCCGGCCGGGTCGCGCATCACCATCATGACCCCGCTGCCCTGGAACCGCGAGCCATCCTTGCGAAGGTGCAGCCGGTCGTCGGTGGCGCGGCCGTTTTCCAGCGCAGTGCGCGCCTCGGCTTCGGGCGCGCCGGCCGCGCGGTCCTCGGGCGTGAAGATGAAGTCCGCCGGCCGGCCTACTACCTCCTGCTGCGCGTAGCCCAGCAGGCGCTCGGCGCCGGTGTTCCACAACGTCACCTGCCGCTGCAGGTCGGTGGAGAAGATCGCATAGTCGACCGCGTGGTCCACCAGCATGCGCAGCCGCTCCTCGCTGGTGCGCAGCGCCTCGGCGGCCGCGCGCTGGGCCGTGATGTCGCGCACCATCGCGGTCCCGGCGACGATGCCGCCCGAGGTATCGCGGATCGGCGACGCCGATACGGCGACGTGGACGTCGCTGCCGTCCGCGCGGCGCCGCACCGATTCGAGGTACTCCACGTTGCGCCCGGCCGCGACTTCAGCCAGCAGGCGCTGCTGCTCCGCCTCGCGGCCGGGCGCGAGCATGGCCAGCGGCCGGCCGATCGCCTCGGCGGCCGTGTAACCGAACAGCCGCTCGGCGCCGCCGTTCCAGCTGAGGATGGTGGCGTCCAGCGAGAAGCTGACGATCGCGTCGGTGCTCGAATTCACCACCGCCGACAGCCACAGCCGCAGCTCCTCGGCGCGCTTGCGCTCGGTGATGTCGACCAGGGTCACCACCACGCCCGCGATGCGGTCGTCCATGGTGCGGTAGGGCATCAGCCGCGCCAGGAACCAGCTGTCGCCGTTGCGGCCCACCTCGCGCTCCACCGGCACCAGCCGCTCCAGCACCCGCTGCGCGTCGGCGCCCAGTCCGGGGTAGTCGACCTGGTTGGCCATGTCGGTGAGCGGCCGGCCGATGTCGCCGGGGATCAGGTTGAACAGGTCCACCGCAGCGGGCGTGTAGCGCATGATGCGCAGGTCGCGGTCGAGGAAGATGGTCGCTATCGCCGTGGCGTCCATCAGGTTCTGCAGGTCGCTGTTGGCGGTGCTGAGCTGGTCGACGTTGCCCTTCAGCTCGTGGTTGACGGTGGTGAGCTCCTCGTTGATCGACTGCAGCTCCTCGCGGCTCGTTTCCAGCTCCTCGGTGGCGGCGCGCAGTTCCTCGTTCATCGCCTGCAGCTCCTCGTTGCTCGCCTTCAGCTCCTCGGTGGAGGTTTCGTACTGCTCCACGGTGTCGCGCAGCTGTGACTTGAGCCGGTCGATTTCGCGGTCGAGCTGCCGCGCGAGCGGGTCTGCGTGCGGTGCCACTGAACCCTCGGGCGCTTCGCCGGCCTGCGAGCGGAACAGCACCAGGAACAGGTCGTAGTCGGCCTCCCGCAGCGGCACCACGTGCGGCGCCACCGTCATCGGCGTGCCGCCCACCTCCAGCCGCACCGCCGGCGCTTCCGCCGGCGCGTTCGTCTGCGACGCCCGGTACAGGGCGGCGCGCAGCTCGATGCGCAGGGCGGGCTGCACGCTGTGCAGCAGGTTGCGGCTCGGCTCGCCGCCCGCCAGCTGCAGGAAGCGCCCCGCCGTCGGCGACAGGTGGACGATCTCGTACGAGCTGTCCACCAGCACCGAAGGCGGCCCTACCAGTTCCAGCAGCCGCAGGTGCAGTTCGCCCCACGACGCCGGGCGCGCCAACCCGTCAGCGCCGCGCAGGCCCGGAGGTCCCTTCAGCGTGGCAGCCAGGGTGCTGATGACCGTGCCCTCGCGCAGCGCCTGCTGCGCCGGAACCGTCATCTGCAGCATGCCGCCCGCACCCGGCAGGGGCATGCCGCCGCGCGGTGCCGGCCGCTGCGCGAAGATGCGGTGCTTCTTGTCGACCACCTTGAACAGCTTCCCGTGGTCTTCGGCCGATTCGGACGCGCCCAGGAACAGCTTGCCGCCGGGCACCAGCGCGAAGTGTGCGGTGCGCAGCACGCGTGCCTGCGCTTCGCGCGTCAGGTAGATCAGCAGGTTGCGGCAGCTCAGCAGGTCGATATGCGAAAACGGCGGGTGCTTCAGAACGTCGTGCACGGCGAACAGCACCAGTTCGCGCAGTTCGCGCCGCACCCGCCAGCCGCGGTGCTCGTGCGTGAAGAAGCGGCGCAGCCGCTCGTCGCTCACGTCCGCCGCGATGGCGTGCGGATAGAGGCCGTCGCGAGCAGCCTGGATGGCGCTGCCATCGAGGTCGGTGGCGAACAGCTGGATCGCCGGCGGCGCCTCGAGCCCGCGCGCGTATTCACTGAGCAGCATCGCGATGCTGTACGCCTCTTCGCCGGTGGCACAGGCCATCACCCACACGCGCAGGGCGTTGTCCGGCCCCTTGCCCTCGAACAGCGCAGGCACCTGCTGGCGCAGCGCCTCGAAGTAGTCGGGGTCGCGGAAGAAGTTGGTGACGCTGATCAGCAGGTCCTGCACCAGCGACGCGCATTCGCCGCCGCGCGTGCGCAGCACGTTCAGGTAGGCGGGCAGGTTGTCCACGCCGTTGACCTGCATCCGGCGGGCGACGCGGCGCAGCACGGTGGCGCGCTTGTAGTTGGAGAAGTCGCGGCCGGTGCGCGTGCGCACGAAGCCCAGCACATCTCGCAGCTCGGCATCGACATCCGGCGGGACTTCTTCCGGCTGCTCGGGCGGCAGGTCCAGGGCCTTCTCGAGCCGGAAGTAGGCGAGCAGCCGCTGCGGCATGTCGCGCACCGGCAGCACCCAGTCGACCATGCCGGTATCCACCGCGTGGCGCGGCATCCCCGCGTGGGCGGCTTCCTCCGGGTCCTGGGCGATCGTGAGCCCGCCGCGTTCCTTGATGCGCCGGATGCCGACGGCCCCATCGCCGTCCATGCCCGACAGCACGACGGCGGCTGCGTGCGGGCCGTGGCTGTCTGCCAGGCTGCGGAAGAACACGTCGACCGCGGTCTGCCGTGCACCATCGCGGCGCCCTTCCAGCACGCGCAGGCGTCCGTCGACCCACTGCAGCATGCAGGCCGGCGGAATCACGTAGACCTTGCCTGCCTCGACCGCCAGTTCGTGGTGCACGCGAATCACCGGCATGTTCGTGCAGCGTTGCAGCACTTCGGACAGCACGCTGTCGTGACCCGGCGAGAGGTGGATCACGACCACGAAGGCCAGCTGCGACTGCAACGGCATGGTGCCGAAGAAGGCCTGCAGCGCCTCGATGCTGCCGGCCGAACCGCCGAGCCCGACGACCGGCACCTTGGCGTAGCCGTAGCTGGGTACGAGGTCGTCGATCTGCTGGGCCAGGTCCTGTTGCGTCGTGTCCGGTGTGCCAGCTTCCGCCATGGAGGTCCTTCGATGGGACGATTATGCTTTCTACCCGGGCCCGTCCGCGACCGCCACCGGCTCCTACGCCATCCCGGCCAGGCGTGCGAGCAGGCCGGGGATGGCAGCCAGCGGCACGCAATGATCCACGGCCACGTTGCGCAAGGCGCTCCCTGGCATCTCGGGCTCCGCCGCCGTCGTGGGGTCCTGCACGATCGTGGTGCCCCCGCCGGCCCGGATGTCCGCCAGGCCGGCGCTGCCGTCGTCCATGAGGCCCGTCAGGATCACGCCGATCACGCGCGGACCCCAGCTGAGCGCGGCGGAGCGGAACAGCGGGTCTATGGCGGGGCGCGCGTGGTTCTCCTTGGGCCCGTGAGCCAGGCGGATGCGGTCGCCGTCCAGCAGCATGTGCTGGTCCGGCGGCGCCACGTAGATCGTGCCAGTGGCGAGTTTCAGGCCTTCGGCACCGTGCATTGCATGATTGGGGCCGCGATGCCGCATGAGCTCGGGCAGCATGCTCGGCTGGCTGCCGACGTGCTGCACCACGCAGATGGGCGCCGGGAAGAACGGGGGCAGCGCCGCGCATATTTCCAGCAGCGCCGCGACGCCGCCAGCGGATGCGCCGATGACCACGACCTGGCTGCCACGTGTGCCCATGCTCCATTGTGCGCGCCACGAGGGCAGCCTCTTGTCGGACAGGGGGAAGTTGTGTTGCATGTGGCGGTCGAGGCAGGCTAGACTGGTCATCTCCATGTCCGTCTCCGACAACCTGGCCCGGTCCACCATTGCGCTTCAGCTCGCCGATGCCGTTGACGTGTACGACTCGCAGCTGGAGCAGCTGGTTGCCACGCACGCCGACCCCGACCAGTACCAGGAGCTCGGCCGGCAGCTCGACGAGATGCGCATGTACGCTTCAACCGTGCCGCAAGTGTCCGTGTGCTGGGTCGAACTGCTGATCAGGCACTTCGAGCTGTTGCATGGCCTGTGGCGCGTGCAGCAGGGCCGCTCCGACGGGCCCGGCATCGAGCACCTGCGTTCCGAGCAGCGGCGCGCCGCCCTGACCCTGCGCCGGAAGTGCCTGCAAGTCGCCCACCACGACCCGGCCGCTTGACGAACGTCATGGTCCGGCCGCGGCGAGCGGCCTATCGTCGGCCATGGACTTCCAGCCGTCGCCCGTCGCGGTCGAGTGGCGCAACCGCATTGCCGCCTTCATAGACCTGTTCGTGCTGCCGTACAACGCGGCCTGGCACGCCAGCGCCGCTCGCGGCGAGTTCCCCGCCTTCGTCGAAGACCTGAAGGCGCTGGCGCGCGGCGAAGGCCTGTGGAACCTGTGCCTGCCGCGGCTGGCACCGGGTGAGCCGGGCACGCGCCTGTCGAACCTGGACTATGCCCCGCTGGCCGAGACCATCGGGCGCCTGCCGTGGTCGGCCGAAGTGTTCAACTGCAGCGCGCCCGACAGCGGCAACATGGAACTGCTGCAGCTGCATGCAACCGAGGCCCAGCGCGAGCAGTGGCTGGTGCCGCTGCTGGAGGGCCGCATCCGTTCGGCCTTCGCCATGTCCGAGCCCGACGTTGCGTCTTCCGACCCGACCAACCTGCAGACATCGGTGCGCTGCGACGGCGAAGAGCTGGTGCTGAACGGCCGCAAGTGGTTCATCACGGGTGCGGCGCACCCCAACTGCCGGCTGCTGGTGGTGATGGCGCGCAATGAAGATGCCGACCCGGCCACCCGCCACGGCGGCCACAGCATCGTGCTGGTGCCCGCCGATGCGCCGGGCGTCACGCGCGTGCGCAACATCGCCATCATGCAGCACGAGGCGCTGGAGGGGCATTGCGAGATCACGCTGCGTAACGTGCGCGTGCCGCGTGCCAACCTGCTGGGCGAGTGGGGGCAGGGGTTCGTGCTGGCGCAGTCGCGCCTGGGCCCGGGGCGCGTGCACCATTGCATGCGCACCATCGGCCAGTGCGAACTGGCGCTGGAGCTGGCCTGCGAGCGGGCGCTGGAGCGCCGCACCTTCGGCCATTACCTGTCCGAGCAGGCCAACGTGCAGGAGTGGATCGCGCAGTCGCGGCTGGAGATCGACCAGGCGCGGCTGCTGGTGCTGCGGGCCGCGTGGTCGCTCGACCAGCCGGAGCCGCCCGACGACCTGCGTGCGCAGGTCGCAGCCATCAAGGTGGTGGCGGCGCGGCTGCAGGTGCAGGTGGTGGACCGTGCGATGCAGGTCTTCGGCGCCATGGGCCTGTCGCCCGACACGCCGCTGGCGTGGCTGTGGACCTGGGGCCGCGCGCTGCGCTTCATGGACGGCCCCGACGAAGTGCACTTGCGCACGGTGGCCCGTTACGAACTCGAGCGCGCCCGCGCCCGCCGCGGCTCGACTGCCGCCTACTTCACCACCCCGGACCAGCTCTCCACGCCCCCGCGCATCCGTTAACCCCGTCAAACAATTGGGGTCAGATGCGGATTAATTCCCGCGCCGCTTCGACATCTCCGCCCCCATCGCCTTGACCGTCGCGTCGTCGAGCAGCGTGCGAGCCTGCGGATAGGCGATCTTCTCCTCGTCCTCGATATGCCGCCCGTAGAGCCCGCCGAACGATGCGAGCTTTGCCGCATCGTCGTCCGACAGCGCCGCCAGCTGTCCTTCGGCAATGCGCGCCAGCACCGCGCGAGCCGCGGCCCACCCGCTTTCCATCTTCACGTGGTCGTCCTGCAACCGCTTCACCACCTGCAGCGTGGCCGCATCGCCCTCGGCCACCAGCGGCGGAAACACATGCAGTTCCTCGTCGCGATGATGCTCGGGCGCCGCCATGTCGAAGTAGCGCATGACGTCGCGCGCCGCCTGCCGCGCCTGGTCGTCGGCACCGTGCCGCGCCATGTGCTCGGCGAGCCGCTGCAACAGCCCCAGCGTGCGCTGCACGCGCTCGTGGCACGCTTCCATCATTTCAAAGGGTTGCTCGAAGGTGGGCATGGTCACTGCAATTCGGAAACATATTGGTCGACGGCGGGCCGCGCCCGCGGCTTGCGCGTCGACCCGACGGTGCCGAAGCTCAGGAAGCACAGGGCGTGCTCCTCGCCCGACAGCTGGAACAGCTCGCGCAGGGCCCTGGACTCCAGGGCCTTGCCACTGGTGAGCGCCGATCCGAAGCCCAGTGCCGTGGCCATCAGCAGCATGTTCTGGATGGCGCAGCCGGCGGACACGATGCGTTCGAAAGCGGGGATGCTTTCATCGCCGCCACTCGTGCGTGCAACCGCCAGCAGCAGCACCGGCGAGCGGAAGGCCTTCTCGCGCGCTTCCTCCTGCTGTTGCTGCTCGGCCGCGGGATCGCGCTCGTGCAGCGCCGCGGCAAAAGCGTCGCCCAGCGCAGCGCGCATGGGCTCGCCGACCAGCACAAAGCGCCACGGCACGAGCTCGCCATGGTCGGGCGCCGCCGATGCGGCCTCCAGGATGCGCTGCAGCTGCTCGCCTTGCGGGCCGGGCGCCACCAGGCGCTTGGGCAGCACCGTGCGCCGCGAGTGGATCAGCTCGGTGGCGAACTGGCCTGTGAATTGGGTGACTTCGTGCACTTGGTCCTTCTTCCGTCAGGGCTCGGCCCGATTGTCCTCCGCGCGCAAGCCCAGTTGTTTGGCCAGGCGCGACAGGTACGGCTGCGTGACCCCCAGCTGCTCGGCGGCGCGCGTCTGGTGGCCGCCGGAACGCTCCAGCGCCCGCTGCACGATCAGCCGGCGCGCCGCAGTGACGGCCTCGTTGTAGGGCAGCTCGAACAGGTCCTCGGTGCTCGCGACCGGCGTGGCATCGCCGAACACGCCTCCCACCAGCTCCTCGGACAGGTCGCACAGCGATACCGTGTCGCCGGCCAGCAGCACGCACCGCTGGATGACGTTCGACAGTTCCCGGACATTGCCGGGCCAGCCGTAGCGCAGCATAGCCCGGCGCACTTCCTCGGCCAGCACGGGCGGCGCACGCCCCGCGTCAGCGGCATGCTGTTCGAGCAGCCACTCGGCCAGTTGCAGGATGTCCCCCGCCCGCTCACGCAGCGGCGGGATGCGGATGCTGATGACTTTCAGGCGGTAGTACAGGTCCTCCCTGAAGTGGCCTGCGCGAATCTCTTGGCCCAGGTCCCGGTGCGTTGCGGCGACCACGCGAATGTCGGCCTTGAGGGTGCGGTCGCTGCCCAGGCGCTCATATTCCTTCTCCTGCAGCAGCCGAAGCAGCTTGGCCTGCAAGGGCGCAGGCATCTCGGCAATCTCGTCGAGGAACAAGGTGCCGCCGCGCGCCGTTTCCACGCGTCCTGCGCGCGACCGGTCGGCGCCGGTGAATGCGCCCTTCTCATGCCCGAACAACTCGCTTTCCAGCAACTCGCCCTTGAGCACCGCGCAGTTGACGGCCACGAAGGGCTGGTCGCTGCGATGGCTGCGCAGGTGCAGGGCTCGCGCGATGACTTCCTTGCCGGTCCCGGTCTCCCCGAGCAGCAGCACGTTGGCGTTGCTCGGCGCCACACGTTCGACCATGTCCGCGATCTTCGCCATGCCGGGGTCGGTGCCGCGCACCCACGGATGCTTTCGCCCCAGCTCGCTGCGCAGGCTGTGCACGTGGGCCTTCAGCCGCCGCGTCTCCAGCGCCCGCTGCACCACGAGGAGCACGGTGGCGGAGTCGAACGGCTTGGCAATGAAGTCATAGGCGCCGGCGCGCATGGCCCGTACCGCCTTGCCCATGTCGCCGTGCGCCGTGATGACGATCACGAGGGGCGCTCCCGGCAGGCTGCGCAGGCTGTCGAGCACGGTCAGGCCGTCCATCCGCGGCATCTGCAGGTCCAGCAGGAGGAGGTCGGCGCCATCCGCCAGCCGCAGGGCTTCGACACCGTCGCGCGCGACCTCCACTTCATGCCCGGCATCCCTGAGCCTGTCGACCAGGATGCGGGCGATGCCCGCGTCATCATCTGCGACGACGATGCGGTTCACGCGGCTTGCTCCAGTGGCAGGCTCAGCACGAACACGCTGCCGCGCGAGGCGCCGGGCCTGAGCGTGATGTCGCCGCCATGCAGGCGCGCGAGGTTCTTGGCGATCGCCAGGCCCAGCCCCGAGCCCGCGGCGGCTTCAGCAGCCTGGCCGCGATAGAAACGGTCGAACAGATGGGGCCGGTCCTCGGGCGGGACGCCGGGGCCCTGGTCCTCCACCAGGACACTGACCGCCTTGCGGTCCGCTTCGATGCGCACGTCGACTCGCGATTCGGGCGGGCTGAACTTCACGGCGTTGTCCACGAGGTTGATCACGATCTGTTTCAGCTTGTCCTCGTCGGCGTGCACCCTCAGTGCCGGGTCGCCGGCCTGCAACGTGATGGCCACGCCCTTGCGATCCGCGACCGGCCGCAGCAGCATGGCTACTTCGTCGACCATCGTTTGCACCGCCACCGTGCAGCGATGCAGCTCGATCTGCCCAGCCTGCAGGCGGCCCCAGTCCAGCAGCTCGCTGACGACCCGTATCAGCCGCCCGCTGTCCTTCTCGATCATGCCCACGTAATCCCGCTGGGCCTGCGTCAAGCCGCCGGCCAGGCCGTCGCGCAGGTTCTGGGCCGAGCCGAGGATGCCCGTGAGCGGCGTGCGCAACTCGTGCGACACGTTCGACAGCACGGCGGACCGCAGCTTGTCCAGTTCCAGCAGCTCCAGGTTGGCGGCGGCCAGGCGGATGTTGGACTCCCGCAGTTCCGCGGTGCGCGCATCGACCTGCCTGGCCAGCGTCTCGTTCTGGCTCTCGATCACGAGCTGCTGGCCTTTCAGCTCCTGGGTCAACGCCATCAGCTTGTGCTGGCCGAAGATCAGGTCGTCGGTGCGCCTGTGGTTGGTGAGTCCCTGCCACACGATGACTGCCAGCAGTGCGGCGGCCAGCACTTGCTGGGGCCATCCCGGGGGCATCAGCAGCAGCGACAAGGTCAGCGCCACCAGCGCGAAGGACCAGCCGTTCGACTGCCAGGCGTGGCATTGCTTCAGCTCGAGCGTGCAGACACTGCAGCGCCCGTAGGGCTGCGTTTCAACGTTGCGTCGAAGGACGCAATGCTGGTTGATGCCGGGGCTCTTCGCCGTCGACGGCGATGTCATGGTGGTCATGGAAACTTCCCTTCAGCCAGCCGTGGCGGCTGCACCAGTCGCGCCCGAGCACGTAGAACCAGCAGCCGGCGCAGAACCCCAGCGTCGGCGCGATCAGGAACGACGCAGTGGGCACGGTCAGCAACACGAATCCGGCGAGCGGCAAGCCCGCTTCGACCAGCGCGAGGCAGGTGGCCTGGACCACAACGGAAAGTGCGCATGCGCCGCGGCTGCCGCCCAGGTCGAAGTACATGTCGCCGATGCGATGCGGCCCGCGAAAGCGCGCGAACCGTGCGACGGCCTGCGCAACCAGCGCCCAACGCGGCGACAGGACTTGCAGCAGCGTGAAGGCGAAGGTGACCCAGGCGAACCGGATGTCCTGCGTGAAGATCGCGGCGACCAGGAACGCAGCCTCCGCCAGGCGCTGCACGCGCAGGCCGGGACCGAATTGCAACTCTCGGGCTGTATCCATTGAGACCTCGTGCAAAAGTCTAATGACTACGGCTGTGGGGCGCCAGCAGATTCGTCATATCCATTCAGACATGGACCATGGCTTTTCGCGCATGGACGAGGCGCCTGCCCATGCACGCAATGGCCAGGCCCCGTAAGGGAATCGGTGCTTCGGGCGGGCTGGCACGCCTTTCGCAGTACGAGTTGCACCATTCCTTCAGGAGCAACGCAATGGCAAACGAGAGCAGAGAGCTGGTGGTGGTCATCACGCACGGCATCGACCACGAGGTTTCCTCGGTGGGATTCACCATCGCCAACGGCGGGATCACCGCCGGGCTGAAAGTCGCGGTCTTCCTCACCAGTGCAGCCGTGGACATCGTGCGCAAGAAGGCGTCCGACACCACGCACGTGAAGCCGCTGGACCCCTTGGCCGACCTGGTGCGCGACTTCGTGTCGCGCGGCGGCGCGCTCTACGCGTGCACGCCTTGCGTGAAGTCACGCGGCTACGAACAGGCGGACTTCGTCGAGGGCGTGACGATCGCGGGCTCGAGCGTCATCCACGAGCGCTTCCTGCGCGGCGCTGCGAGCCTGAGCTTCTGACACCTCACCCCCCCAAGGAAACCATCATGTCCGCACAAGTCGACCGCACCGAGCTCGAAGGCAAGGTGAAGGCCATGTACAAGGACGTTGCCGAGCATCCGCAAGGTGAGTTCCACTTCGAGATGGGCCGGTCGCTGGCCGAACGGCTGGGCTACCGGCCGCTCGAGCTCGACCGCATCCCCGCCGAGTCCATCGACTCGTTCGCGGGAGTCGGCTACTACTTCCACCTCCTCGACGACCTCGAGGGAGCGCGAGTGCTCGACCTGGGCAGCGGCTCGGGCATGGACACCTTCGTGGCGAGCCTGCTCACCGGGCCCACCGGCACGGTGGTCGGCCTGGACATGACCGACTCGCAGCGCGCCAAGGCCGAGCGCCTGCGCCAGCGCCACGGCATCCGCAACCTGACCTACGTGAAAGGCTACATCGACGCCGCCCCCTTCGAGGACGGCAGCTTCGACGTGGTCATCAGCAACGGCGTGGTCAACCTGGCCGTCGATAAGCCGCAGGTGTTCCGTGAGATCGCCCGCCTGCTGCGCCCCGGCGGCAAGCTGGCCCTGGCCGACATCGTGACCGACGTGCAGTTGCCGGAGAACATCACGTGCAACACCACGCTATGGGCCGCGTGCATCGGCGGCGCCTGGCAGGCCGGCCGCTACAAGGACGCGATCGAAACCGCGGGCCTGCGCATCGTGGCCGAGCAGGTCAACGACGAGTACCACTTCCTGTCCGACAACGCGCAGGGCGCGACGAAGAAGTTCGGCGTGAAGAGTATTTCACTGCGTGCCGACAAGGTTTAGCGCGGCGGCCCGGTAGGCAGTGGGTGTGACACCGTAGCGATCGCGAAACGCCCGGTTGAACGGGCCGATGGAGCCGAAGCCCGCCTCCAGGTGGGGACGCTGGCTCACCACCACGCTGCACCACGAGATGCACCATGCCTACGGCCGGCACAACTTCGGGCTGTACTTCACGTGGTGGGATCGCTGGTGCGGCACCGAGCACCCCGAGTACCGGGCGCGGCTCGCGAAACTGGTTGCCGACTTGTCGGGCACGGAGTCCGGCCGCTGCCCGGTCGCCACCGCCCGCTAGAAGACCAGGACCTTCGCGGCCTCGGCCGTCCAGGCGGCCAGGTCTTCGAGACTGCCGCGATGTGCCCCTTCGACCAACCTGTCGACGCTCAGGCCGCGTGCATCCATGCAGGTTCCGCAAAGGCGCACCTCTGCGCCGGCCATGCGGACCATGTCTCCGGCGTTGTAGTAGCCCGTGGGAACCCTCTGGCCGGCGGCGGCGCAGGTGACCGCGTCGCCCATCAGGAAGACCAGGACCTTGTCGCCCTTCTTCGTCAAAGCTTTCGCAAGACGCAGCGCGTTGTAACTGCGCTCAGTGCCGTAGGGTGCGTCATTGAGGATCAACAATGTGCTCATTTTGATGGGATGGGTCCAGGTTTTCTTTCTCATCTTGCGACGACCGCCAGACGTGCGCGCGAGATGCCGAGCGCGGCCAGCACTACACCCGTTGCCGCCAGCCACGGCAGCAAGACCAGGTTGAGCGTTTGCCACCCCAGCGCCTGCAGCAGTGGGGCTGCAACCAGCGAAGACACCAGGCCCACGATGAAGATCGAGAGGTCGTTGGCGGCCTGGGCCCGGCCCTTCTCCGCAGGCGAGTAGGTCGTGGTGAGCAAGGTCGTGCCGCCGATGTAGAGGAAGTTCCACCCCACGCCGAGCAGCACCAGCGCGCCGGCGAACGAATGGAAGGCGGTTCCCGTCAGGCTGATGAGGACGTGCCCGGCCAGCAGGGCCACGCCAGCCAGCATCACGCGCAGGACACCGAACCGGGAGATGAGCGAACCCGTGAAGAAGGAGGGCACGAACATGCCCAGGACATGCAGCTGGATGACCGTCGCGGCTTCAGACAGCGGATGCTGGTGGTGCGCCATGGCCAGCGGTGTCGCCGTCATGGCGAGGATCATGACCCCGTAGCCGGTCGCCGCGCCGAAGAGGGCCGCGAGGTAAGCTGGCTGGCGCATGATTTGCGGCAGGGGCCTGCCGGCCTGCCCCGTGGCGGCGGCAGGTGCCGGCACGCGCAGTCCGAGCAGCACGCCGGCGGCGACGAGCGACGCGATGGACATCAGCAGGAATGCACCCGCGTAGGCGGTGGACAGCATGGGGCCTCCCCAGCGTGCGAGCAGCGGCCCCAGGACGGCGGCGATCACGCCGCCAGCCATCACGAGCGAGATGGCACGCGGGCGGAACGCGTCATCGGCTACCTCGCCGGCAGCGAAACGGTAGAACTGTGCAAAGGCCTGGTACGCGCCTGCCAGGAAGGTACCGGCCGACAGCATCCAGAGCGACCCGATCCACATGCCCGCGGCCGCCAGCAGGCCGGCTGTGACGCCCAGCAGCGCGCCCGCCAGGAACCCCGCTCGCCGCCCGGCACGCGCCATCCAGCCGGCGGCGGGCATGGTGGCAACAGCCGTGCCCAGGAACATGGCGGCGATGGGCAATGTGGCCAGCTGCGGCGTCGGGGCGACCGCGGCTCCGGCGAGGCCGCCAACGGTCATGACCATCACGGAGACGGTCTGGAAAAGGGCCTGGGCCGTTGCAAGCAGCAGGACCTGGCGGTGCATGGGATTGGTGGGCATCGTTGGCCTCCTATGCTTGGGGTGCGACATGCGGCGCGGGATTGAGCCGGGGGTGGGTCTCTTCGCCGAACAGGTACAGCACGGCGCCCGACACACCCATGGAAACAGCCACGAAGACGAAGGCGGACTCCATGTGGCCCGAGTAGTGGGCCGCCACGCCCACGCCGAGCGCCCCCACCGCGTATCCCAGGTCGCGCCAGAAGCGGTAGATGCCGATCGCGCTGCCGCGCCAGGCCGGGTGGGAAATGTCGGCGACAGCGGCGGAGAGGTTGGGGTAGAGAAGCGCCATGCCGAAGCCGCTGGCGGCCGCCGAGAAGGACCACCACGCGATGCCATCGCCCAGCAGCATCATGGCCACGCCGGCACCGCACACCCACATCCCCCACACGTTGGGCATGTGCCTGCCGATCCGGTCGGACAGGCGGCCGGTGAACAGTTGCGAGCCGCCCCACACGAAGCCATAGACGCCGATCACCCAGCCCACCTGGGGCAGCGACAGGCCGCGCTGGTAGAGGTAGACGGGATAGAAAATCCACACCAGCGCGTCGACGAACTTCTCCACCAGTCCGGCCTGGCTCAAGGCGGCCAGGCGCCGGTCGCGCCAGGAAACCAGGGCGAAGAGTTCTTTCGTGGCCGGCTTGGCCGACACGCCCGCCGGATATCGCGGCACGGGCCGGCGCGGGTCGATGACCTCGTGCCCGGCGATCTCGGCGTGGGCCCAGGGCAAGGTTTCCTGCACGCTGTTCAGGGTCAGAACGAGGGCGGCACCGATCACCGCCAGGCCAAAGAGCAGCAAGCCGATGCGGGGTCCGAAGCTCGCTGCGAGGTAGGCCGTGGCGATGCCGGCCGCGGCGACCCCCACGTAGCCGGCAAACTCGTTCAGCCCGAGCGTCCATCCGCGCTCGTCGGCGCGCGTGATGTCCAGCTTGGCCGTCTGCGTCATCGACCAGCAGAAGCCCTGGTTGAAACCGAGCAGCACGGTCGCCGCCACGATCCAGTTCCAGTCGGGAGCCAGCCAGATCATCACCGGGATGGGCAGGGCCACCAGCCAGCCGGCCAGCAGCACCTTCCTGCGCCCGATGCTCTCGGAGAGGCGGCCGGCAACGAAATTGAGGACGCCCTTGACCACGCCGAACGCGAGCACGAAGGCCGACAGCAGGACGAACGAATGGCGCGGCACGCCGAACTCGGTTTCGGCCAGCGCGGGCACGACCGTGCGCATCATGCCGATGGTCAGGCCCACCAGCAGCACCTGCAGCAGCAGGTGCGCGAACTGCCGGCGATTCGGGCCAATCCCGTGCTGCAGCTGCATGGGCTCAGGCGCCAGTGTTGGCCGCCAGGATCGCGTCCATCCCGGTCGGCCGTGGCGGCACATCGGAGGTGAGAGCTGCGACAAAATCCTCCCTGCTCATGGACAGAATCGGATTCCAGCGCTTTTCGAAGCCGATGGTCGACGACGGCTTGCCGGACAGGCCGACGCCGCAGGCACTGCCGGCCTGGTGCGCGGGAAACATTTCCAGCTCTTGTGGCAAGTCCAGGAGCTTGCCGTGCAGGCTGTCGTAGAGCATGCTGGCCATCTCGACTTCCCGGCCAGCCAGGTCCGGCCGGCCCACGGCACCGACAAACAGGGTGTCACCGGTCACTACGAACCAAGGCGCATCGCCCCTGCGCAAGTCCTTGACGAGCAGGGACACGCTCTCCATCGTGTGCCCGGGCGTGTGCAGGACCTTCACCTGCACATTGCCGACGTCCAGCTCCTGGCCGTCGCGCAGTGACTCGAACGGGAAACGCACCACATCCCTGGCAGCTTCATGCAGGCAGTACGGCGCCCCAACTCCCGCGGCGAGCGATCGACCACCGGAGTAGTGGTCTGCATGCAGGTGTGTGTCCACGACGTAGCTGATGGTCACCCCCAGTGCCGCTGCCTGTTCGGCGAACCAGGATTCATCGCCTGCAACTACGTCGACGGCTATGGCCTTCCTGTGCCCGATGCAGCCGAACAGGTAGGACAAGGAAGCATCCCTGGCGGGAAGTTGCTTGAAGAACATGGTCGCTCTTTCGTCGTGCTACTTGGCCAGCGGCAACCCGGCGGCCTGCCACTCGCTGACACCGGTGAGGATCTTGCTGGCCTTGTAGCCGCGCGCGCGCAGCAGCTTCAGCGCTTCGTCGGACAGCATGCAAAACGGGCCGCGGCAATAGGCCACGATGGCCCGCCGGCGCGGCAGTTCGGCCAGGCGCTGCTGCAGTTCGCCCACTGGCATCGACCGGGCAAAGGGGAGGTGGCCGGCTTCGTACTCCTGAAGCGGCCGCACGTCGATGACTATCACGTCGCCGCGCCGGGCCTGATCCATCAAGGCCGCCCCGTCGACGCTGGAGAGCTTCTCCGGCTGCGAGATCATGCGGTCGACTGCCATGCGCAGTTCGAGCAGGTGTTCCTCGGCCACCTCGCGCAGCGTGACCCACAGCGTCGCGACATCCGGCCCGCTCAGGCGGTAGTGGATGTACTTGCCGTCCCTGCGGCTGTCGACGAGCCGCGCCTCGCGCAGCGCCTTCAGGTGCGCGCTGGCCAGCTTGACGTCGATGGACAGCTCGGCGCTGAGGGTTTCGACGGTCTTCTCGCCCTGCGCCAGCACCTCCAGCATCTCCAGCCGCTTCGGGCTGGCGAGCGCCTTGCCGATGCGGGCGACCTGCTCGTACAGCAGGTTCTTGAGTTCGCGCTTTTCCATTCGCTCATTCTAACGTCCTTTAGAATGAGATCGCGCAACCCTAACCGCAAGCCCCCACATGCCCGCACTGCGTGCAGAAGTCGCAGCCGTCCTTGCGGATCATGGCGTGCGCGCCGCATTCCGGGCACTTGGCCCCCGTCATCGACGGCAGCAAGGCGCCCGCGACATTGCCCGGCTGCGGCGTCGCCAGCGCGGCCACCGGCTCGCCCTTGCGCCGCGCGATGATGTTCTGCACCGCGTAGGCGATGGCCGCCACTTCCGAGTCGTGCCACAGCGGCACCGCCGTGCCGTCGGCCTTGGTGTAGGTGCCCAGCCGCACCGGCCCGCGGTCCCAAGCGACCTTGCGCATGTCGGCCAGTGCGCGTTCGAGGAAGCCGCCGCGCGCGGCCAATGACAGCAGGCGCATGCTGGATGTGATCCACTGCTGCGACTCGCCGCTCTGGCCCACCGGCATGAAGAACTCGATGGCGCGCTCGCGGCCGTCGGCCAGCGGCAGGAAAGACACCACCAGGTACAGCGTCTGGTGGCCCTGCTGCGTCCAGAACTCGACCTTTTCCACCACCGCAGGCAGCGTGCCCTTGGGACGGCTCTCGATCATCGAGCGCATCGGGTCGGGCGCGCCCGGCACGGGCAAGGCCCCTTCGGGCTCGCTCGAAGCCGCCGGGTGTTCGGCCAGCACCGAACCCAGGATCTCGTTCGGCCGGTAGGTGGCCAGGCCCTTCAGCCCGGCGCGCCACGCCTCGTGATACAGGCCCTTGAACTCGTCGTACGGGTAGTCTGCGGGCACGTTCACCGTCTTGGAGATCGCCGTGTCCACGAAGGGCTGCACGGCTTCCATCATCGCCAGGTGCGCGGCAGCGGGCATCTCCAGCGCCGAGACGAAAGACGCCGGCAGCTTGGCCATGTCGCCGCCGAGCGAGCGGAACAGCCGCCACGCGTGGTCTTCCACGTCGTACTCGCTGGTGCTGCCGTCGCCTTCGCGCTTCTTGCGGCGGTAGGTCCACGAGAACGGCGGCTCGATGCCGTTGGACGCGTTGTCGGCGAAAGCGAGGCTCACGGTGCCGGTGGGAGCTATCGACAGCAGGTGGCTGTTGCGGATGCCGTGCGTGCGGATCAATTGCTTGAGCGTCTCGTCGAGGCGGCTCGCGAACGTGCCCGACTCGAGATAGCGCCCCGCGTCGAACATCGGGAACGGGCCTTTCTCGACCGCAAGTTCCACCGACGCCGCATAGGCTGCGTCGCGCATGCAGCGCGCGATGCGCGCCGCCATCTCGCGGCCTTCGGGCGCGTCGTAGCGCACGTTCAGCATGCACAGCGCGTTGCCCAGGCCCGTGAAGCCGACCCCGATGCGGCGCTTGGCCGCCGCTTCGGCCTGCTGCTGCGGCAACGGCCAGAAGGTGAGGTCGAGCACGTTGTCGAGCGCGCGCACCTGCGTGGCCACCGTGCGCGCGAAGCCTTCGAAGTCGAATTCGGGCATGCCGCCGAAGCCGAAGGCGTGGCGCACGAAGCGCGTGAGGATGATGGGGCCGAGGTCGCAGCAGCCGTAGGGCGGAAGGGGCTGTTCACCGCAAGGGTTTGTAGCCGTGATCCGCTCGCAATACCGCAGGTTGTTCTCGCGATTGATCGTGTCCGAAAACAGGATGCCCGGTTCCGCGAAGTCGTACGTCGACTTCATCACCGTGTCCCACAGCTCGCTGGCCGGCAGCGTGCGGTAAACCCACAGCCCGTCACCGCGCAAGTGCGCACCCTGCGCAACGATCTGCGGCCCCGGCTTGGCGCGATGCACCAGCGACCAGTCGCCGCCGGCCTGCAGGCAGCGCATGAACTCGTCGCTGACCGCCACCGAAACGTTGAAATTGTTCCAGCGCCCCTGCGTGCGCTTGGCCGTGATGAACTCCAGCACGTCCGGATGGTCGATGCGCAGCACGCCCATCTGCGCGCCGCGCCGAGCGCCCGCGCTCTCCACCGTGGAGCACGAATGGTCGAACACGTCCATGTAGCTGCACGGCCCCGACGCCTGCGATGCCGTCGCGCGCACTTCGGCGCCGCGGGGGCGGATGCGCGAGAAGTCGTAGCCGACGCCGCCGCCGCGCCGCATCGTCTCGGCCGCTTCGCGCAGGGCCTCATAGATGCCGGGGTAGCCTTCGTCGTCCTTGCCCTGGATGCAGTCGCCCACCGGCTGCACGAAGCAGTTGATCAGCGTGGCCTGCAGGTTGGTGCCGGCGGCGCTCATGATGCGGCCCGCGCCAATGGCGCCCGCCTTCAGGTTGTCGAAAAAGCGGCGCTCCCACTCGGCGCGCAGCGGCTCGGCCTCTACGCTCGCCAGCGCACGCGCGACGCGCTGGAACAGGTCCAGCTCGGTCGCTTCCCCGGCTTTCAGGTACTTCTCGCGCAGCACATCGATGCTGATGGGTTGCGCAGCTACTTCGGGAACGGTGCCGGGATCGGGTTCACGTTTCATGCAGCCTCCATGCCACAAGCCACGCCGACGGGGACGATGTTGCCCAGCAGCCAGCGCATCAGGTCACTCACCGGGCGGATCTGGTCGCCGAAGGGCAGCCGCCCCGCTCCCCGGAAGAATAGGCCCTTCTTGATGTCCCCGCTGAAAGCGTAGCCAAGCACCTTGTCGATGCAGAACTGGCCCCACGCGCCATTGCCGTCGCGCAGGCCGCAATGGGCCAGGCAGTCGAACCACATGGTGCAATGGGTCTTCTTGTGCGCGTGTTCCTGCATGCGCGGCGCGATGCGGATGTATTTGTCAAGCCACGGCGTGCGCACCGCGCGGGCGGGCAGGCCGGCCACGCTGGTGAACTCCACGATGTCTTCGGGCTTCGCACCGGCCAGCACCTGCTTGAACGCCAGGTCGGCATCGCACTCTTCGGTGACGGCGAACGCCGTGCCCAGCTGCACGGCCGAGGCACCCAGCGCCTGCAGCTTCAGGATGTCGGCCTGCTTTTCCACGCCGCCGGCCGCCACCAGCGGGATGCGGCCTTCCAGCCCGGCCTTGCGCAGGAATTCCAGCACTTCGGGCAGCACCACGTCGAAGTCGAAGCGGCGGTCACCGAGATCGGCCACCTTGGCCGCGCCCAGGTGGCCGCCGGCCTTCTTCGGGTGCTCGATCACGATGGCATCGGGCAGGCGCCCGCGCTTTTCCCAGCGCTTGACGACGAGCTGCACGCCGCGCGCATCCGACAGGATGGGGATCAAGGCCGTGCCCGGGTAGTCCTTGGCCAGGTCCGGCAGGTCCAGCGGCAGGCCGGCGCCCACCACCAGCGCGTCGGCGCCGCTGGCCAGCGACTGCCGCACGTAGGCTTCGTACGCGCCCAGCGCACGCATGATGTTCACGGCCACCAGGCCTTGCCCGCGCTGCAGCGAGCGCGCGCGCCTGATCTCGCGGTCCAGCGCTTCCATGTTGGCGGCGTCGATGGCGGCTTTGGCGTCCTCACCCGCCAGATTCTCGGTGCGCGCCATCAAATCGGGGTGTAGCCGCCGCAGGTCTACTGACGAAATCGTGCCGATGCCGCCGAAAGAAGCCACTGTGCCGGCCAGGCCACCGGCCGAAATGCCCACACCCATTCCGCCCTGCACCACCGGCAGCAGGTCGCGCCCGCCCAGGCGCCACATCTTCAGCCCAGCCGCCGCAGCCAGCACTTCCAGGGGCACGTCGCCCCCTGTCGCAAAGAATCTGTCCATCGTGCTCCAACTCATCCCGGTTATATCCGGTTGCGGGGTCGAGGCTAACGATGCCGCCCTCCAGCCGCGTTGTGATGGGTCAAACAAGCGGCAATCACGCCCTCGTAGAATGCCGGATGACCGACCCTGCGGAGAAGCGCCGGTTGGCCCGCCTGAGGGCGCTGGCCGTCCTCGATACCGGACCGGAGCCGCTGTTCGACGCACTGGTGCAGGCCGCCGCGCAGATCTGCGGCACGCCGATCGCCCTGATCAGCCTGGTCGACGAAGACCGCCAGTGGTTCAAGGCCAACCTGGGGCTCGAGGGCACGGCCCAGACCGGGCGATCGGTAGCATTCTGCGACCACGCCATCCGCGAGCCGTCGGCCGTCATGGAAGTGGATGATGCCGCGGCCGACCCGAGGTTCCAGGCCAACCCGCTGGTGACGGGAGCGCCCTTCATCCGCTTCTACGCCGGCGCGCCCATCACCCTCCCGACCGGCGAGACCATAGGCACGGTGTGCGTGATCGACCATCGTCCCCGGCGCCTGAGCGAGTCGCAGGCGACGACGCTTGCTTCGCTGGCGAATGCCGCGGCCGCAGCGCTCGCCATGCGAGAGCGCCTGTACGACCTGACCGTGGTGGGCGACGAAAACCGCTTCCCCGCCGTGGGCCATGCAACGGCGCTCGGCATCTTCCAGGCTTCGGAAGACGGCCTCGTCTTCCACACCAACGGTCGATTCGCCGAGCTGTTCGGGCTGCCATTGGCCGATGCGCTCGGCACTGCCTGGCTTGCCCGTGTGCATCCCGGCGACCGCGAGCGCGTATCGGCCGCCTGGGCGAAGGCCGTGGAACGCCAGTTGCCCTTCGACCAGGAGTTCCGCGTCGTCCCACAAGCGGGCACCGAGCTCGAACTGCGCATGCAGTCGCGCCCGGCCACCTGGGGCGAGCCCCTGCGCAGCGGCCATACCGGCGTGGCCGCCGACATCACCCCGCGCAAGCGCATGGAGCGCGAACTGCGCAAGGTCAACGCCGTGCTGCGAGCGGTGGTCGACGAACTGCCGTGCGGCCTGAGCGTGTTCGACGCCGACTTGAACCTGGTCCTGCACAACCGCAAGTTCCGCACGCTGCTCGGGTTTCCCGACTCCCTGTTTCCCGCGAGCGGCACGCGGTTCGAGGACCTGATCCGCTTCAACGCCCAGCGCGGCGAGTACGGGCAAGGCGACCCGGAGGCGGCGGTGCGCACGATCGTCGAACGCGCGCGCAACCCGGGCGACCACGCGATGCGGCGCGAACGGCCCGACGGCACCGTGCTGGAAGTCCGCGGGGCGCCCATGCCGGCCGGCGGCTTCGTCACGGTCTACATCGACCTGACCGAGCAGGAGGCGGCGCGCAGGGCGCTGAACGAGAGCGAAGAGCGCCAGAAGCGCGCGCTCGACGCCACCGGCCTCGTGCTGTGGGAGTTCGACGGCGACACCGGCAACGTGTCGCTGTCGGAGAACTGGTCGCAGCTGATGGGCCTGCCGCGCGCGGTGACCGTCATGACGGCCGAGGCCCTGCTGGCGAGCGTGCCAGCCGAGCATCGCCAGGGGCTGCAGGATGCCTTTGTGTCGACGTTGCGCGGCGAGGCCGGGAGCTATGCCACCGAGCACCCGGTGGTCACGCCCGATGGCCGCACGCTGTGGATCCTGAGCACGGGGCAGGTGACGCATCGCGCCGGCGACGGCCGCGTGCTGCGCATCACCGGCACCAACCGCGACATCACGCAGCGCAAGGCCATGGAAGACGGCGTGCGCGCCGCCAAGGAAGCGGCCGAGAAGGCCAGCCGCGCCAAGTCCGACTTCCTCAGCACGGTCAGCCACGAGATCCGCACGCCGCTCAACGGCGTGCTGGGCATGCTGGAACTGGTGCGCAACTCGCGCCTGGAGCCCGAAGACCGGCACCGGCTGGACGTGGCGGAGTCGAGCGCCCGGCAGTTGCTGGACCTGATCAACGACCTGCTGGACATCGGCAAGATCGAAGCCGGGCAGGTCGAGCTCGAGTCGCTGCCCACCAACCTGCCCGACCTGGTCGACGAACTGTCGATGGCGTACGGCCCGCGCTCGCGTGCCAAGGGCCTGCAGTTCGCCGCGTCGCTGGCGCCCGGCGTGCCGCGGGTGGTGCTGTGCGACCCGGTGCGCCTGCGGCAGGTGCTGGGCAACCTGCTCGCCAACGCACTGAAGTTCACCGAGCGGGGCCAGGTGTTGCTGCGCATCGAGGACGCACCGCAGCCGGGCGTGCTGGCGTTCACGGTGCAGGACACCGGCATCGGCATTTCCGAGGAGGGCGTTGCGCGCCTCTTCAAGCGCTTCTCGCAGGCCGACTCGTCGACCACGCGCAAGTACGGCGGCACCGGGCTGGGCCTGTCCATCGTCAGGCAGCTGTGCGAGCTGATGGGCGGCAGCGTCACGGTGCGCAGCATGGAAGGCCTTGGCTCGGCCTTCACCTGCCTGCTGCCGCTGCCCGAGTCGGGCGAAGAGGCGACGAGCGCCGCCCTGGCCGAAACCTTGCCGCCGCTGCCGCAGGGGTTGCGCATCCTGGTGGCCGAGGACAACCCGGTCAACCGCGAAGTCGTGCGCGGCATGTTGAAGGCGATCGGCCTCGACGACGTGACCATGGCCGAAGACGGCGACGTGGCGCGGCGGATGGCGCTCGAGCAACGCTTCGACGTCATCCTGATGGATTGCCTGATGCCGGTGATGGACGGCTACGAGGCCACGCGCGCCTTGCGCTCCGCAAGCTACCAGCGCCCCATCGTGGCGCTGACCGCCAATGCATCCACCGCCGAGCGCGACAAGTGCTTTGCCGCGGGCATGGACCACTTCGTGACCAAGCCGGTGTCGGGTGCCGCGCTGGCCGAAGCTTTGCTGGCCGCCGTGTCGGGCAGGGGGAACGGCAATGGCCATGGCGCATCGCCGAGGCCGATCGAGACGACTGCGCCGGCATCCCGCCTGTTCGACCGCCGGGACCTCGAAAGGCGCATGGGGGGGCACCAGAAGATGGTGGAGAAGGCGATGCAGAGTTTCTGCACGCACATCCCCGCGCTGGCCGGCAAGGTGCGCGCGAGCGTGGCCGATGGCGACCTGCAGGCGGCCCACCTGCACCTGCATTCGCTGCGCGGTTCCTGCGCGATGCTGGACGCGAAGGCGGTGGCGGGGCTGGCCGGCCAGCTGGAACAAAGTGCGCAGCAGGAAGACCTGCGGGCCGTTCGCGAAGGTGCGCCCGAGCTGCTGCGGCTGGTGGGCAGCCTGCTCGCGGAAGTGCAGGCCGCTATCGGGCCCTCATGAGTCGCACAGCACCTGCCCGTCATGTTCGACGTAGGGCAGGTAGGGGCCGGTGCCGGAGTTCGGCGCATGCGCCGCTGCCAGGAACCCGCCTTTGTGCACGTCGAACACCTGGACCTCCCCGTGCTCGATCACGTAGTACCAGCCGTGCAGCGTGAGCTTGCCCGCCTCGACGCGCCGCCGGACCATGGGGTAGCCCATCAGCCGCTCGAGCTGCAGCACCACGGCGCGCTGCTCGGTGCGGCGCAGCGCCTCGGGCGAGGGCTGCACCGGCAGCAGGGCCTCGTCCGCCAGCTTCAGCCAGGCCTTGAGCGCCACGGCCTCTTCGGGTGCGCCTTCGTAGGCCGCGCGGATCGCGCCGCAATGGCTGTGGCCGCACACCACGATGCGCTCGACCTCCAGCGACAGCACCGCGAACTCGATGGCTGCCATGGTGCCGTGCAGGCCATGCGAGCCGTCGTAGGGCGGCACGAAGGCGCCGACGTTGCGCACGATGAACAGTTCACCGGGCCCGGCGCCCGTCAGCAGGTAGGGCACGAGCCGCGAGTCGGAGCAGCCGATGAACAGCGTCTTCGGGTGCTGGCCCTGCGCCACCAGGTCCTGGAAGCGCTGCTGGTGCGCCGGGAAGTAGTCCGACTGGAAGCGGCGCAGGCGGTCCAGGAGGTCGTCGGTCACATCACTGCACCAGCGGCGACTGGGCCGCCTCGAGGTCGATGCCTTCCACCTTGGCCTGCCCTGCCAGCACCCGGATGTACTGGTGCAGCGCCGTGGCCCGCGAGCCTTGCGCCAGTTCCAGCGCGATGCGGCCGCGCACCTCCTCGAAAGCGAGCTGGCGGCCGTTCTCGCGCGCCAGCACTTCGATCACGTGGAAGCCGTGGCGACTGTGCACCAGCCGCGGCAGCAGCCCTGCCTTGTCGTCCGCGAACAGCGCCTTCGACAGCTCGGGTGCGCACTCCTCGGGCGCCAGCCAGCCCAGTTCGCCGCCGTCGGCGCCGCTCGGGCAGTTGGACAACTCGCGCGCCAGTTCGGCAAAGCGGGCTGGCGGCCGCTTCAGCTCGGCCAGCGCCTGCTCGGCGCGCGCCGCCAGCGCATTCACGTCGACCCCGCCGGTCACGGCAAAGAGGATGTGCCGCAGCTGGACCCTGCGGCCTTCGACATAACGGGCCTTGTGCGCCTCGTAGTAGCGTCGGCATTCGCTTTCACCGGGGCGCGCCGTGGGAACGGCTTCGTCCAGCATCGCATGGATGGCCTGCTGCTCGGCGTCGCGCAACTCGGGCGCGGCCTGCACCGGCACCTGCGGCAGCAGGCCGCGGCGCACCGCTTCCTGCCGCAGCAGCTCGCCCCAGGCGCGTTCGACCAGCGCTTCGGCCTCGGCTTCGACGCGCACGCCGTTGATCGCAGCGTTCATGTCGCGCTCCTCGGCCGGTCGAAGGCAGGCACGGGCGGCTCGGCGCGAGCCATCGTGCGCGCGTCCTGCGACGTAGCTCGCGCCGTGAGCGGGCGGCGCGTGCGCACCACCTGGTACGGCCGCCACACATAGGCCACCGACGCGAAGCCGCTCCACACGTGCACGAGGCGGGTGAACGGGAACACCAGGAACACCGTCATGCCCAGCGCCATGTGCAGCTTGAACAGCCAGCCGGCTTCGGCCAGCTGCCCGGCCGCGCCGCCGCGGAAGGTGACGATGCGCTGCGCCCATTCGCCGAACTTCATCATGAGGCCGCCGTCGAGGTGCTGGGCCGACAGCGGGATGCTGGCCAGGCCGAGTGCCAGCTGCACCCACAGCAGCGCCAGCAGCACGATGTCGCTGGTGCGCGAGTTGATGCGGATGCGCGGGTCGCTCAGGCGCCGGTGCAGCAGGATCGAGATGCCGATGAACCCCAGCAGGCCCGCGATGCCGCCGGACACCATGGCCATCACCTGCTTGCCGCCGGCGCTGATGAAGTGCTCGTACACCGCGTGGGGCGTGAGCATGCCCACCGTGTGGCCGACGAACAGGAACAGCACGCCGATGTGGAACAGGTTGCTGCCCCAGCGCAGCTGCCCCGCGCGCAGCAGCTGCGACGAGTCGCTCTTCCACGTGTACTGCTCGCGGTCGAAGCGGACCAGGCTGCCCAGCAGGAAGATCGTGAGGCAGACGTAGGGGTAGTATCCGAACAGGAAGTTGTCGACGTAGTTCATGCGGGGGCTCCTTGGCGGCGGACGATCCGGATCGGCTGCGGCTGGTCGGGCGCGGCCTGCCCCTGGGTGGAGCAGCCGCCGAAGGCCTCGGGCTCGGCCCAGCTCTCGTCGATCGGTTCCTCGGGCTTCACGGGGACGGCTTCGGCGCGCTGGCCGGCCAGTTCGATCACGGCGGCCACCAGCGAGGCATAGGCGCTTTCGCGCTGGCGCAGGGCGCTGAAGATGGCCTGCAGGATGTGCACGATCTCGCCGAGGAACTCGCGGGCCACGGCGGGCGGCTGCGCCGAAGCGAACTCGAGCACCACGCACAGGTGGTCGGGCAGCTCGTTGTCGCCGAGGTACAGGCCGGCTTGCTCGTACGTCTTGACCAGGTCGATCATGGCCGGGCCGCGGTCGCGCGAGTCGCCGTGCACATGCTCGAACAGGTGCAGCGACGTGCGGCGCCCGCGGTCGAACAGCTCGACGTAGCGCGACTCGACCTCGATCGGGTCGCACTGCCGCATCGAGGCGGCCAGCGCCTGGATCTCGCCGCGTCGCGCCGCCGGCAGGGCGGCTTCGGTGTTGATCGCATCGACCAGCGCCGGCACCAGCGCGCGCAGTTCGGCGTCGGGATAGCCCAGCAGCCGGGCCAGCGCCCGCAGGGTGTAGCTGTTGTTCTTCATGCCTGCTCCACCTGGATGGGAATGGTCCGCTTCTTCTTGCCGCCGAACAGCGACGCGTCGCCCGCGCCGTCCGAGCAGCCGTTGCCGAACGAGAAGCCGCAGCCGCCCTTCATGTCGAAGGCGTCTTCGGCGTACTCGCGGTGGGTGGAGGGGATCACGAAGCGGTCTTCGTAGTTCGCGATCGCCATCACCTTGTACATCTCTTCCACCTGGCCCACCGTCAGGCCGGCCTGCTTCAGCACCTGCAGGTTCTCCTGGCCGTCGACGTGCTTGGCGCGCTGGAAGGCGCGCATGGCCAGCATGCGCTCCAGCGCGCGGATCACCGGGCCGGTCTGGCCGGCGGTCAGCAGGTTGGCGAGGTACTGCACCGGGATGCGCATCTCGGCCACGTCGGGCAGTTCGCCGTTGATGCCGACCTGGCCCGCGTTGGCGGCCTTGGAGATCGGCGACAGCGGCGGCACGTACCACACCATGGGCAGCGTGCGGTACTCGGGGTGCAGCGGCAGCGCGACCTTCCAGTCCATCGCCATCTTCCACACCGGCGAGTTCTTCGCGCCTTCGATCCACGCCTCGGGGATGCCGTCGCGCCGCGCCGCCGCGATCACTTTCGGGTCGTTCGGGTCGAGGAACACGCCGAGCTGCGCTTCGTACAGGTCCTGGTCGTCCTTCACGCTGGCGGCCGCCTCGATGCGGTCTGCGTCATACAGCACCACGCCCAGGTAGCGGATGCGGCCCACGCAGGTTTCGGAGCACACCGTCGGCTGGCCCGCTTCGATGCGCGGGTAGCAGAAGATGCACTTCTCGGCCTTGCCGGTCTGCCAGTTGTAGTAGATCTTCTTGTAGGGGCAGCCGCTCACGCACATGCGCCAGCCGCGGCACTTGTCCTGGTCGACCAGCACGATGCCGTCTTCCTCGCGCTTGTAGATCGAGCCCGAGGGGCACGACGCCACGCACGCCGGGTTCAGGCAGTGCTCGCACAGGCGCGGCAGGTACATCATGAAGGTGTTCTCGAACTCGGCCACCATGGCCTTCTGCGCTTCCTCGAAGCCCGCGAAGTTGGCGTCCTTGCTGCGCTTGGAGAATTCGCCGCCCAGGATCTCCTCCCAGTTCGGGCCCCACTCGATCTTCTGCATGCGCTGGCCGGTGATCAGGCTGCGCGGGCGCGCCGTCGGGGTCGCTTTCATCTCGGGCGCCGTGTGCAGGTGCTCGTAGTCGTAGGTGAACGGCTCGTAGTAGTCGTCGATCTGCGGCAGGTTGGGGTTGGCGAAGATGCGCATCAGCAGCTGCCACTTGCCGCCCTGGCGCGGCTCGATGGTGCCGTCGGGCTTGCGCACCCAGCCGCCGCGCCACTTGCCCTGGTTCTCCCACTCCTTGGGGTAGCCGATGCCGGGCTTGGTCTCGACGTTGTTGAACCACGCGTACTCCATGCCGGGCCGCGACGTCCACACGTTCTTGCAGGTCACCGAGCAGGTGTGGCAGCCGATGCACTTGTCCAGGTTGAGGACCATGCCGATCTGTGCACGGACTTTCATGCTTGTACTCCTTCCAAGACTTCCTCGTTGTCCAGCCAGTCGACCTTCCTCATCTTGCGCACCACCACGAACTCGTCGCGGTTGGTGCCAATGGTCCCGTAGTAGTTGAAGCCGTAGCTGAACTGCGCGTAGCCGCCGATCATGTGCGTGGGCTTCACCACGATGCGCGTCACCGAGTTGTGGATGCCGCCGCGCGCGCCCGTGATCTCCGAGCCGGGCGTGTTGATGATCTTTTCCTGCGCGTGGTACATCAGCACCATGCCGGGGTTCACGCGCTGGCTCACCACCGCACGCGCCGTGATGGCGCCGTTGATGTTGAACAGCTCGACCCAGTCGTTGTCCTCGATGCCGGCGCGCTTGGCGTCGTCTTCCGACAGCCAGATCACCGGCCCGCCGCGGTTGAGCGTGAGCATGATCAGGTTGTCGCTGTAGGTGGAGTGGATGCCCCACTTCTGGTGCGGCGTGATGAAGTTCAGCTGGATCTCGGGGTTGCCATTGGGCTTGATGCCCGCGATCGCGCCGGTGGTCTTCAGGTCCACGGGCGGCCGGTAGCTCGAGAACTGCTCGCCGAAAGCCGTCATCCACTGGTGGTCCAGGAAGAACTGCTGCCGCCCGGTGAGGGTGCGCCATGGGATCAGTTCGTGCACGTTGGTGTAGCCGGCGTTGTACGAGACCTTCTCGCTTTCCAGCCCGCTCCAGGTCGGCGAGCTGATGATCTTGCGCGGCTGCGCCTGCACGTCACGGAAGCGGATCTTCTCGTCCTCGCGGTGCAGCGCCAGGTGCGCGTGCTCGCGGCCGGTGGCCTTGGACAGCGCCTCCCAGGCTTTCACCGCCACGTGGCCGTTGGTTTCGGGCGCGAGCTGCAGGATCACTTCGCAGGCGTCGATGTCGGTCACGATCTTCGGCATGCCCAGCGTGGCGCCTTCGTCGGTCGTCACGCCGTTGAGCTGGCCGAGCTGCGTCACCTCTTCCTGCGTGTTCCACGAGATGCCCTTGCCGCCGTTGCCCACCTTGTCCATCAGCGGGCCCAGTGCCGTGAAGCGCTTGTACACGTTGGGGTAGTCGCGCTCGACCACCGCGATGCTGGGGGCGGTCTTGCCGGGGATGAGCTCGCACTCGCCGCGCTTCCAGTCCTTCACGCCGATCGCCTGCGCCAGTTCGGCGGGCGTGTCGTGCATCAGCGGGGTGAGCACGACTTCCTTTTCCACGCCCAGCTGGCCGGGGGCGAGTTCGCTGAATTTCTTCGCGAAGCCCTTGTAGATCTCCCAGTCGCTGCGCGCTTCCCACGCCGGGTCGACCGCAGTCGACAGCGGGTGGATGAAGGGGTGCATGTCGCTGGTGTTCAGGTCGTTCTTCTCGTACCAGGTGGCCGTGGGCAGCACGATGTCGGAGTAGAGCGCCGTGGTGCTCATGCGGAAGTCCAGCGTGACCACCAGGTCCAGCTTGCCTTCGGGGGCCTTGTCGTGCCACACCACTTCCTGCGGCTTGGCGTCGTCGAGGCCCAGGTCCTTGCCCTGCACGCCGTGCGACGTGCCCAGCAGGTGCTTCAGGAAGTACTCGTGGCCCTTGCCGGACGAGCCGAGGATGTTGGAGCGCCACACGAACAGGTTGCGCGGCCAGTTGCTCGGGTGGTCGGGGTCTTCGCACGACATGCGCAGCGTGCCGTCTTTCAGGGCCTTGACCACGTAGTCCTTGACGTCGCCGCCTGCCGCGTCCTTCACCACCTGCAGCGGGTTGGTCTGCAACTGCGGTGCGCTGGGCAGCCAGCCCATGCGCTCGGCGCGCACGTTGTAGTCGATCAGCGAGCCGTTGAAGTCCTTGGGGTCGGCCAGCGGCGACAGCACCTCTTCCACGCCCAGCTTCTCGTAGCGCCACTGGTCGGTGTGCGCGTACCAGAACGAGGTGGAGTTCATCTGGCGCGGCGGCCGGATCCAGTCGAGCGCGAACGCCAGCGCGGTCCAGCCGGTCTGCGGGCGCAGCTTCTCCTGGCCCACGTAATGCGCCCAGCCGCCGCCCGACTGCCCGATGCAGCCGCACATCATCAGCATGTTGATGACGCCGCGGTAGTTCATGTCGCTGTGGTACCAGTGGTTCATGGCGGCGCCGATGATCACCATCGAGCGGCCGTGCGTCTTGTCCGCGTTGTCGGCGAACTGGCGCGCCACGGTGATGATCTGGTCGCGGGGCACCCCGGTGATCTTCTCGGCCCAGGCCGGCGTGTAGGGCGCCACCGTGTCATAGCTCACGGGGCTGCCGCGTTCCACGCCGTACTGCGCGGCCTGCAGGTCGAACACCGTCGCGACAGTGGCGTAGCGCTCCTCGCCGGCCTTGCCCAGGCGGATGCGCTGCACGGGCACCGGGCGCACCAGCACGTTGCCGTGCTCGCTGGAGGCAAAGTGCTCGTGCGCGATGCCGCCGAAATAGGGGAAGGCGACGCTGGCATTCGTCACGTCCAGTGGCTGGCCTTCCAGCACCGACAGCTTCAGCTTCACGTCTTCGTTGCTGCGCGCTTCCTTGGCTTCCAGGTTCCACTGGCCGGCGTCGGGGCGCCCGTCGGGACCCCAGCGGAAGCCGATGGCACCCTTGGGCAGCACCACCTTGCCTTCGCTGTCGAGCGCGACGGTCTTCCAGTCGGGGTTGTTCGACTGGCCGAGCTTGCCGTTGAAGTCCGAGGCGCGCACATAGCGGTCGGGCACCAGCGCCGTCTCGCCGTTGGGCAGGTGCTGCTCCTTCATCAGCACCAGCATCGGCAGGTCGGTGTAGCGGCGCGCGTAGTCGTCGAAGTAGGCCGAGCGGTGCTCGAAGTAGAACTCGCGCAGGATCACGTGGCCCATGGCCATCGCCAGTGCCGCGTCGGTGCCCTGCTTGGGGTGCAGCCACAGGTCGGACAGCTTGGCGACTTCGGAGTAGTCGGGCGTGACCGCCACCGTCTTGGTGCCCTTGTAGCGCACTTCGGTGAAGAAGTGCGCGTCGGGCGTGCGCGTCTGCGGGACGTTGGAGCCCCACGCGATGATGTAGTTGCTGTTGTACCAGTCGGCCGACTCGGGCACGTCGGTCTGCTCGCCCCACACCTGCGGCGACGAGGGCGGCAGGTCGCAGTACCAGTCGTAGAACGACATGCACACGCCGCCGATCAGCGACAGGTAGCGCGATCCGGCCGCGTAGCTCACCATCGACATCGCCGGGATGGGCGAGAAGCCGATGATGCGGTCGGGGCCGTGTTGCTGGATCGTGTGGATGTTCGCCGCGGCGATCATCTCGTTGACCTCGTCCCAGCTCGCGCGCGCGAAGCCGCCCATGCCACGCACGCCTTGCCAGCTCTTGCGCTTGGCCTCGTCGGCCATCAGCGCCGCCCAGGCTTCCACGGGCGGGCGGGTCAGGCGCGCCTCGCGGTACAGCTTGAGCAGGCGGCCGCGCACCATCGGGTACTTCACGCGGTTGGCCGAGTAGAGGTACCAGCTGTAGCTGGCGCCGCGGGCGCACCCGCGCGGCTCGTGGTTGGGCATGTCCCAGCGGGTGCGCGGGTAGTCCGTCTGCTGGGTCTCCCAGGTGACGATGCCGCCCTTGACGTAGATCTTCCACGAGCAGGAGCCCGTGCAGTTCACGCCGTGCGTGGAGCGCACGATCTTGTCGTGCTGCCAGCGCTTGCGGTAGGCGTCTTCCCAGGTGCGGTCTTCGTTGGTGACCTGGCCGTGGCCGCCGGAGAACGATTCGCGCGGCTGGTTGAAGTAGCTGAGTCGGTCGAGGAAGTGGCTCATGGTTCGCTTCGGTTGGGGCTGGTGGGCAGCGGAGCTGCCCACCCTACGGGTTGCTCAGGTGGGCGTAGGGTGGGCAGCTTGGCTGCCCAACGTGTCAGCACGGCATCGGCGCATTGCGCCGCGAGTAGTACCACCACGTCATGACGATGCAGGTGACGTAGAACACGATGAAGCAGTACAGCGCCGCTTCCGGCCCGCCGGTGAGGGCGATGGAGGAGCCGTAGCTCTTGGGGATGAAGAAGCCGCCGTAGGCGCCGACCGCGGAGCTGAAGCCCAGCACGGCCGCCGCTTCCTTGTTGGCGTCGCGCACGGCCTGGTCTTGCGCCGCGTCGCCCTTGCCCTCGGCGGCACGCTGCCGCTCGGTCAGGAAGATCACGGGGATCATGCGGAAGGTCGAGCCGTTGCCGATGCCGGCGGTGGCGAACAGGAACATGAACGACACCAGGAAGCCGGTGAAGTCACCGCCCTGGCCGTTGTGCGGCAGGAACTGCAGCACGGCGACCACGCCCAGCGCCATGGCGATGAAGTTCCAGAAGGTCACGCGGGCGCCGCCCAGCTTGTCCGACAGCCAGCCACCCAGCGGGCGGATCAGCGCACCCACCAGCGGGCCGAGCCAGGCGTACTGCAGCGCGTTGACGCCGGGGAACTGGCTCTTGATCAGCAGCGGGAAGCCCGCGGAGTAACCGATGAACGAGCCGAAGGTGCCCAGGTACAGCCAGCACATCAGCCAGTTGTGCTTGCGCTTGAAGATGACGGCCTGGTCGGCGAACGAGGCGCGCGCATCGGCCAGGTCGTTCATTCCGAACCACGCAGCCAGGGCCGACACGATGATGAACGGCACCCAGATGAAGCCCGCGTTCTGCAGCCACATCTGCGCCGGCTGCCCGGCCTTCACGATCAGCTGCGAGTCGCCGCCCAGCGTGCCGAATACGCCGGCAGTGATCACCATTGGCACGACGAATTGCACGATCGACACGCCCAGGTTGCCCAGCCCGGCGTTGATGCCCAGGGCGGTGCCCTTCTGCGCCTTCGGGTAGAAGAAGCTGATGTTGGCCATGCTGGAGGCGAAGTTGCCGCCGCCGAAGCCGCACAGCAGTGCCAGCAGCACCATCATCTCGTAGGGCGTCGCGGGGTTCTGCACCGCCATGCCGATGCCCAGCGCCGGCAGCAGCAGCGACGCGGTGGAGATCGCCGTCCAGCGCCGCCCGCCGAAGATCGGCACGGCGAACGAGTAGAAGATGCGCAGGGTCGCGCCGCACAGCGCAGGCAGCGCGGCCAGCCAGAACAGCTGGTTGGTGCTGAACTTGAAGCCGACGTTGGGCAGGTTGACGACGACGACGGACCAGACCATCCAGACCGCGAAGGCCAGCGTCAGGGCGGGCACCGAGATCCAGAGGTTGCGGCGGGCGACGCCCTGGCCTTCCTTGCGCCAGAAGTGGTGGTTTTCGGGGTCCCAGTGTTGGATGAGGGCGGAGGACATGGTTTTCGTCTCCTGTCGTTGTCAGGCCAGGGAAGGGGAAGCGGGCGCGTTGGTGCCCATGATTTCGGTGCGGCGCACTTCGGTGAAGTACATCCAGATCAGCGACACCCACACCACGCCGTACATCAGCATGAAGGCGCTGGAGCGCACGCCGGTGATGTCCATCAGCGCGCCGAACATGATGGGCAGCAGGAAGCCGCCGAGGCCGCCGGCCAGCCCGACGATGCCGGAGATGGTGCCGATGTTGTGCGGGTAGTCGTCGCTGATGTACTTGAAGACGCTGGCCTTGCCGAAGGCCCAGGCGATGCCCAGCACAAACATCAGCGCGGTGAAGGCGTACACGTTCAGGCCCAGGGCGAAGGTGCGGGGACCGTTGACCGTGAGGAAGGTGACTTCGAACTGCGGGTAGGACAGCATGAACAGGCAGATCCAGCTGACCCACATGACCCACCAGGTCATGGCGTGGGCGCCGTACTTGTCCGACAGCGCGCCGCCGATGGCGCGCAGCACGCCGCCCGGCAGCGAGAAGCAGGCGGCCAGCAGCGCGGCCACGCGGATGTCGAGCCCGTACTCGCCCACGTAGTACTGCACCATCCACAGCGAGAGCGCCACGTAGCCGCCGAACACGATGCTGTAGTACTGGCAGTAGCGCAGCACCTTCGGGTCCTTCAGCGCCTTCAGCTGGTCCACGAAGGTGACGTTGCCGGGCACCAGGTGCTTCGGGTCGCTGTAGCTGAAGAACCAGAACAGGATGACCGTGCCCAGCATCACGGCGGCGTACACCTGCGGCACCACCGCCCAGCCGAACGCGACCAGCAGCACGGGCGCGAGGAACTTGTTGACCGCAGCGCCGGAGTTGCCCGCGCCGTACACGCCCATCGCCAGGCCCTGGCGGTTCTTCGGGAACCAGCGGGCCACGTAGGGCGTGCCGACCGAGAACGAGCCGCCGGCGAGGCCGACGAACAGGCCGATGGCGAGGAAGTGCCAGAACTCGGTGGCGTAGGCCATCAGCCAGATGGCCGGCACGGTGGCGGCCATCAGCAGCGCCATCACGATGCGGCCGCCGTAGCGGTCGGTCCAGATGCCCAGCGGCACGCGGATGAGCGAGCCGGTGAGCACCGGCGTGGCCGTCAGCAGGCCGAACTGCGTGGCGTTGAGGTTCAGCGCCTTGCGGATCGGGATGCCGATGACGCCGAACATCATCCACACCATGAAGCATACGGTGAAGGCCAGGGTGCTGACCGCGAGCACCGACCACGCCTGGTACGTGGTGCTGCGCTGCGGGGGCGAAGCGGCCAGCGGTTGCGCTGAGGGATTGGCGGCGGTCACGAGCGGGCTCCTTTGCACTTTTTGCCGATGGCAAGACTGTGGCCGGGCGCGCCCTGCGCGAACATCCTCATGAAGTGCGGTTGCGCAAGGCATCCGGAGGATGCCCATCGTCCGTTGGAACTACCCCGTTTCGTTAAGGAGGATCAAAGTCGGCGTGCTGCTGCATTGCGATGCTTGATGTGGCTCAATGTGGCTTGCGGGTGCGTTTCCACAATGCCCCTCATGCCCCACCGGATCGACCCCTTCATCGTGCTGTTCATGCGCTGGCGCATCGCGGACAACGCGGCGCTGGCGGCC
The DNA here is from genome assembly GCA_016213325.1 of Burkholderiales bacterium. Classification (GTDB taxonomy): domain Bacteria; phylum Pseudomonadota; class Gammaproteobacteria; order Burkholderiales; family Burkholderiaceae_C; genus Ramlibacter. Next base: position 251,202 of record JACRAY010000014.1, on the reverse strand, counting down.
GAGCGGCGCCTGGGGCTGGCGCAGGCGAAGGGCGCGGTGCAGCCCGCGCAGGCCTTCATGGCGCGCCAGCTGCGCGCCGTGGCCTGCCACCACTACGGGCTACTGCTGCGGGACGTTAGCGAGGCGCGGGCGCGCCTGCCGCTGCTCTGACACGTACACGGCCGCCTGCACGCGCGAGGACAGCCCGAGCTTGCGCAGGATGTGCTGCACGTGGATCTTGACGGTGGTCTCGGCGATGGAGAGGCTGCGCGCGATCTCCTTGTTGCTGGCGCCCAGGGCGATCTGCTGCAGCACCTCGTGCTCGCGCGGCGACAGGCTGGCGAGCGCGGTGCCGGCCGGGCTTGCGGGCTCGCCCGGCGGGCTGCCCGACTGGAACGCCGCGACCAGCTTGGACGTCATGTCGGCGCTGATCACCGCCTCGCCGCGCATGGCGCGCCGCACCGAGTCGGCCAGCGCGTCGCCTTCCATCGTCTTCAGCAGGTAGCCCTGCGCGCCGCCGCGCAGCGCGGCCTGCAGGTCCTGCGCGTCTTCGCTCACGGTCAGCATCAGCACGCGCGCGCACGGTGCCGCTTCCTTCAGCCCCTGCAGCGCCTGGATGCCCGTGACGCCGGGCAGGTGGATGTCGAGCAGGATCACGTCGGGATGCAGCGCGGCGGCCTTGCGCACGGCCTCCCCGGCGTCGGCGGCTTCGCCCACCACGGCCAGCCCGTCGTCGCACGCCAGCAGGGCCACCAGGCCGCGCCGGAACAGGGTGTGGTCGTCCACGACCAGCAGGCGAATGGATGTCATGTCTCCAGTACCACCGAGCAGCCCCGCCCGGGGGCCGAATCCACGTGCACGCGCGCGCCGATGCGCAGGGCCCGCTCCTGCATGATGCGCAGGCCCACGTGCGTCTCGCCCGGCGCCGGCCGCGCCGCGTCGAAGCCCACGCCGTCGTCGCGCACCTCGAAACGCCAGTTGGGCGCGGTGTCCACCTTCAGCACCACGTGCTGCGCCTTCGCGTGCTTGCGCACGTTGGACAGCGCCTCCTGCAGGATGTGCAGCACCTGCACCTGCACGTCGGGCGCCAGCGCCACGCCGTGGCCCTCCATCTCCAGCTCGGCGGGCAGGCCGGTCTGGTGGCGGAACTTGTTGAGCGTGGTGGCAAGCGCCGGTTCGATGTCTTCTTCGGCCGTGCGGGTGCGAAAGTGCACCAGCAGCTCGCGCACGTCGGCGTAGCTCTCGCGCACGCCGGTGTCGAGCTCGTCGATGATGCGCGCCGTGGCGCGCTCGTCCTTGCTGCGCACCGCGTCGCGCAGCAGCTGCACCTGGATCTTCAGGAACGCGAGCGACTGGGCGATGGAGTCGTGCAGCTCGCGCGCGATCAGGCCGCGCTCGCCGGCGACGGCCCCTTCGCGCTCCAGGGCCGACGCCCGCAGGCTCTCCATGGCGCCGGCCAGGTGGTTGGCCAGCGTGTCGAGCAGGTCGCGGTCTTCGGGGGACAGCGTCACGCTGGCGCGGTAGAACAGGTCGACCTCGCCCATCAGCTGGTCGTGCAGCTTGACGGGCACCGACACCAGCGTGTTGTAGCCCGCGCGCTCGCACACCATCTTGCGCGCCGGTGAGTGGCTGACGATCGGGATGGCGCGGGTGCGGGCATGCGCGCTCGGCTGGCCGCAGTGGCAGGCGCCGGGCGACAGGCAGCGGCCTTCCGCCTGCAACTCGTCGGGCATGTTGTCGCTGGCCAGCAGGACGTAGCGGCGGTTGGCTTCGTCGGACCAGCGCACGGCGGCCGCGTCGGCGCCGGCGATGCGGCGCACCAGCCGCGCAAAGCCGCCGGCGAGTTCGTCGAGCTGCGTGGCGCCGGCGAGGAAGGCGCTGACTTCGTACAGGTCGGCCAGCCGCTGGCGCTTGGCCTCCAGGCTGCGCGTCTTGTCGCGCACGCGCTCCTCCAGCCCGTCGTACAGCGACTGCAGCGTCTGCGCCATTTCGTTGAAGACGCCCGCCATCTGGCCGAACTCGTCGCCCGACTCCACTTCGATGCGGGTGGCCAGGTCGCCCTGCTGCACGGCGGCCAGGCCGCGGCGCAGCCGGGCCAGCGGGTTCAGCACCAGCAGGTAACCGGTGTAGAGCAGGGCCACTGCGCTCGCGATGGCCAGCGCCATCATGGCGAGCTGGAACAGGTGCAGGATGGCGGTCCAGCGGGCCAGTTCGTGCTCGATCGCCGCCACGAAGCCGTCGACCTCGGCGACGAAGGCGTCGGCGCGCAGCAGGGGCTTGGTGCGCGGCCCCTGCACCGGCGCGAACCAGTCGGCGCGCAGGTTGCGCCAGTCGGTGCGCACGGTCTCGAAGTGCGTGCGGGACGACTCGGACCAGGGCACGAACAGCGGCCGCGAAGGGTCGCCCGAATGCAGCAGTTGCAGGCTGGCGTCGAATTGCTCCGCCAGCAGGAAGGCGCCCGGCGGCGGGGCGCTTTGTTCGGGCAGGGCCAGGGCCATGCGGTAGGTCATCATGCGCAGCCGCCCGGCCTCGTTGACGGCGGCAGCGCCGCCTTCGAGGTTCCAGCTCACCCACAGCGTGAGGCCGATCGAAAGCAGCGCCAGCACCAGGAAGGTGATGCCGGTGGCGACGAGCTTGGTGGTGAGTGACCAGCGGTTGTTCATGGCAGTGTGCGCACCGGCAAGCTTAGGAGCGCGCCGCCGCCCGGGCTTGATCCACGTCAACGCTCGCGAAGCGGGGCAACCTTGACGTTCGTCAGTGCGGCCGGCTCGCCCGACAGGTAGGCTGCTTCATGCAATTGCTGCCCGAAACCGGCGCGAGCGCGGCGGCTTTCCCGATGGAGCTGGTGAGCCCGGCCGGAACGCTGGCTGCGCTGCGCGAAGCGGTGGATGCAGGGGCCGACAGCGTCTACCTGGGGCTGCGCGACTCCACCAATGCGCGCAATGCCGACGGGCTGAACTTCGACGACGACTCGCTCGCTGCCGGCCTGCGCTACGCCCGTGACCGCGGCTGCGGCGTGCAGCTGGCCGTCAACACCTACCCCCAGATCTCCAGCACCGGGCTGTGGCGGGCCGCCATCGACAAGGCCGCGGGCCTGGGCGTGGACTCGGTCATCCTGGCCGACCCGGGCCTCATGCGCTATGCCGCGCGCCGCCACCCCGGGCTGCGCCTGCACCTGTCGGTGCTGGGTTCGGCGACGCACCCCGACGCCATCTGCCTGTACCAGGAGCAGTTCAACGTGCGCCGGGTCGTGCTGCCGCGCGTGCTGTCGCTGGAGCAGGTGAAGCAGATCGCGGCGCGTACCACGGTGGAGATCGAGGTGTGGGGCTTCGGCACGCTGTGCGTGATGACCGAGGGCCGCTGCTCGCTGTCTTCCTATGTGACCGGCGAGTCGCCCAACACCTACGGCGTGTGCTCGCCCGTGCGCACGGTGCGCTGGCGCGAGTCGTCCCAGGGCCTGGAAGCGCGTATCGGCGGCGTGCTGGTGGACCGCTACGACAGCGATGAGATGGCCGGCACGCCCACGCCGTGCCGCGGCCGCTTCAATGTGGGCGGGGAGCAGGCCAACCATGCGATGGAGGAGCCGTCGCACGTCAACACGCTGCAGCTGCTGCCCCGGCTGGCGCAAGCCGGCGTGCGGTCGATCCGCATCGAAGGCCGCCAGCGTGGCGCGGGCTACACCCGCGAAGTCACCGCGGTCTGGCGCGAGGCGCTGGACCAGTGCGCCGCGCTGGGCAGCCGCTATGCGGTGCGCGATGCGTGGCTCCAGAGGCTGGAGCCGTTCAGCGAGGGCCGCGCGCACACGCTGGGCGCGGCCGGGCGATGAAGCTGTCGCTGGGCCCCCTGCTGTACCACTGGCCGCGCAACGTCGTGCGGCACTTCTACGAAGGCATCGCCGCCAGCCCCATCGACATCGTCTACCTCGGCGAGGCGGTGTGCGGCCGGCGCCACGAGCTGCGCCTGGGCGACTGGCTGGCGCTGGGGCGGATGCTGCGCGATGCCGGCAAGGAAGTGGTGTTCTGCACGCAGGTGCTGCCCGATGCGCGCACCGAGCCGGCGCCGTTGCGGCGCCTGCTGGACGAGTTCCTGGTAGAGGCCAACGACATGGGCGCGGTGCGCTCGCTGGCGGGCGGCGGCCGCTTCGTGGCGGGGCCGCACCTGAACCTGTACAACCTGGACTCGCTGGAGTGGATGGCCGAGCTGGGTGCGGCGCGCTGGGTGATGCCGCTGGAGATGCGGCGCGACGAATTCCTGGCGCTGCACGCCGCGCGGCCCCGTGGTGTGGAGACGGAAGTGTTCGGCTTCGGCCGCATGCCGCTGGCGATCTCGGCGCGCTGCTTCACGGCGCGCCACTACGGCCTGCGGCGCGAGGACTGCCGTACCAGCTGCCTGCGCCACCCCGACGGCCTGCTGGTGTCCAGCCGCGACGATGAGCCCTTCCTGGTGATCAACGGCCCGCAGGTGCAGTCGGCGCGCGTGCACAGCCTGCTGCAGCAATTGCCCCAGCTGGTGGCGGTGGGCGTGGACGTGCTGCGCCTGAGCCCGCAGGCGAAGCAGATGCCCAAGGTGGTGGACCTGTTCGATGCGGTGCGCCGCGGCACGCTGCCCGTAGCCATCGCCCAGTCACGCCTGCGCGTGCTGCTGCCGGGGCAGGACTGCAACGGCTACTGGCATGGGCGGGCCGGCATGGACAAGGTGGAGGCGGTGTAGGACGGTGTCGGAGCTTGCAGGGCGCACGCATCCTGCCACTCAGGGCCTGCGGACGAACGTCGTCTTGACCGGCGGTGGCGCCTTCAGCGTCTGCTGGACGACGCAGCAGCGCTCGGCGGCGACGTGAAGCTTGTGCAGCAACTCGGGCGGTGTTCCGTCCCTGGCCTCGTAGCTGATGTCGCACGTGATCGCCTGGAAGCCCACGGGCACATCCGGGTCCATCGCCATCGCGCCACGCACGTCGGCAGTTGCCGTCACCCGGACTTCCAGTTGCGCCAGCTCGACGCCCAGCAGGTTGGCGACCATGCGAACGGCGGAGTCCTGGCATGCGGCCAGGGCCGCGCACAGCATGTCGCCCGGCGTCGGGGCGTCGTGGGGCCCCCCTACCGCCGCGTGGGTGCCGATCGCAACGGTGACGCCGCATCCGTCCATCGGTTCGACCTGGGTGCGAAACGGGTCGGCAGGCGACTCGCCACAAGTGCGCGCATGGTCCATGACGACGGCCTCGGCCGGCGCTGTCCGGTACCGGGCCTTCAGGGGCTTCTGTGCGGCGTAGACGATGGGGTCCATGGCGGTCTCCGGGGGGCTTTGTCATGCCCGAACCGCCGCAAGATTACGCCACCAGCGCACTGGTGCCAATGCCCGCGGTCGACTACCCTCAGGCGTAAGCCACGCACTTCTCGCAAACCGTGCCCCGCACGTCCTTCTTCAGGTGCGCCTCGCGCAGCGCCTGGAACTTCGGCGAGTTCCAGGCCTGCATGAAACCTTCTTCCTGCAGGTCGCCCATGTGGAAGCGCCCGTCGTGGTCGAAGCAGCAGGCCGACAGCTTGCCGTCCCACGCGATGTGGCCTTCGGTGAAGATCGACCAGCAGGGCAGGGGGTCGCGCAGCGCTTCCAGCCGCCCGCGGTTGCCGGCAGTCACCTCCCACCCGCGGCTTTCTTCCGATTCGGTCAGCAGCGCCGCCTGGTTGTACAGGGGCAGGGCATACAGCTCGTCGACGAAGGGCCGCATCTCGTCGACCACCGCCTGCATGCGCACACCCTGTTCGCCGTCGTACTGGATGTACGACGCATACAGGCCCATGCGGTGGCCGGTCTCGGCCTCCACCAGGTCGCGCTCGGCCCGCGCGCCACGCAGGTTGTCCAGCATCTTCTGGTAGAAGCTCGACTTGACCTGCGCGATGCTGCGGAACTGCTCCTCGTCGGCGTAGTTCAGCGAGAACTTCAGGCTGTCCAGCCCGGCGCGCGCGCAGGCCTGCACACGCCTGGGCGTGGCGACCGAGCCGTTGGTGGTGAGGAACACATAGGGGAAGCCGGCCACCTTCTTCGCGAAATGCACGGCGTCTTCCAGCCAGTCGACCAGGAACGACTCGCCCAGGTAGAACAGGCCGATTTCTTCCACGCCCGCCGCGCGCATCTCGAGCAGCAGGCGCTCGAACAGGGCCCGGTCCATGTCCTTCTGCGCGCGCAGGCGCTGGGAGCGGGCGCAGAACGAGCAGTTGAAGTTGCAGCGGCCCGTCAGTTCGATCTTGACCGACCGCGGCGCCGGCACCACCGGCTTGCTGTAGGTCTCAGTCAGTCCCGTGACTGCATCGATGCGCTCGGTGATACCCATGGCCCGTCCCTGAAGTTGCAGATGACGGGCAGTATCCGGCGCGGCCCGGTGGCCGCGCCTTGACGCCGGACAATGTCTACTTGACCAGCAGCACCGGGAGGTCCGATTCGGTAACCACACGTTGCGCCACGCTGCCCATCAGCGCGCGCCCCAGCAGGCCATGGCCCTGCGTGCCCATCACGATCACTTCGCACTTGTTGCGCCGGGCGGCCTTCACGATCTCGTCGGCGGCGTTGCCCACCGAGGAAGCGAGCTTGTGCTTCAGGCCGTGACGCTCCAGGAAGCGGCCTATGGGGTCCAGCACCTTGCCGGACTCGTCGCGGTAGTAGTCGGCGACCGTGTTGGAGCCGACCATCGACTTCACCTGGGGCGGCATCGGCGGCTGCACGTTCAGCACGAAAATTTCGCCGTCGGCGCTGTACAGGCCCTCGTGCGTGACGAGGAACGCCATGGCCTTCTTGGTGAACTTGCTGCCGTCGGCGGCAAACAGGATCTTCATCTTCTTTCCTTCCTCTCGTTGTTGTTGCGGCTCAGCGCAGCACCAGCACCGGGATGCCGCTGTGCGTCAGGACCTTCAGTGTCTCACTACCCAGCAGCAGGCGCTTGAGCCCCCGGTGCCCGTGCGACGCCATCACCAGCAGGTCGCACTTGTGCTTGCGCGCGGCCGCCACGATGGCGTCGGCCGCCGAGTCGGCATGGGCGATGGCGGCCTTGGCCTGCACGCCGGCGGCGGCCGCGGCTTCGACCACGCCGTCGACCAGCGCCTGCGCTTCTTCGGCCCAGTGCTTCTCGATGCGGCCCACGTCGGCGTGGGACAGCGCGGAGCTGCCGCCTTCGAAGTAGGTGGTTGCGTAGTGCGGCACCACGTGCAGCGCCACCAGCTCGCTGCCCAGGCTGGCGGCCAGCCCGATCGCGCTCTTCACGGCCTTCTTCGACAGCGGCGAGCCGTCGGTGGGAACCAGGATGCGTTGGTACATGTGCCACCGAGCTTAAGCCCCGCGGGGTGCATACGGTTGATCCACGTCAACGGCCTCCGGCACGGCGTGACTACGCTTCGAATCGCCAACCCCGGAGAAATTGCATGATCGACCCCATCGCCGCATGGCACGCGGAACACACCTACTTCACCCGCCTGCTGGCGCTGCTGCAGGAACAGGTGGACGTCTTCGCCGCCGGCGAGGTGCCCAACTACCAGCTGATGCTCGACATCCTGGACTACCTGCACGACTGGGGCGACCAGTACCACCACCCGCGCGAGGACGAGGCGTTCCGCCGCATGATGCTGCGCAATCCGGGCCGCGAGCCGCTGCTGCGGCGGCTGATGCAGGAGCACCGCGTGATCAACCGCGCGGGCGACGCGCTGCGCACGCTGCTCGAGGAAGCGCTGGACGACGCCATGGTGTCGCGCGCCGAGATCGAAGTGGCCGCCGCCACCTACCTCGTCTACTACGGCAACCACATCGCCAAGGAAGAAGAAGACGTGATGCCCGGCGCGGCCCAGGACCTGACGCAGGCTGACTGGAAGGCCGTGTTCGAAGCGGCCAGGGGCGGCCACGACCCGCTGTTCGGCGACCATCCCGAGGCGCGCTTTCGCGAATTGCGCCGGCGGATCTCGCACGAGGCGGCTTGAATCGTCCGCCCCCGGCTGTTTGACACAGGTCAACCGAGCCTCATCGCAAGACCTTAGGCTTGCTTCTCATGCAAGCTGCCGTCCTGCCCCCCCTGCCGACTCGCGAGGAAGCGTCCACCGCCGCCCTCGACGACCGCGGCGAATGGAGCAGCTTCAGCCGCCGCCTGGGTGAAGGTGGCGCCGAGCGCTGGGAATCCTACCTGGCCATCCAGGGCATGTACTGCCCGGCCTGCTCGCTCACCGTCGAACAGGCACTGGCGGCCAACCCCGGCGTCGAGTCGGTGCACGTCAACGGAGCGACGGCCACGGCCCGCGTGGTGTGGTCGCCGCAGGCCGGCCGCCCGTCGCAATGGTTCGCTGCGCTCAAGCGCGCCGGCTACGGCGCCTTGCCGGCCGGCGACATGCTGTCGGCCGTGCCGCGCATGAAGGCGCAGCGAGCGCTGCTGTGGCGGTGGCTCGTGGCGGGCTTCTGCATGATGCAGGTGATGATGTATGCGGTGCCCGCGTACGTCGCCACGGCGGGCGAGATGACCGCCGACGTCGCCGCCCTGCTGCGCTGGGCCTCGATGATCCTCACGCTGCCGGTGGTGCTGTTCTCCGGCGGCCCGTTCTTCTCCGGCGCGTGGCGCGACCTGCGCAACGGCCGCATCGGCATGGACGTGCCGGTGGCCCTGGGCATCCTCATCGCCTTCATCGCCAGCACGGTCGCCACCTTCGACCCGCACGGCGTCCTGGGCGAAGAGGTGTGGTTCGACTCGGTGGCCATGTTCGTCTTCTTCCTGCTGTCGGGCCGCCTGCTCGAACAGCGCCTGCGCGACCGCACGGCCGGTGCCCTGCAGGCGCTGATGCGCAGCCTGCCCGACACGGTGGAGCGCGAGACCGCCACGGGCGAAATCGAAACGGTGCCCGTGCGGCGGCTCGCGGCCGGCGACCGCATCCGCGTGCGCGCCGGCGAAGTGATCCCGGTGGACGGCATGGTGCTCGAAGGCGTGAGCCGTGTCGACGAAGCGCTGCTCACCGGCGAGTCCAGGCCGGCCGGCCGCACCGTGGGCCAGCCCGTGGTGGCGGGCAGCCACAACCTGAGCGGCACGCTCATCGTCGAAGTGCAGCGCACCGGGCCGAACACGCGCTTTTCCGAGATCGTCGCCCTGATGGAGCGCGCCTCGGTCGACAAGCCGCGCATCGCGCAACTGGCCGACCGTGCGGCGCGGCCCTTCCTGGTTGGCGTGCTGCTGGCGGCTGCCGCAGCCGCGTGGTGGTGGTGGCCGCAAGGCCCCGGGCACGCGCTGGGCGTCGCCGTTGCGGTGCTGATCGTGACCTGCCCGTGCGCGCTGTCGCTGGCCACGCCGGCCGCGACCCTGGCCGCCGCTGGCGCGCTGGCACGGCGCGGCGTGCTGGTGCGCCGGCTCGAAGCCCTGGAAGCGGGCGCGGCCGTCGATACCGTGGTGTTCGACAAGACCGGCACGCTCACGCAGGACCACATGGCCGTCACGGCCATCCGCACGCGCGACGGAGTGACTGAGGGCGAGGCGCTGCGCATCGCCGCGGCGCTGGCCCGTCATTCGCTGCATCCCGCATCGCGCGCCATCGCCACGGCCGGCGGCAAGGTGGGCTGGACGGCGCGCGACGTGACCGAGACGCCGGGCTGCGGCGTGGCGGGCGAAGTGGCCGGCGACAGCGGCTGGCAGCCGCGCCGCGTGCGGCTCGGCTCCGCAACCTTCTGCCATGCGGCAGCCGTGGGCGAGCAGGGCGCGGTCGAAGTCCACCTGGCAGACGACCGCGGCTGGCTGGCCGCGTTCCGCCTCGACGAGTCGCTCAGGGCCAACGCGCGCCAGTCGGTCGGCGCGCTCACGCGAATGGGGCTCGGCGTGCAACTGCTGTCGGGCGACGCGAGCGAGGCGGTGGACCGGCTCGCGTGGCGCACCGGCATCGAGCAGGCCTGGGGCGCGCAGACGCCCGAAGGCAAGCTCGCCCACGTGACGCAGCTGCAGCAGGCGGGTCGGCGCGTCGCCATGGTCGGCGACGGCATGAACGACGGGCCTGTACTGGCCAAGGCTGACGTGTCGCTTGCAATGGGGCAGGCCGTGCCCGTGGCGCAGGCGCAGGCCGACTTCATCATCCTGGGCAGCCAGCTCGATCGCGTCGCGCTGGCGCTGCAGCACGCACGCCGCACGCACCGCGTGGTGCGGCAGAACCTGGTCTGGGCCGCGGCCTACAACTTCACCTGCATCCCGCTGGCGGTCATGGGCTACATGCCGCCGTGGCTGGCGGGGCTGGGCATGGCGGCCAGCTCGCTGCTGGTGGTGCTGAATGCGGCACGCCTATCCGTCATTCTCCCGCGTGAGCGGGGTTGACGACACGAATCATGGACATCCTCTTCATCCTCATCCCCCTCTCGGTCGCACTCGCGCTCGCGATCCTCGTTGCCCTGGGCTGGGCCGTGTGGCGCGGCCAGTTCGAATCCCTCGATGCCGAAGGCGAGCGAATCCTCCACACGGATTGACTTCCGTCAAAGGTGACCCTGCGCCCAGCACGGACACTAAGGGGAATCCCCAAGAGTAAAGGTGCTCCATGACTCCACAGAACGTCCCTGCCAGTTATGACGATGGCGTGGTGCGGCAGTTCTCGCTCATGGCCGTGGTGTGGGGCGTGGTGGGCATGCTTGTCGGCGTGCTCATCGCGGCCCAGCTCACATGGCCCGAGCTGAACTTCGGCATCCCGTGGCTCAGCTACGGCCGGTTGAGGCCCCTGCACACCAATGCCGTCATCTTCGCCTTCGGCGGCTGCGCACTGTTTGCCACCAGCTACTACGTGGTGCAGCGCACCTCGCAGGTCGGGCTGTTCCTGCCCAGGCTGGCGTCGTTCACGTTCTGGGGCTGGCAGGCGGTCATCGTCGCTGCGGCCATCACGCTGCCGCTCGGTTTCACGTCCGGCAAGGAGTACGCCGAGCTCGAGTGGCCCATCGACATCCTGATCACGCTGGTGTGGGTGTCGTATGCGATCGTGTTCTTCGGCACCATCGGCATGCGCAAGGTGCGCCACATCTACGTGGCCAACTGGTTCTACGGCGCGTTCATCATCGCCGTGGCGCTGCTGCACCTGGTCAACAGCGCCGCGGTGCCGGCCGGCTTCCTCAAGTCCTACTCGGCCTACGCGGGCGTGCAGGACGCGATGATCCAGTGGTGGTACGGCCACAACGCGGTGGGCTTCTTCCTCACCGCGGGCTTCCTCGGGATGATGTACTACTTCATCCCCAAGCAGGCCGAGCGCCCCGTCTACAGCTACCGCCTGTCCATCGTCCACTTCTGGGCGCTGATCTTCACCTACATGTGGGCGGGCCCGCACCACCTGCACTACACCGCGCTGCCCGACTGGACGCAGTCCGTCGGCATGCTGTTCTCGCTGATCCTGCTGGCCCCCAGCTGGGGCGGGATGATCAACGGCGTGATGACGCTGTCGGGCGCGTGGCACAAGCTGCGCGACGACCCGGTGCTGCGCTTCCTGATCGTGTCGCTGTCGTTCTACGGCATGAGCACGTTCGAAGGCCCGATGATGTCGATCAAGACCGTCAACGCCCTGTCGCACTACACCGACTGGACCGTCGGCCACGTGCACTCCGGCGCGCTCGGCTGGGTGGGCCTGGTGTCCATGGGCTCGCTGTACTACCTGATCCCGCGCCTGTACGGCCAGAAGAAGATGTACTCGGTGAAGGCCATCGAGGCGCACTTCTGGATCGCCACCATCGGCATCGTGCTGTACATCGCCGCGATGTGGATCGCCGGCGTGATGCAGGGCCTGATGTGGCGCGCCATCAACGCCGACGGCACGCTCACCTACACCTTCGTCGAATCGGTCAAGGCGACCTATCCCTTCTACTTCATCCGCGTGCTCGGCGGCCTGCTCTACCTGGGCGGCATGCTGATCATGGCGTGGAACACCTGGATGACCGTGGCCAACGGCCGCTCGGCGCGTGCGCCCATCCCCGCCCTGGCCCAGGCCGCCTGAAGGATCCAAGACCATGAGCGACAACGCAACCTCCACCGGCTTCTCGCACGAGAAGGTCGAGACCAACAACTTCCTGATGATCGTGCTGATCCTGCTGGTCGTCGCCGTCGGCGGCCTGGTCGAGATCGTGCCGCTGTTCTTCCAGAAGTCCACGACCGAGCCGATAGCCGGCCTGAAGCCCTACACCGCGCTGCAGGTGGCGGGCCGCGACATCTACCTGCGCGAGGGCTGCTACAACTGCCACTCGCAGATGATCCGGCCGTTCCGCGCCGAGACCCTGCGCTACGGCCACTACTCGGTGGCCGGCGAGTTCGTGTGGGACCACCCGTTCCAGTGGGGCAGCAAGCGCACCGGCCCCGACCTGCACCGCGTGGGCGGCCGCTACAGCGACGAATGGCACCGCGTGCACCTGAACAACCCGCGCGACGTGGTGCCCGAGTCCAACATGCCGGCCTATTCGTGGCTGGAGAAGACGCCGGCCGACGCCGCCACCATCGCCACGCACATGAAGGCGCTGCGCACCGTGGGCGTGCCCTACACCGACGCCGACATCCAGGGCGCTGCCGCGCAGCTGAAGGACAAGACCGAGATGGACGCGCTGGTGGCCTACCTGCAGTCGCTCGGCACGGCACTGAAGTAAGGGGGAAACGCATGTTCGACATCAACACCCTGCGCATCGTGGCCACGCTGGCCGCTTTCGCCGCCTTCATCGGCATCATCGCCTGGGCCTTCCACAAGCCGCATGCCAAGCGCTTCGAGGAAGCGGCCCGGCTGCCCTTCGAACAAGACTGAACACAGGAAGACGGAAATGAGCGACTTCACCGACGCAATGTGGTCGACCTATGTGGCGGCCCTGACGCTGGTCAGCATCGCGGCATGCCTGCTGCTGCTGTGGGTCACGGCGCGCAAGAAGGTGCCGGCCAATGCCGGCAACACCACCGGCCACGTCTGGGACGAAGACCTGACCGAAATGAACAACCCGCTGCCGCTGTGGTGGGTGTGGATGTTCGTCATCACCATCGTCTTCTCGTTCCTCTACCTGGCGTTCTACCCCGGCCTCGGCTCGTACGAGGGCCGTCTGAAGTGGTCCACCGCCGGCGAGTACAAGGCCGAAGTGGACAAGGCGAACAGGGACCTCGCGCCGCTGTACTCGCAGTTCACGGCGAAGAAGGTCGAGGAGCTGGCCGGCGACGTCGCGGCCATGGCGGTCGGCGAGCGGCTGTTCATGAACAACTGCGCCCAGTGCCACGGCTCGGACGCGCGCGGCGGCAAGGGCTTCCCGAACCTGGCCGACGCCGACTGGCTGCACGGCGGCTCGGGCGAGAAGATCGCCGAGTCCATCTCGAAGGGGCGCAACGGCACGATGCCGCCCATGGCTGCAGCGGTGGGCTCGCCCGATGACGTGAAGAACGTGGCGCACTACGTGCTGTCGCTGTCCAACGGCCCGCACGACTCGGTGCGCGCGCAGCTCGGCAAGGCCAAGTTCACCGCCTGCGCGGCCTGCCACGGCGCCGACGGCAAGGGCAACCCGCTGATGGGCGCACCCAACCTCACCGACGACGTGTGGCTGCACGGCTGGGGCGAGCAGGCCATCATCGACATGGTCACCAAGGGCAAGGTCAACCAGATGCCGGCGCAGGCCGCCAAGCTGACCGAGGCGCAGGTGCACGTGCTGTCGGCCTACGTGTGGGGCCTGTCGAACAAGCCGCCGCTCAAGCCTTGAAGCTCGCGCCATGAAAGTGATTCCCATCGTCCCGGTGCAGTCCGAAGAGGGCGAGGGCCGCGGCCTCTACGAGGCCGAGAAGAAGATCTACCCGCGCGCGGTCACGGGCCTTTACGCCCGCTGGCGCTGGGGCATCGTGCTGCTCACGCAGCTCGCCTTCTATGGGCTGCCCTGGGTCCAGTGGGGCGAGCGGCAGGCCGTGCTGTTCGACCTGGCGGCGCGCCGCTTCTACATCTTCGGCTACGTCCTGTACCCGCAGGACTTCATCTACCTCACCGGCCTGCTGGTCATCAGCGCACTGTCGCTGTTCCTCTTCACCGCCGTCGCCGGGCGGCTGTGGTGCGGCTTCGCCTGCCCGCAGACCGTCTATACCGAGATCTTCCTGTGGATCGAGCGCCGCGTGGAGGGCGACCGTGCCGCGCGCATGCGGCTCGACGCCGCGCCCCTGTCGCTCCAGAAGGCCGGCAAGAAGGTGCTCAAGCACGGCATCTGGGTCGTGCTCGCCCTGTGGACCGGGTTCACCTTCGTGGGCTACTTCACGCCCATCCAGGTCCTGTGGGCCGAGGCGTTCACGCTGTCGTTCGGACCGTGGGAATGGTTCTGGGTGAACTTCTACGCGCTGGCCACCTACGGCAACGCCGGCTGGATGCGCGAGCAGGTGTGCAAGTACATGTGCCCGTACGCGCGCTTCCAGAGCGCGATGTTCGACCGCGACACGCTGATCGTCAGCTACGACACGGCGCGCGGCGACCCGCGCGGCTCGCGCTCGCGCAAGGCGAACCCCGCCGACCTGGGCCTGGGCGCCTGCGTCGACTGCAACCTGTGCGTGCACGTGTGCCCCACCGGCATCGACATTCGCAACGGCCTGCAGTACGAATGCATCGGCTGCGGCGGCTGCGTGGACGTGTGCAACACCGTCATGGACCGCATGAACTACCCGCGCGGGCTGATCCGCTTCACCACCCAGAACGCGGTGAAGAAGGGCTGGCAGCGCCCCGACATCGTGCGGCGGGTGTTCCGGCCGCGCGTGCTGGTGTACGGTGCCATCCTCTCGGCGCTCGTGGTGGGCCTGGCCATCAGCCTGGTGATGCGCACGCCGCTGAAGGTGGACGTGGTGCGCGACCGCGCCGCGCTCTCGCGCATCGTCGCCGGCGGCAAGCTGGAGAACGTGTACCGGCTGCAGGTGATGAACGCCACCGAGCAGCCGCAGCGCTACCGCATCGACGCCACGGGCCTCGTCGGCCTGTCGGTGGCCTCCGAACCCGAGTTCGAAGTCGGCCCTGCCGAGTCGCGTTGGGTCGCGGTGCGCCTGCAGGTGCCCTACGGGGCGGCCAAGCCCGGCTCGCATCCCATCCATTTCGACATCGGAACACCGGGCGGTGACATGCACGTGCGCGAGAAGTCGGTGTTCGTGGTTCCCCGCTGAGGAGATGACAGATGACGAATGACAAGCCGTGGTGGAAGTTCGGCCACGTGTGGCTGCTGATCGCGGGGCCGGCGGCGGTGATCGTTGCGGGGGCGGCGACTGTCGTCCTCGCAGTAAGCTCGCCCGACCCGCTGGTGGCCGAGGACTACTACCGGCGCGGCGTCGAGATCAACAAGACGCTGGCCGCGCGCGACAAGGCCAACCTGCCCGCGGTGCAGGGCCGCAACCACGCTGCCACCCCGACGTCGGCCAACTAGGGGAGCCAGCCCATGTTCACGCAGAAGCTGATGTGGATCGTGTGGCCGGCCTTCCTGGCCGCCTGCATGCTCGAACTGCTGGTCTTCGCCTTCGTCGACCCGACGGAGCTCGAATGGGCCGGCCATCCGCTGGCGCTGTCGCGCCAGGCGATCTACACCGCCTCGTTCTTCGCCTTCTGGCTGGTGAGCCTGGGTGCGTGCTGGCTCACGACGCTGTTGCGCATGACGCCGGCCGAGATCAACGAGTGCCCGTTCGACAAGTCCAAGCGGCCGCCGGGCTGCCCCGGCAACGCGAACTGAGTCAAACCGGCTGGCGCACCAGACGCCACGCCAGGCTATCCTGCACCGCCCCCGGGCCCGCGTCGGCCGCGAGCACCAGTTCGCGCATGGCGAACTGCACCGCGTCATCGGGACGGGTGAGCGGATAGGCGTGGCGGGCCGCATTGCGCAGCGAGCTTTCCGGGATGCCCAGCAGCTCGGCCACCGCGCCGGGAGCCAGCGAGCGGCCCTGCACGACGTCTTCGACCAGCCGGCGGAAATCGTCTTCGGGGATGGAGAACATGGGGCTGCCGATCACACCACAGTGTCGGGCCCGGCACCTGCGGGTTGACGCGGATGAATGCAGGCCAGTTGATCCAGGTCAAATTCAGCCCTTGGCCGGCCGTTGTGCTGCGGCCTGCTGACGAGCTGCGATGTCGCCGTCGAGCGACGCGACACGGCGCCGCAGCCGCTCGGCGTCGGCCGACTGGCTGCTGCGGCTGCCGGCGTCCAGCACCACCAGGATGTGCGGCCGTCCGTCGATGCGCGCCTGCATCAGCACGCAGCGGCCCGCCTCCACGATGTAGCCGGTCTTCTGCAACTGGATGTCCCAGTCGGGGTTCTTCACCAGCCGGTTGGAGTTGAGGTAGCGCAGAGCCCGCCCGTTGAACTCGGCGCGGTGCTCGGTGGTGGTGGAGTACGTGCGGATCAGCGGCTCGCGGGCCGCTGCCCGAGCCAGCCGGGCCAGGTCGCGCACCGTCGAGCGATTGCCCTCCGACAGGCCGGTCGGGTCCTCGAACTGCGTGCTGTCCATGCCCAGTGCGCGGGCTCGTGTGTTCATGGCCGCAACGAATGCCCCGACGCCGCCCGGGAAACTGCGCGCCAGCGCATGCGCGGCGCGGTTCTCGCTGGACATCAGCGCGAGCTGCAGCGCCTCGGCGCGGGTGAGGGTGGTGCCCACGCGCAGGCGCGAACGGCTGTTGCGCTCGCGGTCCACGTCTTCGTCGGTGATGGTGATGCCCTCGGTGAGCGGCAGCTTCGCCTCGGTCAGCACCAGCGCCGTCATCAGCTTGGTAAGCGAGGCGATGGGCAGCACGGCGTCGGGATTCTTGGCGAACAGCTCGACGCCCGACTCCGCGTCGACGGCGAGTGCCGAGCTCGCGGTGAGCCCCAGGCCGTCCTTCACGCGATGCAGGCCCTGCTGGTGCCCGATCGAGGCCTTGGGCCGCAAGGGCAGGGGGTCGGGGCCCTCCGTGCTCTCCACGGTCTCGGCGTCGGCCGTGGGCGTCCCTGGCACTGGGGCCGGTGCCGGTTCTTCCCGGACCGGTCCGCTCGCCACGGGCACGGGGGGTTCGCTGCGCGGGCCCGCCAGCTCCAGCCACAATAGCGACCCCGCTACGCCGGCGACGGCCAGCAAGGCGAGGACAAGGCACTTGGCGAGCGCGCGCAGCAGGGACATCCGGGCCACTCTACCGAGCGCGCTGTCCTGCCGGGCCGTGAGGATGGACGAAGCTGCTGTAGGCCCCGGGCTACTCCTGCACGCCTTGTAGCAACGCGCCGACAGGGGCGCGCTGCGAGCAGCGCAAAACTCGGTCGCACCGCAACCGAAACCAGCACGCTGCCGTGAACCCGCCGTCCCTGCCGACCCTGCTCTACCGCTATTTCTTCTTCGGCTGGCTGTTCCGCGAACTGCCGCCCAACGCCACGCCGTTCGAAAGGGGGCTGGTGCTCCACCACAACCGCCGGCAGGCCGTATGGCTGCCCAAGTACATAATGCGCTGGCTGTGGTGCGGACTGCTGCTGTACGGGCTGGCCGGCATGGCCGAGCTCGGCTTCGGCAGCATCGCGCCGGTACAGCTCGCCTATGCCGCCAGCGCGGCCTGCATGTCGATCGCGATCATGATCGCGACGGCCTGGGTGGGCCTCATGCACCGCCCGGATCGCGCCTGAACCAGGCCACGCCCGCCTTCAGCTCCTCGTACACGAGGTAGTGCGTCTCGTCCATGCCGAGCGCGCGGTAGGTCGACTGCGCGTTGCGGTTGTCCCGCTCGACGTACAGGCGGAAGCCGCACACGCCCGGGTCGTCCGCGGCCATCGCATGCAGGGCGCGGTAGAGCGTGCGGAACAGGCCCTGCCTGCGCCGGTCCTGGCGCACGTACACGCTCTGGATCCACCAGAACTGCGCGTTGCGCCAGTCGCTCCATTCGGTGGTCACCATCAGCGATGCGACCACTTCACCGGAGTCCTCGGCCACCAGGTAGAAGCCGAGCGCCGGGTCTGCAAACAGGCGCGCCGTGCCTGCGTCGGCGCGCTGCGGGTCGAGCTCCTTGCCTTCGGTCTCGAAGGCCATGGCGATGTTGAAGGCCGTGATGACAGGTGCGTCGGTGGCGACGGCCTTGCGGACGGTTGCGTTCATGCCGCGATGCTACCGAAGCGGATGCGGTAGCAGCGGCGCCCCGAAGTATCGAGCTGCGCCGCTTCGAAAGTGGCGGCGTGGATGGCCGCGACCTTCTGCACCACGCGCAAACCCAGGCCGAGCCCCAGCGACCGCCCGCCGGCGGGTTCGCCGCCGGGCTCCGCGGCGTCGTCGCACACCTGGATCCAGCGCTGCGCGGGGTCGACCTCCACTTCCACCTGAGTGCCGCGCGGTGTGTGGTTGAGCGCGTTCTCCACCAGGTTGCGCAGCGCCAGCTCCAGCAGCACTGCATGGCCCTGCACCACCAGCGGCCCGGGGCTCGCCAGCCCCAGCGTGTGGCCGCTGTCGTGGGCCGACGGCGCGAAGTCGGCCAGCACCTGCTGCGCGACGGCGTGCAGGTCGACCGGCCGCGCCGCTTCGTCCAGTTCGGTGCGACTGGCGCGCGCCAGGGCGAGCAGGTGCGACAGCACGTCCCCTGCGCGCAGGGCGTCCTGTTCCAGCCGGCCCAGCGCCTCGCGCCGCCCGGGCCCGTCGGGCATCTGCGCCGCCGACTTCGCCAGCAGCGCCAGCGAAGCGAGCGGCGTACGCAGCTCGTGCGCGAACTCGCCGGCCAGTTCGCGTTCCCGGTTGAGCGCGGCGTGGTAGCGCTGCACCAGCGCATTGATGGCATCCACGGTGGCGGCGAATTCCTCGTGGCGCGCCTTCGTGGCCAGCTGCTGCGCATGGTGGATGTCCATCGCACCGACGTCGCGCGACAGCTCGTACAGCGGCCCCAGCCCGCGCCGGATGGCGAGGCCCAGCACCAGCGCTATGACCGGCAGCAGCCAGAGCGCGGGCTCGGTCACCTGCTGTGCGATGTCGGTGGCCAGGTCGTCGCGCTCGCTTTCCGACAGCAGCACCATCACCTTGCGCGCGCGCGGCTCGTCCCAGCGCGAGAAAGCGCGCCAGCGCCCGGGCGGCTGCCCCAGGTCGAGCGACGCGAAGCCTTCGGGCAGCGAGAACGACGGCAAGGGCGCATGGCCGGTGCGGGTGACGACCTGGCCCGAGCGGTCCCACACCACCACGCTCAGCGACTGCTGGTAGTCGTGCGCCCGCATCTCGCCCGGCGGCTGCGGCCGCTGGCCCGCCGCGAAGGCGCCGCCGCCATAGGTTGCGAGCAGGGCGGCCACGCTGGCCAGGTGCCCGTCGGTCAGCTCGTCGGCCTCGTGCGCGCCGGTGCGGTAGCCCACCACGAGGAAGCTGGCCCACACGGCGAGCAGGGCGCCCAGCACCCAGGCCAGCAGGTGCCGCATCAAGGTGGGCCGCCACGTGCGCATCATGCGGCCGGCTCCGAAGGCACGAAGTAGCCGACGCCGCGCACGGTGCGGATCACGCCTTCGCCCAGCTTGCGGCGCAGCTTGTGCACGTGCACTTCCACCGCGTTGCTCTCCAGCGCGCTTTCGAAGTTGTAGAGCCGCGCCTCGATCTGCGCGCGCGACAGCACGCGGGGCCGGGCTTCCACCAGAGCCAGCAGCACCGAGAACTCGCGCGCCGACAGCTCCACGGGCGCGCCGGCCTTGTGCACGGTGCGGGCCGCGGGGTCGATCACGAGGTCGCCGCAGGCCAGCGTCGGTTGCGCGCGCCCGGCCGCGCGGCGCTGCAGCGCACGCATGCGCGCCGCCAGTTCGTCGGCGTCGAACGGCTTGGTCACGTAATCGTCGGCGCCCAGGTCCAGCCCCTCGATGCGGGCCGACACATGGTCGCGCGCAGTCATGATCAGCACCGGCGTCTGCGGATCGGGCCGCTTGCCGGCAGGCGCGGCGCGCAGGCGCCGCAGCAGCTCGCTGCCGTCGCCGTCGGCCAGCCCCAGGTCCAGCAGCACGATGTCGAAAGGTTCGGTGGCCAACGCCGCCCATGCGGGCCCGACGCCCGCCACGACGTCCGTTGCCCAGTCCCGCGAGCGAAGGTGCGCCGCCAGTCCCGCCGCAATTCCCTTGTCGTCTTCCACCACCAGCACGCGCATGCCCACATTGTGGCCCTTAAGGATGACTTAAGCGGGCCACCCGACCATGCGCAGCCATGCTTGCACCAACCCGCTTGCCGCCCGCCTTCCTGGCCACGCTGGGCCTGCTGGCGATGCTGCTCGCCTGGGACGCGAGCGGGCTGGACATCGTGCTGGCACAGGCAGCGGGCACGCCGCAGGGCTTCCCGCTGCGCGACCACTGGCTGCTGGCCGGTCCGCTGCACAACGGCGCGCGGTGGCTGGCCTGGGCGCTGGCGCTGGCGCTGTGCCTCGGCGCCTGGTGGCCCGTGGGGGCGCTCGCGCGGCTCGAGCCCGCCCGCAGGCTGCAGCTGGCGGTGACCACGGTGGTGGCCGCCGCTTTCATCGCATCGCTCAAGTCCTTCAGCGTGACCAGTTGCCCGTGGGACCTGCAGGACTTCGGCGGCACGGCGCGCTACCTGTCGCACTGGTCGCTGCTGGCCGACGGCGGGGCGGGGCGCTGCTTTCCCGCGGGCCACGCGTCCTCGGGCTTTGCGTTCCTGGGCGGCTGGTTCGCCTGGCGCGACAGCGATTCGGTGATGGCGGCGGCCTGGCTCGCGGCGGCGGTGCTTGCCGGCCTGGGGCTCGGCCTGGTCCAGCAATGGCGCGGCGCCCACTTCATGAGCCACACCCTGTGGACCGGCTGGCTCTGCTGGTGCGTGGCCTATGCCGCTTCATTCGTGAGGTGGGGATGACGGTCACGCGCCAGTCACCCGCCGTCCTGGTGTGGGCCGCCAGCGGCTGGATTGCCCTGGTGGGCAACCTGCCGCTGTGGCGCGAGCTGGATTCGCTGGGCGTGCTGCATTCGGCGGGCGGCCCCACGCTGGCGTTGGCGCTGGCCGGCGTCATCGCTGCGGCCGTCGCCGCGCTGCTCAGCGTGGTGGCGTGGCGGCCCACGCTCAAACCGCTGGTGGTGGCCCTGCTGCTGCTGACCGCCGCCACCATGCACTTCATGCTGCGCTACCACGTGGTGATCGACAGCGGCATGCTCACCAACGCGCTGCAGACCGATTCGCGCGAGACCGCCGCATTGCTCGACGCCGGCATGCTGCTGCCGATGGTGGGTGCGGGCGTGCTGCCGGCCTGGCTGGTGTGGCGCTGGCCGGTACGGCTGGCCGGCTGGCGCAGCCAGTCGCTGCGCAATGCCGGCATGGCGGTGCTGGCACTGGCGGCAGCGGCCGCCTTCGTCATGCTTTCGTACCAGCCGCTGGCATCGGCCATGCGCAACCACAAGCAGCTGCGCTACCTGATGAACCCGCTGAACTCGCTGTATGCGGCAGGCGTGGTGGCATCCAGGCCGTTCGCGCGCAAGGGCGGCCCGATGGCACCGCTGGGTGCCGACGCGAAGCTGGCCGTCTCCTCCTCGCGACCTGCGCTGTTCGTGCTGGTGCTGGGCGAGACCGGCCGCAGCGGCAATTTCGGCCTGAACGGCTACCCGCGTGCGACCACGCCGGAACTGGCGGCGCTGGGCGTGGCGAGCTTTCGCAACGCGTGGTCGTGCGGAACCAGCACGGCCGCTTCCGTGCCCTGCATGTTCTCGCACCTCGGGCGCGAAGCCTTCAACGCGCGCGCGCAGGACCACGAGAACCTGCTCGACGTGCTGCAGCACGCCGGGCTGGCGGTGCTGTGGGTGGACAACCAGGCCGGCTGCAAGGGCGTGTGCGACCGGGTAATGCACGTCACCACCCAGTGCGGGGCCGGCGAATGCCCCGACGAGTCGCTGCTGGAGGGCCTGGACGAGCGCATCGCGGCATTGCCCGCCGAGCGGCGCGCACGGGGCGTGGTGGTCGTGCTGCACCAGATGGGCAGCCACGGGCCGGCCTACTGGCAGCGCTCGCCCCCCGCCTACAAGCGCTTCGCGCCCGAGTGCCGCAGCGTGAACCTGCCCGACTGCTCGCCCGGGGAACTGCTGAACGCCTACGACAACTCGGTCGTGTACACCGACCACGTCCTCGCGGCCACGGTTCGATGGCTGAAAGCGCAGCAAGGCCACGACACCGCCATGCTCTACGTGGCCGACCATGGCGAGTCGCTGGGCGAGAACAGCCTGTACCTGCACGGCCTGCCGTGGGCGCTGGCGCCCGACGTCCAGAAGCACGTGCCCTGGGTGACGTGGTTGTCGGGCGATTTCGAGCGCCGCGCCGGCGTGGCCATGGATTGCCTGAAGGGCCGGGCGGACGCGCCGCTCACGCACGACCACCTGTTCCACTCGGTGCTGGGCCTGCTGCAGGTGCAGACGTCGGCCTACCGCAAAGACCTCGACGCCTACAGGGGGTGCGGCGCGGACTGACAGACCTGCATGTGGCATCCTCCGGCCCATGCTGACCCTTTACTACGCCCAGGGCACCTGCGCCCTTGCCACCCACCTCGCGCTGGAGTACGCGGGCGCCGAGTACCAGACCGTGCGCGTGGATTTCAAGTCCAACGAGCAGCGATCGCCCGAATACCTGAAGATCAACCCCAAGGGACGCGTGCCCGCCCTGGCCACGGAACGCGGCATCCTCACCGAAACGCCCGCCCTGCTGCAGTACGTGGCCCAGTCGTACCCGCAGGCGGGCCTGGCCCCGCTGGACGACCCCTTCCAGATGGCCCGCCTGAACGAGTTCAACGCCTACATGTGTGCCACCGTCCACGTGGCCCACGCGCACGGCCGGCGCCCGTACCGCTGGGCCGACGATGCGCCCGCGCAGGAGTCGATGAAGAAGAAGATGCCGCAGAACATGGCGCAGTCCTTCGTACTCATCGAGCAGGGCATGCTGCAGGGCCCCTGGGTGCTGGGCGAGCGACTCAGCGTCGGCGACATGTACCTCTTCACGATCGCCCGCTGGCTCGAGGCCGACGGGGTGGATATCAGGAAGTTGCCCAAGGTGCACGACCACCGCCAGCGCCTGTCGCAGGAGGAGATCGTGCGCCGGGTGGTGGACTCGGAGCGGGCGTGAGGTAAATTCCGTCCCAAGTACGAACGACGAACGACCGGACCCCACGCTTGCCTTCTTCCAAGCCACCTTCCGACCAGGATGCTGCCGCCCGGCTGGCGGGGCTGCTCGATTCGGCCATGGATGCGGTCATCTCGGTGAACGAGTCGCAGGCCATCGTCATGTACAACCGGGCGGCCGAGAAGATCTTCGGCTGGAAGGCTTCCGAAATCCGCGGGGAGCCGCTCTCCCGGCTCATCCCCGAGCGCTTCCGCCCCAACCACGGCGAGCACGTGCGGCGTTTCGGCGCCACCGGCGTCACGTCGCGCCGGATGAGCGGCAGCAGCGTGGTGTACGGCCAGCGCAAGAACGGCGAGGAGTTCCCGGTCGACGCTTCGATCTCGCAGGTCGACATGCCCGAGGGCAAGCTCTACACGGTGATCCTGCGCGACGTGACCGAGCGCATACAGGCCGAGCAGGAACAGGCGCGGCTGGCCGCGCGGCTGTCGGGCCTGCTCGACTCGGCCATGGACGCCATCATCACGGTGGACGAAAGCCAGCGGATCATCCTGTACAACCGCGCAGCCGAGAAGATCTTCGGCTATTCGCCGCTGCAGGTGATGGGGCGCCCGCTTGCCATGCTGCTGCCCCAGCGTTACCGCGCGGGCCACAAGGAGTTGGTGCAGCGCTTCGGCGCCACCGGCACCACGTCGCGCCGCATGGGCGGCACCAGCGTGATCTACGGCCAGCGCTCCACCGGCGAGGAGTTCCCGATGGACGCGTCGATCTCGCAGCTGGAAAGTGCCGAAGGCAAGCTCTTCACCGTGATCCTGCGGGACGTGACCGAGCGCGTGCGCGCGCAGCAGGAACTGGCGGCGTTCGCCGCGGAAGCCAGTGGCGTGCGGGAGCAGGAAAAGTCGCGCATCGCCCGCGAACTGCACGACGAACTGGCCCAGACGCTCACTGCGATCAAGATGGACACGCTGTGGCTCAAGGACAACCTGTCCGCCGATCCCCAGGCGTTCGACGAAAAGGTGGCCGAGATGCTGGCCATGCTCGACCAGGCGGTGGCGTCCACCCGGCGCATCGCCGCCGACCTGCGGCCGCTGGTGCTGGACGACCTGGGGCTGATGCCGGCCATCGAATGGCTGGTGCAGACCTTCACCCAGCGCACCGGCATCGTGTGCGAGCTGGAAGCCGACGAAGACCTCGAGTTGCGCGAACCCTATGCCACTGCCGTGTTCCGGATGATCCAGGAGTCGCTGGCCAACGTGGGCAAGCATGCCAAGGCGAGCCGGGTCGACGTGCGGGTCGACCGGCGCGGCGACGACCTGGTGCTGAGCGTGCAGGACGACGGCATCGGCTTCCGGCTGGACGACCCGCGCAAGCCCCAGTCGCTGGGGCTGGTGGGCCTGCGCGAGCGCGCACTCCTGCTGCGCGGCGAGGTGCAGGTGGCCAGCCAGCCGGGCATGGGCACGCGCATCGAGGCACGCATCCCGGTGCCCGACGAGGACGGCGCTTGATCCGCCTCGTCTTCGCCGACGACCATGCCATCGTGCGCGAGGGCCTGAAGCGGATCGTGGGAGACGTGCCGGGCCTGCAGGTGGTCGGCGAGGCCGCCGACGGCACCGAGGTGATGCAGCGCGTGCGCGAGCTCGACTTCGACGTGCTGGTGCTCGACCTGTCGATGCCGGGGCGCAGCGGCATGGAGCTGATCAAGCTGGTGAAGGCCGAGAAGCCGAAGCTGAAGATCCTGGTGCTGTCCATGCACCAGGAGACGCAGTACGCGGTGCGCGCGATCAAGTCGGGCGCCAGCGGCTATCTCACCAAGGAAAGCGCGCCGGCGCTGCTGGAGCAGGCGATCCGCAAGATCGCCGCGGGCGGCGCCTACATCAGCGCCGAAGTGGCCGAACAGCTGGCGCTGGGCGCGATGCCCGGCAGCGAGGCGGTGCCGCACGAGTCGCTGTCCGACCGCGAGTTCCAGGTTTTCCGCATGCTGGTGGCGGGCCAGTCGGTGACCGACATCGCGCAGCAGCTGCACCTGTCGGTCAAGACCGTCAGCACGCACAAGGCCAACCTGATGCAGAAGCTGGGCCTGCCGAACCAGAGCGAGCTGGTGCGCTACGCGATCAAGCACGGCCTGGGCGAGGCTTAGCTCACTCGTCGCCCGGGTCCCCGCGGATCACCAGCACCGGCACCGGCGAGCTGCGGATCACCTGGTCGGCGCCGCTGCCCAGCATGACGCGGCCGATGCCGCGGCGGCCATGGGTACCGGTGACGATGAGGTCGGCGCCCCAGCGGGCGGCTTCGGCCGCCACCGCGTCGCCCAGGCGCTGGCCCGGGTCCTCCAGTAGCGCAGTGTCGGCTTCCACGCCGGAAGACTTGGCGATGTCCAGCGCGAGTTCCAGCACGCGCACGCCGCGGTCCTTGGCCAGGCGCATCAACTCGCCCGTGTACTCCACGCCGCTCAGGAAAGCGATCTCGTCGACCAGGTGCGTGATGCGCACCCGCGCCTGGATCTCGCGGGCCAGCTGCAGCGCCGCCACCAGCGCCTTGTTCGACGTGGCACTGCCGTCCACGGCCACCAGGATCTTCTTGTACATGAGCTTTTCCTTTCCTTCGCTTTCAGTCGTTGGCGATTATCGTGCGCGAGCCGCGCCGCGAGGCGCTTGACGGGCGTCAAGCCCGAAGCCTAGGAATCGTCCTAGGCCGCATCGTCCTGCACGCCCCCCAGGTCAGGACTCGTCCGAGCCTGCGATTCAGCCTGCGCCGATGTTGCGAAAGCCCGCGCGTGGGCACAGTACAAGTCATGCAAACCACCAACGCCTCCGTCCGAGTGTTCCTCGCGGACGACTCCGCCCCGATCCGGCAGCGGGTCGCCGGGATGCTCGCCGCCAGGGCGATGACCGTGGTGGGCGAGGGCGAAACCCCGCAAGGCTGCATCGACGGCATCCTGCACACGCATCCCGACGTCGTGGTGCTCGACCACCAGCTCGACGGCGGCACCGGCCTGGAAGTGATCAAGGTCGTGCGCAAGGCCGAACCCGGCGTCGCCTTCGTCGTGCTGAGCAACAACTCGGCCCCGGCCTACCGCAAGCGCTACCTCGCCGAAGGTGCCAGGGACTTCCTGGACAAGACCACCGAATTTGACCAACTGGCCCAGGCCGTCACTTCGGCCTCCCGTCACTGAACGAGAAACGAGAGAGGGATTCCACCATGCAAACCGCAATGCTCGACAACCACGGCACCACCCCCATCCAATTCAGCCGCGCCCGCACGGCGTCGACGGTCGCGCCCACGCCGATCAGGACGCAGTGCTCCACGTGCCACCTGAAGGACCTGTGCCTGCCGTGCGGCCTGAACACCAACGACGTGGAGCGCATCGACGCGCTGATGTTCGGCCGCCGCCGCGTGAAGATGGGCCAGACGATCTACCGCGAAGGCGACAAGTTCCAGTTCATCTACGCCGTTCGCAGCGGCACCTTCAAGTCGTCCCTGACCCTGAAGGACGGCCGCGAACAGGTGACCGGCTTCCACATGGCAGGCGAGCTGATGGGCATGGACGGCCTGGCCAGCGGCAACCACGCCAGCGCGGCGACCGCCCTGGAAGACGCCGAAGTCTGCGCCATCCCCTACGCCCACCTGAGCGACCTGGCGGCTGCCAACGGCAACATGCAGCACGTGGTGAGCCGGCTCATGAGCCGCGAGATCGTGCGCGAGCACAGCCTGATGATGCTGCTGGGTTCGATGAACGCCGAAGAGCGCCTGGCCGCCTTCCTGCTGAACATCTCGCAGCGCATGAAGGCGCGCGGCTATTCGGCCACCGAGTTCCACCTGCGCATGTCGCGCGCCGAGATCGGCAGCTACCTGGGGATGAAGCTCGAGACGGTGAGCCGCACCTTCTCGATGTTCCAGCAGCAGCGCCTGCTGGAAGTGGACAAGAAGCACATCCAGATCCTGGACCTCGACGGCCTGTCGCGCACCTTCGACACCCGCGTGCAGTGAAGCTGTCGTGGCCTCAGGCCACGACTTCCAGCCGGTCGAGCACCCGCGTGACGCCCTTGGCCGCATAGGCGGTGCCGATCGCGGCGTCGTGGTCGGCCAGCGAGTCGACCCGCCCGGTCAGCGTCACGACCCCGTCCTCCACCTCGATGACGATCTGCCGCGCTTCGCGCTGCGCATGGCGCGCCAGCGCCGCCGCGATCTGGTCGCGGATCACCGTCGCGTCGGCCCGCGCCCTGACCTCGATGCGGTTGGCCACGCCGCGCACGCCCAGCAGCGGGCGAATGCAGCGTTCGGCTTGCATGGACTGGTGGGCCGAGTCGACTTCGCCGGTCAGCGTGACCCAGCCGTCTTCGACCTCCACCTTCAGGTTCTCGTGCGGCACCAGCGCGTGCCACTCCAGGGCGACGAGAGCGGCCTGCGCGATGTCGGCATCGGAGCGCTGTGCACCGGCGGCCAGCGTGACCGCCAGGTCCAGCGCGATGCCGCGCACGCCGGCCACCCGCCGCACCGCGCGCTCGATGGCATGCTTTTGCAGGTACGAGTCGACCTGGCCGGCCAGCGTCACCACGCCGTTGCGCACGGCCACGCCCACCCGCGTCTCGTTGATCGCGGGGTCCCAGGCCAGTTCGGCGGCCACGTCGGCCTTCAGCTGCAAGTCGGTCTTCATCGGCGTCCCTCCTCGGGTCTGCGACCAGTCTATGGGGGCGCGCACCGCCAACCTTGATGTGGGACAAGTGCGCCCACCGGGCGCTTGACGCACCGCAAAATCATGCGGCGCGCGAGGTGAACAATGCAAGGGCCATGAGTGCCTCCAACGCCGAAGTCACCGCCGTCTTCAACGAGATCGCCGACCTTCTCGAAATCATCGGGGGCAACGCGTTCCGCGTGCGTTGCTACCGCACCGCCGCACGGGCGGTGGCCGACATGTCGGGCGCCATCGGCGAAGCGCTGGCCGCGGGCGACGACGTGCCGCCGCTGCGCGGGCTGGGCAAGGACCTGCCGGGGCGGGCCGCGGAGGTCGTGGCCACCGGCACCTGCAGCCTGCTGCATGAACTGCGCGGCATGGTGCCGCCCGGCATCACCAGCATCCTGCACCTGCCGGGCATGGGGCCGCGGCGCGTGCAGGCGCTGCGCAGCACGCTGGGCATCAGCACGCTCGAACAGCTGCGCGACGCGGCGCTGGGCGAGCGCGTGCGCATGGTGCGCGGCTTCAGCCCCGACGGCGAACGCCGGCTGCTCGAAGCGGTCGTCGCGCGGTTGCAGCACGAGCGCCGCTACACGCTGGCCGAGGCCGACCCGGCTGCCCAGGCGCTCGTCGAGCGGCTGCGCACCCTGGGCGGCGTGGAACAGGTGGCCGTCGCGGGCAGCCTGCGGCGCCGGCGCGACACGGTGGCCAACGTCGACCTGGTCGCCGCGGCGGCACCGGGCGCGCTGGTGATGGAGCGGTTCGTCACCTCGCCGGGCGTCGAGCGGGTGCTGGCCGAAAGCCCGGCGCGCAGCGGCATCCAGCTGGCCGGCGGCCTGCAGGCCCGCCTGCAGGTGGTGGCGCCGCCCGCCTTCGGCATGGCGCTGCTGGCCGCCAGCAGCGCCCGGCCGCACTTCGAAAAGCTGCGCGCGCTGGCCGCCCAAGGCGGCCTGGCGTTGCGTGGCGACGGCCTGTACCGCGGGCGCAGGCGCCTGGCGGGCGACACCGAGGCATCGGTCTATGCCGCCCTGGGCCTGCCCTTCATCGAGCCCGAACTGCGCGAAGACCTCGGCGAGCTGGACGCCGCGCAAGCCGGGCGCCTGCCGCGCCTGGTGCAGCTGGGCGACCTGCGCGGCGACCTGCACATGCATACGTCGGCGGGCGACGGCCAGCACAGCATCCTGATGATGGCCGAGGCCGCCCGCGCGCGTGGCCTGGAGTACATCGCCATCACCGAGCACTCGCACGGGGTGGTGCTGGGGCGCGGCTTCTCCCCCGGGCAGCTCTCGCGCCAGATCGACGCCATCGACGAGATCAACGAGTCGCTGGACGGCATCACCGTGCTGAAGTCGGTGGAAGTGGAAATCCTGCCCGATGGGCGGCTCGACCTGCCCGACAGCATCCTGGCCCGGCTGGACCTGGTGGTGGCGTCGGCGCACGAGCAGCTGGACATGGCGCGCGAGCAGCAGACGGCCCGGCTGCAGCGCGCCATGGACCACCCCTGCTTCAGCATCCTGGCGCACCCCACCACCCGGTTGCTGGAGGAGCGGCTGGCGATGGACGTGGACATGCCGCGGCTGGTGCGGCATGCGCGCGAGCGCGGCTGCTTCCTGGAACTCAACTCGCACCCGTCGCGGCTGGACCTGGACGACCGCGCCTGCCGCATGGCCCGGGACGAGGGGGTGCTGGTGAGCATCGCGACCGACTCGCACAGCACCGCCGAGTTCGACCGGCTGCGTTACGGCATAGGGCAGGCCCGCCGTGGCTGGCTGGAAGCCCGTGACGTGCTGAACAGCCGGCCGCTGGCCGAGTTGCGGCCGTTGCTGGCCGCCACCATGGGCCGCACGGCCAGCGAAGTGGTAGCCGCCTGACCGCTGGAAATCCACGCAGGCTGTGGTAGCCTGTCTCGCGAATCCGTGTTGCAACGAGGAGAAGCGGGATGAGAACAAAGGCATTGCATTGGACGCTGTCGGCCGTTGCGGTTGCGCTGCTGGCCGGTTGCGGCGGCGGCGGTGGCGGGGGTCCGGCCGAACCGGTCAACGTGGTGCCGCCGCAGGTGTACCACCAGACCCGCACGGCCTACACGGCCACCGCTCCCGGCGCGGGCACCACTGCAGCCTCGCAGGACCTCTTGACCGGCGGTCTCGGCAAGACGGGCATAGGCGCCCTCGTGCCGCCGGCGTACGCGGACCCGCTCAACCCGACTGCGCTGGAGTTGCGCCGCAACGCGATCTACGCCAACTACCGGGCGGTCATCGACCCCAGCGCCAACGGCGGCTACGGCTCGCTGTACGGGCCCAACATCGACCTGGCCGGCGCCAACTCGCGCGGCGAGGGGCTGGTACCCGGCGTGGAGTACCTGGCCAAGCTGGACGACGGCACCCACAACAAGAACGTGGTGCTGGCGGTGCAGATCCCGACATCGTTCGACGTCGACAACCCTTGCCTGGTGATCGGGCCCTCGTCGGGCTCGCGCGGCGTGTACGGCGCCATCGGCACCAGCGCCGACTGGGGGCTCAAGAAGGGCTGCGCGGTGGCGCTCACCGATGCCGGCAAGGGCATGGGCCTGTACGACCCGATGGACGACACCGTCAACAAGGTCGACGGCACGCGCGCCACGCAGACCGCGGCGGGCATCCTGTCGCACTTCGCGGCCATCATCGGCAACGTCGGGCGCGAGGCCTTCAACATCGCTTTCCCCAACCGCCTGGCCCTGAAGCACGTGCACTCGCGCCTGAACCCCGAGCAGGCATGGGGCCGCGACACGAACGAGGCAGTGGTCTATGCGCTGTATGCGCTGAACCAGGAATACGGCGTCGTGAATGCCAACGGCAGCCGCGGCGTGCGCTTCACGCCGGTCAACACCATGGTGATCGCCGGTTCAGTGTCCAACGGCGGCGCCGCGGTGCTGCAGGCGGGCGAGCAGGACGCCGCCGGGCTGATCGACGGCATCGTGGCCGGTGAACCGCTGGCGCAGCCGAAGACCACGTCGGGCTACGGCGTGATGCAGAACGGCGTGCCGGTGGCGAGCTACGGCAAGTCGGCCATCGACTACTTTACCTACGCCAACATCTACCAGCCCTGCGCCGCCCTGGCGCCGGCGGTGACGATGGCCGAGGCGACGTTCTTCAACTTCATGACCTTCGCCGGCATGAACGGCCGCGCGGCCAACCGCTGCGAGGCCCTGGCGGCCAAGGGCCTGGTGTCCGGTGCCGACCAGAACGCGCGGGCCACCGACGCGCTGGCGAAGCTGCGGGCCTACGGGTGGCTGGGCGAAACCGACTTCATGCACAACGCCCACTACGGGCTGGGCAACGCCCCGATCATCGCGGCGATGTACACCAACGCGTACGGCCGCTTCTCGGTGCTCGAAAACATGTGCGGCATGAGCTTCGCGCAGGTCAACGCCACGGGCGACGTGATCCCGGTGGTGGCCACGACCAAGGCGCAATCGTTTGCGGTGGGCAACGGCACGGCCAACGGCGTGCCGGCCACGCCCGTCTACAACAACGCGGTGGGCGGCTCGAAGTCGTGGGCGTTCGCGATCTCGCCGAGCAGCGGCCTCGCCGACTTCGCGCTGGACGCGGCCTTGTGCCAGCGCGCGCTGGTGACGGGCGTCGACCCCGTGAGCGGCACGCCGCTCAACAGCGTGAGCGTGCCCGAGAAGGCGCACAGCGACGCCGTGAAGCAGGGCGTGGCCGACGTGCAGCTGGGTGGCCACCTGCGCGGCAAGCCGACCATCATCGTCGCCGGCCGCCACGACGCGCTGCTGCCCGTCAACCACAACGCGCGCGCCTACGTCGCCTACAACCGCTCGGTGGAAGGTGCGGGCACCAACCTCCACTACTACGAGGTCATGAACGCGCAGCACTTCGACACCTTCCTCAACCTGTCGGGCTGGGACACGCGGTTCGTTCCACTGCACACCTATTTCGTGCAGTCCATGAACATGATGTACGCGTTCCTGAAGGACGGCACCAACATCCCGCCCAGCCAGGTGGTGCGCACCACGGTGCGCGGTGGCGCGCCCGGCGCGGCGCCGGCGATCAGTGCGGCCAACGTGCCGCCGATCGTGGCGGCGCCGGCGGCCGGCAACCAGATCGGCTTCACGGGGACGTCGGTCAACGTCCCGAACTAGACACCCATCGAGATCTCCGGTCTGGTCTTGAACGCAGAAGACGCAGAAGGAATACAAAAGACGCAGAAGGAATTCAGGTCTTCTTCTGCGTCTTTTGAATTTTCTTCCGCGTCTTCTGCGTTCAAGACCAAGCCGGAGATCTCGATGCCGGCAGTGCCGCCGCCCAGCCTCAGCGCCGTCCCCGCCGCTCGTTGACCGACTGGCACGACATGCAATAGCGCGACGCCGGCAGCGCCGCGAGGCGCCCCTCCTCGATCGGGTCGCCGCAGTCGTGGCACAGCCCGTAGGTGCCTTCGTCGATGCGGGCCAGCGCCTCGCGCACCTGCGACAGTTCGCGCGCGGCCTGGTCCAGGGCGACGCAATCGACCACGGCGCGGGTCTCCTCGGCGGCCACGTCCTTGAAGTCCATCATCTCGTGCGACTCGTCGGCGGTGCCGACGGCGGCGGATACCGCGGCGTTCAGGAAGGCGCGCAGCTCGGCCTCGCGCCGCAGGAGCGATTCCTCGAATTCACGGGTGGCGATGGCGGACATGGCGAACCTTCTTTCCTGACCGTCCCATTCTGGGAGGCCCGCCGCTTTGAATCCTTGACGTGGCGCAACGGTCCGTCAGGCGACCCCGGGCTGCGGCAGCAGCGCCTTCAGCGCGTCGACGTCGAGGATGCGCACGTGCCGGTGGCGCACATCGATCAGGCCCTGGTCGGCAAAGCGCGAGAAGGTGCGGCTCACCGTCTCGAGCTTCAGCCCCAGGTAGCTGCCGATCTCCTGGCGCGTCATGCGCAGCACCAGCTCGGAGCCGGAGAAGCCGCGCGCGTGCAGGCGTTGCACCAGGTTCAGCAGGAAGGCGGCGAGCCGCTCCTCGGCATGCATGGTGCCCAGCAGCAGCATCACGCCGTGTTCGCGCACGATCTCGCGGCTCATCACGCGGTGCAGGTGGTGCTGCAGGGCGCCCACTTCGCGCGACAGCTCGCCCAGCCGCTCGAACGGCATCACGCACACTTCGGCGTCTTCCAGCGCCACGGCGTCGCAGGTGTGGCGGTCGTTCACGATGCCGTCCAGCCCGATGATCTCGCCGGCCATCTGGAAGCCGGTCACCTGGTCGCGGCCGTCTTCCGAAGTCACGCAGGTCTTGAAGAAGCCCGTGCGCACGGCAAACAGCGAACCGAAGGCCTCGCCGGTGCGAAACAGCGTCGCACCGCGCTTGATCTTGCGCCGCGTCGCGACGAGGTTGTCCAGGCGTTCCAGCTCCTGCGGGAGCAGTCCCATGGGCATGCACAGCTCGCGCAGGTTGCAGTTGGAGCACGCGACCTTGATGGTGGCTCGGAGGGCATCTGACATGCATCAATTCTGGAGGGCGATCTCCCCGCGAGTTTGACGAAGGTCAATCGGCGAGGGGTCGGCTCGGCGCAGAGTGACGTCCAGACGACTATGAGCAGCATCAACCCCATCAACCCCATCACCCCCGAGCTCCTGCGCCGCTTCGACGTGCCGGGACCGCGCTATACGTCCTATCCCACGGCCGACCGGTTCGTGGAGGCGTTCACCGCGCCCGACTACCTGCAGGCGCTGTCGCAGCGCCGCGAAGGCCCGGCGGCGCTGGCCCTGCCGCTGTCGCTGTACGTGCACATCCCGTTTTGCGAGCAGCTGTGCTACTACTGCGCCTGCAACAAGATCATCACCAAGCACCACAGCCGCTCGGCCAGCTACCTGCGCTACCTGGCGCGCGAGATCGAGCTGCACACCAACGTGATGGGGACCGGCCAGCAGGTGACGCAGCTGCACCTGGGCGGCGGCTCGCCGACGTTCATGAACGACGAGGAACTCGGCCAGCTGATGGGCATGATCCGCCGCAGCTTCGGCCTGGCGCAGGGCGCCGAGTGCTCGATCGAGATCGACCCGCGCACGGTCACCGGCGAACGGCTCGCCAACCTGTACGACATGGGGTTCAACCGCATCAGCTTCGGCGTGCAGGACTTCGACCCCGACGTGCAGAAGGCCGTGCACCGCATCCAGCCGTTCGAGCAGGTGCAAGCGCTGATGGAAGACGCGCGCCGCATCGGCTTCGACTCGGTCAACGTCGACCTGATCTACGGCCTGCCGCGCCAGTCGCCCGAATCGTTCGCGCGCACGCTGTCGCAGGTGCAGCAGATCCGCCCCGACCGCATCGCGCTGTACGGCTACGCCCACCTGCCGGAGCGCTTCAAGCCGCAGCGCCGCATCGTTGCGGTGGAACTGCCGGGCGCGGCCAACAAGATCGCCATGCTGTCGCAGGCGCTGGCCGCCTTCCTCAGTTCGGGCTACACCTACATCGGCATGGACCACTTCGCGCTGCCGGGCGACGCACTGGCCGTGGCCAAGCGGCAGGGCCGCCTGCACCGCAACTTCCAGGGCTACAGCACGCAGCCCGACTGCGACCTGATCGCGCTGGGTGTGTCGGCCATCGGCCGCATCGGCGCCACCTACAGCCAGAACGCCAAGACGCTGGAAGAGTATTGCGACCACCTCGACCAGGGCCGCCTGCCGGTGGTGCGCGGCCTCGCGCTCACGCGCGACGACCTGGCGCGCCGTGCCGTCATCATGGCGCTCATGTGCCAGGGGCAGGTGGTGTTCGAGTCGATCGAACTCGCCTGGCTGCTGGACTTCAAGACCTACTTCGCCGCCGAGCTGGAGCAGCTGAAGAACCTGCAGGAGCAGGGACTCGTCACGATCGACGACACCGGCATCCAGGTGACGGCGGCCGGCTGGTTCTTCGTGCGTGGCGTTGCCATGGTGTTCGACCGCTACCTGCAAGCCGACCGCAACCGGGCGAGGTTCTCCCGCATCATCTGAGATGACGCTCACTTTTGCTGCGACGGCTTTTCTCATGGGGCTGGCGGGCGGCCCGCATTGCGCGGCCATGTGCGGTGCTGCCTGCGCCGGCGTGGTCGCGAGCAGTGGCCGCGCGAGCCGCGGGCTGCTGACTTTCCAGGCCGGGCGGCTGGCGGGCTATTCGCTCGCCGGGGGGGCGGCGGCCTTCGCTGTCGACAGCTTTGCGTGGCTGTCGCAGAACACCGCCGCGCTGCGCCCGGTGTGGACCTTGTTCCACCTGGCCGTGCTGGCGTGGGGCCTGACCCTGCTGGTGCTGGCGCGCCAGCCGGCCTGGGTGGACCAGGCGGGGCGCAGCATGTGGCAACGCATCCGCCCGCTGGCCCAGGCCCGCGGCGGGCTGCTGGCCACCGGGGCGCTGTGGGCCTTCATGCCGTGCGGCCTGCTGTATTCCGCGCTGCTGGTGGCGTCGCTGTCGGGCGGCGCGCTGGAAGGCGCGCTCAGCATGGCGCTGTTCGCCGTCGGCAGCGGGGTGTCGTTGGGGCTCTTTCCCACCGTGCTGGCGAAGCTCAGGCAGTTCGGCAACCGTTTCCGCCGCGACTTCGGCACGCGGGCCGCCGGCGCGGTGCTGGCCGTGGCGGCGGGCTGGGCGCTGTCGATGGACCTGGTGCACCGCATCGCCGTGTGGTGCGGGCTCGCCTGAGCCCGGTGCAACTCCCTACGCCACGCCACACGCGCCGTTGAGATTCGTCAATCGCCGGGACGGCTCGCCATCCAACATCGCGCATGAGCGAATTACCTGCGCCACCCCTTGCACTGCACCATGCTTCGATGCGCTGGCAGCGGCTGTCGGTGGTCGCCGTGTACGCGCTGTTCACCACGTGCTGGATCGTCCTGTCGGACTCCGCCCTCGACGCCTGGGTGGAGCGGCGCGGGTTGCTCATGCAGCTCAGCACGCTCAAGGGCTGGGTGTTCGTCGTCGCATCCTCCCTGCTGCTCTACTGGCTGATGGGCAAGGCGGCCCAATGGCCCGCCGGGCCTGTCCAGGGCCCTCGCCCGCCGGCTCGCGACTGGCTGGTCCCGCTGGGCGGTGCGGCCTTGCTGGCGGGCACGCTGGCCGCGCTGGCGATCCAGCAGGCCTATCGCGAAGCCTACGACCACGAGGAAGCGCACGTGAGCGTGCTGGCGAACCTGCGCGTCGCCCAGATGGAGAACTGGCTGCGCGACCGGGTGCGGCAGGCCCGCTACGTCGGCGAGGGACGCCGGGGCGAGCAGTACCTGCGCTGGCTTGCCACCCGTGACCCCGACCTGAAAGAGCGCCTGCTGGCCCGGCTGCGCGAGCTGGCAGGATCCGCCGGCGCCGAAGCCGCTTTCATTGCCGATACCGATGGTTCCGTGCTGGGTGACGACGCGTTCGACCGGGCCCTGCCCGGCGCGCTGCGGCTCGCCGTGAAGCGCGCCACGCAGTTCCAGCTGGCGCAGGTGACCGAGCCCGAGAACGCCGATGGCGCAGCGAACATGCCGGTGATCTACGTGGTGGCGGCCCTGCACGACGGCACGCTGCAGCCCCGCGCCGCCCTGGTGCTGCGGCTGCGCGCCCACGACTTCCTCGACCCGGTGCTCGGCCCCTGGCCTGCGCCGGCCTTCTCGGCCGCGGCGATCCTGAACCGCAGCGACGCCCGCGTCATTGCGGGCAGCCCTTCAGGCGGGCCCCTGCTGCCGTCCGAACTCGAGGCGGCCAACGACGGCAGCGTGGCCTCGCGTGACCCGCAGGGCCGCCACATGCTGTCCATCGTGCGCGCCATCGGGGGCACACCCTGGAAACTGGTGGCGCGGTTCGACGTGTCCGACGCCGGCCGTGCCGCGGACGAGAAGGCCGCATGGATCGCTGCCTTCGCCGGCATGGCACTGGTGGCGTTCGCGATCGGGCTGTACCTGCTGCGCGAACGCAAGTCACTCTTGGCCAGCGAGGAACTGGCCGCGCGCCAGGCCGAGAACCTGCGCGCGCTGGCGCTGCTGCAGTCGGTGGCCGACGGGTCGCCGGACCTGATTTTCGCCAAGGACCTGGAGGGCCGCTACCTGCTGTTCAACGCGGAAGCCGAACGCGTCACCGGCATGTCGAAGGACGAGGTACTCGGCCGGGAAGCCTCGGCCGTGTTCCCACCCGGAGCCGCCGAGCGCATGGCCACGCACGGCCTGGAAGTGCTCGAAAGCGGCGCGCCGGCGAGCTTCGAGGTGGACCTGCCGGTGGCGGGCAAGCAGCTCACCTTCCACATCACGAAGGCGCCGCTGCGCGCGGCCGGCGGCGCGATCGTCGGTACTTTCGGCATCGCTCGCGACATCACGCCACGCCGCAGGATCGAGCAGGAATTGCAGCGCAGCGAAGCGTTGCATCGGGCCGTCGTGTCGTCGCTGGCCGAGGGCGTGCTGGTGTTCGACGCGCGCGCCAACGTACTGGCCTCCAATCCGGCCGCGGAGCGCATCCTGGGCGATACGCTGCACGCGATGCGCCTGGGCGGCCGCCGCGCGTCGCTGAAATGGAAGCCGCTGCGCCGCGACGGCAGCGCCTTCGAGCCGCGGGAGATGCCGCTCGCCGTGACGCTCGCGACCGGCACGGCCTGCCGCGACGTGGTGATGGGCGACCCGCGACCCGGTGGCGGCGGGTGGTACCTGGTGAATTCGGAGCCGCTGGCCGACCCGGTGACGGGCCGGGTGACCGGCGCCGTGCTGTCCATCGCCGACGTCACCGACCGCGAGCTCACCGAGGAGCGGCTGCGCACCGCCGCCCTCGAGCTCTACCGGCACCGGCACCACCTGGAGGAACAGGTGGAGGCGCGCACCCGCGAGCTGGCCGAGGCCAACAGCCTGCTGGTGGCGGCGCGTGACCGGGCCGAAGCGGCGAACCAGGCCAAGAGCGCCTTCCTCGCCAACATGAGCCACGAGATCCGCACGCCCATGAACGCGATCATCGGCTTCACCGAGCTGCTGCGCAGCGATTGCAGCGATCCCGAGTCGCAGCAGCGCCTGGCGCACGTGGCCGAAGCCGCGCAGCACCTGCTGCAGCTGATCAACGACATCCTCGACCTGTCGAAGATCGAGGCGGGCAAGCTGGTGCTGGAACAGGCCCCGTTCTCGCTCGACCAGGTGGTGCAGCGCTGCCTGAGGCTGGTGGAATCGCAGGCACGCAGCCGCGGCCTGGCGCTGGTGGCGGACACCGACGCTGTGCCCGACCTGCTGGACGGCGACTCCACGCGTATCGCGCAGGCCCTGCTGAACCTGCTGGGCAACTCGGTGAAGTTCACCGAGAAAGGGCGGGTGGACCTGCGCGTGCGCATCGCATCCGAAGATGCCGAGGGGCTGCTGGTGCGCTTCGAGGTCGAAGACACCGGCATCGGGGTGACCCCGGCCAAGCTCGCCAACCTGTTCCACCCCTTCGAGCAGGGCGACAGTTCGACCACGCGCCGCTTCGGCGGAACCGGCCTGGGGCTGGCCCTCACGCGGCAGCTGGCGCGCCTGATGGGCGGCGATGCCGGCGCCAGCAGCGTGCCGGGGCAGGGCAGCACGTTCTGGTTCACAGCGCACGTCGGCCTGGGACACGGCCAGCCCCGCATCCCGCGGATGCACCCGCGGCTGGCCGTGGCGCCGCTGAGCGGCGAGGCCAACTGTGCCGAAGCCACGCTGCGCGGCCGGCATGCCGCGGCGCGCGTGCTGCTGGTGGAGGACAACCGGTTCAACCAGCTGGTGGCGACGGCCGTGCTGGCGCGTGCCGGCCTGCAGGTGGACCTGGCGACCGATGGCGCGCAGGCGCTGGCGAAAGCGTGCATCGCGGCCTATGACCTGGTGCTGATGGACCTGCACATGCCGGTGATGGACGGCTTCCAGACCACCCGCGAGATGCGCAAGCTGCCCGGCTACGCCGCAACGCCCATCCTGGCATTGACGGCCGATGCGTTCGACAGCACCGCCGCCGAGTGCGCCGCAGCCGGCATGAACGACCACATCGCCAAGCCCGTCACACCGGTGCGGCTCTACGAGGCGCTGCTGCGCTGGCTGCCTGCAGCCGCGCCGGCGGTGGCGCTGTACGAAGGCACCGCGAGCGGCCCCCTGGCCGCACGGCTGGCCGGCATACCCGGCTTCGACCCGCAGGCCGGGCTCGCCGCCGTGGGCGGCAACGAGGCGGCCCTGGAAGAACTGGTGCGCGAATTCGTCTCGGCGGGCGCCGACATGCTGCCGGGCTTCAGCGAAGACCTGCTGCATGGCAGGTTCGACGATGCACGGCGCACGGCCCACACGCTCAAGGGCACGGCGGCCGCACTGGGCGCTACGCGCCTGCGCGAACTGGCGGCCGCGTGCGAGGATTCGGTGGCGAGACGCGAGCCCGGGCCACGCCTGGGCAGCCTGGGCCTGCAGGTCGAAGCCGAAGCGCTGGCGCTGGTGGCGGCGCTGCAGGCGCGGCTGGAGCCGGCGCCCGCACGCGTCGCGGTGGTCGGGGCCGATCTCGGCAGCGCGCTCGGCACGTTGCGAGTGCAGCTGGCGCGGGGTGACTGGGAAGCGCTAGGGTCGCACGCAGGCATCGCCGATGCCCTGCGCGGCGAATTCGGCGATGCGGCAGGGCCCTTGGCGCGCGCCATGCGCAGTTGCGACTACGAAGCCGCGCTCGCCGCATGCGACCTGCTGCTGGGCGCCGGCGTCGGCGACGAATCGAGGCAGGCATGATGGACGCACCCGACCTGCCGGTGGTACTCGTCGTCGACGACTCGCCGGCCTACCTGCACCGGCTGGGCCGCGCGCTGTCGTCCGAGTTCAGGGTGCGGGTGGCGAACTCGGGCCAGCGGGGCTTGCTGCTTGCGGCCCAGGAGCCGCGCCCGGCCGTGATCCTGCTGGACGTGCTGATGCCCGGCATGGACGGCCACCAGGTGTTCGCGCAACTGCGCACGAACCCGTGCACGGCCGACATCCCCGTGATCTTCGTGACGAGCCTCGGCAGCGCGCCGGACGAGCTTGCAGGGCTGGGGCTGGGGGCGGCCGACTTCATCGCCAAGCCGGCAGCGCCGGCGGTGGTGCAGGCGCGCGTGCGCACCCAGGTGCAGCTGAAGCTCGCGCGCGACGAACTGAAGGCGCGCAACCTGGCGCTGCAGGCCGCAGTGGGCGACCTGGAGGCTTTCAGCTACACGGTGTCGCACGACCTGCGCGCCCCGCTGCACGCGATCAGCGGCTTTGCGCAGGCCCTGGCGGAATCCGAAGCGCACGCCCTGTCGGCCAAGGGGCAGCACCGGCTCGACCGCATCCTGCAGGGCGCGAGACGGATGGATTCGATGATCGACGACATCCTGGCGTGCTCGCGTGCCGACCGCGCGCAGGTGCAGCTGCACGACGTGAACCTCGAAGAGCTGGCGACCGACGTGGTGGCGCAGTGCGCCGCACAGTACCCCGCGGCGCAGGTGCAGGTGCATGCGCTGCCGCACGTGCAGGCCGACCCGGTGCTGCTGCGGCAGGTGTTCGAGAACCTGGTGGGCAATGCCCTGAAGTTCTCGTCGGGTGCGGCCCGGCCGGTGGTAGCGATCGAGGCCGCCACGCGTCCCGGCTGGGTCGAAGTGAGCGTGCGCGACAACGGCGCTGGGTTCGACCCGGCCTATGGCCAGAAGCTGTTCGGGCTGTTCCAGCGGCTGCACACCGAAGCCGAGTTCCCGGGCTCCGGCGTCGGCCTGGCCATCGTCAAGCGCGTGGTGACTCGGCACGGCGGCGAAGTCCGTGCCCAGTCCGTGCCGGGCGGCTGGACCACCTTCAGCTTTTCGCTGCCTTCAGGCTGACGGACTCGAGGTAGTAGGGCACGTAAGCGTCCCAGCCCAGGCCGCGCTCGATGCGCTGCCGCATCGCGTCGGCAGCCGGGGGTTCGCCATGCGTGACGAACACGCGTGACGGCGGCGCCTTCATGCTGCGCAGCCACGACTCGACTTCGGGCGCATCCGCATGGGCCGACGCCGCGTCGAGCTGCGCCACTTCGCAGCGCACCGGCACGTCTTCGCCGTGGATGCGCACGCTCTTCGCGCCCGCCGCCAGCGCCGCGCCGCGGGTGCCGCCCGCCTGGAAGCCGGCCAGCAGGATCGTGTTGCGCTTGTGCGGCGCGAACGCCTTGATGTGGTGGACGACGCGCCCGCCGGTGGCCATGCCGCTGCCGGCGACGATCACCATCGGCCCCTTGCGCGCATTGAGTTCGCGCGACTCGTCGGGCGTGCGCACGACATGCGCGGCATGGGCCATGGCCTCGCAATCGGCCGGCGGGATGCGCAGCTCGCGCAGGTGGTGGCGGTACACCTCGATGGCATCGGCCGCCATCGGGCTGTTCAGGTACACCGGCAGGTGGTGGATGGCGCCGCGCTGCTTGAGCAGGTGGATGGCGTACAGCAGGGTCTGGGCGCGGCCGACCGCAAACGCCGGGATCACCAGCACGCCGCCGCGCGCCGAGGTGCGGTTGATCACGGCAGCCAGCGCTTCCAGCAGGTCGCCGTCGCCATGCTGCCGGTTGCCGTAGGTGGACTCGACCACCACGTGGTCGGCATGCGGCGGCGGCTCGGGCGCCAGCAGCATCAGGTCATTGGCGCGTCCCAGGTCGCCCGAGAACAGCACCGAGGTGTGGGCGTCGGCGAGCCGCAGCGATGCCGCACCGGGCATGTGGCCCGCGCGCGAGAAGCGGGCCGCCAGGCCCTGGAGCGGCTCGAAGTCCTTGCCCCAGCCGACGGTGTGGAAGCGCTCCAGCGAGCGCACCGCATCGTTGCGGGTATACAGCGGCAGGGCCGGCGCATGCCTGCTCAGCCGGTGCCGGTTCAGGAAGTCGGCCTCCTCTTCCTGCAGCCCGCCGCTGTCGGGCAGCATGATGCGGCACAGGTCGCGCGTGGCCGCCGTCGCGAAGACGGGCCCGCGAAAGCCCTGCTTCACCAGCAGGGGCAGGTAGCCGCTGTGATCGATGTGCGCGTGGGTGAGGACGACGGCGTCGATGTCGACGGCTGCCAGGGACAATGGCTGCCAGTTGCGCAGCCTCAGGTCCTTGTAGCCCTGGAACAGGCCGCAGTCGACCAGCACGTGGCGCCCGGCATGGCGCACGAGGTACTTGGAGCCGGTGACGGTGCCCGTGGCGCCCAGGAACTGCAGGTCCATGCGGCCAGTCTAGGCCGCGGTGCGCCGCGAGCCTTGCGCTGCGTCAAGCGCCAAAGCGCAGGTGCAGGGCGTCGTACAGGGCCTTGAGCGTGGCTTCCTCCATGCGGATGTTCACGCGGGCGTCGCCTTCGAGCGGCACCGACACCAGCGCGTCGCTGCTGTCCGGGAAGGGCATGACTTCGGCGCCCGACGCGTTGAGCACCTGCTTGTCCTTCGCCTGGACCTTCAGCACTTTCTCGCAGCGTTGCTGTGCGACTGCGGTGCACAGCAGCAGGGTGCGCAGCTGGTCGTAGGGCACGGCGATGACGACTTCGCGCGACTTGCCGTCCTTGGCGTGCAGCAGCATCTGCAGGCCGTGCGACGAGACCTGGACGGCATTGACTTCCGACAAGGGGAAGGCGGTGACTGATTCCATGCGGGCTCCGGGTGGATGGGCTGGAGTTTAGGCGGTGGCGCTAGTCGGCTCGCCGCGCCCGTATGACATATCTCACGAAACCGTCGGCCTGGGAGTAGCGGTCGTACAGCTTGCGTGCGCGCGCGTTGTCGGTGGCGGTCATCCAGTACAGGCGGGCCCAGCCCTCGGCGCGCATGGCGTTGCGCAGCCACTCGATGAGGGTCTCGCCGATCCCGATGCCGCGCGCCTGGGGGTTCACGAACAGGTCCTCGAGGTAGCAGACCGGTTGCGTTTCCCAGGTGTTCTCGTGCACCACGCAGTGCGCAAACCCCAGCACCTCGCCGCCGACGTCGGCCACCACGCACATGACGGCCGAGTCGGGGTCGAGGATGCGCTGCCACGTGCGATTTGTCACTTCGTCGGGCAGGGAGACCGCGTAGAACTCGCAGTAGCCGCGCCACAGCGCGCGCCAGGCGGATTCGTCCGAAGGCAGGGCGGCGCGGACCACGACGGCAGGATTCACGGGCCCCATTGTGCCGCTTGTCCTACAGCCCGGCCGCGAGGCCTTCGTTCCAATGGAGCCCGAAGGGAGCGGAGCGGGTGAGCCTGCGAACTTTTCTCGTCGAAGACCAGCACCGGATGCGTTCGCTGCTGGGTGAGCTTTTCCATGCGGTCGGTGGCATCGAGGTGGCCGGGTCGGCCGCCACGGAGGCCGAGGCGCTGCTCTGGCTGGACGACCACCGCGGCGAGTGGGACGTGGCCGTGGTCGACCTGCTCCTCGACCAGGGC
Organism: Burkholderiales bacterium; assembly: GCA_016213325.1. Taxonomy (GTDB): domain Bacteria; phylum Pseudomonadota; class Gammaproteobacteria; order Burkholderiales; family Burkholderiaceae_C; genus Ramlibacter. Next base: position 208,279 of record JACRAY010000014.1, on the reverse strand, counting down.
AGCGGCATGGGCGTGATCCCGCGCTGCCGCTCGACCCACCCGGCCGGCCGGGTGGTGGTCTTCAGCAACTACGCGTCACCTGCCGTGCGCCAGCACTGCATCGAGCTCGGCGCCGACGCCGTGTTCGACAAGGCCGATTCGCCCGATTTCATCGACTACTTCGTGGAGATCGCCAGGGGCGCGGGGATCGCCAGGGGCGCGGCGGCCTGAAGGAAGCTTCCCGACAGCAAGTGCACGACGCGTCCTACCGGCCGTGCACGTGCGCGTGCGCAGAATCCTGCTCCATGAACGACCAATCAGGACCTGGCGGCAGACCATACGAAGGCGCGGACGCCAGCTGGACGAACGAAACCCTTCCGCTGGGCGTGCGCCGTGAACTGCTCGACCGTGAGCTGCAGAACCTGGTCGCGCGCAAGAAGCAGCGCGGCCAGGCCTCGTCTTCGAACAGCCCGACGAGCCGCATGGACGGCAACTCCGGCGGGCACCCGGTGGCCGACAGCCCGCCGCCCGACGAACACGCCGGCTGAAGCCGGCAGGCGGGCTCCATGGTTCGAAACTGCAAGCCCTGTAACCGAGTCCCCGGATGCTTCCCTCGGGCATAGGGTAAGCCGCACACTGCCGGCATGAGCTTCCTGCAGTCCCTGTCCATGCCGCTCGGCGCTCGCGCCGAGCCCGAAGCGCCCACCCGGGAACCGCCGCGGGTGGACGAAGCGCACCGGCGCCGTGTGCTGGTGAACATGGTCGTGGCCGAAGCGCTGGCCAAGCTGTCCATCCCGTCGGATTGGGTGCGTTGCACCACGCTCGAGGCCGTCAGCCGCTCGGGCCGGCCGCGCACCGTCGTGCAGCTGGCCGTGCTGAAGGGCGACGACCAGCTGCTGCCCATGATTCCCCGCCTGCAGGAGTCGATCGACCGCGAGCTGCGCCGGCGCGACCCCCGGCGTGCCGACTGGCTGGGCACCATCTGCTGGGAATTCCGCGGGCAGCGCGATGCGCGGTTCGCGGCCATGCCCGACGCTTCCTACTGGCATTAGCCCCTCAAGGCAGTTGCGCCGCCAGGAACAAGGCGGCGTGCACCGCCGCCCGGTCGGCCCCGTCCTTCACCTGGTGGCGGCAACTCGTGCCGTCGGCCACGACCACGGCATCGGCCTGCGCCCGGATCGCGGGCAGCAGGCTCAGCTCGGCCATCTGCATCGACACGTCGTGGTGCTTCGCTTCGTAGCCGAAGCTGCCGGCCATGCCGCAACAGCTCGAGTCGATCAGCTGCGGCTGCACGCCGGGCACCAGCTTGAGCACGTCGATGATGGGTGACACCGCGCCGAAGGCTTTCTGGTGGCAGTGGCCGTGCAGCAGCACCTTGCGGTCCAGCGGCTTCAGCCGCGACTTCAACTCCTCCAGGCGGCCCGCGGCTGCTTCCCGCGCGAGGAACTCCTCGAACAGCACGGCATGCTGCGCCACCTGCTGCGCGGCTTCGCCCAGGCCCAGCGCCAGCGCCTCGTCGCGCAGGGTGAGCAGGCACGACGGCTCGAGCCCCACGATGGCGATGCCGCGCTCGGCAAACGGCTGCAGGGCGGCGACCAGCTCGCCGGCCTTGGCCCGCGCCTCGTCCACCATGCCGCTGGCCAGGTAGGTGCGGCCGCAACACAGGTGCTTGCCGCCGGGCTCGTCCTTGGTGGCGACGTGCACGGTGTAGCCTGCCGCCTGCAGCACGCGCACTGCGGCATGGGCGTTGGCCGGCTCGAAGAAGCCGTTGAAAGTGTCGATGAACAGCACCACCGGCCGAGCGGCGGCCAGCACCTGGTCGCGCGTGGCGGTGGCCGGCAGCGCGTTGAAGAAGTGGGTGCTGCGCCATTCGGGCAGGCTGCGCTGCGCCGAAATGCCCAGCACCCTTTCACCCAGGCGCGCCAGCAGGGCGCTGCGGTTGCGCAGGTTCAACAGGCTGGCGTAGCGCGCGGCGCGGCCGGCGTAGTCGGGCAGCCGCGCGATGAGGCGGTCCTTCAGCGACCAGCCGTTCTTGCGGCCTTCGGCATGGCGCGACTCGATCTTCATGCGCGCCATGTCCACGCCGGTGGGGCAGTCGCGCTTGCAGCCCTTGCAGCTGACGCACAGGTCGAGCGCCTCGCGCACTTCGTCGCTCGCCAGCCCGTCGGGGCCCAGCTGGCCGCTCAGGGCGAGCCGCAGCGTGTTGGCGCGGCCGCGCGTCACGTGCTGCTCGTCGCGCGTCACGCGGTAGCTCGGGCACATCGTGCCGGCGTCGAACTTGCGGCAGTGCCCGTTGTTGTTGCACATCTCCACCGCCTTGGCAAAGCCCTGCGCCGGGTCGCCGCCGGTGCCGGGCGCGGTGGTGCGTTCGGTGGCCGGGTTGTTCTGCACGTCCCAGGCGCTCCAGTCCAGCGCGGTTTGCAGGGGGATGACCTGGTAGCCCGGCGGAAAGCGCATCAGCCGCGTGTCGTCCATCTTCGGAGGGTCGACGATGCGCTGGGGCGCGAGCAGGCCGATGGGGTCGAACAGGTCCTTGATCTGCGCGAACGCTTCGGTGATCTTCGGGCCGAACTGCCAGGAGATCCATTCGCCGCGGCACAGGCCGTCGCCGTGCTCGCCGCTGAAGGCGCCCTTGTACTTGCGCACCAGCGCCGACGCTTCTTCGGCAATGGCGCGCATCTTCTGCGCGCCTTCGCGCCGCATGTCGAGGATGGGCCGCACGTGCAGCGTGCCCACCGAGGCGTGCGCGTACCAGGTGCCCCTGGTGCCGTGCTTGCGGAACACCTGCGTGAGTTCGTCGGTGTACTCCGCCAGGTGCTGCAGCGGCACGGCGCAGTCCTCGATGAAGCTCACGGGCTTGCCGTCGCCTTTCAGGCTCATCATGATGTTGAGGCCGGCCTTGCGCACCTCCCACAGGTTCTTCTGCGACGCCTCCTCGGTCATGAAGACCACGCAGCCGGGCATGCCCAGGTCGCCCATCAGCTGCTCCAGCTCCTCGAGCTTGCGCGCCAGCACGCGCTTGTCGTCGCCGGCAAACTCCACCAGCAGCAGCGCGTCGGGGCGGCCGATGAGGCTGGCGCGCACGGTGTCGGCGAACGCGGGGTTGCGCAGCGACAGCTCGATCATCGTGCGGTCGACCAGCTCCACGGCGGTGAGCGTGGCGCTCATCGCGTCGAGCTTCACGATGTGCTGCGCCGAGTCCATCGCCTTGTAGAAGGTCGAGAAATTCACCACGCCCAGCACCTTGTGGCGCGGCAGCGGTGCCAGCCTGAGCGTGAGCGACCTGGTCAGCGCCAGCGTGCCTTCGCTGCCGACCAGCAGGTGCGCCAGGTTCACGCTGCCGTCGGCGGTGTAGGGCTTCTCGCTCTGGTTGCGGAACACGTCGAGGTTGTAGCCCGCCACGCGGCGCATCACCTTGGGCCAGCGCCGGTCGATTTCGGGGGCGAGGGTGGCGGCCAGCGCCTTCACCCGGTCGCCGATTTCGCGCGCGCGCCCGGTGGCGCTTTGGTACGGACCGAAGACGTGCAGCTCGCCGTCAGACGTCCAGGCCTCGGCGCCCAGCACGTTGTGCACCATGTTGCCGTAGGCGATGCTGCGGCTGCCGCAGGAGTTGTTGCCGGCCATGCCGCCCAGCGTGGCCTGCGCGCTGGTCGACACGTCGACCGGGTACCACAGGCCCGTGGGCTTGAGCTGTGCGTTCAGGTGGTCCAGCACGATGCCGGGCTCGACCCGGGCCGTCGCCTTCGCAGCGTCGGCTTCGATGAGCCCGCGCACGTGCTTGGAGAAGTCGATGACGAGTCCCGCCCCCACCGTCTGGCCGCACTGGCTGGTGCCGCCGCCGCGCGGCACGATGGGCACTCGCAGGTCGCGGCAGATGTCCAGCGCGATGCGCGCGTCTTCGGCGCTGCGCGGCACGAACACGCCCACCGGCGTCACCTGGTAGATCGAAGCATCGGTCGAGTAGCGGCCACGGTCGGCCGGCGAGAACAGCACCTCGCCTTGCGTCTCGGATGCCAGCCGCCTGGCGAGCAGGCCGGCCACCTCGTTGGTGGCGTGCGCCACGGTCTCGTACACGTTCGCCGGTACACGCGCGTTCATCGGGTCCTCCGGTTGCGCGGCTTGCCGCCCTTTTGCTCGTGCAGCTGTTCCAGCACCACGGCCAGCTTGTTCTTCAGGTGGCTGGCCAGCACCTCGCGCAGCGCCTTGGCGTCGCGCCGTCCCAGCGCTTCGACCATCAGCTCGTGCTCGCGCACCGCCGACTTCCACTTTTCGCCGTCCTGGTTGGAGCGGAAGCGCAAGGCCTGCAGCCGCGCATTGACCCGGTCGTAAGTGGCGGTGAGCACGGGGTTCTTGGCTGCGGCGTTGATGGCGTTGTGGATGCGCGCGTTGAGGCTGTAGTAGGCCGACAGGTCGCGGCGCGTGTAGGCTGCCATCATTTCATAGTGCATCGCCCGGATCTCGGCGAGTTCCTCGTCCGTGATGCGCTGGGCAGCGAGCTCACCCGACAGCGCTTCCAGCCCGCCCATCACCTCGAAGGTGTGGCGCACGTCCTCGTCCGCCAGCGCCACGGCGATGGCGCCCCGGTTGGGTACCAGTTCCACCAGGCCCTCGGCGGCCAGGCTCTTGATGGCCTCGCGCAGCGGCGTGCGCGAAACGTCGAGCGCCTCGCACAACTCGCGCTCGTTCAGTTTCGCGCCCGGCGCGATGCGCCCTTCCACCAGCATCTGGCGCAGCCTCGAGGTGACCTGCTCGTGCAGGTTGGCGCGCGGGATGGAAATGATTTCAGCCGACATGGCGTGGATTTTGTATGCAAAATCTGGCTGGGTCAAACCCTTAGTGCCGAAGTATCCGGTTTGACAAATGAATTTTGTATGCAAAAATGCGCGCCATGCTGAGCCTCGACTTCCACCCCACCGGCCGCCACTTCCTGCAGATACCGGGGCCTTCCCCGGTGCCCGACCGGATCCTGCGGGCGATGAGCCTGCCCACCATCGACCATCGCGGGCCCGAGTTCGGCGTGCTGGGACTGCGGGTGCTCAAGGGCATCCAGCAGGTGTTCCAGACGAAGCAGCCAGTCGTGATCTACCCGGCGTCGGGTACCGGCGCCTGGGAAGCCGCGCTGGCCAACACGCTCAGTCCTGGCGACCAGGTGCTGATGTACGAGACGGGGCACTTCGCTTCGCTGTGGAACAGGATGGCCACGCGCCTCGGCCTGAAGACCGAGTTCCTGGGCTTGCCCGGTGTGGAGGGCTGGCGTCGCGGCGTACAGGCGCACCTCATCGAAGAGCGGCTTCGGGCCGACACGCAGCACGCGATCAAGGCCGTGTGCGTGGTGCACAACGAAACGTCGACCGGCGCCACCAGCAACATCCTGGCCGTGCGAAAGGCGATCGACGCGGCGAAGCACCCGGCGCTGCTGCTGGTCGACTCGATCTCCGGCCTGGCTTCGGCCGACTACCGCCACGACGAGTGGGGTGTGGACGTGACGGTGAGCGGCTCGCAAAAGGGCCTGATGCTGCCGCCCGGCATCAGCTTCAACGCGCTGTCGCCCAAGGCCATCGAGGCGGGCAAGACGAACAGGCTGCCCAAGGCGTTCTGGGCCTGGGACGAGATGCTCGAGTCCAACAAGACCGGCTACTTCCCGTACACGCCCAACACCAACCTGCTGTACGGCCTGGCCGAAGCGTGCGAGATGCTGCTGGACCCCGCCAACGGCGGCCTGGCGGGCACCTTTGCGCGCCACCAGCGCTGGGGCGAGAGCGTGCGCGCAGCCGTGAAGGCCTGGGGCCTGGAGACGCAGTGCATCGAAGCGGCCAGCCATTCGCCGGTGCTCACGGGCGTGGTGATGCCCGAAGGCGTGGACGCCGACGCGGTGCGCAAGCTGATCTACGAACGCTTCGACCTGTCGCTGGGCACGGGCCTGGGCAAGGTGAAGGGGCGCATGTTCCGCATCGGGCACCTGGGCGACTGCAACGACCTGACACTGATGGCGGCGTTGAGCGGTTGCGAGATGGGCATGAAGCTGGCCGGGGTGAAGCTGGCGGGTAGCGGTGTGCAGGCGGCGATGGATTACTTCGCCGGGCATCCCGCGCCCGTGGCTTTGCAGAAGGCAGCATAGACCGCGGCGAGTCCCGGTTTTCGTAGGGTGGGGTCAAAGCGCGCAGCGCGTACCCCACCGAATCAATCACAGCAGCAGGAGACAACCATGAAACGCAGGATCTTCACCACCGGCATCGCCGCCACCCTCGCCGCGCCGCTCGTGCGCGCGCAGCAGATCCCCACCCAACCGGTGCGCATCATCGTGGGCTTCGCGCCCGGCGGCGGCACCGACATCCTGGCGCGCGCCATCGGCCAGAAGCTGGCCGACATGTGGAAGACGCAGGTGATCGTCGAGAACAAGGCCGGCGCCTCCGGCACCATCGCGTCGGACTACGTGGCCAAGTCGCCGGCCGACGGCACCGTGCTGCACATGGCGCACATCAACAGCCACGCGATCGTGCCGGGCCTGCAGAAGCTTCCCTACGACGCCGAGAAGGACTTCCAGCCGATCGCACTGGTGGGCGTGACCCCCAACCTGCTGGTGTGCGGCACCATGCAGCCGGCCAGAACGGTCAGGGAGCTGGTCGACCTGTGCAAGAAGGAACCCGGCAAGATCAGCTTCGGCTCCGCGGGCAACGGCTCGGCCCAGCACCTGGCGCTGGAGATGTTCATGCTGCAGGCCGGCGTGAAGGCGATCCACGTGCCGTACAAGGGCTCGGGCCCGATGCTGGCCGACCTGATCGGCGGGCAGATCCAGTACAGCTTCGACACCATGACGGCCGCCACGCCGCACGTGAAGAACGGCAAGGTGATCGCCATCGCGCAGACGCGCCAGAAGCGCGCCGTGGGCCACCCGACGGTGCCCACCATGTCCGAGTCGGGCTTCCCCGGCTTCGAGGCCACCACCTGGTACGGCCTGGTCGGCCCCGGCAAGATGCCCGCGGCGCTGGCCAAGCGCATGAACGAGGACGTGAACAAGGCGCTGGCGATGCCCGACATCATCGAGCGCCTGAATGCCTCCGGCGCCGAAGACGGCGGCGGCTCGACCGAGAAGTTCGCGCAGTTCATGCAGGTCGAACAGCAGAAGTGGGCCAAGGTGATCAAGGACGCCGGTGTCAAGGCAGACATCTAAGCTGCCGCTCGAAGGGGTCCGGGTCCTCGACATCAGCCAGGTCATGGCAGGCCCCTACGCCTGCATGCTGCTGGGTGACCTGGGCGCCGACGTCATCAAGATCGAGCCGCCCGGCAGCGGCGACCAGACCCGCGGCTCCATGGGGTTCAAGATGAAGGGGCCCGACTCGCTCGGGTTCCTGAACATGAACCGCAACAAGCGCAGCGTGGCGCTCAACCTGAAGAGCGAGGCGGGGCGCCGGCTGCTGCTGAAGCTGGCCGAAGACGCCGACATCCTCATCGAGAACTACCGCCCCGGCGCGATGCGGCGCCTCGGCCTCGGCTACGAGGACCTGCGCAAGGTCAACCCGAAACTGGTCTACACCAGCATCTCGGGCTTCGGGCAGAACGGCCCGTGGGCCGACCGGCCGGGCTTCGACCTGATGGCGCAGGCGATGTCGGGCGTGATGAGCGTGACCGGCTACCCCGACAGCCCCCCGGTGAAGTGCGGCGTGCCGGTGGCCGACATCGGCTGCGCGCTGTTCGCGGTGTACGCCACGCTGGCCGCCTACATCGGCGCGAAGAACACCGGCGAGGGGCAGTACGTCGACGCGGCTTTGTTCGACGCCGCGATGGCTTTCTCGGTATGGGACATCTGCGACTACTGGGGCACGGGCAAGCCGCCGGAACCGCTGGGCACGTCCAACAAGATGACCGCGCCGTACCAGGCCATGCAATGCGCCGACGGCTACTTCGTGATGGGGGCCAACAACCAGAAGCTGTGGGTGCAGCTGTGCGAGCTGATGGATCGGCGCGAGCTGCTGGCCGATGCGCGCTTCGGCACCATTGCGCTGCGGCTGGCCAACCGGCAGGCCCTGCAGGAGGAGCTGGAGCAGACCTTCCGGGGCAACACCAAGGACTACTGGGTCGGCACGCTGCTGGCCAACGGCATTCCCGCCGGCCCGATCCTGAGCTATCCCGAGGCCTTCGACAGCGAGCACGGCCGCGCGCGGCAGATGCGCATGGAGATCGACCACCCGGTGGAAGGCAAGGTGCCCAACATCGGCTTTGCGGTGAAGCTGTCCGGCACGCCGCAACAGGTGCGCCGCCATCCGCCGCGGCTGGGCGAGCACAACGACGAGGTGCTCGAGGAGCTGGGCATCTCGGCGGCCGAACGCGAGCAGCTGGCTTCGCAAGGGGCGTTCAATGCCTGACGGCGCCGTCCACCTCGTCGTCGACGGCGCGATCGCCTCGGTCACCTTCGACCGCCCCGAGGCGCGCAACGCGATGACGTGGGCGATGTACGAACAGCTGCAAGCCATCTGCGTGCGCGTGCGCAACGACGACAGCGTGCGCGTGGTGCGCTTTCGCGGCGCGGGCGGCGAATCGTTCGTCGCGGGCACCGACATCGCCCAGTTCCAGTCGTTCGCCACGGGCGAGGACGGGGTGGCCTACGAGCGCCGCATCGACGCCTGCATCGCGCTGCTCGAGTCGCTGCCGATGCCGACGGTGGCGGTGGTCGAAGGCTGGGCCGTGGGTGGCGGGTTCGCCATCGCCACCGCGTGCGACTTCCGCATCGCCACGACGGGCACGAAGTTCGGCGTGCCCATCGCACGCACGCTCGGCAACTGCCTGTCGATCTCCAACGTGGCCGGGCTGGTCGCCGCCTTCGGGCGCCCCCGTGCGCAGCGCCTGCTGCTGCTGTCGGAGATGCTGGCGGCCGACGAGGCGCTGGCCGCCGGCTACCTGGTCGACGTGGTGGCGGCTTCCGAAATCGATGCCGCGGCCGAGCGGCTGTGCCAGAAGCTGGCCGCGCTCGCGCCGGTGACGCAGGCCGTCAGCAAGGAGGCGCTCAACCGCCTGCTGAGGCGCTCGCTGCCCGAAGCCGAAGACCTGATCCGCCGCGCCTATGGCAGCGAGGACTTCCGCGAGGGCGTGCAGGCCTTCGTCGCCAAGCGACCGGCTGCCTGGAAGGGTCGGTAGCCTCCTACGGCCGCGGCACTGCCTGCGTCCTAGGATGGGGCATGGACACCCCCACCAAGACCATCGACCTCGCCGAGTCGGTCGCCGGTGAAGAAGACCCCGGCGCGGGCATCGACACGACGCTGGGCCCCGGCGCCGAAGCTGCGCGCAGCCCCACCGTGACGAGCATCCGCACCTGCCCTTCGTGCGGCGGACGGGGCATGCTCGGCGGGCAAACCTGCCCGGAGTGCGAGGGCACGGGGCGGATCACCGCCGGCGATTGACGCGTGGCGCTGCCGCCGATCCAGGCCGTGCAGACCCGGGGCGGGCGGCTGGCTTTCGTCGCGTCGGGCGAGGGCGATGCCCGCATCGTGCTCGTCAACGGCGCAGGCGTGAGCCTCGACGGCTGGCGCGCGCTATACCCTGCGATCGAAAAGCTCGGGCGCACCCTGGCGTGGGACCGCTTCGGGGTGAAAGGCAGCGACCCGCCGCGCAGCCCGCAGACCGGCCTGGCCATCATCGCTGCGCTACGTGAACTGCTGGCCTACGCGGGCTTCGAGCCGCCCTATGTGCTGGTGGGCCACTCGGTCGGCGCGCTCTACGCCGACCTGTTCGCCCGCCTGCATCCCGCTGAAACGCGCGCCGTGCTGTTCCTCGAAGCGGCTCATGTGGCCGACCCGCAAGAGCTGCGCTCGCACGAAGGCGGTTTCGCCCGCGCCATCTCGAACCGGCTCGAAGTGCCGCCGGGCCTGCTGCGGGGCGGCCTGCACGGCGAGCTGGCGTGCCTGGAAACAACGTGCCGCCAGCTGGCCGCCGCCGGGCCTTTCCCCGACGTGCCGGTGGGCGCACTGGCGGGCGGCGGGCACTTTCCGCAGCTGGCGCAGCCGCAGCGGGTGCTGCGCGAAATCGCCGGCCTGCTGGCGCGCTCGTAGGCCACGGCCTATGATGCGCGCATGACGACGCTTGGCCTTGCCCACGTCAACTTCCATGCGCATCGCGCGCTGCTGGAGGAGATGAAGGAGTTCTATTGCGACGTCGTCGGGCTCGAGGTCGGCCCACGGCCCACCTTCCCGATGCCGGGCTACTGGCTGTACGCCGGCGGCGAACCCATCGTGCACCTGTACCAGGCGACACCGGCCGAAACCCGCAAGCGCGATTCGGACGGCACCTTCGACCACGTGGCTTTCACCTGCCGCGACTGCCCGGCGGTCGAGGCGAGCCTGCGCAATCGCGGCATCACCTACCGCAAGTCGGCGGTGCCGGGCGCCAAGACCGTGCAGCTGTTCCTGAAAGACCCTGCGGGCAATTCGGTGGAGTTGAACTTCTCCACCTAGGCCGGAAGGGCCGCCAGCGCCTGCCCGCCCCCGAAACTCAGCTGCTCGGGCGGCGGGCCGCCGAGCGTCACCCGTACCGCGCAGTACTTGAGCTCGGGAATCTTCGCCACCGGGTCGAATGCGTCATTGGTCACACGGTTGATGGCGGCTTCGTAGTAGCAGAAGGGCACGAACACCGCGCCGCGCGGCGTGCCGTCGTCCGCGCGCCCGTAGAGCGTCACCTTGCCGCGCCGCGATTCGATGGTGACCAGGTCGCCCGGCTGCGCGCCCAGCGCGGCCAGGTCGAGCGGATGCACCAGTGCCACCGGGTCCGGCTCGATCGCGTCGAGTACCGTCGCGCGCCGCGTCATCGAGCCGGTGTGCCAGTGTTCGAGCTGCCGGCCGGTGATCAGCACCATCGGGAACTCGGCATCGGGCCTTTCGGCTGCGGGGATGATGTCGGCCGGAACGAAGCGCGCCCGGCCGCCTTCACGCGGGAAGTCGTGGTCGAACACCACCGACTGGCCGGGGTCGCCCTCATGCATGCAGGGGTAGGTCACGGAGTCCTCGCGCAGCAGGCGCTCCCACGTGATGCCGGCGATGCTGGGCATGGTGTGGCGCATCTCGTCGAACACCTGCGAGACGTCGGCGTAGTCCCACGTGAGCCCCATGCGCCGTCCCAGCTCCTGCAGGATCCACAGGTCCTGCCGCGCGTCGCCAGGCGGCTGCAGCGCCTGGCGGCCCAGCTGCACGAGGCGGTCGGTGTTGGTGAAGGTGCCGGTCTTCTCGGGGAAGGCGCTGGCGGGCAGCACCACGTCGGCCAGGGCTGCGGTTTCCGTGAGGAAGATGTCCTGCACCACCAGGTGCTCCAGCCTGGCGAGCGCCTCGCGCGCGTGGTTGGCGTCGGGGTCGGACATCGCGGGGTTCTCGCCCATGATGTACATGCCCTTGATGCGGCCCGCGCTGGCGGCGTGCATCACCTCCACCACCGTCAGTCCCGGCTGCGGGTCCAGCGTGCCGGGCGCCAGCTGCCAAGCCTTTTCAAAGCGCTCGCGCACCTGCGGCTCGGCCACGCGCTGGTAGTCGGGGAACATCATCGGGATCAGGCCCGCGTCGGACGCGCCCTGCACGTTGTTCTGGCCGCGCAGCGGGTGCAGGCCGGTCCCCGGACGGCCGATCTGCCCCGTCAGCAGCGACAGCGCGATCAGGCAGCGCGCGTTGTCGGTGCCGTGCACGTGCTGCGACACGCCCATGCCCCAGAGGATCATCGAGCCCCTGGACGTCGCGTAGAGCCGCGCCACTTCGCGCAGCGTCCCGGCGGCGATGCCGCAGACCGGCGCCATCGCCTCGGGACTGAAGGGCGCCAGGTTGGCCTTGAGTTCTTCGAAGCCGATGGTGCGCGCCGCGATGAAAGCGGGGTCGGTCAGGCCTTCCTCGACGATCACGTGCATCAGCGCGTTGAGCATCGCCACGTCGGTGTCGGGGCGGAACTGCAGGAAGCGGTGGGCGTGACGCGACAGGTCGGAGGCGCGCGGGTCCATCACGATGAGCTTGGCGCCCGCCTTCACCGCGTTCTTCATCCAGGTGGCGGCCACCGGGTGGTTCACCGTCGGGTTGGCGCCGATCACCACGATGACTTCGGCCTTCGTCACGTCCATCACCGGGTTGGACACCGCGCCCGAGCCTATGCCTTCCAGCAGCGCCGCCACCGAAGAGGCGTGGCACAGGCGCGTGCAATGGTCGACGTTGTTGCTGCCGAAGCCGGTGCGCACCAGTTTCTGGAACAGGTAGGCTTCTTCGTTGCTGCCCTTGGCGGAGCCGAAGCCGGCCAGCGACTTCGGGCCGTGCGTGTCGCGGATGTTGCGCAAACCGCCGGCAGCCAGCGCCAGCGCTTCTTCCCACGTCGCTTCGCGAAAGACGTCGTACACCTTGTCCGGCTCCAGCGTGCGCTGCGGGTCCTTGGGCACGTCGGCGCGCCGCACCAGGGGTTTCGTCAGGCGGTGCGGGTGGTTCGCATAGTCGAAGCCGTAGCGGCCTTTCACGCACAGGCGCCCGTGGTTGGCCGGCCCGTCGCGGCCTTCGACGAACAGGATGCGGTTGTCCTTGACGTTGTAGGTGAGCTGGCAGCCGACGCCGCAGTAGGGGCAGACCGAATCGACCTTGCTGTCGGCCACCTGCAGGCCAACGCCGCGCGCCGGCATCAGCGCGCCCGTGGGGCAGGCCTGCACGCATTCGCCGCAGGCGACGCAGGTGGACACGCCCATGGGGTCGTCCATGTCGAACACGATCTTCGCGTTTTCGCCGCGGAAAGCGAGGCCGATCACGTCGTTGACCTGTTCGTCGCGGCAGGCGCGCACGCAGCGCGTGCACTGGATGCAGGCGTCGAGGTTGACGGCGATGGCCGGGTGGCTCAGGTCGGCGGGCGCCTGCGCGCGCGCGGCAAAGCGTGGCTTGCCCACGCCGAGCTTCACCGACCATTCGTCGACTTCGTTCTTCCTCGTGTACTCGGCCTCCGGCATGTCGGCCTGCAGGAGTTCCAGCACCATCTTCTGCGCTTTCACGGCGCGTTCGTTGTTGCTGGTCACTTCCATGCCCGCCGCCGGCGCGCGGCAGCACGATGGCGCGAGCACCCTTTCGCCCTTGATCTCCACCATGCAGGCGCGGCAGTTGCCGGCGGTGTCGAGCCCGGGCTTGTAGCACAGGCGCGGGATTTCGATGCCTTCGCGGTCGGCGACTTCGATGATCGTTTCGCCGTTGTGGGCGGCGACCTGCGTGCCGTTGAGGGTGAAGGTGACGGTTGTCATGTTGTGGCGACCTCGAAGGTCTTGAACGCAGAAGACGCAAAAGGAATACAGAAAACGCAGAAGGACATCCTTCGAACTGAATGTTCTGCGTCTCTGGTATTTCTTCTGCGTCTTCTGCGTTCAATCATTCGCAAGTGGGCTACTCCAGTTCGTGTGGGAAGTACTTGACTACGCAATCCACCGGATTCGGCGCCGCCTGCCCCAGCCCGCAGATCGATGCGTCGCGCATCACCTGCGAAAGTTCGGCGAGCAGGGTGGTGTCCCACTTCGGCGCATCCATCAGGGCCAAAGCCTTCGCCGTGCCGCTGCGGCAGGGCGTGCACTGGCCGCATGACTCGTCGCGGAAGAAACGCATGAGGTTCTTCGCGGCGCCGACGGCGGTGTCGTGATCCGACAGGACGATGATCGCAGCCGAGCCGATGAAGCAGCCATAGGGCTGCAGCGTGTCGAAGTCCAGCGGGATGTCGTTCATGGCCGCGGGCAGGATGCCGCCTGAAGCGCCGCCGGGCAGGTAGGCATAGAACTGGTGGCCATCGAGCATGCCGCCGCAGTGCTCGTCGATCAGCGCCTGGATCGTGATGCCCGCTGGTGCGAGTTTCACGCCCGGGTTCTTCACTCGGCCGGACACCGAGAAAGACCGCAAGCCCTTGCGCCCATTGGCCCCCTGCGACGAGAACCAGTCCGCGCCGCGCTCCACCAGGTCGCGCACCCAGTACAGCGTCTCGAAGTTGTGCTCCAGCGTCGGCCGGTTGAACAGGCCCACCTGCGCGACATAGGGCGGCCTGAGGCGCGGCATGCCGCGCTTGCCTTCGATCGACTCGATCATCGCCGACTCTTCGCCGCAGATGTACGCGCCCGCGCCGCGGCGCAGTTCGATCTTCGGCAGGCCGGCCGAGGGCGGGTCGGCCGCGAGCAGGGCGAGCTCACGCTCGAGCAGCGCGCGGCAGCCGTGGTATTCGTCGCGCAGGTAGATGTAGATCGCGTCGATGCCGACGGCCCACGCCGCAATCAACAGCCCTTCGATGAAGCGGTGCGGGTCGCGTTCCAGGTACACGCGGTCCTTGAAGGTGCCCGGCTCGCCTTCGTCGATGTTCACCGCCATCAGGCGCGGCGCCGGTTCGCTGCGCACGATGCGCCACTTGCGCCCGGCAGGAAAGCCCGCGCCGCCCAGGCCGCGCAGGCCCGAGGACTCGAGCGTCGCGATCACCTCGTCGGCCGTGCGCTCGCCGCGCAGGCACTGTTCGAGCAGGGCGTAGCCGCCCGCGGTGCGGTATTGCGCAAGCCCTATAGCCTCTTCGGGCTCGTGCTTCACGGCGCCTGCCTGCACCGCCGCCTGCACCTGCTCGCACGTCGCACGCGGCACCGGGTGCTGCCCGACCACCGCCGCCGGTGCCTGCTCGCAGCGGCCGATGCAAGGTGCTGCGATGACGCGCACTTCGCGCCCCAGCAAGGCCGGCAGGCGCTGCAGCAAATCCTGCGCGCCCGCCATCTCGCAAGAAAGGCCGTCGCACACGCGAACGGTCAGTGCCGCCGGTGCCTCGCCGCTTTCCTTCACGATGTCGAAGTGGTGGTAGAACGAAGCCACCTCGTACACCTCGGCCTGGGCCAGCTTCATCTCCTGCGCCAACGCCGCAAGGTGCGGGGCCGCCAGGTGCCCGTAGCGGTCCTGCAGCTTGTGCAGGTGTTCGATCAGCAGGTCACGGCGCAGCGGCGCGCCGGCGAGCAGCGCGCGCACTTCCGCCACGGCCTGCTCGCCGGGCCTGCGCCCCTTGGGACCCTGGCGCTTGCGCTCACGGGTTTCAGTTGCGGTGGCCGCAATGGGGATGACTCGGTTCAGCACGGTTCCTTACTTGGGCAGCAATCCTGCGGCGCGCGCCCACTGGTACTTGGCGCCCAGGATCTCCACCGGGATTTCGGTGGAGTACGCATAGGCGGGGATTCCATTTTCGTACAAGTATTGCGCCGCCTCCTCCACCTCCACGTCGCCGGCGAGCGAGGCCACCACCGGCTTGACCTTGCCCTTCGCCTTCATTTCGTTGACCACTTCCACCATGTTGCGCGCGAACACCATGGGCGGCGTGATGATGGTGTGCCAGTAGCCGAGGATGAGCGCGTGCACGCGGTCGTCGTCCAGTCCCAGGCGCACCGTTTCCACGTAAGTCTGCGGCGGCTGGCCGCCAGTGATGTCCACCGGGTTGCCTGCCGCTCCAAATGGCGGGATGAATTTGCGGAAAGCCTTGTCCAGGTCGTCGGGCATCGGCTTCAGCAGCTTCAGGCCGTTGTCCACGCAAGCGTCCGACAGCAGCACGCCCGAGCCGCCCGCGCCGGTGATGATCACCACGTTCTCGCCCTTGGGCGTGGGCAGGATGGGGATGCCGCGCGCGAAATCGAGCAGCTGGCGCAGGCTCTTGGCGCGCACCACGCCGCTCTGGCGCAGCACGTCGTCGTAGATCCGATCGGTGCCGGCCACGGCGCCGGTGTGCGAGCTGGCGGCGGCCGCGCCCATCGCGGTACGGCCGGCCTTGAGCATGATCACCGGCTTCTTCCTGGACACGCGCTTGGCGACCTCGGCGAACGCGCGGCCGTCCTTCAGGTCTTCCGCGTGCTGGGCGATCACCTTCGTGTTGTCGTCCTGCTCGAAGAACAGCAGCAGGTCGTCCTCGTCGATGTCCGACTTGTTGCCCAGGCCCACGATGGCCGACACGCCCATCCTGGCCGAGCGCGAGTAGCCGATGATCGCCATGCCGATGCCGCCGGACTGCGACGACAGGGCGGTGGAGCCCTTGTAGTCGTAGGCGGTGCAGAAGGTGGCGCACAGGTTGGACGGCGTGTAGTAGAAGCCGTAGATGTTGGGCCCCATCAGCCGGATGTTGTATTCGTGGCCGATGCGCTGCAGCTCTTCCTGCCCCTCGATGTTGCCGGTCTCGCCGAAGCCCGAAGGGATCAGGATGGCGCCCGCGATCTTCTTCTCGCCGCACTCCTTGAGCGCGGCGGCACACAGCGGGGCCGGCACCGCGAAGACCGCGGTGTCGATCTCGTCCGGCACGTCCTTCACGCTCTTGTAGGCCTTGTGGCCGAGGATCTCGGCTTCCTTCGGGTGGATCGGGTAGATCTTGCCCTGATAGCCCCCGTTGATGAGGTTCTTCATCACCGAGTTGCCGATCTTGCCGGACTCGTTGGAGGCGCCGACCACCGCCACCGACTTCGGCCGCATGATGCGGTTCATCGACGTGACGACGTCCTTCTCCTCGGGGCGGAAGCGGGCCGGCTTCGGGCTGAAGTTCACCAGGATGCGCACGTCGGCGGCGATAGCGCCGCTCGCGCTCGCAAACACGGGGTTGAGGTCCAGCTCGCTGATCTCGGGAAAGTCGCTCACCAGCTGGCTCACCCGCACGATGGTGTCGGCGAGCACTTCGCGGTTGACCGGCTCGCTGCCGCGCACACCCTTCAGCACGTCGGCGGCCTGGATGCTGTCCAGCATCGACAGCGCGTCTTCGTTCGTCGCCGGTGCCAGCCGGAAGGTCACGTCCTTCAGCACCTCGACCAGCACGCCGCCGAGGCCGAAGGCCACCAGCTTGCCGAAACTGTCGTCACTGATGGCGCCGACGATCACTTCCTGGCCGCCCTTCACCATCTGCTGCACCTGCACGCCCAGGATGTTGGCGTCGGCCTTGTACTTCTTCGCATTGGCAACGATGGTGTCGTAGGCGGTCGCGGCTTCGTCCGCACTCTTCAGGCCGACGATCACGCCGCCTGCTTCGGTCTTGTGCAGGATGTCGGGCGAGACGATCTTCATCACCACCGGGAAGCCCATGGACGATGCCAGCTTCGAAGCCTCAGCCGCACTCGTGACCACGCCTTCCTTGGGTACTGCGATGCCGTAAGCCTCGCAGACTTCGCGCCCTTCGGGCGCGGTGAGCGAATCGCGCTTCGCGGCTTTGACGGCGTCGAGGACCTTGCGGACTTTGGCTTTGTCGTAGCTCATGGCTCTGACTCCTTAGATGACTTTGGACTCACGAAGGGCTGCAATCTGGTCGCCTGAGTAGCCCAGTTGCGACAGGACTTCTTCGGTGTGCTCGCCCAGCAGCGGCGAGCGCTCGACATCGGTTGGGCTCTTCGACAGCTTGATCGGGTTGCCCACGGTCAGGTACTTGCCGCGCTTGGGGTGGTCCACTTCCACCACCGTGCCGGTGGCGCGCAGCGACGGTTCCTCGGCCAGTTCCTTCATCGACAGGATGGGCCCGCAGGGGATGTCGTAGCCGTTCAGGATGTCCATGGCTTCGAACTTGTCCTTGGTCTTGGTCCACTCCTCGATGCGCGAGAAGATGGTCTTCAGGTGCGGCAGGCGCGCCTTGGGCGTGGCGTAGCTGGGGTCGGTGATCCAGCTTTCCTCGCCGATCACCTTGCAGATCTTGTCCCACACCGGCGCCTGCGTGATGAAGTAGATGTAGGCGTTGGGGTCGTGCTGCCAGCCCTTGCACTTGAGGATCCAGCCCGGCTGGCCGCCGCCCGAAGCGTTGCCGGCGCGCGGCACGGCTTCGCCGAACTCCTTGTCCGGGAACTGCGGGTACTCCTCCATCACGCCGCGCCGGTCCAGGCGCTGCTGGTCGCGCAGCTTCACGCGGCACAGGTTGAGCACGGCGTCCTGCATGGCGGCCAGCACGCGCTGGCCTTCGCCGGTCTTTTCGCGCTGGAACAATGCCGTGACGATGCCCAGCGCCAGGTGCAGGCCGGTCCCGCTGTCTCCGATCTGCGCGCCCGTCACCAGCGGCGGGCCGTCGTCGAAGCCGGTGGTGGAGGCGGCGCCGCCCGCGCACTGCGCGACGTTCTCGTAGACCTTGCAGTCTTCGTACGGGCCGGGGCCGAAGCCCTTGACCGAGGCGACGATCATGCGCGGGTTGATCTCGTTGATGCGTTCCCACGAGAAGCCCATGCGGTCCAGCGCGCCCGGCGCGAAGTTCTCGACCAGCACGTCGCAATGCCTGATCAGCGCGACCAGCACTTCCTTGCCCTGCGCGCTCTTGGTGTCGAGCGTGATGGAGCGCTTGTTGTGGTTCAGCATCGTGAAGTAGAGGCTGTCCACGCCGTCGATGTCGCGCAGCTGCTGGCGCGTCACGTCGCCTTCGCCCGCCTTCTCGACCTTGATCACGTCCGCGCCGAACCACGCCAGCAGCTGCGTGCACGTGGGGCCCGACTGCACGTGGGTGAAGTCGAGGATCTTGACGCCGTCCAGAGCTTTGCCCATGTCTTTGGTTCCCTTCAAACCTTTTTCTTCGCCGCCGCCGGGTTCAGGCTGGTGATGCGCCCGCTCTCGGTGCCTGCCGATTCGTCGATGATCGCGTTGATGAGGGTCGGGCGGCCCGACGCCACCGCCTCGTCCAGCGCAGCCGCCAGCTCGCGCGGCGTCGCGGCGCGCACGCCCACGCCGCCGAATGCCTGCATCAGCAGTTCGTACTTCGCGTCCTTCACGAACACCGTAGGCGCCACCTCGGTGCCGCGCGGGTTCACGTCGGTGCCCTTGTAGATGCCGTTGTTGTTGAAGACCACCACGCACACGGGCAGGTCGTAGCGGCAGATCGTCTCGACCTCCATGCCGGAGAAGCCAAAGGCGCTGTCGCCGCACACGGCGATCACGGGCTTGCCCTGCGTGACGGCGGCGGCCACGGCGAAGCCCATGCCGATGCCCATGATGCCCCAGGTCCCCACGTCCAGGCGCTTGCGCGGCTCGTACATGTCGACGATGGAACGCGCGAAGTCGAGCGTGTTGGCGCCTTCGTTCACGACGATGGCATCGGGCCGCTCGGCGACCTTGTTGCGGATCACGTTCAGCGCGCTCTGGAAGCTCATCGGCGAAGGGTCCTTCGCCAGCGTCTCGGCCATCTTCGACAGGTTCTTGTCCTTGCGCTCGGCGATGGCGCCGGTCCACTCGGCAGGCGGCTTCGCCCAGCCGCTGCCGATGGCGGCGTTCAGCGCGGCGATGCACGAACCGATGTCCCCCACCACCGGCGCCGCCACGGCCACGTTGCTGTCTGCCTCGGTGGGCGAGATGTCGACCTGGATGAACTGCGCCTTCGTCGGCTCCTTGGCCGAAGCCGCACCCCAGGTCTTGCCCTTGCCGTGCGACAGCAGCCAGTTCAGGCGCGCACCGACCAGCATCACGACGTTGGCCTCGGCCAGCACGTACGAACGTGCGGCGGAAGCCGACTGCGCATGGTTGTCGGGCAGCAGCCCCTTGGCCATCGACATCGGCAGGTAGGGGATGCCGGTCTTCTCGATGAACTCGCGGATGGCGGCGTCCGAGCGTGCATAGGCCGCGCCCTTGCCCAGGATCACCAGCGGCTTCTTCGCGCCCTTCAGCAGGTCGACGGCGCGCTGCACCGCGTCGGGCGCGGGGATCTGCCGGGGCGCGGGGTCGACCACCTGCACCAGCGAGCGCTCGCCCGCTTCCTTGTCCATCGATTGCGCAAACAGCTTGGCCGGCAGGTCCAGGTACACGCCGCCCGGGCGCCCCGAAACGGCAGCGCGGATGGCGCGCGCGATGCCGATGCCGATGTCTTCGGCATGCAGCACCCGGAACGCCGCCTTGGCGAGCGGCTTGGCGATGGCCAGCTGGTCCATCTCTTCGTAATCGCCCTGCTGCAGGTCGACGATCTCGCGCTCGCTCGAGCCGCTTACCAGGATCATGGGGAAGCAGTTGGTCGTCGCGTTCGCCAGCGCCGTCAGGCCGTTCAGGAAGCCGGGCGCCGAAACGGTGAAGCAGATGCCGGGCTTGCCCGTGAGGTAGCCCGCTGCTGCCGCGGCATTGCCCGCATGCTGCTCGTGCCGGAACGAGATTACCTTCATGCCGCCGGCCTGCGCAAGGCGCAGGAAGTCGGTGATGGGGATGCCAGGCAGCGCGAAGATGGTGTCGATGCCGTTGAGTTTCAGCGCGTCTATGACCAGTTGGAAGCCGTCGGTCGTTTCGCGGGTGGGCGTGTCGGTCGTCATGGGCGTTGCCTTGTGGGGGTCACGGTGATCATAGTGATGGAGCAGGCCCGTGCGCTATGGCATCGGCAACGGCGGGGTTCAGGTCTTCGAGTACGTGAACTTTCGGCTGATCGCCATCAGCCGCAGCCGGTTGTCTATGCCCAGTGCGCCGGCAACGGTGGCCGCCACCCGGCCGGCTTCGGTCCGCTCCTGCTCGTTCATGACGATGCCGCTCAGCACCACCTGGGCATCGTCCACGTCGATCTGCACGTCCACGTCGCGCGTGGACTCATTGGCCCTGAGCGCCGCCCGCACCCGGGCGGCCAGTGCCAGGCGCGAGAGCACGCGCCGCGACTCCTCGGTCTCCTGGAATTCCGGCTGCGCGGCCAGCGCCAGGATCTGCGTTGCGCAGGTGTCCACCGACAGGCGGTCGGTGTTGAGCACCAGGTCGTAGAGCAGGGCGTCGCCCCACGTCACGCCGAACAGCGCGTGCATGCGCGACGCGTGCGCCGCGTCGCTGCGGCGCACTTCCTTTTCGGCGAAGTCGCGGTCCTCCGCGCCCAGGTTCTCCACCAGCCAGTCGACCCGCTGGTCGAACGGGCGGGTCACCCGCACCCGCACCACGTGCCGCACGGGCCTGAGGATCATGGTGGCGCCCCAGCCGCGCAGCACGATGTTGCCGCGTTCGGCCTGCGTGAACACTTCCTCGGCGGTGAAGATCGCAAACAGCTGCCGGTCGGTGCCCAGGCGCTCCACCAGCCCGGCCCTGCCCTCGCGCACGCGCCGCACCACGCTCGTGGGCACGTGCATGCGGCCCGCCACGTTCTCCTCCACTTCGTGCCGCAGCACGGCGAGGTTGGCCATTTCGGCCATGCGCAGTGCCACGTCTTTCGCGAGCGAACCCATTTCGTGCGTGAGTGCGATGACCGGCATGCGCTAATTCCCCCTCAGTCGACCGGCCGCTCGGCGGGCAGCGCACCCGGCTTCGGTCGGCGCACCGCCGCGATCGCCCGGGCCACGAGCGGCCAGGCCAGCAGGATGAGCGCCAGGCCGGTGATGCTGCCCACCAGGCCGTTGGCGAAGAAGATGGACATTTCGCCTTGCGACAGCAGCATGGACTGCCGGAACGAGTCCTCTGCCTTGTCGCCCAGCACCAGTGCCAGCACCAGCGGCGCCAGCGGGTAGTCGAGCTTCTTGAACACGTAGCCGAACACGCCGAACAGCAGCATGAACCAGATGTCGAGCATGGCGCTGTGCACCGTGTACGCGCCGATGGCGCAGATCACGATGATGACTGGCGCGATGATCGAGAACGGGATGCGCAGGATGGCCGCGAACAGCGGCACGGTGGTCAGCACCACGATCAGGCCGGCCAGGTTGCCCAGGTACATCGATGCGATCAGGCCCCAGACGAAGTCCTTCTGCTCGACGAACAGCAGCGGGCCGGGCTGCAGGCCCCAGATCAGCAGGCCGCCCAACAGCACGGCGGCGGTGGGCGAGCCGGGGATGCCGAGCGCCAGCATCGGCAGCAGCGCGCTCGTGCCGGCCGCGTGGGCAGCGGTCTCGGGCGCGATCACGCCTTCGATCTGGCCGGTGCCGAACTTCGCGCCGTCGCGCGAGATCTTCTTGGCCAGCCCGTAGCTCATGAAGGATGCCGGCGTGGCGCCGCCGGGCGTGATGCCCATCCAGATGCCCACCAGCGAACTGCGCAGCGACGTCACCCAGTACTTCGGCAGTTCCTTCCAGGTTTCCAGCACCACCCGCGGATCGAGCTTGGCGGTCTTGCCGCTGAATTTCAGGCCTTCTTCCATCGACAGCAGGATCTCGCCGATGCCGAACAGGCCGATGACGGCGATGAGGAAGTCGAAGCCGCGGATCAGTTCGGGAACACCGAAGGTCAGGCGCAACTGGCCGGTGACGGTGTCCAGGCCGACCGCCGCCAGCGCGAAGCCGATGCACATGGATGCCAGCGTCTTGAAGGGCGACCCCTTGCCCATGCCGACGAAGCTGCAGAAGGTGAGCAGGTAAACGGCAAAGAATTCGGGCGGGCCGAACTTCAGCGCGAACTTCGCGACCAGCGGCGCGAGGAAGGTGATCATCAGCACGGCGAAGAAGGCGCCGATGAAGGACGACGTGAACGCCGCCGTCAGGGCCGCGCCGGCGCGGCCCTGCTGCGCCATCGGGTAGCCGTCGAACGTGGTGGCCACCGACCACGGCTCGCCGGGTATGTTGAACAGCACCGACGTGATGGCGCCGCCGAAGAGGGCGCCCCAGTAGATGCACGACAGCATGATGATGGCCGACGTGGGCGACATCGAGAACGTGAGCGGCAGCAGGATGGCGACGCCGTTGGCGCCGCCCAGCCCCGGCAGCACGCCGATCAGCACGCCCAGCACGATGCCCACGAACATGAGCACGATGTTGGTCGGCGTCAGGACCACGGCGAAGCCGTGGAACAGGGCATTGAGCGCTTCCATCCGTCAGTAGCCCAGGAAACCGAGGGGGTCGAGCGCCCCCTTGTACAGCGGCACCTTGAACCACACCTCGAACAGCAGGAAGAACACCACGGCAATGGCGACGGCAACCGCGATGCTGCGGTGCCACGGGTAGTGGCCGAGCAGCGCCATGAAGCACGCGATGTAGATGGCCGAGGCCAGGTACAGCCCGACGAGCTGCACCGCCAGCACGTAGACCGCCGCAGGCACGAGGACCATGAGCACCTGCTTGATCTGCTCCTTGTCGACGAAGATGCCTGTCGCGCGCTTCTTCGCAGCCAGCGCCTGGAACAGGATGCCGGCGGCCGAGATGCACAGGATCAGGCCGATGTAGAAGGGAAAGTAGCCGGGGCCGGGCCCGTCGGTGGTCCAGCCCGAGCCGAGCTTGCGGCTGCCGAACAGCACCGTCAGCCCGAAGGCCAGGACGAGCAGGGCGACCCCGGCCTCGACCATCCAGGTCGGGGCGCCCTTGCGCGGCGCCCCGGCGCCGTCTGGCGGCTGGTCTTCCATCGCTCAGTTGGTGATGAAGCCGGCTTCCTTCATCAGTTCGCGGTGGCGTTGTTCGGCCTGGCCGAGCCAGTTGAAGTACTTCTCGCCGTCCATGTAGGTCTGGTTGAACGCGCCCTTTTCCATGTAGTCCTTCCACTCGGGCGTTTCGCGCACTTTCTTGAGCAGCCCGATGAAGAACTCCTGCTGGTCCTTGGTGACGCCGGGCGCCATGAAGATGCCGCGCAGCATGGTGTAGGCGGTGGGCACGCCCGACTCCTTGCAGGTGGGGATGTCGTTCCACGACATCGTCGTCGTGATCTTGGCCTTGTAGGGCATGCGCTGCTCGTCGAACACGCACAGCGGCCGCAGCTGGCCCGCCCGCCATTGCGCCACGGCCTCGATCGGGTTGTTGACGGTGGAGTCGACGTGCTTGCCCACCAGTTGCACCGCCACTTCTCCGCCGCCCTTGAAAGGCACGTAGATGAACTTGGTGCCGGTGGCCTTCTCGATGCCGACGGTGAGGATCTGGTCTTCCTGCTTGGCGCCGGTGCCGCCCATCTTCATCTTGCTGGGGCCTGCCGCCTTCACCGCCGCGAAGTAGTCCTTGGCGGACTTGTGCGGTGTCTCGGCGTTCACCCACAGCACGAAGTTGTCGAGCGCCATCATCGACACCGGCGTCATGTCGCGCCAGTTGAACGGCACGCCGGTCGCCATCGGCGTGGTGAACAGGTTGGACAGCGTGACGATCATCCGGTGCGGGTCGCCCTTGGCGTTCTTCACGTCGAGGAAGCCCTCGGCCCCGGCGCCGCCGGACCGGTTGACCACCACCAGAGGCTGCTTCATGAGGTTGTGCTTGCTCACGATGCCCTGGATGAGCCGCGCCATCTGGTCGGCGCCTCCGCCGGTGCCGGCAGGCACGACGAATTCGACGGGCTTGGTCGGCTCCCACGCTGCGTGTGCAATGGGGTTGGCCAGCAACGCCGCGCTCGCGGCAATGACTGGCACCGACGACTTCATGAATCCGAGTCGCATGCTTGTCTCCTGCTACAGCAACAACCTGTGCGTTGTACTGCGGTCGAGGGTGGAGACGTTCAGGGTTTGCCCGGGGGATCCAGGCCACGCTCGCGCGCGAACTCCCCGGCTGACATCTTTTTGCCTCCTTCTGGCCTGAGCCGGAGTATCTCGATGCGCCCGCCCTGCGCGTTCACCTCGATCGAGGTTTCGGTCACCCGGGCGATCTCGCCCGGTTTGCCGGCGACGCCGGCGAAGCTGCGCACCGGGTGCTTGCGCACGTCGAACACATGGACCTTCGTGCCGCCCAACTCGCACCACGCGCCGGGCGCGGGGTCGCAGGCGCGGATCAGGTTGTAGACGATGTCCACGTGCTGCGCCCAGTGGATGCGCGACTCTTCCTCGTGCATCCAGCCTTCGTAGCTCGCCTGCGTTTCGTCCTGCTGGGTCTCTTCGTGGCGGCGGCTCATCACCAGGTCAGCCGCTTCCAGCATCGCCGACACGCCCAGCGGGAAGAGTTTGCCGAAGTACACCCCGCCCAGCGTCTCGTCAGGCCCGATGTCGACGGACTTCTGCAGGATGACCGGGCCTTCGTCGAGCCCGTCGGTGGGCCGGAAGATGGTGACGCCGGTGGCCGTGGCGCCGAGCGCGATAGGCCAGCTGATGGAAGACGGCCCGCGATGCCTGGGCAGCAGCGACGGATGGAACTGGATCGTGCCGCAGCGCGGCAAGGTCACGAAGGCCTGCGGCGCGAACTGCAGCACGTAGGCCATGACGCCCAGGTCCGCGTCCAGCCCGCCCAGCGCCTGCTGCGCCAGGCGGCTGCGCAGGCTCGCGAACTGGAACACGGGAACGTCCGCTGCCAGCGCCGCTTCCTTCAGCGCGTCCTTCTTCGTGCCGGGCTGGTCGGGGCGGCAGAACACGCCGACGACCTTGTCGCCGCGCGCGCGGAACGCATCGAACACAGCCTGGCCGAACTCCTGCTGGCCCGTGATGGCAATCCTTTTACTCACTTGTGGGTCCTTCTTCACCTGAACAGGAAATACGCCGCCAGCATATACAAGACGATCGCGAACAGCCGCCTGAGCGGCCGGATGTCCATGCGATGCGCCGTGCGCGCACCCACCGGCGCCATCAGCATGCTCGCCGCCGCGATGAAGGCGAGCCCCGGCAGGTACAGGTAGCCGAGCGAGCCGGGCGGCATCTGCGGCAGGCCCTGGCCGGCCAAGATGTAGCCGAGCGTGCCGGCGAAAGCGATGGGGAAGCCGAGCGCCGCCGACGTGCCGACCGCGTCGTGGATCTTCACGTTGCACCACGTCATGAACGGCACCGAGATGAAGGCGCCACCGGCGCCCACCAGCGCCGACAGGCCGCCGATCAGCGCACCCATGCCGAACATCGGCAGCGGCCCCGGCAGCGTGCGGTGCGGCTTGGGCGGGCGGTCCATGAGCATGCGCGTGGCCGAGAACGCGACGAAGACCGCGAACAGGATGCCCAGCATCTTGCCGGGCAGCGCAACCGCCACCTGCGCACCGAGCAGCGAGCCCGCGAGGATGCCGGGGGCCAGCACCCTGGCGACGGGCCACAGCACGGCGCCGCGGCGGTGGTGGGCGAGCACCGACGACGCCGAAGTGAAGCAGATCGTCGCGAGCGAAGTGGCCACGGCCATCTTCACCGTGTAGTCCGCCGGGTAGCCCTTGGCCGTGAGGATGAAAGTGACGAACGGCACCATGATCATGCCGCCGCCGATGCCCAGCAGCCCGGCCAGGAAACCCGTGACGGTGCCGATCGCAAGGAGTTCGAGGACGAGGACGGGCTCGAGGATCAACGGATCTCGTACACGGTGTACTCGCTGCTGATGCCCCGCAGCGTGCAGCGCATCGGCACCGGCTCGATCCCGGCGTCGGCCAGCACGCGCGCCGTCGCCTCGTTGCGCACCACGGGCTCGGTCGCGAAGATCGAGTGCGACATCGCGAGCCCCTGCACGCGAGCCGCGACGTTGACCGTCTGGCCGAAGTAGTCGAGGCGGTCGTTCAGCGTCACCGCGAGGCACGGGCCTTCGTGGATGCCGATCTTCAGCAGCAGGTCCTCGCGGCCGCGGTCGACGTTGAGCTTGCGCATGGCTTCGCGCATGCGCAGCACGGCCGCCATGCCGCGGTCCGACGAGGGAAAACTCGCCATCACCGCGTCGCCGATGGTCTTGACCACCGCGCCCGACTCCTGGGCCACCACGTCGCCCAGCACGCCGAAGTGCGCCTGCACCAGGTCGTAGGCGGCGAGGTCGCCCACGCGCTCGTACAGCTCGGTGGACGCCTTCAGGTCGGTGAACACGAAGGTCATGTTGGTGATCTTCAGCCTTTGGTCGATCGACAGGATCTCGGTGCCGAACAGGTCGCGGAAGGTCTGGTGCGTGAGCAGCTGCTTGGCCGTCAGGAACTGCTTGCGGTTGCCCATCATGTGGTGCAGGTCGTCGTTGGCGACGAACAGCGCCGGCAGCACCCGCGTGTCGGTGCGGTTTTCCAGCACCAGGCGCAGCGGCCCCGGCCGCATCTCGCGCTTGCCCGTCGGCGCCTGCACGCGGTTGAACACGACCGAGATTTCCTGCCGCTCGCGCGTGGGCTCGCCCTGCGTGTCGAGGAACAGCGCCGCGTGCGACACCGGCTCGAACAGGATGACGAAGCCTTCGGGCAGCTGCACCGACATCGTGGCCTTCTCGCCGGCGGCCAGTTCGGTCCAGTCGATGGTGATTTTTTGCATCATCTCCTGGAACTGCGGGTTGGGCGGCAGCTCCAGCGCCGAGGCCCAGTACATCTGCCGCAGGTAGTCCCACATCGGCATGGTGTGCGGGCTGTGCGCCGCGATCTTGCGCACACGCGGGCTGACGGTGAAGGACACCTCCACCATCTCGTCCAGCGTGGGCTCGTAGCCCGCCGCGCAGATGGCGCACAGGTAGTCGTGCTGGTGCACCGTCTGCAGCGTGGCGTTGGAGTTCAGCACGCCGCCGCAGCCCGGGCACAGGATGTTCCACTGCATCTCGAACAGCCCGAGGCGCGCCGCGTGGAGGAAGGCGTCGAGCACCTTCTCGAAGGGCAGGCCCCAGGCGCGCGCGACGTCGATCACGTTGACGCGGTTGAGCGCCGCGTCGTCCGCTTCGCGCACCATCTGCTCGATGGCCGACGCGGCGGCTGGGTCCGCCGACTGGCGCAGGACGCTGAACCTGGCTTCCGACTCCGACATGGGCGACTCCGTGGCACGAGGGGCACTGCCCCGCATTGTGTTCGTCGCGGGCGGGGCGGGCAACCTTACGGCGGCTCCATGAAGAACGGGCTGCCTTGGGGGCAGCCCGTGGGTGTAGGCGTCTGCATTGCCACCGGACCCGCATCCTGAACCGGGGTTCAGGTGGGCGAGGTCAGCTTGGCGTTGGGTTCATCTGACGCGAGACGATCACGCTCGCCAGCGATGTTCCAAGCCCGCGCTCAAGGAGCATTGGTTCAAGGAAATATAAAGCCCGATACGCATTGCAGACGCTTTGCATTCTAGGCGCAGCGTGCGCGTTGTGCGAGTGCCTGAAATGATTTCCGTGATTGACGAATGGTACTTGACACGCGTTTGCGCAAGCTCAACTGTCAGATCAGCCGGCCGTCGTCCCCGAGCGCGCGATCGAGCCGAACCAGCATCGACGCGAGGCGTGCGTCGTCCTGCAGCGACCCGTTGCCCGCGAGCGTCGGCTCGCGGTCGGCGAACTGCGGCGGCGGCGTGTCACTCACGTCGAAGGCCAGGTTCAACGCGGCCAGCACCGCGATGCGGTCGCGCGCCTTCACCTTGCCCGCGTCGCGGATGCGGCACATGGCCGTATCGACGCGTTCGACGGCCTCGAGCAGGCGCTGTTCGCCGCCTTCGGGGCAGGCGAGCAGGTAGCTCTGGCCCATGATCTGGACTTCGACCTGTTTCATCATCGTCGTTACGCGGCGGACTTGATTTCGGGCAGGCGCTCGAGCAGGGCATCGACGCGCGCGCGGGCCGCGGACAGGCGCGACTTCAGCGAGTCGCGTTCGTGCGTGAGCAGCTCCACCTGTTCGGCCAGCAGCGCGTTGGTGCGCTGCAGCTCCTCGTAGCGCACGAGCAGGCGTTCGACGCGGTCGGCGAGCTGCTCGATCTGGGGTGCACTGGCCATACGATTTCCATTGTAGGTTTTTGTAAGGCTTTTCAAACTAAAATCCCCGTCGTTGGTGCTCGCGGTGTGGTTCGCATGCCGCAGTTCAACGGGAAGCAGGAACTTCGTCACAAGAGGCAACCTGCGCTGCCCCCGCAACGGTAAGCGGCGGGACCGGCCCGTAACAGCCTGTCCCGCTTCCTTCAACGTCAAGCCACTGGGAAAGCCCGCACGCCGGGCCGCCCTGGGAAGGCGAAGGAAGTCACGCCGCAAGCCCGGATACCGGCCAACAACGGTGGCTCGCCGCATGCGGCGGGCCGTGGAGCCCATCATGCCGGCGGGGAAGCCGGCCCGGGTTGTTTCGTTTCCAGGCCTTCCTACCATGAGATCCCTCCATCGCCTGCGGCTTTCCGCATGGCCCCTGGCCCTTGCGGCCGCCTGCCCGTCCTTCGCCCAGACCTCGTTGAACCCCGTGACCGTCACGGCCACCCGCTTCGCGGAGCCGGTGGAGTCGCTGCCGCTGGGCGTGTCCATCATCACGGCCGAAGAAGTCCGCAAGTCGGGCGCCACCACCGTGACCGAAGCGCTGATGCGGCTGGCCGGCGTGCCGGGCCGCCAGGACTTCTACGGCGGCGGCGAATACAACCTGGACCTGCGCGGCTTCGGCGCCACCGCCGACAGCAACCAGGTCGTCATCCTCGACGGCCAGCGCCTGTCCGAGGCCGACCTCGGCGGCACGCGCCTGGCCGGCATCCCGATCGATGCGGTGGAACGCATCGAGATCCTGCGCGGCGGCGGCGCCGTGCTGTACGGCGAAGGCGCCACCGGCGGCGTGATCGTCATCACCACCAAGGCCGGCGCCGGCAAGGACCGCCGCAACGCGGCCTCCGGCTACCTCGCGGCGGGAAGCTACAACCTGCGCGACGCCCGCGCCACCGCGACGCTGGCAGGGGGCGGCTTCTCGCTGGACGCCGGCGCGCAGCGCCGCACCACCGACAACCACCGCGACAACTTCCGCTCGGCGCTGGACACCGCATCGCTCACCGGGCAGTGGGCCAACCAATGGCTGCGCCTGGGCGCCTCGTACGCCACCGACGACCTCGACATCCGCCTGCCCGGCGGCATCTCGCAGGCGCAGTACGACGCCAACCCGCGGCAGACCAACCGCCCCAACGACTGGGCGCAACTGCGCAACGAGCGCGGCACGGTGTTCGCGCAGGCCGAATGGGGCGACTGGCAGGTGGCGGCTGACGCCGGCCAGCGCCAGCGCACGCTGCGCAGCATGAACAGCGGCTTCGCGTTCGACTACGACATCGACGCCGACACTTGGTCGCTGCGCGCGCGCCACGAGGCGAGCTTCGGGGGCGTGAAGAACCGCGTGGTGTTCGGCTACGACGACGCGAAGTGGCGGCGCGACATCCTGGGCGCCTTCGGCTCCACGGCCACGCAGCATTCGCAGGCCTGGTACGTGAAGGACGACGTCACGCTGGCAGGCGGCACGCGGCTGGCTGCGGGCTGGCGCAGCGAAGACATCGCCAAGGACAGCTCGGGCCTGCCGCTGGCCGACGGCGAGCATGCTTGGGAGCTGGGCGTGAGCCATCCGTTTGGCCACGGCATCACCGCCTATGCGCGCACGGGACGCAGCTTCCGGCTGGCCAACGTCGACGAGTTCAGCTTCACCACGCCCGGCGTGGCGCTGGAGCCGCAGACCTCGCGCGACCATGAGCTCGGCGTGCGCTGGGTCCATGCGGCGGGCCGGGCCGAGGCGCGCCTGTACCGCAGCGACGTCACCAACGAGATCGGCTTCGACCCCGCCGCGCCTTCGGGCTTCGGCTTCCTGGGCGTCAACACCAACTTCGACCCGGCGCGCCGCCAGGGGCTGGAGCTGGACGTGGTGCATGCGGTGACGAAAGCGGTGGGGCTGCGGCTGAATGCGGCTTTGCGCAGCTCGACGTTCCGTTCCGGGCCCTATGCCGGCCTCGACGTGCCGCTGGCGCCCAGGCGCAGCGTCGCACTGCGGGCCGACTGGGCGCCGGCCGGGGGGCACCGCGTGTCGGGCGGGGTGAACTGGGTATCCTCGCAGTTCGTGGATTTCGACAACCGCTGCACCGTGCCCAGCTACAGCACCGCTGACATGCGTTATGCGTACCAGTGGAAGAACGCCGAGTTCTCGCTGGGAGTGGCCAACCTCTTCGGCCGCAAGTACTACACGCAGGCTTTCACCTGCGTCGGCGGCACCACGATGTCGATCTATCCCGAGCCGGGGCGCGCCTTCACGGCGGCGGTGCGGGCGAGCTTCTGATGCAGATTCCCCGCGGCCCGCAGCGCATCGTCTGCCTGACCGAGGAGGCGACCGAGTGGCTGTACCTGCTGGGCGAAGAAGCGCGGATCGTGGGGATTTCAGGCTACACGGTGCGGCCGCGTCGTGCGCGCGAAGAGAAGCCGAAGGTCAGCGCCTTCCTCACCGCAAAGTTCGACCGCATCCTGCAACTGGAGCCGGACTGCGTGTTCGGCTTCTCCGACCTGCAGGCGGACATCGCCAGCGCGCTGGTGAAGAAGGGCGTGCAGGTCACCATCTTCAACCAGCGCAGCATCGAGGACATCTTCTCGATGCTGTACCAGGTGGCGGCCATGGTGGGCCGGGCCGAAGACGGCCTGCGGCGGCTGGAAGGCATGCGCTCGCGGCTGCTCGAAATCGAAGCAGCGGGCCGCGCGTTGCCGCGGCGCCCGCGCGTGTACTTCGAGGAATGGGACGAACCGCCCATCAGCGCCATCCGGTGGGTGTCCGAGCTGGTGCGCATCGCGGGCGGCGACGACTGCTTTCCCGAGCTGGCGGCGCAGTCGCTCGGCAAGGACCGCATCATTGCCGACGGCAGCGAGATCGTGCGGCGCAATCCCGACATCGTGTTCGGCTCCTGGTGCGGCAAGAAATTCCGCGCGGAGAAGGTGGCGGCGCGCGCGGGCTGGGGCGAGGTGAACGCGGTGCGCGATGGGCAGCTGTTCGAGATCAAGTCCGCCGACATCCTGCAGCCGGGGCCGGCGGCGCTGACCGACGGGGTGGAGCAGTTGCATGCGCGCATCCTCGAATGGAGCCGCACATGCGCGTAGCGGCGAAGCTGCTCGCCTGCCTGGCGCTCAGCCTGTGCACGCAGGCCTGGGCCGTCATCGACATCGTCGACGACCGCGGCATCAGCATCACGCTGCCCGCCGCGCCGAAGCGCATCGTGTCTCTGCTGCCGTCGTTGACCGAGACGGTGTGCGAGCTGGGCGCCTGCGGCCGGCTGGTCGGCGTCGACAGCTTCTCCAACTGGCCGGCGCAGGCGGCGCAGCTGCCGCGCGTGGGCGGCGTGGACGACGCGAGCATCGAGACCATCGTGGGCCTGAAGCCCGACGTGGTGCTGCTGGGCGGCACGTCGCGCGCGGCGTCGCGCCTGGAGGGCCTGGGCATCACGGTCATCGGGCTGGAGCCGCGCACCTTGTCCGACGTGCAGCGTGTGCTGGCGAAGGTGGGGCGCTTGCTGCAGGTCGATCGCGCCGATGCCGTTTGGCGGCGGCTCAATGCCGACATCGACACGGCGGCACGCAGCGTGCCGCCGGGGCGGCGCGGCACCAGCGTGTACTTCGAGATCGGCAGCGACGGTTATGCCGCCAGCGCGTCGTCGCACATCGGCGAGATCCTCATGCGCCTGGGTGCCACCAATGTCGTGCCGGGAAACCTGGGCACGGTGCCCAAGCTCAATCCGGAATTCGTGGTGCGCGCCGACCCCGAACTGATCATGGTGTCGGACCGCACGGTGGCTTCGCTGAAGCAGCGGCCCGGCTGGTCGCGCGTTCGCGCAGTGCGCAACGGGCGCATCTGCGGCTTCGACGCAGCGCAGAACGACGTGATCATGCGGCCCGGCCCGCGGCTGGCCGAAGCCGCGCGGCTGATGGCGGCCTGCCTCAAGGGCGAGTTGCGGTGAAGGCACCGGCCCCGCTGGCCGTGCTGCTGCTGGCGGCGACGGTCATCGCCTGCGTGGTCGGCACGGCGGTGGGCAGCCGCGGCTGGGAGCCCTTGTGGGCCGACGCGGGCGCGGCTGCGGCCATCGTCTGGGACATCCGGTTGCCTCGCACGCTAGGTGCGTGGCTGGCCGGTGCGTTGCTCGGGCTGTCGGGTGCAGTGGCCCAGGGACTGTTCCGCAATC
Organism: Burkholderiales bacterium; assembly: GCA_016213325.1. Lineage (GTDB taxonomy): Bacteria > Pseudomonadota > Gammaproteobacteria > Burkholderiales > Burkholderiaceae_C > Ramlibacter. The sequence continues at coordinate 175,774 of JACRAY010000014.1, read as the reverse complement.
CGCTGGCCGACCCCTATTTGCTGGGCAGCGCGACCGGCGCGGCTTTCGGCGTGGCGGTGCTGCTGGTGGTGACGGGCTCGGTGCCCGGTGCGGCCAGCGGTGTGCTCGCGCGCATCGGGCAAACGGGAGCGGGATTCGCGGGTGCGATGCTGGCCGTGGCCATCACGCTGGGGCTCGCCAAGGGCGTGCAGCACACGTTGCGCTTGCTGCTGGCGGGCGTGATCGTGGGCATGGTGTTCGGCGCGTTCTCGGCACTGGTGATGTTCTGGGTGCCCGAGATCATGCGGGCGATGCAGGCCTTCCTGCTCGGTACCACGGGCTTCCTCGGCTGGAACAGCGTCGCGCTGCTGGCTGTGCTGCTTGCGCTGTCGCTGGGCACGGCGGTCGTGTTCAGCCGCTCGCTCGATGCGCTGGCGTTGGGCGAGACCACGGCGGCAAGCCTCGGCGTGGCCTTGCGGCCGGTGCGGCTGGTGATGATCGCCGTGATGGCGCTGGCCACGGCGGCGGCGGTGGCGCAGGTGGGGCTGATCGCCTTCATCGGGCTGATCGCGCCGCACGTGGTGCGCGCGCTGGTGAAGCCCACTCACCGCTGGCTGCTGCCGCTGTCGGCATTGGCGGGCGGCTTGCTGTTGTTGGCGGCGGATGTCCTGTCGCGCTGGGTGCTGGCACCGCAGGAAGTGCCGGTGGGCGTGCTTACGGCGGTGCTGGGCGGCGGCTACCTGTTATGGCTGATGCACCGGAGGGCGATGTGAGCGCACCGGCGTTCGAGGCCGTTGGGCTGCGGGTTTCGCTCGGCGGCGCCGAGATCCTGCACGGCATCGACCTGGTGGTGCCGGCCGGGCGCTGGACGTCGGTGGTCGGGCCCAACGGCGCGGGCAAGTCGACGCTGCTGAAGTCGCTGGCGCACCTGCTGCCGCACCAGGGGCGCGTGAGCCTGCTGGGGCGCGACTCGTCAGATTGGGGCCAGCGCGAGCGCGCGCGCACGGTGGCCTGGCTGGGGCAGGGAGAGGGCGGCGCCGAAGACCTGCGGGCGCGCGACGTCGTGCTGCTGGGGCGGCTGCCGCACCAGGACTGGCTGGGGGCCACCAGCGACGACGACGAAGCGGCGGTGCAGTGGGCGATGCAAGAGACCCAGTGCGCGCAGTGGGCGGCGCGTCCGCTGGGCAGCCTGTCGGGCGGCGAGCGGCAGCGCGTGCTGCTGGCGCGCGCTTTGGCAGTGCGCGCGCCCGTGCTGGTGATGGATGAGCCGCTGGCCAGCCTGGACCCGCCGCACCAGGCCGACTGGCTCGCCATCGTGCGGCGGCACGTGGCGCGTGGCGGCACGGCAGTGAGCGTGCTGCACGAGATCACGATGGCGCTGCATGCGGATGAGCTGGCCGTCATTGCCGAGGGGCGCGTGGTGCATCATGGGGCGTGTGCCGATGCGGCGACGCATCGGGCGGTCGAGCGCGTGTTCGACAACCGGATCCGGGTGCAATCGGTGGGTAAGCAGTTCGTCGCGCTGCCCGCGGAAGAATTAATTGGAATCTGACCCCCATTGTTGGATGGTGCTGGGCACGACCAGCGGGGCGGGCAAGAGCTGGCTCGCCACGGCGTTGTGCCGCTGGTTCGCGCGGCAAGGGCTGAAGGTGGCGCCGTTCAAGGCGCAGAACATGAGTAACAACGCGCGCGTGGTGGACGGCGGCGAGATCGGGAGTGCGCAGTACTTCCAGGCGCTGGCGGCGCGCGCGCAGCCCGACGTGCGCATGAACCCCGTGCTACTGAAGCCCGAGCGCGACACGCACAGCCAGGTGGTGGTGATGGGGCAGGTGGACGAAGAGCTCACCGCCATGCCGTGGCGCGAGCGCAGCGAGCGGCTGTGGCCCATCGCGTCGCGTGCGCTCGACGAGCTGCGTGCGGAGAACGACGTGGTGGTGATCGAAGGCGCGGGCTCGCCCGCCGAGATCAACCTGAAGTCCAGCGACTACGTGAACATGCGCGTGGCGCGGCATGCCAATGCCAGCTGCCTGCTGGTGACCGACATCGACCGCGGCGGCGCCTTCGCGCATCTCTACGGCACGTGGTCCCTGCTCGAGCCTGACGAGCGCGCACTGCTGCGCGGCTTCGTGCTGAACAAGTTTCGGGGCGACGCCTCCCTGTTGTCGCCTGGCCCGGAGCAATTGGAGCGACTGACCGGCGTTCCCGTTGTGGCGACCCTTCCGATGTGGCGCGACCACGGCCTGCCTGAAGAGGACTCCCTCTTCGCGCCGTCCCCCGTAGGGTGGGCAGCTCCGCTGCCCACCGTCGCCGTCATCGCCTACCCGCGCATCAGCAACCACGACGAGTTCCAGTTCCTCTCCAGGTTCACCCGCCTCACCTGGGCTCGCCATCCCTCGCACCTGGCCCATGCCGACTGGATCATCCTCCCCGGCTCCAAACACACCAGCGGCGACCTCGCCTGGCTGCGCGAGCAGGGCCTCGACCGCGCGATTGCGGCTTTCGCGCAACGTGGTGGCAAGGTGCTGGGCGTCTGCGGCGGCCTGCAGATGCTGGGTGAAGCGCTGGTCGACGAACGCGACATCGAAGGCAATGCACCGGGCCTGGGCCTGTTGCCGCTCGTCACGCGCTTCGAACGCACGAAGACGGTGCGGCGCACCACGTCCGTCTTCGGTCCGCTGGCCGGCCCGTGGGACGCGCTCTCGGGCGTCGAAGTCGACGGTTACGAAATCCACCACGGCCACACGGCCCAGCACCCGGCCATGGCGAGCGCCCGCGCCATCCTGCCGGACGGGCTGGGCTGGCAAAACATGGATGGCAATGTATTGGGCGTCTACCTGCACGGGCTGTTCGAGGACGCCCGCGTGCTGCGGGCCCTGTTCGGCGCGCAGGCGCCCACGCTCGACAGCGTGTTCGACGGCCTCGCGGACTACGTGGAAACCCATTTCGACAAGGACTTCCTCGCCGCCATCCGTTGATCTATGCTTAGCGCGCACAACACATAGATCGGGGGCGCCATGTACAAGCGGATTCTGCTGGCCTACGACGGCTCGGATGCGGGCCAGAAGGCCCTGCTGGACACCCAGGACGTCGCCCTGTGGGGCCATTCCGAGGTGTACCTCGTTGCGGTCATGCCCTCGGCCATGAGCTTCGTCGGGCTCGAAGGCGGCGTGTACGACGTCGAACTGGAAGAGCGCGAGAAGAAGAAGTACCAGGCTGTGCTCGACGACGGGCTGCGCCGCCTGTCCGAGTCGGGCAACACGGCCCGCGGCGAAGTGGTGGTGGGCGAGGCCATCGACGAAATCACCAAGTACGCCAGGAAGATCGGCGCCGACCTGGTCGTGGTGGGCCACAAGCACCTGGAAAGCTGGGCCGCGCGCTGGTGGCGCGGCTCCATCTCCGGCGCACTGATCGAGCACTCGCCGTGCAGCGTGCTGGTGGTCATCACGCACTGAAAGCCATGAAATGGGCACATGGCCCGGCAACCGCAGCAAGCCCGACCGTTCGGTGTCGCTCGAGCAGTATCGCTTGCGCGCGCGCATCTACGACACCGAGCTGGCCGCATTCGAGCCGATCCGCACGGCTGCGGTCGACAAGCTCGACCTGCAGCCGGGCCAATGGGTGCTGGACGTCGGTTGCGGCACCGGACTGAGTTTCGGCCTGCTCGAAGACGGCGTCGGCCCCAGGGGGCGCATCACCGGCATCGACCAGTGCCCCGAGATGCTGGCCCAGGCGCGCGAGCGCGTGAAGGAACACCACTGGCGCAACGTCGAGCTGGTCGAGAAGCCCGCCGCTTCCGCTGTCGTCAAGGGCCGCGCCGACGCCGTGCTGTTCCACTTCACCCATGACATCCTGCGCGATGCCGGCGGCATCGGGCGCATCGTCGCTCACCTGAAGCCCGGTGCGCGGGTGGCGGCAGCGGGGCTGCAATGGGCGCCGCCGTGGATGCTGCCGACCAACGCTTTCGTGTTGCTCGCGGCCATGCATTCGGTCACGTCCTTCGAAGGCTTGTCGAGCCCGTGGGACCTGCTGGCGGTGCACCTGGACGGCCTGCACGTCGATACCACCATGCTCGGCGGCGTGTATGTGGCCAGCGGACGTGTGAAGCATTGAGTTCACACGCCCGCAACAAAACCACATAGCCGCGATACAGCGGCGCGCCATCCTACAAGCGAATCCGCCACTCGCTGGCGAACCTCATGCATACGGTGCCGCACGCTCGCAGCACCGTTGCCGTGACTCAGCCATGCGCACCACAGAAGAACGAACCCACCCATGCCGCCGTTCCCAGACTCCACCCCCGCTCGGATGAGCCGCCGCGGCCTCGTGATCGGCAGCGTCATTGCCGTGCTGGCCATGGCCGCCCTGGCCTGGCTGGCCTGGAGCCTGACTCACCCCGACACCGCCGACAAGCCGCCGGCTGGGGCCCGCGCGCCCGGGGGCGGCGGCGGTGGTTTCGGCGGTGGGCGGGGCGGTGCCACCACGGTCGGGGTCGCCGTGGCCGAGTCGGCCGACATTCCCGTGGTCATCGACGCGCTGGGCACCGTGGTACCCCACGCCACCGTGCGTGTGCGGCCGCAGGTGTCAGGTGTGCTGCAGCGCTTGATGTTCAAGGAGGGCCAGGCGGTGAAGAAGGGCGACGTGCTGGCCGAGATCGACCCGCGTCCCTTCGAGATGGCCCTGCAGCAGGCGATCGGCGCGCGGCAGCGCAACGAGGCGCAACTGAATGCGGCGCGCGTCACGCTGCAGCGCTACGAGACACTGCTCAAGCTGGACTCGATCGCGCGGCAGGAAGTGGACACCCAGGCGGCGCAGGTGAAGCAGTTCGAAGCCGCGATCGTGACCGACCGCGCCAACGAGGCGGCAGCGCGGCTGAACCTCGCCTATACGCGCATCGTCGCGCCCATCAGCGGCCGCGTGGGCCTGCGCACGGTGGACGTGGGCAACGTGGTCGGGCCGGGCGACGCCAATGGCGTGGCGGTCATCACGCAACTCATGCCGATCGACGTGGAGTTCGCCATTCCGCAGGACCATGCGTCGTGGCTGCAGCACAACTCGGGCGCGTTCATGGAAGCGAAGGCGTTCGACCGCACGCGCACGACACTCCTCGACACGGGTGCCTTCGGCTCGCTGGACAACCAGGTCGACGCGCAGACCGGCACGGTGCGCGCGAAAGCGCGCTTCAACAATGCGCGGCTGCAGTTGTTTCCCAGCCAGTTCGTCAACGTGGAGCTGAAGCTGCGCACCATAGTCAATGCCGTGGTGGTGCCGGTGGCTGCGTTGCGGCAAGGCCCATCGGGCGAGCACGTGTTCGTGCTGATGGACGACCGCACGGTGAAGCTCAGGCCGGTGGTGCGCGGCCAGCCGATGGGCGACAGGGTGCAGGTCGCCAGCGGCCTGCAGGTGGGCGAAAAGGTGATCACCGAAGGGGCTGACCGCCTGCGCGACGGCTCGCGCGTGCTGCTGGCGGGCGATGCGCCGCGCGCAACGGGCGCGGCCGAAGGCGGCCGCCGGCGCCGCAGCGATGCGGCGCAACCGGCGGCATCTGGCGCTTCGCAAGCGTTCACCGGCGCTTCGGCTGCGCAGGCCCCGACGCCGTTTGCGCCTGCATCGGCCGTCATGGGTGCGAACCGCGGCGCCAACCTCACGCCCGAGCAGCGCGAGGAACGCCGCAAGCGCATGGAGGCGATGTCGCCCGAGGAACGCGCGGCCGTGCGTGAGCGCTTCCGGCAGCGCGGCGAAGGCGGCGCCGGAGGCCGCGAGTGATGGAGGGCGGAGGGCCTTCGCGCCCCTTCATCCTGCGACCGGTCGCGACGTCGCTCCTGATGGTGGCGATCGTGCTGGCCGGGCTGGTCGGGCTCAGGTTCATGCCGCTGGCGGCCTTGCCGCAAGTGGACTACCCGACGATCCAGGTTCAGACCCTGTATCCCGGCGCCAGTCCCGAAGTGATGGCGCAGACGGTGACGGCGCCGCTGGAACGCCAGTTCGGCCAGATGGCCGGCCTGTCGCGCATGAGTTCCACCAGCGCGGCCGGCGTGTCAAGCGTCACGTTGCAGTTCACGCTGGGCCTCGCGCTCGACGTGGCCGAGCAGCAGGTGCAGGCCGCCATCAACGCCGGCGGTTCGCTGCTGCCGTCGGACCTGCCGGCACCCCCAGTCTATGCCAAGGTGAACCCGGCCGACGCGCCGGTGCTCACGCTGGCCATCACGTCCGACACGCTGCCGCTGACCGAGGTGCGCAACATCGCCGACACGCGGCTGGCGCTGAAGATCAGCCAGGTGGGCGGCGTGGGGCTGGTCACGCTGGCCGGCGGGCAGCGACCCGCGGTGCGCATACAAGCCGACAACCAGGCGCTGGCCTCGCTGGGCCTCACGCTCGACAACGTGCGGACCTCGATCTCGCAGGCCAACGCCAACGCGGCCAAGGGCAGCATCGACGGGCCGACGCGCGCCTACACGATCAATTCCAACGACCAGTTGCGCACGGCCGCCGACTACTCGAACCTGGTCGTCGCTTTCCGCAACAGGGCGCCGGTGCGCCTGGGCCAGGTGGCGCACGTGGTGGAGAGCACCGAGAACGTGAAGCTCGGCGCCTGGGCCGGGCTCAAGCCCGCCATCATCCTCAACGTTCAGCGCCAGCCCGGCGCCAACGTCATCGCCACGGTGGACGCGATCAAGGACCGCCTGCCGGACCTGACGGCCGGCCTGCCCGCTTCGATCCAGGTCGACGTGCTCGCCGACCGCACCACCGGCATCCGCGCGTCGGTGCACCACGTGCAGCTGGAGCTGGTGCTGGCGGTCGTGCTGGTGGTGCTGGTGATCTTCGCCTTCCTGCACAGCCCGCGCGCCACGCTGATCGCGAGCCTGGCCGTGCCCATCTCGCTCATCGGCACCTGCGGCGTGACCTACCTGCTGGGCTACAGCCTGAACAACCTGTCGCTGATGGCGCTGACCATCGCCACCGGCTTCGTGGTGGACGACGCGATCGTCATGATCGAGAACATCTCGCGCCACGTGGAAGCAGGCGACCCGCCGCTGGAAGCGGCCTTCAAGGGCGCCAGCGAGATCGGCTTCACCATCATCTCGCTGACGGTGTCGCTCATCGCCGTGCTGATCCCGCTGCTGTTCATGGGCGACGTCATCGGGCGGCTGTTCCGCGAGTTCGCGGTGACGCTGGCCATCACCATCCTGATCTCGGCGGTGGTGTCGCTGACGCTGGTGCCGATGATGTCGGCGCGCTGGCTCAAGGCGCACCCGGGCGGCGAGACGGGATGGGGCGGGCGCATGCAGCGCCGCTTCGACCGGCTGATCCACCACTACGACCGCGCGCTGGTGTGGGTGCTGGCGCGGCAGGGTGCCACGCTGCTGGTGGCGCTGGGCACGCTGGTGCTGACGGTGCTGCTCTACATCTGGATACCCAAGGGCCTGTTCCCCACGCAGGACTCGGGGCAGCTGCAGGTGCGCGTGGAGGCGCCGCAGTCGGTGTCGTACACGCGCATGGCCAGGCTGCAGCAGCAAGTGGCGCAGCAACTGGTGGAAGACCCGTCGGTGGCCTCCATCGCCAGCTTCGTCGGCGTGGATGCGGCCAACAACACCATGCTGCACACCGGCCGCATGCTGGTGAACCTGAAGGACTCGCGGCCGTCGCTGCAACGGGTGATGGACAACCTGCGGCAACGCGGCCAGCAGGTGGCGGGCGTCAAGCTGTACCTGCAGCCGGTGCAGGATCTCACCATCGAGTCGGAGACCGGCCCCACACAGTACCGGCTGGCGCTGGAGTCGTCGGACACGCCGACCGTCACCGACTGGGCCGTGCGGCTCACGCAGGCATTGCAGCAGGAGCGGGACCTGCGCAACGTGCAGACCGATGCCGACGCGCGCGGCACCGCGATCTACGTGGACGTCGACCGCGACACGGCGGCGCGCCTCAGCATCTCGGCTTCCGCGATCGACGAGGCGCTGTACAGCGCGTTCGGCCAGCGCATCGTCTCGACCATCTTCACCGAGACCAACCAGTACCGGGTGGTGCTGGAGGCACGGCAGGGCGTGCTGGCATCGCCCGCCACGCTGGCGTCGGTGCAATTGCGCACCGGCTCGGGCGAGCCGACGCCCCTGTCGGCCGTGGCGCGCATCACCGAGCGGCCCGCGCCCCTGCAGGTGACGCACGTGGCGCAGTACCCGGCCACTACCGTGGGCTTCGACACCGCGCCCGGCGTATCGCTGGGCCGCGCGGTCGACACGATCCGCGAGGTGGCCAGGGACATCAAGCTGCCGCCCGGCGTGACCATGACCTTCCTCGGCGCGGCCGGTGCCTATGAAACGTCGCTCGCCAACCAGCTGTGGCTGATCCTGGCTGCGGTGGTGTGCGTCTACATCGTGCTGGGAGTGCTGTATGAGAGCTACATCCACCCGCTGACCATCCTGTCCACGCTGCCGTCGGCCGGCGTGGGCGCGCTGCTGGCGCTGATGGTGACCGGCAACGACCTGGGCGTGATCGGCATCATCGGCATCATCCTGCTGATCGGCATCGTGAAGAAGAACGCGATCATGATGATCGACTTCGCGATCGATGCCGAGCGCAACGAAGGCAAGTCGGCGCGCGAGGCGATCCACCAGGCGGCGCTGCTGCGCTTCCGGCCGATCCTGATGACGACGCTGGCGGCGCTGTTCGCCGCGGTGCCGCTGATGCTGGGGTGGGGCGAGGGCGCCGAGTTGCGCAGGCCGCTGGGGCTGGCGATTTTCGGCGGGCTGATCGTGAGCCAGTTGCTGACGTTGTTCACGACGCCGGTGATTTACCTGGGGTTCGACCGGCTGGCTGCGAAGTGGCGGGCCAGCCCCCCTCCCAGCCTCCCCCCGGAGGGGGGAGGGGTGATTTCCACATGAACCTCTCCGCCCCCTTCGTCCGCCGCCCCGTCGGCACGGTGCTGCTGACGGCCTGGATCGCGCTGGCCGGCATCGCGGCGTTCTTCAAGCTGCCGGTGGCATCGCTGCCGCAGGTCGACTACCCGGTCATCAGCGTGTCGGCCAACCTGCCGGGTGCGAGCCCGCAGACCATGGCGAGCAGCGTGGCGACGCCTCTGGAGCGGCGGCTGGGCGTGATCGCGGGCGTCAACGAAGTCACGTCCAGCAGCGGCAACGGCAACACGCGCGTCACCCTGCAGTTCGACCTGGAACGCAACATCGATGCCGCCGCGCGCGAGGTGCAGGCGGCCATCAACGCCACGCGCGCCGACCTGCCGTCCACGCTGCGCAGCAACCCGACCTACCGCAAGGCCAACCCGGCGGCGGCGCCGGTGATCATCCTCGCGCTCACCTCGCCCAGCCGCTCGCCGGGCCAGATCTACGATGCCGTGTCCAACATCGTGCAGCAGAAGATCGCGCAGGTGCCCGGCGTCGGCGACGTCGAACTGGGCGGCGGCTCGCAGCCCGCCGTACGGGTGGAGTTGGTGCCGTTCACGCTCAACCGCTACGGCATCTCGATGGAGGACGTGCGCGCGGCGCTGCAGGGGGGCACGGCCAACCGGCCCAAGGGCGACGTCGACATCAGCGGCCGGCGCATGCAGATCTACACCGACCGCACGGCTGGCAAGACGGCGGCCGACTACCGCAACCTGGTGGTTGCGTGGCGCAACGGCGCGGCCGTGCGGCTGGCCGACGTGGCCGAGGTGTCCGACGGCGTCGAGAACACCAGCACGCTCGGCCTGTTCAACGGCCGCCCGGCCGTCATCGTGCTCGTCACCCTGCAGGCGGGCGCCAACGTGATCGAGACGGTCGACGGCGTGCGCGCGCTGCTGCCCGCGCTGCAGGACCAGTTGCCCAAGGACATCCAGCTGCAGGTCGCGTCGGACCGCACGCACTCGATCCGCGCGGCGCTGCGCGAAGTGGAGATCACGCTCTTCATCGCGATCGCGCTGGTGATCCTGGTGGTCAGCGTGTTCCTGCGCAGCGTGCGCGCCACCATCATCCCGGCGGTGGCCACCGTCGTCTCGCTGCTGGGCGCCGTCGGCGTGATGTACCTGCTGGGCTTTTCGCTCAACAACCTGTCGCTGATGGCGCTGACGGTCGCCACCGGCTTCGTGGTGGACGACGCCATCGTGGTGCTGGAGAACACCAGCCGGCACATCGAAGCCGGCATGGACCGCTTCAGCGCGGCGCTGCTGGGGGCGCGCGAAGTCGGCTTCACCGTGCTGTCGATCAGCCTGTCGCTGGTGGCCGTGTTCATCCCGCTGCTGTTCATGGGCGGGCAGGTCGGCCGGCTGTTCCGCGAGTTCGCGATCACGCTGTCGGCGGCGGTGCTGATCTCGCTGGTGGTCTCGCTGACCACCACGCCCATGATGTGCGCGTGGCTGCTGCGGCGCGACGCGCACCAGGCCGCGCCGGGCCGCATCGCGCGCTGGGCCGAGCGGTCCTTCGCCTGGACGCACCGCATGTACGAGCACAGCCTGGACTGGGCGCTGCACGCGCGCTGGCTGGTGCTGCTGGTCCTGGCGGGCGTGGTGGCGCTCAACGCCTACCTGTTCATCCACATCCCCAAGGGCTTCTTCCCGCAGCAGGACACCGGGCAATTGCAGGGCGGGCTGCGCGCCGACCAGAGCATCTCGTTCCAGGCCATGCAGGACAAGCTGCGGCAGGTGGTGGAGATCATCCAGGGCGACCCGGCGGTCGACACGGTGGTGGCGTTTACCGGCGGCGGGCGCGCCGGTGGCGGGTTCATGTTCGTCAACCTCAAGCGCGACCGCGAAGAGCGCGGGCAGGCGGTGATCGCGCGCCTGCGGCCCAAACTGTCGCAGGTGACCGGCCTGGGCGTCTTCCTCAACCCGGTGCAGGACTTGCGCATGGGCGGGCGCCAGTCCAGCAGCACCTACCAGTACACCATCAAGAGCGACAACGCCACGGACCTGAAGCTGTGGGCCACCCGGCTCGCCGAGGCGATGAAGCAGCAGCCGGCCCTGGTGGACGTGGACACCGACCAGCAGGAGAACGGCGTGGAGGTGTACGTCGACGTCGACCGCGACTCCGCGTCGCGCATGGGCATCACCTCGCGCGACGTCGACAACGCGCTGTACAACGCCTTCGGCCAACGGCAGGTGGCGACCATCTACGAAGACCTGAACCAGTACCGCGTGGTAATGCAGGTGGCGCCGCGCTACATCCGCAGCCCCGAGGCGCTGAAGGACATCTACGTGCCGGCACGCGCGGCCGCCAGCGCGGCGTCGTCCGCGAGCACGCCGATGGTGCCGCTGGCGGCCATCGCGAAGTTCTCCGAGCGGCCCACGGCGTCTTCCGTGAACCACCAGGACGCCGAGCTGGCCACCACCATCTCTTACAACCTGGCCGAAGGCACCAACCTGGCCGACGGCCAGAAGGCGGTGCGCGCCGCCGAGGCCGAGATCGGGCTGCCGATCAACGTGCGCGGCAGCTTCCAGGGCACGGCGCGGGCCGCGCAGGAAACGCAGCAGCAGCAACCGCTGCTGATCCTGGCGGCCATCGTGGTCATCTACATCGTGCTGGGCGTGCTGTACGAAAGCCTGGTGCATCCGTTCACGGTGCTGTCGACGCTGCCCTCGGCCGGTGTCGGCGCCGTGCTGGCACTGCTGATCTTCCGGCTCGACTTCTCGATCATGGCGCTGATCGGCGTGTTCCTGCTGATCGGCATCGTGAAGAAGAACGCGATCCTGATCATCGATTTCGCGCTGGAGGCGGAGCGGTCGCGCGGCTTGTCGCCGCATCACGCGGTGCGCGAGGCGTGCCTGCTGCGCTTCCGCCCGATCCTGATGACGACGCTGGCAGCGATGCTGGGTGCCTTGCCGCTGGCCATCGGGTTCGGCGAAGGGGCGGAGCTGAGGCGGCCGCTGGGGGTGGCGATCATCGGCGGGCTCATTGCCAGCCAGGTGATCACGCTGCTGACGACGCCGGTGGTGTATTTGATGCTCGACAGGTTGCGGCGCAGGAGCCCGCTGGAGAGCCAGTTGGGGAGGTTGCAGGCGGCATGATGAGATTCGAATGGCCCGGTGGGGTACGCTTCGCTTTGACCCCACCCTACGAAGGCCACGATGTCCACGAGGGCCCCGGCGTAGGGTGGGGTCGGAGCGCGAAGCGCGCACCCCACCGTTGTTTCGCGCTGTTCCTGGTGTTCGCCGTTGCGGGCTGCACCAGCCTCGCGCCGAAGTACGAAGTGCCGGTGGTCGACACGCCCGTCGCCTTCAAGGAAGCCAAAGGCGCCTGGGTGCGCGCCGTCCCGGCCGACACGCTGCAACGCGGCCCGTGGTGGGAGCTGTTCGGCGACCCCAAGCTCAACGACCTGGCTGCGCAAGTGCAGGTGACCAACCAGAACGTCGCCGCGGCCGCTGCTGCCTACGCGCAGGCGCGTGCAATGACGCAGGAACAGCGTGCCACGCTGTTCCCGCGCGTCGACCTCGACGCCAATGCCAACCGCAGCGGCGGTGGCGGCGCGCCGGCGCGCAGCAGCTACCAGGTGAACATCGGCGCGGCCTGGGAGCCTGACGTGTGGGGCCGCCTGCGACTCGGCGTGCAAAGTGCCAGGGCCGGCGAGCAGGCCAGCGCCGCCGACCTGGCCGCGGCCACGCTCGCTGCGCAGGGCGAACTGGCCACCAACTACATCGGCGTGCGCGAAGCCGACTTGCTGCGTGCTTCACAACTTGAAACCGTGCGCGGCCTCGAGCGCTCGCTGGAGATCGCGCGCAACCGCTACAACGTCGGCATCGTCGCGCGCACCGACCTGCTGCAGGCCGAGACCCAGCTCGCCAATGCGCGGGCCGACCTGCTGGGCCTGGAGCGCACCCGCGCGCAGTTCGAGCATGCGGTCGCGGTGCTGGTCGGCAAGGCGCCCGGCAACTTCACACTGGAGCCCGACCCGCAGTGGCGGCCGCAGGTGCCGGGCATCCCGGTCGACGTGCCGTCCACCCTGCTGCAGCGCCGCCCCGACATCGCCGCGGCAGAACGCCGCGTGGAGCAGGCCAACTCGCGCATCGGCATCGAGCGCGCCGGCTATTTCCCCAGCCTCAACCTGAGCGGCCGGGTAGGGCTCAGCGCCGCCAGCATCGGCGACCTGTTCAGTTCGAGCGCGCTGGCGTGGTCCATAGGCGCCTCCCTGGCGCAGACGCTCTTCGACGCCGGCGCCACCCGGGCGCGCGTGGCGGGCGCACGCGCCGCCCACGAAGAGGTCTCCGCGCGCTACCGCCAAACGGTGCTCAACGCTTTCCAGGATGTCGAGGACCAGCTGGTCGCATTGCGCGTCCTGCAGGAGCAGCAAGCGTTGCGCCAGCGCGCCTGGGAAGCTGCCGAGCTGGTGGAGCAGCAGGTGCTCAACCGTTATCGCTCGGGCCTCGTCGGCTACACCGAGGTCGTCACCGCCCAGAACAGCGCCGCTTCCGCCCGCCGCGCCCTGGTCCAGGTACAGACCGACCGCCAGCTCGCCGCCGTCGCGCTGGTCCAGTCGCTCGGCGGTGGCTGGCAACTTTAATGGGGGTCAGATTCCAATTGTTTGCCTGACGCGGCATCATGTCGGGGCTGCACTGCAGGAGGCCACCATGGAACAGTCCGACAGCGTCTTCGCCGGTTCGATCCCCGAGCTGTACGACCGGTACCTCGTGCCCCTGATCTTCGAGCCGTATGCGCGTGACCTGACGGCGCGCGTCATGCAACGCAAGCCGGCCACGGTGCTCGAGATCGCCGCGGGCACCGGCGTGGTCACGCGCGAACTGGCGGCCACGCTGCCCGCATCCACCATCATCGTCGCGTCGGACCTCAACCAGCCCATGCTCGACCAGGCGGCAGCCATCGGCACCGCGCGCCCGATCGATTGGCGCCAGGCCGACGCCATGCAACTGCCGTTCGAGGACCGGTCGTTCGACGTCGTCGCCTGCCAGTTCGGCGTGATGTTCTTCCCCGACAAGGCCAGGGCGTTCAGCGAGGCGCGCCGCGTGCTCAGGCCGGGCGGCGTGTTCCTGTTCAATGTGTGGGACAGCATCGAGGAAAACGACTTCATCCGCGCGGTCGCCGCCGCGCACGACACGCTGTTCCCCGATGCGCCGCCGCGCTTCATGCAACGCGGCCCGCATGGCTATGCCGACACCACCCTGATCGCGCAGGACCTCGCGCGCGGCGGTTTCGAGCGGCGCCCGGAGATCACCACGCTGCCGGCGCGCAGCCGCGCCGAGTCGCCGAGGCATCCGGCCATCGGTTACTGCCAGGGCTCGCCGCTGCGCATGGAGCTGGAATCCAAGGGCCCCGGCATGCTGGAGAAGGCCACCGATGCGGCGGCCGAAGCCATCGCGCGCAAGTTCGGCGCCGGCCGGGTGGAGGGTGCGATCCAGGCGCACGTGGTGGTGGCCGAGCGCTGACACGCGTCTCTGACGGAACGCGGCTGTTCCCTGAAGGTCAGGGCGCCGGCTCGGTCCCTTCGCCCAGCAGTGCCAGCATGCCGCCTTCCAGCGCACCCATGTGCTTGGCCAGCTGCGGCGTACCTTCCTTCGAGATCTTCATGTAGCCCTTGAAGGTACGCAGCAGCGCGGCGCGGTCGCCGTGGTGCAGCAGCATGGTGGCCAGCGCGGCCTGCAGCACCTGCACCTGCGCGGCCAGCATGAGCTGATTGTCGACGAGGCCCTGGATGCTCTGCGTGTGCAGGTCCAGCGTTTCGGTGATCTGCTTGTTGTCCATGCGGACATTGTCCGTCAATGGCGCAGGCGCCGGTACAGCGTGTTGCGGCTCACGCCCAGCCGGCGCGCCGCTTCCGACAGGTTGCCGCCGCAGTCGTCCAGCGCCTGGTCGATCGCGGCCCGCGCCACCGACCGCAGGTCGCCGGTGTCCACGTCGGCCACGGGCACCGCGCGCAGCTGCGCGGCGAGGTCTTCGCACAGGTGCTCCCAGCCGATCAGCGTTTCGTGCGGGTCCAGCAGCGCACAGGCGGTGCGCAGCACGTTAGACAGCTGCCGCAGGTTGCCCGGCCAGCGGTAGCCCTGCAGGGCCGCCAGCACTTCGGGCGCCAAGGCCACGTCGCGCCCGGGCGCCAGCCGCCGCAGCTCGCTGCCCATCAGCGCCGCCAGGTCGCCACGCTCGCGCAGCGCGGGCAGCTTCAGCGTCAGGCCGTTCAGGCGATAGAACAGGTCCTCGCGGAACCGCCCGCCCTGGATCTCGCACGGCAGGTCGCGGTGCGTGGCGCAGACGAGCGCAAAGTCGACCGGAACCGGCTGCCCGCCGCCCAGCGGCACCACCTGCCGGTCCTGCAGCACGCGCAGCAGGCGCGCCTGCAGTCCCAGCGGCATGTCGCCGATCTCGTCCAGGAACAGCGTGCCGCCGTGCGCCTCGCGGATGCGCCCGGGCGAGCCTTCGCGCAGCGCGCCGGTGAAGGCGCCGCGCTGGTAGCCGAACAGCTCGGCCTCGATCAGGTTTTCCGGCAAGGCCGCGCAGTTGACGGCGACGAAGGGCTTGCCGCCACGCGGCCCGCTCTCGTGCAGCGCCCGTGCGAACACTTCCTTGCCGGCGCCCGACTCGCCTTGCAGCAGCAAGGGGATGGGCTTGCCCGCGATCTTGCGGCCGCGCGCGATGGCCGCGCGCACGGCCGTGTCGCCGGTGTCCAGCGCCGCCAGCGCGTCCGCAGGCTCGCAGTCGACCACGATGCATGCGTGCGGCGCCGCGACGTGCACCGCCTGGGCCGATTCGAAGCGCGCCCACAGTGCCAGCCCCGAGCGCGTATGCACCACCCGCGGCGCAGATGACCGGTGGCTGCCGGCATCGAGCACGTCGTCGGCCTTGGCCGCACCCAGGTCGCTCCACGAAAGGCCCAGCAACTCGAGCCCTGTGGCGTTCGCGCCGGTCAAGGTGCCGTCTTCCGCGATCGCCACCAGCCCTTCGGTGACCGTGCCGATGCCCTCGGGCTGCGCATGCAGGCGCAAGCGCACGCCCGGCCATGCGCGCGGGTCGTAGCGGGTGTCGAACAGCCGGTGCTCGATCATGCGTGCCGCCGAGCGCACCAGCCCCAGCGTGTGCGGGTGGTGGCCCCGGTGGTCGCCCGACACGTCGAGCACGCCCAGCAGCTTGCCCGCCGGGCTGAACACCGGCGCCGCGGCACACGTGAGGAAGGCGTTGCGCTCCAGGTAGTGCTCGCCCGCGTGGATGACCACGGCGCGGCCCTCAGCCAGTGCCGTGCCGATGGCGTTGGTGCCGCGATGCTGCTCGAGCCAGGTGGCGCCCGCACGCAGGGCCACGCGCTCGGCGCGGCTGGCGAAATGCAGGTCGCCCAGCGCTTCCAGCAGCAGGCCGTCGGCGCCCGCCAGTATCACCATGCTGTCGGTGTCGCGCGTCTGCTCGGCCAGGAACTCCATCACCGGCCGCGCGTGCGCCGCCAGCTCGCGCTGCTGTTCACGCGCCCGCGCCAGCTGGGCGCCCGATGCGTGGGGAGCGCCGGGCGCGCGCCCGCAAGGCTGCAGGCCGGCGTGCCAGCTGCGCTGCCACGAGCGCGCCAGGTCGGGCCGCATGAAGTCCGACGGGACCACGCCGCGGTCCAGCAGCTGGCGGCGCGCTTCGCGCAGGTCGCGCGGGGCGGGGCGGGATTGCAAAAGCATATGTCTCCAGTGTTCCGTTTTGGAGCAACGTCACGGCGCAACCGCTTCGTTCTGGCGGTTTCCGACACGCTACGCGCCAAGCCTTTCTGCATGCTTTCAGCCATCGGCGGCTGAAACGCGGCGGTGGCACGCCGCCTGCAATGGGGTGGGCGGACCCAACCCAACCACCAGGAGACGACAGATGATCTATGCCAACCCCGGTACCGCCGGCGCCAAGGTTGCCTACAAGGCGCGTTACGACAACTTCATTGGCGGCAAGTTCGTGCCGCCCGTCAAGGGCCAATACTTCGACGTGCTGACGCCGATCAATGGCATGCCTTACACGCAGGCCGCACGGTCCACGTCGGAAGACGTCGAAATCGCGATCGACGCCGCCCATGCCGCCAAAGGCAAGTGGGGCCGCGTCCCCGCCGCCGAGCGCGCCAACATCCTGCTGAAGATCGCCGACCGCATCGACGCCAACCTCGAAGCGCTGGCGTATGCCGAGACCGTGGACAACGGCAAGCCGATCCGCGAGACGCTCAACGCCGACATCCCGCTGGCAGCCGACCACTTCCGCTACTTCGCCGGTTGCCTGCGCTCGCAGGAAGGCAGCCTGAGCGAGATCGACCACGACACCATCGCCTACCACTTCCACGAGCCGCTGGGCGTGGTCGCGCAGATCATCCCGTGGAACTTCCCGATCCTGATGGCCGCATGGAAGCTGGCGCCCGCACTGGCCGCCGGCAACTGCGTCGTGCTGAAGCCCGCCGAGTCCACGCCCATCTCGATCATGGTGCTGATGGAGTTGATCGGCGACCTGCTGCCGGCCGGCGTGCTCAACGTCGTCAACGGCTACGGCAAGGAAGCGGGCATGCCGCTGGCCACCAGCAAGCGCATCGCCAAGATCGCCTTCACCGGCTCCACCGCCACTGGCAAGGTCATCGCGCAAGCGGCGGCCGCCAGCCTGATCCCGGCCACGCTGGAGCTGGGCGGCAAGTCGCCCAACGTGTTCTTCGAAGACGTGGCCTGCCGCGACGACGAGTTCTTCGACAAGGCCATCGAAGGCCTGGTGCTGTTCGCGTTCAACCAGGGCGAGGTGTGCACCTGCCCGTCGCGCGCGCTGATCCAGGAGTCGGTGTACGACCGCTTCATGGACCGTGCGCTGGCGCGCGTGAAGGCCATCAAGCAGGGCAGCCCGCTGGACACCGCCACCATGATGGGTGCGCAGGCTTCGCTCGACCAGATGAACAAGATCCAGGCCTACCTGCAGCTCGGCCGCGAAGAGGGTGCCGAGGTGCTGGCCGGCGGCGACCGCGCGCGCTTGGCCGGTGAGCTGGTCGAGGGCTACTACATCCAGCCCACGGTGTTCAAGGGCCACAACAAGATGCGCATCTTCCAGGAAGAGATCTTCGGTCCGGTGCTCGCAGTGACCACCTTCAAGGACGAGGCCGATGCACTGGCGATCGCCAACGACACGTCGTACGGCCTGGGCGCCGGCGTGTGGACGCGCGACGCCAGCGTGGCCTATCGCATGGGCCGCGCCATCCAGGCGGGCCGCGTGTGGACCAACTGCTATCACGCGTATCCCGCGCATGCGGCTTTCGGCGGCTACAAGGAGTCCGGCATCGGCCGCGAGACGCACAAGGTGATGCTGGAGCACTACCAGCAGACCAAGAACCTGCTGGTGAGCTACAGCCCGAAGGCGCTGGGGTTCTTCTAGTCAGGCTGGCGCAGTTCGAACCCGGAGCCGGCCTTCGCGCCGGCCCGGGCCACCCCTTCGGGCAGGGCATCGCACACCGCGCGCGATGCCGTCACGCCCCAGCGCTTGGCCTTGCCCAGCTGGCGCAGCGTCGACGCTTCGGCCAGCGCGGCGGAAGGCACGACCGTGGTGGAAGTGTCGCCATGCAGCGGGTCGTTGACCATCACCACCGAAAAGTCGCCGCGGTGCAGCGCCACCGACATGCCACCGGTGGTGGCGCCGCCCAGCGCCATGCCCACCGCCGTCTGCAGGGCGAAAGCCGCGCGCACGGCACGCTCGACGGCCGGGGTGCGGATGTCGTCCTTGCCGCTGTCGAAGATGGCCAGGATCTCGTCGCCGTGCGGCAGCACGATGGCCGCGCCGAACAGGAACAGCGAGTCGCGCGCCGACTGCAGGATGGACGCCACATCCGACGCGTCGGGCTGGCCTTCGGCGCGCAGCGCGGCGAACAGGTCGGCCAGCAGCACCGTGCCCGCCTTGAAGTCGAGCTGGCCCTGCTCGGCCAGCTGCTTGTCCCAGCGCGAGCTGAACTCCTGCTCCAGCTGGTGCTCGTAGCGGGCGGCCAGCACCTGTTCCTGCCGTTCCAGCGCCTGGTTGAAGCGGTCCTTGACGAGCGCCACGGTCTTGAAGTGGCGCGCGTCGTGGCGCGCCAGCACGGCGTTGACCGCGTCGATCAGCTCCTGCGGCTGGTAGGGCTTGGGCAGGTAGTCGTCGGCGCCTGATCGCATGCCGCGGCGCATGTTTTCGCGCTCGCCGAGCGAGGTGCACATCACCACCGGCACGGCTGCCGTGTCAGGGTCGGCACGCAGCGCCTCGAGCACCGCGAAACCGTCGGTGCCCGGCATGTTCACGTCGCACACCACGAGGTCGGGCTTTTCGACGCGCACCAGGGCCAGCCCGGCGTCGCCGCCCGAAGCGTCCAGCACGTTGTGGCCGGCCTCGCGCAGGGCGAACACCGCCAGCTCGCGCAGCATCGGGTCGTCGTCGATCACCAGTACCAGTGCCATCGTGTCATCTCTCCCGTCATCGCGGCGGCGGCGTCTTGGGCTCGTAGTCGCAGTATTGGATCACGGCACATTGCCAGCATTTGGGCGTGCGTGCCACGCAAACGTAACGGCCGTGCAGGATGAGCCAGTGGTGAGCGTCCTCGCGGAACTCCGCCGGTACGCGCTGCAGCAACTTCAGCTCCACCTCCAGCGGGTTGCGGCCGGGCGCCAGCCCGGTCCTATTCGACACCCGGAAGATGTGCGTGTCCACGGCCATGGTTTCTTCGCCGAAAGCGACGTTGAGGACCACGTTGGCCGTCTTGCGGCCCACGCCGGGGAGCGACTCGAGCGCTGCGCGGTCGCGCGGCACCTCGCCCCCATTCTGCTCCACCAGGATGCGGCAGGTTTCCAGCAGGTGCCTGGCCTTCATGCGGTACAGGCCGATGGTCCTGATGTACGCCTCCACCCCCTCGCGGCCCAGGTCCAGCAGGGCCTGTGGCGTATTGGCCACCGGGAACAGTCGGCGCGTGGCCTTGTTCACGCCCACGTCGGTGGCCTGGGCGGACAGCAGCACGGCCACCAGCAACTCGAACACCGTCGTGTATTCCAGCTCGCTGGCCGGCAGCGGGTTGGCCGCGCACAGCGTCGCGAAAAACGGTGCGACCGATGCGTCCTTCATGCCAGTTCCTGCACGACAGCGGCCACCACCGCTGCGCTGCGCGAGTCGGTGCGCTGCACCATGGCCACGCGGCGCTCTTCGGCCTTGGGGATGTCCACCACCCGCAGCTTGGCGTCGGCCGACCAGCGTGCCTCGTGCAGCAGCGGCAGCAGCGAAATGCCCAGGCCCGAGCGCACCAGGTCGACGATGCTTTCGATGGCGTTCAGCTCCAGGAACTCCTGCGGCTTCACGCGCAGGCGGCGCAAGGTCCGCTCGACCAGTTCGCCGGTGTGTTGCGAGCGGTCGAACCGTATGAAGGGCTGGGCCTGCAGCAGCGCGCGCAGCGGCGCATCGGGCGTCTTGCGCGGCACCAGCAGCACCATGGGCTCGGCATACAGCGGCGTCCAGGCCAGCCCGGCCCGGTCGGCGCCCGGCTCGCGGATGGCGATGGCGGCGTCGAGTTCGCCGGCCAGTACCCGCGCGATCAGGTCCATGGACTTGGCGGCCGACACGTGCAGTTCGAGCAGCGGGTGGCGCTGCTTCAGTGCCAGCGTGGCGCGCAGCAGGGGCCGCACGGCCGAGACCACCGCGCCCAGGTGCACGGTGCCGGCCATGGTTTCGGCCGAAGGCGCGCCGGCCAGCAACTGCTCGTAGGCGGCGACCAGCTTGCGCACCTGCGGCACCACGGCCCGGCCCGCGTCGCTGAGCACCACCGACTTGCCCTGCCGCTCGAACAGCGGCCGCTTCAGCTCGCCTTCGAACGAGCGCATCTGCTGCCCCACGGCGGCCTGCGTCAGCGCCACGCGCTGCGCCGCCGCGGCGAACGAGCCTTCGGCGGCCACGGCCAGGAAGGTCTTCATCAGGCGAATGCTGCTCATCCCTGCATGCTAAAGCATGGCTTTAGGGTCGTTAAAGCATTATTCGCTTTTGCTTGGGCGTGCGGGTCCGGATAATCGTCGCGCATGAAGATTGTTTCGTCGTTGCTGCTTGCGGTCGCCGCACTGGCCGCCATGCCCCTGCATGCACAGGGCTATCCAACCAAGCCGATCCGGCTGGTGGTGCCGTTCCCCGCGGGAGGCGCCACCGATATCCTGGCACGCGCCGTCTCGCAGAAGCTGGGCGAGCGGCTCACGACCAGCATCGTCGTGGACAACAAGCCCGGCGCCGGCGGCACCATAGGCTCGGACCTGGTGGCGAAAGCGCCCGCCGACGGCTACACGCTGTTGCTGGCCACCAGCAGCACGCACAGCATAGGCCCCAGCTTCGGCAAGGTGCCGTACGACGCGGTGGCCGACTTCACGCCCATCGCGCACGTGGGCAACGCGCCCAGCATCATGCTGGTGCCCAATACCTCGCCGGCGAAGTCGGTGAAGGAATGGATAGATTACGCGCGCAAGAACCCCGGGCAGCTCAACTACGCGAGCAGCGGCAACGGCACGGTGGTGCACTTGAGCACCGAGTACCTGAAGGCCCAGTCCGGTGTGTTCCTGGTGCACATCCCGTATCGCGGCACGGCGCTGGCCATCCCCGACCTGGTGAGCGGCAAGCTCGACCTGCTGCTCGACTCGCTGCCCAGCGGCCTGCCGCACGTGAAGGAAGGGCGTTTGCGGGCGCTGGGCATCACCAGCGCCAAGCGCTCGCCGCTGCTGCCGGAGTTGCCGGCCATCGCTGAAACCGTCCCGGGCTACGAGTCGGTCACCTGGTTCGGCCTGTATGGCCCCAAGGGCGTGCCGGCCGACATCGTGAACCGCTTGAATGCGGCCGTGAACCAGTCGCTGCAGGACGCCGACGTCAAGGAGCGGCTGGCCCGGCTGGGCATAGAGCCCGCAGGCGGCACGGCGCAGCAGTTCACGGCGATGACCAACACCGACCGCGCGCGCTGGAAGAAGATCATCGACGACCGCAAGATCGTGGCGGATTGAGGCCGGCATGATGAAGTTCAATTTCCACAATCCCTACCCCACCACCCGCATCCCCGTCCTCGCCCGTAACGTCTGCTCCACGTCGCATCCGCTGGCCGCGCAGGCGGGCCTGAGGATGCTGTGGAAGGGCGGCAACGCGGTCGATGCGGCCGTGGCCGCGGCGGCCGCCATGACCATCTGCGAGCCCGTCAGTAACGGGCTGGGCAGCGACGCATTTGCCATCGTGTGGGACGGCAGTGAACTGCACGGCCTCAATTCATCCGGGCCCGCGCCGGCCGGGTGGAACCCAGGCTACTTCCACGCCAAGTACGGCGCGCTCGAGAAGAAGCCGCCCAAGCGCGGCATCGACTCGGTCACGGTGCCGGGCGCGGTGGCCAGCTGGCGCGCGCTGTCGGACCGCTTCGGCAAGCTGCCGTTTGCCGACCTGATGCAGCCGGCCATCGAGATCGCGGAGTGCGGCTACCTGCTGCCCATCGTGGTGCAGCAGAAGTGGGCCGCTGCCACCGACGAACTGAAAGGCCTGCCCGGTTTCGCGCAGTCCCTGCTGCCGTGGGGTCGCGCGCCGCAGGTAGGTGAGCTGTTCCAGTTTCGCGCGGCGGCGCGTGCTCTGCGCAGCATCGCCGAGACGAAGGGCGATGCGTTCTACCGCGGGGAGATCGCGCAGGCGCTGGAGCGCTTCTCACGCGAACAGGGCGGAGTGCTGACCGCGCGGGACCTCGCGGCCTTCCAGCCCGAATGGGTGAAGCCGATTGCCCAGAATTACCGCGGCTACACGCTGCACGAGATACCGCCCAACGGGCAGGGCATCGCAGCGTTGATTGCGCTGGGCATCCTGGACCAGTTCGACGTGGCCGGCCTGCCGGTGGACGGCCCCGACTCGCAGCACCTGCAGGTCGAGGCCATGAAGCTCGCCTTTGCCGACGTCTACCGCTACGTGGCCGAACCTTCCGCGATGGAGGTGACGCCTGCGCAGATGCTGGATGACGCCTACCTTGCCAGCCGCGCGAAGCTCATCGACATGAAGCGCGCGCAGGACTTCCAGTGCGGCAACCCGGTGAAGGGCGGCACCATCTACCTGACCGCGGCCGACGAGGACGGCATGATGGTGAGCTTCATCCAGAGCAACTTCATGGGCTTCGGCTCGGGTTGCGTGGAGCCCAATTTCGGCATCAGCCTGCAGAACCGCGGCCACGGCTTCAGCCTGGAGCCGGGCCCCAACCAGGTGGCGCCGGGCAAGCGGCCATTCCACACCATCATCCCCGGCTTCCTCACGCGCGGCAACGGCGAGCCCGTGATGTCGTTCGGCGTGATGGGCGGCAACATGCAGCCGCAGGGCCACATGCAGACGCTGGTGCGCATGATCGACTATCAGCAGAACCCGCAGGCCGCGTGCGATGCGCCGCGCTGGCGCTTCAACGAGGGGCTGTCGATCAATGTCGAGGCGCAGATGCCCTCGGCGACCATCGAGGCGCTGATCGCGCGCGGGCACAACATCGACGTGATCAACGACAACTACCAGGACTTCGGCGCGGGGCAGTTCATCTGGCGGATGGGGGATCCGAAGGTGGAGGGGTATGTGGCTGCTTCGGATTCGCGGCGGGATGGGTTGGCGGCGGGTTTTTGAGGAAGTTTGACCGGACCCCTCCCTTTGGGGAGAGTCTCCCTTCGTGCTTCTGATAAAAAGACGCCCGGAGGGAAGACCAAATGATCCGTGCCGCGCTGCTGGCCGTTGCCAGCCTGTTCTCGTTCGTGGTTTCAGCGCAAACCGCCCCGCCGCCCGTCCAGGCCTTCTTCGAAGATCTCGCCTTCACCGCCGCGCGGATATCGCCTAGCGGCAGGCATGTTGCGATGGGGATCACGCCCAAGGGCGGCCGCACACAACTGGTGGTGCTGGACACCGCAACGATGAAGGCGACCGTGGCCGTGGCGCCCAAGGACGTCGATGTCCTTCGCTTCGACTGGGTCAACGACGACCGGATCGTCTTCAACGTCCGCACCACCGACCTGGCCCAGGCCGACATGCGGCAGAGCCCGGGCCTGTACGCCGTGCAGCGCGACGGCAGCGAGTACCGGCAGCTGGCCGATCGCATGCAACCCTGGGTGCGCGAGCGCTCGACCGGGCCGCGCCTGATGGACTTCACCACCCGGTTCCATTCCACCACGCGCAACCGCGACTCGGACGACATCTTCGTCGTGAGTACCGAGTTCGGGGTCGACAACCACTGGCAAACGAACGTCCTGCACCGCCTGAACACGCGCACGGGGCGCAGCACGCCGGTGCTGCGCCCGGGCGATACGTCCAACTGGCTGGTGGACGCGAGCGATGAGCCGCGGATAGCGGTCACCCATGAAAAGTCGCGCAGCGCATTGAGGTACCGCGACCCGAAGGATGGAGCCTGGCGCGTGCTTTCGGAGTTCGACCGCTTCGTCGAAGGCGGCATCACGCCGATAGGCTTCGGCCCCGACAACGCGCTGTATGTGGCTGCGCGCAACGGCAAGGACAAGCGCGCGCTGTACCGCTACGACCTGGCCAGGAACGCGCTCGATGCGGAGCCCCTGCTGTCCATGCGCGACTTCGACTTCGACAACGACCTCTACGCGCACGAACCCGACTTCGACGGCATGCTGATCTTCGGCAAGGGCAGCCTGCGCGGCGTGCGGTATGTCTCCGATGCGAGGAGCACGGCATGGTTCGACCCCAAGGCCAACGAGCTGCAGCAGAAGGTCGACAAGCTGCTCCCGGGCACGGCGAACGAAATCGACCTGCCGTACAACGCGCAAGTGCCCGTGGCGCTGGTGAAATCGTTCTCGGACACCAATCCCGGCACCTACCTGCTGTACCACACCGAGACCGGCAAGCTGACGGTCATCGGGACGGCGATGCGCGACATCGAGCCGCGCCACATGGCGCAACGGGACCTGGTGCGCTACAAGGCGCGCGACGGGCTGGAGATCCCGGCCTGGCTCACGCTGCCCAAGGGCGGCAAGGGCAAGAAGCACCCGCTGGTGGTGCTGGTCCACGGCGGCCCGTGGGTGCGTGGTGGCGAGTGGAAGTGGGAAGCCGACAGCCAGTTCCTGGCTTCGCGCGGCTACGCTGTCCTCGAGCCCGAGTTCCGCGGCAGCCTGGGCTATGGCCACCGCCACTTCCGCAGCAGCTTCAAGCAGTGGGGCCTGGCGATGCAGAACGACGTGGCCGACGGAGCGAAGTGGGCCGTGCAGCAGGGCATTGCCGACACGAACCGCATCTGCATTGCAGGCGCGAGCTATGGAGGTTACGCCACGCTGATGGGGCTGGTGAACGATCCCGAGCTGTTCCGCTGCGGCATGGCATGGGTCGGCGTGACCGACATCGAGCTGCTGTACACGGCGACCTGGAGCGACTTCTCCTGGGTGTACAAGCAGTACGGCATGCCGCGGCTGGTGGGGGACCGTGAAGCCGATGCTGCGCAGCTGAAGGCGACGTCCCCGATCCAGCAAGCCGCGCGCATCAAGCAGCCGCTGATGCTGGCGTATGGAGGCGCAGACCGCCGCGTGCCGATCGAGCACGGAACGCGGTTTCGTGACGCCGTGACCAAGAGCAACGCCAACGTGGAGTGGATCGAGTACACGGAAGAAGGCCACGGCTGGTACCTGGTGAAGAACCGGGTGGACTTCTGGAGCCGGGTGGAAAAGTTCCTGGAAAAGAACATCGGCCGTTAAGCGGGCCATTGGGGGGGAGTGAATGATGTCGAAATGGAAGGCCGCCGTTGCGGCATGCATGGCTCTTGCCGGGCTGCAGGCTGCGGCCCAGTCCGCCGAGGCGGCCCGGATTCCGGTCGAATCTTTTTTCAAGAATCCGGACATCGCGCGGCCATCGCTGTCACCGAACGGGCGGTTCGTGGCGCTGGGCGTGCGGTCTGCGGCCACCGGCCGCATCCAGCTGGCCGTGATGGATACGGAGTCGATGGCCGCCAAGGTCATCGCAAGCTTCACCGACGGCGACGTCGGCAGGGTGGACTGGGTGAATGACGAGCGCCTGGCCTTCTCGATCTTCAACGAAACCGTGGCACCCGGCGGGCGGCCGAGGTACTCCGGCGTGCTTGCAGTCGACAAGGATGGCTCGAACTACCGTCCGGTTGGCGGGGTATTCAACGTGGGGTCGCACGACCGTCGTGCCGACTACTTCTTCACGACCCGCAATGAATGGAACCTGGGCGACTGGTCGGGCACCAGGCTGCGACGTATCGACACACGAACGGGCAGGGACTCGGGCACGATCTTTCCCCCCGGCAAGACCCTCGTGTGGGTGATCGACGAGAAGGACGAAGCGCGCGTTGCCCTGACGCTCGACACCCACACGGAGGCGGCCCTCCACCTCAAGAACCCCAAGACGGACCAATGGGAAAAGCTGGAGGCGTTCAATCCCTACGAGCGCGATGTCATTTATCCGCTGCGCCTGGTCGGTGACAAACAGCTCTTTGTCACGGCCCGCAACGGCAAGGACACGCTGGCGCTGCACATCTACGACCTGGAGAAGCGGGCGCTTGAGCCCGAACCGGTCGTCGCGGTGAACGGGTTCGACTTCAACGGCGGCCCGATCGTCCGGGGCGGGCGTGTCGTAGGGATCCGGTACACGAGCGATGCGGACAGCACCGTCTGGCTCGATGCCGATTTGAAGGACCTGCAGAAGCGCATCGACGGCATGTTGCCGGGGATGGTGAACCTGCTCAGCATCCCCATGCGCGACGGCTCGCCTGTGGCGCTCGTCCGGTCGTATTCCGACACCGATCCCGGCCGCTTCCTGTTGTTCAACCGTGCCACCGGCAAGCTCACGTTGCTGGGACAAGCGCGCAAGGACATAGACCCCAAGCTCATGGGGCAGCTGGACCTCGTCCGCTACAAGGCCAGGGATGGGCTGGAGATACCGGCGTGGCTGACCTTGCCGAAGGCAGGGAAGGGCAAGAAGCTTCCCTTGGTTGTGTTGGCGCACGGCGGGCCATGGAAGAGGGGTGGCAGCTGGCACTGGGATTCGGCGGCCCAGTTCCTCGCTTCCCGCGGATACGCGGTCCTGGAGCCTGAGTTCCGCGGCAGCGAAGGCTACGGATTCGAACACTACCGCAAGGGTTTCCGCCAATGGGGCCTGGCCATGCAAGACGACCTGGCCGATGGCGTGCGCTGGGCCGTGCAGCAAGGCATTGCGGACCCCGGCCGCATTTGCGTGGCCGGCGCCGGCTATGGCGGGTATGCCGCCCTGATGGCACTGGCGAAAGACGGCGACTTGTTTCGCTGCGCGTTCTCTTACGCGGCCGTGACGGACTTGTCCCTGCTGTTCGAGCCGGGGTGGAGCTCGTACTCCGCGAGCTACAAGGCCGAAAGCATGCCGGTGCTGCTGGGAGAGCCTGACAAGGACGAGGCACTGAGGTCACGCACACCGTTGGCCATGGCTGACAGGATCCGCAAGCCGCTGTTGCTGGCCTACGGCCGCAATGACACCCGCGTTCCGACCATTCATGGTGTGCGCCTGCGCGATGCCGTGAGCAAGGTCAACAAGGATGTCGAGTGGGTGGAATATCCGGAAGAGGGGCACGGGCTGACCCAACCCAAGCACAGGTTTGACTATTGGGAGCGCGTGGAAAAGTTCCTGGCCACGCATCTCGGCAAGTAACACTACCCACGCACATGCCATGTGCATGTGCAGGCGACGGCCATTTCCGTGTACAAACACGGCATGAAGCTCTTCATTTCCGCGTCGTCGCCGTTTGCGAGAAAGGTTCGCATCGTCGCGCGCGAAAAAGGGCTGGCCGGTGGGCTGAGCGAGATCGACTGCAACCCGTTTTCCAACCCCACCGAGCTGCTGCAGCACAACAAGTTGTGCAAGGTGCCCACGTTCGTGCACGGCGACCTGGTGCTGTACGACAGCCCCGTGATCTGCGAGTACCTCGACAGCCGCAACGAGTCGCCGAGGCTCATCCCGCTGCCCGGGGGCGACCGCTGGCGCGTGCTGCGGGCGCAGGCAGTGGCCGACGGGGTGATGGACCTGGCCGTGGCGCTGACGATGGAGCTGCGGCGCCCGGTGGCCGAGCAGGCACCGGCCGCACAGGAGCGCTGGCGCGGCCAGATCACGGGCGCCGTGGACATGATGGAAGCGCAGCTGCCTGACCTGTCGGGCATCCTGAACCTGGGCCATATCGCCTTTGCCGCGGCCCTGGGCTACCTGGACTTCCGCCATCCCGAAATGCGCTGGCGCGACGGCCACCCCGGGCTTGCGGCCTGGTACGACCCGTTTGCGGAACGCGCCAGCATGAAGCAGACCGCGCCGAGCGACAGTTCGTACGCCCTCTAGGGGGCGCCGCTGACAGCCGAGGCTGGCGGCGGCGCGGAAGATGAGTGCAACCCCGGGAGACACTCATGCATACCGTACTCTGCGCTTTCACCGACCCCGCTGCCGCCGACCGTGCCGTCGACCGGCTGGTCGATGCCGGCTTCTCGCGCGAAGACATCCACAAGCAGCATCGCGACCTGCACGTCGACAGTGCCATGAGCACGGAAGACTGGGACGGCATGGAGCGCGAGGTAGCCGTCGACCGCCACGTGCTGGAGGCAATCGGCAACTTCTTCAGCAACCTGTTCGGCCAGGACCACAAGCAAGGCCACGCCGGCACGT
Organism: Burkholderiales bacterium; assembly: GCA_016213325.1. Taxonomy (GTDB): domain Bacteria; phylum Pseudomonadota; class Gammaproteobacteria; order Burkholderiales; family Burkholderiaceae_C; genus Ramlibacter. Next base: position 147,266 of record JACRAY010000014.1, on the reverse strand, counting down.
ACGCCGAGCTGGTGAAGCGCGGCGAATGCGTGGTGGTGGTGGATGCCGAGGACGAACTGCGTGCCCAGCGCGCAGCCGCCTTGCTGGACGGCGCCGGCGGCCGCGACCGCAACATCGTGCCGCGCTCGCACAAGCGGCTGAAGGATATCGTGGGCGGGAAGATCGAGGTGTAGGGACGTAGGGTGGGCAGCTGCGCTGCCCACCACCTAACCCCTCAAATTCCTCTCGAACAAGTCGAACAACCTCACCCAGTGCCGCTCCGCACTGGGCTGGTGGTAGATACCCGCCCGCTTCGGAAACACGAAGCCGTGCTCGGCCCCGGGATACCACTCGATCCGGTAGTTGGTGCCGCCTTCCTTCAGCGCCTTCTCGAGCGTGTCGACCAGCTCCTTGGACGCCCACTTGTCCGTCTCGGCGCACGCGAAGTACGCTTCACACTTGATGTCGGCGGCCATCAGGTGCGGTGAATCGTCGCGGTCCGTCACCAGGTTGGCCCCGTGGATCGACGCGATCGCCTGGATACGCTGCGGCAAGGCCGCTGCCACCGCCATGACAAACGGCCCGCTCATGCAGTAGCCCACTGCACCCACTCGGGCTGCGTTGACTTCAGGCTGGGCGTCGACGAAGTCCAGCATCGCCCGGGTGTCGCTGACCACCATGGCGTTGCTCAGGCTGGCCATGTGCTCGAACATCGGCGCCATCGCCTCGGGCGTGCGCTCGCGCAGCACGAAGTCGCGCGTGCGGCGGTAGTACAGGTTGGGCAGCACCACGTAGTAGCCCACCGCAGCGATGCGGCGCGCCATGTCGTGCAGTTCTTCGCGCTTGCCCGGCGCGTCCATGTGGAACAGGACGACCGGGAAGGGTCCGCCTTCGTCGGGGTACGCGACGAAAGTGTTCATGGCGCCGTCGGCGGTGGGGATGTCGATGTGCTTTTCGATCATGGCCGCAATGTAGTCCATAACCTACGCACCCGCGCGGCGGCGTCCTGCACGCAGGCCGGGCCGGCACTCAACAATGCTGCGGATACCCCCGCAACAGGAGCATTCCATGCCGACACCGAACAACCCCACGCGCGACACCATCCACGAAGACGGCAAGATGCGCGAGGACGCGGACGTGCCGCGCGTGCCCGAAGACAAGGTGCTGGAAGAGACGGCCCGACTGGCGCGGGAGGGGCAGCAGAAGCTGAGGGAGCGCGAAGGCGGGACTGCCGGGGGACAGACGGACACCCCACGCGAGTGACTTGACCTTTCGCAAGTGGGCAGGCGGCTGGAGTACCTATCCTCCCCAAGGAGGAGTACTTCAATGTTCCCAGGAATTCCCGGCGTCCTGCGCGACGAACACCACGAGTTGCACCAGCACCTGGCGCAATGCATGAATGAGCCCGGCCGCCTGGGCCAGGTCGGCAGGGAACTCGAGCGGTTACTGCACCTGCACTGCGTCAGCGAAGAAAGCTTTGCCCTGCCGCCGCTGGGCCTGCTGCCGCGCGTGGCGCGCGGCGAGGTCAGTGCCGACATGGCGGAGGTAGTCCCCATGACGCGGCGCCTCAAGTCCGAACTGCCCCGCCTGTTCGCCGAGCACAAGGAGCTCAATGCGCTGGGTGACCGGCTGCGGGAAGCCGCCTTGGCGGCGGGCCGGACCGAGTACGCCAACCTGGCGGATGCCCTGAGGCTGCACACGCGCACCGAGGAGGAGGTGCTTTACCCCGCCGCGATCGTGCTGGGCGACCTGGTCGCCGAGGAGTTGCGCCAGCGCGAATTGGTGCGCGCCTAGCGCCCCCAGCCCGCATTTGGCTACCATCCGGTGATTCACCCGGACGGACAGCCATGCCCCTTACCTTCGCCACCCGCCTCGCCAACGTAGAAACCTCCGCCATCCGCGAGCTGTTCAAGCTGCTCGGCAAGCCCGGCATCATCAGCTTTGCCGGCGGCTTCCCTGACAGCGCCATGTTCGACGTGGCGGGCCTGCGCGAAGCCTCGCAGAAGGCGCTGGACGAAGAACCCGGCGGCGCCCTGCAGTACGGCGCCACCGAAGGCTACGAGCCGCTGCGCACGCAGCTGGCCGCCTTCATGAAGGGCAAGGGCGTCACCGATCTCGACCCCACCGGCCTGGTCGTCACCACCGGCAGCCAGCAGGCGCTGGACCTGCTGGGCAAGACCATGATCTCGCCCGGCGACCCCGTCATCGTCGAGGGTCCCACCTTCCTGGCCACCATCCAGTGCTTTCGCCTGTACGGCGCCAACCTGGTCAGCGCGCCCATCGACGCCAACGGCGTGCAGGTGGACAAGCTGGAAGAGTTGATCAAGGAGCACAAGCCCAAGCTCGTTTACCTGATCCCCACCTTCGGCAACCCGAGCGGCGCCACGCTGAGCCGCGAGCGCCGCTTGCGCGTGTTGGAGCTGGCGAAGAAGTACGAAACGCTGGTGGTCGAAGACGACCCGTATGGCGACCTGTACTTCGGCGAGCCCCCGCCGCCCAGCATCCTGGCACTGTCCAAAGAGGTGCCCGGCAGCCGCGAGTGGATCGCGCATTGCGGCTCGATGTCGAAAGTGCTGTCACCGGGCCTGCGCGTGGGCTGGATGGTTGGGCCGGCGGAGCTGCTGCGCAATGCGGTGATGTGCAAGCAGTTCAGCGATGCGCACACCAGCACGTTTGCTCAGGCGACGGCGGCTCAGTACTTGAAGAGCGGGCGGATGCCGGACACCCTGGTGAAAGTGCGCAAGGCCTACGGCGAGCGGGCGGCCGCGATGGGGGCTGCGCTGAAGCGCGAGCTGGGGGATGCGATCGAGTTCACGCAGCCTAAGGGCGGGTTGTTCTTCTGGGCTCGGCTCACTGGTGCCGGTGGCAAGGTGAGCGATGCGAACGTGTTTGCGAAGAAGGCGATCGAGCAGGGGGTGGCGTTTGTGCCGGGGGCGCCGTTCTTTGCGGAGAACCCTGACCTGAGTACGTTCCGGCTCAGCTTTGCGACGGTCGGGGTGGAGAGGATCGAAGAAGGGGTGGCGAGGCTAGGCGCGGCTGCATAGGTGCGTTTAACCGCATTCTGAGTCATGCGATTGACAGTACTCATCAGAGTGCGGAAAATGGCCCCGTGTCCAGCCTGACCGCCAACGACCTCAAGACCCGCGGCATCTCCGCCATCGAGGAGAGCCTCGCCTCCCAGCCCGAGGCCGTCATCTCCGTGCGCGGCAAGGACCGGTACGTGGTGATGGAGGTCTCGCAGTACCACTACCTGCGCGAGTGCGAGCTCGATGCCGCGCTGGCGCAGTGTCGGGCCGACGTCGGTGCGGGCCAGTACATCCAGGAGTCCGCAGCCGCCCACATGGCACGGGTCGAAGCCCTGCTGGAAGGCACAGGGGATCCAGGCCCTGCGCCGGTGCCGGCCAAGCGCAACCGGCGCCGTGCCTGAAACCGGCGGACCGCGCGTCCATGCCCTTCCGGCTGGTCTTCACCGAGAGCTATCTCCGCATTGCCGTCCGCTTCCTGCGCCCCCACCCCGACCTGAAGCGACAGTACGGCAAGACGTTGGCGTTGCTGGAGGCCAATCCCCACCACCCATCGCTGCGGCTGCACGCGCTTGCCGGCAAGCATGACGGCGTGCATTCCGTGTCGATCAACCTGTCGTACCGGATCACGCTGGAGTTCCTGATCCGCGACCAGGCCATCACCCTGGTCAACGTCGGCAGCCATGACGAGGTGTATTCGCGATGATCGATCACATGGCCGGGCTGCACGCCAAAGGCTTCAGCATCATTCCCGACTTCCTCGACCCCGCCGCACTCACCCGCGTCCGCGAAGCCCTCGCCTCCCACCTCCAATCCCACTCCGGCCGCAACAACTTCGAAGGCTTCAAAACCGAGCGCGTCTACACCCTCGTCGCCCGCGGCAAGATCTTCGAAGACATCGCCGAAGACCCACCCATCCTCGCCATCCTCGACCAGCTGCTCCAGCCCGGCTACCTGCTGACGGCCAGCCAGGCCATCTGCATCCACCCCGGCGAAACGCCGCAGCCGATCCACTACGACGACTCGTTCTATCCCATCCCGCGGCCGCGCAAGTCGATCAGCATCAGCACCATCGTTGCCGTCGACGACTTCACCGAGGAGAACGGCTGCACCGAGGTCATCCCGGGCAGCCACCTGTGGAGCGACGAGCAGGTCGCCGGCACGTACGACGGGCGGGACCACGATGCGCCCATGCCCCCGGAGATCGAGAGGCAGCTGGTGCCGGTGGTGATGCCCGCGGGGTCATGCGTGGTGTTCCACGGAACGCTAATGCACCGCGGCGGCGCGAACCGCAGCGCCAAGCCCAGGCTCGCGTTTTCCAACCAGTACTGCGAGCCCTGGGCGCGCACGCAGGAGAATTTCTTCCTGGGCGTGCCGCCCGACATCGTGCGGACCATGTCGCCGCGGCTGCAGGTACTGTTGGGCTACGAGATCATGCCGCCCTTCATGGGGCACGTGACGGCGTCGCATCCGAGGAAGGTGTTGGCAGAGGGGTATGTGGCGCCGGTGAAAGTGACAAAGTCCCCTAGCCAAGTCGCAAACAAAAGTATGAATTGACGGATTCACCAGCCGTCGTTGGAGACGCCTATGAGCCGCATTCTTTCGCTTTCCTCCGCGCCCACGGCCGACGTGGTGGCCATGGAGAACAGCACGGTCCACGTTATCGAAGACCCTGCTGCGGCGATGAAGGCCAAGCCCGAGCTGACGCTTGCGGTTGCGCAACTGCTGGCGCGCCGCCTGCAGGCCGTCACCACCTACCTGGTGGACCTGAAGAAGCTGTCGGGCGGCAACATGCAGCTCGAGCTGATGGACCAGGTGCTGGCCGAGCTCATGAGCGTCCATCACCCGGATGGAAAGCGTTGAGGTCGGGCGGCAAGCCGGCCGGCTGGCTGACGTAGACCGAGTCGCCGGGTGCGCCCAGCGCACGTAGCTCGCCGGCCAGCGCCTCCCAGATGGTCATGGTGTCCGCCGCGCGGCAGGTGGCTATCGGCTTGTACGAAACACCCGCCAGCCGCGCGGTGTCGGCAGCCAGCTCATGCGCCTGCGCGTCGGGTGCCGTCCCCAGCAGGGGCGGTGCACCCGGCACGTCGGCCACCAGCTTGCACACCCGGTCCATCAGGGCGTCGTCGGCCCGCCGGGAGCCGCCGAAGATGAGCAGGAGGTAGCGCCACTCGGCCAGGTACAGGCGCAGCAGTCCCTGCTGCAGCCCCTGCCAGGGCAGCGCGTTGATGCGGCACGGGTGCGAGTCCAGCTGGAAGTCCACGGTTTCGAAGCCGGCCTCCCGCCCGTCCTGGTCGGCCACGCGCCGGTGCAGCGTTTCGCGCGCGAGGTCGTGCGCGACCAGCCTGGCGACGGCAAAGCCATGCTCCGGGTCGGCCGCACAGACGCCCACGCGGTGGAAGGCGTCGGTGTCCGTAGCCACGCCGGAAGGCAGCCGCAGCGGTGTGGCCAGGCGGCGCAGCACGACCAGCGGCGAATATTGCCGGCCCTGCCGCATCTCCTCGCGCATGCGCATCACGCGTTCGGCGATCTCGGTGCCCTTGGCCGGCGAAGGCACCAGCATCATGCTCCACGGGTCGCGCAGCAGGCGCGGGCCATGGCTGAAGTGCACCAGTTGCGGCGACCAGTGGCGCGGGTCCCTGGCCACGCGGCGCAGGGTGTGGCGCAGTTCCTCGGGCGGGCCTTCCAGCCACAGCAGGAACCAGCCGCTCAGGTACAGCAACACCGCGTTCAAGCCCAGGGGCTCGTTGTGGCGCAGGGACGATACGCGGATGGCTTCCATCTGGGCGAACGCACCCTCGGTCGATGTGGCGACGCTCGCGCACACGACCCGGTCGACCTCCCTGAGCCCGGCGCTGGCGCCGGGCTGCGTCGATTCATCCATGGACCCTCATGGTCGCCATCTGCGCGCGCCGGTCAAGTCCGCCAATCCAAAAATCCTGCCCGCCCCGCATAATCGGCCGCACCGACCGCATGACAAGCACCTCCACCGCCAACTCCGTGTGGTCCCCGCTGCGACGCCCCGCCTTCCGCGGCCTGTGGACGGGTAGCGCGTTCTACTTCACCGGCAATGCCATGCAGTCCATGGCGGCGTCATGGTTGATGGTGGAGCTCACCGGCTCTTCGTTCCTGGCGGCGCTGGTGCAGACGGCCGTGTTCCTGCCGATGTTCCTGCTGGTGCTGCCCGCAGGCGTCATGGCCGACACGGCGGACCGCGGGCGCCTGATGGTCACTGCGCTCAGCGTGCAGACCGGCATCATCCTGGCGCTGGCCCTGCTGGCCATGGCCGGATGGGCCGGGCCTGCGGTGCTGCTGCTCTTTACCTTTGCGGCGGGCTGCTGCACGGCGCTGATCTCGCCTGCATGGAACACCACGGTTGCGGACGCCGTGCCGCGCGAGGACATGCCGCAGGCCATCACGGCCACGTCGATCGCATGGAACAGCGCGCGTGCGCTCGGACCGTCGATTGCCGGCTTCATCTTCGCGTGGGCCGGCGGGGGCTGGGTGTTCGTGGCATCGGCCGCCACCGTCATCGCGCTGATCCATGCCGTGCGGCGCTGGCCGCCCAGCAAGCACGCCAAGTCCAAGCTGCCGCCCGAGCGGCTGTTCAGCGGCACCATCGCTGCGCTGCGCTATGCGCGCTACTCGCGCATCATCCTGGCGCAGTTGCTGCGCACGGTCGCGTACGCGGGCGCTGGGTCCGCGCTGTGGGGGCTGCTGCCGGCCATTGCGGCGCAGCAGCTGAAGCTGGGCGCCACCGGCTTTGGCTTGCTCATGGGTTGCCTGGGCACCGGTGCCGTGGCTGCCGGGCTGGTGCTGGGCCGGGTGCGGGCGCGCTTCGGGCTGGAGAAGCTGGTGGCGGCCGGGTGCCTGCTGTTCGCAGGCGCCATGCTGGCGGCCGCGTTCGTGAAGGTGCATCTCGTGGTGTACGTCGCGCTGGCCATCGGCGGCGCTGCATGGATGGCGACGATGGCAACCTTCAACACCGCCACGCAGTCGAGCGCGCCGCCCTGGGTGCGGTCGCGCGCGGCCGCGCTGCATACGGTGGCGGCCCTCGGCTCGTTTGCGCTGGGCTCGGCGTTCTGGGGTGCGATGTCGGGCGTGGTCGGGTTGCCGCTCACGCTGGCCGTGGCGGCCGCCGCCATGGTCGGCGGCATCTTCCTGGCGCGGTCATTCCCGCTGCGCATCGGCGACGTGCACGAGGTGACGCCCGGCGCGGCCTTCGAGGAGATGCTGGTCAAGGACGAACCCCGGCCCGACGACGGTCCGGTGGCCGTGGAAATCGGCTACCGCATCCGCGACGGCGAAGCCGACGAGTTCCTGCATGCGGTCACGCTGCTGCGCGACTCGCGCAAGCGCGACGGCGCCACGTTCTGGCGCGTATACCGCGACCTCGACGACCGGTCGCGCTACCTCGAGCGTTTCATCGTCGACTCCTGGGGCGACTACCTGCACCAGCGGGCCCGCGCGACCGTGGCCGACCAGTCGCTGGAGGCGCGGGTGCGCGAGTTCCTGCGCGAAGGGGAGGCGGTCACCATGCAGCATTACATCGCGGAGCGTTAAGCTCGCAATCCCATAACGACAGAGAGGCACCCAGCATGAAGAAGTCCTTGGCCTGCACCTTCGTCGCCGCCGCGCTTGCCGGCTGCGCCGCCGGCTTCGTCGCCACGCCCGACATCGAGCTGCTCGCTGCGGCCGGCACGGTGATCGGCATCCCTTCGACCGAACTCACCATCTCCAACGTCAAGCGCGACCTCGGCGCCACGTCGGGCACCGAGACCTATGACGTGCGCACGCGTGCCGGCGTCGTCTATGGCTGCACGCTCACCAAGGAGATGATGGCGACCACGGTCAAGCCGAGGTGCGTGCGGAAGTAGGCGCCGCGTTCAACTCGGCCCTGACGACGGCGAGCACGCCCCCCACCACCAGCAGCAGGCCCGCAAAGGCTTGCAGGGTGGGCGATTCGCCCAGCAGCGTCGTCGCGAGGACGAAAGCCACCACCGGCTCGCCCAGTGCCAAGGTCACGGCGGTGGGCGCCGAGATGTGGCGCAGCGCGTGGGCGAACAGCAGGTACGACACGCCTGCGGTGAAGATGCCCACGTAGAGCACCGCCGCGAAGTCCCGCATGCGGATGCCGGGCAGGCCTGCGTCGAACCATGCGGCGGGGACGGACACGACGGCGGCCGCCGTGAAGGCGCAGAGCGTCATCGTTGCTGCGGGCACCGAGTGCGCGACCCGCTTGCCGATCATCGTGTAGCCTGCGTACGAGGCACCGGAGAGCAGGCACAGGGCGATCCCGCTCGTGCTGAACTCATGGGCCGCGGCTGCGCCCGTCATCGACATGAGCGCGCCGCCTGCGATGGCCAGGGCCGTTCCGCACCACCACAACCCGCTGGGGAGCTGGCGCGCGACGAGCGCCTGCAGGATGCCGGCCCACACCGGCCCGCTGCCGATGGCGATGGCCGTGCCGACGGCCACGCCGACCTGGCGCACGCCGGCGAAGAAGGCGAGGTTGTACACCGCCATGCAGACGCCGGCGGCGAGCAGCGTGCCCAGGTGCTCGTTGCCTCGCAGGCGGGCGTTGGAGGCTCGGGCGTAGACGAAGAAGAACCCCGCGGCGATGGCCATGCGCAGCGCCCCGAACCACAGGGGCGACAGCTGCCCGCCCGCGAGCGCCTGCGCGGTGCCCGTGGTGCCCCACATCGCCGAGGCGAGGAGCACCAGCATGACGCCGAGGTGGGGGTTGGGGCACATCCCGCGATCATGCCGTGGCGAGGTTCGGGAAATGTCGAGAGACTCTCGTGGTTGCCACGGCGCCATGGATTGCGGGTCAAGCCCGCAATGACAATATCAACGAAGGGCGCGGGCGCCAACGCCGCGCTCGCGCTTCAAGGCAAAGGCCAGCGCGCTGGCCGTGGCATACCCCACCTGCGCCGCCGCCGCTTCCAGCGTCATCCCCCCACGCAACAGGCGCTGCGCAGCATCCAGCCGCCGCCCCCGCAGCCACGCCATCGGCGCCGCCCCCACCAGCTCCGCGAACCTCGCATGAAACCGCTGCGGGCTCATGTGGCACAGCGCCGCCAGCTGCGCCGTGGTCCAGCTGCGATGCAGCTGCGCATCGACCTTGGCTTCAAGCGCCGCGATGTCGAGCCGCCGGCGAGGCAGCAAAGTAGGCGATCCCGACAACTCGTCGAGCATCGCCTCCACCGGATACGCCAGCCGCCGCCAGGTGCCCGAAGGCTGGAACCGGCGCACGCGGTCCAGCCCCTTGCGCATGGGGGTGTCGATCACCATCACGCTCGCCGGGTGCCTTGCCAGGTAGCCGTGGCCCACGCCGGCCGGCACGATGAGGCCGCACGACGCGTCGACGAAGGCGCCATGCCCGCCGATCTCCAGCTCCAGACTGCCCTGCAGCCCCACCAGCACCTGCGCGTAGCCGTGCTCGTGTGCGGTGTATTCGCCCTGGTAGCGGCGCAAGGTGGGCTGGGGGTCAAGCATTGTCGGAACTGTACCAACGCTGGTACCCTCGCGGGCGCGACAGACAGGGGAGGGCAAAGCCATGCAATTCGATCACCTGCTCATGCGGGGCAGCAGCGGTTCGGGCGTCCAGGCACTCAAGGCGGCGGTGGTGCGCGAGCTGGGGCCCGAGGCCGTGTTGTACCCGGGCCTCGTTTCAGGCTCGACGGATTTCGACACCGACACCGAAGCGGCCTTGCGCCGCTGGCAGGCCGGCACGGGGCTCATTGCCGACGGCATTGCGGGGCCGAATTGCCAGACTGTGCTGGGGCTCAGGCGCATGCTGCCCATGGAGATCAAGCCCGAACTGGCCGCCGTGCGCGCGCTGTTCCCGCAGACCAAGCCGTCCAACATTGTGCGCTACCTGCCGTACGTGACCGACGCGCTCGAGGCCTTCGGCCTGGTCGACCGGGTGATGGTGCTGGCCGCGCTGGCGACCATCCGCGCCGAGTCGGCCGGCTTCGTGCCCATCGCCGAATACCCATCGCGCTACAACACGCTGCCCGGGCGCGCCGCGTTCAGCGCGTATGAGCCGGGCACGCGCGTGGGCGACATGCTGGGCAACACCGAGCCGGGCGACGGCTTCCGCTATCGCGGGCGCGGCTTCGTGCAACTGACGGGCTCGCACAACTACCACGCGTACACGATCGTGACCTGCGTGGACCTGGCGCAGCAGCCTGACCTGGCGAACGCGCCGGAAGTGGCGGCGGTGCTGCTGGCGACCTTTCTGGCGGACCGGGCCGATGCGATGAGGCGGCACCTGGCCAGGAAGGACTACGCGGCGGCGCGCAGGCTGGTGAACGGCGGGACGCATGGCCTGGAGGATTTCAGGGCTGTGCTGGTGAAGGGGGATGAGGTGTGGCCGGCGGGAAGGGCTGGGGTTGCCCCCCAGCCTGCGAAGACGCGAAAGAGAATCACGAGGAGGGACCCGCCGGACTTGCGCGACCGGCAGTACCTGCCGGCGCCGGTGCTGTTGCCCGACGTGCACCCGCCCAGCCTGAAGGGCTACCGCGACCACGTGCTGGACCAGGGCGAGGACTTCTCGTGCACGGGTTACGCGCTGGCCGGCGTCGTCAACTTCGCGCGGCGGCAGAAGGCCGGGCACGACGTGCCGTCGGTCAGCCCGCGCATGCTCTACAACCTGGCGCGGCGCTACGACGAGTACGCGGGTGACGACTACGACGGCTCCAGCTGCCGCGGCGCGCTGAAGGGCTGGTTCAACCACGGCGTGTGCCTGGACGTGGACTGGCCCGACCACCAGCGCCCGAAGTACGGCTACGCGCAACGCGCGCTGCAGACCACGCTGGGCGTCTACTACCGCATCGACAGGAAGTCGGTGACCGACATGCAGGCCGCCATCGTGCAGGCCCACGCGATCTACGTGTCGGCCTTCACGCACGAAGGCTGGGAGGCGCTGGAGAAGGACACCGAGTCGCGCCGGCTTCCCACCCACGACAACCTGCCCCTGATCGAGTTCGACGGCAGGCCGTCCAAGTCGAACGGGCATGCCTTCGCCATCGTGGGCTACAACGCGCGCGGCTTCATCGTGCAGAACTCGTGGGGTCGCAGCTTCGGCATCGGCGGCTTCGCGATCCTCGGCTACGGTGACTGGCTGGCCAACGGCATGGACGCGTGGGTCAGCTCGCTCGGCGTGCCGGGCGTCGTCGAGGGGCGGCTGGCCGAGATGGGCACGGGGTCCACCGGCATGGCGGGCACACCCGGCAACTGGTGGCAGGAATCGAGGGCGCTGGACCACAGCATCGTGATCGGCAACGACGGGCGCGTCGGACGCTACGTGGCCGGCGACGAGCTCACGCGCACGCTGCTGAACCAGGCCTGCGCCATGCCGGACAAGTGGTTCCGCACCGACCCGCTGGCCTCCACGCAGGCGAAGAAGCGCGTGGTCATCTACGCGCACGGCGGGTTGAACAGCGAGAAGGACGCCGTCAAGCGCTCGCGTGCCATGGGCCGCTATTTCACCGGCAACGGCTGCTACCCGCTGTTCCTGGTGTGGAAGACCGGCTTGCTCGAGTCGCTGGGCCACCAGGTGGAAGACTGGTGGAAGGGCACGCCGCAGCTGGCAGGTGGCGTGCTGGACAAGGCCGTCGAAATCACGGACACGCTGATCGAGAAGTCGCTGGGCCGGTGGCCCGGGCGCGGCGTTTGGAAGGAGATGAAGGAGAACGCGCGCTTCTCGTGCACGCCCAATCGCGGCTGCGACCTGCTGGCATCTGCGCTGCAGAACCTGGCGGGCACGTGGGGCGACGCGCTCGAGATCCACCTGGTGGGCCATTCGGCCGGCTCCATCATCCTGGGCTACTTCCTCGAGGTGCTGGCGGCCAAGGGCCTGCGCGACAAGGTCGCGGGCGTGCACCTTTATGCGCCGGCATGCACCGTGCAGTTCGCCAACCGCTACTACGGCACCGACCCCGCCCTGGTGCAGCGCTTGTGGCTGCACATGCTGGCCGACGGCCTGGAGCGCGACGACAACGTGGCGGCGCTGTACCGCAAGTCGCTGCTGTACCTGGTGTCCAATGCGCTCGAGCCCGACCAGCGCACGCCGCTGCTGGGCATGGAGAAGGTGCTGGACGCTTCGTATGCGGGCTGGGACGGGTCGTCCACCACCATGGAAGCGCTGGGGCAGTGGCGGGACGCAGCGCAGGCGGCGCGGCTGCTGGAGCGCATCCGGGTGCTGAAGGAGGCCAAGGTGCCGGTGGCGGCGAAGGAGCGCATCCGCACCACGCACAGCTGTTTCGACAACAGCATCGACGTGGTGTCGGGGACGCTGAAGGTCATCACGGGCGGCGAGCTGAAGCAGCCGGTGGACGACCTGCGCGGCTTCTGACGTGAATGCGTCACAGGTTTTGCGCCACTAGTGCGCGTTCGATCTGCCCGCGGCTGCCTAGACTGGGCTGCATGGACGCAAGCACAACCGAAGCGACGACCGCCAGGGGCTACATGCCTTCGGGCCACAACCCGCTGGGCGACTTTGCCTGGCGCGTGCTGGAAGAAATCGACTACGGGCTGATCCTGGTCGGCCCCGAAGGCGAGCTCCAGCATGCCAACCACCTGGCCCGGCACGAGCTGGCGAAGGGCCGCTACCTGCGCGTCGACGATGCGCACGTGGTGGCCACCCATCCCAGCCAGACCGCCGACCTGCTGAGGGGCATCGAGTGGGCCGCGCATGGCCGCCGCCAGATGCTGGCGCTGCAGGGCGACAGCGGCGCCCTCACGGTGGCCTGTGTGCCCCTGGGCCACCCCTTCGAAGGGCAGGCCGGGTCGGTCCTGCTGATGCTGTCGCGCCGCACCGGCACGCAGGGCCTGGCCGTTTCGTTCTTCGCGCGCCTGCACGGCCTGACGCCGGCCGAGGAGGGTGTGCTGAAGGCCCTGTGCGAAGGGCACGACGTGTGTTCCATCGCGGCGTTGAACGGCGTCGCCGAAAGCACGGTCCGCACGCAGGTTCGGTCGCTGCGCAACAAGACCGGCATCAGCAGCATGCGGCTGCTGGTGCAGCATATCGCCGGGCTGCCGCCGCTGGTGCCGGTGGTGTTGGGGGTGGAGGGCTAGGACTTACAGCAGCTCGTTGACCAGGTAGTACGCCTGCGCCTTGGCCTTCAGCCAGGGGCTGCGCTTCACCCACTTCTCCAGCTCGACCTGCTTCGCCCGCTTCACGTACTTCTCGAACACGCCATCGAGCTTCCCGGCCAGCTCGCGGTCGGTGATCGCCAGCGTGATCTCGTCGTTGGTCTCGAACGACCGGTCGTCGAAGTTGCTCGACCCGATGGCGCTCCAGACGCCGTCGATGGTCATCACCTTCTGGTGCAGCAGCGAATGCGGGTACTCGAAGAGCTTCACGCCGCATCGCAGCAGCTTTTCGAAGTTGCGGTGGCCCGCGTGCTGCACCATGGGGTTGTCCGAGCCGCTGGCGGAGGGCATCAGCACGCGCACGTCCACGCCGCGCTTCACCGCCTCGCCCATGGCGTCGATCGCATCGGGCTCGGGGATGAAGTAGGGGTTCTGGATCCAGATGCGCTCGCGCGCGAGGCAGATGGCCGTGTGGTGGAGGATCTTCACCGCGGGTGCCGAGTTCTCCGGCTTGACGAAGGCCGGGTGGACGATGGCGTCGCCCACCGGTTGCAGCAGGGGGAACACGTCGTCGCCCACGAACACTTCACCGGTCTCACCGGTCCAGTTCTCGCTGAAGGCGCCCTGGATGCTGTTGACCGCGGGGCCGCGCACGCGCACGCTCAGGTCGATCACCTGCCCGTCCTGGCCGTCGCCCAGCCAGTCGTCCACGATGCAGTGGCCGCCGACGAAGGCTTCGCGCCCGTCGATGATGGCGATCTTGCGGTGGTCGCGGTCCAGCAGCACGCCCAGGTTGCGCAGTGACCGCTTGTGGAACAAGTTCACGCGGCAGCCCGCGTTGCGCAGCCGCTCGCGTACTTCGCGGCCCATGTGACGGCATCCCACTTCGTCCAGCAGGATGCGCACTTTCACGCCGGCCAGCGCGCGCTCGACGAAGGCATCGGCCAGGCGGCGCCCGAGCAGGCCGTCTTTCCACAGGAAAGTCTCGAAGTGCACGGTGCGGCTGGCCGCGCGGATGCGTTCCACCAGCACATCGTAGAACTCGCCGTTCTCGTACAGGTCGACCTTGTTGCCGCCGACTGCGGTGCTGAGCGACAGGCCTGCCAGCGAGGGTACCAGGTCGCAGATCGAAGCATCGCAATCGACCTGCAGGATGGGGTCGCGATGGCGGCGGATCGACCAGATCGCGGTGCCGAGCAGGGCGATGGCCCCCAATGAAAGACCGGTCCAGGCTGTGATGCGCATCCACCGATGCTCGCTCAGCGCAAGCTCGGCGGGAAAGAGGAACGTCCTCGATGATTGTCAGCGGCCGCCGCGCCTTCCCGTAGGCTGGGGTGCAACCCCAGCTTCCGCTAGCTGGGGTTGCACCCCAGCCTACGAGGCAGCTTCGTCGTCGTTCAGAGGCAGGTCCACCTGCTGTGCCGGGTCCGCCGCCCCGTGCCTGAACAGTTCCTCGCCGGGCAGCTTCACCAGCCGCATCGCATCATCGACGGTGCCGTCCAGCCACTGGCGCCAGTGCTCGCGCTCGATGGGCACCACCGAGCGCTTGTCCTGCGCATCGGGCGGCAGCGTGGGGTCGGGCTTGTGCATCAGTTTCAGCAGCGGATGCGAGTCGCAGTTCTGCGTGAGCATGGTGTACGAGGGGACCACCTCGCCGGTCGCCGGGTCGGTCCAGTCGGTCCACACGCCAGCCAGCATCCACGGCGTGCCGTCGCGCCGGCCAAAGCGCCACCAGATGTTCTTGCCTGTGCCCCAGTAGGGTTCGTCGTAGTCCACGGCGGGGATCAGGCAGCGCTGCCCACGCGCCCAGGGATTCTTGAAGGTCGGTGCCGTCGCCACGGTTTCCACGCGGCAGTTGTTGGTGCTGATCGGGCGGCCCCCCTTGCCCAGGGGCTTGCGCGTGGGGCTGAACCACGGGATCAGCCCCCACTGCCCCACGCGCAGCCCCTGCGAAGTGACGAAGGGCCCGGGCTGCAAAGGGCCGATGCCACCCGTGTTGTAGGCGGGTTCGGCGTCCTCGATCAGGGTGAAGCCGAAGACGTCACGCACATAGGTGCTGCTGGCGGGGCGGTAGCGATTGCACATGGATCAGGGAATATAAACGGGGCAGAACGTGCTCTCGCTGCCATGCGAGGCGCCCCATGTGCGGTAGCCGCTGGTGTCCACGTGCACGCGCCCGCTGGGGTACTTGCTCAGGCCCATGTCCCACTTGTGGCCGTGGCTGCGCCAGAAATTGCATAGTGCGTTCTCGTCGATGCGGCCTTCGATGGGCCGCAGGTCCATGGCAAAACTGCGCGTGTGCGAGCTGCGCTGTGCGCCGCCTGCGCACGCGTTCAGCACCGGGTTGCGGTAGTTGGACACTGCTTCGAACTCGAGCAGGATCTTGCGCTGTTTGAGCTCGGCTACCAGTGCCAGCACCTTGCGGATGGCGGGCCAGTGCGCCTTGGGCGGAATTTCGAATTGCGGGCCACCGCACTTGCGCCAGTCGCTCGCCGTGCGCACGAGCTGGCGCGTTGGCACCACGCCGTTCAGTTCGTGCTTCGCGAGGTACGCTTCCAGTTCGCCGACCGGGTTCGCCTTGACCCAAGCCTCGAAGGCCGGCAGGTCGTCTTCGATGGGTGGCGGCTCCACCACCGTCGTCGAGATGAAGACGAGTGCCGCCGCCAGCACGCGGGGCTACGGCTGGTGCGTCAGTTCGACCTGGCGCGGCCGCATGAAGCCGAAGTACGCGGCAATGCCGGCTAGCAGCGCGTGCAGCCAGATGTCGTGGCCGTACAGCGGCACGAAGCCGAAAGCTGTGCTCAGGCCCATGGCGTCCACCAGGCCCATGACGGTGAACAAGGCATAGATCACGGCGACGGACCTTGCATACGTGCCGGCACCGCTTTCGGAGCGCGAGGCCAGCAGGCCCCAGCCGCCGAACGCCAGGTGCACCAGGTTGTGCAGCACGTTCACCGGGAACAGGCCCAGCAGGGCACCCATGCCGGCGGTGACCATCACGCCCGGATGGCTGTGGGGTTGCGTGATGCCGGGTATGAAGCCGGCGAGGCCGACGGCGACGAAGAACACGCCGAAGGCGAGGGCGAATTTGCGCAGGGTAGACATGGAGGACCTCCAGACGTCACCAATCTACTTAATGAGCAAGCGCAGGCTTGTCGGACGAAACCTGCAACTGTTGGAGAATCGGCTCATGAATACGCATAGCGCTGCCGACCTCGAGAAGTTTGCCTTTGACCTGCTGGGCGCCGTGGGCATGCCGAGTGACAAGGCCGAAGCCGTGTCGTCCATCCTCGTCCAGGGCGACCTGATGGGCCACACCACGCATGGGCTGGCCTTGCTGCCGGCTTACCTGCGAGAGGCCCAGTCGGGTTCCATGCGCGTCGAAGGCGAGCCCGAGGTGGTGGCCGACGCACCAGCTGCGCTGACGTGGGACGGGCGGCGCCTGCCGGGTCCATGGCTGGTGCTGAAGGCGATGGAGGCGGCGGCCGCTCGCGCGCGGCAGAGCGGCACGGGCACGGTGGTGATCCGGCGCGGCCACCACATCGCCAGCCTGGCGAGCTACCACGAAAGGGCCGCGCGGCAGGGCCTGGTCACGTTGCTCGCCTGTTCAGACCCCAACAACGCCAGTGTGGCGCCTTTCGGCGGGCTCGACCCGGTGTTCACGCCCAACCCCATCTCTGCCGGCATTCCCACGCCCGGCGAGCCGATCGTGATGGACATCTCCACGTCGGCCACCACCAATGGCCTCACCGGCCGGCTGCACAGCGAAGGCGGCCGCCTGCCGGCCGCCTGGGTGATCGACGGCCACGGCCAGGCCACCGACGACCCCTCGGTGCTGTTCAACGAGCCCAAGGGCACCATCCTGCCGCTGGGCGGGCTGGACTCGGGGCACAAGGGCTATGGCCTGTCGCTGCTGGTCGAGTCCCTGACCGCGGGCCTGTCGGGGCACGGCCGGGCCGACCCGAAGGAAGGTTGGGGCGCCACCATCTTCCTGCAGGTGATCGACCCCGAGGCCTTTGCAGGGCGTGATCAGTTCCTGCGGCAAACCGGGGAGCTGGTGCGGCAGTGCCATGCCTCGCGGCCATCGCAGGCGGGCCGGGCGGTACGCATGCCGGGCGAGAAGGGATTTGCGTTGGCCCGCGAGCAGCGCGAAAAGGGCGTGGTCCTGCACCCTTCGATCCTGCCCGCACTTCAGCCCTGGGCGGAGAAACTGTCCGTCGTCATGCCGCCATGAAGGCCTTGCGGTTGCGCAAGGCCTTCAGCAGCGGCGGCGCCAGCCACACGAGGATGGTCGTCACACCCAGCGCCGCCGCGATCGGGCGTGCGAAGAAGGCCGTGGGGTCGCCGTCGGACTTGATCATCGAGGTGATGAAGTTCTCCTCGAGCATGCCGCCCAGCACCACGCCCAGGATCGCCGGCGCTATGGGGAACTTGTTGGCTTCGAGCAGGAAGGCGATGACGCCCGCCACCAGCATCACGCCCACTTCGAACAGCGAGTTGTTGATGGCGAACGTGCCGACGATGCAGAACACCACGATCACCGGCATCAGCACCTGCCGCGGCACGCGCAGGATGCGCCGCGACGCCTTGATGCACAGGATGCCCAGGGGGATCATGATGATGTTGGCCAGCACGAACAGCAGGAACACCGCGTAGATGTTCTGCGGGTTGGTGGTGAAGAGCGTCGGGCCCGGGTTCATGTTCTTCATGTAGAGCACGCCGATCACGATGGCCGTGATCGAGTCGCCCGGGATGCCGAACACCAACGCGGGAATCCAAGCGCCGGCCAGCGCGCTGTTGTTGGCGGAGCCCGACTCGACGATACCCTCCACATGGCCGGTGCCGAACTTCTCGGGCTCCCTGGAGAACTTCTTGCTCATCGCGTACGACATCCAGGCGGCGATGTCCGCGCCCGCGCCGGGCAGCGCGCCCACGGCCGTGCCCAGCACGCTGCCGCGCAGGACCTGCACGGGATATTTCTTCGCCAGTTCCCACTGGCCCTTCAGCACGTTGCCCACCTTCTCCACCACCAGTTCGGGCGGCGGGCTGGTGTCGACCACGTAGCGCAGCACCTCGGAGATGGCGAACATGCCGATCATCATCGCGATCATGCCGATGCCGCCGGTCATCTCGGTGTTGCCGAAGGTGAAGCGCGGGAAGCCGGCGGGGTTGCCCAGGCCGACGCAGGCCACCAGCAGGCCGAGCAGCAGCGTGACGATGCCCTTCAATGGCCGGTCGGTGGTGATGAAGACCGCGCAGGTGAGCCCGAGCAGCACGAGCCAGAAGTATTCGAACGACGAGAACCTGAGCGCCACTTCGGCCAGTGCCGGTGCTGCCACGATCAGCACCGCGGTGCCGAACAGCCCGCCGACTGCGGAGAAAACGAGCCCGGCGCCCAGCGCCACCTCGGCCAGGCCCTTGCGCGTCATCGCATAGGCTTCGTCGGTGTAGGCCGCCGATGCGGGCGTGCCGGGAATGCGCAGCAGGCAGCCGGGCACGTCGCCCGAGAAGATCGCCATGGCGGTCGCCGTCACCATGGTGGCGATGGCGGGAATGGGCGGCATGAAGAAGGTGACGGGCACCAGCAGCGCGGTGGCCATGGTGGCGGTCAGGCCGGGTATGGCGCCCACGAACAAGCCGAAGAAAGCGGCGAACAGGATGGCCAGGAGCGTCACCGGCTCGAACACCATCGCAAAGGCCTGCAGGACGGCGGATCCCATCAGTAGGTGTAGTTTTTCAGCACGCCCCACGGAAGCGGTACGCGCAGCAACTTGTAGAAGACCAGGTGGATCAGCAGCACCGCGATCACCGCGATGAGCAGCGCGCGGCCCAGGGGCACGCGCAGCGAGACGAGCATCGCGGTGAGGACGAGCGTTGCCGTGGGCAGGAAGCCGAGTTTGTCGGCCGCGACGATGTAGAACACGATGCCGCCCAGCAGCACGAGGGCCGCAACGACGTGGCGCGGCGAGCGCACCCAGTCGTCGAAAGCCACCCAGGCTTGCTCGCTACGCCGGCGCCAGCCGCTGACGGCCAGCAGCACGCCGCAGGCGCACAAGCCCGCCGCAATCAGCCCCGGGAACAGCGCGGGGCCGACCGGCTGTCCCGGAATGTTGGGAAAGCCACGGATCGCGAAGAGGACCGCGGCGCCGAGCGCGAACAGGAGGAGGCCGAAGACGGCGTCGTTGAGTTTCATCGGCTCTTGTCATTGCGGGCTTGACCCGCAATCCACGTTGGCGCTTCGACACGCCAGGATGGATCCCGGGTCGAGCCCGGGATGACAAGCCGCATCACTTGGCGATCCCCACCGCCTTCATCGTCGCACCCAGCTCCTGGTCGGACTTGGCCATGAACTTGCCGAACGCCTCCGGCGGCGCATAGATCACGCCGAAGCCGCGGCTGGCCATGAAGTCGGTGTACTCCTTGCTGGCAGCCACCTTGCGCACGGCGGCGGCCAGCTTGTCGCGGATGTCGTTGGGCAGGCCCTTGGGCGCGACGATGCCGCGCCAGGCCGCCATGGTCCAGTCGCTGCCCAGCGCCGCCTTCACGGTCGGCACGTTGGGATACAGCGCCGCCGGCTTGTCGGCAAGGATCGCGAGCGGCTTCACCTTGCCCGCATCGATCAGCGAGCGGGCTTCGGGCAGCGACACCGGCGCCACCTCGACGCCGCCCGCCACCATATCCTGCAGCCCGGGCGCGGCGCCGTTGCTCGGCACCCACGGCAGCGCCGCCGGGTCGATCTTCTGGTCGCGCAGCAGCCCTGCGATGCCCAGGTGCCAGATGCCGCCCTGGCCGGTGCCCGAAGCCTTGAACTTGCCGGGGTTCGCCTTGATGGCCGCCAGCAGGTCCTGCACGGTCTTGTAAGGCGCGTCGGCGCGCACGTTGATGGCCGCCGGGTCCGCATTGACCAGGCCGATGGGCGTGTACGACGCGCCGGTCAGCTCCGTCAGGCCCTGCCAGTGCATCATGCCGATCTCCACCGTGGCCATGCCGATGGTGTAGCCGTCGGGCGGCGCCGAGGCGATGGCCGCGTGGCCCACCACGCCGCTGCCGCCGGTGCGGTTGACCACCGTGACCGGCTGGCCGAGTTCCTTCTCGAGCAGGCTGCCGATGATGCGCGCGGTGGCATCGGTGCCGCCGCCCGCACCCCAGGGCACGATCAGCTGGATGGGCCGGCTCGGGTAGGCCTGCGCGGCGACGGGGCCGGCGGCCGCCAGCGCAAGGCCGGCAAGGACGGAAGCGATCAGCGAGCGGCGGGTGGTGGGCGTCATGGGCGTGTCTCCTTCGAATTGGCCTGACCAGTTGACCAATCTTGCGGGACGCCCCGGCGCAGTCGCATTAGGGACAACCCGCCCGCCGAAGCCCCTGTCGCGCCGGCGCGCTTGTCCGCACAATGTTTGCATGCCACGACGCCACCGACTCCACCTCATCGCCGCCGCCTTCGCACTGGGTGCGGGGCTGGCTTCGCCGGCTGCCCTTGCGCAGGGCGCCTGGCCAACCAGGCCGATCCGCATCGTCGTGACCTTCCCGCCCGGCGGCGCGCCCGACACCATCGCGCGCATCTTCGCCGACAAGTGGGCGGCGCTCGGCCAGCCGATCACGGTGGACAACAAGCCGGGCGCGGGCGGCAACATCGGCGCCGACTTCGTGGCCAAGAGCGCGGGCGACGGCCACACGCTCGTGGTCGGCACGGTGGGCACGCACGCTATCAACGCGGCGCTGTACGAGCGCATGCCGTTCAACCACGTGCGCGACTTCACGCCCATCACCTTCCTCGCGTCCACGCCCAACCTGCTGGTGGTCAACAAGGCGGTGCCGGCATCGAGCGTGAAGGAACTGGTCGAGCTCGCGAAGAAGCAGCCGCTCTCGTTCGGCTCCTCGGGCAGCGGCACCTCGATCCACCTGTCGGGCGAGCTGTTCAACACCATGGCGGGCGTGAAGATGCAGCACGTGCCCTACAAGGGCCGCGCGCAGGCCATCCCCGACCTGCTTGGCGGGCGCATCCAGCTCATCTTCGACAACATGCCGTCGGCGCTGCCGCTGGTGAAGTCGGGCGAGATCAAGGCCATCGCCGTCACCAGCGCCGTGCGCTCGCCGGCTGCGCCCCACATCCCCACCATCGCCGAGTCGGGCCTGCCCGGCTTCGAGGCGACTTCGTGGTTCGCGATGCTCGGCCCGGCCGGCATCCCGCGCGACGTGCAGATGCGCATCAATGCCGAAGCGCTGAAGGTGCTGGCCATGCCCGACGTGAAGGACAAGCTCACCGGCCTGGGCCTGGAGCCCGCGCCGGGCACGCCTGAAGCGCTGGCTGCGCTGATCCAGGCCGAGACCGCCAAGTGGGCCAAGGTCGTCAAGGAATCCGGCGCCAAGGCCGAATGAAAGCCCAGCCAATGATCGAACTGCACGGCCTCGCCATCAGCAACTACTACAACAAGGCCAAGCTGGCCCTGCTGGAAAAGGGCATCCCCTTCAAGGAAGTCTCCACGAAGAAGCGGCAGGAGCTGGGCGAGGACGGCAAGGTCGCCGCCTATTCGCCGCTCGCCAAGATCCCCTTCATCGTCACGGAGCAGGGCGGCATCTGCGAAAGCTCGGTGATCCTCGAGTACCTGGAAGACGCGTACCCCGAGAACCCGCTGCTGCCCGCGGACCCGTACCAGGCGGCCAAGGTGCGCGAACTCGCGACCTTCATCGACTGGCACCTGGAGATCTGCGCCCGGCAGCTCTACAGCGCCGCCTTTTTCGGCGGCAAACCCTTGAGCGAGGCGAACGCCGCGCGCATCCGCAGCGAACTGGAAACCCGCATTGCCGCGTTCAAGCGGCTGGCCAGGTTCTCGCCTTATGTGGCAGGCGACACCTTCTCCATGGCCGACTGCAGTGCCTTCGCCAGCCTGTCGCTGGTGGCGATGGCAACCAAGGCCATCTACGGCGAAGACCTGCTGGCCGCGGGCGGCGTCGACCACAAGGCGTATACCAAATTCATTGGCGAGCGGCCGGCAGCCCAGAAGGTCCTGCTCGACCGTAAAGAGGCCACGTCCCGTCTGTAGAGCCAGCGAAACCGTCCTACAGCCGATCGGCCCCGTTCGGGACCATAGTGCCCTTCTGTCGAAACGCCGACCGGAGAACAAGGCCATGATGTCCCAGAACTTCGAAATCCCCGCACAGCCGACTGCCGCCGAGCGCAAGCTCGACGTGCTGGCCGGCCGCTGGCGCACCACCGGCAAGTCGGTCACCGCCCACGGCTTCGCGGGCGGCAAGATGGACCTGCAGGAGAACTACGAATGGCTGCCCGGCAACGTGATGATGTTGCACGCGTGGACCGGCGAGATCGGCGGTGAAACGTGCAAGGGCGTCGAAGTCATCACGCACGACGGCGCCAAGGGCAAGTATTTCTCGCACATGTTCACCAACCCCAACATCGGCCGGGTATACGAGATGACGGTGGACGCGGCGGGCGTGTGGACCATCACGGGGCCGACCGAGCGCGGCCGCCTGGTGTTCGACACCGAAGACTCGCTCACGGGCGTCTGGGAGTACTCGGGCGACGGCATCAAATGGGAGCCGTTGTGTGAATTCCAGATGAAGCGTACCGGTTGACGGTACAAGCTCTGACACCCGATGGACCCTGGCGGTCCTAGATTGGCCGGCATGAGGCCGGCCGTCCAGCGCGCCCTTGACCAGGGCGCCGAGTTGCTGCGCCGCGGCTGGGCCGCGGTGCGCAGCCACCCGTGGCGCGCGGCGCTGGCGCTGCCTGCGCTGCTGCTGGCGTACACGCTGTTGCTCATCCCCTTCACGCCGAGCACCGCCGACCTGCGCAAGGCCAAGACCGAAGTGCCGGCGCGCGTGGTCGCGGCCGACGGCGTGGTGCTGGCCGAGTTCCGCCGGCTCAACCGCCAGTGGGTGCCTTTGAAGAAGGTGTCGCCGCACGTGCTGGACGCGCTGATCGCCACCGAGGACCACCGCTTCTATTCGCACCGCGGCATCGACTGGCGGCGCACCGGGGCCGCCGTGTTCCACACGCTGGGCGGCAATCGGCAGGGCGGCTCGACCATCACGCAGCAGCTGGCGCGCAACCTGTATCCCGAGGAGATCGGCCGCGCACCTACCGTCACGCGCAAGCTGAAAGAGGCGATCACGGCGCTGAAGATCGAAGCCGTGTACTCCAAGCAGGAGATCCTGGAGGTCTATCTCAACACGGTGCCCTTCCTCTACAACGCGTTCGGCATCGAGATGGCCGCGCGCACCTACTTCGACAAGACGGCCGACAAGCTCGACGTGCTGGAAAGCGCCACGCTGATCGGCATGCTCAAGGGCACCAGCTACTACAACCCCGTGCTCAACCCCGAGCGCGCGGTGCAGCGCCGCAACACGGTGCTGGCGCAGATGGCCCGGCACGGCAAGCTCGACGCCGAGCGGCTCGACGTGCTGTCGAAGCGGCCGCTCAAGCTCGACTTCGAGCGGCAGCCCGAGCCGCTGGGCCCGGCACCGCACATCGCGCAGATGCTGCGCAAGTGGCTGATCGACTGGGCCGACCGCAAGGGCTACGACGTGTACGCCGACGGGCTCGTGATCCGCACCACGCTGCACACGCGGCTGCAGAAGGCGGCCAATTCCGCGGTGTCGCGGCAAGTGGCGCAACTGCAGCAACTGGCCGACCGGCGCCGGCAGAAGGGGCAGGACCGCCAGCTGCTGCAGGCCGGCTTCCTCGCCATCGACCCGCGCAACGGCTACATCCGCGCCTGGGTGGGCAGCAGCGACTTCGAGCGCGAGCAATTCGACCACGTCAACCAGGCCCGGCGCCAGGCCGGCTCCACCTTCAAGCCGTTCGTCTACGCGGCCGCCTTCGAGCAGGGCTTCTCGCCCGACTCGTTCTTCATCGACCAGCCGGTTTCCATCAAGGAAAAGGGCGGCGGCGTGTGGAGCCCCAACGACCCCGCGCCGCCCAGCTTCCAGCCGGTGACGCTGCGCGATGGGCTGGTGTTCTCGCGCAACCGCATCACGGCGCAGCTGGTGCAGCGCGTGGGCGCGGCGCGGGTGGCGGAGCTGGCGCAGGCAATGGGCGTCAAGTACAGCAAGCTCGACGTGGTGCCGTCGCTCGCGCTCGGCACCAGCCCCGTCACGTTGAAGGAAATGGTGGCGGCCTACGGCACCATGGCCAACGGCGGGCGCTACCTCGAGCCCGTGCTCGTGCTGCGCATCGAGGACCGCAAGGGCAACGTGCTGCAGGCTTTCGAGGCGCCCAAGCCGGTGCAGGCGATGTCGCGCACGCAGTCGCTGAAGCTGGTGGATGTCATGCGCGGCGTGGTGGACGAAGGCACCGGCGCGGCCATCCGCACGCGCTACGGCATCGACGCCGACGTAGCCGGCAAGACCGGCACCACGCAGGACACCAGCGACGGCTGGTTCCTGCTGATGCACCCCGAGCTGGTGGGCGGCGCCTGGGTCGGCTTCAACGACAACAAGGTGACCATGGGCGACTCGTGGGGGCAGGGCGCGCGCAGTGCGCTGCCCATCGTGGGCGACGTGTTCCAGCAGTCGCTGCGTTACCGCTGGATCGACGCCCAGGCCGAGTTCGACATCCCGCGCCGCTACCCGACGCGGCGCGGCCCCGACCCCGTGCAGGAGTTCGTCAACGACCTCATCGGCCGCATCTTCAAGGCTTTGCAGTGATCAACCGAGGATGATGACGCGTGCGTTCGCGCAGGCGTAGGGGTCGTAGCCCACCAGGCCGCAACGCAGGTACTGTTCCTGGTTGGCCGCCACGCGCTTTCGATAGGCCTCGTCGGCCTCTTCGAGCAGCTCGACCAGTTCGGGCTCGAGCCGCAGCATGATGGGCGCGGCATAGGCGCTGGTGGCATGCGGGTCGTCGGCCATCGACCACGACACGAGGATGGCGCCGTGGTCGTTCTGCAGGGCGACGGCGTGCGGCGGGAACAGGTGCCGGAAGGCTCGCCACAGTTCCATGCGGATGCCGTCGAGCGGATGCGTCTTCGGCTTGCGCCCGTGGTGCAGGTCGGCCCACACACCCGAGGGCAGGTACTCCATCAGCGGGGGCAGCGTAACCGGCGATGACATGGCCGTCATTGCGCGCCTTTGCGGCGCTCCATGCAACGCCGCTGGCCCAGCAATTCGCAGGGAGTGTGCACAACCTCACGAGGGATAGCCAAACGCCCGGCGAGCGGCTACGCTTTGTCCCAACAATTTCACGAAACGATGACACCCGAGCAATTGCTGCGCCATCACGACCACGCGAGCTTCTGGTCGCAAGGCTGCGGCCTGGACGTCGAGGCAGCCTACCAGCAGGCGCTGGCCGTGCGCCGGTTGCGCGTGGCCCGTGGCGAGAAGCCGCGCGGCTTCAAGGTGGGCTTCACCAACCGCACGATCTGGCCGCGCTACCAGGTGTTCGCGCCCATCTGGGGGACGGTTTACGAGACCACGCTGTTGTTCTGCGACGGCGAGGCCGGGCTGTCGCTTGCCGGCACCTGCCAGCCGCGCATCGAACCCGAATGCGTGTTCGGCATCGCGGCCACACCGCCGGCCCAAGCCACGCCGGAGCAGCTGTTCGCGTGCATCGAGTGGGTGGCGCCCGGCTTCGAGATCGTGCAGTCGCACCAGCCGGAATGGCGCTTCCTGGCCGCCGACACGGTGTGCGACGGCGCGTTGCACGCGCGGCTGCTGGTCGGCACACGCATCGCCGTCGACACCACGGTGCAGGATGCGGCGTCGTTCGAGGAGCGGCTGGCGAACGCTCGCGTGACGCTGGCCAAGGATGGCAGAGTCGTCGACCAGGGCGTGGGCGCCAACGTGCTCGACGGTCCGCTGCACGCGCTGATGCACTTCCTGGTGTCACTGCGCGACTGTCCCGGCGCGCCCGACCTGATGCCGGGCGACGTGGTGACCACGGGCACCTGGACCGATGCCTGGCCCGTGACGCCCGGCGAAACCTGGACGGCACAATTCGACGTGCCGCTTGCTCCCCTGACCGTGAAGTTCCGATGACCGAACCCAGCCCCGAAGAGTGCCTCCAGCCTGCGTCCATGGTGGACAGCAACCATGCAGCCGTCGCCGCTTTCGCGCAGGAACATGCGCAAGGCGCAACCGACCGCGAACGCGCCGTGGCGCTTTACTACGCCGTGCGCGACGGCTTCCGCTACGACCCGTACCGCGTCGACCTGAGCCCGCAGGGCATGAGCGCCAGCAGCGTGCTGGCCAACGGCCACGGCTGGTGCGTGCCCAAGGCGGCGCTGCTGGCGGCCGCTTGCCGGTCCGTGGGCATCCCGGCGCGTTTGGGTTTTGCCGACGTGCGCAACCACCTGTCGACCGAGCGGATGCGCCGCGTGATGCAGACCGACGTGTTCACATGGCACGGCTACACCGACATCTGGCTCGGCGGCGCGTGGCGCAAGGCGACGCCTGCGTTCAACCTGGCGCTGTGCCAGAAGTTCGGGTTGCTGCCGCTGGAGTTCGACGGCGTGGACGACTCCATCTACCACCCGTTCGACCAGTCCGGGCAGCGCCACATGGAGTACGTGCGCATGCGCGGCACGTTCCTCGACATCCCGCTGCAGCAGATTACCGACGACTTCCGCCGCGACTACCCCGGCTGGATGGCCGAAGCGGATGCGGTGAGCCGCCTTGCGAAGGACGACTTCATGGCCGACGTCGCGAGTGAACCCCCCGGCACCGGGCGCTGAAGCGGTTCCCCGGCGCGTCCTGCCGGTGATCGTGTTCGCGCAGTTCGCCGGCACGTCGCCGTGGTTCGCCGTCAATGCCGTCATGCCCGACCTGCAGCAGCATGCCGCGCTGCCGGCGCAGGCCGTGGGCACGCTCACGTCCGCCGTGCAGCTCGGGTTCGTCGCGGGCACACTGGTGTTCGCACTGCTGATGCTGGCCGACCGCTTTGTCCCGCAGCGCGTCTTCCTCGCCTGCTCGCTGCTGGCGGCTGCGGCCAATGCGGCCATCGTCGTGCTGGCGCACGACTTCGCGGCGCTGGTGGCCTTGCGCTTCGCCGTGGGCTTCCTGCTGGCGGGCATCTACCCGGTGGGCATGAAGATCGCCGCCAGCTGGTACCGGCGGGGGCTGGGTGCAGCGCTCGGTGTGCTGGTCGGCGCGCTGGTCCTGGGCACCGCGCTGCCGCACGGCCTGCGCGCGCTGGCCGGGGACGGTTCTTCGCTGGTGCCGGGCTCCTGGCAGGCCGTGGTGCTGGCCGTGTCGCTGCTGGCCGTGGCGGGCGGGCTGGCCACGGTGTGGCTGGTGCCGCCCAGTCCCAGCCACGGCGCGGCCGCGCCAATCACACCGAAGGCGCTGGGGCTCATCTGGAGCGACCTGCGCCTGCGTGCCTCGGTGGGCGGGTACTTCGGGCACATGTGGGAGCTGTACTCGATGTTCGTGCTGCTGCCGGCGATCGTCGCGCTGCGGTTCGCGGGGCATGCAGCGAGCGGCTGGTCTTTCGCCGCAATCGCTGCGGGCGCGGTGGGCTGCGTAGGCGGCGGCCTGCTCGTGTCGCGCATCGGCAGCGCACGCGTGGCGCAGGTGCAGCTGGCCACCAGCTGCGCGTGCTGCCTCGCGTCACCCTGGTTGCTGGGTGCGCCGCTCCCGGTGTTCGTGGCCTGGCTGCTGTTGTGGGGCGCGACGGTCTCCGGGGACTCGCCGCAGTTCTCTGCGCTCACGGCACGGAATGCGCCCGCATCCGTGGTCGGCAGCGTCCTCACCTTCACCAACTGCATCGGCTTTGCGATCTCGGTAGTCAGCATCGAGCTGTTCGTGCGCGCGGCTGCGCACTGGCCGATGCCGCTCGTGTTGCCATGGCTCGCGCTCGGGCCGCTGGCCGGCCTGTGGATGCTCAGGCCGTTGTTGCGCCCGGGCGCAGGCTGAACATGCGCGGCATGGCTGCGTAGATCACCGAGCCCACCGCCAGCGCAGCCGCCGCGATCCACAGCGACAGCGCAAAGCCTTCGGCCGGCGTTGCGCTGCGCGCTACCAGCGCGGCGGCCAGCGGCGGGCCGGCGATCTGGCCGGCGCCGAAGCTGATGGTGAGCAGGCCCACGTAGCTGGGCACCTGGGCGGGGCGGAGCCTGCGCACTTCCTGCGTGGCGAAGAAGGTGATGGCGGTGAAGGGCAGGCCCAGCAGGATGCTGCCGATGGTGAAGCCGGCCAGCGTGGGGCTCACCACGCCGATGGCCACGCCCGCCGACTGCAGGGCGAAGCAGGCGGCCAGCCGCAGCCGCAGGTCGCCGTCGCCGCTGAGCCGCGACACGGCCAACGCGCCCACCACCACCGCCAAACCGAAGATCGGCCAGAACAGGTCGAGCCAGGGTGATGCAGGCAGTGCCTGCCGCGCGATGACGGGCAGGAAGGTCGCGGTGATGATGTAGCCGAAGCCCGAGATGCCGTAGTTGAGGGCAAAGACGGCGATCTCGGCGTGGCCATTCAGGTCCAGGGCTGCGGGCGCCTGCGACGAGGCTGCCGGTGGAGCGGGTCCCTGCGCCGGGTCGAACGGTTGCCACACAGCGACCGTGAGCGCGGCGGCGAGGATGCCGAAAGCGAGCCATCCGGCGTCGGCATGCCATCCCCCGGCCACCATCGCACTGGCGGCAAGCCCGCTCACCACGATGCCCACGCCCGGGCCGGCATACATCACGGCGCCGACTTGCGCGGCCCCCTGCCGCGCCAGCTGGCCCAGGCACCAGCTCGTCGCCTGGATCAGCACCAGTGCGCTGGCGATGCCGGCGGCGAATCGCAGCACGGGCCACAGGCCCGGCACCGGCAGCCACATGGCCATGGTGAGCACGGCCGTTGCGACCAGCCCGCGCCGCACCACCGACGGGGGGTTCATGGCCAGCCCCGGCACCAGCCAGGGCTGCACCGTGCAGTACAGCGCGCCCAGCAGGTGCCCCAGGTAATTGGCGCTGGCGAGCCAGCTCGCCCCGCGCAGGTCCACGGCGCCGTCGGCCATCATCATCGGCAGCAAGGGCGTGAAGGCGAAGCGGCCGATGCCCATGGCAATGGCCAGCGTGATGAGCCCGGCGATGGCGATGCGTCGTGGCGAATGCATGAGCGAGGCATCTTAGGGCAGATGCGCCGACTTGGTGGGGCGTAGCCCGCCGACAAGCCCAGCGCGTGCGTCGCGCTACCTTGGGGCATGGCCACACCCAAGCCCTTCCTTGCTGCTGTTGCGTTCGCTTGCCACACCGCCTTCGCCGCTGCGCCCCCTGCAGCGCCCGCTGTCGATCCAGCGGCGCAGCTGGCCAAGCTCAATGCCGACACCAGCACGCCGCTGCTGGCCATTGGCGCCAAGGGCGCAGCCGTGGTGCGCGCGCAAGTGCTCCTGGACCGCGCGTGGTTCTCGCCGGGCGAGATCGACGGCAAGTTCAGCCGCAACACGGCGCATGCCGTTGCCGCGTTCCAGCAGTCGCGCGGCCTGGGCGCCACCGGCAAGGTCGACGCCGCCACCTGGGCTGCGCTGGCGCAAGGACAGCCGCCGGTGTTCGGTACCTACACGGTGACCGAGCAGGACGTGGCCGGCCCTTTCACCGCCATCCCTGACGATCCGGTGCTGCAGGCGCAACTGCCGAAGCTGGGTTACCAGTCGGCGCTGGAAGCCTTCGCCGAGCGTTATCACGCGAGCCCGAAGCTGCTGCAGGAACTCAATCGGGGCCGCAGCCTGCGCGCGGGTGAGCAGCTGGTACTGCCCGACATCACGAGCGGCGCGGCGCAGCTGCAGGGCCTCACCACGCTACGCATCGACAAGTCCAACCGCATGCTCTATGCGCTGGGCGAGGGCGACCGCGTGCTCGCCGCCTTCCCGGTGAGTTTCGGCGGTGAGCAGGACCCGCTGCCGCTGGGCCGCATGAAGATCACCAGCCAGGTGAAGGACCCCGACTTCAACTACAACCCCGAGTTGCTGCGCAATCCCAAGACCGACGCCAAGGTGAAGCTGCCGCCGGGGCCGAACAACCCGGTGGGCGTCGCCTGGCTGGGGCTCACCAAGCCGCACTGGGGCATCCACGGCACCGCCGAGCCTTCGCAGATGGCCCGCGTGCAGACCAACGGCTGCGTGCGCCTGACCAACTGGGACGTGATGCGCCTGTGGGGCGTGGTGAAGCCGGGGCTGCCGGTGGACGTGCAGGCGTGACGGCCATGCGGCTGCTGCTGGCCCTGTGCGGCGCGTTGCTGGGTGCGGCGCCGGTGGCTGGCGGCGAGCGGCTCATGGTTCCCGTGGCAGGCATCCGGCCGGAAGCACTGGTCGACAACTACGGGCAGCAGCGGGGCAAGGGGCGGCACGAAGCCATCGACATCATGGCGCCGCGCGGCACACCGGTGCATGCAGTGGACGACGGCCGGATCGCCAAGCTGTTCCGCAGCGTGCCGGGCGGGCTCACGATCTACCACTTCGACCCCGAGAGCCGGCTCGCGTACTACTACGCCCACCTCGACGGGTATGCGCAAGGCCTGAAGGAAGGCATGGCCGTGCGGCAGGGCGACCTGCTGGGCTACGTGGGCAGCACCGGGAATGCAGCGCCCGAGGGGCCGCACCTGCACTTCGCGATTTTCCGGCTGGGCCCCGAGAGGCAGTGGTGGCGGGGCGAACCCGTCAACCCGTACCCGATGCTCAGGCAGGGACTCAGCGCGCCACCAGCACCGGCACAGGCGACTCGGCCACCACCCGCGCCGCCACGCTCCCGAGCATCAGCCGGCTGATGCCGGTGCGCCCGTGGGAGCCGACCACGATGAGGTCGGCGCCGATTTCGCGCGCCGTCTGCGTGATGCCCGTGGAGGCGCCGATGTCCTCGGCGGTGCGCACGTGCACGTCGACCGGGGGTTCCTCGGCGGCCAGCTGCGCCACGTCGGTGTGTGCCGAAGAAGCATGCTGCATCGCTGCCGACATGTATGCCTGGAAGCCGAGCGGATTGGCCTCGCCCACGCCGAGGTAGGGATAGGGGTCCACGACGTACAGCGCCGTCAGCGCTGCGCCGTGCGTGCGCGCCAGGCCCACGGCCAGCCTGGCTGCATTGGCCGAGGCGGGCGAGCCGTCCGTGGCAAACAGGATGTGCTTGAACATGCGCTCCATGTTGACGCCGCGGTGCCCCGGGCCAGTTGACGTGCATCAACCACGGGCAGGGATGCGGAACCTACATTGAATCGACCTCAGGGGAACACTGCCATGATCGACGTCGAAGAGCCGCTCAATGCCTTCCATGATTGCCATGCCGGCATCGTGACCATGCTGCGCGGCCTGCGTGAACTGCCCAGGCTGCTGGAAGCCGCGGACAAGGCGCGCCTGGTGGCCGCCGAAGCCATGGCGCTGTTCGACGGCCCCGTGCTGGAACACCACCAGGACGAGGAGCGCGAGCTGTTCCCGGCCGTGCTGCGCAGCGCCCAGCCCGGCAACGAGCTGGCCGAGGTGACCGCCATGGTGCAGCGGCTCGAACAGGAACACCGGGTGGTCGAGCGCCTGTGGCGAACGGTGGAAGACGGCGTGCGCGATGCGGCGCGCGGCCGGCCCGTGACGCTGGACCCGGCGCGCGTGGAGGAGCTGATCGCCATCTACCTGGTGCACGCCAACTTCGAGGAGCAGTACTTCCTGCCCTTGGCCGAGAAGATCCTCGGGCGCAACGGCAACCACATGGCGGCGCTGGGGCTGTCGCTCCACATGCGCCACACGCAGTTGCCTGCCGGCTATATCTAGCGCCTCTAGCGCACGACCAGCACCGGCATAGGCGCTTCGGCCAGCACCTTGGTGGTGACGCTGCCCAGCACCAGCTTGCGCAGCGCGCCGTGGCCGTGCGAGCCCACCACGATCAGGTCGGCCTGCTCGTCGCGCGCGGTCTGCGCGATGCCGTGCGCCGCCGTCGTTTCCTCGACGATGCGCGTCTCCATGGTGATGGGCGGCGTGCCGCCGTCGTCGCACAGTTCGGCCGCCCGGCCGAGCGCCTTGCCTGCATGCACGTGCGCAGCCTGCATGTAGGCCTGGAAGCCCATGGGATTGGCCTGCCCGATGCCGAGGTAGGGGTACGGGTCCACCACGTAGATCGCGGTCAGCTTCGCGCCGTGGGTGCGCGCCAGGCCCACCGCGACACGGGTCGCCTGGTCGCAGGCGGCCGAACCATCCGTTGCAAGCAGGATGTGCTGGAACATGGCAACCTCCGTGGAGAGTGGGTCACCCGAGCGTATGCCCGGGCGGCTTTCGAGTCAAACTTGAACGCACCCCCGGGCCGGGCTACCATGTTGCCATGCCGCAACTCATTGCCTCGGTGCAGGGTGTCGAGGTCAAGCACGTGTACCTGCACAAGGACCGCACGACGCTCGGCCGCAATCCCGACAACGACATCGTCCTGGACAACAAGGTGGTGAGCGCTCGCCATTGCGTGTTCGACCTGAAGGGCGTGGCCGACGTCTTCCTCGAGGACCTGCACAGCACCAACGGCACCTACGTCAACGACCACATGGTCAAGTCGCGCACGCAGTTGCACGACGGCGACGTCATCGCCATCGGCAACTTCCGCATCCGTTACCTGCAGGCGTCCGAAGACCCGCAGCCCAGCGGGTTCGGCAGCACCATGCAGATGACCGCGGGCGACTGGGCGATCCCGAACGCCGCCTTCCAGGTAGTGTCGGGCACCTCGGCCGGGCTCGAGGTGCCGGTGGTGAAGGCCGTCACCACCTTCGGCAAGCCGGGTGTCTGCGTGGTGAGCGTCTCGCACCGGCGCAACGGCTACTTCGTGGCCCACCTGGCCGGCGACAACAAGCCGCTGCTCAATGGGCAACCGCTGCCGGAAGAGCCGGTGATGCTGGCCAACGACGACTTGCTGGAGATTGCAGGCACCCAGATGCTGTTCCAGCTGAAGGACTGACGCACCGTGGGATTGCTGAAGAAGCTGTTCGGCGGCGGCAAGGAGATGCCACCCGGGGCCGGCGAAGACACCGAACAAGGCGACGAAAGCGAAGCGACGACCGAAATGTCGTCGCGCAACGCGCCCCGGCGCGAGGTCGTGCAAGTGGTGCTGCGCGAGACCATGCGCCGCCACGGGATCCCTTCGGACTGGATCGAATGCCGCATCCTGTCGGTCGCCAGCGCGAGCCGCGGCCCCGGCATGCACGTGCTGCTGGCGGTGCGCGACGGCCAGGACCGGCTCGTTACCTACATCCACGCGTTCCAGGACTCCTTCATGCAGGAACTGCTGAAGTTCGAGCCCAAGGCGATCGACTGGGTGTTCAGCCTGTCGTGGCAGTTCGAAGCCAGGACCGGCTCGCCGCCGGCCCGGCAGCCCGATTCGGTCTTCACGGGTGCGGCGGCGTCTGGCACTGCCGCCGGCGCAGCGGCCGGCGAGCCGCGGGAGGCCGGCGACCCGGAGCTGGAAGGCGACCTCGAGGCGCTGTATGCGGCGCTCAAGCAGACCGGCGCGGGGGGCACGCCGGACTTCGAGCCGACCCGCCCGGGCCTGGACGACGCCGAGGCGGGCACGGGCGTGCGGCACTGACGCTCGCGCTCGCGGGAACGCGTCCGACGGATCGCGTCGGCCCGGCGCTTTAGCGTTGGGGTCATGAACACCACCGTCCACAAGAACCTGGTCGTGCTGGCGCGGGTGCTCGAAAGGCTGGAGCGCAGCACGGTGCCGGTGGACGCCGACCAGTACCGCGCCGTGGTGCACCACCTGGCCGGCGAGCTCGCGCTGGCGCCCCATGACATGGCGCTCGAAGCGCTGCTCGACACCTTCCCGTCGGCGGCCGAGCTGTACGAGAACCTCAACTACGGCCACTACGGCCTGTGCCGGTGCGACGCGCACCATGCGCTGAACGCCGAGCTGGCGGCGCGCAACACGATCGCTGCGATCCGCGCGCGCTCGGCGCCCTGAAGCCTTCCCCGTTTACTTGGCGAAAACGAGGTACAGCGGGTCGTCCGTCGTCGCGTGCCGGACCTGCGCGTTGTCGAAGGCCGCGAAGCCGAAGCCGTAGCGCGCGCCCAGGTCGGAGAACTGCACGTCGAAGCGGCTGCCGGTCACCAGCTTGCGGCTGACGACGTGCGTCCACATCCCGTCCTTCCAGCTGTAGGCCACCTTCACGTCGGCGCGGTCCCCTTGCAGCGGGTTGACGATGTACGAAGCGACCTCGTCGCCCGCCTTGAACTTGCTGTCGTCGAAGGGCACTTCGTCGCCGCGCTTGATGTAGTAGGTGCCCCCGGCGTTGGCGGCCTTGGCATCCCTGGCCATGAACTGCGGCTTGCCGTTGACCAGGTTGAAGGCCGCATACTCGGGGCCGCCCGGGTCGCCCTTGCGGCCGGCGTTGGGCGTCTGCGCGCTGTAGCGCGTGTGGTCGGTGTACTGGTCATCGACGTAGCCCCACGGGCCGGTGCGCATCGACTTCATGTGCCACATGTCGACGATCTCGCCCTCGCGCGCGGTGTACTTGTTGCCGTAGGGCTTGCCTTCGCCGGTGTGGCACAGGGCGGCGCAGCCTTCGCGGTCCCAGTTCTTCACCGAGTTGCCGATCGGCCAGATCATGCCCCACTTGTCCTCGTAGTACATGTTGTCGTCGCCGCCCTTGTCGGCCGGGTCCTTCAGCTTCTTCCACGTGCCGTCGGCCTGCTTCTGGTACGGGCCGCGCCGGATCGACTGGGTCGGGTCGGCATACTGGATCAGCATGTACAGCGTGTCGGCGGTGTAGACCGCCTTCATCGACACCTTGGTGTCGGCCCTCTCACCCGGCTTGGCGCCGAAATTCGCCCCGTCGGCGGCAACTGCCGTCAGCGCCCGGGCCTTGGCCCAGGCCGGGTCCGCTGCCCCGGCCAGCGGATTGGGCGCGGTCGACACCTTGACGGCCACGAGGGTGTCAGCGGCAACCTTCTGGTCGGTGCTCTGGCAGCCGGCGAGCAGGGCGATGGCAGCGGTGACGAGTACAGCGGAATGCCGGGTTCTCATGCGAACTCCTGGTGGTTGCGATGCACCACTCTGTGCCGACTTGCCTGGCGGGTGCTTGATTCGGGTCAACCGGGCGCCAGTTTGGTCGTGCCGTTCGAACCATATTTGAAGCAATGCAAGTTTACGTAGCCTTTTCCACCCGCCAGCGACTGCACGAGTGCGTAACCGTCGCCGGCGTGCCACTCGATGGCGCTCGCCGGTGGCGCCACGGCACCCCGCGCATCGCGCGCCAGCGTCACGTGAACCTTGAACGGCCTGTCTTCTACCGGCAGCGCCAGCCCGCGCAGCCGCGCCGCGAGCTGACCGTGCAGATTCAGCAGGGGCCCGGGGATGCTGCGCGCACACAACACGGCCAGCCCGCCCTTCCACAGCTCGCACTGGTCCAGGGTGACGGTGAACGGTTCGAACGGTACCGCCAGGGCTGTGCGCAGCTCATCCACGCGCACCGCAGGCAGGCTGCCGATGAAGTGCAGCGTCACATGCAGCTGCTGCGCGGGTGTGAGCCGCGCCGCCGCCGGCCAGCGCCATTGGCGCGCGTGCGACACGATCTGTTCGCACACCGGCGCTGTCGGCCAGAGCGCGAGAAACAGGCGCGCCGTGTCACTGCTCAGCATGTTGCGCGGTACATTCGGGCCAATCTACCATGGTGCGAGCTGCCGACCTGCCCGCCGACGTGCGCCGGTTCATCCTGACCAGCATCCCGTCGGTCCCGTACCTCGAAGCGGTGCTGCTGCTGCGCAGTGCCGACACAGCCGGCTGGGATGCCGCAGCCGTGGCGCGTCGTCTCTACGTGCCCGAGAAGCAGGCGGCCGACCTGCTGCAGCAGCTTGCGGGCTCGGGCATCGCATCCGAAGGGGAGCCGGGCACTTATCGCTATGCGCCGGCGACCGACGAGTTGCGCCTGGTCCTCGACGGCGTGGCCGAGGCCTATGCCACCAACCTCGTCACGGTGGCCGACCTGATCCACGCCCGGCTGGACAAGCGCGCCCAGCAGTTCGCCGATGCGTTTCGGCTGCGGAAGGAGTAGACATGGCAGCCACCATCTATGCCCTGTGCGCGCTCACCAGCTTCGCCTGCTTCGCGCTGCTGTGGCGAAGCTGGCGCGCCAGCCGCGCGCGGCTGCTGTTCTGGAGCGCGCTGTGCTTCGCGGCGCTGAGCGTCAACAACCTGCTGCTCGTGGCCGACAAGTTGTTGCTGCCGCAGGTGGAACTGATCACCTGGCGGCTGGTGTTCGCCCTGGTCGCCGTCCTGCTGATGCTGTACGGCCTGGTGTGGGGGGAGGACTGATGGAACAGATGCTGATGGGCGGCATCGCAGTCGGCTGGCTGGTGGCGGGACTGTTCTTCTTCCGCTTCTGGCACCACACGCGCGACCGGTTCTTCCTGTACTTCGCGCTGTCGTTCTGGATCGAATCGGCCAACCGGATCGGCCTGGGCCTGCTGGTGGACTCCAGCGAGAACGACCCGGTGTTCTACGGCATCCGGCTGGTGTCGTACGGGCTGATCCTGCTGGCCATCTGGCAGAAGAACCGGCCCCGCTGAGGTCCCTCTAGAACTTGGGGATGCGCAGCGTCTTGGAGATCATGAGGCTGCCCGACAGCGCGTACAGCAGCGCCAGCGGATGCAGCTCCCAGGGGCCGATGTCGAGCACGCCGCCCCACAGGCCGGCACCGATGCGGCCTTGTGCAGCGGCCCACGCCAGCAGGCCGGTGAGCACGACGCTCGTCGGGATCGGCGTGCCTTCGAAGTACTTCACCTTGGCGGTGCCCGCCGACAGCGTCTCGGCCGTCACGTTGTAGCGCGCCAGCCGGCTCACCCCGCAGCAGACGAAGTAGATCAGGGCCGCCGCATCCCAGCCGCCCTGCAGGCCGGCTGCAAAGCCGAGCGCCGCCGGGGCCACGCCGAAGGAGATGACGTCGGACAGCGAGTCGAGCTCGCGCCCCAGCACCGAATGCTGGTGGCGCGCCCGCGCGATGCGCCCGTCCAGCACGTCGAGGATGAACGCGGCGGGCGCCAGCGCCGCTGCCGCATAGAAGAGCTTCAGGTCCCCGCTGGCCATGAACATCATCGCCAGCAGCACGGCGCCGGCCCCGCAGGCCGCGTTGCCCAGGGTGAAGAAGTCGGCCAGGTGGAAGTCCCGGACCATGCTGAAGTGGCGGCGCGCGGTGCTGGTCATGGGTGCAGTTGACCCCCGGGGTGCAAGCGCGACCGTAGTCGCGCGGCACCCAGGCGTGTCGGCTGTTACTGACGGATCTTGCCCGCGCCGGTGACGATGGAGAGCTCGACGAAGCGTGAGCCGGTGCGCTTGCCAGGCTGGAAACCCACGGCGTAGCCGCCGAGGTTGAAGCTGTCCATGCCGTCGAGCGCGGCGGCCATGCCTTCGCGCGTGGGCCTGGCGCCCTGGCGCCGCACCGCTTCGCCGATCACCTTGGCGGCAATGTAGCCCTCCATCATCGCGTAGCTGACCGGCACTTCGAGGCTGGGCGCCTTCGCGGCGAGGTCGTTGAAGTCCTTGGCCAGCCGGCTGGCGATCTTGTACGGGCTGGGCGTGACCTGCGCGATGGCGATGCCCTGCATCTGTTCTTCGGACAGGCGCTTCGACATCTGTTCGATGTCGGCGCCCGAGTGCGCGAAGAGCTGGGCGGTGCCGCCGCTGCCGCGGTACTGCTCGATGAAGCCCGCGGCGGCCGCGCCGGTCGAAACCATCAGGATCGCCTGCGGCGAAGCCTTGACGAGCGCGTCGACCGCCGGCGTGATGCGCGCCGTGCCGGCGGGGTAGCCCGCCTTCGCGACGACCGTCGCGCGTGCCTTCTTCGCCGATTCGTCCATCGCGGCGAGCAGCGCCGCTGCGCCCGGGCCTTCCTCGTACAGCAGCCCGAGCTTGGTGATGCCGATGGTCGCGAGGTGCTCTGTCAGCTTGTTGATCTCGTCGCCCAGCCCGGCCCGTACGTTGTACACGTAAGGCGTCTCGGGCCGGATCTCCGCCGTGCGGTAACCCACCAAGGCGAGTTTCTCCTTCTCCAGCAGGCCCGAAGCCACCAGGTCCGACACGTTCTTGTTGCCGAAGTAGCCCGCCAGCACGATGGGCTTCTCGTCGGCAACCACCTGTTTCGTCAGGCTCACGGTGTCCTCGGGCCGGCCGCCGTCGTCCTTGCGCACCAGCTTGAACTGGTGGCCGTTGATGCCGCCCGCCTTGTTGACCGAGTCGAAGTAGAGCTGCATGCCCACGCCGTAGGCGCGGCCCTGGCTGGCTTCCATGCCCGACATCGGGCCGACTTGTGCGACCACCAGGGTGGCTGCCTGCACGGCCTGGGCGGCGAACAGCACGGCCCCTGCCAGCATGCCGCGCATGGCGCACGAATTCGTCTTCATGGTGTCTCCTCGATCAGCTTCACGCCCTGTGCCGAAAGTACGCCACTTGGCGCCGGGCACGGGTGTGGAAACCACTTAAGGGACAATCCCCGGATGAGCCGTATAGCCACCCGTGAAGACATCGAATCACGTTACGCATGGACCCGCTTGTGGGTGTCGCTGCTGCTCATGACCGTCGGCGGCTCGGGTATGTATTCCATCACGGTGGTGTTGCCGCGCATCCAGTCCGAGTTCGGCGTGGACCGCGCGGATGCGTCACTGCCGTACACGCTGACGATGATCGGATTCGGCGCCGGCGGCATCCTCATGGGTCGGCTGTCCGACCGCTTCGGCGTGCTGGTCCCGGTGCTGCTGGGCGCCGCCGGCCTGGGCGTCGGCTACGTGGCAGCGGGCCTCGCGCCCAACCTGTGGCTGCTCGGCATCGTGCAGGGCGTGCTGATCGGCGCGCTCGGCACGTCGGCCACGTTTGCGCCGCTGGTAGCCGACACGTCGCAGTGGTTCGACCGGCGGCGCGGCATCGCGCTGGCCATCTGCATGAGCGGCAATTACACGGCGGGGGCGGTGTGGCCCCCTGTCATGCAGTACTTCATCGACAGCGTGGGCTGGCGGCAGACGTATGTCGGCATGGGCGTGTTCTGCCTGCTGTCGATGGCGCCGCTCGCCCTGGTGCTCAAGCGGCGGCCGCCGCCGCAACTGCCCCGGGACGCGCCCCGGTTCGACGCGCAGCCCACTGCCAGCGACCGCCCGATGGGCATGGCGCCGGGCACCGTGCAGGCGCTGCTGTGCGTGGCGGGCGTGGCGTGCTGCGTGGCGATGTCGATGCCGCAGGTGCATATCGTGGCTTATTGCGGCGACCTCGGCTTCGGCGCGGCGCGCGGCGCCGAGATGCTGTCGCTGATGCTCGCGATGGGCGTGGTGAGCCGGCTCGCTTCGGGGTGGATCTCGGACCGCATCGGGGGGCTGCGCACCTTGCTGCTCGGCTCGGTGCTGCAGGGCATCGCGCTGCTGCTGTTCCTGCCGTTCGACGGGCTGGTGTCGCTGTACGTGGTGTCGGCCATGTTCGGGCTGTTCCAGGGCGGCATCGTGCCGTCGTACGCGCTGATCGTGCGCGAGTACTTCTCGCCGGCCGAAGCGGGTGCGCGCGTGGGCACCGTGCTGATGGCCACGCTGCTGGGCATGGCACTGGGCGGGTGGATGTCGGGCGCGGTGTTCGACCTGACGGGGTCGTACCGCGCGGCGTTCGTGAACGGCATTGCGTGGAACCTGTTGAACCTGGGCATCGTCCTGTTCCTGCTGTATCGCGTTCGCGCGTTGCCTCGCTTGGTGGCTGCCTGATATCGTCAGCCCATGCGGGACAGGCGAACCCTCTTGAAGCTGGCCGCGGCCGGCGCTGCCACGGTGTGGCTGCCGCGCAGTGCGTGGAGCCAGCCCGTCATGTCGGCGGACCCCTTCACACTGGGCGTGGCGAGCGGCTCGCCCGAAGAGCGCTCGGTGGTGCTATGGACGCGGCTCGGCAACAGCGAGGAGCAGGGCCAGCGCGTGGCGACTGTGCGCTGGGAGCTGGCCCACGACGAAGGCTTTCGGCAGGTGGTGCGGCAGGGGCAGGCGCTTGCCTTGCCCCAGTTGGGCCACTCGGTCCACGTCGAAGTGCCCGGGCTGGAGCCGGACCGCTGGTACCACTACCGCTTTACCGCCGGCGACTGGATGAGCGCGGTGGGCCGTACGCGCACCTTGCCCGCTGCCGATGCGGTGGTGCAGAAGCTGCGCATCGCCTACGCGTCGTGCCAGCGCTGGGAGCACGGCTGGTATTCGGCCTGGCGCCACCTGCGCGAGGAGCAACCCGACTTCGTGGTGTTCCTGGGCGACTACATCTACGAGTACCCCACGGCAGTGCGCGCCGTGCGCGAGCCCGGCGGGGGCTGGGTGCTGACGCTAGCCGGCTACCGGCAGCGGCACGCGCTGTACCGCTCCGACGCCAACTTGCGCAGCATGCATGCCGCCTGCCCGTGGCTCGTGACCTGGGACGACCACGAGTTGCAGAACGACTACGCTGCCGACTTCCCCGGCAATGCGGGACCGCAGGTCGACCACGCGGCGCGGCGCGCCGCTGCCTACCAGGCGTACTACGAGCACATGCCGTTGCGCGCATCGGCGTTCGAGCAGGCGATGGGCCGGCTGCGCGTGAACTCGCACCTTCGCTTCGGGCGGCTGGCGCAGCTGACGCTGCTGGACACGCGGCAGTTCCGCGACCCGCAGGCCTGCACGCGCGGCGGCCGCCCGGGCTCCGACTCGATAGACCCCGACCGTTGTGCCGGGCTGGGCGACCCGCAGCGCACCCTGCTGGGTGCTGCGCAGGAGCAGTGGCTGGCCGCCCGGCTCGCGGCGGCGTCCGGCGGCTGGAACGTCATCGGCCAGTCGACGCTGTTCGGGCTGCGTGACCAGCGGCCCGGGCCCGGCCAGCTGCTGTGGAACGACCGCTGGGACGGCTACCCCGCCGCCCGCGCGCGCCTGGTGCAGTCGCTGCAGAAGCACGAAGTGCGCAACTTCGTGATGCTGGGCGGCGACGTGCACCAGAACTGGGTCGGCCACGTCAAGGCGGACTACTCGAAGCCGGACAGTGCCAGCGTCGGCGTGGAGTTCTGCGGCACCAGCATCACGTCGCGGCCCTCGGCGGGGGACAAGGTCGCGCGGGACCTGGCCGAGAACCCGCACTTCGTCTTTGCCGATGCCGAGCGGCGCGGCTACGGCGTGGCCGACTTCACGCCCGGCCGCCTGACGGTGCGGCTGCGCA
The DNA here is from genome assembly GCA_016213325.1 of Burkholderiales bacterium. Lineage (GTDB taxonomy): Bacteria > Pseudomonadota > Gammaproteobacteria > Burkholderiales > Burkholderiaceae_C > Ramlibacter. The sequence continues at coordinate 106,090 of JACRAY010000014.1, read as the reverse complement.
CGACGGACGACGTCGAAAAGCGCGACAGCGGTATTTCGACGCTGGCCACCTTTACCGTCGCCGCCGGCCAGCCGGAGCTGGAAAAGGCCTGATGGGACGCTGGCGGCTCGCCCTCTTCGCGTGGCTCTGGTGGCCGCTGGCCTTGTGGGCGCAGGCCGGCGGTCCGCTGGTGATCGGCACGCAGGACCGCTACGACCTGGGCCAGCACCTGGCTTTCCTGGAAGATGCCGGGGGCACCCTGCGCATCGAAGACATGGCGCAGGCGGCCGGGCGCTTCAGGCCTGTGGTTGCGGCCGGGCCGGGCGCGAACTTCGGGCTCACGCGCTCGGCCATCTGGCTGCGTTCGGAACTGAAGGCGGGCCCCGCCATCGCACCCGGCTGGCTGCTCGAACTCGCCTACCCGCCGCTCGACCGGGTGGAGCTGTATGCCCCCGACGGGCGCGGCGGCTGGCTCAAGCAGGTGGGCGGGGACCTGGAACCTTACGGCACGCGCGCCGTCCCGCATCGCAACCATGTGATGCCGGTCAACATCGCGCCGGACACCACGGCCACGGTTTACCTGCGCATCACCTCCGAAGGCACGGTGTCGGCGCCGCTCAGCCTGTGGCGGCCGCACGCGCTGTGGGCGCACGACCAGGCCGCCTATGCGGGGCTCAGCCTCTACTTCGGCCTGCTCGCGGGGCTGCTGCTGTACAACCTGCTGCTGTTCGTGTCGGTGCGCGACCGCGGCTACCTCATCTACGTGGCCTTTGCCGCGGCGATGGGCATGGCGCAGGCCGCGCTGACCGGCGTGGCCTACCAGTTCATCTGGCCGCAGGCCGTGTGGTGGAACAGCGTGTCGCCGCCGGTGGGCATGACGATGGCGGCCGTGTTCGGGCTGATGTTCGCGCGGCACTTCCTGTCCAGCCGCCAGCGCATGCCGCAGCTGGACAAGGTGCTGCTGGTGCTGATGGCGGGCTGGCTCGCGTCGATGGCGGCGGCGCTGGCGCTGCCGTACCGCTACTCGTCGCTGATGGTCACGGTGCTGGCGGTGGTGTCGGTGGCGGTGATGTTCGTCATCGGCTACATCAGCATCCGGCGCGAGTTTGCGGGGGCGCGCTACTTCTTCGCGGCCTGGGCGCTGCTGCTGATAGGCGTGTTCACGCTGTTCCTGCACAACACGGGCGTCGTGCCGTCGAACATCTTCACCACCAACGCGCTGCTGATCGGCTCGGCGCTCGAGATGGTGCTGCTGTCTTTCGCGCTGGCCGACCGCATCAACGTGGCGCGCCGGTTCAAGGAGCAGGCGCAGGCGCGCATCGCGGCCGAACATGCCATGGTGGAGGCGCTCAGCCAGTCGCAGGAGCGGCTGCGCACGGTGCTGGAAGAGCGCGAGATCATCCTGGAAAGCTCCATCGTCGGCATCGCCTTCCTCACGCCCAAGGGGCGCTTCCGCTGGGCCAACAAGGCGATGATGGAGATCTTCGGCGCGCAGGCCATGCCGGTGCATTCGATCGAGCCGTTCTACGTGTCGCGCGACGACTACCTGGAAGTGGGCGCCGCGGTGGCGCGCGCGGTGCAGAAGGGCGAGGTCTACGAGAAAGAGCTGCAGATGAAGCGCGTGGACGGCACGCTCATCTGGGCGTCGCTGTCGGGCAAGGCGGTCAACCGCGCCGACCTGAGCCAGGGCACGGTGTGGGTCATCATGGACATCACGCAGCGCAAGGAACTCGAAGAGCGGCTGCAGAAGACGATGTCGGAGCGCGAGGCCATCCTCAACAACGCGCTGGTGGGCATCGTGCTGTCGGTGAACCGCCGCCACGAGTGGGTCAACGAGAAGTTCGCGCAGATGCTCGGCTACCCGCGGCAGGTGCTGATCGGGCAGGCCTCCGACTACATCCATCCCGACCGGGAGAGCTGGGAGCGCTTCGGCGTCGAGGCGCGGCAGGCGCTGATCGACAGCGGAACCTATGCCTGCGAGATGCGCATCAAGCGGCGCAACGGCGAGCTGTTCTGGGTGCAGATGGGCGGCAGCTGCGTGCGGCCGAACGACCCCGACTCGGGCGTCATCTGGACCTTCCTCGACATCACCGGGCGCAAGAAGTCCGAGTCCGAGATCCGCGGGGCGCTGGAGCAGCAGAAGAGCCTGAACGAGCTGCGCTCGCGCTTCGTCGCGATGACGAGCCACGAGTTCCGCACGCCGCTGGCCGCCATCCTGTCGGCCGAGGAGCTGCTGCGCCACTACGGCGACCGGCTGGCGCAGCCCGAGCGGCTGGAGGTGCTGGACAGCATCTCGACGGGCGTGCAGCGGATGTCGCGCATGATGGACCGCGTACTGCTGCTGGGCCGCGCCGATGCCCAGATGCTCGACTTCAAGCCGGCGCGCGTGGACTTGCCCGCGCTGTGCCGCCAGCTCGTGGACGAGGCGCGGGCCGAGGACAAGGCGGGCCGCTGCGAGGTGGTCACCGATTGGGGCGCGGGCGTCGGCAGCGGCACCTACGACGAGAAGCTGCTGCGCCACGTGTTCGGCAACCTGCTGTCCAACGCCATCAAGTACTCGCCCGAAGGCGGGCAGGTGCGCTTCAGCGTGCGGCGCGATGGCGGCGACGACATGGTGTTCCAGGTGTCCGACCAGGGCATCGGCATCCCGGCGGACGAAGTGCCGCATTTGTTCGAGTCGTTCCACCGTGCCAGCAACGTAGGCGCCATCCCGGGCACCGGACTCGGGCTTGCGATCGTGAAGAACGCGGTGGAAATGCATGGCGGCACCATCCACGTGGACAGCCAGCTGGGCGAGGGGACGACGTTCACGGTGCGGGTGCCGCATCGGGAGTAGTGCCATTCGGGGATTCAGGGCCTCCGGCAGTGACCTGAACGCAGAAGACGCAGAAGGGAGTACAAAAGACGCAGAATCTTTCCCTTGAATCCTTCTGCGTGTTTTGAATTCTTTCTGCGTCTGTCGAGCACCCACGTGATCAGCCCCTGGCTCTACAAGAACCTGCCCTACGACCCGCTCAAGAACTTTGTCGCCGTCACCAAGCTGGCCGACTCGCCCTACGTGCTGCTGGTCAACCCCAAGGTGCCGGCCAGGGACGTGCAGGAGTTCATCGCGCTGGCCAAGGCGGCGCCGAACACCGTGCATTACGCGTCGTCGGGCAACGGCAGTGCGCAGCACCTGATGGGCGGGCTGTTCGTGGCGCTTACCGGCGCGCCGCTGAAGCACGTGCCGTATCGCGGCAGCGCCGGGGCCGCCAACGACCTGGTGGCGGGCGTGGTCGAGAGCAGCTTCGCTGGCGTGCCCAATGCGCTCGCGCAGGTGCCGCAAGGCCGCCTGCGGGCGCTGGCCGTGACCACTGCAAAGCGCGCGCCGCAGTTGCCGGACGTGCCGACGCTGCAGGAAGCCGGGGTGCCCGACTACGACGCTTCCGTCTGGCTCGCGTTGCTGGCGCCTGCAGGCACGCCGCCCGACGTGGTGGCGCGGCTCAATGCCGAGGTGGCCAGGCTCATGCGCGACCCCGAAACGCGCAAGACGCTGCACGACGCCGGGGTCGAGGTGACGCCCCCGACGCCCGAGGAAATGTCCGCCCACATGGCCCAGGAGCTGGCCCGCTGGGGCCGGCTGGTGCGCGACACCGGCATCAAGCTCGACTGATCTGCCGCCATCGTCCGACGCGCGGGCAGGAAGCGCGCCTCACGCGGCGCGGTGGGCGCGGCCGGCACACTCGGGCCACGATGCAATCCCTGTTGGCCGCCGTGCTGGCGTGGCTCTCGCTCAACTTCTCGCTGCCCGCAGTCGAGCAGCCGCCGGCGGTGCGGTTCGTCGCCCCGGAGTCGATGATGGCGATGCGCCGGCAACTGGCCGACGGCGAGCGCCCCGCGGCCACGGGCCGCGCCGACGTGCACGCGTTCTACGACGACCGCAGCGGCGTCGTCTACCTGCCGCAGGGCTGGACCGGCGACACGCCGGCCGAGTCGTCGATGCTGGTGCATGAGCTGGTGCACCACCTGCAGAAGGTGCGCGGCGACCGCTTTGCCTGCCCGGCCGAGCGCGAGAAGCTCGCCTATCGCGCGCAGTCGCGCTGGCTGGAGGAGGCCGGCACCAGCCTGGCGCGGGAGTTCCAGGTGGACCCCATGACGCTGCTGGTGCGCACGAACTGCATGCATTGACCTTGGCGGCATCGGCCCTTCTAATCGCACCTGGAGGATCCGGGGACGATGAAGAAATGGCTCGGCTACCCGTCGGTGCAGATCACGCTTTGCCTGGCGCTGTTCGGCGTGGTCACCTGGAAGTTCGGCCCGTTCGGCACGGTCCTGGTAGCGCCGCTGCTGGCAGCGGCCATTGCGCGGCCCCTCCTGAACATGATGGAGAACACGCGCGACAACATTCGCGCCGCGGTGTGGCTGCCCGTGCACGGCGAGCACTTCGTCTTCAAGGACGTCACCATCCGCGTCCTGCAGGACGCGGACCACTGGCGCTGGGTGAGCCTGGCCGACGCGCGCAAGGTTGCGGGCATCACGACCAGCGAGGGGTCGTTGCGTGCCGCCTTCGGCGAGCGCCTGCAGAAGATGGGCAAGCCGCGCGAGACCTACATCCGCGACGACGCGCTGGTGGAGTACCTCTCGAAAAGCACCGACGCGGTGGCGCTGCGCTTTCGCACCTACGTCGACCGCACGGTCAGCATGCCAGGGCGCACGCTCAGGGAGCGGGCGGGCAAGAAGCCCGTGGACGACGATGACGACGACTAGGGCCTGACGACTTCGAGCAGCCGGTCGAGCCCGCCTTCGTTGATCTGCACCATCGCCTGCTCGCGCACCTTGGGCTTGGCATGGTAGGCCACCGACAGCCCGGCCTCGTGCATCATCGGCAGGTCGTTGGCGCCGTCGCCCATGGCGATGGCCTGCTTCGGCGAGATGCCGAGCTGGTCGCAGGTCTGAAGGAACATCCGGCGCTTTTCGGCGCCGTCGCAGATGTCGCCCCATTCCTGGTCGACCATGCGGCCGGTCAGCTCGCCGCAGTTGGCGCCGGACGCGATCTCCAGCACGTTGGAGCGGGTGTAGTCGATGCCCAGCCGGTCGCGCACGCGGTCGGTGAAGAAGGTGAAGCCGCCGGACACCAGCAGCACCTTCAGGCCGGCCGCCTTGCACGCCTTCACCAGTTCTTCGGCGCCCGGGTTCAGCTGCAGCCGCTCGACGTAGGTCCGCTCGAGGTCGGCGACCGTCACGCCGCGCAGCAGGGCCACGCGACGGCGCAGGCTCTCCTTGTAGTCGGCGATCTCGCCGCGCATGGCGGCTTCGGTGATGGCGGCTACTTCTTCCTTGCGGCCCACGGCATCGGCGATCTCGTCCACGCATTCGATGTTGATGAGCGTGGAGTCCATGTCGAAGGCGGCCAGCCGGAAATCCGTGAGCGACAGGGGCGGGGTGAAGCCCCGGACGGCCAGGCCCGGGGAAATTTCGCGAAACGGCGTCATAGAGGCAAGATTGTCGCATCCGGCAACTGAAGCCGGCCGTATAAGCGCGGGAAGGAGAGACCCCATGACTGCCCACACCAGCACCGAGGCCCAGGCCGTCGCCACGGCGGGGCGGCTGCGCGGATTCGCCACCGGCGCGCGCGAGTTCGACGACACGCCGGTCGAAGTGAAAGGCGAGTTGCCGGCATGGCTGCGCGGCAACCTGCTGTTGAATGGCCCGGCGCTCTGGGAACTGCCCCAAGGCAGCTACGGGCACTGGTTCGACGGCCTTGCGATGCTCCATCGCATCAGGCTGGGGCAGGGCGAGGCCACTTACCGCAGCCGCTTCATGCTGAGCGATGACTACCGGCGCAGCACGGCCATGGGCCGTCCTGCCATGTCGGGTTTCGGCACCGACGACCTGCCCGGCCTGTGGCGGCGGCTGCGCGGCATCTTCTCGCCGCAGGTGACCGACAACGCATCGGTGGTCATGTCGCAGGTGGGTGGCGGCTGGGCCGCGGCCACCGAGTCGCCGCGCATGGTGGCCTTCGACCCCGACTCGCTCCAGACACGCGGCCCGGTGTGCTTCGACGACAAGCTCGTGCTGCACCTGATGTCGGCGCACGGAATCAACGACGCGGCAGGCGACTACTGGAACGTGGGCATCGAGTTCGGCCCGCAGTGCACCTACAAGCTGTTCCGCGTGAAGAAGGGCAGCCTCACGCGCGAGGTGGTCGGCAGCTTCAAGTGCAAGGAGCCCGGTTACCTGCACGGCTTCGCCATGACGCCGAAGCACGCGGTGATCTGGGAGACCGCGTGGCGGGCGCAGCCGCTGGCCTTCATGTTCAGCGGCAAGTCGTACATGGACCACTTCCGCTGGAAGCCCGAGGGCGGCTCGCGCATCCACACCGTCTCGCTGGCCGACGGCAAGGTGCAAAGCTGGGACGTGCCCGCCATGGTGTGTTTCCACGCCGTGCAGGCGTATGAGGATGCGCAAGGAGTGGTCGCCGAGCTGGCGGTGTACGCCGACGCGAGCGTGATGCGCGAACTCATGCTCGAAGTGCGCCGCCAGGGCACGCCGCTGAAATGCGTGCCGCGCCTCGCGCGCTACCGGCTGCACGCCGGTCAGTCGCGTGCCGAACCGGAGTTCTTCGGCCCGTTGTGCGAGCTGGCGCAGGTGCATCCCAGCCGCTGGACCCGTTCCCGCGCCACGCTGGCGTGGGGCGCCAGCGCGGCCGGCGACTTCACCTCGGCCTTCCTCGACCGCACGGTGCGCATTGAACTCGACACGGGCCACTGGACCACGTGGCAACGCGGCGGCGCGATCCAGCTGGAGCCCCTGTTCGTGGCGCCCGAGGGCGCCACGGGCGAGGAAGAAGGCGTCCTGCTCGTGCCCACGCTGGCCGACGGCGACACGGGCACCGTCATCGGCGTGGTCGACCCCGCGCGCATGACCGCCATGGCCGAGCTGCACCTGCCGCAGGTGGTGCCCTTCGGTTTCCACGCGGCATTCAAGGGCGCCTGACGCGCCAAGCGCCTGCGGTCCTACGGTTGGCTTGCGCGAGCCGGCCCGATACTGCCGCTGCATATGCAGCTGGGCAACTTCAACGGTGTCGACCTGTTGCTGGCCGCGGTGGTCCTGCTCGGGGCCTACAGCGGCTGGCGCAGCGGCTTCGTGCTGGCCGCACTGGAACTGGTGGCGCTGCTGGCGAGCATCGTGGTCGCGTTCGTCGGCTACCCACTGGTGGGCCAACTCGTCGACGCCGCCTGGCCGGCCGGTGGCGTGTGGGTGGCACCGCTCGCTTTCGTGGCCACCTTCCTGCTGGCCCACCTGCTGTTCGGGGCCATCGCCGGCCGCATCATCGTTTCGGTGCCGCGGCGAGCCCATGCGCATGGCGTGAATCGCCTGTTCGGCGTGGCACCGGGCCTGGCCAGCGGCCTGGTCAACGCCACGGTCGTTGCGTTGATGCTGCTCACGCTGCCGCTGTCGGACGGCTTGAGCCGCATGGCGCGCGAAGGTGAAATCGGCTCCCGCCTGACCCAAACCGCCGAGTGGCTGGAAGCGCGGCTCGGCCCGATCTTCGACCCGGCGGTGCGCCGCACGCTGCAGGCGCTGACCGTGCCCGTGGAGTCCAACCGGACCGTGCCGCTCAACTTCAAGGTGGCGCAGCCGAAGCTGCGGCCCGACCTGGAAGAGCGCATGCTCGACATGGTCAACGCCGAGCGCGCGGAGCACGGCCTGAAGCCGCTGCAGGCCGACCGCGAGCTGCAGCAAGTGGCGCGCGCGCACAGCCGCGACATGTTCGCGCGCGGCTACTTCTCGCACGTGTCGCCGGAAGGGGAAGACCTGCGCGACCGGCTGGACGAGGCGCACGCCCGGTACCTTGCCGCCGGCGAGAACCTGGCGCTGGCCCAGACCTTGCCCATCGCGCACCAGGGCCTGATGAACTCGCCGGGCCATCGCGAGAACATCCTGCGGCCGCAGTTCGGCCACCTCGGCATCGGCGTGCTCGACGGCGGCTCGCACGGTCTGATGGTCACGCAGAACTTCCGCAACTGAGGGCACGGCATGGAGCACCACCCGCGCGACTCGGCCGAATCCGCAGGGCTGGTGTATGTGTCGGGCGAGGAGCCCGGCATCCGGCGCGAGCGCGACGGCGAAGGCTGGCGCTACCGGCACCCGGGCGGCCGCGTGGTGCGCGACGAACGCACGCTGGCGCGCATCCGCAAGCTGGCGATCCCGCCCGCATGGACGGACGTGTGGATCTGCACCGACCGGCACGGCCACCTGCAGGCCACCGGGCGCGACGCGCGCGGCCGCAAGCAATATCGCTACCACCCGCAGTTCCGGGAGCTGCGCGAAAGCACCAAGTTCGGCCGCATTACCGAGTTCGCGCGGTCGCTGCCCGCGCTTCGCGACACGATCGCCGGCCACATGGCCCTGCGCGGCCTGCCGCGCGAGAAGGTGCTGGCCACCGTCGTGCACCTGCTCGAAACCACGCTGATCCGGGTGGGCAACGACGACTACGCCCGCGACAACCAGAGTTACGGCCTGACCACGCTGCGCAACCCGCACGTGCAGGTGAACGGCTCGCAGCTGCGCTTCCAGTTCAAGGGCAAGAGCGGGCGCACCTGGCGCCTGCAGGTGCGCGACCGGCGCATTGCGCGCATCGTCAAGGCCTGCCAGGAACTGCCGGGGCAGGAGCTGTTCCAGTACGTCGACGAGGGCGGCGTGCTCAGGCGCATCACCTCGGCCGACGTCAACGCCTACCTGCGCGAAGTGGCCGGTGCCGACATCACCGCCAAGGACTTCCGCACCTGGGGTGGCACCGTCATGGCTGCGCTGGCCCTGCGCGAGCTGCCGGCCGGCCAGAAGAAGGGGATCAAGGAAGCCGTGGCGCGCGTGGCCGAGCGGCTGGGCAACACGCCGACGATCTGCCGCAAGTGCTACATCCATCCCGAGGTGCTGGAAGCCTACCTCGACGGGTCGCTGCAGGCGCTCGAGCCCAGGGAGTCCGCCGTGCTCGCGCTGCTGGAAGACCGGCTCGGCCGGACGCTGGAAAGCCGGCTGCGGGCGAGCCTGGCGCAGGTTGGGGCATGATTGGGGGCATGAATGCCTGGAGCACCCCCATGAGAACGGAAACCCCCGACGAGGACGAACGTCCAACCGCCTACACCGCCGAGCCGCGCAGCTCTTTTCTGGAAGAGAAGGCTTTCAAGTCGCGCACCGTGATGCTGTTCGGCGCGATTTCCGATTCGTCGGCCGCCGACATCGCGCGCCGGCTGATCGCGCTGGACTCGGACAGCAAGGACCCGATCGACATGATCGTGAGTTCCCCCGGCGGCCACCTGGAGTCGGGCGATGCCATCCACGACATCATCCGCTTCATCGACGCGCCGGTGCGCATGATCGGCACCGGCTGGGTGGGTAGCGCAGCGACGCACCTCTACCTGTCGGTGCCGCGCGAGCGGCGCTTCTGCACGCCCAACACCCGCTTCCTGATCCACCAGCCGTCGGGCGGCGCGGGCGGGCCGGCGAGCGACATCGCGATCCATGCGCAGGAGATCATCAAGGCACGCGAACGCATTGCCCGCACGATTTCGCGCGAGACCGGCAGGCCGCTGGACCAGGTGCAGGAAGACATCGAGCGCGACCGCTGGCTGTCGGCGGAAGAGGCGATCGAGTACGGGCTGGTGGGTCGGATCATCAGCAACAAGGGCGAGCTGAAGAAGTAGCCGGGCGGGGATGGTACCCAAGGGCTCCCCCTCTATCGCTCCTCCCTCGACGCGCTCTCAGTCCGCTGCCAAGGCGTGGATGATGGGACAACCACCCTGGGCTGCACCGGTGTCGCACTGGCGCAGAAGTGCAACCAGGGCCTTGCGCATCGCCTTCAAATCGGTGAGCTTGTTTTCGATGACCTTCAACTTGTGCGACGCGAGTTCGCGCGTTTCGGCACAGGCGTGCGCCTCGTCGAGCTCGAGCAGGCTGCCGATCTCGTCGAGGGTGAAGCCCAGCACTTGCGCCCTCTTGATGAATTGCACGCGCTTGATCGCATCGGCGGTGTAGCGGCGATGGCCATTGCCTGGCTTGTCGGGCTCCAGCATCAGCCCACGGCGCTGGTAGTAGCGAATCGTCTCGACGTTCACCCCGGCCTCCTCCGCCAGCCGCCCGATCGTCAACCCGGCCATACCTGCACCCCTTGACTCCGTACCATGGTACGGACTGTAGACTGATTTCCCTCGAGCTGGTTTTCGCTCCCATTCGTACACAGATGCCAACTTTCAAGTTCAAGGGTGCTCTCGCCGCCGGAGTGTTGGCGGCCATCGGCGCTTCGGTATGTTGCGTCGGTCCGCTGGTTTTGCTCACACTGGGTATTGGCGGCGCGTGGGTCGCCAATCTCACCTCGCTGGAGCCGGTGCGGCCCTGGCTCATCGCGGCGACGTTGTTGTTCCTCGGCTTGGCGTTCCGGCGTCTGTACCTGCAACCACAGGTCTGCGAGCCGGGCGCCGTGTGCGCCGAACCCATCGTCCACAAGCGCCAGCGTTTGCTCTTCTGGTTCGTCGCGCCGACGTTGCTTGCGTTGTTGGCTGTGCCCTGGATGGCATCATCATTTCTCTGAGGAATTCACCATGCGCAAATCGCTTTATGCTGTCCTCGCCGCATTGCTGCCGCTGGCCTCGCTGGCAGTGACGCCTCGGACGGCTGTGCTCGACGTGCAGAACATGACCTGCGATCTGTGCCCGGTGACAGTCAAGAGGTCCTTGCTGAAGGTGCCCGGCGTCACACAGGCGCAGATCGACTTCACCAGGAAGACAGCGACCGTCGCATTCGATGCCGACAGGACCACCGCCGCGGTACTGGTGAAAGCCACGACCGATGCGGGCTATCCGTCAACGGTGCGCAAATGACGACGAGCAAAGCTGTCCTCGACTCGGTGCTGACCTGCCCGCAATGCGGGCATACCGAAGCCGAGGTCATGCCGACTGATGCCTGCCAGTTCTTCTATGAGTGCGGGCATTGCAAGGCGATGCTGCGCCCGAAGGCAGGCGACTGTTGCGTGTTTTGCTCGTATGGCTCTGTCAAGTGCCCGCCCTTGCAGTTGCAGCGGGGCTGCTCCACCTGAAGCGTCTGAGGGCCGCAGCGAGCGAGTGAGGGGAAGCCCTGGGTTCAGGCCCACGAGCCGTGGCGAAGGGGTGATGCGGCAATGACGAGGGCTCACGCCGACTCGGCCACCTTTGGCTGCCCCAACCCCCGCAACACATCCCGCACCATCTGCGCCCGGTCCTTCGAATCGGCGAGCGGCTTTTCGATGCGCAGCTTGTCGTTGCCCGCCAGCTTGATGTGCTTGTTCTTCTGGACCATGTGGATGATGGCCATCGAGTCGATCGGCGGGTTGGGCCGGAAGGTGATGTGGATGACGCCAGGGGCGGCATCCACCTTCACCACGCCGTAGGGCCGCGCCAGCACGCGCAGGCGGTGCACGTCGAAAAGTGTCTGCGCCTGCGGCGGCGGCTTGCCGAAGCGGTCGACGATCTCTTCGAGCAGGCGGTCGATGTGGTCCACCGTCTTGGCCGTGGCGAGCTTCTTGTAGAACGACAGGCGCAGGTGCACGTCGCCGCAGTAGTCGTCGGGCAGCAGCGCGGGCGCGTGCAGGTTGATCTCGGTGGTGACCGACAGCGGCGCCAGCAGGTCGGGCTCCTTGCCGGCCTTCAATGACCGCACGGCCTCGGCCAGCATCTCGTTGTACAGCTGGAAGCCCACCTCCAGCATGTTGCCGCTCTGGTTTTCGCCCAGCACCTCGCCCGCCCCGCGGATCTCGAGGTCGTGCATCGCCAGGTAGAAGCCCGAGCCGAGTTCCTCCATCTGCTGGATGGCGTCGAGCCGCTGCTCGGCCTGCTTGGTCAGGCTCTCCTTGTCCGGCACCATCAGGTAGGCGTACGCCTGGTGGTGGCTGCGGCCGACGCGGCCGCGCAGCTGGTGCAGCTGCGCCAGCCCGAACTTGTCGGCACGCGCGATCACGATGGTGTTGGCGGTGGGCACGTCGATGCCGGTCTCGATGATCGTCGAGCACAGCAGCACGTTGTAGCGCTGCGCGATGAAGTCGCGCATCACGCGCTCCAGTTCGCGCTCGGGCATCTGGCCGTGCGCCACCGCGATGCGCGCTTCGGGGAGCAGCCGCTCGAGTACTTCGCGCCGGTTCTGGATGGTCTCGACCTCGTTGTGCAGGAAGTAGACCTGCCCGCCGCGCTTGAGTTCGCGCAGCACGGCCTCGCGGATCACGCCGTGGCCCTCGTTGCGCACGAAGGTCTTGATGGCCAGCCGCCGCTGCGGCGCCGTCGCTATCACCGACAGGTCGCGCAGGCCCTCCAGCGCCATGCCCAGCGTGCGCGGGATCGGCGTGGCGGTGAGCGTCAGCACGTCGACCTCGGCACGCATCGCCTTCATCGCCTCCTTGTGGCGCACGCCGAAGCGGTGTTCCTCGTCGATGATCAGCAGGCCCAGGTTCTGGAACTTGGTCGCTTCGGACAGCAGCTTGTGCGTGCCCACCACGATGTCCACGCTGCCGTCGGCCAGGCCCTTCAACGTGGCCGCCACTTCCTTGCCGGACCGGAAGCGCGAGACCTCGGCCACCTTCACCGGCCACTTGCCGAAGCGGTCCGACAGCGTCTGGAAGTGCTGCTCCGCGAGCAGCGTGGTGGGTGCGAGAAAGGCGACCTGCTTGCCGCCGGTCACTGCCACGAACGCCGCGCGCAGCGCCACCTCGGTCTTGCCGAAGCCGACGTCGCCGCACACCAGGCGGTCCATGGGGCGGGGCGAGATCATGTCCTGGATCACGGCGTGGATGGCCGCGTTCTGGTCCGGCGTCTCCTCGAAGCCGAAGTCGTTGGCGAACGCCTCGTAGTCCTGCGGCGCAAAGCGGAAGGCGTGGCCCTCCCGCGCCGCGCGGCGCGCGTAGATGTTGAGCAGTTCGGCTGCCGTGTCGCGCACCTGCTGCGCCGCCTTGCGCCTGGCCTTTTCCCACTGGCCCGAGCCGAGTTTGTGCAGGGGTGCTTCCTCGGCGCTGACGCCGGTGTAGCGGCTGATCACGTGCAGCTGGCTCACCGGCACGTACAGCGTGGCCTTGTCCGCGTATTCGAGGTGCAGGAACTCGGTGCTCCCCTGGCCCAGGTCCATGTTGACCAGGCCCTTGTAGCGGCCGATGCCGTGCGCCGCATGCACCACCGGGTCGCCGACGTTCAGCTCCGACAGGTCCTTGATGAGCGCTTCGACGTCGCTCACCTGCTCCTGCTTCTTGCGGCGGCGGGTTGTGGGGCCGGCGGCAAAGAGCTCGGTCTCGGTGACGAACGCGATGTCTTCCTCGACCCAGCGGAAGCCGGCCGCCAGCGCGGCGGTGGTTATGCCCAGCTTCTCGTCGCCGGCGCGGAACTCTTCCAGCGTGTCGAAGGCCGGCGGCACCACGTGGCTGGCGCGCAGGAAGTCGAGCAGGCTCTCGCGGCGGCCCATGCTTTCGGCGAGCACCAGCACGCGGCCTTTCGTCGATGCGACGTAGTCCTTGAACCTTTGCAGCGGCTCGTCCGCCCCACGCACGACGGCGAGTCCGGGCAAGCGGTCGAACTCGGCATATTCCGTGGCCGTGTCTTGTTGCGCATGTTCGTTGGCGTCGTAGGCTGGGGTGGAACCCCAGCTTGCCGGCCGCACCGCCAACTGCGCATGCTCGTTGGCGCGCGTGTAGAACTGCTCGGACGACAGGAACAGCGCCTCCGGCGGCAGCACCGGCCGCTCGGGGTCGCCTTGCACCAGCTTGTAGCGGTCGCGTGTGTCCTGCCAGAAGCGCTGGAACGCGGGCTCCAGGTCGCCGTGCAGCACCAGTGCGGCGTCCCTGCCGCAATAGTCGAACACCGTCGCCGTCTGCTCGAAGAACAGCGGCAGGTAGTACTCGATGCCGGCGGTCGCGACGCCGTTGCCCATGTCCTTGTAGATGCGGCTGCGCGTGGGGTCGCCTTCCAGCAGTTCGCGCCAGCGGCTGCGAAAACGTGCGCGCGCCTCTTCGTCCATGGGGAATTCGCGCCCGGGCAGCAGCCGCACTTCGGGCACCGGGAACAGGCTGCGCTGCGAGTCGGGGTCGAAGGTGCGGATGGAGTCGACCTCGTCGTCGAACAGGTCCACGCGGAAGGGCACCTGCGAGCCCATCGGGAACAGGTCGATCAGGCCGCCGCGCACCGCGTACTCGCCGGGGCTGACCACCTGCGTGACATGGTTGTAGCCCGCCAATGTCAGCTGGGCCTTCAGGCGGGTCTCGTCGAGCTTCTGCCTGACCTGGAAGTGGAAGGTATAGCCTGCCAGGAAGGCCGGCGGCGCCACGCGGTACAAGGCCGTGCTGGCCGGCACCACCACCACGTCGGCATCGCGCTGCAGGATGCGCCACAGCGTGGCCAGGCGCTCGCTGATCAGGTCCTGGTGCGGCGAGAACTGGTCGTACGGCAGCGTCTCCCAGTCAGGGAAAAGGCAGCAGCGCAAGTCGGGGTCGAAGAACGAAAGTTCATCGATCAGCCGCTGCGCGTCCGTGGCGTCGGCCGTGACGATGGCCGTGATGCGGCCGTCCTTGCGCTCGCGCGCAGCCAGCCGCGCGAGCAGCAGGGCGTCCGCAGAGCCCACGGGGCGGGGCAGGGCATGTCGCTTGCCGGGAGTGAGCTTGGGCAATTCCATGAAATAAATGCACAACACCCCGGATGGTGTCAACCTCCCGGGGTGTGGCACGATTCTAGAATGAGATGACAGCCATGAACGACAACCCAGCCAATCCCCGCTGTTTCGCCCTGATTCCGTGCGCCGGCAACGGCAGCCGCGCAGGCACGGCCGGGCCCAAGCAATACGAACGCGTCGCCGGCCAGCCCATGGTCTGGCACACGCTGGCGGCTTTCGCGGCCGTGCAGCGCATCGCCCGCACGCTGGTGGTGGTGGCCCCCACCGACGGCTTCTTCGAGCGCAACCCCACCACCTCGGCACTCGTCGTGCCCTGCGGCGGCGCCACGCGCGCAGCCAGCGTGGCCAACGGCCTGCGCGAACTGCGCCGTGCCGGCGCCGTCGATGGCGACTGGGTGCTCGTGCACGATGCGGCGCGCTGCCTCATCACGCCCGACCTGGTCAATCGCCTCATCGATGCCTGCGAGAAGGACGAGGTGGGCGGCCTGCTGGCCCATCCGCTGGCCGACACGCTGAAGGTCGAGGCCGAAGGGCGCGTGCAGGCCACGCTGCCCCGTGAAGACAAGTGGCTCGCGCAGACGCCGCAGATGTTCCGCCTGGGCATGCTGCGCCAGGCGCTGGAGAACGCCGGTGACGCCGTCACCGACGAAGCCGGGGCCATCGAGGCGATGGGCCTGAAGCCGATGCTGGTGCCCTCGGGCGCCACCAACTTCAAGGTCACGTATCCCGAAGACTTCGCGATGGCCGAGGCGGTGCTCAAGGGCCGCGCGAGATGAACTTTCGCATCGGCGAAGGCTGGGACGTCCACGCGCTGGTGCCCGGCCGCAAGCTGGTGCTGGGCGGTGTGGAGATTCCCTTCGAGCGGGGGCTCCTGGGGCATTCCGATGCCGATGCCTTGTGCCATGCGATCACCGATGCACTGCTGGGTGCTGCCGGGCTTGGGGATATCGGCAGGCATTTTCCGGATACGGACGAGCGCTTCGAGGGCGCGGATTCGGTCGCGCTGCTGGCTGAGGCCGCATCGCGCGTGCGTGCAGGAGGCTGGCAGGTTGCCAACGTCGACAGCACCGTGATTGCACAGGCGCCGAAGCTGGCGCCGCATATCGAGGCTATGCGTGCACGCATCTCGCTCGCCTTGGGGCTTCAGCCTTCACAGGTGAACGTGAAAGCCAAGACGGCCGAGAAGTTGGGGCCGGTAGGGCAGGGGCACGCGATCGAGGCTCGCGCTGTGGTGCTGTTGCTGGCTGGGGTGTTACCCCAGCCTACGTAACACCCCAGCCCCTCAACCCGCCGCTTCCGCCTCGGTCCGCTGCGGCTCTGCTGCCAGCACGCCGCCGCCTTCGTCCAGCGCCTTCGGCTTCTGCAGCTTGATGTGCGCCGCCAGGCCACCCGTAGTGGTGTTGGCCAAGGCAAAGATGCCGCCCATGCGCTGCACCGTCTTGTCGACGATGGCGAGGCCCAGCCCCGCGCCGGTGGCTGCGGTGCGCGCCGCGTCGCCGCGGAAGAACGGCTTGACGAGGTTGGGCAGCGCCTCGGCCGACACGCCCATGCCGTGGTCGCGCACCTTCAGCAGCACCCATTCATTGCGTGACTTGGCCGCGACGTCGACCACCGCGATGCCGGTCTCGGGCGTCTTGCCGTAACGGCGCGCGTTCTCCAGCAGGTTGGACACCACGCGGGCCAGTTCCACTTCGTCGGCCAGCACGTAGAGGTTGGGCGCCACGTCGAGGTTGATGCGGATGTCGCCATGGTCCTGGATCGCGTAGATGCAGGCCTCGATCACGTCGTTCAGCTTCACCGGCCGCAGCTCGGCGTGGTCGGGCCGCGCATAGTCGAGGAACTTGTCGATGATGGCGTCGAGCTGGTCGATGTCGGCGGCCATGTGCTCGCGCGCGTCGGCGTCGGCCACGCTCATCTCGGTTTCCAGGCGCAGGCGCGCCAGCGGCGTGCGCAGGTCGTGCGAGATGCCGGCCAGCATCACCGCCCGGTCCTGCTCGATCTTGGCGAGCTGCTGCGCCATGCGGTTGAACCCGATGTTCACCTCGCGGATTTCGCTGGTGGCCACCTTCTCGTCGAGCCGGCTCGCGTCGAAGTCGCCGTCGCGCACCCGGCTGGCTGCGAACGACAGTTGCTTGAGCGGCCGGTTGATCAGCCGCGCAATGACCGCAGCGCCCGCCAGCGACAGGCCCGCCGCCGTGATCAGCCACACCAGCCAGGTGCGCCCGCCCACCTGCGAAAAGCGGGTCTTGTCCATCAGCATCCAGTACTGGTCGGGCTCGATCTTGAAGCCGATCCACAGGCCCTGCTCGTTGTTGACCGCGCTGCCCATGACCGTGCCGGCGCCGAGCCGGTTGACCAGTTCATCGACGATGCGCTGGTCCATCGCGCTGCCCGCCAGCGGCGCATAGGTGTCGGTGGGCTCGCGCGGCACGATGCGCACGCCTTCCTGGTCGGCCAGTGTCTTGATCAGCGAGACGCGCGCGATGGGGTCGGAGTGGACCAGCGCGGCCCGGCTCAAATTGACCAGCGACGCGATCTGCTGCGCCGTCTGCACCGCGCGCGGTTCGAACTCCAGCGCGCGAAACGTCTGCAGCCACGCGACGATGGAGCCTATGAGCAGCAGCGACAGCAGGAAGAAGGTGCGCCAGAAGAGCGAGAGCCCCAGGCGCGGGCGCATGTCCAGCGGCGCAGGCGCTGTTTCGAGCGGTGCCGGGCCTGTGACGTCGAGACCTTTGGTGACGCCGCGGATCATTCCCGCAGTTTAGCCTGCCCCATCGGGAACGAACACGTACCCGACACCCCATACGGTCTGGATGTATCTCGGCGATGCGGGATCTGCCTCGATCAGTTTGCGCAGGCGCGACACCTGCACGTCGAGGCTGCGGTCGAAAGGCTCGAATTCACGGCCGCGGGCCAGCTGCGCCAGCTTCTCGCGCGACAGCGGCTGGCGCGGGTGGCGCACGAGCGCCTTCAGCATGGCGAATTCGCCGGTGGTGAGCGGCAGTTCCTCGCCGTTCTTGCGCAGCGTGCGCGCGCCCAGGTCGAACTGGAAGGGGCCGAAGCTCACCACTTCGTTGTCGCTCGACGGCGCGCCCGGTGCTTCCTGCGCGGGCCGGCGGCGCAGCACCGCATGCACGCGGGCCAGCAATTCGCGCGGGTTGAAGGGCTTGCCGAGGTAGTCGTCGGCGCCGACTTCCAGCCCGACGATCCGGTCCACGTCCTCGCCCTTGGCGGTCAGCATGATGATCGGTGTGCGGTCGTTGGCGGCGCGCAGGCGCCGGCAGATCGACAGGCCGTCCTCGCCCGGCATCATGAGGTCCAGGACGATCAGGTCGGCGGTTTCGCGCAGCATCAGGCGGTTCAGTGCCTTGCCGTCTTCCGCCAGGATCACTTCGAAGCCTTCCTGCGTGAGGTAACGGCGCAACAGGTCGCGGATGCGCGCGTCATCATCGACTACGAGGATCTTGTCGGTGCGGGCTGCTGTTTGGGTCATGGTGCTCCAGGGCCTATTTGTAACAGAGCCGATTCTGAAGCCCTTTTTCCTCTGCCGTGCGGGTTTTTCCCAAGGCCATGACACTATGTTACAGATGTTGCCCCATCGGCCGTGTGTTCACGGACGGGCTGGTGAACGTTACGCGGTCCTTGGCGTTCAATGCGAACCATGCAGTTCCAACGGCCCATCGCCTCCCTGTTCACCGTCGCCCTCACCATCGGCGCAGCCTTGCCCGCATCGGCTTCGCAGCAGCCGTCCCAGGCCGACTTGCGCTCGATGTTGAAGCAGCCCGCACCGCCGCCCCCGGGCAGCTACCCGCGCCAGTTGTCGGCCGAGGAGCGCGCCGTGCTGCGGCAACAGCTCGCGCAGCCAGTGGTGGTGCCGGTGAAGGCGCGCCGGCCCTGACCCCAATTCGCGCACGACATCCTCGCAGCTGGCAACATTGGTAGCATGAAGAACAAAGCCGCCGCCTGGCTGCTCGCGCTTGGCGCGACCGCCGCATTTGCCCAGACGCCCCCGCCCCAGAACGTGCTGCAACTCAGCGCCAACGGCACGGTCGAGGTCACGCAGGACCTGCTCGTGCTGCAGCTCAGCACCACCAAGGAAGGCCAGGACGCCGCCCAGGTGCAGGCGCAACTGAAATCGGCGCTGGAAGCGGCCCTGGCCGAGGCGAAGAAGAACGCAGCGCCGGGGCAACTGGATGTTCGCACCGGCAACTTCGCGCTCTATCCCCGCCACAACCGCGATGGCCGCATCGCCAGCTGGCAGGGGACGGCCGAGCTGGTGCTGGAGGGCCGCGACTTCGGGCGCATCAGCCAGACCGCGGGGAAGATCGCGACCATGACGGTGTCGGGCTCGAGCTTCGGGCTCAGCCGTGAGCAGAGGGCCAAGGTCGAGACCGAAGCACAGGACATCGCCATCTCGCGGTTTCGCGCCAAGGCCGCCGAGCTGACCAAGGGATTCGGGTTCACCGGCTACACGCTGCGCGAGGTGAGCGTGCAGGCCAACGAACCCGGCTTCGTGCGGCCGATGATGGCGCGCGCTGCTGCTGCCGAGATGCCAGCGGCTTCGCAGGTGCCGGTGGAAGCCGGCAAGGCCGCCGTGACGGTCACGGTGTCGGGTTCCGTACAGCTGCGTTAGCCCGCTTCCGACAGCCGCGCCATGGCCGGGCACCTATGGTGTCCGGATGTCCGCACCCCCGACCGTTCCCGAGGCCATTGCGCACCGCCTGGCCGACGCCGAATGGTTTGTCGTGCAGAACCCGGGTTCGGGTCCGTCCGAGTCGGGCGAAAAGCGCGCCGTGGTCGAACAGGCGCTGGCGAGCCTGGGCCGCCGGCACCGGTTCATTCCGGTCGGCGCCGGTGGCGTGCTGGTGTCGTGCCAGCTCGGCGCGCAATGGGCAGCAGCCAGTGGCGGCGTGCTGGTGGCGGCCGGTGGTGACGGCACCGTGAATTGTGCGGCGCAGGCTGCGCTGCAGCACCGTTGTCCACTCGCGGTGGTGCCCCAGGGCACGTTCAACCTGTTCGCCCGTGACCATGGCATCCCGCTGGACCCGGCCGAGGCCGTGCGCGCCATCGAATCGGCCCGGCCCGAGCCGGTGCAGGTCGGGCTGGTGAACCAGCGCGTGTTCCTCGCGAATGCCGCGGTTGGCCTGTATCCCAAGCTGCTGGAGGACCGCGAAACGCGCAAGGAGCAGCTGGGGCGGCGCCGGCGCTGGATCGCGCTGGCGGCCAGCTTGCAGAGCCTGCTGCAGTGGCGCTGGGACATGCGGCTGGAGATGGAACTCGACGGCGAACTGCAGCGCATGCGCACGCCCAGCGTCTTCGTCTGCAACAACCGCTCGCAACTGGCAGCCGTGGGCATAGCCGACGCGAGCGTGGACGACGTGGGCCGGGGGCAACTGGCCGCGGTGATCTCGCGCCCCATGCAGGTTGGCGGGCGGCTGCAACTTGCGTGGGACGCGCTGACCGGCCGGCTCGGCGAGTCCGAGGAGATCGAGTGCCGCATGCTGCGGTCGCTGGCATTGACGACACGTTCTGCACGGCGCCTGAAGGTGGCTACCGACGGTGAGGTGCAGTGGATGCAGTTGCCGCTGCGCTTCACCGTGTCGCCGCGGCCGCTGGTGCTGATGGTGCCGCGATGAGCGTTTTGCTGCACATCTCGGACACGCACTTCGGCACCGAGGAGGTGCGGGTCTCGGATGCGTTGCGTGCGCTGGTGGAGCAGCACCGGCCCGACGCGGTGGTGCTGAGCGGCGACATCACGCAGCGTGCGAGGCACCGGCAGTTTGCCGCGGCGCGGGCATTCTGCGACTCGCTGGGCGTGGCGCGGTGGCTCGCCTTGCCCGGCAACCACGACATACCGCTGTTCAACCTGTTTGCCCGCGTATTTGCGCCGTATGCGGGCTACAAGCAGGCCTTCGGCGACGACCTCGAACCGGTGCTGGAACTGCACGACGTGCTGCTGGTGGGCGTGAACACCACGCGGCCCGAGCGGCACAAGCACGGCGAGGTGTCGCGCGCGCAGGTCGACCGGGTGGTGCGCCTGCTGGGCAAGGCGTCGCGCAACAGGCTGCGGGTGGTGGTCACGCACCAGCCGGCTTGCGTGATGCGGCCCGAGGACGAGAAGGACCGGCTGCGCGGCGGCGAAGCGGCCGTGCGTGCCTGGGCCGAAGCAGGGGCCGACCTCGTGCTGGGCGGGCACATCCACTTGCCCTTCGTGAGCGACCTCTGTGCGCGGGCGCTCACCAGGCGGCCGCTGTACTGCATCCAGGCCGGCACCGCCTTGTCGCACCGCGTGCGCCATGGCTCACCCAATTCGGTCAACCTGCTGCGCTGGGTGGTGCCGCCGGCGGGCGAGCGGCGCACCTGCACGGCGGAGCGGTGGGACTACGACCTGGCGGATGCGCGTTTCGAGCAGACGCACACCTACGAGCTGAAACTCGGCGAGTGAGCGTGGTGGGCAGCTCTGCTGCCCACCAGCTGTCATTGCGCTGCCCAGCCGCCGTCCATGTTCCACGCCACGCCGCGCACGTTGTTGGCGGCGGCCGAGCAGAAGAACACGGCCAGCTCGCCCAGCTCTTCGGGCGTGGTGAATTGCAGCGAAGGCTCTTTCTCGGCCAGGAGCTGCTTCTTGGCTTCTTCGTTGGACAGGCCCATGGCCGCTGCCTTCGCGTCGACCTGCTTCTGCACCAGCGGGGTCAGCACCCAGCCCGGGCAAATTGCGTTGCAGGTGATGCCGGTGGTGGCGTTCTCCAGGGCCGTCACTTTTGTCAGGCCCACGATCCCGTGCTTGGCCGCGACATAGGCCGACTTCTGCGCCGACGCCACCAGGCCATGCACCGAGGCGACGTTGATGATCCGGCCCCAGTTGGCGGCCTTCATCGCCGGCAGCGCGAGGCGCGTGGCATGGAAGGCGCTCGACAGGTTGATGGCGATGACCGCGTCCCACCTCTCGGGCGGGAAGTCCTCGATGGGCGCCACGTGCTGGATGCCGGCATTGTTCACCAGCACGTCGACCTGGCCGAACTGCGCGGCCGCGTACTTCATCATGTCCTCGATGTCGGCCACCTTGCTCATGTCGGCGCCGTGGTAGGCCACCTTCGCGCCCAGTGCGGCCACTTCGGCCTTCGGTGCTTCCACGTCGCCGAAGCCGTTGAGCACGATGTTGGCACCCCGGCGGGCCAGCGCCTTCGCGATGCCCAGCCCGATGCCGCTGGTGGAGCCTGTGACGAGGGCGGTCTTGCCTTGCAGCATGGATATCTCCGTCGAATTGGTAGGATGGCAGTGAACCTGAAAGTATGGGACGTTTTCAAGGCCATGACAGTACCTACGCTGAACTACGTATCCTGCCCCGACGCTGGCCAGGGCCACCGCATGGCCTGGTGGGAATGGGGCGATGCCGATGCGGCCCACGTCGTGGCTTGCGTCCATGGCCTGGCCCGGCAGGGGCGCGACTTCGACGTGCTGGCGCAGGCCTTCCTCCGACGCGCGCCCGGCCCGCTCAGGGTGGTATGTCCCGACGTGGTGGGCCGCGGCAAGAGCGACTGGCTGGCCGACCCCCAGGGCTACGTCGTGCCCACCTATGTGTCCGACATGCTGCACATGCTGGGCGCCTTGCACCAGCGCGCGCCCATCCGCACGCTCGACTGGGTCGGCACCAGCATGGGCGGCGTCATCGGCATGGGCGTGGCCGGCACGCCGAACCTGCCGCTGCCGGCGCCGGTGCGGCGCATGGTGCTCAACGACGTGGGCCCGGTGATCCAGTGGCAGGCGATCGCGCGCATCGGCACCTACATCGGCAACACGGGCCGCTTCGACTCGGTGCAGCAGGCGGCCGACGCCATGTGGGCGATTTCCGCGAGCTTCGGCCCGCACACGCCCGCCGAGTGGCTGGCGCTGTCGCAGCACATGGTGCGGCCGCTGCCCGAAGGCGGTTTCACGATCCACTACGACCCGGCCATCGCGGTGCCGTTCCGCACGATCACCGAGGAATCGGCGGCGCAGGGACAGGCGGCGCTCTGGCAGGCTTACGACAACATCAAGGCCGAAACGCTCGTCACCCGCGGCGCGCAATCCGACCTGCTGTCGCGCGAGACCGCGCTGGAAATGACGCGCCGCGGACCGAAGGCGCGGCTGGTGGAATTTGAAGGCGTGGGGCATGCCCCCACATTCGTCGCAGACAACCAGGTGGAGGCAGTCGCCTCCTTCCTGTTCGAAGAACAATCCGAAGATGAAAAGCCATTCGGCGGAACAGGTTGAGCAAGCCCTTCCGGAACTGATCGCGGCCACCGAGCACACGCTGCCGCAGCAGGCGCATGCGCTGGCGCGCGCCCGCGCCTTCGCCGAGCCGTTCATCGCGACCGAGACGCTGGACACCGGCGAGAACACGCTGGCCCATGCCGACGCGGTGGCCGCCATCCTGAAGGGATTGGGCGGCTCCGAGGCGATGCAGGCGGCCAGCTACCTGGTGTACGCGGCCCCGCACCTGAACAAGCCGCAGGAGGTGATCGCCAAGGCGTTCGGTGAAAGCTATGCGGCACTGGCGATCGAGACCACCAAGCTGGTGCGCGTGCAGCAGCAGGCCCGCGACGCGGACGACGCGGCGCAATTGGCGCTGAGCCCGCAGGTGCAGACCGAGAACGTGCGCAAGATGCTGCTGGCCTTCTCGCGCGACCTGCGCGTGGTGCTGCTGCGCCTGGCCTCCCGCCTGCAGACGCTGCGCTTCTACGCCGCCACCAAGAAACCGTGCCCGCCCAGCGTGGCGCGCGAGTCGCTGCATGTCTTTGCGCCGCTGGCCAACCGGCTGGGCATCTGGCAGATGAAGTGGGAGATGGAAGACCTGGCGTTCCGCTTCCTCGAGCCCGAAACCTACCGGCTCACGGCGAAGCTGCTGGACGAGAAGCGCGTCGAGCGCGAGGAATACGTCGAGGAGATGCGCCGCCGGCTGCAGGCCGAGCTCAAGTCGCAGGGCGTGTCAGCCGAAGTGCAGGGCCGTCCCAAGCACATCTTCAGCATCGTCAAGAAGATGCGGGGCAAGTCGGTGGACTTCGAGCACGTGTTCGACATCCGCGCGCTGCGCGTGATCGTGCCCGAGGTGAAGGACTGCTACGCGGCGCTGGCCTGGGTGCATTCCAAGTTCTCGCCCATCATCGAGGAGTTCGACGACTACATCGCCAAGCCCAAGGCCAACGGCTACCAGTCGCTGCACACGGTGGTGCGCGACGATGCCGGCCGCGCCATCGAGATCCAGATCCGCACCCAGGCGATGCACGAGCATGCCGAGCATGGCGTGGCGGCGCACTGGGCCTACAAGGAGGCCGGCACCAAGGGCTACAGCGGGGTGTCGGCCAGCGGCAGCTACGACGCGAAGATCGCGGTGCTCAGGCAACTGCTGGCGTGGGAACGCGACCTGGCGGGCGATGCGCCCGGCCTGTTCGAGGACCGGATTTACGTGCTGACGCCGCAGGCTTCGATCGTGGAACTGCCGCAGGGCGCGACGCCGGTGGACTTTGCCTATTCGGTCCATACCGACCTGGGCCACCGCTGCCGCGGCGCCCGCGTGGACGGTGCGATGGTGCCCCTGAACACGCCGCTTCATAACGGGCAGACTGTGGAAGTGGTCGCCACGAAAGAGGGCGGCCCGTCGCGCGACTGGCTGAACGCCGACCTGGGCTTCCTGGCCAGCCACCGCGCCAAGGCCAAGGTGCGGGCCTGGTTCAACGAGCAGCAGAAGCACGAGACCGTCGCTCGCGGCCGCGAACACGTCGAAAAGCTGCTGCAGCGCGAAGGCAAGACGGCGGTCAAGCTGGAAGACCTGGCCGCGCAGCTCGGGTTCAAGTCCGCGGAGGACCTGTTCGCCGTGGTCGGCAAGGACGAGTTCTCGCTGCGCAACATCGAAGCCGTGCTGCACCCGGTGGCGCCGGCGCCCGCGCACGACGAGGTGCTGCTGAAGAAGCCGCGCGCCGACAAGGGCGGCAAGGGCGGCGTGCTGGTGGTGGGCGTCGACTCGCTCATGACTCAGCTGGCCAAGTGCTGCAAGCCGGCGCCGCCCGATGCCATCAGCGGCTTCGTCACGCGCGGCAAGGGTGTGACCATCCACCGCAAGACCTGCTCGAACTTCCGCGAGATGGCGGCGCGCTCGGGCGAACGGGTGATCGAAGTCGACTGGGGCCTGCCCAAGTCCGAAGGGGGCTCGGTCTACCCGGTCGACGTCTCCGTCGAAGCGGCCGACCGCCAGGGCCTGCTGCGCGACATCTCCGAAGTGTTCACCAAGGAGCGCATGAACGTGGTGGGCGTGCAGACGCAGTCGGTCAAGGGCACTGCCTGGATGATGTTCACGGTGGAAGTGGCCGACTCGGCGCGGCTCGGCAAGGTGCTGACCATGGTGGCCGAGGTATCGGGCGTGCGGAATGCGCGGCGGCGGTAGTGCCTGGTGCATGCTGCTATAATCATGGGCTCAACACCCAGGCGCGTAGCTCAGCTGGTTAGAGCACCACCTTGACATGGTGGGGGTCGTTGGTTCGAGTCCAATCGCGCCTACCAATCTTTCCTTGCACCGAAAGCACCCTGGGGCGGCGCCTGCGGCGCGGCCCCGTGCTGCGTCCCTGCGCCTGCCGTCACGGACCTTGCGCGCCATCAACCTTCCCTCGCTGCGGCCGACCTAGTGTGGACTGACCACTCTTGGAGATCGACATGGCAGATGTGGACAGTGCGGCCGCCAGCCGGCACGCCGCGGAAGTCGAAGCGCCCCGCACGGGGTTGACCATGGGACGCAGGTCCTTCCTGGCCGGCGCAGCGGCCGCCGGGGCGGCCATCTCGCTCGCCAGCCGCGCGGCACATGCCGCGGGCGAGAGCGGCTACTGGGCCAAGGACCTCCCCAACGACAAGCTGGTGGACATGTACCGCACCATCGTGCGCATCCGCTGGCACGAGCGGACCATGGCCGACAAGATGGCGGCCGACCCGAACTACCGGGGCTACAACCACTTCTACGCGGGCCAGGAGGCCGTGGCCGCGGGCGTGTGCGCCGCGCTGGTCAACTCGGGCGGCGTGCTCCAGGCCGACCTCGTCTACAGCACCCACCGGCCGACGGGCCATGCGATCGCCAAGGGCATCGACATGAAGAAGATGGCCGCCGAGAACGAGTTCAAGGCGACCGGCATCAACGGCGGCTACGCAGGCGAGATGCACCTGTCCGATCCCTCGATCGGGTTCATCGGCGCCGACGGCATGATCGGCCCCGGGCCGGTGATTGCCACCGGCTCGGCGCTGGCGATCAAGGCCCGCGGCAGCAAGCAGGTGGTGGTGAACTTCGGCGGCGACGGCACCTATGCCACCCCGCACTTCCACAGCGCGCTGAACAACTCGGCGATGCTGAAGCTGCCGTTCATCTACGTGCTGGAGAACAACCTCTACCACCAGTACGCGCACTACTCGTACTCGTGCCCGATGAAGGACATCGCCGAGTTCGCCGTGCCATACGGCATCCCCGGCGTGGTCGTCGACGGCCAGGACGTGTTCCAGGTCTACAACGCCGCCAAGACTGCCGTGGACCGCGCGCGAGCCGGGCAGGGCCCGACGCTGATCGAGGCGAAGACCTACCGCTACTACAACCACTGGGGCGCCCCGGGCGTGAAGGCCGGTGAGCTCGGCGCCTTCGGCTACGACCCGCTCGCGATCACGTCGTTCCGCCCCGAACGCGAGGTGCGCGCGTGGATGCAGCGCGACCCGGTCAACATCTCGCGCGACACGCTGATCAGCTGGGGCGTGCTCGACCGCGCGCGCGCCGACCAGATCGAGGCCGCCGCGAAGCAGGAAGCCATCGAGGCCTTCCAGTGGGCTGCGGCGCAGCCCAACTGCAAGCCCGAGGACGGCCTGAAGAACGTCTTCGTCGCCGGCACGGTGACACCGCGCCAGTTCGGCTGAGCGCCCCAACGAACACGCAGGAGATATCTCATGGCACGCAAGAGCTGGATGTATTCGGTCCTCGAGGCCGTCCAATACGAGATGCGGCAGGACAAGAACATGCTTTGGCTGTTCGAACTCACGCCGCCTGTGTCCGCCAACCCCGGCAAGCCGGTGATCAACCTGGAGACCGAGTTCACGCGCAACCGCGTGCTGAACACCGGCATCGACGAGAACTGGATGGCGTCGGCCGTGCTGGGCGCGGGCCTGGCCGGCTCGAAAGCCGTCACGTACATCCCCTACCAGGGCAACTGCATGTGCTTCCAGGTGATCCAGAACCACGCGGGCAAGCTGCGGCACATGACGGGCGGCCGCGCCAGCATGCCCATCGTCTTCATCCTCGAGATGACGGGGCAGACGCCGGGCTTTGCCGGGCAGCACTCGGACTACGAGATCGACACCTACTACGCGCACATCCCCGGCGTGAAGACGGTCGTCCCGTCCACGCCGTATGACGCCAAGGGCATGATGGTTTCCGCCCTGCGCGACCCCGACCCGGTCGTGTACCTGTACCCGGCAGGCCTGCGCGAGCTCATGGAGGAAGTGCCCGACGAGCAGTACACGGTGCCGCTCGGCAAGGCCGCCGTGCGCCAGGTGGGGCGCGACATCACGATCGTGGGTTCCGGCGGCGGCATGCCAGAGATACTGGATGCAGCCGAGAAGCTGAAGGGCCAGGGCATGAGCGTGGAGGTCATCGACCTGCGCAGCATCAAGCCGATGGACACCGAGACGCTCGTCAATTCGGTGCGCAAGACCAGGCGCCTGCTGGCCGTGGACCAGGGCTACTACACGCTGAGCCCGGGTGCCGAGGTGGTCGCGCGCGTGGCGGAGAACGTGACGGGCGCGCGCTTCAAGCGCGTGGCTTTCCCCGACGCGCCGCCCCCGGCGTCGCCCGAGATGTTCCTGTGGATGCGCCCGAACGCGGACCACATCGTCGCCGCGGCGAAGAAGCTCGTGGGCTGAGGGAGGGGCACGATGCAGGCATCCATCGCCCGTTGCACCCAGTGCGGTGCAGACGAAGTCCACCCGGGCCGGGTGTCCTCTGCCTTCTGGCACGACGAAAGGCTGGTCGTCGTGGAGGACATTCCGGCGCTCACCTGCCGGCGCTGCGGGGAGCAGTTCTACGACGACGCCACGGTGCTGGTGCTCGACCTGCTGCGCGGCGACGGCTTCGACGAAAGCCGCGTCCGCACGCGCCTGACCGTGCCCGTCTTCTCCTTTGCGGAGGCCGCTGCGCGGCAGGCACCGTGACCGCGCTGCCCCGCGGCGTCGTGCTGCTCGCGGTGTTCGCCATTGCACCGGGACTGCTGGCCGCGGGCGGCGACAACTTCGACTTCATGCCGCGCGGGGGCCGCGCCATCCTGGTGGACCTGGCGGGCGGCTCCGACGCGCAGCTGCGCGCGCTCACGGCCCAGCAACGCAGCGAGGACGCGTGGCGCGCGCTCGCCGCCGAACGCAAGCCCGCGCTGGCCGACCGGGAGCAGGCGACGTTTGCCGCCTACATGGCGGTTCACATGCCGCTCGCACCGGGGCAGGGGGCTGCGGGGCTTCCGCGCGACGGCCGCGATACGGCGTGGGAGCACTGCCAGTCGTGCCACTCGCTCTTCTCGAGCTTCCTGACGCAGGGGGGCTCGGCCGTGCGCTGGCGCAACATGTTCCTGGCGCCCTTCCACCGCAACATCCGCATGACCCCGAAGGAGCGCGAGGACTTCGCGCGCTACGGGGAGATCAACATGCCGATGCGGGTGGAGGACATACCGCCCGAGCTGCGATTCTGACCGGGAGACACCGAATGAAGACCATGCACTCCCCATCCCGAATCGCCCTGGCGCTCGCAGCCTTGCTCGCCGGCGCACTGGCCCTGGCGCAGCCCGCCGACGTGTTCGACTTCGTCCCGCAGGGCGGGCGCACGCTGCTGGCGAAGGTGATCGGCACGGGCGCAGGGGCTGCCGACGTGAATGCCCTGCTGGCCGAACGGCACACCCGTGACGAGTGGGCGGCCATCCTCAAGTCGCGTTCGCAGCAGTTCCCCGCCGCCGCGCGCCTCTCGGACAAGGAGCGGCAGACGCTGGCCGACTACATGGCCTTCAACCTGCCGCTTGCGGCCGGCCGCGTCAAGCCGGGTTCTCCGGTGCCCACGTTGGAGAAGGCGCTGCCGATGGACGGGCGCGACATGACGCTCGAGAAGTGCCAGGGCTGCCACATCGTCACCGTCGTGGTCACGCAGGACCGCAAGAAGGAAGCGTGGCTGGGCACCATGAACAAGCCGAGCCACATCCAGATCCGGCTGTCGCCCGCGCAGCGCGAGGCGCTCGCCAACTACCTGGTGCTCAACGCCGCGATCCCCATCGACGACGTCCCGAAGGAGCTTCGCGCGGGCGGCGCGAGCTACTGAACAGGCCCAGGGGCGGGCACGGCCATGCTGTTCACGTCCCTCGACTTCTTCCTGTTCCTCGCCGCCTGCGTGGCCGGCTTCGTGCTGCTGCCGGCGCGCTGGCGCTTCGGCTGGCTGCTCGCCGCGAGCTGCGCTTTCTACGGGTGGGCCGACCCCTGGAACCTGGCGTGGCTGGGCGCCGTCACGGCCGTGGTGCTCTTCACCGATGCGGCCACGGGCCGGATGGAATCCCCGGGTGCGCGGCGCAAGGCCTTCGTGGCCGCGATCGTGCTGCTGGTCGGTTCGCTGGCCGCCTTGAAGTTCCACGACTTCGCGGCGGCGGAAGCCGCTCGCCTGGCCGGCGTGCAATGGCCTCGCATCGGCGTTGCGGCTCCTGCGGGCTTCTCCTTCTATGTCTTCGGCGCCGTTGCCTACCTCGCCGACCGCAACCGGGGGCTCCTTGACAGCGCGCCCGCTCGCGACGCGGCCCTGCTCCTGGCCTGGTTCCCGAAGATCCTCGCGGGGCCGATCGAGCGCGGCACGCGGTTGCTGCCGCAGCTTGCGCGAGGCGCGCTGCGCGCCACGCCGCAGCAGGTGGTGCTGGGCGCACAACTCATCGGATGGGGCCTCATCAAGAAGGTCGTCATCGCGGACAACCTCGCACCGTTCGTGGACAGGACCTTCGCCATCGCGAACTACGCGTCGCCGGTCGACCTGCTGCTGGCGGTGTACTTCTTCGCCTTCCAGATCTACTGCGACTTCTCGGGCTACACGGACATCGCCATCGGCGTATCGCTGCTGTTCGGCATCGAGCTCGCCGAGAACTTCCGCCGGCCCTACCTGTCACGCAGCACCGCCGAGTTCTGGTCGTCGCGCTGGCACGTGTCGCTGGGGCAATGGTTCCGCGACTACGTGTACATCCCGCTCGGGGGCAGCGAGGCGGGCGCGATGCGGCGCTACGCCAACGTGATGCTGGTCTTCATCGTGAGCGGCCTGTGGCACGCAGGATTGGGCTGGGGCGTCGGCTGGACCTTCCTCGCGTGGGGCGCGATCAACGGCGCCTGCCAGTGGGCGGGCATCGCCACACGGCCGGCCTGGGCGCGCCTGGCCGTGGCGTGGCCGCGCGTGTCGGCCAGCACGCCGTGGCTGGTGCTGCGGGTCCTGCTCACCTTCCACCTCATCCTCGCCAGCTGGGTGTTCTTCCGTGCGAAGACCCTGCAGGAGGCGTGGACCATCCTGCAGCGTATCGGCAGCCAGGCCGTGGAGCTGCCGGCCCTGCTGGCCCGCTACCCGTTCAGCGCAGAGCAGAAGCTGGGGATGGTGCTGGTGGCGATCCTGGTGGCCGTCGAGATCCTGGACGAGCGGCAACCGATCCTGGCTCGCCTGCGCAAGGCGCCCGTGGCCCTGAGGTGGGCGGCCGGCTACGCGGGCCTCGTCGCGCTGCTCGTGCTCGGCCACTGGCAGTCCCGCCAGTTCATCTACATGCAGTTCTGACATGGCGACGCCGACGAGAGCCCCGAGCTTTGCGCGCGCGAGTGCGTGGTTCGTCCTGCTCGGGCTGCTCCTGTACGCCGTGCTCTTCGCCGCCGCGGAGCGCCTGGCCTGGCGCAACGGCCATGCCAACCCGTTCTTCAGGATCGAGAGCAATCCGTACGAAGTCCACGACTGGGTCATCCTCGGCGCCTCGCACGCCATGCCGCTGGACTTCGGGGGCTTCGGCACCGTCATGGAAAGGGCGACCGGACGCAGGATCATCAACCTGGCCGCCCAGGGCACCGGCCCGCTCTACCAGCGTGCGGTGCTCGAGCGCTACCTCGCGCGCCACCACACGGCGAACGTGATGGTTGTGGTCGACTCCTTTGCCTGCCAGTCGAGGGCATGGAACGAGGACCGGTTCGCCGACCCGAAGCTGCTGGCGCATACGCCGTGGCGCTTGGAGCTGGCTTCACAGTTCGCGCGGTACGTCGTGGAGGAGGGCATCGACTGGCGCGCCTGGCTGAACTACGCGACGGGTTTCGCGAAGGTCAACGACAGCGGGCGCTTCGAGGTGGACATGTGGGAGGGCGAAGGCCAGTTCGACCGGACCTGGCGTGTCTCGCAGTCCGCGGTTCGCAAGCGGATCGCGTATCTCTATCCGGCAGGCGGGCAGGGGGCCGGGCGTGCGCGCTACTTCGCGCAACTCGCCGGCATCGCAGCGCTGGCCAGGCGGTCCGGCGCGAAAGTGGTGTTCGTGAAGCTGCCCATGCCTTCGGCCTTTGCCGCGGAACTGCCGGGCGAAGATGAGTTCGATGAGGCCGTCGGACGGCTGGCCGGCTCGATCGGAGTGGAATGGCACAACCTCGGCCGTGCACTGCCCGATGCTCGCTTCTACTTCGACAGCGACCACCTCAATCGTGCGGGCGTTGCGGCCGTCTTCGACGCACACCTGAAGGCGCTGCTCGTCCGGCCGAACCCTGCTTGAGCACGAATTTCCGGACAGATTCGGCCGCCGCCTACAGCCGTGGGCGGCGCCTCGTCCCATACTCGGCCATTCCGCATCTGTCCGAGGGGAATGAAAACCATGTCCGTCCTGAAGCGCAACAACGTGCACGTATCGGGGTCCGGGCGGCCCATGCTGTTCGTGCACGGCTTCGGCTGCGACCAGAACATGTGGCGGCTGCTCGCGCCGCACTACGAAGGCCGCGCGCAGGTCATCCTGGTCGACCTCACCGGCAGCGGTGGCTCGGACCTCGGTGCCTATGACCGCGACAAGTACGCCACCCTGGAAGGCCACGCCCGCGACATGTGCGAGGTGCTGCGCGAAGTGGCCGGCGGACCGGCGGTCTTCGTCGGCCATTCGGTCAGCGCGATGATTGGCCTGCTGGCCAACCTGGCTGAGCCCGGCCTGTTCCACTCCCAGGTCATGGTGGGCCCGTCGCCCTGCTATGTGAACGATGGCGACTACTTCGGCGGCTTCGAGCGCAGCGACATCGAGTCGCTGCTGGAGACGATGGAAAGCAACTACCTCGGCTGGTCGAGCAACATGGCGCCCGTGATCATGGGGGCGCCGGGCCAGCCGCAGCTGGCGCAGGAGCTCACCAACAGCTTCTGCCGCACCGACCCCGACATCGCAAAGCACTTCGCCCGCGTGACCTTCCTGTCAGACCACCGCGCGGACCTGCCGAAGCTCAAGTCGCCGACGCTGGTCCTCCAGTGCAGCGACGACGTGATCGCCCCGCGTGCCGTCGGCGAGTACATGGCCCGCACCCTGCCGGACTGCACGCTGCGCATCATCGAGAACGTCGGCCATTGCCCGCACCTGAGCGCCCCCGGCGCCAGCGTGGCGGCGATGGACGATTTCCTCGCCGCCCACTGAGGGAGGGCGATTGGCCGAAGAACGGCTGCCGGCTCCTGCCGAACTGTACGAACAGGCGCCGTGCGGCCTGCTGGTGGCCGATGCCGCCGGGCGCATCCTGCACGCCAATGCGACGCTGCTGGGCTGGCTGGGCTACACGCCCGAGGCCGTGCGCGAGCTGCGCATCCAGGACCTGCTGACCATCGGCGGGCGCATCTTCCACCAGACCCACCTGGCACCGCTGCTGCGCATGCAGGGTTCGGTGGCCGAGGTCAAGCTGGAGATGCGCCGCAGCGACGGCGAGGCCGTGCCGACGATGCTGAACCTGGCCGAACGGCCGTGGGAAGGCTCGGTGCAGCTGCATGCCGCCGTCTTCATGGCGCACGACCGGCACAAGTACGAGCAGGAGCTGCTGGCCCAGCGCCGGCGCGCGGAAGACCTGGCGCAGCTGGCGGGCCAGATGATGGGCATCGTCAGCCACGACCTGCGCAACCCGCTGTCGGTGGTGAGCATGAGTGCCCTGCTGCTGCGCAGGATGGGGCTGGACGAGCGGCAGGAGGCGGTGGTCGAGAGGGTCGCGCGGTCGGTCGAGACGGCCGAGCGGCTGATCTCGGACCTGCTGGACTTCACGCAGGCCCGCGTGGGGGGTGCGCTGAAGATGCTGCCCAAGCCGATCGACGTGCATGCCGTCGTCGGCGAGAGTGTCGGGCAGCTGGCCGTGGCCTTTCCGGAGAGCTGCATCGTCCACGAGCGGGACGGCCCCGGCGACTGCATGGCGGACCACGACCGGATCTCGCAGGCCGTGGGCAACCTGGTGGCGAACGCAGTGCGCTACGGCCGGGCCGGCGCACCGGTCACCGTGACGACGTCGGGGCGCAACGGGCGCATCTTCGTGCGGGTGCACAACTTCGGGCCCGAGATCCCGGCCGAGGTGAAGCCGGTGCTGTTCGAGCCGATGGTCCGCGGCGACCACAGCGGCGGGGTTCGCGGCATCGGGCTGGGCCTGTTCATCGTGCGCCATATCGCGCGGGCCCACGGCGGGCTCATCGAGGTCGAGTCCTCGCAGCCGCAAGGCACGGCCTTCACCCTGTCCTTCCCCGCCGGAGCACTTTCAGGGTAAACCTAGGCACGGCCACAGCGCCGCCTCCCTAGAATCTGCTGCGATGCAATAGAGGAAGGCAGGAGGCTGGGTGGTGACGAGCAAGAAAGCCAGCGGGGCGCCCAAACCGGCGCAGCGCGTGATCAAGAAGTACCCGAACCGCCGGCTCTACGACACGGACACCTCCACCTACATCACCTTGGCCGACGTCAAGCAGCTGGTGATGGACAGCGAACCCTTCGTGGTGCGCGACGCCA
The DNA here is from genome assembly GCA_016213325.1 of Burkholderiales bacterium. Lineage (GTDB taxonomy): Bacteria > Pseudomonadota > Gammaproteobacteria > Burkholderiales > Burkholderiaceae_C > Ramlibacter. Next base: position 72,434 of record JACRAY010000014.1, on the reverse strand, counting down.
AGACCAGCGACGACCTCACGCGCAGCATCCTGCTGCAGATCATCCTGGAAGAGGAAGCGGGCGGCACGCCGATGTTCAGCGAGGCAGCGCTGGCCAACCTGATCCGCTTCTACGGCCATGCCATGCAGGGCTTCATGGGCACGTACCTGGAGAAGAACGTGCAGTCGCTGACCGACCTGCAGACCAGGCTGGCCGAGCAGTCGAAGAACTTCACGCCCGAGATGTGGACGCAGTTCATGAACATCCAGAACCCGCTGATGATGGGCTCGTATGCCGAGCAGTCCAAGCAGGCGTTCGAGAAGCTGCAGGAGCAGATGCAGAAGAACACCGAGCAGCTGTTCGGGGCGTTCGGCATCAAGCGCTGAGGCGCAGGTTTCGCGTGATTCCGCAGGGTGGGCAGCTCCGCTGCCCACCCTGCACAGGGCCGGTACAATCACGTTTTTAACAGCCCGCCCTTTCCCATGTCCGCCTGGGTCCTGCCGGATCACATCGCCGACGTCCTGCCGTCCGAGGCCCGCCACATCGAAGAGCTGCGCCGCGTGTTGCTGGATACGGCGCGCGGTTACGGCTACGAGCTGGTGATGCCCCCGCTGCTGGAGCACCTGGAGTCGCTGCTCACCGGCACCGGCGAGGCGCTGGACCTGCAGACCTTCAAGCTGGTCGACCAGCTGTCCGGCCGCATGATGGGCCTGCGCGCCGACTCGACGCCGCAGGTGGCCCGCATCGACGCGCACCTGCTCAATCGCCAGGGCGTCACGCGCCTGTGCTATTGCGGCCCCGTCCTGCACACGCGGCCCGACCGTCCCCATGCGACGCGCGAACCGCTGCAGTTCGGCGCCGAAATCTACGGCCATGCCGGGCTCGAAGCCGACCTCGAGGCGCTGCTGCTCGCGCTGGACTGCCTGGAGGCGACGCGGGTTGCGCCGCTGACGGTGGACCTGGCCGATGCGCGCATCGTGCGCGCGCTGCTGGCAGGCGTGGTGGCCGACCCGGCCGCCCTGGGCCGGGTGCATGCGGCGCTGGCTACCAAGGACGCCACCGAGCTCGACCAACTCACACGTGACTTTCCGCCGGCCTCCCGCCAGGGCCTGCTGGCGCTGGTTCGCCTGTACGGCGACTCCAGGGTGCTGGACGAAGCGGCCAAGGCGCTGCCCGACACGGCGCTGGTGCGCGATGCGCTGGCGCAGCTGAAGTGGCTGGCCGGCCATGTCGAAGGCGCCAGGGTGAGCTTCGACCTGGCCGACCTGCGCGGCTACTCGTACTACAGCGGCGCGCGCTTCGGCATCTACACGCCGGGCGCCAGCGACGCGCTGGTGCGCGGCGGCCGCTACGACGAGGTGGGCGCCGTATTCGGGCGCAACCGCCCGGCCGTGGGCTTCAGCCTCGACGTGAAGGAACTGGTGGGCGTGGCCAGCCGGCCGGCGCTGAAGGCCGCCATCCGCGCGCCGTGGCTGGACGCGGGCCCCGATGCGGCGTCGCTGCGCGCCGCGCTGGCAGACTTGCGCCGAACCGGCGAGACGGTGGTGTGCGTAATGCCGGGCCACGAGAGCGAAGTGGACGAGTTCCACTGCGACCGCGAACTGGCGCTGGACGCCGGCCGCTGGGTCGTGCGCGCGCTGTAGATTTCACAGACTTTCCGGGAAGCGTATCCATGACGATGACGAAGGGCCGCAATGTGGTCGTGGTCGGCACCCAGTGGGGTGACGAGGGCAAGGGCAAGCTGGTCGACTGGCTGACCGAGATGGCGCAGGGCGTGGTGCGCTTCCAGGGCGGCCACAACGCCGGCCACACGCTGGTCATCAACGGCGTGAAGACGGCGCTGCACCTGATCCCCAGCGGGATCATGCGCCCCGGCGTCAAGTGCTACATCGGCAACGGCGTGGTGCTGTCGCCCGCCAAGCTGTTCGAGGAGATCGAGGGACTGGAGAAGGCGGGCGTGGAGGTGCGCGGGCGCCTGCGCATCAGCGAGGCCTGCCCGCTGATCCTGCCGATCCACGCGGCGCTGGACATCGCCCGCGAAGCGCGGCGCGAGCAGGGCGGCACCGAGAAGATCGGCACCACCGGCCGTGGCATCGGGCCGGCGTACGAAGACAAGATCGCACGCCGCGCGCTGCGCGTGCAGGACCTGAAGGACCCCAAGCGCTTCGCGGGCAAGTTGCTGGAACTGCTGGACCTGCACAACTTCGTGCTGGAGAAATACCTGGGTGCGCAACCGGTGGACGGGCAGGCGATGCTGGACGAGGCGATGCGCCATGCCGAACTGCTGCGCCCGATGATGGCCGACGTGTCGCGCGAGCTGAATGCCGCGCACCTGCACGGCGACAACCTGCTGTTCGAAGGGGCGCAGGGCACGCTGCTCGACGTGGACCACGGCACCTACCCGTATGTCACCTCGAGCAACTGCGTGGCGGGCAACGCCGCGGCGGGCGCAGGCGTCGGTCCGGGCATGCTGCACTACATCCTGGGCATTACCAAGGCGTACTGCACGCGTGTGGGCGGCGGGCCGTTCCCCACCGAGCTGGACTGGCAGACGCCGGGCACCGTGGGCTACCACCTGTCCACCGTGGGCGCGGAAAAGGGCGTCACCACGGGCCGCTCGCGCCGCTGCGGCTGGTTCGACGCGGCGCTGCTCAAGCGCAGCGCGCAGGTCAACGGCCTGTCGGGCCTGTGCATCACCAAACTCGACGTGCTGGACGGCCTGAAGGAGCTGAAGCTGTGCACCGGCTACGAGCTGGACGGCGAGCACACCGACATCCTGCCGATGGGCGCGGAGGAGATCGCGCGCTGCGTGCCGGTGTACGAGACGATGGAAGGCTGGACCGAGTCGACGGTGGGCATCACCGAGTACGACCGCCTGCCGGTGAGCGCGCGGCTGTACCTGCAGCGCATCGAGCAGGTGACGGGCGTGCCCATCGATATCATCTCGACCAGCCCCGACCGGGACCACACCATCATGAAACGCCATCCCTATTTGGCAGGCTGAGGAGCACGCGGATGTTGACGGAAGACGGCAAGCACCTGTATGTGAGCTACGACGAGTATCACAACCTGATCGAGAAGCTGGCGATCAAGGTGCACCAGTCGGGTTGGGCGTTCGACACCATCCTGTGCCTGGCGCGCGGCGGCATGCGGCCGGGCGACATCCTGTCGCGCATCTTCGACAAGCCGCTCGCGATCATGTCGACCAGCTCGTACCGCGCGGAAGCCGGCACGGTGCAGGGGCACCTGGACATCGCGCACTACATCACCACGCCGCAGGGCGAGGTGGCGGGCAAGGTGCTGCTGGTGGACGACCTGGCCGACTCGGGGCACACGTTGAAGCAGGTGGTGCAGCTGCTGAAGACCAAGTACACCTCGATCACCGAGATGCGCAGTGCGGTGATCTGGACGAAGGGCCTGTCGACCTTCACGCCGGACTACCAGGTGGAGTACCTGCCGACGAACCCGTGGATCCACCAGCCTTTCGAGGGCTACGACGCCATGCGGCCGGAGAAGCTCATCGAGAAATGGAAAATTTGAGCGACGCCTTCGGCCCGCCAAATCTCTGCGGCCGGTGCAGGCGGACCGCTTCGCGGCCGCTGACCGCCCGCAGCGCGTGCTGACGCACGCGCAGATGGTGGGGTACGCGCTTTCGCGCTTTGACCCCACCCTGCGAAGGCTACGCAGGCATGGTTTGGTAGGGTGGGGTAACGAGCGCAGCGAAGGCACCCCACCGATATCACAGCGCATCCCGCCGTTTCAAAGCTTCGCAATCAACCCATACGCCCCGACCGCATACCCCGGCAGCGCAAAAAACAGCATCCAGTTCATCCGCCAAGTCTCCACGTTCATCGACGGGTCCTTGGCACGAATGGTCTCGTACTCGTTCCTGCTGAACGCCTCCCACGTGAACACCACCGCCAGCAGGAACGCGATCACGATGAACACCATCCCGTACTTCGAGCCGACCAGCATCGCGAGGATCGGGTAGGTCACGATCGGGAAGCCCACGGGGAAAGAGTAGCGGTAGCTGCCGTCGTCGTGTCCGTTGGGCATCGAAACGCTCCTAGAATCGCGCGCATGGATGAGAAAGCCTGCGCCGGTTGCCTGCTGGGCACCGCCATCGGCGACTCGCTCGGGCTGCCGTACGAAGGCCTGAGCGCCCGCCGCGCGGCCAGGGTGTTCCCCGGCGAGCTGTCCCACCACCTGCTGCCCGGCAAGGGCATGGTATCCGACGACACCGAGCACGCGTGCTTCACGGCGCGGGCAATGCTGCTGGCAGGCCACGACGTCGACGCATTCGGCAGGCGGCTCGCTGCATCGCTGCGCTGGTGGTTCGCGGGACTGCCGGCGGGCATCGGGCTCGCGACGCTGCGCGCCATCGTCAAGTCCTGCGTCGGCTTACCGCCGCACCGGAGCGGCGTATTTTCCGCGGGCAACGGACCGGCGATGCGCAGCCCGATCATTGGCGTGGTGCACGGCGGCGACAAGACCAAGCTGATGGAGTTCGTGCGGCGCTCGACCCGGCTCACGCACACCGACCCGAAGGCCTTCCACGGGGCGCTGGCGGTGGCGCTCGCTGCGCACCATGCGGCAACGGCAAAGCGGGTGTCCGCCGACGCATACCTGGCCGAGCTCGAAGCGCTGCTGGCGAAGGAGGGTGCCGCGGAATTCGTGGCGCTGGCCCGGTGCGCCGCCGAGTCGGCCAGGCAGCAAGAGCCGATCGCCGCCTTCGCCGAGGCCATAGGCTCGCACGGCGGCGTCTCGGGCTACATGCTGCACACCGTGCCCTGCGTGCTGCAGGCGTGGTTTCGCTACCCCGACGACATCGCGGGCGGTCTGCGCGCGATCATCCAGGCCGGCGGCGACACCGACACCGCCGGGGCCATCCTCGGCGGCATCATCGGCGCACGGGTCGGCAAGGCCGGCATTCCGCAGCCGTGGCTGCAAGGCATCGTCGAATGGCCGCGCGGCGTCGCCTGGATCGAGCGGCTGGCGCAAGCGCTGGCGAAGGGCGAGCCGTGCCCCGGCTACTTCGTGCCCGGCATCCCCGTGCGCAACCTGTTCTTCCTGGCCGTCGTGCTGCTGCATGGTTTTCGCCGGCTTGCGCCGCCGTATTGAGGGCGGGCGGATACCATCGGGCGCATGAGCAAGGCATCCACAGACCTCATCCACCACCCGTACGTCCCGCCCGCAGGCTTCGCGGCGCCGCAGCCGGGCGTGTACAAGGCCTCCACCGTCATCTTCCCCAACGTCGCGGCCGTGCGCGCGCGCAACTGGAAGTCGAAGGCGGGCTACACCTACGGGCTGCACGGCACGCCCACTACTTTCATGCTGGAGGAGCGCATCGCCACGCTCGAAGGCGGCCTGCAGTGCCTGCTGGTCCCCAGCGGCCTGGCGGCGGTGGCCAACGTCGACTTCGCGCTGCTGGCCACCGGCGACGAGGTGCTGCTGCCGGCCAACGTGTACGGCCCCAGCAAGGTGCTGGCCGAGAACGAGCTGAAGCGCTGGGGTATCGGCTATCAGCTGTACGACCCCATGGACCCGGCCGACCTGCGCTCACGCATCGGCTCGCGCACGAAGCTGGTGTGGGTGGAGACGCCCGGTTCGGTGACGATGGAGTTCGCGCCGCTGGCCGACCTGGTGCAGGTGTGCCGCGAGCGCGGCGTGCTGACGGCGCTGGACAACACCTGGGGCGCGGGTCTGGCGTTCAACGGATTCGAAGCAGGCTGCGACATCGTCATGCAGGCGCTCACCAAGTACCCGAGCGGCGGCGGCGACGTGCTGATGGGCAGCGTCGTCACGCGCGACGACGAGCTGCACGTGCGGCTGAAGTTCACGCACATGCGCGTGGGCTACGGCGTGGGCGGCAACGACGCCGAAGCGGTGCTGCGCTCACTGCCCAGCATGGAAGTGCGCTACCGCGCGCAGGACCAGGCGGCGCGGCAGCTCGCAAGCTTCATGCAGGGCCGCAGTGAAGTCGCCCTGCTGCTGCACCCGGCTTTCGAAGGCTCGCCGGGCCACGCCCACTGGCAGGCGTTGTGCGGGCAACGCGACCTGGCTGCGGGCCTGTTCTCGGTGGTCTTCGACGAGCGCTACCCGACGGCGCAGGTCGACGCCTTCTGCGACAGCCTGAAGCTGTTCAAGATCGGCTATTCGTGGGGCGGGCCAGTGAGCCTGGTGGTGCCCTACGACATTCCCGCGATGCGGCCGCAGTGGCCGCACAAGGGCGTGCTGGTGCGGTTCTCGCTGGGCCTCGAAGACCCCGCGGACCTGATGGCCGACCTCGAGCAGGCCTTGCAGGTGTTCGCGCGCTAAGGCTTGGCCTTCGGCAGCCAGGCCAGCGTCCGGCCATGCAGGCTGGTGATGTAGAGGCGGTCGGCCGTTTCCGTCACACCCGTCGTGTCCGGATAGGCACCCGAAGGGTCCTGCAGGTCGTCCACGATCTTGCCGTCCTCGGTGAAGGCGACCACGTGCCCGTAGTTCTTCGGGATCGGCCACATCGGGCGCGGCAGGCGCATGACGACCTTGCGCAGGAACGGCTTGTCGCCCAGGCCGTCGGCTTCGGCGTTGCGCGGCTTGACCAGGCCGACCCAGAGCTTGCCGCCGGTGCCGCGCACGAGGTTGTCGGGGTAGCCGGGCAGGTTCTCCAGCAGCACCTGCGGCATCGCGTTGCCCGCCAGCGGGAGTTTCCAGATGCGGAACCGCCCCGTGTCGGCCACGAACAGCGACTGCTCGTCGGCGCTGAGCGCCACGCCGTTGGCAAACGAGAATCCCCTGGCGACGACGCGGGTCTTCTTAGTGGCGGGGTCGTACTCGACGATGCGCCCGGTGGCGCCGCCCTCGAGGATTTCCAGCAGGCTCGCCTCGTCGACGCCGAGTTCCTTCGCGCTGAACCGCGTCGTCGCGTCGCTGAAGTACATCCTGCCGTTGCGCGCGATAGTCACGGCGTCGGCAAAGCGGATCGGGTCGCCGTCGACCTTGTCGGCGAGCACGGTGACCTTGCCGTCGGGCGCGACCGACACCAGGCCGCGCTCGACGTCGGCCCCGATGAGGTTGCCGGCGGCGTCGAAGTCGAAGCCCAGGATGCGCCCGCCCGGTTTCGCGAAGGCTTCCAGGCCGCCGCCGTCCGGGTTCATGCGCAGGATGTTCCCGCTGGCCACCGAGGCGTACACCTTGCCGTCGCGGCCGATCGTCACATGCTCGGGGCCCGACTCGCCCTTCAGCGAGATGTGGTGCAGCCTGCCCAGCTTCTGGTTGGCCGCATGGGCGCCGGTGTAGCCCCGCAGGGGCGGCGGCTTCCAGCTGGCCGGCTGCACGGGGACGGGCCAGGCCAGCAGGTAACCCAATGCGCAGACAAGAACGAGCAGGGACAGGCCCGCCAGGGTCTTCTTCATGTTGCCTCCTCCATCCTTCTCAGGAGACCAGGATGCGCCTTGCCAGTTCGTCCATCGCCGCGGCACTGCGGTCGCGCGGGACGATGGGCGTGGCCTGCGCGAACTGCCCGAAGTTGCGCGCGATGGAAGCATCGTAGCCCGGGTCGTAGTGCTTCGCCAGCAGCTCGCGCACCACGTCTTCGGTGCGGCCGGCATGCACCATGTCTTGCCAGGCTTGCACCTGCGCCTTGCCGCGCAACTGGGTGAGCGCGGCCAGCCGTGCGCAGAACAGCGTGCTGTCCTTCACGAAGAAATCGTAATCCTCCATCAGCAGCGCCACCCGTTCGTCCAGCGGCAGCTGCAGGTCCAGGCAGGGACTGGCCCGCATGGCGTCGATCAGCGGCTGCGGAACTGCCAGGTTGCCGACCTTGCGGCTTTCGCTTTCGACATAGACGGGCCGCTCCGCATCGAACGTGCGCAGCCGCTCCCACAGCAGCGTGTCGAACCGCTTTTGCGTGGGCTGCGGCTGGCCGGGTATGTGGCCCAGCACCGAGCTGCGGTGGCTGGCCAGCCCCTCGAGGTCCAGCACCTGCGCACCCGCGGCGGCCAGGGCGTGCAGCAGGCGCGTCTTGCCGGCGCCGGTGCGGCCGCACACCACGCGGTATTGCAGGCGCGAAGCCAGCTGCGGCAGGCTCGCCAGCACGGCCTGGCGGAAAGCCTTGTAGCCACCTTCGACCACGGATACCCGAAAGCCGATCTGCCCCAGCACCAGCGCCAGCGAGCCGCTGCGCTGCCCGCCGCGCCAGCAGTAGGCCAGCGGCTGCCAGCTCCTGGGCTTGTCCATCACCTCGCGCTCGATGTGCCGCGAGATGTTGGCTGCCACCAGCGCGGCGCCGCGCTTGCGTGCCTCGAAAGGATTCACCTGCTTGTAGATGGTGCCGACTTCGCGGCGCTCCTCGTCGTTGAGCGACGGCCAGTTGACGGCGCCCGGCAGCCGGTCCTCGGCAAACTCGGCTTCGCTGCGCGCGTCGATGACCGTGGAGAACTCGCCCAGGCGCTCGATCGCCTCGGCCGCCGTGATCGGATGCACACTCACTTGAGCAACTTCTTCAATTCAGGCCAGACGTTGTCGAGGATGCGCGGCTGCGCCTCTTCCTTCAGGTGAATGCGGTCAGGCAGGAAGTACTTCGTGGGCTCGGCACCGTCGTCGGCCAGGCCCTTCAGCAGGAAGGGCACCAGGCCCGCCCGGTGCTCCCTGGCCACCTTGGCGAACAGGCCGGAGAAGCGGTTGGCGTAGTCGGCGCCGTAGTTGGGCGGCACCTGCATGCCGACCAGCAAGACCCTGGCGCCAGCCGCCTGGGCGGTCTTCACCATGGCCGACAGGTTGTCTTCGGTCATACTCAAGGACAGCCCGCGCAAGGCGTCGTTGCCGCCGAGTTCCAGCACCACGTGCGTGGGCTTGTGCTGCTTCAATACCCCGGCCAGCCGCGACCGGCCGCCGGAGGTGGTGTCGCCACTGATGCTGGCATTGACCACCCTGGCGGCCAGTTTCTCCCGGTCGAGCCGCTGCTGCAGCAGGGCGACCCAGCCGGTGCCGCGGCGGATGCCGTATTCGGCGCTCATGGAGTCGCCCACCACCACGATCACCGGCGCCGCGGCGGCCGCATGCCCCGCATAACACGCAGCTAAGCCTGCCACGATAAAGTCACGGCGCGACCAACGCGAAACCACCATGTCCGAAACCATCATTGCCGTCGAGCGGGTATCCAAGTCGGTGACCGATTCCACCGGTACGCTCGACATTTTGCGCGATATCGACTTTTCGCTCTCGCGCAAGGAGACGGCGGCCATCGTCGGCGCCTCGGGCTCGGGCAAGAGCACGCTGTTGTCCATCATCGCGGGGCTCGACACGCCCACCACCGGCACGGTGCGGCTGGCCGGGCAGGACCTGTTCGCCATCGACGAGGACGAGCGCGCCGCGCTCAGGGCGCGGCAGGTCGGCTTCGTGTTCCAGAGCTTCCAGCTCATGGGCAACCTGACCGCGCTGGAAAACGTGATGCTGCCGCTGGAACTGGCCGGCCGCAGGGATGCCCGCAAGGCGGCCACCGAGATGCTGGGCCGCGTCGGGCTGTCCCAGCGGCTGGGCCACTACCCGAAGGTGCTCTCGGGGGGCGAGCAGCAACGCGTGGCGCTGGCGCGCGGCTTCGTGGTCCAGCCTGCAGTGCTGCTGGCCGACGAACCCACGGGCAGCCTGGACTTCGCCACCGGCGAAACCGTGATGCAGCTGATGTTCGACCTGAACCGCGAGCAGGGCACGACGCTGGTGCTGGTGACGCATGACCGGCAGATTGCCGCGCGCTGCGAGCGTCGCATCACCATCGAGGCCGGGCGCATCGTGCCTTCGGGGGAGCCGGGGTTGCGGGCTGTTGCTTGAGTTTGGGCTTTCCTCGAAGGTCTTGAACGCAGAAGACGCAGAAGAAATACAAAAAGACGCAGAAGGAATCCAAAGGATTTTTCTTCTTCTGCGTCTTCTTGACTTCCTTCTGCGCCTTCTGCGTTCAAGACCCAACCCGAAGGCACTGAAAGCCGAACGACGATGCCCTAGAACATTCGCCGCGGCAGCGCCTTGTGCAGCGCCGCCAGGAAGGGTTCGCGCTGGTCCTTCTTGTCGATGTTGGACGCCAGGGCCGCCACCAGTTCGCGGAAAGTGGCAGCGCGGGCCGACTCCTTGCGCACCACGATGCGGGCCATCGGCCCGATGAATTTGCTGAGGGTGACTTCCATCGCCGCCAGGTCTTCCGGGCCCACCTCGCCCCCGGTCGTGGGCTGCGAAGGCCGCGTGCTGGCCGGCTGGCTGGGTGCCCCGGAGATCGACGACCGCGGTTGCGTCTGGCTGCGCGCCTTCGACGCCGGGTGGCTGGGCGGGTGGCTGGCGGTGACGGCACCGCTCAGGAACAGCTCGCGCGCCTTGGCTTCCTGGATGGTGGGGGCCAGGGCCTCGCGCAGTTCGTGCACAGTGGCTGCCAGCGGCCGCGCCTTGTTCACCAGCACGCGCGAGAGCGGGCCGATGTGGCGGGCGAGTTCGACTTCGACGTCGTGCAGCGTCTCGTCGGTGAGCTGGTCGGACAGCGGCAAGGGCGTGCGCGACGCCTCGGACGGGAACTCCTTGCGCGTGGTGACGGTGCGCTGGCCCGAGCCCACGGCGTACAGCTCGTGCATGCGCCCGTGCTTGTCCTCGAAGTTGCCGAGGTACATGAACATGTCGGCGGTGTCGTCGGTGATGCGCGAAATGACGTCGTAGTAGCCGCGCGAGACCAGCACCTGGTTGGGCTGCGCGAAGTCCATCACGCGGCGCGCCACGTTGATGCCGTCGCCGATCACGTTGACGCTGCCGTTCAGGTCGGTCACCACGCGCACCGGCCCCATATGCAGGCCGATGCGCACCGACAGCAGGTTGCGGTAGCGCTGGCCCAGCAGGTCGCGCAGCAGCAGCGCGGAGTTGAGTGCCTCCTCGGGGTCGCCCATGAAGCAGATGGCGGCACCTTCGCCGGTATCCACCGCGATCCGGCTTTCCTCGGCCACGCCGCGCAGGGCCTTGCCGATCAGCTCGTTGAACATCCGCTTGATCGCCGCCTGGTCGTCCACCGAGCGCACCGAGTAGCCCACCAGGTCGAGGAACAGGATGGTGCCCAGCAGGTTGCGCTTCTGCGAGCTGCTGGAGCCCGCCGACGGCATCGACTTGGCATAGCCCGACGCCGCGATCCCGCCCCGGTCGGCCGCGCCATCGTGGGGCAGTTCCAGGTCGACGTTGGCCGAGCCGGTGAGCGCCACGCGGTACTCCTGCACCGACTGCGGGCGCCGGCCTTCCTCGGGCTGCAGCGCCCAGTCGATGGCGGCAAGCAGCGGCTCGCCATAGACGGCGGCTTCCGCGAGCTGGCTGGCCGGGATCATCGTGTCGGTCTTCACGCGCGCCGCCGCCTCCACCGGCTTCTTGCCCGTGACCATCCAGTACAGCACCGCGCCCAGCGAGTAGATGTCGGACCACGGGCCCTGGTTGCCCTGCGAGTGATACTGCTCGAACGGCGCGAAGCCCGGGCTCACGATGTTGGTGAAGTCCTTGTTGGCGGCATAGCGCCGCGCCGAGCCGAAGTCCAGCAGCACCGGCGAGTTGTCGGCGCGCACGTAGATGTTGTCGGGCTTGATGTCGCGGTGCAGGAAGCCCGCGGTGTGCACCTGTTCCAGCCCGTCGAGCAGGGGCTTGGCGATGCCCAGCACCGCGCGTTGCGTCAGCGGCGCGTTCTGCGGCACCCAGCGCTTCAGCGCGAGCCCCGTCTCATACTCCATCACGATGTAGGCCGTGCCGTTGGCACGGAAGTAGCGCAGCACGCGGATGATGTTGGGGTGGCGGAACGCCGCCAGCGCGCGTGCTTCGTCGAGGAAGCGCTCCAGTCCCCATTCGAACTGGCCCTCGTGCTCTTCGTCGGCGTTGCGCACCAGCACGCGCAGGTCGGTGGCGCGCGTGGCGAGGTCGGACGGGAAGTACTCCTTCAGCGCAACGGGCAGGTCGAGGTTGCCGTCGCGCGCCAGGTAGGTGATGCCGAAGCCGCCGCCGCCCAGCGGGCGCTGGACCTCGTATTCGTCCAGGCGATAGCCGGCCGGCAGCGCAATGGCATCCGTCGCGTGCGACGGCGCAGGCGGGGCGCCGGGCGTATTCATCCGGGGCCGGTCAGTCGCCGATCATCTGCATGGCCTTCTCGAGGCTGCGGCGCATGCGGTTGAACGAGCTGCCCAGGACGGCCATTTCGTCCGTGCCCTTGTCCTTGAACTCGGGCTCGTCGAAGTCGCCGGTGCTGATCTTGTCGGCGGCCTCGGACATCTTGCGGATGGGCCGCACGATCAGCCAGCTCAGCATGATGTTCAGCACGACGAACACCGCGGCGAATACCCCCGCCAGCGACGCCATGAAGGTGGTGAAGGCGCGGTCGGCATTGCGCAGCGGCACTTCCATGGGCACCGTCACCAGCTGCGCGCCGACGATTTCGTTGTGCTTCCAGCCGAAGCCGTTGGCTTCGCCGTACACCTTCAGCATCGAAGGGGGCGCCGCCGCGGGCGTGCTGTGGCACTGCAGGCAGGCGGGATTGGAAATCTGGATGGGATGGGCGATGAACAGGCTGCGGCCGCTGGAGGTCTGGCGCTCGGACACCTGTTCCTTCACCTCCGGGTACTGGCGGAAGCGGTTGACGATGTCGGCCTCCCAGTCCAGCGTGCGGTTGCGCGGGTTGGTGGGGTTGAGCGTGGCTTCCTTGTAGCTGTATTCGCGGTACTTCTTTCGCAGGTGGTTGGTTGCCTCCGCGGCGGCGAACGCGGGCACCGTCTGCGGCAGGAACACTTCGTCGATCTGCTTGATCAGGTGCGGGCGGACCTGCTCAACCGTGTAGGTGCGCACCGAAAGGGCAGCTTCCATCATCAGCCGCGCCTCGCGGATCACTTCTTCGCGCGCGTTCTCGACCAGGAGCTGGCGCGAGACGGCCCCGGCCGCGGCGAAGCCCGCCAGGAACACCACGATCAGCACCAGGTTGAATTTAAGGCGCAGTCCCATGCCGCACTCCCCTCGTTAATGAATACGATTCTATACAGGGGACCCCTGTAACACCCAAGGGATAATCGCCTAATGAGTTCACCCAAGGTCCTTTTCGGGTTCCATGCGGTCGGCGTGCGGCTGAAAACCGCCCCGCAGTCCATGGTGGAGATATACGTGGATCCGGCCCGAAGGGATGCGCGCATGCGGCAGTTCGTGCAGCGCGCGGGCGAAGCCGGGGTGCGGGTGATCGAGGCGGATGCCCAGCGCCTGGCCAAGATGGCGGGGGGCGTCGGCCACCAGGGGGTGGTGGCCCGGGTGCAGGCCATGCCGATGGTGAAATCGCTGGACGACCTGCTGGATGCCGTGGCGGGGCCGCCGCTGCTGCTGGTGCTGGACGGCGTGACCGACCCGCACAACCTGGGTGCCTGCCTGCGCGTGGCCGACGGCGCCGGCGTGCATGCCGTGATAGCGCCCAAAGACCACGCCGTGGGTATCAACGCCACTGTCGCCAAGGTGGCCAGCGGCGCCTCGGAAACGGTGCCCTATTTCATGGTGACCAACCTGGCGCGCACCCTGGGCGAGCTGAAGGAGCGCAGCATCTGGTGCCTGGGCCTGTCCGACGACGCGGGCAAGACGGTCTACCAGGCCGACCTGAAGGCGCCGGTGGCGCTGGTCATGGGCGCCGAGGGGACGGGCATGCGCCAGCTCACCCGCAAGACCTGCGACGAGCTGGTGGGCATCCCCATGAAGGGCGCCGTCGAGAGCCTGAACGTGTCGGTGGCCAGCGGCATCTGCCTGTACGAAGCGGTGCGCCAGCGGACATGAAGCAGGCCGTGCGCGACTGGGTGAGGGCGGCGCGGCACATCGCCGTGCTGTCGGGTGCCGGCATGAGCGCCGAGTCGGGCGTGCCCACTTTCCGCGACGCGCAGACCGGCCTGTGGGCCAAGTACCGGCCGGAAGACCTGGCCACGCCCGAAGCTTTCCGGGCCGACCCGAAGATGGTGTGGGAGTGGTACGCCTCGCGCCGCGCGAAGCTGCGCGAGGTCGAGCCCAATGCGGGACACCGGGCCATTGCTGCTTTCCAGCAGCGCCATCCGGGGCGCATGACCGTCATCACGCAGAACGTCGACGGCCTGCACCAGCGGGCCGGCTCTGCCGGCGTGCTGGCGCTGCATGGGAACATCGCCGAAGACAAATGGCTGGATGTGCCCAAGGCCTGCTGCGATCCGGCCGCGACGGTGGGCCATGCGCCCCCGCGTTGCCCGGTTTGCGGCAACATGCGGCGCCCGGGCGTGGTGTGGTTCGGCGAAATGCTGCCGCCGGCCGAACTGGCCGAAGCCGAGCGGGCCGCGCAAGCTTGCGAACTCATGCTCGTGGTGGGCACATCCGGCATGGTGTACCCGGCGGCCGGCCTTGCGCGCACCACCGCGGGCCGGGTGGTCGTCGTGAACCCGGGCGAAAGCGAACTGGACGACGCCGCCGACGCCGTGCTGCGGGGAACCGCCGCGCAACTCCTGCCTTACCTGTTGGACGAATGATGAAGAAACTGCTGGCCGCCTCACTGCTGCTCCTGGTTGCCGCCTGTACCCAGGAGCAGCAGAACAAGCTGAGCCGCGACATCCAGAACTGGACCGGCACCAACGGCGTGCTGGAGGTTTATGGCGGCGACAAGGTGGTCAAGCGCTGGCTCAAGGTGGACAAGCTGAGCACGGCGCTGGGCACCGACGACAACCTGCCACGCCACTACCGCTACGGGTGGGGCGTGCTGGACGAGAACCTGAACGGCGTGGTCGACCCGCAGGAGAAGAAGGTCTACTTCGAGGTCGGCGGCTTCGTGAGCTACGTGTTCTACGAGAGCCCGCGTTAGACGAGCCCGAACCAGCCGAGCAGCGCACCGGCACCCAGCAGCCACAGCAGGTGCACCTTGGTGCGCCACACGACCAGGCCGCTGGCCAGCGTCACCAGCCACAGCGGCCAGTCGCTGCCGCGAGGCGATTCGCCGGTGGCGAGGATCCAGCCCGTGGCGACCAGCAGCGCGATGACCACGGGCGCCATGCCCTGCTTGAAGGCGCGCACGCCACGCAGGTCGCGGTTGCGGTGGCTCCAGCGCGTCGTGTAGTAGTTCAGCATGCTGGAAGGGACCATGATCCCCACCATGGCCACCATCGCACCGAACAGGGCCGCGCCTATGCCGCCCGCGTTCAGGCCCACGTTCCAGCCCATGAGCGCCACGAACAGCACGTTGGGCCCGGGGGCTGCCTGCGCGATGGCGATGGAGGCGCTGAACTGCGGGTCGGTGAGCCACAGCTTTTCCTGCACCAGGAAGCGGTGCATGTCGGGCGCGGTCGTCACGGCACCGCCCACCGTCAGCAGCGACAGCAGGCCGAAGTGCAGCAGCAGGTTGAGCCAGTCGACGGCGCTCATGCCAGCCTCCGGTAGGCAACGACGCAGGAGATGCCGCCCACCCCTGCCAGCACCCACGCCAGCGGCAGGCGCAGCCACGCGACAGCGACGAAGGTCGCGACGGCGACCAGTGCCGCAATGGGCACGCCCAGCGCGTTCTTCTTCAGCGCCGGCACCAGCTTGATGCCGGTGGCGGCGATCAGTCCCGCGGCCACGGCACCCATGCCACGCAGCGCACCCGCCAGCTGCGTGCTGGCGGCGAACTTCGAGTAGAGCAGGGCGAGCACCAGCACGATCACCAGCGGCGCCGAGATCAGCCCCGCGACCGCGGCCACCGAGCCGCGCCAGCCGAAGTAGCGGCCGCCGAGCGTGATGCCCAGGTTAACGACATTGGGTCCGGGCATGATCTGCGCCACGGCCCATTCCTCGACGAACTCTTCGCGCGTGAGCCAGCCCTTCTTCTCCACCAGTTCGCGCTGCACCACGGCCAGCACGCCACCGAAGCCTTGCAGCGCCAGCACGGTGAACGACATGAAGAGGTCGCCGAGCGAGGCAGGCCGGGGGCGCGAGTCGTCGTCGGTCATGCAGCAATTATCTTTGGCCGCGTCGCCAGCCACAGGCCCGCAAAGATCAACCCTATGCCGGCGAGTGATGCCGCATGCAGCGACTCGCCAAGGAACACGTCGCCCAGCACGGCAGCCGTCACCGGGTTGAGCGCCAGGAACACCGTGACGCGTGTGGGCGACTCGTGCTTCAGCGCGTAGAGCCACCAGAAGTAGCCCACGGCACTGGCCACGCCGATGAAGGCCACCACGGCCCATGCGCCGGCACTGAATCCCGTCACGCGCTGCGGCCAGCTTTCGCCGAGCGCGAGCACGGCCAGCACGAATACAGATGCCGACATCGCATAGGTCGACACCGGCAGGGTGGGGTAGCGCTGCAGGTAGGGCCGGTACATGACGGTGCAGGCCGCGCCCACGAGCGCAGAAGCCAGTACGGCGAGTTCACCCCACCAGTGGCCTGAGTGCGCGGCTGCCAGCTTGGGCGCCTGGGCCAGCGCGACACCCCCGATCGACAGCAGCACGCCGGCGAGCAGCCGGCCCGAAATCTCCTCGCGGCCGCTCCACGCGCCCAGCAGCATGGTGAGCAGGGGAAACAGGCTGAAGATCAGCGCGGCTTGCGCCGCAGGCACCGTGGCCAGGCCCCAGTTGAGCAGCGCGATCAGCAAGCCGAACTGGCCGATGCCCAGTGCCGCCATGGCCACGAGGTCGCGCATGGGCACCTGCGTGCGATGGACGCGCCACGCCGCCCAGCCGAAAGGTGCCAGGCAGGCGACCCCCACCAGGTAGCGCAGCATCGCCAGCGTGAGCGGCGGCACTTCGGCCACCACCGAGCGCGACGCCACGATCGCCGCGCCCACCAGCACGCTGGAGGCAGCGGCCGCGGCCAGGGCCCGGTTCAGAGCTTCAGCTCCCAGATCTCGCTGGTGAGGCCCGCGTGGTAGTCCGCTTCCAGCGGCTCCTCCTTCACGCGCACGAAGCCGCGCGACTGGTAGATGGCACGCGCGGCATCGAGGTGGCCGTTGGTCCAGAGCATCATCTTGCGGTAGCCCTTGCTGCGCGCGAAGGTGATGCACTCGTCGGTGAGTCGGCCGCCCAACCCGAGGCCGCGAGCTTCGGGCAACAGGATGAGCATGCGCAGCTGCGCCACGGTGGCTGACTTGCGCACCACGAAGACGCAGCCGACGCGTTGCCCCTCCAGCTCGGCGATCCAGCCGCGTTCCCACGCGGGGTCGAAGTTGCGCAGGTACCTGGCTGCGATCTCCGCCACCAAGGCCTCGAAGCCGGGGCCAAAGCCGTACTCGCGCGCATACAGCTCGCCGTGCACCTGGACCACCCAGCCCAGGTCGCCGGGCTGCGGGCCGCGCAGCACGGCCTGGGGCTTGGCGGCACTGGGCTGTTCCAGCAGGCGCTGCAGCGTGGCCATGGCCTCGATGACGCGCGGGCGCGCGGCGGGGTGCAGGCCGGCGAGCAGCTCGGACGTCTCGTCGCGCGACTTCTGTTGCAGCGGCGCGAAGGCGTCGTAGCCGGCCTGCGTCATGCGCAGCAGGCTGCGGCGTGCGTCGTGCTGCGCCGACTCGCGCTCGACCCAGCCCCGCTGCTCGAAGCGGCGCAGCAGGCGGCTCAGGTAACCCGTGTCCAGCGACAGGTCGCGCGCGATCTCGGTGGCGGCGGGGTGCTTGCGGTGCGCCAGCTCGTACAGCACACGCACTTCGGTGAGGGTGAAGTCGCTGTCCAGGTAGCGCTTGAGCACGCCGATGCGCTGAGTGTAGAAGCGGTTGAAGGCCCGCACGGCCTTCACCTGGGCGGCGGGGATGACGGCTGGGGCCATGCAGCAAGTCTGGTCCAATTACTTGCCGCAGTCAACCAATTGGCAAGGCGCCGCTGCTTGGCTATGCTTCGCGGCAGCCTCGAGGAGACAGCCATGGACGAACCCAACGACCCGGGCAGGCGAGCGTTGCTGGCGGGGACCGCCTCGGCGCTGGCTGGTGCAGCCTTGCCTGCCGGCGCACAGACCCCACCGGCGCGGCCCGCGCTGCCCGCGTACGTGAGCTGGAAGGATCCCAGCCAGGTCATCGTACACACCCAGACCACGATAGAGACCAAGCGCACCGCGTTCGGCACCAGCGTCATCACGCCCGCCGACCGCCTCTACATCCGCAACAACCTGCCGGCGCCCGACGTGTCCATCGTGGCCAACCGCGATGCGTGGCAGGTCGCGGTGGAAGGCGTGCAACAGCCGCGCACGCTGAGCGTGGCGGAACTCAAGGGCATGGGCATCGAAACGATTGCCGCGGTGCTGCAATGCTCCGGCAACGGCCGCGGCCTGTTCGCCGACAAGCCGAGCGGCACGAAGTGGAGCGTGGGCGCGGCGGGCTGCGTGATCTGGAGCGGCGTGCCGGTGCGCACGCTGGTGGCGGCGCTCGGTGGCGTGGCGGGCGGCGCGCGCTACATGACCGGGACGGGCGGCGAGACCCTGCCGGCGGGCATAGACCCGAAGGCGGTGATGGTCGAGCGCTCCGTTCCGCTCGCGGCGATGGAAAACGCGCTGCTGGCATGGGAGATGAACGGAGAGCCGGTGCCGCATGCGCACGGCGGCCCGTTGCGGCTGGTGGTGCCGGGCTACAGCGGCATCAACAACATCAAGTACGTGAAGCGGCTCGCCTTCACCGCGCAGGAAACCGACGCGGCGATCCAGAAGACCGGCTACCGCATGTCGCCGCCGGGCGCCAAGGGCGACCCGAGCCAGCCCTCGATCTGGGAAATGGACGTGAAGTCGTGGATCAACTCGCCGGCGCCCGAAGCGGGGCCGGTGAAGGCGGGCTGGGTGCAGGTGCACGGTGTGGCCATGGGTGGAACGCGCGCTCTGAGGCGCGTGGACGTGTCGATCGACGGCGGCCAGACCTGGCGCGAAGCGAAATTCGTGGGGCCCGACCTCGGCCGTTATGCGTGGCGCGTGTTCGTGCTGCCCGTCGAACTGAAGCCCGGCCAGTACGTGCTGGCCTCGCGTGCGCAGGACGTGCAGTTCCAGTGGCAGGCCGAGGCGACGCCCGAGAACGCCGGGGGCTACCTCAACGCGGGCTGGCGCGCGCATGCGCTGCCGGTCACCGTCGCCTGAGCATGCGGCTGCTGTGGCTGCTGACAGCGTTGCTTGCACCACCCGCGATCGCGCAGGACGCTGAGGGCCGCCGCCTCTTCACATCCGTGACCCCGGCGTGCGCCCTGTGCCACACGCTGAAGGATGCAGGCGCCGCCGGCGCGATCGGCCCTTCGCTCGACGAGCTGAAGCCGGATGCCGAGCGAGTCGTGAAGGCGCTGCGCAACGGCATCGGCCAGATGCCGGCCTTCCGGCACCTGACCGAGCAGGAGGTTCAGTCGCTCGCGCGCTACGTCGAATCCGTCGCCGGCAGGTGACCGGACTTTGTCACCCCGGGCTCGATGGCGCCTGGCCGACGCCCGTTCAGTACCACGGCTCGTGCTCGCGAACGGCGTGCTTGACCTGCGGCGACACCACGAAGCCGGGTCCGTACTTCGCCGCCAGCACCTCGGCGCGATGCCAGAAAGCATCGATGCCGGTGCCGTAGATGAACTGCAGCGCACCGCCCGTCCACGCCGGAAAGCCGATGCCGAAGATCGAGCCGATGTTCGCGTCGTGCACCGTGGTCAGCACGCCTTCGGCGAGGCAGCGGGCCGTCTCGATCGATTGGCGGTACAGCAGCCGGTCCTTCAGGTCCTGCATGTCCCACTGCGCATCGTCCCTGCCGAACAGCTTCCCCAGCCCCGGCCACAGGGACTTGCGCCCGCCCTCGGGATAGTCGTAGAACCCGGCGCCGGCCGCGCGGCCATTGCGGTCGAACTCCTTGACCATGCGCTCCACCAGCAATTCGCCCGGGCTTGCGATGTAGGTCCCGCCATCGGCCCGGTAGTCGGCGCGCGTCTGGTCCAGCACGTGCACCGCCAGCGACAGGGCCGTCTCGTCCATCACCGCGAGCGGGCCGACCGGCATGCCGGCCTGCAGGCCCGCCTGCTCCACCACGGCCGCGGGAATGCCTTCGCCGACCATCGCCGCGCCTTCCATCACGAAGGTGCCGAACACGCGGCTGGTGAAGAAGCCGCGCGAGTCGTTGACCACGATGGGGATCTTGCCGAGCGCCTGCACGTAGTCGAAGGCGCGCGCCACCGTCTCGTCGTCGGTCGCCTGGCCGCGGATGATTTCGACCAGCTTCATCTTGTCGACCGGGCTGAAGAAGTGGATGCCGACGAATTTCTGCGGCCGCGCGCTCGCCTTGGCCAGTCCTGAAATGGGCAGCGTGGAGGTGTTGCTTGCGAAGCAGCCGCCTTCGGCCAGCATCGGCTCGGCCTCCTGCGTCACGCGCGCCTTAAGCTCACGGTTTTCGAACACGGCTTCGATGATGAGGTCGCAGCCCTGCAGGTCCTGCGCCGCTTCGGTGGGCGTGATGCGCGCCAGCAGAGCCTGCTGGTCGTGCGCTCCCATGCGGCCCTTGTCCACGCGCGACTGCGTGAGCTTGGCGCTGTAGCCCTTGCCGGCATCGGCCTTGGCCTGCGACACGTCCTTCAGCACCGTCTCGATGCCGCGGCTGGCCTGCGCATAGGCGATGCCCCCGCCCATCATGCCGGCGCCGAGGATGCCCACTTTCTTCGGCTTCCACCGGGCCAGGCCCTGGGGCCGCGACTGCCCGCCCTTGATCGCGTTCATGTTGAAGAAGAACGTGTTGATCATGTTCTTCGCCACCGGCGACACGATCAGGCGCGCGAGGTAGCGGCTTTCGATGCGCGTGGCCGTGTCGAAGTCGACCTGCGTGCCTTCGACCATCGCATTGAGCGCGAACTCGACGGCTGGGTAGAGGCCGCGCGTCTTCTGCCGCAGCATGGCCGGTGCCACCGCCAGCGCGCCCGCCACCTTGGGGTTATCTGGCGTGCCGCCCGGGATGCGGTAGCCCTTCTCGTCCCACGGCTGCTGCGCCTTGGGGTTGGCTTCGATCCAGGCGAGCGCAGCCGCGCGCAGCGAGGCGGCGTCGGGCACGAGTTCATGCACGACACCCAGTTCCAGCGCTTCGCGCGGTGTGAAGAGCTGTCCTTCCAGGATGTAGGGCTGTGCGCCCATCAGGCCCAGCAGCCGCGTCATCTTGGTGATGCCGCCGGCGCCGGGGATCAGGCCCAGCGAGACCTCGGGCGTGCCGAACTGGATCTTCGCCTCGTCGACCGCGATACGCCGGTGCGCGCACAGCGCCACTTCCCAGCCGCCGCCCAGCGCCGAGCCGTTCAGGCACGCGACGACCGGCTTGCCGAGCGTCTCGATGGTGCGGAAATTCTTCTTCACCAGCTCGATGCCGCGGTAGATCTCCGGCGCATCGCTTTCCTTCAGGCGCATCGTGCCCTTCAGGTCGGCGCCGGCGAAGAAGGTCGACTTGGCCGATGCCAGCACCACGCCGCGGATCGCGTCCTTCTCGGCCAGCAGTTGGGCCGCCAGCTCGGACATGTCGGCCTGCCATTGCTGGCACATCGTGTTGACCGCCGAATCGGGCTCGTCGAAGGTGACGGTCGCGATGCCGTCGGCGAGTTCGTACCGGATGGTCTGCATCAGATGCGCTCCACGATGGTCGCGATGCCCATGCCGCCGCCAACGCACAGCGTTGCCATCCCGTAGCGCAGCTTGCGCCGGTGCAACTCGTCCACCAGCGTGTTCAGGATCATGGCGCCGGTGGCTCCCAGCGGGTGACCCATCGCAATGGCGCCGCCATTCACGTTGACCTTCTCGTGCGGCACGCCCATTTCCTTCATGAAGCGCATCGGCACGGCGGCGAATGCCTCGTTCACCTCGAACAGGTCGATCTGGTCTATGGTCATGCCGGCCTTGGCGAGCGCCTTGCGGGCGGCAGGCATGGGGCCGGTCAGCATGATCGTGGGGTCGGCGCCCGACAGGGCCGCGGCGACGATGCGCGCGCGCGGCTTGAAGCCGTGCACCTTGCCGGCCGCCTCGCTGCCGACAAGGATGGCCGCTGCGCCGTCGACGATGCCCGACGAGTTGCCCGCGTGGTGCACGTGGTCGATGCGCTCCACCTGCGGGTAGCGGCTGATGGCCACCTGGTCGAAGCCCATGGCGCCCAGCTGCTCGAAAGCGGGCTTCAGCGAGGCCAGGCCCTGCAGCGTGGTGTGCGGCCTGATGAATTCGTCGTGGTCCAGGATCACCTGGTCGAGCATGTCCTTGACCGGCACCACCGAGCCGGCAAAGAAGCCGCCTTCGCGCGCACGCGCCGCGCGCTGCTGGCTTTCCACCGCATACGCGTCCACGTCGTCGCGGGAAAAACCCTCCAGCGTGGCGATCAGGTCCGCGCCTATGCCCTGCGGCACGAACGACGTCGCCGCATTCGTCTCGGGGTCCTGCGCCCAGGCGCCGCCGTCCGAGCCGATGGGCACGCGGCTCATGCTCTCGACGCCGCCGGCCACCACCAGGTCTTCCCAGCCCGAGCGCACCTTCTGCGCCGCCAGGTTCACCGCCTCCAGGCCCGAGGCGCAGAAGCGATTGAGCTGCATGCCCGAGCAGCGCCAGTCCCAGCCCGCCTTCAACGCCGCGACTTTGGCGATCACCGAGCCTTGCTCGCCGATGGGCGACACGACGCCCATCACGACGTCGTCGACCTGCCCGGTGTCGAAGTCATTGCGTTTCTGCAGTTCGCCGAGCACGCCGGCCAGCAGGTTGACCGGCTTCACCTCGTACAGGCTGCCGTCCTTCTTGCCCTTGCCGCGCGGCGTGCGGATGGCGTCATAAATGAATGCTTCCATCATGGGTCTCCAATGGCTGATGCAGTATATTCATTTCACCAAGCGCCCGCTCAGCAAAAATGACAGTTACGCGACGCAGTTTCCTCGCCGCCGGGGCCCTGGCCGACATGCATTCCCACTACGGGATGTTCATGCCGCGCCTGTTCGGCATGGACCTGCGCAAGCACATGCAGGACACCGGCACGACGCTGCTGGCTTGGGCGGTGACCGATGACCACCGCTGGATCGCGCTGGGGTCGCGCGGCTGGGAGCAGGTCAGGCAGCAACTGGCAGGAGCGGCCCTACATCGCGCGATCGCTGTCGCTCGCGTCCGCGCGCAAGATCGCAGCGAAGGGCGGTGCGGTCGGCCTGTGGACCGTGCGCGTGCGCGGCGACCCTGCGTACCCGGTGCACAACGTCAGGTCCTTCGCCGACGAGATGGTCCGCATGGGCGAGCTGGTCGGCACGAAGCACGTCGCCTTCGGCACCGACATGGAGGGGGCGGGGCCCGGCCCCATCCTCGCGAACTACGTGGACCTGCGGGAAGTGGCAGACAACCTGGTGCAGCGCGGCATGTCCGAGGCCGAGCTGCACGGCATCTTCATCGGCAACTATGCGCGCATCGTGAAGCAAGCGATGGCGGGAGCGAAACCATGATCGAACGAACCCTCTTCACGCCGGACCACGAAGCCTTCTGCGACGCGTTCCGCAAGTTCTGCGACAAGGAGATCGCGCCGCACCACGACGCGTGGGAGGAGCAGGGCTACGTCGACCGCGAAGTCTGGCGCAAGGCCGGCGCCAACGGTTACCTGTGCGCAACGATGCCGGAAGCGTACGGCGGCTCGGGCGTCGACAAGCTGTACTCGGTGATCCAGATGGAGGAGATCGCCCGCGGCGGCTTCACCGGCGTGGGCTTCGGGCTGCACAGCGAGATCGTGGCGCCGTACATCCTGCACTACGGCACCGAGGAGCAGAAGCAGCGCTGGCTGCCGAAACTTGCCAGCGGGGAAATGGTCGGCGCCATCGCCATGAGCGAACCGGCGGCGGGCAGCGACCTGCAGGGCATCAAGTCCACCGCGCTGAAGCAGGCCGACGGCAGCTACCTGCTGAACGGCAGCAAGACCTTCATCACCAACGGCTGGCACGCGGAGCTGGTGATCGTGGTGGCCAAGACCCAGCCCGAAGCCGGCGCCAAGGGCACCAGCCTGCTGGTGGTGGAGCGTGGCATGGCCGGCTTCGAGACCGGGCAGCGGCTGAAGAAGCTGGGCCTGAAGGCGCAGGACACGTCCGAACTGTTCTTCGACAACGTGCGCGTGCCTGCGGAGAACCTGCTGGGTGGCGAGAACCGCGGCTTCATCTGCCTGATGGAGCAACTGCCGTGGGAGCGCCTGCAGATTGCCGTGACGGCGGTGGCCGCGGCGCAGGCAGCGATCGACTGGACCGTGCAGTACGCGAAGGACCGCAAGGTGTTCGGGCAGGCGGTGGGCGCTTTCCAGAACACGCGCTACACGCTGGCCGAACTGCAGACCGAAGTGCAGGTGGCGCGCGTCTTCGTCGACAAGTGCCTGGAGCTGGTCCTGCAGGGCCAGCTGGACACCGCGACGGCGAGCATGGCGAAGTACTGGACCACCGACCTGCAGTGCAAGGTGATGGACGAGTGCGTGCAGCTGCACGGCGGCTACGGCTACATGTGGGAGTACCCGATCACGCGGGCGTATGCGGACGCGCGGGTGCAGCGGATCTATGGGGGGACCAACGAGATCATGAAGGAGGTGATCTCGCGGGCGATGGGGTTGCCGGGGCGCTAGAACCAGGCCATGTCCAGCGGCACGATGCTGCCGGTGAAGCCGGCCAGCCGGTCGACGTTCACCTGCATCTGAGCGGCGGCGGCCAGCAGGTGCGCGTTGCTGGGGTAGTAGTGGCCTTCGCCGACATCGGCGACGAAGCCGTCGACCTGCGCCTGCGTGGGCACCATGTGGCCGACGGTCCAGAAAAGGTGCCGCACCAGCGTCGCGGTGTCGATGCCGGGCGCGTAGTAGTCGAGCATCGCCGCAGCCTGGTCGGCCAGCGGCCGGTACCACGGCACATCGGCAGCCGCGGCGACCCACTGGCTGAGCAGGGCCGTGCCGGGCGCCGCGCCGAAGGCAGCCCACAGCAACGCTTCGACCTGCCAGGTTTCCTCACCGTAATAGGTGTCGAGCGCGTACATCGCGTCGTCGAAGCGCACCCGCTCGATGCCCACGATCGATACCGATCCTTCGGCCGTGTCCAGCACCCATCCGCCCCAGTCTTGCCACACACCCTGCAATTGCGCGAGAGGGACGCCCATCACCGCGGTGTCGACCTGCAGGCCGCCTGCCAGCGTGTCGTTTCCGCCGCCTCCGGCAAGCGTGTCGTCGCCGAAGTCGCCGATCAGCCACTCCGCGGCGCTGCCGCCCTCGATGGCATCGTTGGACACCGTTCCCTGCAAGGTGGTCGTGCCCGGCGGCAGGACTTCAGCCGACTGGCCCGACCAGATGGACTCGGTGTTGCCGTCGCCGTCCACGAAGCGAGCCCGGACTTGGAGCGTTCCGCCCGAGCCGGCGTCGGCCGGGGTGATGAGGTACGTAGCTCCCGTAGCCCCGGCGATCGGTTCCAGCGGGGTCTGCCAGGTTTCGCCGGTGAATGGCACCGTCACCTCGTGGCTGCGGAACCACTGGTACTGCAAGGCTCCGGTGCCATCGGAGTCGGCGACCTGCAGGGCCTGCGCGGTCACCACATGGCCCGCGACCAGCGTGCCGGTGATGGCCACGCTGCCGGTTGCCTGGTGCTCGTTGAGGATCACATCGCCACCTGGCATGCGGATCAGGTCCATGCCGACCAGGCGGTCGGTGCCCTCGGGGCCTGTGACGATGACTGCGCCGCCCTCGCGGGAGACCACCCCCTGTGAGCCGATCCAGGCGATGTCATAGCCCTCGTCGCCGTCCAGGGTGTCGTTGCCCGGCCCGCCGGAA
The DNA here is from genome assembly GCA_016213325.1 of Burkholderiales bacterium. Taxonomy (GTDB): domain Bacteria; phylum Pseudomonadota; class Gammaproteobacteria; order Burkholderiales; family Burkholderiaceae_C; genus Ramlibacter. The sequence continues at coordinate 46,759 of JACRAY010000014.1, read as the reverse complement.
AGCGAGTCGTCGCCGGCCCTCCCTTCGAGCAGGTTGGCACCCGCATTGCCATTGATGTCGTTCGCCCACGCATTGCCGGTGCCCCGGGTGCCCTCCACGAGATCGAGTTCGGGCACGCCGTGCCAGAGGCTGTAGTCGACGTGGCTTTCCACGATTCCCGCCATGTCCAGGTCCACCGCGGCGGTGGCGGGGTGGGTCACGATGTACACGTCGTTGCCCCACATGCCCTCGAGGAAAGCCGCTGCGCCGTCGTCGTGCAGCAAGTCGTTTGCCGCCGCCTCCCATGAGCAAGTCGCCCTGCCCGCCGCCCCCGTGCAATTCGTTGTCGCCCTCGTTGCCCTCGATCCGTTCGCTGCCCAAGGGGCTGCCCGTGGCCTGGAGGTCGCCGGCGCCTTGCGCCAGGGCCAGCCACTCGAAGTTCGAAGGCACGGTCCACGTGAACGGCACGATCACGCAGTCGGTGCCTCCGCCGGGCAACTCGGCGGGCAATTCGGCCGGCGAGTCCAGCACGTACGTGTCGTTGCCTGCGCTGGCGGCCAGGCTGTCCATGCCGGCCCCGCCGTCCAGCGTGTCGTCGCCGATGTCACCGCGCAAGGTGTCGTTGCCGCCACCGCCAGCCAGGTAGTCGCCGGGCCCGGCAGCGGGATCGACCGCGACGAGCAGGTTGGCCCCGGAATTGCCATCGATCCTGTTGGCCGCCGCATTGCCGCGCCCTTGCAGGCCGGCGCTGCCCGTCAGCACCAGGGACTCGATGTCCTGGGCCTGGGCCAGGTCGAAGCTGATGCTGCTGAAAATACTGTCGTAAGGGCTCAGCGACCCGGTGTCGGTCACCACGTCACCGGGGTCGTCCACCACGTACTCGTCCGCGCCGGCGCCACCGTCCATGGTGTCGGCACCGGGGCCGCCGTCGATGCGGTTGTCGAACAGGTTGCCCCAAAGCACGTTGTCGAGCCCGTTGCCGGTGGCGTCCCAGGCGCCGTACTCGCCGAGTGCGAGGGCTTCGACATGGTCAGGCAGCGTGAAGCTGGCATAGGCGAACACTGTGTCATTGCCGCCGCCCGCGTCCTCGAGCACCGTGTCGCCCGGGCCATCGACCACGAGGCGGTCGTTGCCCGCGCCGCCCACCAGCGTGTCGTTGCCGCCCGCGCCGTCCAGGGTGTCGTCACCACCCATGCCGTACAGCAGATTGGGCTGGCCATTGCCCCAGACCAGGTTGGCTGCGCCATTGCCGCTTCCGGAACCGGCGGGCGGGGCCAGTCGAAGGTTTTCCACGCCTGCGGGGATCGCGTAACCGTCGACATCGGTGACGACTTCATCGACGCCCTGCGAGTCCTCCACCACGTCGCCGGCGCTGTCGACGTAGTAGACGTCGTCTCCGCCGTGGCCGATCAGCGTGTCGTCACCCGCGCCTCCATCCAGGGCATTCCCGGCGTCGTTGCCGATGAGCGCATTGGCCAGCCCGTTGCCGACCGCGCCTAGGGGATCGCTGCCCTCCAGCTGCAGGCTTTCGACGCCAGCGGGCAAGGTGAACGCAACCGTCGACAACACCTTGTCGTTTCCTTCGCCGGGCCACTCATCGATGGCAGCCATCGGCGACGTGACGTAGTACTCGTCATCGCCGGGGCCGCCGCGCAGCGTGTCCCACCCGCCGCCGCCTTCCAGGCTGTCGTTTCCTGCCAATCCCTGCAGCAGGTTGCCGGCATCGTTGCCGGTGAGGATGTTGTCCAGCCCATTGCCGGTCAGCGTGGCGCTGCCAGTGCCGATGAGCGTCAGGTGTTCCACGCCTGCGGGCAGGACATAACCGAGCTGCGTGAATACGAAGTCCGTGCCCTCGTTCGCCGCCTCTACGATGATGTCTTCGGGGCCGCTCACGAAGTAGATGTCGTGGCCCGCGCCGCCCACCAGGGTGTCGGGCTGCGCGAAATCTCCGCCGTCGTCGAGCACGTCGTTGCCGGCTCCTCCCTCGATCCAGTCAGCGCCGCCATAGCCCGGCAGCAGGTCGTCGCCTTCCGATCCATACATCGAGTCAGCGCCGCTGAAGAGATACGCATCGGCCATCTCGAGCCCCGAAAACAGCAGGAGGCTGAAGTACGTCGCGACGTCGTGGGCGAGGCCCGTGACTTCGTACAGGACACCCTGCCCGTCGCGAAGGTCCATGCCCGACAAGGTTCCGCTGAGGGTGTCTTCGTACTGGAAGCTGCCGTAGAAGTTGACCTCGAGGGGGCCCAGAAGCAGCTGGAGTCGGTCGGGCAGCGCGAGGGAGACCTCCGCCTCCACAGGGTCGAAGGGGGCGGGCATGCGCAGGAAGTGAACGATAGCCATGGAGAAGACCTGTCGTGTTTGCTCCATCCCATTCTTTCGGCGCCCCGTGGCGGCACACTTGATGGCGCGCAAGGTTGGCAGGTGCCTGCCGAGGTTGGTCCGAGGGGTGTTAGGCTGGCGGGATGCTGCGCTTACTGAAGGACCTGTTCGACACCGCGGCCGGAGCGCCGGGGGCGGTGCGCCACGACGAACACACCGTCCACCTCGCCACCGCCGTGCTGCTGGTCGAAGTCATGCGTGCCGACCCGTTGCTGGGCGAGCCCGAGCGGGTGGCGGTGGTCGCTGCGTTGCAGCGCCAGTTCGGCCTTGCGGACGACGAGCTCGAGCGGCTGTTCGAGCTGGCCCACGAGACCGCGCGCGGCGCCAACGACTTCTTCCGCTTCACGTCCACCATCAACGATCGCTTCTCGCACGAGGAGAAGGTGCACATGGTTGAGCTGATGTGGACCGTGGCCTACGCCGACGGCCACCTCGACGCGCACGAGAACCACCTCATTTCGAAAGTGGCCGGCCTGCTGCATGTGACGCACGGCGAGTACATCGCCGCGAAGCTGCACGCGAAACAATTCGGGCCCGCCTAGGGCGTGGGCATGCCCCTCATCAGCTTTTGCGTCACCTGCCGCAACCGGCTGTGGCAGCTGGAGCAAACCCTGGAAAGCAACCTGGCCCAACTCGGCGACCGGCACGAACTGGTGCTGGTCGACTATGGGTCGGGCGATGGCCTGGCCGAATGGGTCTGGGCCAGGTGGCGCAGCCCGATCGAAGAGGGCCGGCTGCGGTTTTTCGAAGTGACGGGCCAGTTGCCCTGGAGCAGCCCGCGCGCCAAGAACCTGGCCCATCGAATCGCGCGCGGCGAGTACCTGTTCAACCTCGACGCAGACAACCGGATCACCGCCTCCGATGTCCTGATGCTGGTCGAAGCGGCGCGGGGAGGGTACTCCGTCCACCAGTTTTCAGGGGACTGGAGGGACGGGACTTTCGGGCGCATCGGGGTGCCCAGGCAAGTCTTCCTCGACCTTGGCGGCTACGACGAAGCCATGCTTCCCATGGCAACGCACGACGGCGACCTCCTGCAGCGGCTCCTAGCCAGCGGGCAGCGGGTCAAGCGCTTGCCGGCCCCGCGCGTGCGCGCGGTCGGCAACAGCATCGAGCAGAAGATGGCCGAAGCGGGGCCGGCGCAGGCCGACGCAGCCGTGGCCTACAAGCACATGGTTCGTGTCAACATGGAACTCGCCCGCCTTCGGATGGCTCGCGAAGGGCCCCGTCGATCGGGCGGTTACGCTTCGTTCAACGGGCGGCTCAACGGGGTAGCGGTCACGATCGACGGCTTCAACGTGATCCGCCCCCTGGAAGCCGGCCCAAGCTAGGAGAAAGCCCCATGGACCCTGTTGTGCACTTCGAATTGCCCTACGACGACGCCCGGCGCATCGCGCACTTCTACCAGTCGGCCTTCGGCTGGGAGCTGCAGGTGCTGGGCGAGGAGATGGGCAACTACGTGCTGGCCACCACCGGCAAGGCCGACGTCAAGGCCGATGCGCCGCGCGGCTCGATCGACGGCGGCTTCTACCCGCGCAACCCCGACTGGCCCGCGCAGTACCCCTCGGTGGTGATCGCGGTGCAGGACATGCGCGCTGCCATGAAGCGCGTGCAGGACGCGGGCGGCGAAGTGCTCGGCGAGCCGATGGAAATCCCGGGCGTTGGGCAGTACGTGTCGTTCTTCGACACGGAACGCAATCGCGTAAGTTTGCTGCAGCCGGCCGGCTAGACCGACTCGGGCAACTTCAGGCCGCCCGTGCGCGGCTCGGCTTGGGGTGCCTGCGTCTTGTGCTTGACCGGTCCGTGCGGCGCGGTGGCCGACGGCAGCCTGGCCGGCATGGCCGTGAGGTAGACCGCAGTGCCCACGGTGCCCAGTGCGAAAGCCATCGTCGCGAACAGCAGGTACCACGGCCACCCGGTCACCGGGTTCAGCATGCCCCAGAAGGTCTGCGGCTCGGTGTTCACGGGCTCCAGCCGCGACGGGCGCGACTCGGCCTGGTCGATCCAGCGGTCGTGCCGGGCGCGCTCGTGCGGGTCGGACAGCACCGCATAGGCTGCGTTGATCGCGGCCATGGCACGCGAGGCGTTGGCATTGTCGGGGAGCTTGTCGGGGTGGTACTTCTGCGCCAGCTTGCGCCAGGCGGCTCGTATGCGCTCGGGTGGCGCGTCCCGCTCGACCTGCAGCACGTCGTAGTAGGTAGGCACTGGTGGAACCATTGCTATCAATCTTATAGCTGGGTGGGATTCGCGGGTACTTCCCGGTGCGAAATCGTTCGCGGGCTGTGGGCGCCGCGCCACATCCGCGTCAGGCCATGCGGTGCTGCACGGCCGAGCCCACCGAGCAGATCAGTTGCCGTGATGCGCGATACAGGCCCAGCTCGAGCAGCGTCACGGCGCCGGGCGGGATGCGGCCGATCGCGTTGCGCGCGACGAGCTGCGCTGCCATGAGGGCCGTCTCCGCACTGGAGTGGTACTCGCCGGCGAACAGCTTCAGGACGACCTGGTCGCCCTCCCAGTAGGAAGCGAGCGGCCGCGCGCACACCTTGGTGTAGCTGCACCACCTGTCGCCGTCGCCTGCCGGCGCAGCATAAGCCGCTATGTAGAAGCCGTTCACCGGCCCCCAGACCCGTTCCATGAGATGCGCCTCCCGCTGGCCAATTGGGCGCAGTGTGCGGCGCGCGGGCGCGCTCGCGCGTACGACGAGTCCGACAAACCCGTGCTGCGCCGCAAGTTGCGGCGGCGTCCTACAGGTCGTCGAAGTAGCCGGGATGCAGTCGAGCACGGGGGGCGGATGGCTTAGGATGGCCCCATGACCAAGGAGCGCAAGCCCTACGCCCAACTGCGCAGCGCCCGCTGGTACGCGCCCGACGACCTGCGGTCGTTCGGCCACCGGTCGCGCACCATGCAGATGGGTTACGACCACGCCGACTGGCAGGGCAAGCCCGTCATCGCCATCCTCAACACGTGGAGCGACATGAACAGCTGCCACTCGCACTTTCCGCAGCGGGTGCAGGAGGTCAAGCGCGGCGTGCTGCAGGCGGGCGGCTTTCCGCTGGAGCTGCCGGCCATTTCGCTCGGCGAGGCTTTCGTGCGGCCCACCACCATGCTGTACCGCAACCTGCTGGCCATCGAAGCCGAGGAACTGCTGCGCAGCCACCCGGTGGACGGCGTGGTGCTGATGGGCGGCTGCGACAAGACGCTGCCGGGGCTGGTGATGGGCGCGCTCAGCATGGGCATCCCGTGCATCGCCATGCCCGCCGGTCCCATGCTGCGCGGCAACTGGAAGGGCAAGACGCTGGGCTCCGGCTCCGATGCCTTCAAGTACTGGGACGAGCGGCGCGCGGGCAAGCTCACGCAGGCGCAGTGGATGGAAATCGAAGGCGGCATCGCGCGCAGTGCCGGCACCTGCATGGTGATGGGCACCGCGGCCACCATGATGGGCATCACCGAGGCGCTCGGGCTCACGCTGCCCGGCGCGTCCAGCATTCCTGCCGTCGATGCCAACCACCAGCGCATGGCCGCGCAGTGCGGCCGCCGCATCGTCGACATGGTGTGGGAAGACCTCACACCGGCGAAGCTGCTCACCCGCCGCAACTTCGAAAACGCGATCACGGTGGCGATGGCCGAAGGCTGCTCCACCAATGCCATCATCCACCTGGTCGCGATGTCGCGCCGGGCGGGGGCTGCCTGCGCGGTCTCGCTCGACGACTTCGACGCGTTCTCGCGCAAGGTGCCGGTCATCGCCAACGTGCGGCCCAGCGGCGACAAGTACCTGATGGAGGACTTCTACTACGCCGGCGGCATGCGCGCCCTGATGGCGCGCCTGCGCGACGGCGGCCTGCTGCACCTGGATGCCATGTGCGCCAACGGGCGGACGCTTGGCGAGAACCTCGAAGGCGCCGAAGTCCACGACGCCGACGTGATCCGGCCGCTGGACCAGCCGATCTACGCCGAAGGGGCGCTGGCCGTGCTGCGGGGCAACCTGGCCCCCGACGGCTGCGTGATCAAGCCCAGTGCCTGCAGCCCGGACCTGCTGCAGCACACCGGGCCCGCCCTGGTGTTCGACGACTACCCGGCACTCAAGAAGGCCATCGACGACCCCGACCTCGATGTCACCAGGGACCACGTGCTCATCCTGCGCAACGCCGGCCCGCAGGGCGGCCCCGGCATGCCGGAGTGGGGCATGGTGCCGATACCCACCAAGCTGGTGAAGCAGGGCGTGCGCGACATGATGCGCATCAGCGACGCGCGCATGAGCGGCACCAGCTACGGCGCCTGCGTGCTGCACGTGTCGCCCGAGTCGTACATCGGCGGCAACCTGGCGCTGGTGCGCACCGGCGACCTCATCACCGTCGACGTGCCGGCGCGCCGCATCCACCTGGAAGTGAGCGACGAGGAACTGGCGCGGCGCCGCGCCGGGTGGGTGGCCCCACCGCGCCGCTTCGAGCGCGGCTACGGGTTCATGTTCACCCGGCACATCCAGCAGGCCGACAAGGGCTGCGACTTCGACTACCTCGAAACCTCGTTCGGCGCGCCGGTGGGCGAGCCGGCGATCTTCTGACACCGACGCCCTGGAGTGTCGTCACCGCGGATAGCCGGCGACTATGCAGTGCGGCGCCGGGCAAGCAGAAAAAATCCCCCGGTCTTGCGATCCGAGGGACAAGTAGCCGGGAAAGAAACTTGAAAAGAACCCGGCCACTTATTTGGAGCGCAACAGGGTAGAGAGGTTCCTAGGGTAAAACCCAGCCTGTTGCGTTTCCATCGCGCCAGCTCGTGAAAAAGTCACGGGCCCGTGTCGGGGAGTGCTACAGCCAAGCCCGTGCTGAACAGGCCTGTTGCCGAGTCTGTAGGATAGCTCCGACAGGATGCTCCCATGTCAGACCTTCCCCAGAAAGAAACCGCAGAGAACGCCGCGACCGACGCCAAGGGCACTTGGGCCGAGTTGCGCAAGCTCGCTGTGCGCGCCCAGGACTGGTTTGCCATCCAGTCGACCGCCATGCGCGTGGTGCTCGTCGCCATTGCGCTGCTGATTCCCGCCACCGGCCTCTACTCGTTCTCGCTGTGGCAGAAGCAGGCCGCCGTGGCGGCCGAACTGAAGGCCATGAGCGACGGCTCGGCCGAATCGCTCTGGACCATCAACGACAAGCTGCCGGTGGTTTTCGGCACCGGCTCGGTGCTGGGTTTCCTCGAAAAGCACCCGGTGGAACGCATCACGGTGGTCTACAAGCCGCTCATGTGGAACATCTCCGAGCGGATCATCCTGATCGAGTCTCAGGGCCGGCAGCACGCCTACTACCCGAGCGACATGGAGACCAAGATCTTCACCGACCGCGCGGTCACCGCCGGTTGGGGCGGCAAGATGGTGTTCGTGCCGCGCTCCGAACTCACGGCCTCCAGCGCCCAGATGCTGGAGCGGCTGGACGAGCGCTTCGGCAGCGCGCGGCCCCAGTCGGAAAAAGACGGCTGGAAGGCCGGCGTCAGTGCGGTGCTGTCCGCTGCCCTGACCGTGGGGCTGCTCGGTTTCCTGGCCTTCCAGCTGAAGGGCCAGTTCAAGTCGCTCAAGTTCGTCGAGCCGCACCAGGTGCAGGGCTCCATCGACGACCTGGTCGGCATGGACGACATCAAGGCCGAGGTGCACCAGATCAAGGACCAGTACCAGCGGCAGGCGGAATACGCGGAATACGGGATCAAGAAGCCGTTCAACGTGATGTTCAGCGGGCCGGCGGGCACCGGCAAGACCAAGCTCGCCAGCTACCTCGCGCGTGAGCTCGGCCTGCCGATCCTGTTCCACTCCGCGGCCAACCTCGAGACCGGCTACGTGGCAGGCGGCTCCAACACGCTCGCGCGCATCGTCAGCATGGCGCGCCGCCGCAAGAAGTGCATCGTGTTCCTCGACGAGGCACAGGACCTGTTCATGAAGCGCGGCGGCCACCGCAAGTTCGACGACGACACGCAGAACTCGCTGCTGGCCATCCTGGACGGCGTGCGCACGCGCCACGAAGCCGAAATCATCTGGATCGTCGCGTCCAACTTCAACAGCGAAACCATGGCGATGGACGAGGCCATGCTGCGCCGCTTCCAGATGAAGGTGGACTTCCGCCTGCCCAATGGCGAGGAGCGGCTCGCCATCATCGAGCACTACCTCGCGCAGCGCGCCGGCAAGCTGGCGAGCGACATCGACCTGCGCCACCTGGTCGAGATCACCGAGGGCCGCAGCCCGGCGGACCTCGAGACCATCGTCAACCAGGCCGGCATTACCGCGGTGCAGTCGGGCGAGCTGATCGACGGCGACACGCTGATGCAGGCGGCCGAGCGGGTGATGGTGGGCAACGTCAACTCCAACACCACCAAGGAGCGCGAGCGCGACCGCCGCATCATCGCGATCCACGAGTGGGGACACTTCCTGGTGGACTTCGAGCACGAGCGCAGGAAGGCCAACGGCGACTGGGACCAGGTCCTCGCCGACATGAAGACCATCAAGATCTCGCTGAAGGCCAACCCGCGCAACAACGCGCTGGGCTTCGTGTTCCACAAGCAGGGCGCCAACCTGCTGAAGACCAAGTCCGACATCGAGCACGACGTACGGGTGCTCCTGGGCGGCATGGCCAACGAGGAGCTGTTCTTCGGCGAGGACGGCACCACCAACGGCGCGCACAACGACATCACGCGCGTGACCAAGCTGCTGCACCACGCGGTGGCCGAGATGGGCATGTACCGCAAGACGCGCCTGAACTTCGGGGCGCTGTCCAATGACGCGGGCCGCAACCTCGACGAGGAAACGCGCGGCATCATGGAGATGCAGAGCGAGCGCCTGTACAACGAAACCAAGGCCTTGCTGGCGCGCCTGAAGCCCCTCACCGAGCACCTCGCCGGCAAGCTGATGGAGTCGGGCGAGATGAGCCTGAAGGAAGTGCTGTTTGAGATCCGCAGTTTCGAAGCAGCTTGTTACAGCTTCAATACGAAAGTTGGCCTGTCGCAATAGGCTCTGCGGTTGTGCGGGGCTAGACTTCCGCTCGTGGAACACATCTTTGCGTACCGGGGCTATTTCGTGGCGGCGTTCACGCAGTCCACGGGCGACGGCCGTTTCATCGGGCACGCACGCATCTGCATCCAGCGGCCCGACTCCGCATCCGGCGCCGACGGCGTCGAGCGCCTTTCCAGCGTGGGTGCGTATGAAGACGAAACGCGCGCGCTGACGGCCGCCGAGTTCCAGGCGCGCCAGCTGCTCGATGGGCTGCAGCCGAACTGGGAGCCTTTCACCGCTCCCGGTGCCGTCGGGCACCGCCAGGCCTAACTTTTTTCCAGCGTTCTCGGCGCGATCCGGTGCTTGGCCATCAGCCGGTACATCGTCATGCGCGATACGCCGAGCTCGCGCGCGGCCAGCGAGATGTTGTGGCTCGCGCGGTCCAGCGACGTGGCGATGGCGTCGCGCTCGGCCTGGATGCGCATCGCCTCCAGGCTGTCCGGCGGCTGCGGTGCGCTCGCCTGCAGGCCCAGGTCTGCAGGGCCTGCGATGCGCCGTTCGGCCAGCAGGACGGCACGGTGCACCCGGTTCTGCAATTCGCGCACGTTGCCCGGCCAGCTGTGCTGCATCAGCGCGGCCATGGCTTCGCGGCTGAAGCCGCGGGCGCCGCTGGCGCACTGCCGCACCCCTTGGGCGTGAAAGTGATGCACCAGCGCCGGGATGTCTTCCTTGCGCTCGCGCAGCGGTGGCACGTGCAGCGGCACGACATCGAGCCGGAACGACAGGTCCTGGCGGAACCGCTGGGCTGCGACAGCTTCGGCCAGCGGCCCTTCGCTCAGCGCGACGATACGTACGTCGCGCAAGTCGTCGCGGCCCAGCTTGGCACGCAGCACCGTTTGTTCCGCCATGAACCGCAACAGGCGGGCCTGCCAGTCCAGCGGCATTTCGGCCACGTGGTCCAGCACCAGCGTGCCGCCGGCGGCCGATTCGAAGATGTCGTGGGGCTGCTCCTGCAGGACAGCGCCGTCCAGCACCACCAGCGGCCCGTCCCTGCGCGCCGAGCAGGCGTGCAGGGCGCGCGCCACCAGGTCCTTGCCGGTGCCGCTTTCGCCTTCCACCAGTACCGGCGGCTCGGCCGCTGCGGCCTTGCGCAGCTGCCGTCGTAGCTGCGTCAAGGCGGCGCTGCGGCCGACCAGGCCCAGATCTTCGGTGGTGGCGCCGTGCGCGGGCATCGCCCGCAATAGCGCGCGGCCGAAGGCATGCCCGAGCGACTGGCAGAGGAACTGGGGGTCCGCGGGGTGCGTGTGGTGGTCGAAGAAGTGGCGCACGACCAGCTCGCGCAACGCTGCCACGTCCAGTGCGCCGGGCGGCAGCACACCCACCCATTCGCAGTCGTCGCAAGCCTCGCGGCACGCTTCGAAGTCGGGCACGAGTTCGCGCGGGATGCTGTCGAGAGTGAGCAGGGCAACCAGGTAGCGCTGGCGTTTGAGCTCGTGGCGGGCGGCTTTCAGGCTGCGCGCGGGCACGACGTCCCAGTGGCGCTGCCGCAGCAGGGATTCCAGCCCGGCCGGGCAGGGCTGGGCACACACATACAGCAGTCGGCGGGCGGCATTCATCGCAGTGTGCGAGTAAACCGCTCGCAATGCTCACTGGCGTGAGCGGATGATTCCGAAACGCGCGTCGGAGAACGCCGCGTTACCTGGCTGTCGAGTTCAGCGGCGCGATGCCGGCGCAGCGGCCGGCTGTGCGGCGCTCACGCCGAGCCGCTTGGCGATGGAACTTTCCAGGTCGCGGATCTTCGGGTCGATCGTGCCGCGCGTATCCGCAACCACCTTCTCCACCAGCACCTTCTGCATGTCGGGGCCCAGTTTCTGGAACTTCAAGTAGGCGGGCGATTCCAGGAAGCCCAGCACCTGCTTCAGCTCGGCTTCGGAGAATTCCTTGTCGAGCAGTGCGCCCACCGTGGTGGGGGCCACCTTCACGGCCTGCGAGCGCACATACGGCACGGCCTCTTCCAGGTACTTCTTCGCGTCATCCTGGATTTCCTTGGCCACGGCCTGCTGGCGGTCGGCTGGCACGCGCTGCGGCAGCGCCTGTTCGGCGCGCGTGAGCAGCGCCACGGCAGGCTCTTCGGCCAGCCCACGGGCCACCGTCTCGATGCCCTGTTGCTGGATTTTCAGGATGCGCCCGATGAGTTCTTTCTTGGCGGGCGTGGACTGCGCCTGGGCGACGCAGCAGGCAGCCATGAGCGCCAGTGTGAACAGGTATTTCTTCGTCATGGCGGCATCTTAACCGCCGACCCTTTCACCCCACGGCCGCCTACACCGTGCGGCTGTGCCCTCCTGCGGCCGCGCCACGCCGGCACTCCTATCCTGCGTGCAAGTCAAGGAGGACGACAGCATGTCCGAAGACAACAGCAAGTCCTGTGCACAGGAAGTCCTGGTTCACCTGGAGCCGGATTGGGAGAGGCGCAACTGGTGCCGCTGGCTGGGTTGCAGCGAGCAGGAGCTGGAGCACGCGGTGACCTACGTGGGCCACGATCCAGACAACGTGCGCCGGTTCCTCAGGCAGGCACGCTAGGCGCGGTGGGGATCAGGGTAGATGAGGCCCTTGATCCCCAGCAAGCCGAAACGGTCGAACGGCTTCCAGCCGCCTTCGGGCTGCGCCAGCCGGTCGGCTACGGCCCACCACGCGCTGGGGTTGATCCCGATGCCGATGTGGCTGGCAATGACTTCGATGTTTTCGGTCTGCGCATGGTCGGCGCGCTGGATGCTGCCCTGCCACGCCACGATGCCGTCGCTGCGCGAATAGATGCTGGTGGTGGGCACAGGCGGCGCAGCGGGCAGGTCGCGGTTGCCCGAATGCTCCTCGTCGGCACTGCGCCCGCTGGTCAGTTCATAGATGCGCCACGCATGGGTCGACTTCGGGTGCCCCGCGAACGGCGTACCCAGTGTCACCACACTGCGTACGGAGCCGGGCATTTCCTTGGCCATCTCGCGCGCATACACGCCGCCCAGGCTCCAGCCGACCAGGCTCACCTTGCGGCCGCTCGCTTCGCAGGCTTCCTGGATCGTGCGGCGGATCGTGCCGAGTACGCCGGCCCGTGGTCCGAAGTTGAAGCCCTGGCTCCAGCCCGTCACGTCATGCCCGAGCGACCGGAGGTAGCGGCGCAGCGGCACCGTCGAGGCGTCGCTGGCCGACAGGCCCGGGAACACAATGACGGTGTGGCCGTCACCGGTGGGCGCGCGTTGCAGCGCGGGCCATGCAGGAACCAGGGAGCCGAATTCCCAGGGTGCGCGGAATTCGAGCGCCAGCAGCGCAAGGCTGGGCGGGGGCGGGTACGACATTGGTCAGACGGTAGCAGCTTTGCGGCTGGGCGCGCGGCGAGGCGCGGCCGGTTTAGAGGCAGCCCTCGGCTTTCGCGTCGCCTTGGCGACGCGGGGCTCCAGGGTTACTGCTGAGGCAGCCGGCTCCTGGGTGGGCGCGGCGACGAACACGCCGCGCGCTTCGGTGAACGCAGCTTCCAGCGCGTCGGCCAGGTCCTGCAGGTGCGGCACGGCCTTGCGGTCGGCGATGAGGCCGAAGTCCACGCGCCCCGCATACGTCTGGATGGTGATGTTGAGCGCCAGGCCGTGCATCACGATCGAGAGCGGGTGGAACGTGAGCATGCGCGCGCCCGCCAGGTACAGCGGCACCTGCGGGCCCGGGACGTTGCTGATGGCCAGGTTGGCGATGGCCGGCAGCCTTTCGGTGATGCCCGAGCGGCCGTAGGTCTTGAACACCGCCTTGCCGGCCCCACCCACGAGCCAGGGCGCGAAGAGGGACGGGTAGTCCGTGGGCAGCACCGACTTGAGGCTGGCGAGCGCCTGCTTGATCCTGGCCGTCGAATCGAGGATCGCCTGCATGCGCTTGACGGGGTTGGCGATATGCGTGCCGAGCTGCACCACGGTGATGGAGGCCTGGTTGTTCAGCTCCTGGTTGCTTTCTTCGCGCAGGCTCACCGGCATGGCTGCCACCAGCGATTTCCGCGGCAGGCTGGCGTGCTTCTGCAAGTACCCGCGCAGCGCCGTGGCGCAGATCCACAGCACGACGTCGTTGAAGGTCCCGCCCGCGGCCCTGGCCATCTCCCTGCATTCGGCCAGCGGCATGGTTGCCGTGGCAAACGAGCGCTGGCTGGTGATGCCCACGTTGAAGATGGTCTTGGGTGCGAGCTGCAGGGGCAGCTTGGCACGGGCGCCGGCGCCCCCAGTGTCTGCCCCCTTGGCCGACGGCCCGGCCACGGCGCGGCCGATGGAGCGGGCAGCGGCGGGCAGCGACTTGACCAGGTGCGCGTACTGCGCGAGGGAGTTGGAGAACACCGCACCGATCATCTCGCCGATGCGCAAGTCCTTGGCCTGGCGGCCCTTGCGCGCAGGGTCGGCGGGCGCCACCTCGCGCGGCGTGGCCGAAAGGTCGAGGATGGCATTGGCCAGCACGGTGCCGCCCTTGCCGTCGAGCCCGGCATGGTGGATCTTGGAATAGAAGCCCACCAGCCGGCCTTCGATGGGCATGCCTGCAGGCGTCTTGATGTCGTCGAACACGTGGAACTCCCACAACGGGTGTTCGCGGTCGATCAGCTGGCCGTGCAGCTTCGCTGCCATGGCCTCGGCCTGCCGCACCGTGAGCTGGCGGCCGGGCACCTTGCGGATGTGGAAGTCCAGGTCCATGCGGTCGGCTTCCACCCAGATCGGGTGCCCCAGGTCGAACGGCATGAAGGCCAGGCGGCGCGTGAAGATGGGCGCCAGGTGCATGCGCTTCGCGATGTGGTTGCGAACCGCCTTGTGGAAGCTTCCCTTGAAGCCCTTGGGCAGCTCGTACAGGTGCAGCGAGCCCACGTGCATCGGGGTCTCGGGGGTTTCCAGGTACAGGAAGGTCGCGTCGAGGCCGCTCAGTTGCTTCATGCCGGTCAAGTCTCCTCCGGCTGGAGTGTGCCTCAGCCTTTCTCGTGGCGGAATGGGCTGCGCTCCTGCAGGTGTTCGAGGTAGCCGGCTATGCCTTGGCCTTCGCGCTCCAGGAAGCGTTCGACTGCGTCGGCGAAAGCCGGGTGGGCGAGCCAGTGCGCGCTGGTGGTCTTCACCGGCATCAGGGCGCGCGCCATCTTGTGCTCGCCCTGCGCCCCGCCTTCGAATCGCGCCACGCCATGCTCGATGCACCAGGCGAGGGGCTGGTAGTAGCAGGCTTCGAAATGCAGGCAGTCCACGCGTTCCAGCGCGCCCCAGTAGCGGCCGAAGGCCGCGTCGCCACCCAGCGCAATGAGGCTGGTGGCGATGGGCCGCCCTTCGCGCTCGGCGACGAACAGCAGCCAGGCGTCGGGCGGGTCGCGCGCCACCTGCCGGAAGAACTCGCGGGTGAGGTAGGGCGAATTGCCGTGCTCGCGGTACGTGCGCTGGTAGCAGCGATAGAAGAAGTCCCAGTCGGCGGCGGCGATGTCCGCGCCGCGAGCCCAGCGGAACGTGACGCCGGCGTCGGTGACCTTGCGGCGTTCCTGCCGGATCTTCTTGCGCTTGTCGTGCGACAGGCTCGCCAGGAAGGCGTCGAAGTCGGCGTAGGCTGCGTTTTCCCAATGGAACTGCACAGTGTGGCGCAGCATCAGGCCCTCGGCCCCGCAAGCGGCTACGTCCTCCTCTTCGGTGAACAGCAGGTGCAGCGAGGACACCTTTTCCTTGCGCGCCCAGCGGAGCAGGGCGCGCACCAGCGCCTGCCGGGCAGCCGTGTCGATCGCCAGCAGTCGCGGCCCCGGCACCGGGGTGAACGGCACGGCCACCAGCGCCTTGGGGTAGTAGGCCAGGCCGTGCTGCTCGTAGGCGTGGGCCCACGCCCAGTCGAAAACGTACTCGCCGTACGAGTGGTCCTTGATGTAGAGCGGGCAGGCGGCGGCCAGTTGGTGCCCGCGCCACAACGTGAGGAAGCGTGGTGTCCAGCCGGTAGACGGGGTGGCGCTGCCGCTCGCGTGCAGGGCCGCCAGGTACTCGTGGCGCACGAATGGCGGCGAGCCGGGCGGCAGCAGGGCGTTCCACGCCGCGGCCGGGATGTCCTGCGGCGCAGCCATCACGCGGGTAACATAGTCCTTCGAGTCGTCCAACACTTTCGCCATGTCCCTGAAACTCTGCGTTGCCCAGCTCAACCTGCTGGTGGGCGACACCGAAGGCAACGCACGCAAGATCATCGAAGCATCGCGCGCCGCGTACGCCGCCGGGGCACGCCTGGTGGTCACGCCCGAGCTCGCCATCTCGGGCTACCCGGCCGAAGACCTGTGGCTGCGCCCCGCCTTCATGGCCGCCTGCGATGATGCCGTGAAAACGGTGGCCCGCGAACTGGCAGGGTTGAAGGGCCTGCACGTGGTGGTGGGGCATCCGCACGGCATGTCGATCGCCAGCAAGTCGGTGCAGGTGCAGCGCCGGCTCAATGCAGCCAGCGTGGTGAGCGAGGGGCGCGTGCTGGAGACCTACGCCAAGCGCGAGCTGCCCAACTACCAGGTGTTCGACGAATACCGCTACTTCACGCCCGGGCAGGGCACCTGCGTCTTCCAGGTCGAAGGGGTCAATGTCGGCCTGCTGATCTGCGAGGACGCCTGGTTCGAGCAGCCCGCCCAGCTGGCGGTGGCGGCCGGTGCCGAACTGCTGGTGGTGCCCAACGCGTCGCCGTTCCACCTGGGCAAGAGCGGTGAACGGGTGCAGCAGATGGCCGACCGCGCGCGCGCCGTGTCGCTGCCGCTGGTCTATGCCCACCTCGTCGGCGGGCAGGACGAGGTGGTGTTCGACGGCGCGTCCTTCGCCGTCAATGCCGACGGCTCGCTGGCGGGCCGCGCGACGTCGTTCCGTGAAGAGCTGTTCTACGTCGACGTCGAGCGCACCGCAGGCGCGCCGCTGCGCATGACCGGCACGGTGACGCTGGAGCCGGAGCCCGAGGCCGAGCTGTGGGACGCGCTGGTGATGGGTGTGCGCGACTACGTAGGCAAGAACGGCTTTCCCGGCGTGCTGCTCGGGCTGTCGGGCGGCATCGATTCGGCGCTGGTACTGGCCGTTGCGGTCGACGCGCTCGGTGCCGACAAGGTGCGCGCCGTGATGATGCCTTCACCCTACACGGCCGACATCTCGTGGCTGGATGCGCGCGACATGTCCGTGCGGCTGGGCGTGCGCTACGACGAGATCTCCATCGTGCCGATGTTCGAGGCCTTCAGGGGCGCGCTGGCGCAGGAGTTTGCCGGCCTGCCCGAGGACACGACCGAAGAGAACATCCAGGCGCGCATCCGCGGCGTGATCCTGATGGCGCTGTCCAACAAGTTCGGCAGCATCGTGCTGACCACCGGCAACAAGAGCGAGATGGCCACCGGCTACTGCACGCTGTACGGCGATATGGCGGGCGGTTTCGCGGTGATCAAGGACTTGCTGAAGACCATGGTGTTCCGGCTGGCGCGCTGGCGCAACGCCAACGACCCGTACGGCCGCGGCGCCAACCCCATCCCGGACCGCATCATCACGCGCCCGCCCAGCGCCGAGCTGCGGCCCGGCCAGGTCGACCAGGACAGCCTGCCGCCGTACGAGATCCTCGATGCCGTGCTCTCGCGCTACATGGAGTACGACCAGGGTGTCGAGGAGATCGTGGCCGCGGGCTTCGAGCGCGCCGTCGTCGAGCGCATCGCACGCCTGATCCGCATCAACGAATACAAGCGCCGGCAGGCGCCGGTGGGCATCCGCGTGTCGCACCGCAGCTTCGGCAAGGATTGGCGTTACCCGATTACTGGTAAATTCCGCGCATAGAGGAGCCCGCAATGAAGCAGATCACCGCGATCGTGAAGCCGTTCAAGCTGGAAGAAGTGCGCGAGTCCCTCGCCGAGTGCGGCGTCACCGGCCTCACCGTCACCGAGGTCAAGGGCTTCGGCCGGCAAAAGGGCCACACCGAGCTGTATCGCGGGGCCGAATACGTCGTCGACTTCCTGCCGAAGGTGAAGGTGGAGGTGGTGGTGAAGGACGAAGACGTGGACCGCTGCGTCGACGCCATCGTCAAGGCCGCCCGCACCGGCAAGATCGGCGACGGCAAGATCTTCGTGACGACAGTGGAGCGCGTGGTGCGTATCCGCACGGGCGAGCTGGACGAGTCGGCGGTTTAGCAGTTGTCATTGCGGGCATGACCCGCAATCCATGTGAGGCTTCGAAATTCGGCGATGGATGCCGGGTCAAGCCCGGCATGACAAATCAAATCAGATCTGCGAAAGATCCATCCGCTCCGCCGACATCCCCGCCGCCTGCACGAGCCGCGGCAGCAAGCCGGCGCAATCTTCGCCGACCATCAGCAAGTCCATCTGCCAGTCGCTCATGAAGCCGTGCCGCACCGACTCGCCCAGGAACCCGAGCAGCGAGTCGTAATAGCCGCCTGAATTGAGCAGCCCGATCGGCTTTGCGTGATACCCGAGCTGCCGCCAGGTCCACGCCTCGAAGAACTCCTCGAAGGTGCCGATGCCGCCGGGCAACGCGAGAAAAGCGTCGGCTCGCTCAGCCATCATGCGCTTGCGCTCGTGCATGTTGTCCACCACGTGCAGCTCGGTGCAGTCGCGCTTGGCCCACTCTCGCTCGACGAGCGCATGGGGGATCACGCCGACCACGCGGCCGCCGGCCTCCAGCGTGGCGTCGGCCATCACGCCCATCAGGCCGTTGTTGCCGCCGCCATAGACGAGCTGGCCGCCGTGCGCGCCTATCCAGCGGCCGACCTCGACGGCCAGTTCGGCAAAGGCGGGCGCGCTCCCCTGGCGGGAGCCGCAATAGACACACAGGGAAAATGTGGGAGGAGGAGGAGGAGGAGAAGTCCGGTTCATGCGTTGACGAGGCGTGTGCCCGCCATCGCATCGTGCCAGAACTGGCGCTGGGGGTGGAGCCGGCTGGCCAGCGCCCACAGGGTGACCCAGCCGGCGGCCAGAACGCCGGCCTGCGGCAGCGTGAAGTGCGGCCACGACTGCAGCACGGCGATGACGGGTGCGAACCACAGCGAGCTGCAGGCGAAGCGCAGGAAGGCGCGCAGCTGGGTCAGGCGGCGGCCGTGGCGGTCGACCACGCGGATGCGCCACGTGCGCATGGGCAGGGTCTGCCCGCGCGACCAGCACCACGTGAAGTACGCGGCGGCGACGATGGCAAGAAAGCCGATGAGCAGCGGGCGAAGCTGGTCGATGCCGCTGCGCATCTGGCCGGCCACGCTGAAGACCAGGGTGGCCACCAGCATGGTGGCGAACAGCAGGATGCCTTCGTACAGCCAGCAGGCCATGCGGCGCCCGAGGCCCGGCGCGGTCAACGGGTCGCCGGGGCTCAATTCTGGCGCGGGGGCACGGCGCCCGGCTGCGGCAGCAGGGTGTTGTGGTCCACCTGGTTGGGCGCCACCGCAATGCCCGGCGTGCGGTTGTTCTTGGGCGCGGGCACCTTGGTGAGTTTCTGCGGCGGCACCGGCTTGACAGCCGCGGCGGTGGGTGGCGGCGAGGGTTTCACGGCCTGCGCGCCGGCGGCGAGCTTGCGCTTTTCTTCCGCCGGCAGGGCCTGGTAGGCCTCCCACATGGCCTTCTTGTCCTGCGGCGGGACCTTCTTGGTGTCGGCGAAGTTCAGGCGGGCCTGCGTGCGCTGCTGCGGGCTGAGCGCCGCCCACTCGCTCATGCGGCTGTGCAGCAGCTGCTGCTCGTTGGGCGGCATGCGCTGGTAGTTGCCCGACAGGGCGATCCACTTGCGCTTGTGCTGCTCGCTCAGTGTCTTCCACGAAGCGCCCAGCGGCCGCAAAGCCAGCTGCTGCTGCGCGCTCAGCTCGGCCCAGGTGGGTTTGGACTCTTCCTTGGGGGCGGGGGCCATCGTCGTCTTGGCGGGCGCCGAGGGGCGGGCGCGCGGCGATGCCGCCGGTGGGGGCACCTGCGCCTGCGCCATCATCCAGGTGGAGGCGGCACTGGCAGGCAACGCCGCGGCCAGGGTGGCCAGGACGAGCAGGGCTGCGCGAAGGGTCATTACGGCGTGCCCGGGGTGCCGCCGTTCGCCAGTTTCAGGAATTGTGCGAAACCGGGGTCCGAGTAGGCGGCCGGCGGGAGGTCGTCGGTAAGGAGCGCGGTGTCGATTTCGGCAAGCTCGGAAGCCCGCTCGTCGGCCTGCACGGTGTAGATCAGCACCAGGCCGGCCACCAGCACCAGCAGGGGCAGCACCGAGCCTATGCGCTGCCAGATGCTGATGCCGTCTTCGTCGAAGCCGAGCGCGGCGGTGCCGCCGCCGGCCGCCAGCACGGTGGGCGCGAGCCAGGATGCGGCGCGCTTGCGCTCGACCAGGGCCCGCACGCGCGCCGCGCGCAGCCTTTCGGTGATTTCGTAGGGCAGGTCGCGCGTGGAGTCGGACAGCCGGCTGGCCACGCGGAGGCCAAACCGGTCGGCTGCCGAGTCCTGGGCGATATGGGCTGTGTACGTCTTCATAGCTGGATTCCCTTTGCCTTCAGCGCCTTGCTGAGGGCCTGGACTGCACGAGAACAGTGCGTTTTGACACTGCCTTCCGAGCAGCCCATGGCCGCGGCCGTCTCGGCCACATCCATGTCCTCCCAATAACGCATCAAAAACGCCTCTCGTTGACGGGGCGGCAATTCCTGGATCTGCGCCTCTATTTCACGCAGGATCTGTGCCCGCCTGGTGGCGTCCTCCGCGCTTTCCACTTGCTGGGATGGATCGGACGACGCATAAGTTTCCAGCAGGTCGAAATCCCCCCCGTCTTCGCTGGCGGATTCGAAGTCGCTCAGGTTGGAAAAGAGCGCATTTCTCGTCTTCTGGCGCCGAAACCAGTCCAGCGTGCAGTTAGACAGGATGCGCTGGAAGAGCATGGGCAGTTCTTCCGGCGGCTTGTCTCCGTAATGGATGGCCAGCTTCATCATGCTGTCCTGCACGATGTCGAGCGCAGAGTCTTCGTCGCGGACGTGGTAGACCGTCCGTTTGAAAGCCCGTTTCTCGACGCTCTGCAGGAAATCGGAAAGTTCGCGTTCGGTGGCCAAGGCGTCCCAGCGGGCTGGAGGAGGGGGGTTTTTCGGGGAAATTATGCCTGTGGCTACAGCCGGGCTGGCGGAATGCCTTGCTGCAGTGCGATAATGCACACGCAAGTCAAAAGGCAAACGAGCCCGGATCCGGCGGTGCGACTGGCCCGTCCATGGTCCGAGGTTCTAAGTTCCGACGCTGCCCCACAAGGGTTCGTGAAGGAGCACCCAAAGGTTTTGGATTGAAACCCGAAAGGTTGATCATGGAAATCTCCAAGGCGGAAATCTCCGCCGCTGCTGCCACGGGCAGCAACTCTTCTGAACTCCGCGGCGCGGAAATCCTCGTCAAGGCCCTGCAGGCCGAGAACGTCAAGTACGTCTGGGGCTACCCCGGCGGTGCGGTGTTGCACATCTACGACGCGTTCTACAAGCAGGAGACCATCCAGCACATCCTGGTTCGGCACGAGCAGGCCGCGGTGCACGCGGCCGACGGCTATGCACGCGCCACGGGCGAGGTCGGCGTCGCACTCGTCACGTCGGGTCCCGGCGTGACCAACGCAGTCACGGGCATCGCGACCGCGTACATGGACTCCATCCCGATGGTGATCGTCACCGGGCAGGTCCCCACGGCCGCGATCGGCCTGGATGCCTTCCAGGAATGCGACACCGTCGGCATCACGCGCCCCGTGGTCAAGCACAACTTCCTGGTGAAGGACGTGCGCGAGCTGGCGATGGTGATGAAGAAGGCTTTCCACATCGCCCGCAGCGGCCGCCCCGGCCCGGTGGTGGTGGACATCCCCAAGGACGTCTCGTTCAACAAGACGCCCTACACCGGCTACCCCGACAAGGTGGAGATGCGCTCGTACAACCCGGTGCGCAAGGGCCACGGCGGGCAGATCCGCAAGGCCATGCAGCTGCTGGTGGCGGCCAAGCGGCCGTACATCTACACCGGCGGCGGCGTGGTGCTCGGCAACGCAACGCCCGAACTGCGCGCCCTGGCCGACCTGCTCAACTACCCCTGCACCAACACGCTGATGGGGCTGGGCGCGATATCGGGCACCGATCCCAAGTTCCTCGGCATGCTGGGCATGCACGGCACGATCGAAGCCAACAACGCCATGCAGAACTGCGACGTGCTGCTGGCCGTGGGTGCGCGCTTCGACGACCGCGTGATCGGCAACCCCAAGCACTTCGCGTCCTCCGAGCGCAAGATCATCCACATCGACATCGACCCGTCGTCGATTTCCAAGCGCGTGAAGGTCGACATCCCGATCGTGGGCGACGTGAAGGACGTGCTGGCCGACCTGGTGGCGGCCATCAAGGAAAGCGGTGCCCGGCCCGACCAGCAGGCGCTGGCTGCGTGGTGGGCCGAGATCGACGGCTGGCGCAAGCGCGACTGCCTGCGCTACGACCGCGGCAACAAGGAAGTGGTGAAGCCGCAGCACGTGCTGGAGACGCTGTGGAACCTGACCAAGGACGTCGACACCTACATCACGTCCGACGTCGGCCAGCACCAGATGTGGGCCGCGCAGTTCTACAAGTTCAAGGAGCCGCGCCGCTGGATCAACTCGGGCGGCCTCGGCACCATGGGTGTCGGCATCCCGTATGCGATGGGCATCAAGCTGGCCAAGCCCGAGAGCGAGGTGTACTGCGTGACCGGTGAAGGCTCGGTGCAGATGTGCATCCAGGAGCTGTCGACCTGCCTGCAGTACAACACGCCGATCAAGATCGTGTCGCTGAACAACCGCTACCTGGGCATGGTGCGCCAGTGGCAGGAACTCGACTACGAGGGCCGCTACAGCCACAGCTACATGGACGCGCTGCCCAACTTCGTGAAGCTGGCCGAGGCCTATGGCCACGTCGGCATGCTGATCGAGCGCCCGCAGGACGTGGAGCCGGCGCTGCGCGAAGCGCGCAAGCTGAAGGACCGCACCGTCTTCATGGACTTCCGCACCGACCCGACCGAGAACGTCTGGCCGATGGTGAAGGCCGGCAAGGGCATTACCGAAATGCTGCTGGGGTCCGAGGACCTTTAACGAAGGTCTTGAACGCAGAAGACGCAGAAAAGAATTCAAAAGACGCAGAAAAGAAAGAATGCCTTTCGGTCTTCTTCTGCGTGCTTAACCTGGCCTAAAGACGAATCTATTGACCGTCGAGCCTCGCACTTACCGGCGCGGGGGGAGGGCGGCGAAAAGAGGAATCGAGAAAAATGAAACACATCATCGCCGTGCTGCTGGAAAACGAACCCGGCGCACTTTCCCGTGTCGTGGCGCTGTTCTCGGCGCGCGGCTACAACATCGAATCGCTCACGGTGGCACCGACGGAAGACCCGTCGCTGTCGCGCATGACGATACAGACGACCGGCTCCGACGACGTGATCGAGCAGATCACCAAGCACCTGAACCGGCTGATCGAGGTGGTGAAGGTCGTCGACCTGACCGAAGGCGCCTATACCGAGCGCGAGCTCATGATGGTGAAGGTGCGCGCGGTCGGCAAGGAGCGCGAGGAGATGAAGCGCATGGCGGACATCTTCCGCGGGCGCATCATCGACGTGACGGAGAAGAGCTACACCATCGAACTGACCGGCGACCAGGCCAAGAACGACGCCTTCCTGGTGGCCATCGACCGCACCGCGATCCTCGAGACCGTGCGCACCGGCGCCAGCGGCATCGGCCGCGGCGAAAGAATCCTGCGCGTCTGAACACGAATCCCCCCATTTTTTCCCGGAGAGCAACATGAAGGTTTATTACGACAAGGACTGTGACCTGAGCCTGATCAAGGGCAAGCAGGTCACGATCATCGGCTACGGCTCGCAGGGCCACGCGCATGCGCAGAACCTGAACGACAGCGGCGTCAAGGTCACCGTGGGCCTGCGCAAGGGCGGCGCCAGCTGGCCCAAGGTCGAAAAGGCCGGCCTGAAAGTGGCCGAAGTGGCCGACGCGGTGAAAGCCGCCGACGTCGTGATGATCCTGCTGCCCGACGAGCAGATCGCCGAGGTGTACAAGCGCGACGTCGAGCCCAACATCCGCGAAGGCGCCTCGCTGGTGTTTGCGCACGGCTTCAACGTGCACTACGGCTTCGTCACGCCGCGTGCCGACCTCGACGTGTGGATGGTCGCGCCCAAGGCGCCCGGCCACACCGTGCGCGGCACCTACACCCAGGGCGGCGGCGTGCCGCACCTGGTGGCCATCCACCAGGACAAGACCGGCCGCGCGCGCGACCTGGCGCTGTCGTATGCCATGGCCAACGGCGGCGGCAAGGCCGGCATCATCGAAACCAGCTTCCGCGAAGAGACCGAGACCGACCTGTTCGGCGAGCAGGCCGTGCTGTGCGGCGGCACCGTGGAGCTGATCAAGACCGGCTTCGAAGTGCTGGTGGAAGCCGGCTACGCGCCCGAGATGGCCTACTTCGAGTGCCTGCACGAGCTGAAGCTGATCGTGGACATGATCTATGAAGGCGGCATCGCCAACATGAACTACACGATCTCCAACAACGCCGAATACGGCGAGTACGTGACCGGCCCGAAGGTGATCAACGCGCAGACCAAGGAGATCATGCGGCAGGCGCTGCGCGACATCCAGACCGGCGAGTACGCCAAGAACTTCATCCTGGAAAACCGCGCGGGGGCCCCGACCCTGCTGTCGCGCCGCCGCCTGACCGCCGAACACCCGATCGAGGTGGTGGGCGAGAAGCTGCGCGCGATGATGCCCTGGATCAAGGCGAACAAACTCGTCGACAAAGCAAAGAACTAAGGCGAAGAAGGTGGGCAGCTGAGCTGCCCACCCTACAATCGGAGCATGCACGAGCTCCAGCCCGACAACAGCCCGCAAGAAGGCGTCGTGGTGCGCAAGCGCCGCAAGGGCATCTACATCCTCCCCAACCTGTTCACGCTGGCGGCCCTCTTCGGGGGGTTCTACGCCATCGTGATGGCCATGAACCAGCGCTTCGACCTGGCGGCCGCCGGGGTCTTCGTAGCGATGGTCCTCGACAGCCTCGACGGGCGCGTGGCGCGGATGACCAACACCCAGAGCGCTTTCGGCGAGCAGATGGACTCGCTGTCCGACATGGTCTCGTTCGGCGCCGCGCCCGCCCTGATTGCCTACGAGTGGGCACTCAGGCCCATCGGCCGCTGGGGCTGGATCGCCGCTTTCGTGTATTGCTCCTGCGCCGCTCTGCGCCTGGCGCGCTTCAACGTGAACACCAGCGTGGTCGACAAGCGCTACTTCCAGGGCCTGCCGTCGCCCGCCGCGGCGGCGCTCGTGGCCGGCTACATCTGGCTCATGAACGACATGGCGCAGAAGGGCTACGACCACGCCTGGGTGATGTTCGGCGTCGCCCTGTATGCCGGGCTCACCATGGTCACCAACGTGCCGTTCTACAGCTTCAAGGACGTGCAGATGAAAAAGAGCGTGCCGTTCGCCGCGATCGTGCTGATCGCGCTGGGCATCGCCGTGATCAACATCCACCCGCCCATCGTGCTGTTCGGCCTGTTCGTGATCTACAGCGTGTCGGGCTATGCGGTCTATGCGTGGCGGCGGACCAAGGGGCAGCAGACCAGCGTCATCAGCACGTCGACGGACGAGCCCGACGAGAGGGGATTGCACCGTTGACGGCAGGATGTGTTAGAGTTTGCGGACGATGAACCGGATTGCCCTGGCCCTGCTACTGCTATCCCCCTATGGGCGGAGACGGTAGCGCGCGCGCAATTCATCCCGGATCCTGGCCCGTTTGCACCCGCAACGGGCCTTTTTCATTTCTGAACCCCACAGGACGACCACCATGCCGATGTTGAACAACCCTGCCAGCAAATACCGACCGTTCGCCCCGGTCGGCCTGAAGGACCGTACCTGGCCGGACGCGGTGCTGGCAAGGCCGCCGGTGTGGTGCAGCGTCGACCTGCGCGACGGCAACCAGGCGCTGATCGAGCCCATGGACATCCCGCGCAAGCTGCGCATGTTCCAGCAGCTGGTGGCCATCGGCTTCAAGGAGATCGAGGTCGGCTTTCCCTCGTCGTCGCAGGTCGAACACGACTTCGTGCGCAAGCTCATCGACGAAGACCTGATCCCGCGCGACGTCACCATCCAGGTCCTGACGCAGGCGCGCGAGGAACTGATTCGCAAGACCTTCGAGTCGCTGCGCGGCGCGCGGCGCGCCATCGTGCACCTGTACAACGCCACGGCGCCCGTGATGCGGCGCGTGGTGCTGGGGCTCGACGAAGACGGCATCGTGCAGCTGGCCACGAGCCAGGCGCGGCTGTTCCGCGAGCTGGCGGCGGGGCAACCCGGCACCGAATGGGTCTTCCAGTATTCGCCCGAGATGTTCTCCGGCACCGAGCTCAGCTTCGCCAAGCGCGTGGTGGATGCGGTGACCGAGGTGTGGCAGCCGACGCCGCAGCACAAGTGCATCGTCAACCTGCCGTCCACGGTGGAGCACTCCACGCCCAGCATCTTTGCCGACATGATCGAGTGGATGCACCGCAACCTCGCGCGGCGCGACGCCATCGTGCTGTCGGTGCACCCGCACAACGACCGCGGCACCGGCACCGCCGCCGGCGAGTTTGCGGTCATGGCGGGCGCCGACCGGCTCGAAGGCTGCCTGTTCGGCAACGGCGAGCGCACCGGCAACCTCGACCTGGTGAACGTGGCGCTCAACCTGTACAGCCAGGGGGTGCACCCGGGACTGGACTTCTCCGACATCGACGAGATCCGCCGCACGGTGGAGCACTGCAACCAGATCCCCGTGCATCCGCGCCACCCCTATGTGGGCGACCTCGTGTACACGTCGTTCTCGGGCTCGCACCAGGATGCGATCAAGAAGGCCTTCGCGGCGCGCAAGGAGTCCGATATCTGGGACATGCCCTACCTGCCGCTGGACCCCAAGGACCTGGGCCGCAGCTACGAGGCGGTGATCCGCGTGAACAGCCAGTCGGGCAAGGGCGGCATCTCCTACCTGCTGGAGTCAGAGTACGGGCTGGAGCTGCCGCGCCGCCTGCAGATCGAGTTCAGCCAGGTGGTGCAGGGCGTCATGGACGAGAACGGCAAGGAACTGACCGCGCCGGACCTCTGGGACATCTTCGAGCGTGAATACGGCCTGGCCACGATGGTCGCGCCCCAGCACCAGGTGCTGGAAGAGTCGGCCGAAGGCGTCAAGCTGGCGGCCGACGTGCAGGTGGGCGGGCAGCGCTTCAAGCTGCACGGCGCGGGCAACGGTCCCATCGACGCCTTCGTCGAGGGGCTGGGCCGCGAGACGGGCGAGACGATCCGCGTGCTCGACTACCACGAGCACGCGATCGCCTCGGGCGCCAACGCGCGTGCCGTGGCCTATCTCGAGCTGCGCATCGGCGAGCAGACCTTGTTCGGCGTCGGCATGGATGCGAACATCGTGTCCGCGTCGCTCAAGGCCATCCTGTCCGGGGTGCAGCGCTCGGGCGTGCTGGCCAAGGAGAAGACATGGCAGACCATCTGATCATCTTCGACACGACCCTGCGCGACGGCGAGCAGTCGCCCGGCGCGTCGATGACCAAGGACGAGAAGCTGCGCATCGCGCGCCAGCTCGAAAGGCTGAAGGTCGACGTGATCGAGGCAGGCTTCGCGGCCAGCTCCAATGGCGACTTCGACGCGGTGCACGCCATTGCCCAGGCGATCAGGGACTCGACCATCTGCTCGCTGTCGCGCGCCAACGACCGCGACATCGCGCGGGCGGCCGAGGCGCTGAAGGGCGCCAACCGCTCGCGCATCCACACCTTCATCGCCACGTCGGCGCTGCACATGGAAAAGAAGCTGCGCATGACGCCCGGGCAGGTGCTCGAGCAGGCGAAGCTCTCGGTTCGGTTCGCGCGCAACCTGTGCGGGGACATCGAGTTCTCGCCGGAGGACGGCTACCGCAGCGACCCCGACTTCCTGTGCCGCGTGCTGGAAGCGGTGATCGCGGAAGGCGCGACGACCATCAACGTGCCCGACACGGTGGGCTACGCGATTCCCGAGCTGTACGGCAACTTCATCCGCCAGCTGCGCGAACGGATTCCCAACTCGGACAAGGCCATCTGGTCCGTGCACTGCCACAACGACCTCGGCATGGCGGTCGCCAACTCGCTGGCCGGCGTGAAGATCGGCGGGGCCCGGCAGGTCGAGTGCACGATCAACGGCCTGGGCGAGCGCGCCGGCAACTGCTCGCTGGAAGAAGTGGTGATGGCGGTGAAGACCCGCAAGGACTACTTCGGGCTCGACGTCGGCATCGACACCAAGCACATCGTCGCGGCCAGCCGCATGGTGAGCCAGACCACCGGCTTCGTCGTGCAGCCCAACAAGGCGGTGGTGGGCGCCAACGCGTTCGCGCACGCCAGCGGCATCCACCAGGACGGCGTGCTGAAGGCGCGCG
This sequence comes from Burkholderiales bacterium, assembly GCA_016213325.1. GTDB lineage: Bacteria > Pseudomonadota > Gammaproteobacteria > Burkholderiales > Burkholderiaceae_C > Ramlibacter. The sequence goes on along the minus strand of JACRAY010000014.1, from coordinate 19,050 downwards.
ACACCTACGAGATCATGCGCGCCGAAGACGTCGGCTGGAGCACCAACAAGATCGTGCTGGGCAAGCTGTCGGGCCGCAACGCGTTCAAGCAGCGCCTGCAGGAGCTCGGCGTGCAGCTCGACAGCGAAGCCGACGTGAACCTGGCGTTCACCAAGTTCAAGGAGCTGGCCGACCGCAAGAGCGAGATCTTCGACGAGGACATCCTGGCGCTGGTGAGCGACGACGCGCTCACGCACGAGGCCGAGACCTATCACCTGGTCTCGCTCAAGCAGCACAGCGAAACGGGCGAGCGGCCGCACGCCGAGGTGGTGTTCAATGTCGACGGCACCGAGGTGCGGAGCGCCTCGGACGGCAACGGGCCGGTGGACGCGTCGCTGAAAGCGATCGAGCGCCACGTGAAGAGCGGCGCCGAAATGGTGCTTTACTCGGTCAACGCGATCAGCGGCTCGACAGAAAGCCAGGGGGAGGTTACTGTCCGGCTGCAGAACTCGGGGCGGGTGGTGAACGGCGTGGGGGCCGATCCCGACATCGTGGTGGCCTCGGCCAAGGCCTACCTGAGCGCCCTCAACAAGTTGCAAAGCAAAGCTGATCGGGTTGCAGCTCAGGGCTAGGGTAACTACCTATAATTGATGTCGTGATTTAAGTTACTTTTCTAAGCCATTGATATTGTGTAACTTTCGGGTCCCGACGTACACTGTTGGCGACACTCATGCGTTGTGGGGCCACCTCCGTGGTCCTTTGTTGAGTCGGAGCGAACGAGCTTGAAGCGATTCCTACACACCGTTGCACTGGGCGCGCTGTTCCTGGCGCTGGTGCCGGCGACGCCGGCCGCTGCTGAAGCCACCCAGAAGCGCTCGGCCAAGAAGACCCACGCTACAGCCCAGAAAGCGCCGCGGGTTTCCAAGTCATTCAGCGCCAAGGCACCGCGTTCCGTGGTGCGCCTGGCGCCGCCGCGTCCGTCTTACGGCCAGATCGCCGGCTTGCATGGCGTGCAGGACGACCTGGACCTCAAGTCCTCCGTCGCCCTCGTGGTCGACCAGGAAACCAACCAGGTGCTGTTCCGCAAGAATGACTCGGCCGTGCTGCCGATCGCCTCACTGACCAAGCTCATGACGGGCATGGTCGTCAGCGACGCCAAGCTGCCGCTGGACGAGATGGTCACCATCACCCAGGACGACGTGGACACCGAAAAAGGCAGCAGCTCGCGCCTGAAAGTCGGCACCACGCTCACCCGTGGCGAACTGCTGCACCTGGCGCTGATGTCCAGCGAGAACCGCGCCGCGCACGCACTGGGCCGCAGCTATCCGGGCGGGCTGAACGCCTTCGTCGAAGCGATGAACACCAAGGCGCGCCTGCTGGGCATGCGCGACACGCGCTATGTCGAGCCCACCGGCCTGTCGAGCCGCAACCAGTCGAGTGCGCACGACCTGGCGCAGCTCGTCAACGTGGCTTCGCTCGACCCGCTGCTGCGTGAACTCTCCACCTCGCCCGGCCACCAGGTCGAGGTCGGCAACCGCACCCTGAAGTTCAACAACACCAACCGCCTGGTGAAGAACCCGGAGTGGGAAATCGGCCTGCAGAAAACCGGCTACATCTCCGAAGCCGGCCAGTGCCTGGTGATGCAGGCCAAGGTGGCGGGGCGCAAGCTCATCATGGTGTTCCTCGACTCCGCCGGCAAGCTGAGCCGCATCGGGGACGCCGAGCGCGTGCGCAAATGGGTCGAGTCGATCCCGAACAACGCCGTGCCGTCCCTGCCGGGGCGCGACGGCAACACGGTGATCCGCCAGGTCAACGGATAGGCATCCGGCGCAGTAGCGCCAAAGGCCGCAGGGTTGCGAGACCCCTGCGGCCTTTTGCTTTTCCGCGAGGCCTTCTTGATGCGCATCACACACGCGGCGTACGCCCGCTTCATTATTTGACTAAGTGCTCAAATAAGAACGGAAGGCACCATGAAGACCCGATTACGGCTGGGCGCGAGGGCTTGCGCCGCACTGCTGATCCTGATGCTGGCCACCGCTGGGGCCGCGGCGGCACCCGACGCCAAGCCCGTCAGGCTGGCCACGACGGCGGACCACGGCAAGTTCAAGGAACTCCAGCGCACCTTCCAATCCGGCCCCGAGGTCACGCAAGCCTGCCTGCAGTGCCATACCGAGGCGGCCGGCCAGGTCCACCGCACCAAGCACTGGACCTGGGAGGCAATCCACCCGCAGACGGGCCAGAAGCTGGGCAAGAAGAACGTGCTCAACAACTTCTGCATCTCGATCCCGGCGAACTACCCGTTCTGCACGAGTTGCCACGTCGGCTATGGCTGGAAGGACAGCGGCTTCGACTTCAGCGCCCAGCAGAACGTGGACTGCCTCGTCTGCCACGACACCACAGGCGTCTATCGCAAGGTGCCCGGGCTCGCCGGGCATCCGCCGGTGCAGGACATCGAGCTGCCGCCCGGCTCGGGCAAGATCGTCAAGGGCATCGACCTTGCCAAGGTCGCGCAGAAGGTGGGCAAGTCCAGCCGCGACAACTGCGGCGCCTGCCACTTCTTCGGCGGCGGCGGCGACGGCGTGAAGCACGGCGACATGGACAGCTCGCTCGCGGCTCCCGACAAGGAGATCGACGTGCACATGGACGCCGCGGGACTGGACTTCACCTGCGCCACCTGCCACAAGGGCTCGAGCCACGACGTCGCGGGCAGCCGCTACACCCCTACTGCCACCGACCGGGGCGGCGCCCTGATGCGTGGGCGCGAAGAGTCACGCAATCCGGCCACTTGTGCGTCGTGCCACACCAACGCGCCGCACAAGGGTGACACGCGGCTGGACGCGCACGCCGCGAAGCTCGCCTGCCAGACCTGCCACATCCCCGCCATCGCCCGCGGCGGGGTGGCCACCAAGATGACCTGGGACTGGTCCACGGCCGGCCGGCTGGACATCAAAGGCCAGCCCTTCCTGCGCAAGGACGCCAAGGGGCGCGTGACCTACGACTCGAAGAAGGGCGATTTCACCCTCGGCGAGAACGTGGTACCCGAGTACGTCTGGTTCAACGGCGACGTGACTTACACCCTGCTGGGCGACAAGATCGCACCGGACGGGATCACCCGCATCAACACGCTGGGCGGCAGCGCCTCCGACGGCCGCTCGATGATCTGGCCGGTCAAGGTGTTCCGCGGCGCGCAGCCCTACGACGTGGTGAACCGCACGCTGGTGACGCCGCACACCGCCGGCAACGATGCCAGGGCGTACTGGAAGAGTTTCGGCTGGGAGGGCGCGATCGAGAGCGGCATGCAGGATGCCGGCGCCCCGTTCTCCGGCAAGGTCGGCTTCGTGCGCACCGAGATGTCGTGGCCGATCACGCACATGGTCGCGCCGAAGGGCAAGGCGCTCGGCTGCGCCGATTGCCACCAGGCTGCCGGCCGGCTCGCTGGCGTGCCCGGCATCTACCTGCCGGCGCGCGACCGCAACGCGCTTGTCGATACCGCCGGGTGGTCACTGGCCGCGCTGGTGCTGCTCGGCGTGCTGGGACACGGTGCGGTGCGCATCGCCAGCGCCCGCCGCCGCTCACAAGAGGCATGAGGAACCATGATGACCACCGGACGCATCTACCTGTTCAAGGGCTTCGAGCGCTTCTGGCACTGGGCGCAGGCGCTGCTGATCATCGGCATGCTTGCCACCGGCTTCGAAGTACACGGCACTTTCCGCCTGCTGGGATTCGAGCGTGCCGTGCAGTGGCACACCGTGGGCGCCTGGTCGCTGGTGGGGCTGTGGGTGTTCGCGATCTTCTGGCACCTGACCACCGGCGAGTGGCGCCAGTACCTGCCCACCACGCACAAGGCACTCGCGGTCGCGCGGTTCTACGCCGTGGGCATCTTCAAGGGCGAACCGCACCCTTACCGGCCGACGCTGCAGCGCAAGCACAACCCGTTGCAGGCAATGGCGTACCTGCTGGTGATGGTGCTCGTCGGCCCGCTGATCTGGGTAACCGGCGCGCTGTACCTGTTCCACGCGAGCTGGGCGGCGTGGGGGCTGTCCGGCCTGTCGCTGCAGTGGGTTGCCGTGGCCCACACCGCGGGCGCCTTCCTGATGCTCGCGTTCCTCATCAGCCACCTGTACCTCATCACCACCGGCCCGACCGTGGGCGCGCACCTGAAGGCCATGCTGACCGGCTGGGAAGACCGCCACGACGCCGCCTGAAACCGATTCACCTGGAGAAAGCATGACAAACCGCAAACTGCTCCAAACCGCAGCCGCGCTGGCCCTGCTTGTGGCCGCTGCGCCGGCGCTGGCCTACGACGCCGACTGGAAGCGCGGGCGCATCTACTACCGCAGCGTCTGCACCTCGTGCCACGTGGCGCTGCCGGTGGGCAGCATCAACCCGAGTTCGAAAACCAAGGCCGAGTGGGGCGCCTACCTGCAGGCGGACCGGCATGCCAAAGGCAAGGACAAGGTCAGCCAGTACGTCGGGCAGGCCTACCGCAACAGCATCAAGGCGTCCAACAAGGCGGCCGAGAAGTTCGTCGCCGTGCCCGACCCGGAACTCGCCGACGACCTGAAGGCCTTCCTGCTCAAGGGCGCGAAGGACGGCGACGCCCCCGCCAGCTGCAGCTGATACCGATTGGAGCTACCTCATGAGAACGAACCACTTGACACTCGTCCTGGCGCTGGCTGCCGCGTTCGCCGCTGGCCCGATGGTTACCCCCGTGCTGGCCCAGCCCGCCACGCAGTCGGTGGTCCAGCCGAAGGAAGGCTGGTACCGCGCGCTGGTCGACTTCGACTTCGTGCGGGCCAACGTCGACATCCCGCCGAAGAAAGGCGTGATGGTGGTCGACTCGCGGCCGGCCGCGCGGCAGTTCGACCCCGGCCACATTCCCGGGGCGCTGAACATCCCCGATACGCAGTTCGAGAAGCTGGCCCACAGGCTGCCCGCAGACAAGTCCACCCTGTTGATCTTCTACTGCGGCGGCTACGACTGCATGCTCAGCCACAACTCGGCGTTCAAGGCCGAGAAGCTCGGGTACTCCAACATCAGGGTCTACGCCGCCGGCATGCCGGACTGGTCGGCCAGTGGCGCGCAGGTGTCGGTGTCGGCCGCGCACATCCAGAAGCTGGTGGACGACAAGGCCGCTTATGCGCTCATCGACGCGCGGCCGCGCCGCCTTGCCGAAAAGGGCATGATTCCCACGGCGGTCAACATTCCCGACACCGAGTTCGACAAGCTCGCCGGCCAGTTGCCCACCGACAAGGCGACGCCGCTGGTGTTCTACTGCGGCGGCCTGGAATGCGTGCTGTCGGACAACTCGGCGGCCAAGGCCCGCAAGCTCGGGTACACCCATGTGCTGACCTACCCGGAAGGCTACCCCGAGTGGGCGGAGTTGAAGGGCATGGGCGGCGCAGTGGCCGGCGCGGCCACGCCATCCACGGGCTCGGCGGTGCAGCTGGTGCCGGGCAAGGAGAAGGGCTCCGCAACGGTCGAATCGTTCGTGCAGGTCTGGCGGTCGAGCCCGGCATCGGTGCTGCTCGTGGATGTACGCGACGCGCGCGAGTTCGCCAGGGGCACCATCCAGGGCGCAGTCAGCCTGCCGATCAACGAACTCGAGAAGCAGGTGGCCACGCTGCCCAACGACCGGCCCGTGGTGTTCCTCTGCGGCACCGGGGCACGCTCGGGCGAGGCCTACGACATGGTCAAGCTGCTGCGCAACGACGTGCAGGCGTGGTTCCTCGACGCCGATGCCAAGTTCAACGGCGACGGCAGCTATTCGCTGACGCAGAAATAGGCGGCCGGCCCGCGCCCGGTCAGGCCGCCAGGCGCGGCACCGCCATTTTGTGGCCGAGCGCCGACGAGATCTCGTTCGCCGTCGCCTGCAGCTTCGCAAGCCAGCTCTCGTCGAGCCGGTCGGCCGGCGCCGAGATCGACAGGCCGGCCACCAGCCGGCCCTGGTCGTCATAGATGCCGGCGGCCATGCAGCGCACGCCCAGCTCCAGCTCTTCGTTGTCGCGGGCGATGCCGTACTGGCGCGCCTTGGCGAGTTCGCGCTCCAGCACGGGCAACTGCGTGATGCTGTTGCGGGTGTGCCCCGCCAGGCCCGTGCGCGTGGCATAGGCGCGCAGGCGCTGGGCGTCGTCAGCCGCGAGGAAAAGCTTGCCGGTGGACGTGAGGTGCAGCGGCGCGCGCCCGCCGATGGCGCGCACCACCTGCATGCCCGAGCGCTCGCTGTACGCACGCTCGACATAGACGATCTCGTCGCCCTGGCGCACGCTCAGGTTCACCGGCTGCTGGATCTGCTTGTGCAGTTCGCGCATGGGGGTGAGCGCCGCGTCGCGCACGTTCAGGCGCGCCTTTACCAGGTTGCCGAGTTCCAGCAGGCGCATGCCCAGGCGGTAACTGCCCGCTTCGGGCCGGTCGACGAAGCGCCCGGTGGCCAGGTCGTTCAGGATGCGGTGCGTGGTCGAAGGATGCAGGCCGGTCTTCTCGCTGATTTCCTTCAGCGACACCGCGTCCTCGCGCGAGGCCAGCACGTCGATCAGGGAGAACATGCGCTCGATCACCTGGATCGTGGGGGTGGCGGTGGCGTTGGGGTCGGACTTTCTCATGGCTCATTCTGCATTGCGCAATGCCACATTTTATCTTGTGAAATGGGACCCGGCGCGCCGCCGGTCCGGAGCGGGCCGAATCAGCCTGCCGGGCTGTTGCCGGGCTGCCACTGGCCGTCGACCAGCACCTCGTGCGGCTCGAAGCGGGCCTTGTAGTTCATCTTGGGACTCTGGCCGATCCAGTAACCCAGGTAAACGTGCGGCAGATTCAGCTTGCGCGCCTGTTCGACCTGCCACAGCACGCTGTAGGTGCCGTAGCTGGTGCCCGGCTCGGGCTCATAGAAGGTATAGACCGCCGAAATGCCGTCGTTCAGCACGTCGAGGATGGACACCATGCGCAGCGGGCCGGCCGAACCGTCGGGCAGCGTGTCGCGAAACTCCACCAGGCGCGAATTGACCCGGCTTTGCAGCAGGAACTGGGTGTACTGGTCGATGCTGTCGTGGTCCATGCCGCCGCCTGCGTGGCGGCCGGTCTGGTAGCGCAGGTACAAGTGGTAGTGCTCGGGCACGAAACAGAGCTTCAGCACGCGAGCCTGCAGCCCCTGGTGCTGCGCCCACGCACGCCGCTGGCTGCGGCTCGGCCTGAACTGCGAGGCCAGTACGCGCAGGGGCACGCATGCGTGGCAGCCGTCGCAGTAGGGCCGGTAAGTGAACATGCCGCTGCGGCGGAAGCCGCTGGTCACCAGGTCGGAGTAGGCGTCGTTGTGGATCAGGTGGCTGGGCGTGGCTACCTGCGACCGCGCCTGCCGCCCCGGCAGGTAACTGCACGGATACGGCGCCGTGGCGTAGAACTGGAGCGTCTGGAGCGGTAGGTCCTTGAGGTGCGTCACGCTGGTGGCTTGGGCGGCAGCAGTGCGTGCCAGTATACGGGCTCGAATCGCCAATGCGCAGGGGCCTTGCGTGACTCGCGCGCGACATGTTCCACGAACCGGGTCCTGGCGATCTCGCGCGCGCCCAGCGAAGCGAGGTGCCGCGTGTTCTGCTGGCAGTCGATGGCCCGGATCCCGTTGGCGCGGCAGAACGCGACCAGCCCGGCCAGCGCGATCTTGGAAGCGTCGGGCACCACCGTGAACATCGATTCGCCGAACACGGCGCGCCCGAGGCCCACGCAGTACAGCCCGCCCGCCAGTTCGCCGTCGATCCAGGCCTCCACGCTGTGCGCGAAGCCGGCGCGGTGGAAGTCTTCATAGGCCTGCACCATGGCCGGCACGATCCATGTGCCGGACTGGCCGGCGCGCGGCGTGGTGGCGCAGGCCCTGATCACCCGGTCGAACGCCGTGTCGAAGCGCAGTTCGCATGCGGGGTCGGCGATGAACTTCGCCAGCGTCTTGCGCAGCGACCGGTGCAACCTGAATTCACCGGTATCCAGCACCATGCGCGGGTCGGTGCTCCACCACAGGATGGGCTGGCCCTCGCTGAACCAGGGGAAGATGCCGCTGGCATAGGCGCGCTTGAGGCTGTCGACGTCCAGCGCGCCGCCCGCGGCCAGCAGGCCGGGCGCGGGCTGGCTGTCGTCCCAGGCCAAGGCGGGGTCGGGAAAGGGATCGCCGGGGTTGAGCCAGGGCAGGTGCATGCACCTTCTCCGTCAGCCGTCGAAGCGGGTGAAGCCCGCCGCCTCGAGCGCAAGCGGCTCGCGCAGGTCGCGCGTGCCCGGGTAGCGCAGGTCTTCGTTGCCCAGCGCGCGGACGGCGGCGCGCAGGAAGCGGTACTCGATGGAGCCCAGGTAATGGTGGCCGCCCTGGATCGCCTGCGCGATCTTGCCGTCGAGGTCGGGGCCGAACTTGAAGTGCGCCAGAGCCACTTCGACGCCGAAAGGCGGCTGGCGGTTGACCACGTGCGAGTTGTTGCGCGTGATGCCGCAGCCGGTCTTCACGAACGGCACTTTCGACAGCGCCGGCATCAGGTAGCCGACGCCCGCGAAGATCTTGCGCCAGGCCGCCGGGTCGGCCTGGCGCAAGCGGTTGATGAGCCGCCCGCGGACGCTCGCCAGCACTTTTTCGGGCGCAGGCGTGTGCAGTTGGCGGCGGAATCCCCTCTCGATGTCGAAGTAGGGCGAGCCTTCGAAGGGCGACAGCGCGGGCGCGTAGTTGCGCTGGGCCAGCGTCGCAGGATACGCGTCGACCATCGTCCCGAACACGCAGTCGAATCCGCGGCGGTCCAGTGCCTGCTGGAAGTCGGCCACGGAAGTGAAGCGCCCCGGCAGCACGAGGAACTCGTCGACGTCGACGCCCAGGACCCATCGGCCGGGGCCCAGGCTTTCAGGCAGCAGTTCCTTCAAGGCGTGCTGCAGCTTGCGGCCATCGGGCATGGCCTGGTCGAAGCGCCAGCCCGACTGCACGATGCTGCAGTCGTTTTCGCGCTCGAGCAGCTCGCGCGAGCCGTCGGTGGAGTTGTCGTCGTAGATGATGAAGTTCTCGACGCCCAGCGACCGGTAGTGCTGCAGGAAGTGGGGCAGCAGGTAGGCTTCGTCGCGCATGAGTGCGAAGAGGGTCGGCCCGGCGGTGGCCCGGTGGCGCTTGAGCCAGGTGCAGCCTGCGGGCAGCGCAGGGTCGCGCTTCACGGGCGCTGTCGGCTGCGGCGGCGCGGGGGGATTCGCGATGAAAGCACCGAGTTCCACCAACGCGCGGCCGACGTCGACATCGACGGTGCGCGCTGCGGGCTTGCGCGCGTCCAGGATGGCTTCGGTTTCGCGCACGGCAGCGTCACCCCCGTCCAGCCCCACCTTCAGCAGCAGGTCGGCGTGGTCCACCGGCAGCCCGGTGTCGGCCACTTCGGTGGCCAGGCAAGCGAGGACGGCCACGCGGCAGCGCGGGTTCAGCAGGAGCTGCGTGCTGCGCGCGTGCGCGTCACCCGGCGCGGCGAGCACCATCCCGTCGACTGTCATCACGCCGGGCGCGGCAAAGCCGAAGCCCGAACCGATCTCCAGCGCCGGAAAGCGGCTCGCCAGCGCTTGCAGTCCGGCCGCTTGCCCGATCACCAGCACAAGGGGGATGCGCCAGGTGCCCGGGCCCAGCACCGCCTCGCCCAGCGCGATCTCGTCGCAGCCGGCGGCCACGTGGACGTCGAGGCCCGGCAACGCGTTCAGCTCGATGACGGCACCGCCTGCTTCGCGCCACGGCCGCGAGATGTCCGGCGTGATGTAGTCGATGCCGCACGCGTGCATGCCGAAAGCCGCTGCGATGGTCTCAGCCATCGCACGCACTTCTGCGTGGACGAGGTGCAGCACGTCCACGGCCGTGCCGCCCGTGGATACGTTGGCGTTGCTGCGCAGCGCCACCGGCCGGCCGGCGGCCGGCACCGAGCCCCGGTCCAGCCCCTGCGAGGCGAGGTGTGCGAGGACGGCGTCGTCGAACTTGATCGTCTTGAGGTAGCGCCGCGTGACGGGGTCCGAGCGGCGGCGCGAGTTGAGCGCCTTCACCAGCGCGTCGACCGTGCTCTTGCCATCACCCGTGACACAAGGCGGGTCGCGGCGCGACGCTGCCACCAGCTTGGAGCCAACCACCAGCAGGCGATGGTCGTGCCCCGGCACGCGCTGTTCCAGCAGCACCGGCAACCCGAAGGCCGCCGCCGCGTCGAAGGCACGGCCCAGCTCCGCGGCGTTGCCGACGCCTACGGTCACGCCACGCCCCTGGCCTTCGAACACCGGCTTGACGACGATGTCGAAGCCGAGGCTGGCCGCCCGCTCCAGCGCCTCTTCGCGGGTCTGCGCCAGGGCCTGGACCGTGGCGGGCAGGCCCAGTGCGTGCAGCAGGGCGGTGGTGCCCGCCTTGTCGGTGGTGAGTTTGCTGCCCACATAGCCGTCCGCGTCGCAGGCGGCCTCCCGGAAAGTGCGCCCGTGGGCGCCCCAGCCGTATTGCCACATGCGGCCCGGCTTGCGCACGACGGGGATGCCATGCTGCCTGGCTGCCAGCATCAGGATGCGTGTGATGTAGTCGGGATGCAGCCGGTGGCAGTTGGCTCGCAGCTGCATCAGTGCTTCCTGCAGCCGCGCGCCCTCTTCGGGCGGCACGGGCGCCATGGCGGCACCCAGCAGGTCGGTGGCGAGGTGGATGGCGTCGCGCGCGGTGCGCCAGTCGTGCATACCGACGAAGACAGCGATGCGGTTGCCGCGCATCGAACGCTTGCCGGCGGTTTCCACCTGGCCCCGGTACATGTTGAGGAGGTAGCGTGCCAGCAGCGCAATGGCGCGCCCCAGCGTGGCCAGGGGCGTGTCTTCGAGCGGGACGTCGGGCGCCCAGTCCAGGTGGCGCCAGAGCCGGGCAACGCGCTGCAGGAGGTCCTGTGCGTCCGGCGGCTCGGCGGCCGATGTCCATTCGTAAAGCACGATGGCCACCGGCTCGGCCGACTGGCGGCTCGGCCCGAGGCGGCGGTACTCCGCCACGACCCGAAGCGGCAACCGGTGCCGCCCGTCGCCGGCTAGCGGTTCGGGGCTGGCGAGGAACTCTCCCTGACGATCTTCCATTCGTCCCCGACGCGCTGCCACTCGATGGTCTTGGCGACCGAGTCGCGATACGAAGCCGACCGGTACGACTGGTTGAACACGGTCGTCGCGCGGTCGGCGCCTTGCACCGACACCGTGATGCCGCTGAGTTCGAGCGACACGGCGTCAGCCTTGCCGATGATAGCCCGGCGCCGCTGCTCCCATGTGCTGCGCGGGACACCTTCGGCCGGCTGGAAGGCCGGCGCGTAGCTTGCCAGGTAAGAGGGCAGGTCGCGCGCTGCCCAGGCCCGGCGCCAGTTTTCCAGCGAGCTGAGGATGGCGCGCTCGACCGCCTGCGGGGCACGGCCGGGCACCGCGGGCGCCACCGGCGCCGGCGCGGCCGTGGCTGGCGGCGCGAGGGCCTGTGCAGGCCGCGCAGCCGCACGGTCGGACACGCGCTGCAGCAGTGAGTCGCGGGTCGTGGACGGCACGGCCACCGTATCCAGCGGGCAGTCGGCAGCCGCTTCGTCCCCCGGGCCCCAGGCCTGGCTGGCCGGCGTGAGTTCGCCGGCGTCCAGGTTGGCGAGCTCCAGCGTGCGCAGCAGGTTGCCCAGCCCCGCCTGCGTGCGCGCATAGGCAAGGTTCAGGTCGTACCGGGCGTTCACCACGGCACGGCGCGCCTGGAACAGCTCGTTCTCGGTGTCCAGCAGGTCGAGCAGGCTGCGCTGCCCGATGTCGAACTGCTGGCGGTAGGCAACCAGCGCCCGGCCGACGGCAGCCTGGTGCAGTTCCAGGTGCACCAGCTGGTCGGTGAGCTTGCGGATGTCGTTGTGCGCGATGACCAGGGTCTGGCGGATGTCGCGGCAGGTCTTGTCGCGCACGTCCATCGCCACGTTGAGCTGCTCGGCGAACTGGCGCTCGCGCGAGACATCGGAGAAGCCCGAGAAGAGGTTCCAGCTCAGGACCACTTCGGCGACCGACGCGTTGCCGTTGGTGCCGAACGCCGGCGGGAGGTTGCTGCCCTGGTCGCGCCTCAGGCGCAGGTCGAAGCGCGGCTGGTAGGCGCCCTTGCGCGTCTCCAGCGCGGCCTTCGACGCGCGCACGTTTTCGACGGCGGCGCGCAAGGCGGCGTTGCGCACCTGCGCCACGCCGACGGCTTCTGCCGGGCCGGCCGGGATGTCGCGCACCATCAGCGGCGGCAGCGGCATGGCAGGCGGCGGCAAGCGCCCGATGACGCGCTGGAAGCGTGCGCTGGTGTCGTGCAGGTTCGCCGTCTCGGTGAGCAGGTTCGCCTCGGCCAGGGCCAGGCGGCCCGTCACCTGTTCCAGGTCGACGGCGCGAGCGATGCGGGCGTTGACGCGGCGCTCGGTCTGGTCGAACACCGTGCGGTGCTCGACGAAGTTGTCCTCGGCCAGCTTGAGCAGCTCGCGAAAGCGCAGCACGTCGAACCAGGCGCGCGACGCCTCCAGCGCCGCCGTCTCGGACACGTCGAAGAACTCGAAGAGCCGCACGCGCGTGGCCTGGTCGAGCCGGCGCACCTCGTTGCGTGTGGCGAACCCGTCGTACAGCAGTTGGCTGAGCGACAGCGACGTGATGGCCCGGTTGTTGGCGGTCACGTCATTGCGCCTCTCCGTCCCGTAACCCGAGGAGAGATCCACGCGAGGCAGCAGCGCGCCCCTGGCGACGTCGCGTTCGGCCTCGGCCGCCCGCATCGTGTGCCAGCGCGCCAGCACCTCGGGGTTCTTCAGCACCGCCAACTGCGCTGCGTCGCGCAGGGTGAGGATGGTGGCGGGCGGCGCCGGGTTGTTGGCGGGCGCAGGCTGTGCCTGCGACAGCGCAGCGGTGGGCCAGCCAGCCCAAGCCAGCAGGGCGAAGGCCACGCAGGCGGCGAGCCTCGTGGGCCTCGGTTTCCTGTTGTACATCCTGATCTTTCCTTCCTTTTCTTGTCAGTCGGTCACCAGTTTCGTCTTGGAGACCAGGTCCGCGATCACCTGCGCGTCGGTGGTGAATGCGCCGATGAGGTTGGTGCTCTGGAAGATGATCTGCTGGTGTTCGTTGCCGGTCGTGTAGCTCGCACCGACGTTGTGGGTGTCGGCCGAGAAGCCGCCGCTCGTGCTGATGTGCAGGATCGTGTTGCCGCCGGTGTACTCGAAGTGCAGGAAGTTCTGCAGCGTGCCGGACGTCTCCCCCACCAGCAGGTCAGCCAGGTGCAGCGAGTCGGAACTGGCCGTCGTGTCGAAGTCCGTGATCGTGTCGATCTTCGGCGAGCCGCCGGTGCCGCCGTCGTTCAGCGACCAGCGGAACACGTCGGCGCCGGTGCCGCCCGTCAGCGTGTCGTCGCCCTTGCCGCCTGACAGGTCGTCGGCGCCCGCATCGCCGGACAGGCTGTCGTTGCCCGAGCCGCCCAGCAGCACGTCGGGCGCAGTGGTTCCCACCAGCGTCTGGTCGGCGTCGAGGCCGATCGTGATCGTCCCACCGTCGCTGTCGCCGTCGCGGTCGGTGATGGTGTACCCCACCTCGAGGCTGAAGTCGGCCTCGTAGCGTACGGCGCCGATGTTCGTCACGCCGATCTTGTAGTTGCTGGTGCTGCCCGACTCGAGCACGATCTTGTTCATCAGCGCGCCACCCGGCGCGGAGAAGGTGTACGAGCCGTCGGCAGCGAGGTCCGCGTTGGTGATGTAGCGGGTGAACGTCCCACCGGTCGACAGCGTGCCCGTGATCCACAACTCGTCGGGTGCCGGCGCAAATTCGCTGTCGAAGTTGAAGAACGTGAACGTGATCGAGGACACGTCGTAAGCTTCGGTCGTGCCGCCGGAATAAACAACGCCGGACTGCGTGAAGTCGAGGGTCAACTTCTCGTTGGCGTTCATGTTGTTGTTGTTGGCGCCCATGTACGTGGCGTTCGTGTTGACCGTATTGGCGATGCCGTCGAGCGTGTTCTCGGCCTTGATCAGGGTGGTGACGGCGATGCCGTCGTTGTCCTGGAACCCGAGTACCAAGCTGTCGCCGTTGCCGCCGCCTGGCATTACCATGCCGCCGTCGGCCACCTGCACCGCGCCCAGCAGGCTCTGGTACTGGGTATAGATCACGTCGGCGTCGCTGCCGGCGTTGAGCTTGATCTGCAGCTGGAAGACATTGCCCGACGAGTTGGTACCGAGCAGGGTCCCGGTCTGGCCGTCGGCGCTGACGGAGTAGGTCAGGGTCACCAACTCGCCGCCGGCGTAGATGGCGGGCAGCGAACTTGCGATCTGGTCCCAGGAGAAGACGTTGCCGCCGTCGTTGGAGAAGTACGTGTCGATCGTCTTCGTGACGGTACCGATGAAGTTGGCTTCGTTGCTCAGCACCACGTTCGAGTCGCCGATGGTGGGGGCGTCGTTCGGCACGGTCACCGGCAGCGTGACGGTGGTCGAGACCGACGTCGTGGCGGTGTCGTTGTTGCTGGCTTCCTTGGTGGTCGCGGTCGCCGTCAGGGTGAACGTGGTGGCCGACGCAGGCTTGTTCACGGTCAGCATCAGCCCGCTGGCGCGCTCCGTGTCGATCGACCAGATCGGCGCCGTGGCGGTCCCCGTATTGGAGATGGTCGTGCCGTCGCTGTACTTCAGCACCGGGTTCTCGCCGGCCGGCAGGGTACCCGTCAGCGTGATGTTCTGCAGCGACTCGCTGCCGTCCGCATCCACCAGCGCGTCCACGATGTCCACGCCGTAGGTGAAGGTCGTGCCGGCCGCCTTGATGCGCAGGTTGTCGATGTAGATGCCGTAGTCGTCACCGTCGCCCGGCGCGGACTGGCCGCCGACGAGCTTGAGCTCGTTGGTCGAGCCGGCCGTGACCGTGAACACAGAGTTGCTGAAGCTCGTGGAGATCGACCCGGAGGTGGTGTTGAGCAGGCCGACAGTGGCCCCGTTCCAGATGACGGTGACTTTGCCCGCGCCGCCCGTGGGAATGGCAGCGCCGATGAAAAGGTCGTAAGACGTGCCGTTCGTCAGTCCCGACACGTTCTGGATGAGCGTCACGTCCTTGTTGTTGGAGGTGGTCATGTCCAGCGCGTACGTGCCGGAGATGTACGTCAGGCTGCTCGGACTACTGTCCCAGAGCTGGATCACCGAACTGGGCGAACCCTGCACCGAAGTGGTCCAGCCGGTGATGCTGGTGCCCTGGGCGAAGGTAGTCGGGTCCGTACCCGTGCCGCCGGTGAAAGTTTCGAAGCTGCCGTTGGCGATGTAGTTGGTCGTCGACGGCGAGTTGTAGACGGGGTCATCCACCGTTATCGTGACCGTCGGCGCGTCCGCGTCGGCTATCACTGTCATCGTGGCGGTCGCGTTGATCTGGTTGCCCGCGATGTCGGTCTTCTGGATGACGAACGTATCGGTGCCGGAGAAGTGGGTGTCGGGGGTGTAGACCACGTTGGCGCCCGACATGGTGACCGTGCCGTTCACGGGCTGGTTCACCAGCGCGTACGTGTAGGCCGACGATGGCGTGAAGGTCGTGGTGCCGATGTCCTCGGTCTGAGAGCCGGCGAGCGGGTCGACGATGTAAGTGTTGGCGACGACCTCGGTGTTGGCATTGCCGACGGCGGAGTTGCTGGTGGTCGCCACCAGGCGCAGGGTCTCGTCGGGTTCCGACACGCCGTCCACGGTGGTGCGGACATACACCTCGGCCGTCGAATTGTTCGCGGGCAGGGTGATCGTGCCGGAGGTGCTGCTCGTCCACGTCGTGCCACTGTCCAAGCTGTATTCGAAGTCGGTGCCCAGCGTGGCCACGCCTTCCCAGCCGATGGTGACGGACGTGGTGCTTATGCGGTTCTGCGTCAGGGCCACGTCGAACCGCGCCTGGCCGCCCTCGGCCAGCCAGGTCGGGCCGCTGACCACCAGGTACGGCTTGTCGGTGATCACCGTGGCGCCCGTATCCGTGGTGTTCGCCATGTCGGTGGTCGTGCCGCTGTTGATCGTCGCGGTGAGCGTGAGCGACTCGACTTCGTTGGGCACGGCGTCGGACAGCGTGACCACCTTCACCTCGGCGCGGGTCTGCCCGGTGGCGATGGTGATGATGTTGGACCCGGGCACGTTGGTCCATGCGCTGTACGTGTTGGTACTGGAATCGAACAGGCGGTACTGCAGCTGGGCGGTGTAGTCCAGGCCCGAGGTGGCCTGCCCGCCCGTCGCCAGCAGCAGCGGTGTGGATTGCGTTCGAGCCGAGTCGAGTTCGATGCGGAATGCCGTGGCATGCCCTTCGTCCACCGGGAACGGGTCGGACACCGTGAGCACGTTGTTCACGTTGAAGGTCAGCGTGTACGCGCTGGTGCTTGCGAGCGTCCCGTCGGAAACCTTGAAGCCGAAGTTCGTATACGGGTTGCCGTCTTCGCCCGTATCGGGCTTGAAAACCAGCCTGCGGTTTTCTATGTCCGTGGCCGAGATCACCTGGTTGAGCGTGACGTCCACCCAGGATGTGCCGTTGTGGTACAGCAGGCGGCCGTTGGTGGGCAGCGTGGTGATCTGGACGCTTTGCAGTGAGTCGGTGGTATCGACGCCCTGGAACGAGAAGTCGTCGACGGTCAGCACCCGGTTGCCGTTCTTGGGCACCGGGATTGTGTCGTTGTCCGCCGTGGGCGCGTCGTTGACCCCCTGGACGGTGATGGTGACCGTGCTGCTGCTGGTACCGCCGAAGCCGTCGCTGATCGAGTACGTGAAAACGTCGGTCACGGTCTGGCCGCCGTTGAGACCCTGGGCAGCATTGCTGGGCACGTACGTGTACGTGCCGTCGGCGTTGATCGTGATCGAACCGTAGAGGCCTGCCACCGGTTGGCCCACGTTGGCGCCGGACCCTGCCACGGCGGTGACCGTGAGGGTCTGCTGCTCGGGATCGGTGTCCTGTCCCGTGCCGGGCGGCGCCGTGATGTCGCCCGCGTCGTCGATGATCGTGCCGGTGCCCGAGTCGGGCTCGCCACCCGAAACACTGGCCGTCAGCGTGAAGTCTTCGGCCGGTTCGTTCACGCCGTCGTTGGTGACGGTCGTGCGCACCAGCATTGTGGTCAGGCTTGCGGGGATGACCGCCGTGTTGGTAATGGACGTCCAGGTCGAGCCGCCATTGGTGGAGACGGACATGGTCGAACCCGTGTCGGTTCCGACAGTGGCATTGCCGCTCGTCATCGCCAGCGTGACGGTCGTGGGCGTCCCGGAGGCCGTGGACAGCGACACGGTGAAGACGGCGTACGCATCGGTGCCCTCTGTGGCAGTGACGTCCGAAACGACAATGCCATCGTTGTCGTTGATAGTCGCCGTGCCGGCATCCGATGCTCCGGTCGTGCTGCCGGACGTGACCGTGGCTGTCAGCGTGAAGTTCTCTGCGGCTTCGTCCGTGACGTCGTTGGTGATGCCCGTGCGCACGAGTGCGCTCGTGGCCCCGGCAGCAATGGTGGCGCTGGATGCGGTGACCCAGGTCGTCCCGTCGAAGACCTCGAGCACGCCGTTGGTGTCGGCCCCCAGAGTGGCGCCGCTGCCAGCCAGCGACAAGCCGACCACAGTGGGCTGGTCCGAAGGCCCGAACAGGCTGACCGTGAACACGGCATGCGTGTCGGTGCCCTCCGTCACGCCCAGGTCGGTGACGAGGATCGTGGGGGTGGCGTCGCCGCTCACGCTGGCGGTGTCTTCACTGATCGTGGAGTTGTCCGCGCGCGCCGTCGGGGCCTGGTTGACGTCGTTGTCGACGATCGAAGCTGTTCCCCCCGTAGCGGGCGCACTCGTTTCACCTGCAGTGGTCGTGGCCGTCAGCGTGAAGGTTTCGGCGGATTCGAACTTCGCGTCGTTGGTGACTGTCGTGCGCACCAGCAGGCTGGTTGCGCCTGCAGCGATGGTGGCGCTGGTGGCCGTCATCCACGTGGTGCCGCCGTCGGTGGAGACCTCCAGCGCTGGGTCGGCGCCGGTGTCCACGCCGACCGTTGCCGTGCCGTCGGCCAGTGCCAGGCTGAAGGTGGTGCCGAAGTCGGAGACGTTGCCCAGGCTCACGGTGAACACCGCGTGGGTGTCGGTGCCTTCCGTGACGGTCGGGCTCGAGACCGAGACTACCGGCTTGTCGTTGTCGGTGCCACCGCCGCCGGTGCCGTCGTCGAGGATGCCGCCCGAGCCGGTGTCGTCCGTGATGACGGCGTTGCTGGCGTTGGCCAGCATGACGGCGTAGTTCTCCAGCCCCTCGTAGACCAGGTCGTCGTTGATGGTGACGGTGATGGTCTTGGTCGTTTCTCCGGGCGCGAAGGTCAGGGTGCCGGAGGCCAGCGTGAAATCGGCCGCTTCCGCCGTGCCCGTGGCGCCGGCGTAGTCGACCGTGACGGTCTGGCCCGATTCGGCCGACAGCGTCACTGTGAAGGTGGCGGTGAGGGCGTCTTCGTTGACGGTGACGTCGTTGATGACGAGTGTGGGTGTGGCATCGTCATCGGTGATGGTGCCGGTGCCGGTTGCCGCCGTGTTGGCGGTGGTGCCGCCGGTCTGGGTCGCGGTGAGCGTGAAGCCTTCGGCGGCTTCGTCCAGCGCGTCGTCGGTGATCGCGGTCCGGACCAGCACGCTGGTGGTGCTCGCGGCGATGGTTGCGGCGGTCGCAGTAATCCAGGTGGTGCCGCCGTCGGTGGAGACCTCCAGCGTGGCGTTGCTGCCGGTGTCGGTGCCGACCGCTGCAGTACCACTGGCGAGCGCCAGGCTGACTGTGGTGGCGAAGTCCGAAGCGTTGTCCAGGCTGACGGTGAAGACCGCAAAGCCGTCGGTTCCTTCGGTGACGCTCGGGCTCGAGACCGCCAGCGTCGGGGTGTCGTCGTCCGTGCCGCCGCCACCGGTGCCGTCGTCCCGGATCCCGCCGGCGCCGGTGGTGTCGGTGATGTCGGCGTTGCTGGCGTTGCTCAGCGTGACGCTGTAGTTCTCCAGGCCTTCGAAGACGTCATCGTTGTTGATCGTGACGGTGATGGTCTGGGTGGTCTGGCCGGGCGTGAAGGTCAGCGTGCCGGAGGCCAGGCTGAAGTCGCCGGCTTCGGCAGTACCGGGAGCGGCCGCGTAGTCGACCGTGACGGTC
>JACRAY010000010.1 GCA_016213325.1 Burkholderiales bacterium | reverse complement strand
GGGCAAAAAGACCGTTCAGAAACCCGCCGTCAACACGGCAAAATAGCCACTTCCTCAACCCGCTTCGAGATGCCCGCGAAGGCTCTCAAAGTGGCCGGTATATGCCGACTCCGGCTGGCCGGATTACGGCGACTCGTGACAGCCTTTCGCTCCCACTTGTCCCTTTCCCGCGCCTCGGCCACCGTCTGCCACTGCATGTTGGTCGGCGCGTCAGGCCCGCCGCAGGCCAGCGGCTTGATGTGGTCGATGACATAGCCCTTGCACGGCCCCTTGCGGGAACCTGTCGCTGGGCATGGGCTGCTGCTTGAACTCGATCTTGGCGCTCTGGCTGCGCTTGGTGCGGGCCTCGGCTGCCGCGACCAGACCCAGGCCGATGAGGGCCATCATAAACTGGATTCGCGGGTCCGACGCCCACTTTGACATGGCGGGGGTCGTACCAGATTTCTTGCCTTCGACTAGAACTCCGCCTCAGAGATTCGCCGCATGTGCATGTTGCCCTGTGCGACCTTGTACAACGTCATGGTTACGTTGCTGTAGCGAGTGCCACCCTCGTGAGCGTACTGTTTGAGTTCGAAAGGTTCAGATGCGGATAGCGCACCCGTGCTCAGGTCCTTGTACCGCACTTCGTAGCTACCTGCGCGCACCTTGGCAGCAGTGAAGCTCTGCCCAGCAGGAATGAAGATGTGCCGCAGCGCTTTTCCATCTGGTACGGAGAACAGTTTCACGTAGACGTTCGAGTCGTTCTGCCCGTTATCAATGGTAAGCGTTGACAGCCCACCGCTCGCGAAAACGGGCAAGCCTGGCAGGTAGGCGGCACGCGAAGGCCAAGTTGTCACGGCGGGAGAGCCGCGTGCCTCTTCGTAGGTGAACCGTTCCGGCTTCGGCGTGGCCGTCGTGGCATGAGCGGGTTTCGCCTTGTCCGCCACTCTGTTGGCTTGCTGAGAGCCGAAAACTTCGGCATCGGTCAGGTAGCGCGGCTGACGTGCTGGGTCTGTCGGGACTACAGGCTTGGCGGGCTTGTCGAGGACCACATCGTCCGCCGGAACAAATCTGAGAGTCGGCTCTGTCACCCCTGGCGAGACGACTATCGGCTCCACGAAGCGTGGCTGTGTTGTTGAGGTCTTGGATGGAACGAGGAGATTGATGCCGACGATCACCGCGAGAGTGGTCGCCAGCGCGTAACCTACCGACACTGGGCCGCTTCGCTCCGGCGGGGGCGGTGGAGGTGGCGATGCTCGACGCCCACTGGAGGATGGCGCGGGTGTCGGCGCCGGCGCCGCAGCTGGCGATGATGATGGCGCCTCTTGCTGAGCGATCCAAGCGTCGTGCTCTGCGCGGCGCGTCGAATCTGACAGGATTTCGTAGGCTTGATTGACCAGTGCCATCACGCGCTCGGCATCGGCACGGTTTGCAATGGGTTGCTTGTCTGGGTGATACTTTTGCGACAGGACCCGATAGGCTGCCCTGATCACTTCAGGTGGCGCATTGCGCGCGACCTTCAGATTCTCATAGTGCGTGTGCACCAGTGGCATACCTAACCTCCGCCGATATCGCCGGAAGGACAAGTTTGCCGCAAGCGTGACGGCTTGTCACTCTCTGTCACTTCCCCACTGGTTTAGCGGGCACCACAAGAAGGCGTTCGTCGCCATCAAGGATGAAGATGTCTCCGGTCCAGCGATCCAGTACATAGGCCCCGGTCCGGCCTTGAAGCGGCTGAACCTCCCAGCGAAAGAACCACGCGAGCAGCGCCATCAAGATCAAGGCAGCCACGATCCCCGTCCTCCGGCGGCTCGCGTGGCGAGCGCGCATCGACTCCAGCGCCGAAAGAACCGGGGCGCCGATCTCCGGGTACTCGTCCGCCATCTTCCGTATCTCTTCCATGGCTTCGTCCACGGACGGCGGCTCTTGCTGTTTCCCCTTGCGCATGTGTGCCTCTCCGACTCCGCCAGCAAATAAGAGGCTCAATCCTAGCAAGGTTCATTCGTGCCGATACGATTTGATTCGCTGAATTCCAGGAGGAAATTCTCTGCGTGCGGCCATCAGTGGTTTCCGTTTCGCGCCCGGCCCAATGAATCGCCACCCCCGGTTTGGAGCTTCGCCTTTGCGTCGGCAAGATCAATGCGAAACCTGTATCCGTGCGCCGACAGCAAGCCGAGCATCTCATTTCCATTCAAGAGAGTGATGGGTTTGTCCTTGGCGAATGAGTAGGACTCAGGACCGAAGTGACTCGTCGTTACAAGGATCCCCTTTATCGCCCCTTCGTTGATGACGGCCCCATAGAGATCCCGCACTGCCGACACGTCCACCGTGTTCGTGTAGCGCTTGGCCTGAATAACTATCTTGCCGCCACGCAGTGGGTCGGGGTCAAACACCACGGCATCTACCCCCAGGTCACGGCTGGCTTGGGTCACCTTCACTACTGCGCCCGTGCTCGCGAACGCCCTCTCAAAGAGTTCGCGACACAGATGCTCGAATTCACCCCAGTCCATCGCCGCCAGGTTTTCACCCTCCGCCATCTTGGCAAGTACTTCCTTGGGGTCGATGAACCTCGGGTCGGAAGTGTCAAGACGGAGGATGGGGGCTATGGGCGTCAATTCCAATGAACGTGCCGAGATGCCTTTTAACGCAGAGAACGCCTCAATCGGGTGGAGGGCGGAGAGTTTCAATGCGAGGATCTGCCCCTTGTTCGCAAACAAGCTGGCGCAGTACGCTCGCTTTGTTCGCCCAGTTGCCTTTTCGACGTAGTCGGCCCACCCGTTGATCGCAATGCCTTTGACGATATCGTCGTCGTCCAGTCTGGCGATCTCGGCGGCGAGGCGCAGGCACAAGGCGGGGTAGAGGTTCGCCGCGGCCTCCCGACCTTCCTTTTGATTGGCAGCCTTCATAGACCGTCCAGACTTCAATGCGACCACCTTCAGCCACTCGAGTTCGGAGGTGTCGGGGAATCTGTGTTCGTGGATGACAATGCCTGTCTCCGCATCAAACTTCGACTCCCCCTCGGCGGAGACAAATGCCGGCCACTGGATAGACGCCATCGTCAGCTCAATTCTCTTAAGCAGCCCCGCCCCGCCGACAAGCCTTACCTGTTCTCGCAAAGCCTCCACCTTCAATCGTTCCTCTTCAACCGAATCCGCCCATGCCTCGGAAGATGCTTTCCAAGCTCCCAGCACTCTGGAAAACTCCATCTGTTGCTGCGCGCTTGCACGATCGTATGAGTTCTCCGCCTCTTTCGAGAGCGCGGCCAAGGCGTCATTGCGCCGCTGACATTCCTCAAGCAGGGCGGTCTTCCTGGCGGTCGCACGGGCAACCTTTTCCATTTCTTCCCTGTGAACCGCGTGGACAAACACGTTCAAAAAGGACGGCCATCCCTGCCAGAGAGGCGGCGAGAACGTCGCGTCGGGAAGCTCGGGGTGCCACGGTGTCCATGAGGGAGGTGGTTCGATGTGGGGGGGCGCGGGTCTGCTGATCGGATAACAAGCTATCAGCAGATCTTTGAAATCTCCGAACGCATCGAACGCGGGTTCATAGGTCCTCGTTGGAGGCATCGAAAGTATTGTGGCCACTTGATCGATGACGACCCTGGTGGTGGGCTGCGTTCTTTCAGGGAACACAGACGCTAGAGGGCTCTTGAACACCTTGGGCTCTGGAACCGGAATGGGCAGCGTCTCGGGCCGATAAGAAGCTAGTTCAAGCCGGTCAATGTCCTTCTGGGGGATGGGCTTAGAGCCCGGCCTGAGTGCATCAGGGATGATGGCGTTCACAGCTAGGCGCCGGCGGCCTAGCCACGAGGAAACAATGCCGGCACCTGCCTCCGAAGTCGTCTTCGCCGCCTTAATGGCTGCCGCAAGGACCGCCACGACCGCGGCGAGGATGCCTCCGACAAGGAGTACTCCGATGACAAGCCACCCGACGACAGTCATGGCAGCATCTGCTCGCCCGTTGCCCGCGCAACGAGGACCTGCGTAGACAACATCACGAGACAGTGCAATTGCATCGACACATTCTCGCATTCTCACCGTCTTAGAGCAGTCGCAGGAGCCTCTACAGATATCCGGTTTCGTATCCGGTTTGGCTGCCCGCTATCTCGGCCCCTGTGCCTTCGGCCTAGCGGCTCCCCAACACAACGGCGACCAGAACACGGCCCCGGCGACCCAGCGCAGCGTACCGCGCGGCTTTTCCAGCCCCGCCATGAGGCGTTCAGCGTGTTCTGCAGTTGCTGGGGCTGGGGCCGGTGGGGCAGCCTCCTCTGGTTCGTCCAGGACGTCCTCCGCCTCCTTGTCTGCACGGAGTCGATGGGCAGCGCGCCAATTGCTCGGCGTACTGCAATGCAGCCGTTAGGAGCGGCTGATCGCGATCGGACTCCTCGCATGGTTCCGCACTGGGTCTCTCATTCCGGGGTAGTTTGGCCATGCTGGTGAGTTCTACACCCCACGACAGCTAGCGCGACAGCTTCTTGTGAACCTCCGCTGCCGCCTTGTGGTTCGCTTCCAGCGTGATCGCCAGCATGCCCTTCGCCTGCTCGACCTTGTTGAACATGGTGTCGAGAAGTGGCTTCAACGGAGGCTTCGGAAGAATTGCTCCTGCGTTGCGTCCTATGTAGACGTCCATCAGGCTGTCTCGGGCGTCGATTGCCGCATCAAGAGCTCTTGGGACTTGCAGCAACATTCCGAGTAGTTCTGGTGCGTTGCTCTTGAATGCGTCGATTGCCGCGATTCCGTCGCGGATGCGCACCCACTCCCCATGGTCGTCGAGGTATGGTGGGTGACTGAAGTTCTCCCAGTCCTGTTTGTAGGCCTTGAGGACAAAATGGGCATGTTCGAGCATGACCCGGATCGTGTCGAACGTGTTGAGCGCGGCGACAACCTGCTGTTCGCGAGCCAACGCTCTCGCGGCAGCGGCTTGCCGGGTCCCAAGGTGATACGCCGCAATGAGCGCGATTACCGCGCCAAGGAACTGCATCCAACCAGAGAGATGCTGGTTGTCCTTCAGCCACAGATCCACGCCCGGCCAGATCGTCTGAAAGAACCATACGGCGAGTGCCGCGTCCAGCAAAGCGACGACCAGCATCCATCCCTTGAAGTGCTCCATGGCGAAATGGTACCGAGAAGCTCATGCCTACGATAGACTGCAGCCGACCCGCTGCTGAAGGAGCAAGGCCATGAGTCTCTTCTGCTTTGGCAAGTGGGGGGTCAACCTCGGACGCGGTCCCTCGCGGAACGCCTACCTCCTCGCCGCCGAGGTGCTCCGGAGCGCAATAGGACGTCCGATCTCGGGCCAGAAGCCGATGTGTAGAAGGAAGAACGGTGGGTACGCTGCGCCCGCAGTGCTCGCTTTACCCACCCCATGGCAGGAAAGCCCTGGATTCCCGCCTTCGCGGGAATGACGTTCAGCGAGCCGCCCCTGCCGGACGCAGCTGGGTGAAGCACCTCCACCACCAGCAACATTCCCAGCAGCGCCCCTGCCGCCGAACAACCACCCGGTGGTGATGAAACCGGCCCGCCGACCCCCAGCTACCGTATCAACCCATACCTCCGCGCCAGCGACACCGCCTGCGTGCGATTCTGCGCCCCCAGCTTCATGTTGATGTTCCGCAGGTGCGTGCGCACGGTGCTGTCGGAGACAAACAGCTTCTCCGACATCGCGCTGTTCGAGTAGCCCTCGGCCAGCAGCTTCAGCACCTGCAGCTCCTTCTGCGTGAGCGGCTCCACCTGCCACGGCACCTCGCCGGTGGCCGCCGCCTGCGCCGTCTCCACGGCCAGGGCGTCGGGGCCCAGCACGTCCAGCAGCCGCTGCGCATAGTCGATCAGGATCGGGTCCGATTTCTCCGGCGCGGCCTTCAGCGGCGCCAACACCGCCTGGATGGCGCCGGCGACGGCCGGGCCTTCGTCGACGACCAGCCGCACAAAGCCTTCGCGGCTGCCTTCCAGCAGGATGTCGCGCATCACGTCCGCCGCCGCGTCGAACTGCCTGGTCTTCCACAGAGCCATCGCCTTCAGCACGCGCAGCTTGCGGCTGCGGCGCACGCGCGCCTCGGCGTCCACCGCGGGCAGGTCTTGCTCGATGCGGTGCAGCGCTGCAGAGGCGTCGCCGAACAGGATGTCCCAGCGCAGGCGCGCGATGCCGATGTCCAGCACGTCGTGCGCCGGCAGGCGCTGGCGCGCCACCCGCTCCCACACCGCCTTGTCGTCGGCGCGGTCCAGTTCTTCCTTCGCACCGTATGAGTTTCCCTGGCGCATCAGCATGCGGGCGCGTTCCAGCTTGGCGGTGGCCACCACGCGCGGCAGCTTGCGCAGGTGGCCCAGCGTCTCCAGCTCGGTCAGCACACGCAGGGCGCCGTCGACGTCGCCGCGCCAGAACAACAGGCGGCTGCGCATCGCGTAGCTGCTGATCATGTGGTCCGGCAGGCCCACCTCGCGCGCGAGCGGCAGGTAGACGTTCAGCAGGCGGTCCACGGCGTCGAGTTCATCGGCCTCGTACATCGCGCTTGCATACAGCACGCCGGCCCACGCGTTGCCGCCCGTGTGGCTGTAGTCGCTCTCGCGCGTGGTCGAGTCGACTGCGAGGCGGAAGCGCGCCGTGGCCTGGCGGAAGCGCCCGCGCTCGATGTCCAGCAGGCCCTCGGTCGACTCGGTGTACATGCGGTTGAACACGCTGCTGCCCTGCGTCTGGCGCGCCACGTCCAGCAGGCGCTGCGCTTCGCGCTTTTCCCCCAGCACCGAGGTGACGTGCGCCATGCAGTTGGTCAGCACCGTGTCGGCGAACGGCACGGCGGTGGGCAGCCGGGCAAGGCCGGCGCGGCCGATCTCGTTGGCCTCGTCGTAGCGGTCCAGCATGGCCAGCAGCAGCGGCCGCAGCGCGTTCACGTGCGCGCGGATGGTGGGGTCCTCGCTCGCCTCGATGCCGCTGGCGGCCAGCAGCGGCATGCCGTCCGATGCGCCTTGCGTGAACAGCACGGCCCACACCTCGATCGCCTGCATGTGCGGGTGCAGGCTCATCTGCTCGCGCGGAATGGCGGCGAACCAGCGCGCCAGCAGGCGCATGCGTCCCTGCTCGACGAAGCGCTGCGCGTGCTGTTCCAGCAGGCCCAGCGCATGCGGGTGGTCGCCGCCTTCGATCGCGTGGTCGATGGCGGGCACGGGGCGGCCGACGGATTCGTACCAGGCGCTGGCGGTCAAGTGCAGGCGCAGCAACTCGTCCGGGTGCTCGCGCTGCAACTGGGTGCGCAGGAAGGTGGCGAACAGCGCGTGGTAGCGGTAGTTGTGCTCCGGCCCTTCGCTTTCCACGGGCAACAGGAACAGGCTCGACGCGTTCAGCTGCTCCAGCATGCGCGCGCAGTCGGTGCGCGGCACCAGCGCCTGGCACAGCGTGCCATTGAGCTGGCGCAGGATGCTGGTGCGCAGCAGGAACTCGCGCACTTCGCTCGGCTGGCGGCCCAGCACGTCCTCGGCCAGGTATTCGGCAATGGCGCCGCCCGAGCCGGACAGCCGCTGGATGAACTCACCGGCGGCCGCGTGGCTGTCCAGCGCCATGGCGGCGAGCAGCAGCGCCGCAATCCAGCCTTCGGTGCGCGCGTGCAGCAGTTCCAGCACGTCGGGCGCCAGCGGCGGTACCGAGCGCAGGCGCAGGAACTCGGCCGTCTCTTCCACGCTGAAACGCAGCACGTCGACGCCGATCTCCACCAGCTGGCCGCGCACCCTGAGGCGCCCCACGCCCACGTCGGGCAGGCTGCGCGAGCCGATCACCAGCCGGCCGTTGCGCGGCAGCCGCTCGATCACCTCGCGCACCAGGCCGATCACGGCAGGCGATTGCACGGTTTCGAATTCGTCGAGGAACAGCGCAAAGGGCGGGCCGTCGCGTTCCAGCAGCGCCAGCGTCTCGGCGTCGGCCGTGGAGCCGGCATCGTCTTCGATCTGCAGGCGTGCCACCGCCTCGGCCAGGCAGTTGAGGAAGCGGGGCACATCGTTGTCGGCGCTGTCGACCGTGATCCAGGCGGTGGCGATGCCCTCGGCGCTGAGCTGTTCGTGGATCTGGCGCAGCGCCGTGGTCTTGCCGAAGCCGGCCGGCGCGCGCACCAGCACCAGCCGGGCCGCCGCGGCTCGTTCCACGCGTTCGGTGATCGCAGCGCGGCGCACGAAGGCGGCGCTGGTGCCCGGCGGGTTGAACTTGCTGGACTGCGCCATCACGCGGCTGCGCAGCAGCGGCGAGGCGGCGGGGGATGAAGAGACCTGGGTCATGAAGGGCGGCGGGGACCAGCGCCCCGCAGGCCATTCTAGGGAGCCCTGTCACCCTCGGTGCAAAACCACCTCCGTGGTGCTTGAAATGGGTACTTTCGGGCGAGGGCCGGTGTAGTCGTCCACCAGCAATTCCACCGGGATGTCCATCTGGCGCGCCAGCACGAACTCGCCCACCGCCTTGCCAACCTGGTCGGCCTGCAGGTTGGTGCTGCCGCCACGGCCCAGCAGGCCGCGCACGATGAAATGCACGGCGCGCAGGTGGGGAAATTCGTGGCGCACGATCTCCAGCCCATCGGCGCGGGGCAGCAGCCGGCGCAGCGTGTCGGTCGTGAGCGCCTGCCTGAGCCAGGGCCAGGCCTTCTCGTCGGCGGCCCAGATACCCACGTTGCTGTTGCCGCCTTTGTCGCCTGAACGCGCGTACGCGACGCGGCCGAGCGGCGCACGCTGCGTGGCGCGCCTTGCGTCCACCGGCTGGGGCTGCGGCTCGGCATGAACGGGTTGCTGCGCGGCCTTCACGGCGCGCGGATGCGGCGGAATCTCCAGAGTGCGGCCGTCGTCCAGCGTCACGGTGTGCGTGAGTTGCGAGACGTCCAGCACCGCCGGCCAGTATTCGATGCGCCGCGTGGGCTTGAGCGAGCGCTCCGCGCCCGAGTCGGTGTAGAAGCCGGGCACGCTCCACAGGTAAAGGCTGTTGAGCTTGCTGAAGAAGTGCTCTTCGGTGAGTGCATCGCGCTCGCTCGCCCGCGCCGCGATGCGCACGGCCACCGTGGCTTCGGCCTGCGACTCCGGCTGCGCGGCAGGCGTGCCGAATGCCGTGATCTCCAGGTGATCCACATGGCCGCCCAGCAGGGCGTGCAGTTGGGCGCGCAGCAGCGCCAGCTTGCGCTCGATGTCGATGCCGGTGACGAACGCCCACGACACGATCTGCCAGCCTTCGGTGGCGAACATCGCCACCTTGGTGGTGTCGGGCGGCGGCGCGCCCCGCGCACCGCTCACGCGCACCCGGTCGGGCGCGATCTGCTCGCAGCGGATGTCCGACAGGTCCACGGTCACGTCGGGGTTCAGGTACTTGGGCCCCTGGATCTCGTAGACCAGTTGCGCCGTCACGGTGTGGGTGGTCACCGCACCGCCGTCGCGCGCGTGCTTGGTGATGACGGTGCTGCCGTCCGCCGCGATCTCGCCCACCGGGAAGCCGGGGAAGGTGATACCGGGCAACGAGGCGAAGCCGCTGAAGTTGCCGCCGGTGACGTGCGGCCCGCATTCCAGGATGTGGCCCGCCACCACGCCACCGGCCAGGCGATCCCAGTCGTCCAGTTGCCAGCCGTGCCACCACGCCGCCGGGCCGAGCGTCAGCGACGAGTCGGTGACGCGACCGCACAGCACGATGTCCGCGCCTTCGCGCAAGGCCGCTGCGATGCCCCAGGCGCCCAGGTAGGCATTGGCCGCGATCGGCGTGCGGCCCCAGTCCGCCAGCGTCTCGCCGGTGTCCAGGTGCGTGAAGGGATGGCCCGCCGCCTGCAGCAGAGCGACACGGTCGAGCACGTTGTCGCCTTCGACACATGCGATCTTCAGGGACAGTCCCGCTTCGGCGACCAGGCCGCGCAGCACCTGCGCCAGCCCGTGCGGGTTCAGGCCGCCGGCATTGGTCACCAGCTTGATGCCGCGCGCAGCGATGCCGGCCAGGTGCGGCTGCACCTGCTTGACGAAGTATTCCGCGTAGCCTTGCGTGGGGTCCTTGCGAAAGCGCGCGGAAATGCCCGCCAGGGTGATCTCGGCCAGGTAGTCACCGATGAGTACGTGGATGGCGTCGCCGGCCATCGCTTCGTCCAGCGCGGTGGCACGGTCGCCGAAGTAGCCGGAGAAGGCGGCCACCACCAGGGGCTCGCGGTGCGGGGGTGCGCTGATCTTCATGCATGCATGGTCGGCGGCTGCGCCACAGGTGCCATCGTCGGTTGCGACGATTCGCGCCGCGCCCATGCTGCCTAGACTGGGCCGCATGGACTTCAACCACTCCCCCCGGACCCTCGAGCTCAGAACGCGCCTGCGCCAGTTCATGGACAGCCACATCTACCCGGCTGAAAAGGACTTCTACCAGGAGGTGCGCACCAATGCCGAGGCCGGCAAGGCGTGGACGCCCTCCGTGATCATCGAGAACCTGAAGCCGAAGGCGCGCGAAGCGGGGCTGTGGAACCTGTTCCTGCCGCTGCACACCAGCGAGAAGTCGGGCGTGATGGGCGCGGGGCTGACCAACCAGGAGTACGCGCCGCTGGCCGAAGAGATGGGCAAGGTGTCATGGTGCAGCGAGGTGTTCAATTGCTCGGCGCCGGACACCGGCAACATGGAGACGCTCGCCCTGTACGGCACGCCCGAGCAGAAAGCGCAGTGGCTCATGCCGCTGATGGAAGGCCGCATCCGCTCGGCCTTCGCGATGACCGAGCCGGAGGTGGCCTCCAGCGACGCCACCAACATCTGTACGAGCATCGTGCGCGACGGCGACGACTACGTGATCAACGGCCGCAAGTGGTGGACGTCGGGCGCGGGCAATCCGCATTGCAGGGTGTACATCACCATGGGCAAGTCCAACCCCGACGCACCCCGGCATGCGCAGCAGAGCATGATCCTGGTGCCCGCCAGCACGCCCGGCATCCAGGTGGTGCGCCATCTCGACGTGCTCGGCTTCTCCGATGCGCCGCACGGCCACATGGAGATCGAGTTCAAGGACGTGCGCGTTCCCGCCGCCAACATCCTGCTGGGCGAGGGGCGCGGTTTCGAAATTGCGCAGGGCCGGCTCGGCCCCGGGCGCATCCACCATTGCATGCGCCTCATCGGCATTGCCGAGCGCTGCCTGGAGCTGATGTGCCGCCGGCTCACGAGCCGCGTGGCTTTCGGCAAGCCGATCGCGTCGCAGGGCGTGTGGCACGAGCGTATCGCCGAGGCGCGCAGCCGCATCGAGATGGCGCGCCTGCTCACGCTGCGCGCCGCCTGGACGATGGACCTGCACGGCAACAAGGTCGCGAAGAACGACATCGCCCTGATCAAGGTGGTGGCGCCCAACATGGCCCAGCAGGTGATCGACTGGGCGATCCAGGCGCACGGCGGCGCCGGGGTGTCGCAGGACTTCCCCTTCGCCAAGTTCCTCGCGAGCGCGCGCACGCTGCGCATCGCGGACGGGCCGGACGAGGTGCACCGCAACGCCGTCGCCAAGAACGAGCTGGCGCCGTACCTCCCCGCCAAGAAGTAATCTCCCTTCCAGGAGACAAACCCATGAAACGAATCCTCGCCGCCGCCGCGCTGGCGCTCATCGCACTGAACGCGGCGGCGCTGGAGAAGGTGACCCTCGCCATCCCCACCACCGTCGGCTCGCAATACTCGGACCTGCTGTTCGGCAAGGAGCTGGGCTTCTTTGCCGAGGAGGGCATCGACCTGCAGCTGGCCGGCTTCACCGGCGGCACCGCGGTGGTCGTGCCGCAGCTGGCCAACAAGTCGGTGCTGTTCGGCCTGGGCGAGTCCTCGCTGCTGATCGCCAACGTGGCGCGCAAGACGCCGATGCCGGTGCGCTTCGTCTACAACTACCTGGCTTCCACCGTGTACGACTACGCGGTGCGCACCGACAGCCCGATCAAGTCCATCGCGGACCTGAAGGGCAAGAAGGTCGGCGTGGTGAGCATGGGTGCAGGCAACATCATGATGACGCGCGCGCAGCTCAAGGAGCAGGGCCTGTCGGTGCCGGCCGACGTGACGCTCGTGCCCGTGGGCAGCGGCCCCGCGGCCTGGAAGCAGCTGCAGGATGGCAAAGTGGACGCGCTGAACCTGTGGGCCAGCGAAGACGCCAAGATGGTGCTCTCGGGCATGCAGATCCGCCGCATCGCGCATTCGGACCAGCTGCGCCCGATTTTCTCGTCGGCCATGCTGGCGCACGTGGACACCATCCGCGACAAGCCGCAGCTCGTGGCCGGCATGGGCCGCGCGATGGCCAAGTCGTCGGTGGCCTGCGCGGCCGCGCCCGACAAGTGCGCGCGCGCGTTCTGGCGGTTCGACCCGACGGCCAAGCCCACTGCGGACAAGGAAGCCGAGTGGGTGAAGGGCACGGTGGCCGTGCTGGATGCGAACTACGCCGCCATTACCTATGCGTTGAAGCGCAACCCCAACTGGGGCGCGTTCGACCCCGCGGTGATCGACACCTATGTGAAGGTGCTGGAGCACGGCGGCACGATCCCGCCCGGGGCCGGCGTCACGGCCAACGACGTGCTCACCAACCAGTTCGTGCCGGACTTCAACAAGTTCGATCCGCTGGTGGTGCGGCGCAAGGCCGGCTGAGGCCCGCGGTGCTGGCCGTAACCCGGCACGCCGCGTCGCTGGCCGTGCGCGACCTCGACCTGGTGTACGCGTCCAGCCGTGGGCCGGTCCCTGCGCTGCAGCAACTCTCGTTCGATGTGGCGGAGGGCGAATTCGTGTCGGTGCTGGGGCCTTCGGGCTGCGGCAAGTCCACGCTGCTCAAGCTGGCTGCGGGGCTGCTGAAGCCGAGCGCAGGCCGTATCGAGCTGGCGGGCCGCCTCGTCGAAGGGCCGCGCCGCGAAGTGGGCATCGTGTTCCAGCAGGCGACGCTGTTGCCGTGGAAGAACGTGCTGGAGAACGTGCTGGTGCCGGTGCGCGCGATGCGCGGCGACGTCGCCGCTGCGCGCGAACGTGCGCGCGAATTGCTGCGCATGGTCAAGCTCGAAGCCTTCAGCAGCCACTATCCGCAAGAGCTGTCCGGCGGCATGCAGCAGCGCGTGGGCATCGCGCGCGCGCTGGTGCACGACCCCGCACTGCTGCTGATGGACGAGCCCTTCGCCGCGCTCGACGCCATGACGCGCGAGAACATGATGGTCGAGCTGCAGCGCATCTGGGCGGGCACCGGCAAGTCGGTGCTGTTCATCACGCACTCGATCCCCGAGGCGGTGTTCCTGTCGGACCGTGTGGTCGTCATGTCGCCGCGGCCGGGGCGCGTGCTGCGCACGATGGCAATCGACCTGCCGCGCCCGCGCACGATCGAGACGATGGTGAGCCCGCGCTTTGCCGAACTCACCAACGAGCTGCGCCACGTGTTCGCGGGCATGGAGCCGGCGTGAATCCCTGGCTGCGCCGGGCCGCACCCTTCATCACGCTCGGCGCCGTGCTCGTGGCGTGGCTGCTCGCGACGCGGGTCTTTGGCGCGCCGGCGATGCTGCTGCCCGATCCGTGGGTGACGCTGCAGGGCTTCGTCGCGGCTATGCGCTCCGGCGAACTGCCGGGCGATGCGCTCGCCACGGTTTCCGCGGCCGCCATTGGCTATGCGATCGGCACCACGGTCGCCTTCCTGCTGGCCGCCTCGATGGCGCTGTCGCGGGGCACCGAACGCGCGCTGATGGTGCCGGTCATGGCCTTCCAGTCGATTCCCAAGGTGGCGCTGGCGCCGCTCATCTACCTGTGGCTCGGCTTCGGCGCGCCCAGCACGGTGGCGCTGGTTTCCCTGGCCTGCATCTATCCCGTGTTCGTCAACAGTTTCACGGGGTTCCGTGCGGTGGACCCGAACCTGGTCGACCTGTACCGCGTCAGTGGGGCCGGGCCGCTTCGCATCTTCTGGTCGGTACGCCTGCCCTCGGCGTTGCCGCAGCTCTTCGTGGGGCTCGAAGTGTCCGTGGTGTTCGCATTGCTGGCGGCGGTGGTGATGGAGCTGGTGGCGGGCGACCGAGGGCTCGGCGTGCGCATCCAGTCGGCTTCGGCCACGCTCGACATGGCCACGGTGTTCGGCGCCGTGGCCATGCTCGCGGCCATCGGCATCACGGCGAGCGCGCTGCTGCGCGCGCTGCGCCGCAAGCTCGTGTTCTGGCAGGGCGACCCCGGCGTGGTGGAGGCGACCGCATGAAGGACGCCTGGAAGACGGCGCTCGCCTCGACGGCCAGCCTGCTCGTGCTGCTTGTGCTGTGGGCGTGGCTCACGCGCTCGGGCGGCCTCGACAAGTCGGTGCTGCCGTCCCCGCTGGATGTCGCCGGCGCGCTCAAGGGCGGCCTCATCGACGGCTCGCTCCACGCCCACATCTGGGCCACGGCGCGTGCGGCGCTCGCGGGGCTGGCCATCGGCGTGACGCTGGGTGTGATGGCCGGCGCGCTGGTCGTGCTGCTGCCACTGGCTGAGCCGTTCCTGCTGCCGGTGGTGACGGGCATGCAATCGATCCCGAAGGTGGCGCTGGCGCCGCTCATCGTGGCGTATCTTGGCTTCGGGATGGCTTCGAAGGTGTTCACCGCGGCGCTGCTCGCCTTCTTTCCCGCCTTCCTCGCGGCCGTGGCGGGCCTGCGCTCGGCCGACCGTGCGCACCTGGACCTGATGCGCGCCTGCTCGGCGTCGCGGCTGCACGCCCTGTGGCATGTGCGCATCCCGGCCGCCGCACCGTTCCTGTTTGCCGCGCTGCAGGTGGCGGTGATGTTCAGCCTGATCGGTGTCGTGGTGTCCGAATTCATCGCGGCGACCGTGGGGCTGGGTTACGTGATCAAGGCTCGCTCGCTGGAAATGGACGTGTCGATGATGTTCGCGGCGATCCTGGTGCTTTGCGCCATGGGCGTGGGCGCCGGGCTGCTGGTGCGGTTGGCGCAGCGGCTCACGGTTTTCTGGCAGCGCACGTGAGGAACAAGGGATGTTGAACGACACGATCGAAGTGCTCGCGCAAAACCGGCTGGAGGATGCGGCGCTGCACGCGTACCTCGCCACGCACCTGGAAGGCTACGCGGGCGACTTGCGCGTGCGCCAGTTCCCGGGCGGCTATTCCAACCCCACCTATGCGCTGGACGCGCTGATGCGTGACGGGACACGGCGCGACTTCGTGCTGCGCAAGCGCCCGGCGGGCCAGCTGCTGCTGTCGGCCCACCAGGTCGACCGCGAGTTTCGCGTGATCCGCGCGCTCGCCGGCACCGGCGTGCCGGTGCCGCGCACCCACTTCCTGTGCGAAGACACGGGCGTGCTCGGCCAGGCCTTCTTCGTGATGGACCATGTGCCCGGCCGCATCTTCGGCAACCCGTCCATGCCGGGCTCGACGCCGGCCGAGCGCGACGCGGTCTACGGCGCGACGATGGACACGCTGGCGCGGTTGCATGCGGTCGAGCCTGCGGCGGTGGGACTCGAAAGCTACGGCAAGCCGGACAACTTCCTGGGCCGGCTGGTGGACCGCTGGATCAAGCAATACCGCGCGGCGCAGACCGACGACATTCCGGAGATGGACCTGCTGGCCCAGTGGCTGCTGGCCCACCAGCCGGCCGCGCAGCCCGCGCGGGTCATGCATGGCGATTTCCGCCTGGGCAACCTCATCATCCACCCGCTGGAACCGCGCGTGGTGGCGGTGCTCGACTGGGAACTGTCGACGCTGGGCGACCCGTTCTGCGACGTCGCCTACAGCTGCCTGGCCTATCACCTGTTCGAGGGCCCGATCGGCTGGGAGGACGCCGACTGGCGCGCGCTGGGCATCCCCGAAGAGTCGGAGCAGGTGCGCCGCTACTGCGCGCTGCGGGGCCTGGACGGTATCCCGCACTGGGACTTCTACATCGCCGTCAACATCTTCAAGCTGGCTGCCATCGCCCAGGGCGCCTACAAGCGCGCGCTGGACGGCGTGGCGCCGGCCGCCAGCCTGGACCGCAAGAAGAACGTGGCGACGCGCGCGCGGCTGGCCTGGTCCCTCGTCAACCGCGCGGCGTGCAATGGCTGACGCGCTCGTCTATCCGATCGCAGCGCCGGCCTTCGGTGGTTTCACGCCGGTGGCGCCGGGCGTGTGGTGGGTGCGCCTGGAGTTGCCCGGGCCGCTTGCGCACATCAACGTGTGGGCATTGGAGGACGGCGACGGCTGGA
This sequence comes from Burkholderiales bacterium, assembly GCA_016213325.1. Taxonomy (GTDB): domain Bacteria; phylum Pseudomonadota; class Gammaproteobacteria; order Burkholderiales; family Burkholderiaceae_C; genus Ramlibacter. The sequence goes on along the minus strand of JACRAY010000010.1, from coordinate 119,956 downwards.
CCCTGGTCGACACCGGCGTGGGCTCCGCAGCGACCATCGCCGCCTGGGAGCAATTGCTGCACGAGCCGCCCTTCACCCAGCCGTTGAAGCGCGTGATCGTCACGCACATGCACCCGGACCACGTGGGCATGGCCGGGTGGTTCACGCGCCGCTTCGGCGTGCCGCTGTGGATGACGCGGCTGGAATACTTGCAATGCCGCGTGGCGGCGTCGGATACCGGGCGCGAGCCGCCGGAGGATGCGCTGCGGTTCTATCGCGCGGCCGGCTGGGATGAAGCGGCGCTGGGCGGCTACCGCGGACGCTTCGGCAAATTCGGCCGCAACATCCAGCCCATGCCCGACAGCTTCCGCCGCATCGTGGATGGCGAATGCATCCGCATCGGCGAGGATGACTGGCAGGTGATTGTGGGCACCGGGCATTCGCCCGAGCATGCGTGCTTGTACTGTGCCAAGCGACAACTGATGATCTCCGGCGACCAGGTGCTGCCGCGCATCTCGTCCAACGTGTCGGTGCAGCCCATGGAGCCGCTGGCCAACCCGATGGCGGACTGGCTCGCCTCGCTGGCCAAGCTGCGCGCCGCCATTGCGGACGACGTGCTGGTGCTGCCTTCGCACAACGAATGCTTCCGGGGGCTGCATGCGCGGCTCGAGCAGCTGGAGGTGGGCCAGCACGAGGCGCTCGACAAGTTGCGCGGCGCGTTGGCGCAGCCGCAGCGGGTCGTGGACGTCTTCGGCTCGCTGTTCCGCCGGCCCATCAGCCCGGACAACGCCAGCCTGATGGGCATGGCCACGGGCGAGGCCGTGGCGTGCCTGAACTACCTGGTGGCGCGGGGCGGGGCCGTGCGCGAGCGGCGCGACGGCCTCGACTGGTTCAGTCGCCGGCCTTGATGCCCGTCGCCTGCACCACGCGCTTCCAGTAGTCCATCTCCTTGCGCATGTCGCCGGCCACGTCCTCGCGCTCACCCGACGCGGGCTCCAGGCCGATCGCCAGCATCTTCTCGCGCACCTCGGGCGTCTTCAGCAGGCGCAGCACCGCGTCGCGGACCTTGTCCACGGTCTGCGGCGCAGTCCCGGCGGGCAACAGCAGCCAGTAGCGGCCACCCGACGTGATGTCGTAGCCCAATTCGCTGAAGGTCGGCACGTCCGGCAGCAGTGGCGAACGCTTGGTGCCGGTGATGGCCAGCGCGCGCAGCTTGCCCGCCTTGATGTGCGACAGGCTGTCCAGGTTGCTCACGCCGCTCTTCACGTGGCCGCCCAGCAGGGCAGCCGTGAGCGGCGGCGTGCCGCGGAACGGCACGTGCACCAGGTTCATGCCGTGCTTCAGGTTGATCAGGCTCGAGTAGACATGACCCGTGGTCGCCGCGCCATAGCTGCCGAAGTTGAACTGCGCCGGGTCCGCCTTGGCCTTCGCCGCGAAGTCCGCCAGGCTGGTGATGCCCATGTCGCCGGTCAGCAGCACCAGCGGCACGTCGTTCAGGCGCGCCACGGGGATCAGGTCGGTGAGCGTGTCGTAGGGTGTCTTGATGCCGAAGGCCTGCGACTGCACCAGCGCGCTGAAGCCCAGCAACATGGTGTGGCCGTCGGGCGCGGAGCGCGCCACGAACTGCGTGCCGATGGCGCCGCCGGCGCCCGGCTTGGAGTCCACGATGACCGGCACCTTCCACTCATCCTTCAGCTTGTCGGCCAGCATGCGCAGCACCTGGTCGCCGGCCGAGCCGCTGGTGGACGGCAGCACCATGGTGATGGTCTTGCCGGGAATCGGGAAGGGGTCGGCGGCGTGGGCGCCGCAGGCGGCAACCCCCAGTACGGCGGCAGAGAAGAGGCGGCGAGTGATCATGCGGGTTCCTTGGACTTCGTTGACTTGATCTTGTTGGGCCCGGCAAAGCCGAACAGGAAACCCGCGACCTTGCGGATCTGCACTTCGTCGGAGCCTTCAGTGATGCGGTAGCGGCGGTGGTGCCGGTACATGTGCTCGAACGGCATGCCGCGCGTGTAGCCGATGCCGCCGTGCACCTGGATCGCCAGGTCGGCGGCCTTGCAGGCCAGGCGGTTGGCGCGGAAGTTGGCGATACCCACCTGGTCGCTCATCTTCTCGTGCGGTGTGCGGTCCATCTCCCAGGCGGTCCTGAAGACGTAGTTGCGCACGATCTCGACTTCGGCGTGCATCTCGGCAATGGGAAACTGGATGGCCTGGTGCGTCGCCAGTGCCTTGCCGAAGGTCTTGCGCTCGCGGGCGTACTTCACAGACTCCTGAACACAGTAGCGCGCAGCGCCCACGCTCTGCGCGGCCTGCCGGATGCGGTTCTTGTGCACCACGTGCTGAGCCAGCATGAGGCCGTTGCCCTCCTGGTGCAGGATGGCCGTGTGCGGCACCCGCACGTCCTTGAACGTGACTTCCGCGTGGTCGCTCGGCATGTTGAACGTCCAGTGGTAGTACTCGATCTTCACGCCCGGCGTGTCCATGGGCACGATGAAGCCGGTGAGGCCGGTGGCGTCGCCGGCCTTGCCCGAGGTGCGCGCGATCACCAGGTCTGCGTTCGCCGTGTGCACGCCGCTGTTGAAGCGCTTGGCGCCGTTGATGAGCCAGGTGTCGCCCTCGCGCACGGCCGTGGTTTCCATCCAGGTGGCGTCGCTGCCGTGGTCGGGCTCGGTCAGGCCGAACGCCACCCGCTTGTCGCCTGTGATGATGCCTTCGAGGTACTCGGCCTTCTGCGCCTCGTCGGCATAGCGGTCGAACACCTCGGCCATGGAGATGCTGCCCACGACCGAGATCTCGCTCTGGAAGTCGGCATGCAGGCCCAGGCCCCTGCCCGCCAGGTGCTCGCGCAGCACGGCCTGCGCCAGGTTGCTCGCGTCGCGCCCGCCCAGCCGCTGGGGCAGGCCGATGCGGTAGAACCCGGCACGGTCGGCGCGCTGTCGCATTTCATGCAGCAGCGCTTCCCAGTCGGCGCTGGGGATGCCGCCCGCGGCCCAGTTGGTGCGCGCGTGCTCGCGCCGGTGGTCGAAGAACTGCGGGTTGGCGTCCTGCAGGGGCTTGATCTCGGCCGCGATGAAGGCGTCCATCGTGGCGATCGTGTCCTGCAGCTCGCGGGGGATGTCGAAATCCATGGGCGCTTCTCCTGTCCGGGGGGATGACGGCCGATGTTCCTCGCCCGGCCGCATACCGCCATCGTCCGTTTGGACGATCCGCTTGCGCCCCGGACGCAATTTCGTCGCATCGGACGATGCCCGGCGAGCGGGCCGCGCGCAGAGTCGCCATGCCACCAAGAGGAGACCTGAATGGATTCGACCACGAAACCCGGCTCGACCGCGCTGCAAGGCGTGCGGGTGCTGGACCTGACCCAGTTCGAGGCCGGCACGTCCTGCACCGAGACGCTGGCCTGGATGGGGGCCGACGTGATCAAGGTCGAAGAGCCCAAACGCGGCGACCAGGGCCGCGTGCAGGACCGCAACGGGGTGGACTCCGCCTACTTCATCCTGCTGAACGCCAACAAGCGCAGCATCACCTGCAACCTCAAGAGCGAGGAGGGCCGCGCGCTGTTCCGCGAGCTGGTGAAGACTGCCGATGTGGTGATCGAGAACTTCGCACCGGGCGTGATCGAGCGCCTGGGCTTCGGCTGGGACGACATCCACGCGATCAACCCGCGCACGATCTTCGCGCAGATCAAGGGCTACGGCCCGGACAGCCCGTACAGCAACTTCCTGTCGTTCGACATGATCGCGCAGGCGGTGGGTGGCGCGATGAGCCTCACCGGCGACGCGGACGGCCGGCCCCTGCGGCCCGGCGTGACGATCGGCGACACCGGCACCGGCCTGCATTGCGCCATCGGCATCCTGGGCGCGCTGCTGCAGCGCACCGTGACCGGCCGCGGCCAGCGGGTGCAGGTGGCGATGCAGGACGCCGTGATCAACTTCTCGCGCATCGCCTTCGCCACGCAGGCCAGCACCGGCAAGCCGGCCCCGCGCACGGGCAACCAGAGCGTGCTGGCGACCAGCGCGCCGAGCGAATCCTACAAGTGCAAGGGCGACGGGCCCAACGACTACTGCTTCATCTACATCTCGCGCGCGCCCAGCGAGCAATGGAACAGCCTGCTGAAGGTGATCGGCCGCGAGGACTTGCGCGAAGACCCGCGCTTCATGACGCCCCGCTCGCGCTGGGAGAACTGCGCCGAAGTCGACGCGCTGGTGGCCGGGTGGGTCGCGCAGCACGACAAGCGCACGGTGATGCAGCTGCTGGGCGAGGCCGGCGTGCCTGCGGGCGCGGTGTTCGACACCGAGGAACTGCAGAACGACGAGCACCTGCGCAAGCGCGGCATGTTCGTCACGGTCGACCACGCGGCGCGCGGGCCTTTCACCATGCCCGGCTTCCCGGTACGCATGTCGGACACGCAGGTCCCGGTGACGGCCGCCCCGCTGCTCGGGCAGCACAACGAGCAGGTCTATGCAGAGCTGCTCGGCTACACGCCCGACCAGCTGGCCGCCATGCGCGAGCGCAAGGCGATCTGAACTCCCCAACAGCAAGGCAATGACATGACGACCCCCACCGGCGCGAAAAAGCCCCCCATCGGCTCGAAGATCCTGGCGAAGGCGCTGCGCCAGCACGGCGTCGAAGACTTCTTCTACCTCATGGGCGGGCCCATGATCCATGCCGAGCTGTACAGCATGGACGAAGGCATGCGCGGCATCGACGTGCGGCACGAGCAGGCTGCCGCGATGATGGCGCACGCCTATGCGCGCGTGACCGGCAAGCCCGGCGTGTGCATGGCCGCGTCCGGCCCCGGTGTGTGCAACCTGGTCACGGGCGTCGCGACTGCCTGGGCCGATGCGGTGCCCATGGTCGCGATCGGCGGCGCCGCGCCCATCAGCGTTTCGGGCACGGGCATCTTCCAGGAGATGGACCAGGTGGCGCTGTTCAAGCCGATCACCAAATGGGCCGACCGCGTTACCGACATCCGCCGCATCCCCGAGATGGTGGCCACCGCGATGCGGCACGCCATGAGCGGGCGGCCCGGGCCGGTCTACCTGGACGTGTGCGGCGCCATGCTCTACGAGCGCGCCAGTGACGAAAGCGACATCGTCTATCCCGACCCCGCCAGGGCGCTGGCGCGCGAGCGCCCCGCCGGCAACCCGCAGGCGGTGCGCGACGCCATCGCGCTGCTGGCGCAGGCGCGCAAGCCGATCGTCGTCAGCGGCAGCGGCATCCTGTGGTCCGGCGCGTCGACGGAACTGCAGCAATTCATCGAGTCCGCCGGCATCCCGTTCTACACGACACCGCAGGGCCGCGGCGTGGTGCCCGACGACCACGAGATGTCGCTGCTGAATGCACGTGCCACCGCTTTCGCCGAAGCCGACCTGCTGCTGGTGATCGGCACGCGCTCCAACTACATCAACGGCCACTTCACGGCGCCGCGCTTCAGCGCCGACGCCAAGATGATCCAGGTGAACATCGATGCGCAGGAGATCGGCCTCACGCGCGCCTGCGACGTCGGCATCGTGGGCGACGCCAAGACGGTGCTGCAGCAGCTGATCGACGAGGCCAAGGGCAAGCTGCGCCCGGATAGCTTCAGCGCGTGGGTGAGCCATTTGGGCGCCGTCAATCGCGACAAGAGCGCGAAGATGCTGGAGAAGATGTCGAGTGACTCGCGCCCCATCCATCCGCTGCGCCTGTGCAAGGAAGTGGGCGAGTTCCTCGACCGCGATGCCGTGCTGGTGGTGGACGGCCAGGAGATCCTCAACTTCGGCCGGCAGTCGCTGCGCACCTTTGTACCGGGCCACCGCCTCAACTCGGGCGCCTTCGGCACCATGGGCGTGGGCCTGCCGTTCGGCATCGGCGCCAAGGTGGCGCGCCCGGACAAGCAGGTGCTGGTGCTGCACGGCGACGGCTCGTTCGGCCTGAACGCGATGGAGCTTGACACGGCCGTGCGCCACAAGATCCCGGTGGTGACGGTGGTCAGCCTCAACGGCGGCTGGACCGGCGACGACGGGCACCGCAAGCCGGGCCAGCACCTGGGCTACACGCGCTACGAGAAGATGGCCGAAGCGCTGGGCTGCTACGGCGAATACGTGGAGGACCCGGCGCAGATCAAGCCGGCGCTGAAGCGCGCCTTCGACTCCGGGCTGCCGGCGCTCATCAACGTGCGCACCGACAGCAAGGCGGTGGCTTCCACCACCAAGTTCGCCACCTATTCCACTTGAACGGCCGCGCCCGGGGTCAGTTCGCCCGGGCCAGCCGCCAGAGCGCCAGCCCCCTCGCCGCAAACACGCCGCTCACCAGCCCGTAACCCGCAGCTACCCCGGCAGCCACCAGGCTTTGCTCGCGCAGCGCCGGCTGGACCACCAGCAGCACGTTCACCGCATAGCGCGCCGTGAAGATCGCGAGGATCAGGACCATCGGCACCCAGCTGCCGGGCAGGTGAAAGCGCCGCGTCGGCGCGTCGTAGCGGGCTGCCGAGCGGGCGGCCAGCTGCGAAGCCAGCAGCACGGTGGTGGCCACGCCGGCGAACCACGTGGCCAGGTTCACCACCGACCAGCCGAAAGCGCTGCCCACGCCCCACAGCGACAGGGCGAGCATCGCCACGGGCATGATCGTCGCGACGGCCGCCGGCACCGTGCGCGCCCGGGCCTGGCTCAACCCCAGCATCACCAGCCCAGCCAGCAGCCCCCACACCCACACCGGCGTTCCCCGCAAGATCTGCACCATCATTTTTTCGCTCTCCAATCGATGGAAGCGAGTGTGCGAGGGCCTTACCGTCGAGTCAGCCGCCTTGCGACCAGACCCAGCCATGGAGCCGCCAAACGCCGGGAACGCGCAGCGAAATGCTCGCAGCAGGGCCAATCAAAAGATATTCCCCGGGCGCTGCCGGCACGGCGCATGATGCAAGCAGCGGTCGCACGTCGCGGCGCGCTGGAGTCCCCTATCGAACCCCTCAATGTCGCCGTCTGGGCCGCCATCGGCGCGGCCATCGGCTGGGCCGCCACCCAGCTCACCCACAAAGGAGATCGCATCGTTTTCATGGAGAACATGGCCGTCGCCGCCTTCGGCTCGTTCGCCGGCGGCGAGTTCGTCACGGCCATGCTGCGCTCGGGCGTCCGGCAGCCCGACATCACCCTGCTCGCCATCGCGCTGGCCGTGGTCTTCTCGATGCTGGCCGTCTTCATGCTGGGCATGATGCGGCGCGTCGTTGGCCCGTTGCGCTCAGGCAAACCGAAGCGGCATCGATAGCGTGGGGGCCATGCCGGATGCGGTTTTCCTGAGCACGACGCGGCTGTCCACCTTCCGGGGCCGGCAGATGCTGACCGGTGCCACCGGTTTCTTCTTCGAACGCGACAGCCGGCTGTACCTCGTCACCAGCCGGCACGTGCTGCACGACGCCACCAGCGGCCACTTCCCGGACCGCATCGAACTGGTGCTGCACGTGGACGAAACCAACCTCACGCGCTCCACCGTGCTGTCGGTGCCGCTCTACGCCGACGGCCATGCCGTGTGGCGGCAGGGCACCGACTCGCAGGGGGAAGTCGACGTGGCCGTGGTCGAGCTGGACCGTGCGGCGCTGGGCGGCGTCATCATCCGTTCCTTCACCCCGCAGCACCTGCAAGTGCCGCACGAAGGCGTGCCGCCGGGCGAGCCGCTGCTGGTCCTCGGCTTCCCGCTGGGCTTCTTCGACACGGTGCACCACCTGCCGGTGGTGCGCCACGCCATCGTCGCTTCGTGGTTCGGCGTGCGCTTCCAGGGCGAGGGCTACTTCCTCACCGACGGGCGCATGCACCGCGGCTCCAGCGGCTCGCCGGTCATCATGCGGCGGCCAGGTGACGCCACCGACATGCCCTGGGTGCTGCTGGGCGTGCATTCGTCGCGCATGGACGTGAAGACGCGCGACATGGCCCAGGACGAGTCGCTCGGGCTCAACTGTGCCTGGTATGCCGACATGCTGATGACGCTGACGGCCAGCACGGCGCCACCCAACACGGCGGCCATGGGGCCGCGGCAAGGCGACGCGGGCAGGAAACCCCAGCATCTGTTATGATGCCCCTGCACGTTCAACAGACGTCCATCCACGGTTTTTTCTATCCCTCCCGCCGTCCCGGCGAGTCGCTGTCGAATTTTTCCTTTTGATGCTCTCTGGCGTTGTGCACCGCGCGGCCTTTTGCTGCGCGGCAATTTTTCAATTTCAGGAGCATTCATATGCAACAGCAAGACCAGACCGGTATCGTCAAGTGGTTCAACGAGAGCAAGGGCTACGGCTTCATCACGCCCGATGACGGCGGCAAGGACCTCTTCGCCCACTTCCGCGAGATCCAGAGCACCGAGGGCTACAAGACCCTGCCCGAGAACGCACGCGTGCAGTTCCAGGTGACGCAAGGCGCCAAGGGTCCCCAGGCCTCCAACATCAGGCGCATTGCCTGAGCGCCATGGAAGCTGAAGCCGGCGCACTGAAGGCCGAAGCCGACGAGCAGGACGCTTACGAGCGTTTCTGCTCGGCGCGGGCAGCGCTGCGCTCCCGCGGCAGCGAGAACGAGGTGACCGAAACACCCGAGTTCCGCCGCTGGATGAAGGCGCGCGAAACCACCGACGAAGCCTGGGGGCGCTGGGCGCTCGCCATGGAAGCGGCACAAGGCCACTAAGAGCACATGCACGACAACACCCAATCAGGCAAGTACCTGATTTCCCCCCTGACCAAAGCGATGGGAAACGGCTGGTTCGCCTGCTCCGTTTCCATCAGCTCGGGCATCGGCAGCGCCACGACCGCGCGCGTCCTCAGGCTGACCCGCCTGTTCCAGGACCGCGCCACCGCCGCCAGCTACGCCACCGCCGAAGGCCTGCAATGGGTTCGCGCGGGGCTGGCGCCGGCAGCCTGCTGACGCGGCCTTTCAGGCCCGCGGGTCCCGGCCGAGCAACTGTTCCTTCAACTGCCAGTCGGCCGGTGCCGGCCCCAGCCAGATGCGCATCAGCGCCTGGTAGAACTCCGCTTCCTTGAACGGCTCGCCCTGCGGCACGCCGCGCACGCTGATGACCGTGCCCACACCGGGCACCCAGTCGATCGTGAAGCTGTCGCCGGCCGAGAGCTTGCGCTGGTCGGAGAAGATCTGGCTCATGCGCATCAGCCCCGGCACCACGCGTGAGAACGTGCTGCGGTCCAGGTTGTCTTCGACGCTGCGGATGAACAGCTTGCCGAGCTCGGAAGCGTCGATCTCGCGCAGCATGGTCACGGCCAGCCGCTTGGCGCCCGCGGCAGCCAGCACTTCTTCGGCGGTGCTGGCCGCGCGCGACAGGTACAGGCCGGCGGTGTACACCTTGAACGGGCCGCGGTAGCGGATGCCCGCGCCGTTCAGTTGCACCTTGACCCCGGGCCGGATTTCGGAGCTGGCGAGGTAATGCACGCCCGACAGCCTGGCCTGCGCCAGGCAGGTGGTGGCGAGGAGGCCTGCGGTGAGCGCAAGCGCGAATTTCGATGCGAGTTTCATGGTGGCGGCTCCCGGTGGAAAGTACCCACAGTGGGCCACCGCACCCGCGTGCGGGTCTGTGCGCGGAAGCCGGGCGATGCCGTGAAGGAATTCACTAAACCGGCTTGCGGTAAATTCGCCAGGCATGGCGATCATCAACGGCAGCAACGGCAACGACACCATCACGCTCGGTGCCGGTGACACTTACGTCTCGGGCCCCGGCAACGACAACATCACCGGCGCGGGTGCCAGCGGCTATGCGCTGTGGGGTGCGCAGGGGACGGTGGTCATCAACCTGGCGCAGGGCTGGGCGCAGGACGGCTACGGCGGCACCGACCAGCTGTCCGGCATCACCGAACTCCACCTGCCGGGGCACGGTGCCACCGTAACCGGCACCGGCGCCAACGAAGTGGTGTTCTGTTTCGGCGGCCATGCGCTGATCGACCTGGCGGGTGGCAGCGACACCGTGCGCATGCACGAACTCCAGTCGTCGGACTACGCCATCCGCCAGTTCGGCTCCACCGTCTACCTGACGGGCACCAACCAGTCGATCGAGTTGCGCAACGTGGAGACGCTGGCGTTTGCCGACCGCAGCTTCAACGTGGCAGACCGCGGCGACGACCCCTACTTCGCCTTCGCGTACGACGTGCACTCGTTCGTCGAGACCGAGTGGTCCGAAGGCTGGTGGTATGCCGGCGTCTACAACCCGCCCACGCTCGTCAGCTACTTCCCGCAGGCCGTCAACCCGTTCGACATCGATGCCGACGGCGACATGGACCTCGTGATTCCGCTCAACCGCGGCTACCGCACCGGGGTCGACACGCGCTACCACTTCCAGGTGCTGGAGAACGTGGGCGGCACCATCACGTACAGCGAGGTCCTGACCGAGTCCACGGCGTTCATCGCGGGCTCGCGCCGCACCGAGACCATCTGGCTCGAGCGCTACGGCAGCTCAGCGCTGGTTACGGTGGCGCACGACACCGCGATCGAGACCGAGACGCGCTACGACATTCCCTGGCGCTTCGGCGACATCACCATCACGCTGGCCGATCCGTTCGAAGACGTCGCCAGCGACCTGGTGCCGGACAACACCCTGCCCAAGGCCCAGCTGACCGGGCGCGACACCGCGGTCGACGCGCACTCGATGGCGGTGGGCGACGTCAACGGAGACGGCATGGACGACATCGTAGTGGGCGAGTTCGGCGGTGTGTTCTACCTGCAGCAGACACTGGCCGGCACCTTCACCTACCAGACCAGCAATTTCCTGCAGTCCCTGGCGGGCTGGAAAGAGCCCACGCTGCCCGATGCCACCAGCGGCGTGCTGATCGACCTGCACATGGCCGACCTCGACGGCGACGGCTTCGACGACCTGGTGGTCGGCTGGGGCCACAACACCTCGCTCAGCCGCGTGTTCTTCAACGATGGGCACGGCACTTTCTCCGTCGCCGATTCGGCGACGCTGCCGGTGTCGCTGTACGGCGCCAGCAACAACCTGCACATGAAGACCTTCTCGGAGGACTTCGACGGCGACGGCGACCTCGACCTCGTCGTCCTGCAAAGCCGCTACGAGCCGTACTACGGCGGCAACTACCTGCAGTTCCTGCGCAACGACGGCTCGGGCGGCTTCACCGACGCCACGGTGGCGCGCTTCGGCGACCCCGCGGCACTGGACGACACCTTCACCGAGCGCCTGCACTGGACCGACTTCTGGCAGGTGCTCGACGCCAACGGCGACGGCGCCCTCGACATCGCCGGCCACACGGTCAGCGGTTCGGACCGCACGCCCTTCATCTACATGAACGACGGCACCGGCCACTTCGACCGCGTCGACCTGCCGGGGCAGGCCGGCAGCCCGGTGACATGGGGCGACTACGACGGCGATGGCAACATCGAGCTCGTCACGTTCTACAGCACCTGGAACGACGCGCAGGGCACCAGCTCCACCAACACCTTCTCGGTGTACGAGATGCAGCAGCCCAACAGCGCGCACGCGATCGCCTACGACCTGCAGGGCAACGCAGGTGACGTGGCGAAGATCCTCGGTGCGGTGTTCGGCGCGGCGTCGGTTTCCAATGCGACGTATGCAGGCATCGGCCTTTCCTACATCGACGACGGCATGAGCCGCGACGCCCTGTTCGGGCTGGCGCTGGACGTCGCGCTGGGCGCCGGCCGCAGCAACCAGTCGGTCGTCACCCTGCTGTACACCAACGTGGTGGGCTCCGCCCCCTCCGACGCAGTGCGCGACAGTTTCGTGTCGCTGATCGAGTCGGGTTCCTTCACGCAGGTGTCGCTGGGCTGGCTGGCGGCCGGGCACCCGCTCAACCTGGACCACATCGGCTTCGTGGGCCTGCAGCAGAACGGGCTGGAGTACCTGCCGGCCTGAGCGTTGCCAGCCGCCGCGCCTCGCGCCATGATGGCAGCAGTTGACCGCCGCTGACGACCCGTCCCTCATGACGCCCATCACCCCCGTCCTCCTGTGCGGAGGCTCGGGCCAACGCCTGTGGCCGCTGTCGCGCGGCGAGTTTCCCAAGCAGTTCCATGCCGTCGTGGGCGGCGACACCCTGCTGCAGGCGGCTGCGGCGCGCCTGGCGCGTTGCGCCGGGGACGGCATGCCGGTCACCGCGCCCATCGTGGTGACCGCCGAGGCCTATCGCTTCCTGGTGGTGGACCAGCTGCATGACGCGGGCATCGAGCCCGCGCAGGTGCTGCTGGAGCCGGCGGGCCGCGGCACGGCGGCGGCGTTGACGCTGGCTGCGCTGGCCGCAGGCGATGACGCGATCCTCGTTGCGACGCCGGCCGACCACGTCGTCGCGGACCCGCGAGCCTTTGCCGATGCCGTGCGCTCGGCAGTGCGACGCGCGACCGGCGGCGCCATCGTCGTTTTGGGGGTCGTGCCCGACCGGCCCGAGACGGGATACGGCTACATCTTCCACGACGGCGACGACGTGCTGCGTTTCGTCGAGAAGCCCGACGCGCCGGCGGCACGCCGCTATCTCGAAGCAGGCAACTGCTGCTGGAACGCAGGCATCGTCGCCGTGCGCGCGTCGGTGTGGCTGGCTGCCGCCGCGCACTTCTGCGCCGACATCGCCGAGGGCACGGCGGCCGCATGGCGGCAGCGCAGCACCGACGGCGTGTTCACCCGGCCGGGCCGCGAGGCCTTCCTGGCCGTGCGCAGCGACTCGTTCGACTATGCGGTGCTGGAGCGCTGCCCCGGTTCGCCGTTCCCCATCGGCATGGTGAAGTTGCAGGCCGGCTGGAGCGACCTGGGCGCGTGGGACGCCGTGTGGCAGGCGCTGCCGAAGGACGATGCGGGCAACGCCGGTGCCGGTGACGTGCTCGTCGCCGGCAGCCGCAACACGCTGGCCCACGCTTCGTCGCGGCTGGTCGCCGTGGTCGGCGTCGACGACCTGGTGGTGGTCGAGACCGCCGACGCCGTGCTGGTGGCGCGGCGCGATTGCAGCCAGGACGTGCGCGACCTGGTCGAGTCGCTCGCACGGCAGCAGCGGCCGGAGCAGCAGGCGCATCGCAGGTCGCATCGCCCCTGGGGCTGGTACGAGGTCATCGACCAGGGCGAGCGCTTCAAGGTCAAGCGCATCTGCGTGAAGCCGGGCGCCAGCCTCAGCCTGCAGGTCCACACGCAGCGGGCCGAGCACTGGGTGGTGGTGCGCGGCACGGCGGAAGTGACCTGCGAGGGCCGCGTGCAGCTCGTCGCCGAGAACCAGTCGACCTACATTGCCGCCGGCCATGCGCACCGGCTCGCCAACCCGGGCGCCGCGCCGCTGGAGATCATCGAGGTGCAGTCGGGCAGCTACCTCGGCGAGGACGACATCGTGCGGCTGGAAGACCGCTACGGGCGCTCGCCATGAAGGGGCACTGGTACAACAAGCGGCCGAACTTCGGCGACGCGATCTGTCCCGCGCTGGTCGAATTCGCCTGCGGCCGCAAGATCGCGTGGGGCCCGCCGGAAGAGGCGGACCTGTTCGGCGTCGGCAGCATCGTGGGCCTTGCTGCCGACGAGGCCGCGCGGCGGCGCGCCAACGGCATCGACCGGCCGGTGCTGGTGTGGGGCTCCGGTCTGATGACACCGCGCTACCTGCCGGCGCCGCAGCGCGAAGGGATGCGCATCCTGGCGCTGCGCGGGCCCATCACGGCGGCCAGCCTGGAGGTCGACAACGTCCCCATGGGCGACCCCGCGCTGCTGGTGCGGCGGATGTACCCCGGCTTGGCCAACGCCACCCGGAAGTACCGCGGCGGGGTCGTGCTGCACCACCTGCAGCGCATGCCGCCCGAGGCCGAGCGCAGGCTCGGCGAGCAGGGCTGGACGTACATCAACGCCGGGTCGGACGACTACGAGTCGGTGATCCGGCGCATCGCCGAGTGCGAGGTCATCCTGTCGTCCAGCCTGCACGGGCTGGTCGCCGCGGATGCGCTCGGCATCCCCAACGAATGGGTCGACGCCGGGCGCATGCACCCCACGCAGCGCTTCAAGTTCTACGACTACGCCACCGCCATCGGCCGCTGGTTCGCGCCGCCGCCACCGCTGGGCTCGCTGGACCTCGGCCTTGCCGCCGGGGCGCTGGCCGGGCGCCAGCCTTCGTACTGGAAGCGCATCGACACCGTGATCGAGCGGCTCATCGCCAGCCTGGCCCGCGCCGAACTTTGACGCAGGTCAGCATGTGCCGCGGCGGTGCGCCTACACTGCAATTGTGTGGCCGGTCGCTCTCTCCGGCTGCAACGGCGGGGATCTACTCAAGCCGTCCCGGGCTCGACCCGGAACCTTTCTCCCCGCCTCGGCCCGCCCTGCTGTGAAGCTGCCGGCGGGCCATTCCTTTGTGCGAATGGAACCAAAGCCGGGCGGGTGAATCCAAGCCGTTTCGTACCCTTCAGGGGTGTGGAGACTGTGATGACATTTCACCGGTACGACATCAAGGAAGTCTTTTCCAATGACGATGGCTCCTTGCAGTTCATCGAATTGTCGGTGGGCGGTTTCGACGGCGAGGACGAATGGGGAGGCGAGTCGATAACCGTCACGCAAAACGGGGTGCCGCACACGCTGCAGTTCCAGGCTGACCTTCCAAGCAATGCCACGAGCAACACATCTGTGTTGCTCGCAACGCAGGCATTCCAGACGACTTACGGGATCACTGCGGACTACACAATAGATCCGGGCTTTCTCTTCTTCACCGGAAGCACGACGGTCACGATCAACTTTGGGTTGGGGGCGGATACCGTCACGTACACGGTCAGTGCATTGCCGACGGACGGGGTCCACTCGCTGGTGCGCACATCGGGCTCGACACTCACGGCCACCGCCATCGCCCAGCCCAAGAACTTCGCCGGCGACACCGTCGCCCTCGGCGACCCCGACCAGGACCCCACCGGCAGCGTCGTCATCACCGGCACCCCCACCGAGAACCAGACCCTCACCGCCGACGCCAGCGCGGTGCAGGACGGCAATGGCCTCGGCACCTTCAGCTACCAGTGGCTGCGCAACGGCAGCAGCATCGGCGGGGCGACGTCCGATACCTACACGCTGGTCGACGCCGACGTCGGCGCGAAAATCAGCGTGCGCGTCAGCTACACCGACGACGACGGCTATGCCGAGCAGGTGACTTCGGCACAGACGGCCAACATTGCCAACGTGAACGACTCGCCCACCGGGACCGTCACCATCACCGGCACCGCGGACGAGGGCCAGACCCTGACGGCCAACACTGCGGGCCTGGCCGATGGCGACGGCCTGGGCGACTTCAGCTACCAATGGCTGCGCGGCGGCGCGACGATCGGCAGCGCCACCGGCAGTACCTACCAGCTCACGCAGGCCGACGTCGACGCCACCATCAGCGTGCGCGTGAGCTACACCGACGACCACGGCACGGCCGAGCAGGTCACTTCTTCGTCGACTGCGGTGGTCGCCAACGTGAACGACGCCCCGACCGGCACCGTCACCATCGAGGGCGCTGCCGCCATCGGCCAGCTGCTCACGGCCAACGCCGACGGCATCGCCGACGAAGACGGCCTGGGCACCTTCAGCTACCAGTGGCTGCGCGACGGCGACGTGATCGGCGGCGCGACTTCCACCGAGTACGCCCTGGTGCAGGCCGACGTCGGCGCCCGGATCAGCGTGCGGGTGAGCTACACCGACGACGAAGGCACGGCAGAGAGTGTCACCTCGGCCGAAACGAACACGGTGGTGGGCAACATCACCACCATCAACGGCACCGAAGGCAACGACCACCTGGTGGGCACCCCTGCCACCGAGATCATCAACGGCCTGGGCGGCCGCGACACGCTGGAAGGCGGCGGGGGCGACGACTCGCTGTCGGGCGGCAGCGGCACCGACACGGCGGACCTCGGCGTGGCTCTGGCTGCGGTGCAAAGTTACACCATCACCGAGTCGCAGATCGAAGTGAGCCTGGCCAGCGGCGACGACCTGGTGCTCACCGGCATCGAGCGCGTGCAGTTCACCAACGCCTACTTCGCGTTCGACACCGAGGTGGGTGAGCCGGTCTGGAACGCCGAGGCGCTGCTGTGGGCCGCGTTCGGCGCCGCACCCGGCCAGGCGCTGCTGAGCGAGTGGGTGGCCGAGGGCGACATCGCCGGCAGCATGGAAGCGCTGGCGCAGGCCATGATCGACCACTATGCGCCCGGCGTGGACAGCGCCACGCTGGTCACGCACCTCTTCATGACGCTGGCGCACATCACGCCCACGCAGGAGCAGGTCGAGCAGTTCACTTCGGAAATCGGCCCCGGCCTCACCTGGGAGACCAACGCCGAGTTCCTCGCTTTCGCGGCGGCGCACGAGCTCAACACCGCCCGCTTCGGCGCTTTTGCCGGCAGCATCCAGCAATTGGACGTATCGTTCTTCTGATGCCAGCTGCCCAAGCCCTGCCCGAAGCGCCCGAGCCCAGCGAGGCGCCGCCACCGACCGCGCCCCCGCGCCCTGCGGTGCCGCCCACCGAAGACGACCGTCCGCCCGAGGCACCCGTGGAGCTGCCCGGTCGCCCCGGCCCGCCCGAGCGGGTGTGATGCGCGTTTTCCCGCAATGGGAACGATGCACTTACACTTTGTCGCTTGGGCGCGACGGGGGTTACGGACGGCAACGCCGCCAGATATGATGTTCCCTCCTGTTGCGAGCTCCTTTTCGAGGCGGCCTTGACGCGACAAACCAAAATTTCCGGAAGAGGGGAACCATGAAGTATCTGCTCGCAATCTTCTTGACGGCACTGCTCACCGCCTGCGGCGGCGGCGGCGGTGGCAGCGACTTCCCGGATTCGCCCGTCATCCTCGGCAACGGCAACGAAACGGTGCGGCTCGATCGCACGCAGCCGTATGCGGTGGAAATCCCGACCACCGGCAACCGGCTCACCATCGCTTGCTGCAACACGGTGACCGAGCTCGACGTGACCGGCTCCAACAACACCATCGTGGTGGAGTTCTCGTCGATCGTCAGCAACATCCAGATCGGCGGGGCCAACAACTCCGTGTCGCTGGGCTCCACGGTCACCGTGGCCGACTTCGTCGTCAACGGCACCAATGCCGTCATCAACATCGGCCCGGCCGACACGGTCGACCGGCTGTCGGTGGGCGGCAGCAACGCCGTGATCACTATCGAAGCCTTCAGCGCCAACGTGCCGGACATCACCCTGGCCGGCAGCAACAACGTGCTGAAGATCCCGGGCGGCTATACCCAGAAGACGACCATCGTCAACACCGGGGCCAACAACATCGTGCAGGAACAGTAGGGCAGGGGCTAAGCGCGCTTAGCGCGCGCATCCTGCCGTTCGCGCGGCACCCTAGTCCCGGGTCACCCGCACCACCTCTTCGCGCGAGGTCACCCCCTCGCGCACCAGCCGCTCGCCGTCCTCGCGCATCAGCTTCATGCCTGACTGCAGCGCGGCCTCGCGGATCTGTGCCTCGCCGCTGCGGTTGTGGATCAGCTCGCGGATGCGGTCGTTCGCCACCATCAGCTCGAAGATGCCGGTGCGGCCCTGGTAGCCCGTGAAGCCGCACTGCTCGCAGCCGCGCACGGTGCCGTCGGCGCTGCATGCCGCGCACAGCTTGCGCACCAGGCGCTGCGCCAGCACGCCCAGCAGCGACGAAGACAGGAGGAACGGCTCGACGCCCATGTCGGTCAGGCGCGTCACGGTGCTGGCCGAGTCGTTGGTGTGCACGGTGGCCAGCACCAGGTGGCCGGTCAGCGACGCCTGGATCGCGATCTGCGCAGTCTCGAAGTCGCGGATTTCGCCGATCATGATGATGTCGGGGTCCTGCCGCAGGATGGCTCGCAGCGCCTTGGCGAAGTCCAGGTCGATGCGCGGGTTCACCTGCGTCTGGCCGATGCCGGGCAGCTCGTACTCGATCGGGTCTTCCACCGTCATGATGTTGGCGCTGGTGGCGTCCAGCCGGCTCAGCGCCGCATAGAGGGTGGTGGTCTTGCCCGAGCCGGTGGGGCCGGTCACCAGGATGATGCCGTGCGGCTGGTCGATCAGTTTCAGGAAGCGCGCCAGCGTGTCGCCGCGCATGCCCACCGCTTCCAGCGACAGGCGGCTTTCGCTCTTGTCCAGCAGGCGCAGCACGGCGCGTTCGCCGTGCGCGCTGGGCAGCGTCGACACGCGCACGTCGACCGCCCGCGTGCCGATGCGCAGCGAGATGCGGCCGTCCTGCGGCAGGCGCTTCTCGGCGATGTCGAGCTCGGCCATGATCTTCAGGCGCGAGATCAGCGCGGCATGCAGCGCGCGGTTGGGCTGCACCACCTCGCGCAGCGTGCCATCGACGCGGAAGCGCACGCTGGAATGGCGCTCGTACGGTTCGATGTGGATGTCGCTGGCGCCGTCGCGCGCGGCCTGCGTCAGCAGCGCGTTCAGCATGCGGATGATGGGAGCGTCGTCGCTGGCTTCCAGCAGGTCTTCCACCGCCGGCAGCTCCTGCATGATGCGCGACAGGTCGGCGTCGTTCTGCACCTCGCTCACCACGGTGGCGGCGCTCGACTCGCCCTGCGCGTACGCCGCGCTGATGCGCTGGGCGAGTTCGGCGGCGTCCAGCTGCTGCAGCCTGGCCACCGGGTACTTGCGCATCACCTCGCTCCACGCGCCGGGCGACGGCGTGCCCGCGTGGCACAGCACCAGGCGGCCGCCGTCGTCTTCCAGCAGCAGCTGCTGGGTGCGCGCGAAGGCGTAGGGCAGGGGGTACCGCATCACCGAAAGCGCCGCATCACGTCAACGCGGCCGGGTCACGGGCGGCAGCACCGGGCCCTCGTTCACCGGCGGCGCGTCCGGGCGGCGCGGCGCGGCCGTTTCCTGCTTGGTGCGCATCAGCTCGTAGCGGTCCAGCGACAGGGCATCGGTCTCGGCCGCGTCGCGCACCACCACGGGCCGCAGGAACACCATCAGGTTGGTCTTGGCGCGCGACTTGCGCTCGGTCTTGAAGAGGTTGCCGAGCCCGGGCACGTCGCCCAGGCCGGGGATCTTCTCCTGCGCACCCGAGAAGCGGTCTTCCAGCAGGCCGCCCAGCACGACGATGGCGCCGTCTTCCACCAGCACGTTGGATTCGATCGAGCGCTTGTTGGTGATCAGGCCGCTGGTGGAGGTGATCGACGACTCGACCACGCTCGACACCTCCTGGAAGATCTGCAGCTTGACGGTGCCGTTCTCGTTGATCTGCGGCTTCACGCGCAGCGTGAGGCCCACGTCCTTGCGCTCTATCGTCTGGAACGGGTTCACGCTGCCGCCCGTGCCGGTGTTCGAATTGGTGTACTGGCCGGTCACGAAGGGCACGTTCTGGCCGATGACGATCTTGGCTTCCTCGTTGTCCAGCGTCAGCAGGTTGGGCGTGGACAGGACGTTGGCATCGCCGTTGGTCTCGAGGAAGCGCGCCAGGAAGCCCAGCAGGAACTTGCCTTCGATGTTGCGCGCGACACCGAAGTTGAAGCCGGTGGCGGGCTTGGCCGATGCGTTGGCTGCGCCCACGGCGAGGTCGATGATGTTGCCCGCAACGCCCGACCCCGAGCCGACGCCGGCGCCGCTGAAGTTGCTGCCGAGGAAGCCTACCAGGCTGCTGCTGCTGGTACCCAGCACGTTCTGCCACTGGATGCCGAACTCGTTGACCTTGTCGGCGCTCACTTCGACGATCAGGCTTTCCACCAGCACCTGCGCGCGGCGCGAGTCGAGCCGGTCGATCACGGCACGCAGCTGCCGGTACTGCGGCTCGGGCGCCGTGATGATGAGCGAGTTGGTCGCCGGGTCGGCCTGGATCTGGCCGCCCGTGGAAGGCTGCGCGAGCGTGGTGACGGGCGCCGTGGCCGCCGTAGCGCCGGCCGTGGTGGCGCCACCCAGGGTCGGAGCCGCGCTCGAGCCGGTGCTGGTCACGGTACCGCCCGAGGTGCTGCCGCCGCCCGCCAGGGCAGCGCGCAGCACGGTGGCGAGGCGCGTGGCGTCCGCGTTCTTCAGGTAGACCACGTAGATGTTGCCCGTGGCGCTGTCGGAGCTGGGACGGTCGAGCCGCTCCACCAGGCTGCGCACCAGGGCCAGGCGTGCCGGGTTGGAGGCGCGCACGATCAGCGAATTGCTGCGCGGCTCGGCGATCACGGTGGTGCGCTGCGAACTGTCGCCGACCTGGATCGCCTGCCCGGGCGCGGACACCGTCGTGCCGGCGGAGCTGGCTTCGGCCAGCCGCTGCACCACCGGCGCCAGGTCGGAGGCAAGCGCATGCCGCAGGTTGATCACCTCGACGTCGGTCCCGGTGGGGATGTCGAGCGCCGCGATGATGCGCGCCAGCCGCTGCAGGTTGTCGGCGTAGTCGGTGATGACCAGCGAGTTGTTGCCCGGGTTGACGTTGATGGTGTTGTTGGGGCTGATCAGCGGCCTGAGGATGGGCACCAGGTTGCCCGCGTTCTCGTGGTTCAGGCGGAAGATCTGCGTGACGATCTGCGCGCCGCCGGCAGGCGTGGGGCCGACGTTGACCGAGCCGCTTTGCAGCTTGGCGTCGGCTTCCGGCACCACCTTCAGCAGGCCGCCCGACTCCACCACCGCAAAGCCCGACAGGCGCAGCGTGGCCAGGAACTGGTTGAAGGCCGCCGCGGGCGTGACCGGCCGCTCGGTCGACAGGGTGATGGTGCCCTTCACGCGCGGGTCGACCACGATGTTGCGGCCGCTGATGGCCCCCATGGTGCGCGCCACCGCTTCGATGTCGGCGTTGACGAAGTTCAGCGTGACGGGCTCGCCCGCGCGCTGCGCGAATGCGGGCACCGTGGCGACACACGCCAGCACGGCGGCGAAGGTGGCGAGGGCAAGACGGAAATGCATGTCAACCGATCGTAATGATGGAGCGTCCGCCGCTGCGGCGCCCGATGATGTTCAGCAGGTTCGCGAGCGCCGCCTCGCGGTCCGGCGCGGCCATGGCTTCGCCGCGGAAGTGCAGCCGCTGCCCGACCCACTGGCCGCTGCCGGCCAGCCTGAGCGGGCCATCCAGCGTGTCCAGCCGCAGGGAAGGTGCGGCGCCGCCCAGCACGGTGATGCGGTAGCTGCCCATGGGCCTCAAGGTCGACAGGCGCGACGACACGTTGCGCGCCACCAGTTCGGCCTGCCCCGTCATCGCCAGGCGGCCTTCGGCCCATTCTACTGAAAGGCCCTGCGTGGCCAGTGCAAGGTCGCCGTCCACCTGCAGCGTGTTCCACGGCGTGCCCAGGCCGGTGAGCACGGCCGCCGGCACCTGCAGGGAGGCAGCGCCGACCTTCAGTGCCGGCCCGGCCAGGCGCCAGCGCGCGTCGAGGCGCACGGGATGGGGCGAGCAGCAGGCCGCGCGCACCTGCAGGATGGCGCCGGTGAGGCGCGGTCGCAGCCGCCAGTCGACGCGGCCGGGCAGGGCCGCCAGGTCGGTGCTGCCGGGCCCGCCCGCCAGCAGCAGCCGGCCCGAGCCGTTCCAGACCGTGCCTCGCGTTTCGGCCAGCAGCACCTGCCCGTTGCTGGCGCGCGCCAGCGCCTGCGCCAGCCAGTGGGCAGGCGCGAACAGGACCACGGCGGCGAGTGTTCCGGCCACGGCGCCCGCAATGGCCCATGGCCACGGGGCGGGCTCGGCGGCGGGCGGCTTGCGGGCCACGGCTAGCGCGGCGGCAGGTTCAGCACCAGCGTGCCTTCCCACAGGCCCGCGGCGTTGCGCTGCAGCCGCGCCTCGGAGGGCAGGGCGCGGGCCGTCGCGCGTGCCTGCACCAGCCACTGGGCCAGCACTTCGGCCGGCGTGCCGGTGAGCGTGACGGTCACGCGGTCGTTCTGGATGGTGTAGCGCGCGCTCACGCCCAGCTGCTGCCGGATGGCCTGTTCCAGCAGGCGCATGGCCTCGTCGTGCGGCTGCTTCGGCTGCGCCTGCAGGGCCTGCGCCTGTGCCTGCAGGCGTGCCATCTGCTGGCGCTGCGCATCGAGCGTGCGATGCTGCGCTTCGGCGCCGCGCAGCACGCCGAGCGCCGGCGCGAACAGCACCCACCAGGCGAGCGCAATGCCCACCACGGCAGCGGCCGATGCAACCATCAGCTTTTCACGCGGGACGAGGGACTCCCAGCGCTGCGTGGCGGCCTGCTGCCAGGTCATGGGGCAGCCTCCTGAACGACCACCAGCACGTCGCCCTGCAAGGTGGCGCCATAGCCCAGGCTCTTGAGGTTCGAGGCGACCGGGCGCACTTCGTCGGCCGTCAGGCGCAGGCCGCGCACGCGCAGTTCGTTGCCGTTGAATTCCACTGCGGCAGCGGTGCGCCCGGGCGGCGCGGCCATGCTGAGCGCGGCCAGCATCGACTCCATGTCGCGGCCCGACGCCACGCCGGCCTGCTGGCGCAGCAACGCGACCTCGCGCTCCATCTGCACCGGCGCATCGACCACCACCTTCACGTTGGGAAAGGTCTGGGTCAGTGCTTGGCGCACGGCGACGCGCTTTGCCTCGAGCGACTGGCGCTCCTTCAGCGCCCACGCGTTGAGCCCGGCGATGTTGAGGATCACCAGCGCCGCCGCGGCCCAGCGCGCGGCGCGCCACTGCGGTGCAGCCAGCAGCTCGGTCCAGCCGGAAGCGAACTTCTTCCATGCGCGGGTGCGGCTCGAGCTGGCGAACTCCAGCTGGGCCAGGTCCCACGAGGACTGCGCCGCCTGCAGCCAGCGCTGCGGCGCCTGCTGCAACTCGACCTTGCGATGCAGGGCCTGCTCGGCGAGCGCGGCCACGGCCGGCTCGGCGCAGCAGCGCGCCTCGGCAGCGGCCGGCGGCAACAGCGCCGCCGCCATGGCGGTGAGCGGCAGGACCAGCACACCGTCGCTCGACGACCACACCAGCTGCGCATGGTCGGGGTCGCCCAGCGCATGCAGCGTGCCTTCGCCCTCGGGCGCGAACTCGGGGACGATGCGCGTGGCCGGCCGGCCCGCGCCTTCCAGCGCGTCCAGCATGCCGCGCAGCCATTGCCGGTCGCAGGCCGCTACCCACACCATGCCGGTGCCCGCGTTGGGCTGCAGTGCGAAGTGCAGGTTGTCGGGTTCGTCCAGCAGGCGTTCTTCCAGCAGGCCTTCCAGCACGCCGCGCAGGCGCGGCGTGGCGGCGTTCACGCCCTTGGGCAGTTCGACCTGGTGCCACGAGACGGCTTGCGCGGGCACCACCGCCACCACTTCGGCGCCCGCGCCGCGCGGTTGCGGCAGCAGGGCCAGCGGCGCGGCGCCGTGGTCCTGCACCGTGCGGCGGTCGGGGCTGAGCGCAAAAGCGAACTCGCCGGCCGGGCCGGCCGGTTCCGCCGGCAACAGGACAATGAGGGAACTCATAGACGAAATCGATTGTAGGCTGGGGTGCAACCCCAGCTTCCTAGCGCCGCCCCGACGCCAGCTTGGCCAGCGCAGCCGGATCCACCACGCCGCGCTCGCGCGCCACCACGCGGATGGTGCCGCCTTCGCGCTTGACCACCGAACGCTCCTCCACGACGAGATCGTCCAGCCGCAGGCGCCCGCGCACTTCGAAGGTGTCCGACTTCACGTCCACCAGGTCGGCGGCCAGGGCTTGCGGGTTGCCCACCAGTGCGGCGGCGTCGCCCAGTTTCGCGAAGGGCGAGCGGTCGCGCTCGGCCACCAGCCGCTGCGCGTCGGCCAGTGCCAGGCCCGGCGCCGCGGCGTAGATGACCTCGGCGCTCGCGGTGTTGAGGTTCACCTTGGTGCTGGCCCCGGGCAGGATCGTCACGTAGGGCTGCAGCGCGGCCACGGTCTGCAGCGACAGGCCCAGCCACACGAGTTGCTCCACCTTCTGCGGCGGCAGGCCCGCCTGCGACGAATTGCGGTTGTCGATGTGGATGTCCTGCGCAAAGCGCAGGTTCTCCGCCATGCGGCGCAGCTCGGTTTGGGGCAGGCCGAGTTGCTCGAACAGCAGTTCGAACTGGCGCATCGCCTTCTCGCTGGGCGAGCCACTGGTGACCAGGTTGCCCACGTTCAGCAGCGAATGCAGGTCGATGATCTGCCCCGACAGGAAGGCGTTCTCGGCCTGCGTGTCCACGGTGTTGCCCTTGTCGGCCGCGAGGAAGGTGGCCAGCCGCGCGTCCTGCAGCGGTATCGCCCACGGCTCGCCCAGGTGGTCCGAGCCGCCGCGGTCTTCGCGCAGGATGAGGCGCGCCCAGTCGAGCGCGCCGGTGAGGATCCAGGCCGACTGCACGCGGGTGCGTTCGGCGCGCTCCACCTCGACGCCGCGCCACTGCTGCCACAGCGCCGCGGCCGCGAAAGTGGCGACCAGCGTCACCGTGAGCATCGCCAGCAGCAAGGCGGCGCCGCGTTGCCTGTGCCTCACTTGCTGCCTCCGGCGGTGGGGTTGACCCAGTCGCGCGTGATGCGCCCGGCCAGTGCCAGCCCGGGCGGCAGCTCCAGCACGAGGCGCACGCCGTCGGGGATATTGGCGCCGCGGCCCGCCGCCGCCGATGGCGTGCCCCCGGGCAGCGCGGCGGGAGGGCCCGCCTGCCCCGCGCTCGACTGCGGGTTGGTCCAGGCATCGTTGCGGTAGTAGAAGAGCTGCCAGTCGGCGAGCGGCGTGACTTTCACTTCCCAGCGGCGCTGTTCGTCGCTGGGGTTGGCGGCCCACAGGTCGGCCTGCTGCCAGGCCGATTCGACCTCGCCGCGGGTGGCGAGCGAGGGTGTTTCCCAGCGCAGCCAGTGGCCGTCGCGGCGCGCCCAGGCCACCACGTGGATGCCGTCGATGACCGACGCGGTGCCGCGGCGCGTGATGCGCAGCACGCGGCCGTTCCATTCGAGCGCGGGCATCTGCGCCAGCGGCACCACCGCGTCGAGGTCGGCGCCCCACTGCGCGAGGCCGGTCTGCAGCGCCAGCACTTCGTCGTTGCGCGCGCCGGTCAGCTCGTGTGCGCGCGTCATGCCGTCGAGCCCGCGCCAGCTCATGATCGCCAGCAGCCCCATGACGCCTAGCGCCACCAGCAGTTCGACCAGGGTGAAGCCGCGGCCGCTGCGCATCAGATCTTCCCGACCACGGTCGACAGCCGCACGATGGGCGAGCTGCCGTCGGTGACTTGCGCGTCGACGCGGCGAAAGTTGGGGTTGGGGGTGGGCGACACCGACACCCTGACCGCAAACTGCTGCCCGGCCTGTTCGCAGGAGCGGTCGCCCTCGCCCACGTCGGGCATCTCCTTGGCCAGCCGTATCTTCACCAGCTCGTTCTCGGCGCACAGGTGCGCCAGCAGCAGGTCGGACTGGCGGCGCGCGTTGTTGGTGAGTGCCGCCGTCGCCTGGACGCCGGCGGTGAGCGCGATGGCGACGATGCCGAGGGCGACCAGCACCTCGATCAAGGTGAACCCGCGGCTCAGTTGCTTCATGGGCCGGCAGGCGCGATGGCGAAGGGCCGCAGGCCGTCGGTGGCGATGCGCACGCTGCGATTGGGCAGCGACGTGGAGAGCAAGGTGACGCCCTGGGGCCGGATGATCGGCTCGGGGCCGAGCACCAGCGTGGGCGTGCCCTGCACCTGGGTTTCGGCGTGCAGCCACTGGTCGGGCAATGACTTGTCGGTCACGCCTTCGAAGTGGAAACCGCCGTCGGCCGGCGCCCAGGTCACCGGCACGCCGCTGGTGCGCGATTGCGTGCGGGCCGTCTCCAACAGCGCTGCGAGGCGCAGCGCTTCGCGGTCGAGTTGCGCGTCGGCGGTGTCGCGCAATGCGAAGCTGACACCCGCGGCCGCCAACGCGATGATCGCGACGACGACCAGCAGCTCGATGAGGGTGAAGCCGCTACTGCCAGGAACCGATGTCCGCATCGCGTCCCTCGCCGCCGGACTGGCCGTCGGCACCGAACGACATGACGTCGATCTCGCCCTTCAGGCCCGGGTTGAGGTACTGGTAGGGCCGGCCCCAGGGATCGTTGGGCAGCTTCTCGAGGTACGGCTTCCAGTTGGCCGGCGCGGGGCCCGTGGCCGGCTTGGCCACCAGCGCCTGCAGGCCTTGTTCGCCCGTGGGATAGCGGTGGTTGTCGAGCTTGTAGAGCTTGAGTGCCTGCACCAGGTTGTTGACGTCGGTGCGCGCCGCCGTCACGCGCGCGTCGTCGGCGCGGTCCAGCACGTTGGGCACGATCAGCGCGCCGAGCACGGCGATGATGACCAGCACCACCATCAGCTCGATCAGGGTGAAGCCGCGTTGCAGACTTGATTTCATTGCATAGGGGGGAGCCATTCGTTCAATGATAATCCCCGCATGTTGACCACACCGCCGAGCCGCTGGGCCGTGCACGCGCTGACCTTCGTGCTGGCTGCGCTGGCTGCTGCCAGCGCCGTGGCCTGGGGGTTGAAGCTGGCGGCACGCCCTTCGGCCACGCCGGTCCCGGTGACACCGGCACGCGCAGCGGTGGCCGCCGACCCGGCGGCACTGGCGCGGCTGCTCGGCTCCATGCCGTCGGCCCTGGGCACGCCCGCGGCGCCCAGCCTGGCCAGCCGCTTCCAGCTGGTCGGCGTGGCCGCGCGCGCGTCGCATACCGGCGTGGCCCTGATCTCGGTGGATGGCAAGCCGGCCCGGCCGTACCGCGTGGGCGCGAACATCGACGAAGGCCTGGTGCTGCAATCGGTCGAAGGTCGGCGCGCCCTGATCGGGCCTCCGGGCAAGGCGCCGCCGGTGTTGACGCTCGAGCTGCCGCCGGTTCGAAAAGGCTAGCGGCTACTTAAACCGAAACCGGCGCCGACGTAAAAGGCGATCTCGCACGCCTGCTGGGCCGCCCCCAGCGTGTCCGGCGTGAAGCCCAGCGCCTCGCGCTGCAGCCACCAGCGCATGGCGGCCAGCGCCAGCCCGCTCACCAGCATGGCCATGAAGGCGAACAGCAGGCCGTGCGCCACCACCATCAGCGCCAGTGGCACGACGCACCATACGGCGGCGACGGCCATCTCCCGGTGCGAGACGGGCGTGAGCACGATCGGCCAGAAGCGCGACACCGTGTGCGCGGCGAGCAACGCCGTGGCCAGGGCGCCCGGCGACCGGTAGGCGAGCACGCCCAGCACCGATACCTTGGCCAGCAGGGCGAGCGTCACCGCCAGCTGCCCGCCAGCCACGGCCGCCAGGCTCTTTTCGTAGAACGCTCCCGTCACCAGCAAGGTGGCGATGGTGCTGGCCACCGCCGCCGCAAAGGGCGTCAGCGGCCCGTCGGGCAGGCCGATCGAAAACGCGGCGAATATGCCTGAGGCGGCGATGCCGGCCAGCCAGCCGACGCCGGGGAAATGCCGCGCCGCAGCCAGCTGGAGCTCGGGGCCAGGCAGCGCCCCTTGCACCGGCAGGCGTGTGGAAACCTGCACCGCCGCCAGGAAGTGCCTGAGGAAACCGTCGATGGCATTGCGCGGGGCGTCCACTGCCCGCGATGGTACTGGCGATCAGCTTTTCAGGAAGAGGCGATAGACCGGGTTGTCGGTTTCTTCCACAAACGGGTAGCCCAGGGTGTCGAGGAAATCCTTGAAGGCCTTGCGGTCGGCCTTGGGCACCTGCATGCCCACCAGGATGCGGCCGTAGTCGGCGCCCTGGTTGCGGTAGTGGAACAGCGAGATGTTCCAGTTGGGCTGCATGTGCGACAGGAACTTCATGAGCGCGCCCGGCCGCTCGGGGAAGATGAAGCGCAGCAGCCGCTCGTCCTGCGCCAGCGGCGAGTGCCCGCCCACCATGTGGCGGATGTGTTCCTTGGCCAGCTCGTCGTGCGTGAGGTCGAGCGCCTCGAAGCCGTGGCGCGAGAAGTTGGCCGCGATGCGCGCCGACTCGCCCTTGCCGTGCGTGGTGAGGCCGACGAACACGTGCGCCACGCTCGCGTCGCTGATGCGGTAGTTGAACTCGGTGACGTTGCGCGGGCCGCCCGGCAGCGTGCCGATGACCTCGCAGAAGCGCCGGAAGCTGCCGCGCTCTTCGGGGATGGTCACTGCCAGCAGCGCCTCGCGCTCCTCGCCCACCTCGGCGCGCTCGGCCACGAAGCGCAGCCGGTCGAAGTTCATGTTGGCGCCGCACAGGATGGCCACGTAGGTCTCGCCGCGCGTCTTCTTCTGCGCCACATACTGCTTGATGGCCGCCACCGCCAGCGCGCCGGCCGGCTCGACGATGCTGCGCGTGTCGACGAACACGTCCTTGATGCCCGCGCACACCGCGTCGGTGTCCACCGTGATGAACTCGTCCACCAGTTCGCGGGCCAGCCGGAAGGTTTCCTCGCCGACCAGCTTCACCGCGGTGCCGTCGGAGAACAGGCCGACATCGGCCAGCGTGACGCGCTTTTTCGAGGCGACCGACTGCATCATCGCGTCGGAGTCCTCCATCTGCACGCCGATCACCTTCACCTCGGGCCGCACGGCCTTGATGTAGCTGGCCACGCCCGACACCAGCCCGCCGCCGCCGATGGCGACGAACACCGCATCGAGCGGCCCCTGGTGCTGGCGCAGGATCTCCATGGCCACGGTGCCCTGGCCGGCGATGACGTCGGGGTCGTCGAACGGGTGCACGAAGGTCAGGCCCTGCTGCTTCTCCAGCTCGACCGCGTGGCCGTAGGCGTCGGAGTAGCTGTCGCCGTGCAGCACCACCTCGCCGCCGAGCGCCTTGACGGCTTCCACCTTCAGCTGGGGCGTCGTCACCGGCATCACGATGACCGCGCGCGTGCCCATCCTGTGCGCGGACATCGCAACGCCTTGCGCGTGGTTGCCGGCCGACGCGCAGATGACGCCGCGCTTCAGTTGCTCGGGCGGCAGGTGCGCCATCTTGTTGTAGGCGCCGCGCAGCTTGAAGCTGAACACCGCCTGCTGGTCCTCGCGCTTGAGCAGCACCTTGTTGTGCAACCTGCGGCTGAGGTTTTTGGCGGGCTCCAGGGCGGACTCGACCGCAACGTCGTACACCTTGGCTGTGAGGATCTTCTTGAGGTAATCGGCCGGCTGCAGGTGCTTGGTCATGACCCGGGAATTATGGATGGGGATAAAAAAGCCCCCGGACCTTGCGAACCGGGGGCTGAATCCACCAAAGGAGAGGTGGAGGAGACAACCGTTTGCGGCGGTATGCTTGAAAGGCAGTATAGCGCCGCTTTTGCTGCAATGCACAATGAGTCGGGAAGGGTGTGGAATGGAATGCACAGTAAGTTGGACCGGCGCTACGGGCGCGCGCTCCGGCATGGGGTTCGTGGCGGAGACCGGCAGCGGCCACGTGATCGTGATGGACGGCGCGCCCGATGCGGCGCGGCCGGAGAACGGCGGGCAGAACCTGGCGCCGCGGCCGATGGAAACCGTGCTGGCCGGCACCGGCGGCTGCACGGCCTATGACGTGGTGCTGATCCTCAAGCGCGGCCGCCACGACGTGCGCGGCTGCACGGTCAAGCTGGAAGCGGCGCGAGCGAACGAGGACCCGAAGGTCTTCACGAAGATCCACATGCACTTCACCATCACCGGCAAGGGCATCCCGGTGCAGGCCGTCGAGCGCGCCGTGGACATGAGCCACCACAAGTACTGCTCGGCGACGGCCATGCTCGCGAAGACCGCCGAGGTGACGACGAGTTTCGAAGTGGTAGAGGGCTAAAAGTAGTGGGCGGTGGTGGTCATCACCTTCGCCGCCGCCTTCATCGCCAGCTTCGCCGGCAACGGCAGGTCGATACCGCCCGCCGTAAGCGCCAGCTGCGCGTGCTTGGCCTCGTCGTCCTTCATCTGCGCCACGATCGCGCGTGAGGCGTGGTCTTCTACCGGCAGCCGGTCCAGGTGGCCCTGCAGGTGCGCTTCCACCTGCCTTTCGGTCTCGACCAGGAAGCCCAGGCTGACCGGGTCGCCGAGCCGCCCCGCGAGCAACCCCATGCCGAAAGCGCCCGCGTACCACAGCGGATTGAGCAGCGACGGCCGCGCGCCCAGTTCTTCCAGCCGGGCCTGCGTCCATGCCAGGTGGTCGGTCTCCTCGCGCGCCGCTTCCTCGAACTGGCGCTTGAGCGCGGCGTTGGGAGTGGCCAGCGCCTGCGCCGCATAGAGCGCCTGTGCACAGACTTCGCCCACGTGGTTCACCCGCATCAGCGCGGCCGCATGCCGGCGCTCGTCGTGCCCCAGGTGCGTGTCGTCCGCCGGCACCGTCGGGCAGGCCCGCGTGGCGCGCGGGGTCGCGAAGAGGGTGCGCAGCGCACCGTCGAAGGCGCCGATCAGCGTGTCGATCATCGAGCGAGTCTAATGCCGCGCACGGGTTGGCCTGCCACGTGTCAAGTCCCTTCGTCGCCACGGGGGCTTTTTGCAATCCGAAACCGATTTCGTCTCTGTTGTTTCGCATCCACTGGACGGTCGCCGGTCTGTTGTCCGGGTGCAACGAAAGGGCGCCCCGGGGACTAAATACTTTGCGCCGGAAATGCCCGTCTGGTGCAATAGCGACAACTTCCCAAAAGGAGGTTGGCCCGGGGATCCGGGTGGGAGCGCAAGCGTCCCCGGCCTCGTTGCTGCCGCAACTTGCTGGATGGCCTCACCCCCACATCGCACCGGAGCCCCATGTTTAACCTTGGAGAAACTTGCATGAAAAAGTCCCTGATTGCTTTGGCCGTCCTGGCTGCCGCCGGCTCGGCCTCTGCCCAATCGTCGGTCACGCTGTTCGGTATCGTTGACGCTACGCTGGCCTGGGGCCGCGGCTCGGTCGCCGACCGCTTCCAGCTCACCAACTCGGGCTACAACAGCTCGCGCCTGGGCTTCCGCGGCCGTGAAGACCTCGGCGGCGGCATGTTCGCCACCTTCTGGCTCGAAGCCACCGTCAACAACGACAACGGCACCGGCGGTGCAACCGGCCTGAACAACCAGGCCACCGGCGGCGGCGCCACCGGCACCTGCACGGTCACGGGCGCAACCCCGGCCGTCGTGGGCGTCCCGGTCACCTGCACGTCGACCGTCGCGCTGAACGGCACGCAAGGCCTCACCTTCAACCGCCGCTCGTACGTGAGCCTCGGCGGCAACTGGGGTGAAGTGCTGATGGGCCGCGAGTACACCCCGCAGTTCTGGAACCTGACTGTGTTCGACCCGTTCGGCACGAACGGCGTGGGCACCACCCAGACGCTGAACAGCATCATCACCGGTGTGACCGCGGTTCGCGCCTCCAACGCGATCCAGTACTCGCTGCCGCGTAACCTGGGCGGCTTCTACGGCCAGGCCATGATGTATCTGGGCGAGAACCTGAAGACCGGCGCTGCCACCGAAGACGACGGCGCCGGCTATGGCGTTCGCGTCGGCTTCGCTTCGGGCCCGTTCAACGTCGCCCTGGCGTTGAGCCGCACCGAATACGCTGCCGGCGACGTCCGCCAGAACAACATCGGCGGCCAGTGGGACTTCGGCGTCGCCAAGCTGATGGGTCACATCAGCCGTGATGAAGCCGGCGCGACCGATGGCCGCGGCTGGCTGATCGGCGGCCTGGTGCCCGTGGGCCCCGGCGAAATCCGCCTCGCCTACTCGCAGTACCGCACCGACCCGGGCGTCGGCGCCGACCCGAAGAGCCGCAAGCTGGCCCTGGGCTATGTGCACAACCTGTCGAAGCGCACCGCCCTGTACGCCACGTACGCTCGCGTGCGCAACAGCGACGGCGCTGCCGCCGCCCTCAACGGCTCGACCACTGGCGTGAACACCTCGTCCAGCGGCTTCGACCTGGGCATCCGCCACAGCTTCTAAGCAAAAAGAAGAAACTTGAAAAGGCCGCCTTCGGGCGGCCTTTTTTTGTGAGAGGTTGGGAAACTGTCGAGATGAATGCATTCGGCCGCCTGCTGGCGGTTCTTGCGGGCCTGTTGGCTGCCGGTTGCGCGCAGCTGCCGCAGGCATCGAGCCCGCACGCAGCAGGCGCCGAATGGGACAAGGCGCGTTGGGCGCACTACACGCTACCCGGCAAGCGCGCCGCGGCCTGGCGGCCGGTGCGCAGTGATGGCCGTGAAGCCGTCTCCGTCACGGCCGACTCCGCCGCCAGCATGCTGCGCCGGACGGTACGCATCGAGCCGCAGGACATGGGTGCCGTGCGCTTCTCGTGGAAAGTGCCCGAGCTCATGGCGCAGGCCGACCTGGCCCTGCGCGAAGCCGCGGACTCGCCGGTGCGCGTGATCCTGGCTTTCGAGGGCGACCGCAACCGGTTCTCGGCCCGCGACGCCCTTACGGCCGAGCTGGTGCGCGCCCTCACCGGCGAAGAGATGCCTTATGCCACGCTGATGTACGTGTGGTGCAACAAGCGCGAGCCGGGCACGGTGATCCGCAGCCCGCGCACCGACCGCATTCGCAAGGTGGTGCTCGAGTCCGGCCCGGCCCGGCTGGATCGCTGGCTGGACTACGAGCGCGACATCCGCGCCGACTACGAACGCGCCTTCGGTGAAGCGCCCGGGGCGCTGGTGGGCATTGCCATCATGACGGACAGCGACAACACGCGATCCCGCACTCGCGCCTTGTACGGGCCCATCTCCGTCATCCCCGCGAAGGCGGGGATCCAAGGCTTCCAGGCGTTCTGAACGCTCTGGGTCCCCCGCCTGCGCGGGGAAGACAGGCCCACTTGCGGGAAACCCCTTTTGACGCTGGCGCCGGCGCTGCTGCATAGTCTGCGTTCCCTTTCACATCCGAGGTTTTCCCCACCATGAAGATCAAGCTTGCACTGCTAACCGCAGCGGCGGCTGCGGCCCTGCTCGCCACCCCGGCAGCGATCGCAAAGCCCTTCAAGTGGTCCAGCGCTTCCGACATCCCGACGCTGGACATCCATTCGCAGAACAACGCCCTGGGCAACGGCGTGCACGCAGCGATCTACGACTCGCTGGTGTACTACGACAGCAAGACCTTCAAGCCCGAGCCGCAGCTGGCCACCGCCTGGCGTGACGTGTCGCCCACCCAGGTGCGCTTTACGCTGCGCACCGGCGTGAAGTTCAGTGACGGCACGCCGTTCACGGCCGACGACGTGGTGTTCTCCATCACGCGGGCCATGGCCAAGAGCTCGAACTACCAGGTCTACACGCAGGGCATCGACCGCGTGGTGAAGGTCAACGACAACACCGTCGACTTCATCATGAAGGGCCCGAACCCGGTGCTGCTGAACCAGCTGACCGAGCTGCGCATCATGAGCAAGGCCTGGGCCGAGAAGAACAAGTCGGTCGACCCCAAGGACATCCGCACCAAGGACGAGACCTTCGCGCACCGCAACGCGATGGGCACCGGCCAGTACATGGTGAAGGAATGGCAGCCCGACCAGAAGCTGGTGCTGGTGAAGAACCCCAACTACTGGGGCAAGAGCGACAGCAACGTCACCGAGATCATCTACACCCCGATCAAGTCCGAAGCCACCCGTGTGGCGGCGCTCCTGTCGGGTGAGGTCGACTTCATCCTCGACCCGAGCCCGCAGGACCTGGCGCGCCTGCGCTCCAGCGCCAACCTG
Organism: Burkholderiales bacterium; assembly: GCA_016213325.1. Lineage (GTDB taxonomy): Bacteria > Pseudomonadota > Gammaproteobacteria > Burkholderiales > Burkholderiaceae_C > Ramlibacter. The sequence goes on along the minus strand of JACRAY010000010.1, from coordinate 86,678 downwards.
AAAGTGATCGACGGCGTCGAGAACCGCACCATCTTCTTCGGCATGGACCAGTTCCGCGACGAACTGCCCGGCTCCAACATCAAGGGCAAGAACCCGCTGAAGGACGTGCGCGTGCGCCGCGCCCTGTACCAGGCCATCGACAGCGACAGCCTGCACAAGGTGACGATGCGCGGCCTGTCGCAGCCCACCGGCACGCTGGTGGCGCCGCAGGTGGCCGGCTGGAACGAGTCGCTGCACCGCCGCATGCCCTTCGACCCCGAAGGCGCGAAGAAGCTGCTGGCTGAAGCCGGCTACCCGCAGGGCTTCGAAGTCGACTTCGCCTGCCCGAACAACCGCTACATCAACGACGAAGAGATCTGCCAGGCCGTCACTGCCATGTGGGCCAAGGTCGGCGTGAAGGCCAAGCTGCGCACGCTGCCGCTGGTGACCTACTTCCCGATGATCCAGCGCCACGAGGCCAGCATCTACATGCTGGGCTGGGGTGTGCCGACGTTCGACGCGCTGTACAGCCTGCAGTCGCTCACCCGCAGCATGGTGCCGGGCACGGGCGACGGCAACTACAACGTGGGCCGTTACAAGAACGACCGCATGGACGTGGTGGTCGACCGCATCAAGGTCGAGACCGACCTGCCGGTGCGCGGCCGTTTCCTCGAGGAAGGCCTGAAGATCAGCAACGACACGGTGTCGCACATCCCGCTGCACAACCAGATCATCCCCTGGGCGATGAAGAAGAACGTCGAGGTCACCCACCGCGCGGACAACCGGCTGGACTGGCGCCTGATCAAAGTTAATTAAACTGGCGAAAACAAGGCCACCTCGACGGGGCCGCCGGTCGCCGGTTAGACCCCGGCTCGGTGGCCTTGTTCTTTGTATAGTCCTCTCATGCTGGCCTTCATCCTCCGCCGCCTGATCCAGGCCGTCATCGTGATGGTCTCGGTGGCGTTCATCGCCTTCCTGCTGTTCCAGTACGTCGGCGACCCCGTCGTCTTCCTGCTCGGGCAGGACGCCACGCCTGCGCAAGTCGCCGAACTGCGGCGCGACCTCGGGCTCGACCAGCCGTTCTTCATCCAGTTCTGGCACTTCCTCGCCAACGCCGCGCAGGGCGAGTTCGGCCTGTCGCTGCGCCAGGGCGCCAAGGTGTCGCGCCTGATCGCCGAACGATTGCCGGCCACGCTGGAACTCGCTTTCGTCGCAGCGATGCTCGCGCTGGTGATCGGCATCCCGATGGGCGTGTACGCAGCGCTCAAGCGCGGCACTTTCCTGTCGCAGGTATTCATGACGATCTCGCTGCTGGGTGTGTCACTGCCCACCTTCCTGATCGGCATCCTGCTGATCCTCATCTTCGCCGTCATGCTCGGCTGGTTCCCGAGCTTCGGCCGCGGCGAAACGGTCAAGGTCGGCTGGTGGACCAGCGGCCTGCTCACGCCCAAGGGCTGGCACCACATCGTGCTGCCCGCCGTGACGCTGGCGATCTTCCAGCTCACGCTGATCATGCGGCTGGTGCGCGCCGAGATGCTGGAGGTGCTGCGCACCGACTACATCAAGTTCGCGCGGGCGCGGGGCCTGACCAACCGCGCCATCCACTTCGGCCATGCACTGAAGAACACGCTGGTGCCGGTGATGACCATCACGGGCCTGCAGCTCGGCGGCCTGATCGCCTTTGCGATCATCACCGAGACCGTGTTCCAGTGGCCCGGCATGGGGCTGCTGTTCATCCAGGCGGTCACCTTCGCCGACATCCCGGTGATGGCCGCCTACCTGTGCCTGATCGCGCTGATCTTCGTCGTGATCAACCTCATCGTTGACATGCTGTACGTGGCCGTCGACCCGCGCCTGCGCATCGGCCGCGCAGGAGGCCACTGATGCTTGCGCCCGTTCCCGCATCGCGCCTGAAAGCACATGGCCGCGCTTTCTCGCACATCGCCCAGTTCCACCACGACCTCACGGCGCTGCGCCGCGACCTGCATGCGCACCCCGAGCTCGGCTTCGAGGAGGTGTACACCGCGCACCGCGTGCAGGAGGCCCTGAAGCTGTGCGGCGTGGACGAAATCCACACCGGCATCGGCAAGACCGGTGTGGTGGGCGTGATCCGCGGCAAGCAGGCGGCCAGCGGCCGCATGATCGGCCTCAGGGCCGACATGGACGCGCTGACGATGACCGAGCAGAACGACTTCCCCTGGAAGTCGGCCAAGGGCGGCATGATGCACGGCTGCGGCCACGACGGGCACGTCGCCATGCTGGTGGGCGCCGCGCGCTACCTGGCCGAGACGCGCAACTTCGACGGCACCGCCGTGCTGGTGTTCCAGCCGGGCGAAGAAGGCTTTGCCGGCGCCAAGGCGATGATCGAGGACGGCCTGTTCGACCGCTTCCCGGTGGAATCGGTCTACGCCATGCACAACTGGCCCGGCATGAAGCCCGGCTCGTTCGGCACCACCGAAGGCGCCATGATGGCATCGGCCGACCGGGTGACGATCGAGATCACGGGCAAGGGCGGCCACGGCGCGCACGCCTACCTGGCGGTGGACCCGGTGCTTGTGGCCGCGCACATCATCACTGCGGTGCAGAGCATCGTGTCGCGCAATGTGCGGCCGGTCGACGGCGCGGTCATCAGCCTGTGCGCGATGCAGGCCGGCGACCTGCACGCGATGAGCGTGATCCCCGGCAAGGCGACGCTGGTGGGCACCGTTCGCACCTTCGGCGCCGAAGTGCAGGCGATGGTCGAGCGCCGCCTGGGCGAGCTGTGCAGCGCCGTGGCACTGGGCTTCGGCGCCACGGCTGCCGTCACCTACGAGCGCATCTACCCCGCAACCATCAACTCGGCGCGCGAAGCGATGTTCGCGGCCGACGTCGCCGAGTCGCTGGTAGGCCCCGAGCACGTGGTGCGCGACATGGAGCCCAGCATGGGCGCCGAAGACTTCTCGTTCATGCTGCAGGCCAAGCCGGGCGCCTACCTGCGCATCGGCCAGGGCGGCGAGGGCAGCTGCATGCTGCACAACGCCCGCTACGATTTCAACGACGACATATTGCCGCTGGGCTCCGCATTGCATGCAAGCCTGGTCGAGCGTTCACTGCCGCTGCCTGCAGCGGCCTGACCCCCCGAAGACAACGGAGAAAACCGAATGAAGTTCCGCAACCACCTCATCGCCCTTGCCGCCTGCGCCGCCCTCGGCGCGCACGCGCAGACCGTGCGCATCGCCAACCAGGGCGACGCCCTGTCCATGGACCCGCACTCGCTGAACGAGTCGCTGCAGCTGTCGGTGACCGGCAACGTGTACGAGCCGCTGGTAGGCCGCGCCAAGGACCTGTCGCTGGCGCCGGCGCTGGCCACTTCGTGGAAGCAGACGTCGCCGACGGTCTGGCGCTTCGAGCTGCGCAAGGGCGTGAAGTTCCACGACGGCAAGCCTTTCACCGCGGACGATGTCGTGTTCTCGCTGCGCCGTGCGGACAACGACTGCTGCGATTTCAGCGGCGTCGTCTCGTCCATCAAGGAAGTCCGCAAGGTGAACGACTTCGCAGTGGACATCGAAACCAAGGCGCCGTTCCCGATCCTGCCGGACCAGCTCTCCACCACCTACATCATGAGCAAGGCATGGTGCGAGGAGAACCAGGCGACCAAGCCCGTCGACCGCCGCAAGGGCGTCGAGAACGCAGCTTCGTTCCGCGCCAACGGCACGGGTCCCTTCCGGCTGCGGGAGCGCCAGCCCGATGTGCGGACCACGTTCGTGCGCAACGGCAACTACTGGGGCACCATCGACGGAAATGTCCAGGAGGTGATCTTCACGCCCATCGGCAATGACGCGACCCGGGTGGCGGCACTCCTGTCGGGACAGGTCGATGTGATGGAGCCGGTGCCGCTGCAGGACGTCGAGCGCATCAATTCGTCGCCCAACGGCAAGGTGCTGCTCGGTCCCGAGCTGCGCACCATCTTCCTGGGCATGGACCAGTCGCGCAGCGAGCTGCAGTACTCGAACGTGAAGGGCAAGAACCCGTTCAAGGACAAGCGCGTGCGCCAGGCGTTCTACCAGGCGATCGACATCGAGGGCATCAAGCGCACCGTGATGCGCGGCGCGTCGCGCCCCACGGCCCTGCTGGTCGGCCCCGGCGTCAACGGCTTCCAGGCGGACATGGACAAGCGCTACCCCTACGACGCCGAAGCGGCGAAGAAGCTGCTGGCCGACGCCGGCTACCCGCAAGGCTTCGAGGTGACGATGAACTGCCCCAACGACCGCTACGTGAACGACGCGCGCATCTGCCAGGCGGTGGCGGCCAACCTGTCGCGCATCGGCGTGAAGATCAACCTCGCCGCCGAGACGAAGGGTTCGTACTTCCCCAAGGTGCTGCGCCGCGACACCAGTTTCTACATGCTGGGGTGGACGCCGACCACTTATGACGCACACAACGCGCTGGACGCGCTGACGCGGTGCGTCGACGACAAGCAGGGCCACGGCCGTTTCAACCTGGGGTCGTACTGCAACCCCGAGCTCGACAAGCTCACCGTGGCGATGCAGGGTGAGACCGACAAGGCGAAGCGCAATGAGCTGATCCGCCAGGCCTTCAGGATCCACCATGACGACGTGGGCCATATCCCGCTGCACCAGCAGTCGCTCGCGTGGGCGACGAGCAAGAAGATCAGCCTTGTGCAGCTGGCGGACAACTCCATGCCGTTCAAGTGGATCAGCGTGGCCAAGTGAAGACCGCGCTTGCCAACTGGCTCGACAGCGACGTCGGCTACAGCTTCCGCACGTCGCCGGTGGCGATGGTGGCAGCCGCCATCGCCTTCATCTGCGTATTCTGCGCGGCGTTCGCCAACTGGGTGGCGCCGCACAACCCGTTCGACCTGACCACGCTGGTGCTGTCCGACGCCCGCCTGCCTCCCTTCTGGGAGACCGGCGGGTCGGCCAGGTACGTGCTGGGCACCGACGACCAGGGGCGCGACATCCTGTCGGCGCTGATGTTCGGTGCGCGCATCTCGCTGCTGGTGGGGCTGATCTCGGTGCTGTTGTCGATGCTGATCGGCGTGTCGCTCGGCCTGCTGGCCGGCTTCAAGGGTGGCTGGATCGATGCGCTGCTGATGCGACTGTGCGACATCATGCTGAGCTTCCCGGCGATCCTGGTGGCGCTGCTCATCGCGGGCGTCGGGCGCGCCATGTTCCCCAATGCGCAGGACTCGGTGGCCTTCGGCGTGCTGATCGTCGCCATCACGCTCACCGGCTGGGTGCAGTACGCGCGCACCGTGCGCGGCTCGACCATGGTGGAGCGCAACAAGGAATACGTGCAGGCCGCGCGCGTCACCGGCGTGGCGCCGATGCACATCATGGTGCGGCACGTGCTGCCCAACGTGCTGGGCCCGGTGCTGGTGCTCGCGACCATCCACGTCGCCACCGCCATCATCACCGAAGCCACGCTGTCCTTCCTGGGCGTGGGCGTGCCGCCCACGCAGCCGTCGCTGGGCACGCTGATCCGTGTCGGCAACGACTACCTGTTTTCCGGCGAATGGTGGATCACTATCTTTCCCGGCGCCATGCTGATCCTGATCGCACTGTCGGTGAACCTGCTGGGCGACTGGCTGCGTGATGCCCTGAACCCGAGACTGCGGTGAGCCTTCTCCAAGTCCAGAACCTCATGGTCGAGTTCCCCACGCGCCGCGGCACGCTGCGCGCGCTCGACGACATCTCCTTCGACATCGCACCCGGCGAGATCCTCGGCGTGGTGGGCGAGTCGGGCGCCGGCAAGTCGCTGACCGGCGCGGCCATCATCGGGCTGCTCGAGCCGCCGGGGCGCATCGCCTCCGGCCAGGTGCTGCTGGAAGGCCAGCGCATCGACAACCTGCCCTACGAGCAGATGCGGCGCATCCGCGGGCGGCGCATCGGTGCCATCTTCCAGGACCCGCTGACCTCGCTGAACCCGCTGTACACCATCGGGCGGCAACTCACCGAAACCATCCTGACGCACCTGCCGGTGACGCCCGACGAAGCGCGGCGGCGCGCCATCGCGCTGCTCGAAGACACCGGCATCCCGGCGGCCGCCGAGCGCATCGACCACTACCCGCACCAGTTCTCAGGCGGCATGCGGCAACGCGTGGTGATCGCGCTGGCACTGGCCGCCGAGCCGAAGCTGATCGTGGCCGATGAACCCACCACGGCGCTCGACGTGTCGATCCAGGCGCAGATCATCCAGCTGCTCAAGCGCGTGTGCCGCGAGCACGGCGCGGCGGTGATGCTGATCACGCACGACATGGGCGTGATCGCCGAGACCTGCGACCGCGTGGCCGTGATGTACGCGGGCCGCATCGCCGAGATCGGGCCGGTGCACGAAGTGATCAACCAGCCGGCCCACCCGTACAGCGCGGGCCTGATGGCGGCCATCCCCGACATCACGGTGGAACGCGAACGCCTGAACCAGATCGACGGTGCGATGCCGCGGCTGAACGCCATTCCTGCCGGCTGCGCCTACAACCCGCGCTGCCCGCGCGCCTTCGAACGCTGCACGCAGCAGCGCCCGGACCTGCTGGAAGCCGGCGCCACGCGCGCGGCGTGCTGGCTGCATGACGCGCATGCGGGGGTGACGGCATGAGCGCGGTCCTGACGGCAGACGGCGCGCTGGGCGCCGTGAGCGCCCCCATCCAGGCCCCCCTGGTCCGGGCCCGCGACCTCGCCAAGACTTTCGACGTCTCCGCGCCGCTGCTCAACCGCCTGATCGAACGCAAGCCCCGCCAGCTGCTGCACGCGGTGGACGGCGTGAGCTTCGACATCCAGAAGGGCCAGACGCTGGCGCTGGTGGGCGAGTCGGGCTGCGGCAAGAGCACCGTGGCGCGCCTGCTGGTGGGGCTGTACGAGCCGACGCGCGGCGACCTGATCTTCGACGGCAAGGAAGCGCACAAGATCTTCAAGACCGCCGAGGGCCGCCACCTGCGCCGGCGCGTCCAGATGATCTTCCAGGACCCGTACGCCAGCCTCAACCCGCGCTGGATGGTGGAGGACATCGTGGGCGAGCCGCTGCGCGAGCACGGCATCGTGACCGGCCGCGACGAGCTGAAGGACCGTGTGGGCGAGCTGCTGAAGTCGGTGGGCCTGTCGCCGCTGGACATGGTGAAGTTCCCGCACCAGTTCTCGGGCGGGCAGCGCCAGCGCATCTCGATCGCGCGGGCACTGGCCACCCACCCGGACTTCCTGGTGTGCGACGAGCCGACCTCCGCGCTCGACGTGAGCGTGCAGGCGCAGGTGCTCAACATCATGAAGGACCTGCAGCGGCAGATGGGCCTGACCTACCTGTTCATCTCGCACAACCTCGCGGTGGTGCGGCACGTGAGCGACCAGGTGGGCGTGATGTACCTGGGCCGGCTGGTGGAGATTGCGGGCAAGCACCAGCTGTTCGGCCAGCCGCGCCACCCGTACACGCGCATGCTGCTGGATGCCATCCCGAAGATGCACGACACCGGGCGCGCGCGCACGCCGGTGCAGGGCGAGGTGCCCAACCCGCTGAACCCGCCCACCGGCTGCGCCTTCCATCCGCGCTGCCCGCACGCCAACGAGCGCTGCAAGCAGGAGCGGCCCGCGCTGCTTGCTATCCAGGGCATCCAGGTGGCCTGCCACGCCGTGGAGGAAGGGCGCATCTGATGGTGAACACGCTCCTGCTGGAATTGCCGCAGGAGATCCGCACCGCGAGGCTCACGTTGCGGCCGCCGCGCGCGGGCGACGGTGCGGTGGTGTTCGAAGCGGTGCTCGAGTCGCTGCCCGAGTTGCGCCGGTTCCTGGCTTCGCTGCCGTGGGTGGGCGGCGAGCAGAGCATCGAGAATTCCGAAAGCTGGTGCCGCAACTCGGCGGCCAACTTCCTGGCGCGCAAGGACTTGCCGTTCCTGATGTTCGACACCGCAAGCGGCGAGTACCTGGGCTCCACCGGCTTGCATCGCATGGACTGGGGCGTGCCGAAGGCCGAAGTCGGCTATTGGTGCCGCAGTTCGATGGCCGGGCGCGGGATCGTGACGGAGGCGGTGCGGGCGATCTGCGAGTACGGCTTCGAGCACCTGCGGGCGCAGCGGCTGGAGATCGTGACGGACGAAGCGAACGTGGCGTCGAGGCGGGTGGCGGAGAGGTGCGGGTTCACGTTGGAAGGCGTGTTGCGTCATGAAAGGCGCGCGCCCGATGGATCGTTGCGCGACACGTGCATCTACTCGAGGCTGGTGGGCAGCGGAGCTGCCCACCCTACGGGCGAGTCCTGGCCATCCTCGTAGGGTGGGCAGCTTTGCTGCCCACCATCACGCGTACCTCTTGTTGCGAAGGTTGTTCTTCATCTCCCGCAACAGCGGCTGCAGCTTCGCCCCGCCAATGCGCAGCGCCACCGCTGTCGCCAGCACGTCGATGATCACCAGGTGCAGCAGCCGCGACACCATCGGGCTGTAGCGGTCGTAGCCTTCCGGGTGGTCGGCGGCCAGGTGGATGTGGCCGGCCGACGCCAGCGGCGAGCCGGAGGCGGTGATGACGATGCAGGTCGCGCCGTTCTTGCGCGCGATGTCGCACGCATCCATCAGGTCGCGCGTGCGGCCCGAATTGGAGATCACCACGGCGCAGTCGCCGGGACCCAGCAGCGTGGCGCTCATCACCTGCATGTGGCCGTCGTTGTGCGCGATGGTGTTCACGCCGAGCCGGAAGAACTTGTGCTGGCCGTCCAGCGCCACGATGCCGGAGTTGCCGGCGCCATAGAAGTCGATGCGCCGCCCGCTGCGGCAGCTCGCGGCCAGCGCCTCGGTGGCGCGCTCGATGGCGAACGTGCTGGCGTCGTTGCGGTACTTGAGGAAGGCCGCCACCGCGTTGTCGATCACCTTCACCATCACGTCGCCGGTCTTGTCGTCGGCGTCGACGCTGCGGTGGATGAAGGGCACGCCCTCGCTCACGCTGCCCGCGAGCTTGAGCTTGAAGTCCGACAGGCCGTCGTAGCCCATGCTGCGGCAGAAGCGCACCACCGTCGGCTTGCTCACGTGCGCGCGGTCGGACAGTTCGCTCACCGGCAGGTTGGCGAAGGCGCGCGGGTCGGCCAGCACGAGCCGGCCCACCCGCTGCTCGGCGGGTGCCAGCGAGGGCAGCGATGCCTTGATGCGGTCGAGCATGGCGGGGCTACAGTTCCTCGCTCCATGAGTGGCCGTCGCGCGCGATCATCGCGCTGGCGGCGCTCGGCCCCCAGGTGCCGGCGGCGTAGGGCCGCGGCCCGTTCGACTCCTCGGCCTGCCAGTGCTCGAGCACCGGCTCGACCCAGCGCCACGCTTCCTCCTGCTCGTCGCTGCGCACGAACAGGTTCAGGCGTCCGTCGATCACGTCCAGCAGCAGCCGCTCGTACGCGCCCACGCGTTCCGAGCCGAAGCGGTGCTCGAAGTCCAGGTCCAGGTGCACCGGCGCCAGGTTTTGCGTGGCGCGGCGGTTCTCCTGGCCCTGCGCCAGCAGGTGCAGCTGCAGGCCGTCGCGCGGCTGCAGTTCGATGACGAGGCGGTTCACCGTCCCGGGCGGTGAATTGAAGATCGCGTGGGGCGCGGGCCGGAAGTTCACCACGATGTGCGCATCGCGCGCCGCCAGCCGCTTGCCGGTGCGGATGTAGAACGGCACGCCGGCCCAGCGCCAGTTGGCGATCTCTGCGCGCAGCGCCACGAAGGTCTCGGTGCGGCTGGCCGGGTCCACCCCCGGCTCGTCGCGGTAGGCCGGCACCTGCTCGCCGTTGGCGACGCCGGCGCCGTACTGCCCGCGCACGGCATGCTGCGCCAGGTCCGCCGGGGTCCAGCGCTTCAGCGAACGCAGCACCTTCAGCTTCTCGTCGCGGATCGCGTCGGCATGCGCGTTGATCGGCGGCTCCATCGCCAGCGCGCACAGCAGTTGCAGGGCGTGGTTCTGCACCATGTCGCGCAGCGCCCCGGTGGTGTCATAGAACGTGCCGCGCTTTTCCACGCCGAAGTCCTCGGCGATGGTGATCTCGATGTGCGAGATGGTGTCGCGCCGCCACAGCGGCTCGAAGAGGGCATTGCCGAAGCGCAGCGCAAACAGGTTCTGCACCGACGGCTTGCCCAGGTAGTGGTCGATGCGGAAGATCTGCCGCTCGCTGAAGGCGCGCCGCACGGTTTCGTTGATCGAGCGGTTGGACGCGAGGTCGTGGCCCAACGGCTTTTCCAGCACCAGCCGCGTGTTGGGGCGGTTCAGGCCGGCGGCTGCGAGTTGTTCGCAAGCCACGGTGAAGAGCGACGGGCCGACCGCCAGGTACATCACCACCACGTCGGCATTGCGCGGCCCGAGCCACTGCGCCAGGCGCTGGAAGTCCTGCGGCTTCGACAGGTCCATGCGCAGGAAGTGCAGGTGCTGAGCGAAGCGCTCGAACTCCCCGGGCGTCGGCCGCTTGGCCAGGTCGACCTGGTCGAAGCGCTCGTGGATCAGCGCGCGGTAGGCATCGTCGGTGAGGTCGTCGCGTGCCACGCCGACGATGCGGCCGTCCTTGGGCAGCGTGCCGTGCCGGAAGGCCTGGAACAGGGCGGGCATCAGCTTGCGCCATGCGAGGTCGCCCGTGCCGCCGAACAGGACCAGATCGAAACTCATGCCGGTAATGTAACTTAGTTTCATGGTATTTACCCCATGGAGCTGCCGAGTTACCAAGGCTATCGTTGGGCCAGTTCAGCAACCCGGAGGGGCAGGAAATGGCAAGCAAGAACACGTGGGCTGCAGCGCTGCTGTTGCTGGCAGGCGCAGGGGCCCAGGCCCAGGGCCAGGTCAACATCATCTGCTCGGTGCAGGCCGAATGGTGCAACCTGATGGCAACGGTCTATTCCAAGACCACGGGCACCAAGGTCAACATGACGGGCAAGGGCTCGGGCGAGGCGCTGGCGCAGCTCAACGCCGAGAAGGCCAATCCGAAGACCGATATCTGGTTCGGCGGCACGGGTGACCCGCACCTGCAGGCCGCCGAGCAGGGCCTGACGCTTGAGTACAAGTCGGACCAGCTGGCCCAGCTCTACCCCTGGGCGCAGAAGCAGGCCGCTGACTCGAAGTACCGCACGGTCGGCGTTTACCTGGGCCCGCTGGGCTTCGGCTTCAACAAGGAACTGCTGGCCAAGAAAAAGGTGCAGCCGCCCGCTTCCTGGGCCGACCTGCTGAAGCCGGAGTTCAAGGGTGACGTGCAGATGGCCAACCCCGCCTCCAGCGGCACCGCCTACACCATGATCGCCACGCTGGTGCAGCTGATGGGCGAGGAGAAGGCCTTCGACTACATGAAGAAGCTGCATCCCAACATCAGCACCTACACGCGCTCGGGCACCGCGCCGGTGAAGGCGGCGGCGCGCGGCGAGACGGCGGTGTCGATCAGCTTCGTGCACGACGTGACCACCGAAGCCGTCACTGGCTTCCCCGTCGGCTCGGCCACGCCGTCCGAAGGCACCGGCGCCGAGGTCGGCTCCATGAGCATCGTGAAGGGCGGCCCCAATCCGGCCGAGGCGAAGAAGTTCTACGAATGGGCGCTCACGCCGGGCGGGCAGCAGTTCGGGCTGGCGGCCAGGCAGTTCCAGCTGCCTTCCAACACCAAGGTGCCCAAGGACCCGCGGATGACCGACCCGGCGAAGATCAAGCTGATCAACTACGACTACGCCAAGTACGGCGCGTCCGCTGAACGCCGGCGGCTCATCGCGCGCTGGGAAAAGGAAGTCCTGAACCTGGGCAAGTGAAGCAAGCCGCCAACCGCGCCCTGTGGGCGTGGGCCGCCACCGGCGCGTTGGGTTACCTGCTGCTGCCCTGGTACGCGATCCAGGATGCCAACGGCCTGCTGCGCGTGCACCAGGTCTTCAGCAACGAAGCGGCCGGCAACGGCCTGATGCATGCGTTGCTGTACGGCCGGCCCTGGCTGTGGTTCGGAGTCGTGGGCCTCGCGATAGCCGCGGGGGCCGCGGCGATGCAGCCCGGGCGGCGGCAGGCCCGGGTGTTGCTGGCCGGCGGGCTCATCGGCCTGGCCGGCTTGATGGCCGCGGGTTTCACCATCGGCATGCGCGGCTGGTCCTACGAGGCCTTCAACGGCATCTTCGGCGAACTGGGCACCAAGCAACCCGGCGTGGGCTGGGGCGGCTTCGTGGTGCTGGCTTCGTTGCTGATGCTGGCCTCGTTCGGCATCGCGCGGCTCGGCTTCTTCCGCGGCGACCTGTTCGTGGCCGCTGCGGTGATCGGCAGCGGCAGCCTGCTGGCGCTCTTCATCGTGTTCCCGGTGCTGAAGGCGCTGTCGGCCGCTTTCCTCGACGAAGACGGCCGCATGGCGCTCGGGCTGCTGTGGGAACGCCTCGCGAGCGACCGTAATTTCGGGCTGGGCTGCCTGTACGGTGCGCCGCGCTGCGGCGTGGCCTGGAACACCATCTTCCTCGGACTCATGACGGCGGCCAGCACCACGCTGCTCGGCACGCTGATGGCGCTGATGGCCGAGCGTTCGTCGCGGCGCAACTCGAGGGCGCTGAACGTCATCGCGATGCTGCCCATCATCACGCCGCCGTTCGTGGTGGGCCTGGGCCTGATCCTGCTGTTCGGCCGTGCGGGGCTGTTCAACCAGTTCCTCGAATACGCGTTCGGCATCACGCCCACGCGCTGGTTCTACGGCTGGTTCGGCGTCTGGCTGGCACAGACCTTCGCCTTCACGCCGATCGCCTTCATGATCATGCGCGGCGTGGTGCAGGGCGTGGCGCCCAGCCTGGAAGAAGCCGCGCAGACGCTGCGCGCGTCGCACCAGCAGACCTTCATGACGGTCACGCTGCCGCTGCTGAAGCCCGGGCTTGCCAACGCGTTCCTGGTGGGCTTCATCGAGAGCATGGCCGACTTCGGCAACCCGATCGTGGTGGGCGGGCAGTTCTCGGTGCTGTCCACCGAGATCTTCTTCGCCATCGTCGGCGCGCAGTACGACGCCGGGCGCGCCGCTTCGCTCGCGTGGCTGCTCACGCTGTTCGCGCTTACGGTGTTCGCGCTGCAGCGCTGGGTGCTGGGCCGCCAGAGCTACACCACGGTGTCGGGCAAGGGCGACTCGGGCCTGCCGATGCCGCTGCCGCGCAACGTGCGGCGGCTGGTCAACGGCGTCGCGCTGCCGTGGATGGCGTTCACGCTGGTGGTGTACCTGTTCGCCTTTGCCGGCGGCTTCGTGCAGACCTGGGGCCGCGACTACACGCTGACGCTGGCGCACTTCCGCACCGCCTTCTCGCTCGACTGGGGCGAGTACGGACTGGTGTGGGCGGGCACGGCCTGGAACTCGTTCTTCACCACGATCAAGCTCGCGGCCATCGCCGCACCGCTCACCGCCACGCTCGGGCTGATGGTGGCCTGGCTGCTGGCGCGCACCGAGTTCCGCGGGCAGAACCTGTTCGAGTTCGCCGCGCTGCTGGCGTTTGCCATTCCCGGCACGGTGCTGGGCGTGAGCTACATCCTGGCGTTCAACGTGCCGCCGTTCGAGCTGACGGGCACGGCGCTGATCATCGTGCTGTGCTTCCTGTTCCGTAACCTGCCGGTGGGCGTGCGCGCAGGCACCGCCGCCTTCAAGCAGCTCGACAAGTCGCTGGACGAGGCTTCGCTGATGCTGCGCGCCTCCAGCATGCAGACGCTGCGCTACGTGGTGCTGCCACTCTTGAAGCCGGCGCTGGTGGCGGCGCTGGTGTACAGCTTCGTGCGCGCCATCACTACGGTCAGCGCGGTGATCTTCCTGGTGACCGCCGAGAACGAGCTGGCCACCACCTACATCATCGGCCGTGTCGGCAACGGCGATTACGGCGTGGCGCTGGCGTACTGCACTGTGCTCATCATCCTGATGAGCGGCGCCACGGCGCTGATCCAGTTGCTGGTGGGCGAGCGGCGGCTGGGCCGCCGCAAGGCCGCCGCGCCGCCGGTGGCATTGAACGAAGCGAGGGCATGAGATGGCGAACCCGCCTGGCATCGAATTCCGCAAGGTCTCCAAGCGCTATGGCGACGACCCGTCGGCGGCGCCGGCCGTCGACAGCATCAGCTTCGAAGTGCCGGGCGGCACGCTCACCACCATCCTGGGGCCGTCGGGCTGCGGCAAGACCACCACGCTGCGCATGATCGCGGGGCTGGAGACGCCGACCTCGGGGCAGGTGCTGATCGGCGGCGACGACGTGACCACGCTGGGGCCGGCGCAGCGCAACGTGAGCATGATGTTCCAGAGCTACGCACTGTTCCCGCACATGGACGTGGTAGAGAACGTGATGTACGGCCTGCGCATGTCCGGCGAGCAGAAGGACAAGGCGCGCGCGCGCGCCGTCGAGGCGCTGCGCAACGTCGGGCTGGTCGGCTTCGACAACCGGCTGCCCAGCGAACTGTCGGGTGGCCAGCAGCAACGCGTGGCGCTGGCGCGTGCGCTGGTGCTGGAGCCGGCGGTGCTGCTGTTCGACGAGCCGCTGTCCAACCTGGACGCGCGCCTGCGCCGCGAGATGCGCGACGAGATCCGCACCCTGCAGCTGCGCCTGCAGCTCACCGTGGCCTACGTCACGCACGACCAGAGCGAAGCGCTGGCGGTCAGCGACCACATCATCGTGATGGACCACGGCATCATCGCCCAGCGTGGCACGCCGCACGAGCTGTACGAGACGCCGGCCAGCGAGTTCGTCGCCGGCTTCATGGGCGAAGCCATGCTGTTCCCGGCCCAGGTGGATGCCGGCGGCAACGTGAGCCTGGGCCCACTGCGCTTCGCGTCGCGCCAGAGCGTGCCGGCCGGCTCGGTCAAGGTGGCGGTGCGGCCCGAGGCCTGGCACGTCGGCCCGCCGGGCTACGGGCTCAATGCCCGGCTGGCCAAGAGCGCCTACCTCGGCAGCAACTACGAGTACACCTTCGACACCGAACTCGGCCCGGTGTTCGTCGTGTCGTCCGACCTCGGCCGCCTGCTCGACATCGGCGCCGACGTGGGGCTGAAGCTGGCCGACCATGGCGTGTCGGTCGTCGCGGTTACGTAACTCGTCCGCGAATCGCGTCCGATAATCGGTGCGATGAACCAACTCGATGCGCTGCGCCAGTTCACCACCGTGGTCGCCGACACGGGCGACTTCAAGCAGCTCGCGCAATTCAAGCCGCAGGACGCCACCACCAACCCGTCGCTCATCCTGAAGGCGGTGCAGAAGCCCGACTACGCGCACATCCTGGAAGACACGGTGGCGCGGCATCGCAACGCGCCGCTGGACGAAGTGATGGACCGCCTGCTGGTGCGCTTCGGCACCGAAATCCTCGGCATCATCCCGGGCCGCGTGTCCACGGAAGTCGATGCGCGCCTGAGCTTCGACGCCAGCGCGAGCTTCACCCGCGCCGAGCGCATCATCGAGATGTACCAGGCCGAAGGCGTGCCCGTGGAGCGGGTCCTCATCAAGGTCGCCGCCACGTGGGAAGGCATCCGCGCGGCCGAGCGGCTGCAGCACCGCGGCATCAACACCAACCTGACCCTGCTGTTCTCGTTTGTCCAGGCGGTGGCCTGCGGCGACGCGAAGGTGCAGCTCATCTCGCCCTTCGTCGGCCGCATCTACGACTGGTACAAGAAGCAGGCGGGCGAGGCGTGGGACGAGGCCGCGCGCTCCGGCGCCAACGATCCGGGCGTGCAGTCGGTGCGGCAGGTCTGGCGTTACTACAAGCATTTCGGCATCGCCACCGAGGTGATGGGTGCGAGCTTCCGCAACACCGGCCAGATCCTGGCACTGGCGGGCTGCGACCTGCTGACCATCAGCCCGGAACTGCTGGCGCAACTGGCGCAGGGCGACGGCAAGGTGGAGCGCGCGCTCGACGCGAAGGAAGCGCAGGGCGCGCAGCTGGAACGCGTGAGCTACGACGAAGCGGGCTTCCGCTATGCGCTGAACGAGGATGCGATGGCCACCGAGAAACTGGCCGAAGGCATCCGCGCATTTGCCGCGGACGCGGTGAAGCTCGAGCAGCTGATGAAGGCGGCCTGAGCGATGGGCCGCGCCTGGCACGAGCTGCAGGGTTACTACGACGGCGTTGCGCACGGCTTCGACTTGCGAACGGCGTTTGCGCAAGACCCGCAGCGCTTCGACAACTTCAGCTTGCAGGCGCCGCACGTGTTTGCGGACCTGTCGAAGAACCTCCTGGACAACGTCACCACCGCACTGCTCGCCGCGCTGTGCGCCGAGCGCGGCGTCGAGGCGAGGCGTGACGCCATGTTCGCGGGCGAACCCATCAACCACACCGAAGGCCGCGCGGTGAAGCACTGGTTGTTGCGCTCGCCCAGGCACGCCGGCAACCCCGACTCGCTGGCGGTCCACGACACCCTCGACGCCATGCTCGCCTATGCCGAGCAGGTGCGCGCCGACCCGGCCATCACCGACATCGTCAACATCGGCATCGGCGGCTCGGACCTGGGCCCGCAGATGGCCGTGCTGGCGCTCGAAGCGTTCCGGCTGCCGGGCAAGCGCTTCCACTTCGTCTCCAACGTCGATGGCCACGAGATCGATGCGGTGTTGCAGGGGCTGCAGCCGCAGAACACGCTGTTCCTCATCGCTTCCAAGACCTTCACGACGCTGGAGACGATGACCAATGCGCGCACCGCCAACCGGTGGTTCGTGCAGAACGGCGGCGACGACATCGCGCGCCATTTCGCGGCGCTGACCACCAACGTGCAGGGCGCAGCGGAGCTGGGCATCACCACCACCTTCGGGTTCTGGGACTGGGTCGGCGGACGCTATTCGATGTGGTCAGCCATCGGCCTGCCGGTCGCCATTGCCATCGGCGAGCACAACTTCCGTGAATTGCTCGCTGGTGCGCACGACATGGACCGGCACTTCCGCGAAGCGCCGCTCGCGTCCAACCTGCCGATGCAGCTGGGCCTGCTGGACGTGTGGTACCGCAACTTCCACCGCTTTGCGAGCCGCAGCATCGCGCCCTACCACAGCGCGTTGAAGCGCTTGCCCGCCTACCTGCAGCAGCTGGAGATGGAGAGCAACGGCAAGGGCGTGGACAGCGACGGGAAGCCGCTTGCGTTCGACACGTCGCCGGTGGTGTGGGGCGAGCCGGGTACCAACGGCCAGCATGCCTACTTCCAGATGCTGCACCAGGGGCCGGAGCGCATCCCGGTCGAACTCATTGCGGTGCGCAAGCCCGCGCACGACCTGGCGCAGCACCACGAGCTGCTGCTGGCCAATGCGCTGGCGCAGGCGCAGGCGCTGATGCAGGGCAAGCCGGACGCGGACGGGCACCGCAACTTCACCGGCAACCGGCCCAGCACCTTCCTGCTGCTCGACGAGCTGACGCCGCGTTCGTTGGGTGCCCTCATCGCGCTGTACGAGCACCGCGTGTTCACCAGCGGCGCCGTGTGGGGCATCAACAGTTTCGACCAGTGGGGGGTGGAGCTGGGCAAGGTGCTGGCGCAGGACATCGCGCCGCGCCTGGCCAGCGGCGACACCACCGGGCTCGACTCGTCGACCGCCGGCCTTCTCTCGAAACTCCGCAGGTCCTCCTAGGGTTGGCAGTTCCGCTACCCACCGGTCAACCGAGGATCGCCAAGTGCCGTTGCCTCTCCTGGGTTGTTGCCAGCAGTTGCGCGATGCCCTTGTCGAAGGTGACCAGTTTCACTCGATGACGGATCGCCAGGGCCAGCAGCCAGGCGTCAGTCACCTGGCGATGGCCGAGAAGCCCGCCTGTGCAGCAGCCCATGACATGGTCGAATCCGAAGTCGAGTGCCAGCAGCCTGTGCTTCGGGTGAGCTGTATTGCGCAGCAACAGTTCAGCCACGTCTGCAATGCCGATCGGCTGGCCCGAGAAGGCGGGTTGGGCGATCACACGCACGAACGCCGCCTGGGTCAGGGCACTGGTCGCCCAACCCTCCCTTGCATGGGTACGAAACCAGCGCAAGATTTTCTCGTGATGCTCATGCGGCGGCCAGCCCAGCGCGATCAGTGCATTGGCATCGAGCAGCCAGCTCACAAGTCGTCCAGCATGTCCTTGACCTGCCCGGCCGTTACCTTCGGAGTGCCGGGCGGGGGCACGAACACCCAGGCGCCGTTCTTGCGCTGCATCGGCAACCGGTCTGCCGTGCCCCGGCGAATCAGCTCGGACACGGCCTGGCCCAGCTTGAGGGAGCGGGCGTTTGCGTAGGCCTGCGCCTTCGAAAAGGCGTCGTCTTCAAGTGTGAGGGTGGTACGCATGGTGATTCACCGGGATCCGTTTGATGCATTCTAAGGAAATCTGCATCAAGGGCGGCTGCGCTGGCTATCATTCCCGTCTCACCCCACGAGAGGAGGTTGCCCCATGGATTTCCCGCAAGCCGTCAAGACCTGCTTCCAGAAGTACGTGACCTTCGAAGGCCGGGCGAGCCGCCCGGAGTTCTGGTGGTTCATGCTGGCCTGCCTGCTGGGCGGCCTGGCCACCGGCATGGTCAGCGAGATGCTGAACGGCCTGTTCAACCTGGCGGTGCTGCTGCCCTCGCTGGCGGTGGGCTCGCGCCGCCTGCACGACATCGGCAAGTCGGCGTGGTTCCTGTTGTTGTGGCTGGTGCCCATCATCGGCTGGGGCATCCTGATCTACTGGGCCTGCCAGCCAGGCGACCCGGCGGCCAATGCGTACGGCGAGCCGGCGATGCCGGCCGCGCAGGAAGCGGCCACGCCACCCGGCGCAGTCTGAAGCGCCGACCCAAAGAAAAAGCCGGGCTGTGCCCGGCTTTTTCGTGTTCGCGTGAGCGAGACAGGACTTACATGTCCATGCCGCCCATACCGCCCATGCCACCCATGCCGCCGCCCATGCCACCGGCAGGCGACTCGTCCTTCGGCGCTTCGGCGACCATCGCTTCGGTGGTCAGCATCAGCGACGCGACCGACGCGGCGTTCTGCAGCGCGGTGCGGGTCACCTTGGTGGGGTCGAGAATGCCCATCTCGATCATGTCGCCGTAGGTGTCGTTGGCGGCGTTGAAGCCGTAGTTGCCCTTGCCGCTGAGCACGGCATTGACCACCACGCTCGGCTCGCCACCGGCGTTGGCCACGATGATGCGCAGGGGCTCTTCGACCGCGCGCAGCACCAGCTTGACGCCGGCGTCCTGGTCGGGGTTGTCGCCCTTGATCTCACCGGCGGACTGGCGGGCACGCAGCAGTGCCACGCCGCCGCCGGCCACGATGCCTTCTTCCACGGCAGCGCGGGTGGCGTGCAGCGCGTCTTCCACGCGCGCCTTCTTTTCCTTCATCTCGACTTCGGTGGCCGCGCCGACCTTGATCACGGCAACGCCGCCGGCCAGCTTGGCCACGCGTTCCTGCAGCTTCTCACGGTCGTAGTCGCTGGTGGCTTCCTCGATCTGCACGCGGATCTGCTTGACGCGCGCTTCGATGTCGGCTGCCTGGCCGGCGCCGTCGATCAGGGTGGTATTTTCCTTGCCCACTTCGATGCGCTTGGCCTGGCCCAGCTCGGCCAGGGTGATCTTCTCCAGCGTCATGCCGGTCTCTTCCGAGACGACCTGGCCGCCCGTGAGGATGGCGATGTCTTCCAGCATGGCCTTGCGGCGGTCGCCGAAGCCCGGCGCCTTGACGGCCACGACCTTCAGGATGCCGCGGATGGTGTTGACCACCAGCGTCGCGAGCGCTTCGCCTTCGACTTCCTCGGCCACGATCAGCAGCGGGCGCGACGACTTGGCCACCTGCTCCAGCACGGGCAGCAGGTCGCGGATCGACGAGATCTTCTTGTCGTACAGCAGCACGAACGGGTTGTCGAGGATCGCGGACTGCTTCTCGGGGTTGTTGATGAAGTAGGGCGACAGGTAGCCGCGGTCGAACTGCATGCCTTCGACGACTTCCAGCTCGTTGTCCAGGCTCTTGCCGTCCTCGACGGTGATCACGCCTTCCTTGCCGACCTTGTCCATCGCGTCCGCGATGATCTTGCCGATGGACTCGTCGCTGTTGGCGGAGATGGAGCCGACCTGCGCGATTTCCTTCGACGTGGTGGTGGGCTTGGAAGCCTTCTTCAGCTGGTCGGTCAGCTGCACGACGGCCTTGTCGATGCCGCGCTTCAGGTCCATGGGGTTCATGCCCGCGGCCACGTACTTCATGCCTTCGCGGATCAGGGCCTGGGCCAGCACCGTGGCGGTGGTGGTGCCGTCGCCGGCGTTGTCGCTGGTCTTGGAAGCGACTTCCTTGACCATCTGGGCGCCCATGTTCTGCAGCTTGTCCTTCAGCTCGATCTCCTTGGCGACCGAGACACCGTCCTTGGTGACGGTGGGGGCGCCGAACGAGCGCTCGAGGACCACGTTGCGGCCCTTGGGGCCCAGCGTGACTTTCACTGCGTTGGCGAGGATGTTCACGCCTTCGACCATGCGGTGGCGGGCTTCGCCGCCGAAGATTACGTCTTTAGCTGCCATGAGCTTTTCTCCGAAAAAATTAGATTCCAGTCAGTTGGGGACAGAGCTGAAGACCTGTCCCCAAAGGCATTACTTTTCGACGACCGCGAACAGGTCGTCTTCCTTCATGACCAGCAGTTCTTCGCCATCGACCTTGACGGTCTGGCCGCTGTACTTGCCGAACAGCACGCGGTCGCCGACCTTGACGCCCATGTTGACCAGGTCGCCCTTGTCGGTCTTGCGGCCGGGGCCCACGGCCAGGATTTCGCCCTGGTCAGGTTTTTCGGCGGCGTTGTCCGGGATCACGATGCCCGAGGCCGTCTTGGTTTCTTGTTCGAGGCGCTTGACGATCACGCGATCGTGCAGGGGGCGAAGTTTCATTGCATCTCCTTGGCTGAAACTGTGGGAATACGAAGGCACCAACGTAAGTTAGCGCTTAGTTACTGAGGAGTGGGCTGGCGCCACCGGGCTGTTAGCACTCAACTCCACCGAGTGCTAATCATAAGGCTTTTCACGGCGGATTCAAGCGCGGCCGTCCGTATTTCCCAAGGCCCGGCGCAGCAAGTCCACCCGGGCATTGGCGGGCTCGGCCCGCGACACCAGTGCCACCGGCCCCGCCGCCAGCGGCGGGCTGGCCGCGACTCGCGCCACCAGTTTCAGCTTGAGCGCCGTTCCCACCGAACTGGCCGGCACCACGCTCAGGCCGATGCCGGCCGCCACCAGGTGCTGGTTGGTGATGGGACTGGTCGACTCGACTCGCGGCACGGGCGGCTCGCAGCCTTCACGCCGGAAGGTGTCGTCCAGCACGCGCCGCACCATGGCGGAGGGCGCCGGCATGATCCAGTCCTCGCGCGCCAGCGCGGCCCAGCGCACCGGCCGTCCCCTGGCCAGCGGGTGGTCGGGCGGCGCGATGATGGCGAAGTTGGCGTCGAACAGGTTCTCGAAGCGCAGCTTCACCCCCTGGGTCTCGGGCATCACGGCGGGGTAGCTCGTGACCAGCGCATCGAGGCGCCCGTCCACCAGGGCCTGCAGGATCAGGGGCACGCGCTCTTCCATCAGCTCGACCTGCACGCCCGGCTGCAGCGCCAGCAAGCGCGCAAACACTTTCGGCAGGTAGCCGTGCGCCACGAAAGGTGGCGCACCCACACGCAACACGGCGGCCGCCTCGGCCGTCACCTCGCGCTGCACGTGCGCCAGCTCCTGCAGCAGCAGCGCTGCGCCACGCAACGCGACCTGGCCGCGCCCGGTGGGCGACAAGCCGCGCGGGGTGCGCTCGAACAGCGTGCAGCCGAACGCGCTTTCGATCTCGGCCAGCGCCTTGCTCAACGCCGGCTGCGTGAGGTGCAGCGCCTGCGCGGCTGCGCGCAGGCTGCCGCCGCGCTCCAGCTGCAGCAGCAGCTGCAGGTGGCGAAAGCGCAGGCGCGATGCCAGCCGGGCGGGGTCGGTTGCAGTGGTCATAGCGATACCTTGGCGATAACCAGAAGTTTCCTATCCATCAAAACATATCACTTTCAAGAATCGCCCGCCACGCCTAAGCTTTCCCCATCCCCAAGGAGACATCCACCATGCAACGTCGTGCCTTCCTGTCCGTGCCGCTGCCGCTCGTTTTCGCCGCCGCCGGCGTACGCGCCGCCGATCCCTTCCCGACGCGTCCCGTGCGCATCATCGTCCCGTATGCTGCAGGCGGCGGGCCCGACGTGCTGGTGCGCCAGATCGGCCCGAAGCTCGGCGAGGCGCTGGGCCAGCCCATCGTGCTGGAGAACAAGGTGGGCGCGGCCGGCGTGCTGGCGGCGCAGTTCGTGTCGCAGCAGCCGCCCGATGGCTACAACCTGCTGATGGGGTCCAACACGCACCTGATCCAGAAGATCCTGCAGCCCGACCTCAAATTCGACCCGCTGGGGGACTTCGTGCCCGTGAGCAACATGGCCGCTTCGCCCACCGTGATGGTGGTGCGCGCCGACGGGCCTTATCGCAAGGTCGAGGACGTGATTGCCGCGGCCCGTGCGAAGCCCGGCTCGATGAACTACTCGTCGGGCGGCATCGGCACATCGGCCCACCTCGCCGGCGCAACCCTGGTGTCGCTGGCCGGCCTGAAGGTCACGCACATCCCGCTGAAGGGTTCGGTCGAGATCGCCGCCTCGCTGCTGCGCGGCGACACCGACTTCGCGTTCCCGGTCACCGGCACCGGCATCCCGCAGGTGAAGGGCGGCAAGCTGCGCGCGCTGGCGGTCACTGGCGCGTCACGCCTGAAGGAATTTCCGGACGTGCCGACACTGCAGGAGGTGCTGAAGAGCGAACTGGCCGTCCAGGAGTCGTGGTTCGGCTTCTGGGCGCCGGCGAAGACGCCGGCCGACGTGGTCGCACGACTGCACGCGGCGGCCAACAAGGTGCTGTCCGATCCGGGCGTAAAGGCGATGTTCGAGGGCTCGGGCAACTCGGCGGCGGTCACCGACAGCCCGCAGGCCTTCGCCGGCTTCGTGCGCAGCGAATACCGCAAGTGGGCCGACATCATCAAGCTGACCGGCGTGACCGCGGGATGAGCAACATGGCCCTGCCCCTGGAAGGCGTGCGCGTCATCGACATGTCGCACGTGATTGCCGGCCCGCTGGCCTCGTTCTACCTGGCGCAGCTGGGCGGCGAGGTCATCAAGGTCGAGCCGCCGCGCGGTGACGTGATGCGCGCGGGCAAGCCAGCGCAGGGCGACACGCCGGACGGCTTCGTCGCGCTGAACGCGGGCAAGCGCAGTGCCGCCATCGACATCCGCACGCCGGAAGGCGCTGGCGCGGTGCGCGCGCTCGCCGAGACGGCCGACGTGCTGATCGAGAACTTCCGCCCGGGCGTGGTCGCCCGCTACGGACTGGACTACGAGTCGATCCGGCGGCACCGCCCCGACATCGTCTACTGCTCGATCTCCGGCTACGGCCAGCAGGGCCCGTGGTCGGGGCGTGGCGCGTACGACCACGTGATACAGGCGCTCACCGGCATGATGATGATGTCGGGCGACGCGGGCGACGAAGAGCCGGTCAAGGTCGGCTTCCCGGTCATCGACGTGGCCGTCGGCATGCTCGCGTCGCTCGCGATCACCGCCGCCCTGCGGCAGCGTGAACGCAGTGGGCAGGGCGCGCATATCGATGCTTCGATGGTGCAGGCGTCGCAGATGCTGATGTACCCGCATGCCAGCACCTTCCTGTCGAGCGGCGTCGAGCCGCAGCGCAGCGGCAACCGCGGCTACACCGGCAGTCCCACGGCCGACACGTACCGCTGCCAGGACGGCTGGCTCGCGACGGCGGCGAACACGCCCGCGCAGTTCCGCAAGCTCACGGCGGTGCTGGGCCTCGAGCACCTGTGCAATGACGCGCGGGCGCTGGACCTCGCCGCTTTCGAAAGCGACGGCGGCTTCGTGGTGGCACGCGACCTCGATTACCTACGCGCGCAGTTCCGCGAGGCGTTTGCCGGGCGCAGTGCGGCCGACATGGAAGAGCGGCTCAATGCGGCAGGCGTGCCGGCTGCGCGCGTGCGCCGGCTGGGCGAATTCCTGCAGGAAGCACAGGCCTGCGGTGCGGCGGCCGGGCAGGGACTGAGTTTCGAGCAGAATGGACGCACCGTGCGAACGCCCGGCCTGGGATTCCGGTACATGGGCGCACCGCAAGAAGTGCGCCGCGGTGCCGAGCCGCTGGGCGCGAGCACACCGGCCGTGCTGGCCGAAGCCACTGAAGGAAACGTGCATGTTCAAGGCATTGGTGCTGGAGAAGGAACCCGCGTTCCGCGCTGAAGTGCGCGAGGTCGACGACACGTTCCTGCCGGAAGGCGACGTGACGGTCGACGTCGAATACTCGACGCTCAACTACAAGGATGGCCTGGCCATCACCAACAAGTCGCCGGTCGTGCGCAGCTGGCCGATGGTGGCCGGCATCGACGGCGCGGGCGTCGTCGCCGAGAGCTCGTCGGCGAAGTGGAAGAAGGGCGATGCGGTCGTGCTCAACGGCTTCGGCGTCGGCGAAACGCACAAGGGTTGCCTGGCCGGCCGCGCCCGGCTGAAGAGCGAATGGCTGGTGCGCCGTCCCGCTGCTTTCACGGCGCGGCAGGCGATGGCGATCGGCACCGCGGGCTACACCGCGATGCTGTGCGTGCTGGCGCTGGAACGCCATGGGCTGAAGGCGGGCGACGGTGAGGTGCTGGTCACCGGCGCGACCGGCGGCGTCGGCTCGGTCGCCATCGCGATCCTCTCGAAGCTGGGGCACAAGGTCGTCGCCGCCACCGGCAAGGCCAGTGAAGAGGCTTACCTGAAGAAGCTGGGCGCCGCAGGCATCATCGACCGCAACGAGCTGTCGTCGCCCGGCAAGCCCTTGCAGAAGGAGCGTTGGGCCGGCGTGGTGGACGCGGTGGGCAGCCACACGCTCGCCAACGCCTGCGCGCAAACGCGCTACGGCGGCGCGGTGGCAGCCTGCGGGCTGGCGCAGGGCATGGACTTTCCCTCGTCGGTTGCGCCCTTCATCCTGCGGGGCGTCACGCTGTGCGGCGTCGACAGCGTGATGGCGCCGATGGCGCGGCGCGAAGAGGCCTGGGGGCGGCTGGCACACGACCTCGACACGGCGTTGCTGGAGGAGATGACGACCGAAGTCGCGCTGGAAGGTGCGGTCGAGGCCGCGCACAAGCTGATGGCGGGGCAGGTGCGCGGGCGGGTTGTGGTCAGGACGCGTTGAGGGCAGCGCGCCAGGCGCGCACCGCCTCGACGGTTGTGCACAACAACCCGTGCCGTGCGGCAAACTCCCGCACCTGCGCGCCCCGCGCCATGCTGCCGTCCGCATTCATCAATTCGCACAACACACCCGCCGGGTAGCAGCCCGCGAGTTCAGCGAGGTCCACTGCCGCTTCGGTGTGGCCCTGCCGCTCCAGCACGCCGCCGTCGCGCGCGACCAGCGGAAACACATGCCCGGGGCTCACGACTTCGCTGCGCTCCAGCGTCGTGCGCAGCGCACACTGGATGGTCTGCACGCGGTCGGCTGCCGACACCCCGGTGGTGACGCCGAAGGCCGCCTCGATCGACTGCGTGAACGCCGTCGCGTAGCGCGACCGGTTCACCTCGACCATCGGACGCAGGCGCATCTCGCTGGCCTTGGCGGGGCGTATGCACAGGCAGACGATGCCGCTGCCTTCGCGGATCATCAGGGCCATGGTGCGCACGCTGACGCGGTCGGCGGCGCAGATGAGGTCGGCCTCGTTTTCGCGATCGGCGTCGTCGAGCACGAGCACGGGGTCGCCGCGCGCGATGGCCGCAAGGACATCGGGAACCGGCGCGAGGTCGATCGCAGCCGGGGCGGCAGTGGCAAAGGTGGAAGTCATGAAACGCTCCTGTCGGTTGAACAAAAACGCCCCAAGGGAAGACGTCCGCGCCTTTCCCTGCGGAAACGCGTGGACATGCCTTCTTTCATCCGGACTGTGACCGTCGGCCCCGGCATCTGACCGGGTCTGCTGACCTCCGGCAAGCAGCGCATGCCGGAGCGCTCGCGGGCTTGCGGTTGTTAAGCCGCCTACCGCCGGTGGGGAATTCCACCCCGCCCTGAAGACACGTGCACTATAGGACAGGAGAAAAATCCCTGCGTCGCGTGGGGGTCACCCCACCTATAGTCGGTGGCTGCCATGAACCACGCCCCCGCGCGCCGGCGACGTCCCCTGATCCTGCGCCACGCAGCCGTCGTGCAGCGCCGCGCGCAGCGGCTGCCGGCCACGCTGCGCGGCGTGCTGTGGGCGGCAGCGGCCGGCCTGCTGTTCGTCATGCTGAACACGCTGCTGCGCGAGCTGGCGCGGCAGGTCAACCCGCAGGTCACGCAGTTCGTGCGCTACCTCGCGGGCATGCTGGTCGTGCTGCCCTTCGTGCTGCGCAGCGGCCTCCAGTCGTACCGGCCGCAGGCTTACAGTGGCCACTTCACGCGCGGCGCGGTGCACACGCTCGGCCTGTTGCTGTGGTTCGTTGCCGTGCCGCACATCCCCATTGCCGAAACCACGGCCATCAGTTTCACCACTCCGATCTTCGCAATGATCGGCGCCGTGCTGGTGTTCCGCGAGCCCATGCGGGCCGATCGCTGGATCGCAGCGTCCATGGGCATGGCCGGCGTGCTCGTCGTGGTGGGGGCACAGCTCACCGGCGCGGGCGGCCTGCACTCACTGGTCATGCTGGCCAGCGCGCCGCTGTTCGCTGCGTCGTTCCTGCTTACCAAGGCACTGACGCGCACCGAGCGGGCGGAAGTGATCGTGCTGTGGCAGGCCATCAGCATCTCGCTGTTCAGCCTGCCCATTGCGCTGCTGCAGTGGCAGTGGCCCACTGCTGCGCAGTGGGTGGGTTTTGCGGTGTGCGGCGTGCTGGGCAGCCTGGGGCATTACTGCCTGACGCAGTCGCTGGCGGTCACCGACGTGTCGACCACGCAATCGGTGAAGTTCCTCGACCTGGTGTGGGCGTCGCTGCTCGGCTGGGTGGTGTTCAGCGACGTGCCCAGCCAATCCACGCTGCTCGGGGGCGCGGTGATCTGCGCTTCGGTGTTGTGGCTGGCACGGCGCGAGTCGCGGCCTAGGTAGCGAGACGCCAGCGCGCCGTGCCGCCCGTGGCCGGCTCGAAGCGCCAGTGCCGCGAATGCAGGGCGTCCAGCGCGCTGCCGTGCGCCACGGAGACCAGCGCGCCTCCCGACTCCTTCACGCGGTCCAGCAGCGCACGGTAGACAAGCGCCTCGGTCGGCGCGTCGAGCGCGCTGGTGGGTTCGTCGGCCAGCACGAAGCGCGGTCGCTTCAGCAGCACGCGCGCGATCGCCAGCCGCTGGCGCTCGCCGCCCGACAGCTTCTGCGCCCATGCTTCTTCCTCGTCCAGGCGCGCGGCGAACCCGGGCAATTGCGCATCCATCAATGCCGAACGCAACTGCTCGTCCGTGTAGGCGTCCGCCGGTTGCGGATACGCCAGTGCCGAGCGGAGCGACCCTTCGGGGAAGTACGGCAGCTGCGGGATGCACATCAAGTCCGGTGGCTGCCCCACCCGTCCTCTCGCATACGGCCAGATGCCCGACAAGGTACGCAGCAGCGTCGACTTGCCGCTGCCCGAAGGCCCCTGCACCAGCACCGTGTCGCCCGGCTGCACCTTCACGTCCACGCCGTGCAGCAACTGCGCGCCGTCGGGCAGGGCAATGGTGACGTCCTGGGCCGCGAGTTCTCCGGCTGCGCCCGCCACCTGCAAGTCGCGCGGCGCCGATTGCTGCCGCAGGTTCTGCTCGAAGCTGGTCAGGCGGTCGGTGGTGGCCTTCCACGCGGCGATGGTCTGGTAGTTGTCGAGGAACCAGGAGAGCGATGCCTGCACGCGGTCGAACGCCGATGCGATCTGCATCAGCTCGCCGAGCTGGATCGCGCCGCCGAAGAAGCGCGGCGCCGCGACGATCATGGGGAACACGGTGGCCGCCTGCGCGAAGAAGGTGTTGAACCAGATCAGGTTCTTCTGCGCGCGGATCAGCGCGAGGTAGTTGCCGACGACGCGCGAGAAGCGCAGGTCCAGGTGCTGCCGCTCGACCGGCTCGCCGCGGTCGAGCGCGATCGCCTCGCTGTACTCGCGCACCCGCACCATGTGGTGGCGGAAGTCCGCTTCCAGCCGCTGCTGGTGGAAGTTCAGCGGGATCTGCGGGCGGCCGATGAAGTGCGTGATGAGGCTGCCCGCGAGGCAATAGGCCACCGCGGCCCACACCATGAAGCCCGGTATGTACCACTTGTCGCCGGCGAATTCGAAGTGGAAGCTGCCCGACAGCGTCCACAGGATGCCGACGAAACTGGCCAGCGTGACCACGGCGTTCAGCAGGCCCATGCTGAGCGACACGCTGTAGGTGGTGAAGAGGTTCAGGTCTTCCTGGATGCGCTGGTCGGGGTTGTCGGGCGAGGCGGCAGGTGCGGTGAAGCGCGCGAGCTCCATGCGATAGAAGGCCTGGTCGCCCAGCCACCGGCGCAGGTAGCGGCCGGTCATCCACTCGCGCCAGCGCAGCTCCAGCAGCTGCGTGAGGTAGAAGCGGTACACCGCCACGACGATGAAGCCGAAGGCCAGGTAGGTGAAGCGCCACAACTCGGCCCAGAACACGGGCTGGTTGCGCTTTTCCAGCGCGTCGTAGAAGCCGCGGTTCCACTCGTTGAGCAGTACCAGCACGTACACCGCCAGCAGGTTCAGGACGACGATGCCCGCCAGCAGCGCGCGCGCCCGCCACTTTTCGTCGGAGCTGAAGTAGGGCGTGGTCAGGGCCCAGATGCGCCGGGTGGTGGTGCCGGCCAGCGCCAGCTTCTCGTTGAGTTTCATGGGTTCCCCGCGGGCCGGGCAACCCCGGCGTCAATGGCGGTTCACGATACCAGCCGCCACGTGTCCGGCGGGCACATGCCGCGCGGCATGGTCCACATGGCCGGTCTGGTCGTCGAAGAAGAAGTCGGGCTCGAACTCGCGCAGGAACTCGCCCTTGGCCAGCCCGCCGAGGAACATCGCCTCGTCCACCTGGATCTTCCAGTCCATCAGCGTGCGGATGGCGCGCTCGTGCGCCGGTGCGCTGCGCGCCGTGACCAGTGCGGTGCGGATGCGCATGGTCGCATTGCCGGCCTGCTGCAGGCGTTGCAAGGCAGCCAGCAGCGGCTTGAACGGCCCGTCGGGCAGCGGCAGCGCCGCCTTGCTCGACTCGTGCTGCTGGAAAGCGGCCAGCCCCTGCGACTGGAACACCTGCTCCGCCTCGTCGGAGAACAGCACCGCGTCGCCGTCGAACGCGATGCGCACCTCGCTGGGGTAGCTTTCGCTGGCCAGCACCGACTCGGTCAGCACGCGCGCGGCCGGGAAGCCTGCGCCCAGTGCTTCGCGCACGTCGTCCGCATTGGCCGACAGGAACAGGTGGGCGCGCAGCGGGCGCAGGTAGCCGAAGGGCGAGCGGCCCTGCGTGAAGACGCCGCGCTCCAGGTGGATGCCGGCCGCCTTGGCCGAGCGGAATACGCGCATGCCGGACACCGGGTCGTTGCGCGACAGGATCACCACCTCGACCCGCTGCGCGCTGGTGTCGTTGAAGGCCAGCAGCTTGCGGATCAGCGAAAAGGCGATGCCGGGCCGCGCCGGCTGGTCCAGCCTTTCGAGCTGCAGCCGCATGTACGCCAGCGGGTCGCCTGCCTCGAACACGCGGTTTTCTTCCTCGAAGTCGAACAGTGCGCGCGAGGAGATCGCGACGACCAGCTTGTTGTCGAGGGTAACGCTCATCCTCCTATCGTACCCACTGGTTGAGCTGGATGATGGGGAGCAGCACCGCCAGCACGATCAGCAGCACCACGAGGCCCATCGCCACGATCAGCAGCGGCTCCAGCACGGTTGCGAGCTGCATCGCGCGCCGTTGCACTTCGGACGACAGTTGCTTGGCTGCCCGCTGCAGCATGTTGGGCAGCTGGCCGGTCTGCTCGCCGAGCCGGGCAAACATGGCGAGCAGGCCGGGAAAGCGCTTCTTCTGCGCGAGGGCGGTGGCCAGCGGCGCGCCTTCGCGCACCAGCACCAGCGCGTCCAGCGCATCGGCGCGCATGGCCCGGTTGCCCAGCGTCTCGGCGGCGGCTTGCAGCGCCTTCAGGATGGGAACGCCCGCGCCCGCGAGCATGGCCAGCGTGCCCGCGAAGCGCGCTGCGTTGTAGCCGCGAGCCAGCCGCCCGAGCAAGGGGATCGACAGCCAGGCGGCGTCGAAGGTCTCGCGGAACGCCTCGCGTTTCAGCGCGAAACGCAGCATCACGGCACCGCCGGCCAGCGCCGCCAGCACCGCCCAGCCCCAGCTGCGCACGAAGGCGCTGATGCCCAGCATGGCCGTCGTCAGCAAGGGCAGCGCGCGCTTGGTGCCGGCGAACACGTTGGCGATCTGCGGCACCACATAGGTCATGAGGAACAGCACGATGGCGATCGCGACCACCGTCACGATGGCCGGGTACAGCGCCGCGCCGACCAGCCGGGTCCTGAGCGCGTGGCGTTCCTCCAGGTCGTCGGCCAGCCGTTCCAGCACCATGCCGAGGTGGCCGCTCTGCTCGCCGGCGCCGACGACGGCCACGTAGATGTCGGAGAACTCGGCCGGGAACTGCGACAGCGCCTTGGCAAACGGCGAGCCTGCATTCACCTCGGCGCGCAACGCGGCGACGATGTTGCGTTCACGCTCGTTCTCGCTTTCCTCGGTCAGCGCCGTCAGTGCGCGCTCCAGCGGCAGCCCCGAGGTGACCAGGCCGGCCAGCTGGCGCGTCCAGATGGCCAGCGCCGTTTCGTTGAACACGGGGCGCTGGAACAGGCCGACCGACGGCTTGCCCTCGCGGGTGGTGGCGACGCCGACGGGCGCGACGTCCATGGGCACCAGCGCGCGTGCGCGCAACTGCACGCGCGCTGCCTTGGCCGTGTCGGCTTCCAGCACGCCCCGGTGGGTTTCGCCCTGGGCGTCGATCGCTTCGAAGGAATAGGCCGGCATGGCCCGATTATCACAACTGCCGCAACTTGAACCGCTGCAGCTTCCCTGTCTCCGTGCGTGGCAGGCTCGCCAGGAACTCGATTTCGCGCGGGTACTTGTACGGCGCGATGCTGGCTTTCACGTGGTCCTGAAGCGCTTTCACCATCGCCGCGTCGCCGCTGTGGCCCGGCTTGAGCACGCAGTACGCCTTGACGATCATGCCGCGTTCCTCGTCGGCCTTGCCGACCACGCCGCACTCGGCCACCGCCGGGTGGCGCAGCAGCGCGTCCTCCACTTCCGGCCCGGCCACGTTGTAGCCCGCCGTGATGATCATGTCGTCGGCGCGCGCCTGGTAGAAGAAGTAGCCGTCGTCGTCCTCCACGAACGCGTCGCCCGGATAGTTCCAGCCGTCCTTCACGTAGTTCCGTTGGCGCGGGTCGTCCAGGTACTTGCAGCCGGTCGGCCCGACCACGGCGAGCCGGCCGATCGTGCCGCGCGGCACTTCGTGGCCCTCGTCGTCGACGATGCGCGCGCTGTAGCCGGGCACCACCTTGCCGACGGCGCCGCGTCGCACGTCGCTGCCGGCCGACGAGATGAAGATGTGGAACATCTCGGTGGCGCCGATGCCGTCGAGCATCTCGATGCCGGTCGCGTCCTTCCACAACTGGCGCGTCGCGTCGGGCAAGCCTTCGCCGGCGCTCACGCAGGAGCGCAGCTGGCCCACGCCATGCTGCCGCGCGAAGGGCGCCATCTGGCGGTAGAAAGTCGGTGCCGTGTAGCAGATGGTCGCGCCGACCTCGCCGATCAGCTTGACCATGGCTTCGGGCGTGTACGGGATGTCGGGAAAGTACACGGAGCTGCCGGACCACATCGGGAACACCAGCAACCCGCCCAGCCCGAAGGTGAAGGCGAGCGGCGGCGATCCCATCACGATGTCGTCGGGCGTCGCCTTCAGCACGTGGCGCGGCCAGGTCTCGCAGGCCGCCAGGATGTCGCGATGGGTGTGCACGGCGGCTTTCGGCTGGCCGGTCGTGCCCGAGGTGAAGGCCAGCAGGGCGATGTCGTCGCCGGCGGTCGGGCAGGCGATGAAGTTGCCTTGCTTGCTCGCCGAACGCGCGGCGAGCGAGCCGGGCTCGTCCGGTGCGTTGAACGCGACCACGTTGGCCAGCACGGGGCGGTCACGGCGCGCCAGTTCCAGTTCTTCCAGCAACTTCGCGTCGCACAGCGCGACCGTGGGCTGCGCCTTGTCGATGATGTCGCCGAGTTCGCGCGCGCGCAGCAGCGGCATGGTGGCTACCGCGATCGCGCCGCACTTGACCACCGCCAGCCAGGCGAGCGCCATGCCGATGGAATTGCCGCCGCGCAGCAGCACCCGGTTGCCGGGCACGACGCCGAGGTCTTCCACCAGCACGCGGCAGATGCGGTCTACGCGGTCGCGCACCTCGCCGTAGCCCAGCACCAGCTTGGGCGAACGCAGCAGCGGCCGCCCGGCCCAGCCCCTGGCCGCGGCCTTGTCCAGCAGTTCTTCGACCAGGTTGAACTGTGCGGGCAATTGCAGTTCGGGGCGGTCGTAGCGCAGCTCGGGCCACTGCTCGCGCGGCGGCAGGCGGTCGTGGACGAAGCGGTCGGGCTGGGCGCTCATGCGGAAACCTCCAGCCGGCCCTTGGCATGGTCCTTCACCTTGCCCAGCAGCCGGTGCAGCGTGGCGACATCCTTGTCCGAAAGCGCGCTGAAGGCGTCGACGATCCAGTCTTCGTGCTGGCGCGCCATCTCGTTGAACGACTTGCGCCCGCGCGGGGTCAGGCGCACGCGGTAGGCGCGCCGGTCACCCTGCACGTCGATGCGCTCCACCAGCCCCTCGGCCACCAGCTGGTCCGTGATGCCGGTGATGTTGCCGCCGGTCACCATCATGCGGCGCGACAGCTCGTTCATCTTCAGGCCGTCGGGCGCGCGCTCGAGCTGGGCCATCAGGTCGAAGCGCGGCAGCGTCGTGTCGAAGCGGTCACGCAACAGGCTGCGCACCTGCTTTTCGACGATCTGGGTACAGGTGAGCAGGCGCAGCCACAGCCGCAGGGCCTCGGGGTGTTCGCTGTGCGCGCGGGCTTCCAGGTCCATGGGACGGATCCTCGTGTGAGATGTAAATAGTTTAAGCCTAAACGAATAGGTGTCAACAGTGCGGATGACCGCACAATGCGGTCCCGTCCTACACGCCCTGGACAGAAAATCGGGGGATGGATGGGCTCGTCCGTAAAGTCCGCTCAAGGCTCGCAGGGCTGCCGGTGCCGCTGGCACTGGAACTGCCGGGCGGCGAGCGCGTGGGTCCGCCCAACGCCCCGGTGCGGCTGGCCTTTGCCGACTGGTCCGGCCTGGCGCTGCTGGCGGCCGGGCAGATCGGCCGCATTGCCGAGGACTACGTGGAAAAGCGCTGCCGCATCGAGGGCAGCATGCGCGACCTGATGAAGGCGGCCGCGGCGCTGCTGCCCGGCAGCCCCGTGCCCCGTGAGACGCAGTGGTGGACCCGGGCGGCCCGGCGGGCCCGCTCGCTGGCGGCGCACCGGCCGCAAAGGGACGCCGAACAGGTCCGCTTCCACTACGACGTCTCCGACGACTTCTACGGCCTGTGGC
This sequence comes from Burkholderiales bacterium, assembly GCA_016213325.1. GTDB lineage: Bacteria > Pseudomonadota > Gammaproteobacteria > Burkholderiales > Burkholderiaceae_C > Ramlibacter. The sequence goes on along the minus strand of JACRAY010000010.1, from coordinate 53,292 downwards.
TGGACCCGCGGCGGGTGTATTCCTGCGCGTACTTCCGCGAAGAAGGCATGTCGCTGGCTGCGGCGCAGGAGGCCAAGCTCGACCACATCTGCCGCAAGCTGATGCTGGCGCCGGGCCAGCGCTTCCTGGATATCGGGGCGGGCTGGGGCGGGCTGCTGCTGTGGGCGGCGGAACACTACGGCGTGCAGGCCACCGGCATCACGCTGTCGAGGAACCAGTGGGCCTGCGTGAAACGGCTGGTCGAGGACCGGCGCCTCGGCGGGCGGGTGGAGATGCGGCTGCTGGACTACCGCGAGCTCGACGAGACGCAGCAGTTCGACTGCATCGCATCGGTGGGCATGTTCGAGCACGTCGGGCAGGCCAACATGCAGGCGTATTTCGGCAAGATTGCCCGGCTCCTGCGCCCGGGCGGCCTGTTCATGAACCACGGCATCACCTCGGGCAGCCTGCAGCCGGCCCAGCTGGGCGCCGGCATGGGTGAATTCATCGAGAAGTACATCTTTCCCGGCGGCGAACTGCTGCACGTGAGCCATGAGCTGGCCGACGTCGCGGCCGCCGGGCTGGAGGTGGTCGACGTGGAGAACCTGCGCCCGCACTACGCGCGCACCCTGTGGGCGTGGTCCGATGCGCTGGAGGGCCGGATCGACGAGGCGGAGCGGCTCCTGGCGGCCCAGCACGGCGAGGAGGAAGGCGGTGCCATCCTGCGCGCCTGGCGGCTCTACCTGGCCGGCAGCGCCATGAGCTTCGAGCAGGGCTGGGTGTCGCTGCACCAGGTCCTGGCCACGCGGCCGGGGGCGCCTACGTCCTACCCGTTCACCCGCGAGTACATGTATCGTTAACCGATGCTCTTCAAATTCAAATCCAAGGCGGCCGGTGACCTGATCATGCTGGAGCCCAATGGGCGCCGCGTGCTGCAGGTGATCGGCAAGGACCCCGGGCCGAAAGGCATCATCCTGCCCGCCGAGATGCCGGGCGCGGTGCGCGCACTGGAGGAGGAGATCGCGCGCGAAGAGGCCGAGCAGCGCTCGCTGATCGAGGAGGCGCAGGCCAAGGGCGAGGTGCCGCCCAAGTTCGAGTCGGTGTCGCTGCGCCAGCGCGCCGTGCCCTTCATCGACATGCTCAAGCGCTGCGGCAGGGAAGACAAGGAAATCGTCTGGGGCGTGTGAGTAGGGGGGGCAGCTCTGCTGCCCACCATTAGTCCACTTTCGCGCCCGACGCCTTCACCACCTCCGCCCACTTCTTGTGCTCGGCGTCGATGTGCTTCGCGAATTCCGCGGGCGTGTTGCCGCTGGGAATGGCGCCCTGCGCCACCAGCTTCTCGCTAATGGCCGGCGTCTTCAGCGACTTCGCCACTTCCTGCTGGATGCGGTTGACGATGTCGCTGGGCGTGCCCGCGGGTGCAAGCAGGCCGAACCATGAAGTGGCGTCGAAACCCTTGAAGCCCGCAGCCTCCTCGATCGTGGGCGTGTCGGGCAGCACCGTCGAGCGCTGCCTGCTGGTCACGGCCAGCGGCTTGAGCTTGCCGGCCTTCACGTGCTGCAGCGCCGAAGGCAGGTTGTCGAACATCACGTCCATGTTTCCCGCGAGCAGGTCGAGCACGGCGGGCGCCGAGCCGCGATAAGGAAAGTGCACCATGAACACGCCAGCCTGGCTCTTGAACAGCTCGCCGGCCAGGTGGATCGAAGTGCCGTTGCCGCTGGAGGCCATGTTCAGCTTGCCGGGGTTGCGCCTGGCATAGGCGATGAAGTCCTTCACGGTGTTGATGCCGTAGGCCTTCGCCTTGTCCGGGTTCATCACCATCAGGTTGGGCACCCCCGCCACCAGCGTGATCGGCGCAAAGTCCTTGATCGGGTCGTAGGTCATCTTCGCGTACAGGGCGCGGTTGATGCCATGCGTGCCCACGGTGCCCATGAGCAGCGTGTAACCGTCGGCCGGCGACCTGGCCACCGCCTCGGCGCCCACGTTGCCGCCGGCGCCCGCGCGGTTTTCCACGATGAACTGCTGGCCGAAGGCCTTGGACAGCTCGGGGGCGATGGCGCGCGCCAGGATGTCGGTGGTGCCGCCCGCCGGGAACGGCACGATGATCTTCACCGGCCGGCTCGGCCATGCGCCCTGCGCGGAAGCCGCCAGCGGAACCGCCAGAGCGGTGGCGGCAACAAGCACCTGGCGGCGGGTGGGGTTGGAACGGCTCACGGCTGTCTCCTGGCTTTCTGCACGATCTGTACGGCTTCGCGGCAGCCTTGCCCGGGGACGACCCCCAGTTCCTGCGCGAGCGCGTTGGCGTGGCTGATGATGCCATCGTCCAGTGTGCTGTGGGCGTCGCCGATGCGCGCCGTGGCGTGGCCCACCGCGCACGCCGCCACGCCGCGCGAGTGCAACAGGGCCAGCCCGGCGATGCCGGCGCCGTCCTTGCCGAAGCCGGCGTCGTTGAACACCGCCAGCAGCGGCCGTGCGGCGGCCGCGTAGCGGGCCGAGCTCAGCCCGCCGTGCGAGCCGCTCACGGCGATGCAGCCGCTATCCTTCGCGCCCAGCTCGGTGATCGAGTCGACGATGCGCAGCGGCGCTTGCGGCCGGCCCATCAAGGAAAAAGCCGCCCCGCGGGGCGGCTTCCTCGAGCCTTCTGCAGGCACGTACATCAGTCCGCGTACTGGCCGGCAGCCTTGATGATCGGCGTCCACTTGTTGATGTCCGCCGCGATGAACTTCTTGTGCTCGGCCGGCTCGACGCGCTTGTCGGTGACGATCACCGCGCCCAGGCCTTCCTGCTTCTTCATGAAATCGGGGTCCTTCAGGGCGGCGCGCATGGCGTCGTTGAGCTTCTTCACCACGTCGGCAGGCGTGCCCTTGGGCGCGTACAGGCCGTGGTAGATGCTGACGTCGAAGCCCTTCAGGCCGGCTTCGTTCAGCGTGGGCAGGTCCTTCAGCGACGGGGTGGTCAGGCGCTTGGGCGTGGTCACGGCATAGGCCTTGACCTTCTTGGCCTCGATCTGGCCGGTGGTGTTGGTGGTCTGGTCGCACAGCAGGTCGACCTGCCCGCCGATCAGGTCGGTCATGGCCGGGCCCGTGCCCTTGTAGGCGATGGTGGTCATGTCGATCTTCACGGCTTGCTGGAACAGCAGGCCGCACAGGTGCGACGCGGCGCCCAGGCCGGCGTTGGCCAGGTTGATCTTGCCCTTGTTCGCTTCCATCCACTTCATCAGCTCGGCGAAGGTGTTCGGCTGCAGCGACGGACGGCCGATCAGCGTCATCGGCACTTCGTTCACCAGGCCGAGGTACTCGAAGTCGGTGAGCGTCTCGTACGGCATCTTGCGGTACAGCGAGGGCGAAGTGGCGATGCCGATGTGGTACAGGAGGATGGTGTGGCCATCCGGCGCGGCCTTGGCGACCTTGTTGGCGCCGATGGTGCCGCCGGCACCGGCCGCGTTCTCGACCACCACGGTCGCGCCCAGGGGCTTGCGCATCGCTTCGGCGAGGTCGCGCGCCACGCGGTCGGTCGGGCCGCCCGCTGCGAACGGCACCACGATGCTGACCGGCTTGTCCTTGATGGGGAAGTCGGCGGCCTGCGCGGCCGTGAAGCCCAGGGCGAACAGCGCCAGGGGCAGCGCCTTCAGAATTTGTTTCATGCGGGTCTCCTTGTAGACCGGCAATCATAGGCAGCGTGGCACGGCCGCCGCATCGCGGGAATTACGTAGCGGCCTTGACCCGCATCAAGCGCGTCATTTATAGCTGCGGGCGTCCTCGATCACCTTGCCGTCATTGGGCAGCGACCCCGGCTGCACCAGTTCGACGTTACCGCGCAGCTTGGTGACGTCGCGGATCGCCTCGCCGATGCGCTCGTCCAGCCCGGCCGGGGCGGCGGCCGCCTCCACCTTCAGGATCATCACGTCGTTGGCCATCTCGCCGCTGACCACCAGCCGCGCCTTCAGCACCTCGGGGAAGCGGCGCGCGATGTCGGCCACCTGGCTCGGGTGGACGAACATGCCGCGGATCTTGGTGGTCTGGTCGGCGCGGCCGAGCCAGCCCTTGATGCGCATGTTGCTGCGACCGGTGGGGCAGGGGCCGGGCAGCACGGCCGACAGGTCGCCGGTGCCGAAGCGGATGAGCGGGTAGCCGGGGCTGAGGGTCGTCACCACGACCTCGCCGACCTCGCCTTCGGGCACCGGGTCGCCGGTGCCGGGACGCACGATCTCCACGATCACGCTCTCTTCCACCACCATGCCCTGGCGCGCACTGGTTTCGTAGGCGATCATGCCGAGGTCGGCGGTGGCGTAGCACTGGTAGGCCGTGATGCCGCGCTCGGCAAACCAGTCGCGCAGGCTGGGCGGGAACGCCTCGCCGCCCAGCATCGCCTTGCGCACGCTGCGGATGTCCACGTCGGCCTCGGCCGCCTTCTCGACCAGGATGCGCAGGAAGCTGGGCGTGCCCGAGTAGGCGTCGGGCCGCAGCTCGGCCATGGCCTGCAGCTGCTGCTCGGTCTGCCCGACACCAGCCGGGAACACCGTGCAGCCGACCGCATGCGCGCCCGACTCCATGATGAAGGCGCCGGGCGTCATGTGGTAGCTGAAGGCGTTGTGCACCAGGTCGCCGGCGCGAAAGCCCGCCGCGTACATCGCGCGGCCGCAACGCCAGTAGTCGCGCTGCGCGCCTTCCGGTTCGTAGATGGGCCCGGGCGAGGCGAACAGGCGCGGCATCTGCGGGCCGCGCACCAGCGTCGAGAAGCCGCCGAACGGGTCGGTGGCGCGAGTCGCGCGCTGCTGCTCGAACAGTTCGCCCTTGCGGGTGACCGGCAGCCTCGCCAGTGCGGCGCGCGAGCGGACGGCCTGCGCGTCGACGCTGTCCAGGATGCGGCGGAAAGCCGGCGACTGTTGCTGAGCATGCGCCACCTGGCCCGGCAGGGCGGCGAGCAGCTGCGCTTCACGTTCGGCGGGCGTGCGCGTTTCGAGCGCGTCGAAGAATTCGGTCATTGCGTCTATGCCAGCCAGCGCTTGCGGCGCTTGTAACTCTTGACGTCGCGGAAGCTCTTGCGTTCGCCGCCGCCCACGCCCAGGTAGAACTCCTTCACGTCCTCGTTGTTCGCGAGTTCGGCAGCCGGGCCGTCCATCACGATGCGGCCGCTTTCCATGATGTAGCCGTAGTCGGAGTACTTCAGCGCCATGTTGGTGTTCTGCTCGGCCAGCAGGAAGGTCACCTGCTCCTTGGTGTTGAGGTCCTTCACGATCTCGAACACCTCTTCCACGATCTGCGGCGCGAGGCCCATCGACGGTTCGTCCAGCAGCACGATGGACGGGTTGGCCATCAGCGCGCGGCCGATGGCGCACATCTGCTGCTCGCCGCCCGAGGTGTAGGCGGCCTGCGAGGTGCGGCGCACCTTCAGGCGCGGGAAGTAGTTGTAGACCTTCTCCAGCGTGGCCGCGATCTGCGCCTTGTTGGTACGCGTATAGGAGCCGGTCAGCAGGTTCTCCTCGATCGTGAGGTGGGCGAAGCAATGGCGGCCTTCCATCACCTGCACCACGCCGCGCTGCACCAGGTCGGCGGGCGTCAGGTTCTCGATGCGGTCGCCACGCAGCTCGATGGAGCCCTTGGTGACTTCGCCGCGCTCGCCCTTCAGCAGGTTGCTCACGGCGCGCAGCGTGGTGGTCTTGCCGGCGCCATTGCCGCCGAGCAGCGCCACGATGCCGCCTTCGGGCACCTGCAGCGAAACGCCCTTCAGCACGAGGATCACATGGTTGTAGATCACCTCGATGCCGTTGACGTTGAGAACGATGTTTTTGGGTTCCATGGGTGTCGGGCTGTGGCCAATCGAAAGGCCGTGTGGCCTTTCGATTGGCGGCTCCTGCGAGCCGCCTTGCTTGTCCTCAAGGGATCAGGTTTGACAGTCGGCGACCGTCCTGCGCTCGAGCTTCTTCTCGCGCGCATAGGCGTCGGCCGCGTTCTTGATCATCGGCTTGATCACCGCGTCGTCCGACTGGTACCAGTCGGAGGTGAAGCCCCACTTCTTGCCGTCCCAGGTGTGGATGCGTGCCCACACGGCGCCACGGTGGTCGGCGCACGAAGTACTGATGGGACGCAGCACGCCGGCGAAACCGAGCGCGTCGAGCTTCTTCTGGTCGAGCGCCAGGTTCTCCAGGCCCCAGCGCACCTGCTCGCCGGTCATGACCTTGCCCTTGCCGTAGCGCTCCTGCGCGCGCCGCACGCCTTCGGTGGACAGCATGGCGGCCATCACGCCGCGCATGTACAGCACTTGGCCCACTTCTTCCTTGGGCCCGGTTCCCTGGCCCTTGGCGTGCACCATGTCCAGGATCTCCTTGACCACCTTGGAGTTCGGCTCGGCGCCGTGTTGCAGGGTCAGGCCGTTGTAGCCCTTGGCCTGGTCGCCGACGTCCTTGACGTCCGGCTCCGCAGCGGCCCACCACACGCCGTACATCTTGTCGCGCGGGTAGCCGGTGGCCACGGCTTCCTTCAGGGCGGTGGAGTTCATCACGCCCCAGCCCCACAGGAACACGTAGTCGGGACGGCTGCCGCGGATCTGCTGCCAGGTGGCCTTCTGCTCCACGCCGGGGTGCGCCACCGGCAGCAGCTGGAGGTCGTAGCCGTGCATCTTGGCGCGTTCCTGCAGCAGCGGGATCGGCTCCTTGCCGTACGGGCTGTCGTGGTAGACCAGCGCGATCTTCTTGCCCTTCAGCTTGTCCCAGCCGCCTTCCTTCTTGGACAGGTGCTGCAGCAGGATGTCGGCGGCGTCCCAGTAGGTGCCGGCCAGCGGGAAGTTCCACTTGAATACGTTGCCGTCGGTGCTCTCGCTGCGCCCGTAGCCCGAGGTGATGATCGGGATCTTGTCCTGCGGCGCCTTTTCGGTCACGGCGTACGTGATGCCGGTGGACAGCGTGTGGAACACGGACGCGCCGCCATGCTTGCCCTTCAGGCGCTCATAGCATTCCACGCCCTTGTCGGTGGCGTACTGGGTGTCGCACTCTTCCCAGATGACCTTCACGCCGTTGAGGCCGCCCTTGGCATTGATCAGCTTCAGGTAGTCGACGTAGCCGTTGGCGAACGGCACGCCGTTGGGTGCGTAGGCGCCGGTGCGATACACCAGCGCGGGGAAGAACTGTTCCTTCGCCTGCGCGAATGCGCTGGTCGTGAACGCCGACGAGCCAATGGCCGCCACCATGGCGGCTGCAAGGGCGAAATTTCGCAACTTCATACCTGTCTCCTTGTTGAAAGTTGAAGCGTTGCCAGTTAACGGGACAAAGCAGCGGGATGCATCGGGACTTGCGAGCAAGGGTTTCCTTGGAGCGTTCAGTGCGGGAAGGGCCACAGCCGCAGCTTCTGCTTGCCGATCGACCACAAGCGGGCCAGCCCGTGCGGCTCGACGATGAGGAACCACACGATCAGCGCGCCGAAGATCATCACCTCGGCGTGCGACACGTTGGCCGTAGAGATTTCCACCCCCACCAGGCTGCCCAGCGCCGGCAGCGCCTGGTTCAGGAAGATGGGCAGCACGACGATGAAGGCGGCGCCGAAGAAGCTGCCCATGACCGAGCCCAGCCCGCCGATGATCACCATGAAGAGCAGCTGGAACGAGCGGTCCACCGAAAATGCCGCCGGCTCCCAGGCGCCCAGGTGCACGAAGCCCCACAGCGCGCCGGCCACGCCGACGATGAAGGAGCTGACGGCAAATGCGCTCAGCTTGGCATACATGGGGCGGATGCCGATCACGGCCGCGGCCACGTCCATGTCGCGGATGGCCATCCACTCGCGGCCGATGGCGCCGCGCACCAGATTCTTGGCGAGCAGCGCAAACATCGCCAGGAAGCCCAGGCAGAACAGGTACTTGTCGACGGCGGTGTCGATCGACCAGCCCAGCACCTGCATGTTGGACACCGACACCGAGCCCGACGACGTGTAGTTGGTGAACCACTTGATGCGCAGGAAGGCCCAGTCGCAGAAGAACTGCGCGGCCAGCGTCGCGACGGCCAGGTAGAGCCCCCGCACGCGCAGGCTCGGTATGCCGAACGCGATGCCCACCAGCGTGGCGAAGAAGCCGCCCAGCAGGATGGCGGCGATGAGCGGGATGCCGTCGATGCGGATCAGGCAGTTGTAGGCCGCGTAGGCGCCCACCGCCATGAAGGCGCCTGAGCCCAGCGAGATCTGGCCGCAATAGCCCACCAGGATGTTCACGCCCAGCGCGGCCAGGGCCAGGATCAGGAAGGGGATCAGGATGGCGCGGAACATGTAGTCCGACGCCAGCATGGGCACCAGGATGAAGGCGGCCAGGATGATGGCCGAGACCGCCCAGCGGTCCTGCAGGATCGGGAAGATCTGCTGGTCGGCGCGGTAGCTCGTCTTGAACTGGCCGTTTTCGCGGTAGATCATTTCCTCAAACCCGATCAATGATTTTTTCGCCGAACAGGCCCTGCGGCCGGAACAGCAGCACGATGAGCGCCAGCATGTAGGCGAACCAGATTTCGATGCCGCCGCCCACCATCGGGCCGATGTACACCTCGGACAGCTTCTCGCCCACGCCGATGATCAGCCCGCCGATGATGGCGCCCGGCACCGAGGTGAGGCCGCCCAGGATCACCACCGGCAGCGCGCGCAGCGCCACGGTGGACAGCGAGAACTGCACGCCCAGCTTGCTGCCCCAGATCATCCCGGCCACCAGCGCCACCACGCCGGCCACGCACCACACGATGACCCAGATGCGGTTGAGCGGGATGCCGATGGACTGCGCGGCCTGGTGGTCGTCGGCCACGGCGCGCAGGGCCCGCCCGGTCGACGTCTTCTGGAAGAACAGCGTGAGCAGCGCCACCAGCGCCGCCGCGATCAGTGCGGCGATCAGGTCTTCCTTGTTCAGCAGGATGCCGCCCTGGAAGGTGGACTCCAGCACCAGCAACGGATCCTTCGGCATGCCGACGTCCAGCTTGTAGATGTCGCTGCCGAACAACGTCTGGCCGAGCCCGTCGAGGAAGTATGTGATGCCCAGCGTCGCCATCAGCAGCGTGGCGCCTTCCTGGTTGACCAGGTGGCGCAGCACCAGCCTCTCGATGAGCCAGGCGACGGCGAACATGCACGCGCCCGCCACCAGGAAGGCCAGCGCGTTGGCGAGGAAGGCGCTTTCGAAGCCCAGCCACTTGGGCAGCCACTCCGCGAAGCGTGCCATGGCGAGCGCAGCGAACAGCACCATTGCGCCCTGCGCGAAGTTGAACACGCCCGAGGCCTTGAAGATCAGCACGAAGCCGAGCGCCACCAGCGAATAGAGCATGCCCGTCATCAGGCCGCCCATCAGGGTTTCGAGGAAATAGGCCATGTCAGTGCTGGGTCCCGAGGTAGGCGTTGATGACTTCGGGGTTGGCCCGCACTTCCTCGGGGGTGCCGTCGCCGATCTTCTTGCCGTAGTCCAGCACGACGACGCGGTCCGAGATGTCCATCACCACGCCCATGTCGTGCTCGATCAGGACCACCGTGGTGCCGAACTCGTCGTTCACGTCCAGCACGAAGCGGCACATGTCCTGCTTTTCTTCCAGGTTCATGCCGGCCATCGGCTCGTCGAGCAGCAGCACCTGCGGCTCCATCGCGAGCGCGCGGCCCAGGTCCACGCGCTTCTGCAGGCCGTACGGCAGCTGGCCGACCGGCGTCTTGCGGAACGGCTGGATCTCCAGGAAGTCGATGATCTTCTCGACGTACTCGCGGTGCGCCGTCTCCTCGCGTTCGGCCGGTCCGATGCGCAGCGCCTGCAGCAGGATGTTGGACCTGATGTGCAGGTTGCGCCCGGTCATGATGTTGTCCAGCACGCTCATGCCCTTGAACAGGGCCAGGTTCTGGAAAGTGCGGGCGATGCCCATCTCGGCCACCTGGCGGCTCTTCATGTGGTGGAAGGTCTGCCCGCGGAAGGTGATGGTGCCCTCCTGCGGCTGGTACACGCCGTTGATGCAGTTGAGCATGGAGCTCTTGCCGGCGCCGTTGGGGCCGATGATGGCGCGCACCTCGTGCTCGCGCACGTCGAACGAGATGTCGCTGAGCGCCTTGACGCCGCCGAACGACAGCGAGATGTTCTTCACGTCGAGGATCACGTCGCCGAGGCGGCGGCCCGGTGTCCCCGCGCTCTGGTGGGGGGCTGCGGCGCCGGTGCCGCCGGGAGCAGGGTCTCTCATGATCTTCATGCCGCCGCCCTCACCGGCGCGAAGGTGCGGGCATCCATGATCTTCAGCGTCGCGCTCACGCTGCCGGTGCGCCCGTCTTCGAACTTCACCTGGGTTTCAATGTACTGCTCGGACTTGCCCCCGTACAGGGCATCGACCAGCACGCCGTACTTGTCCGCGATGAAGCCGCGCCGGACCTTGTTGGTGCGCGTCAGCTCGCCGTCGTCGGCGTCCAGCTCCTTGTGCAGGATGAGGAAGCGGCTCACCTGGCTGCCCGCGAGCTTCTCGTCGGCGGCGAGGTCGGCGTTGACCTTCTCCAGGCATTCCTTCACCAGCTGGTAGACCTCGGGCTTCTGCGCCAGGTCGGTGTAGCCCGCATACGGCAGGTTGCGCTTCTCGGCCCAGTTGCCCACCGCATCGAAGTCGATGTTGATCATGGCGCAGACCATGTCGCGGGCATCGCCCACCGCCACCGCTTCCTTGATGTGCGGGAAGAACTTGAGCTTGTTCTCGATGTACTTGGGCGCGAAGATCGAGCCGTCGGCCAGCCGGCCCACGTCCTTGGCCCGGTCGATGATCTTCAGGTGGCCGTGCGCGTCGAGGAAGCCGGCGTCGCCCGTGTGGTACCAGCCGTCGGCCGTCTTCACTTCGGCGGTGGCCGCGGGGTTCTTGTAGTACTCCTTCAGCAGCCCCGGCGAGCGCACCAGGATCTCGCCGTTGTCGGCCACCTGGATTTCGACGCCCTGGATCGGGATGCCCACGGTGTCGGCGCGCACCTGGTCGTCGGGCTGCAGGCACACGAACACCGCCGTCTCGGTGGAGCCGTACAGCTGCTTCAGGTTGATGCCGATGGCGCGGTAGAAGGTGAACAGGTCGGGGCCGATCGCCTCGCCCGCGGTGTAGGCGACGCGCACGCGCGACATGCCCAGGTTGTTGCGCAGCGGCCCGTACACCAGCAGGTTGCCCAGCGCGTACAGCAGGCGGTCCGCCGTGCCCACGCTCTTGCCGTCGCGCAGCTGCGGGCCGACGCGGCGGGCCACGTCCATGAACGCGTGGAACATCCTGCGCTTGATCGCGCTGGCGTCCTCCATGCGGATCATCACGCTGGTGAGCAGCGCCTCGAACACTCGCGGCGGCGCGAAGTAGTAGGTGGGGCCGATCTCCTTCAGGTCGATCATGACCGTGCCGGACGACTCGGGGCAGTTCACCACGTAGCCGCAGGCCAGCCACTGCGCGTAGCTGAAGATGTTCTGGCCGATCCAGGCGGGCGGCATGTAGGCCAGCACTTCCTCGGTGTTGCTGAGCCGGTCGAACTGGGCGCCCGCATGGGCGCGGTCCAGCAGCGTGCGGTGCGTATGCACCACGCCCTTCGGGTTGCCGGTGGTGCCGGAGGTGAAGAACATCGCCGCCACGTCTTCGGGCTGCGTGCTGGCGATTGCTTCGGCGAAGAAGCCCGGGCGCTGCTTCGCGATCACGTCGCCGGCGGCCACCAGCGCGTCCAGCGAATGCAGGCCTGCGTCGGCGTAGTTGCGCAGCCCCCGCGGGTCGTCGTAATAGATCGTCGTGAGCTGCGGGCACTGCGTGCGGATCTCCAGCAGCTTGTCGACCTGCTCCTGGTCTTCGGCGAACGCGATCCGCACTTCGGCGTTGTTGATGGGGAAAGCGGCTTCGACAGCGGTGGCGTCCTGGTACAGCGGCACCGGGACGGCGCCGAGCGCCTGCGCGGCCAGCATGGTGGCGTACAGGCGCGGGCGGTTGGCGCCGATGATGACGATGTGCTCGCCGCGCGAGAGGCCGGCGTCGTGCAGCCCGCAGGCGATGCGCTCGGCCAGCGCCGCCAGCTGGGACCAGCTGAGCGACTGCCAGATGCCGAACTCCTTCTCGCGCATCGCGGGCGCTTGCGGCCTCTGCGATGCGTGCTGCAGCAACAGCTTCGGGAATGTTGTCTCCATGGGGGCGGATGCTAGGAACAGGTTTGACGTTTTGTTGTCTTTACGCCGACAATCCCCGGGTAAGCCCTAGTGGGAACTGTCCGGATAGGGCGGTTTCGTTGTCTTTCTGGCGACAATCAAGCTCGTCCATGGCCTCCGAACTGTCCCTGCACCAACGCCGCCGCGATCCCACGCCCGTGGAGCTTGCCGGCATCCCGTGGTTGCGCGCGCTGCAGGCCGAGGAGCGCGAGCGCGTGTCGTCGCACATCAAGGTGGGCGACGCCCTGCCGGGCGACTACGTCTGCCGCATCGGGCGGCCCGTCACGTACTGGTTCGGTGTGGTCGAAGGCCTGCTGAAGATGAGCACCGACGACGAAGAAGGTCATCACCTCACGTTCGCGGGGCTGCCGCCGGGGGGCTGGTTCGGCGAAGGCACGGTCATCAAGCGCGAGATCTACCGCTACAACGTGCAGGCGTTGCGCAAGAGCGTGGTCGCCGGCTTGCCGGCCGACATGTTCCACTGGCTGCTGGACCACTCGATCGGCTTCAACCGCTTCGTCATGAACCAGCTGAACGAGCGGCTCGGCCAGTTCATCGCGGCGCGCGAGATCGACCGCATGAACAACCCCGACCTGCGCGTGGCGCGCAGCCTCGCGGCGCTGTTCAACCCCGTGCTGTACCCCGGCGTCGGCGAGGTGCTGCGCATCACGCAGCAGGAGCTCGCCTACCTGGTGGGCCTGTCGCGGCAGCGCGTCAACGAGGCGCTGGCGTCGCTGCAGGCGCAGGGGCTGATCCGCGTCGAATACGGCGGCCTGCGCATCCTCGACCAGGATGCGCTGCGCAACCGCGACCTGTCCTTGCGTACCGATGCCTGAAGGCGCCAGCACTTCGCGCCTGAACAAGCGCATGGCCGAACTCGGCCTGTGTTCGCGCCGCGAGGCCGACGAATGGATCGCACGCGGCTGGGTGAAGGTGAACGGCACGGTCGCCACCATGGGCCAGCAGGTGGCGCCGGATGCGCGCATCGAGGTCGACCGCCAGGCGCGCGGGCAACAGCAGCAGCAGGTGACCATCCTGCTGCACAAGCCCGTGGGTTACGTGAGCGGGCAGGCGGAAGACGGTTATGAGCCGGCGGTGGTGCTGGTGCAGGCGCGCAACCGCTGGAAGGGCGATGAGACGCCGCTGCGTTTTTCGCCCGCGCAACTGAAGGGCCTGGCGCCCGCGGGCCGGCTGGACATCGATTCGACCGGGCTGCTCGTGCTGACGCAGGACGGGCGCGTGGCGCGCACGCTGGTCGGCGAAGACTCGGGCATCGAAAAGGAATACCTGGTGCGCGTCGCCTTCGGCTCGGTCACGGTGGATGTGCAGCGGGCCTTCCCGGCGTCGCAACTCGCGCGGCTGCGCCATGGCCTGAGCCTGGACGGCAAGCCCCTGAAGACAGCGCAGGTGGACTGGCAGAACCCCGAGCAGCTGCGCTTCGTGCTGACCGAAGGCCGCAAGCGCCAGATCCGCCGCATGTGCGAGCTGGCCGGGCTGAAGGTGGTAGGGTTGAAGCGGGTTCGCATCGGGCGGGTGTCGCTGGGACAGTTGCCGGTGGGGCAATGGCGCTATCTCGCGCCGCATGAACGGTTCTGAAAGGGGATCACGATGGCTCAGGTTCTTGAACGCAGAAGTCGCAGAAAAAACACCAAAGACGCAGAAGGATTCATCAGGAAGGTTCTTTTCTGCGTCTTTGGTGTTTTTTCTGCGACTTCTGCGTTCTTGTTGTTGCCGGGTAGCGCGCACGCCCAGCAAGTCGTCAGCGCCATCTGCAGCACCGACCAGGCGTGGTGCGAACTGGCGGCGCAGGAGTTCACCAAGGCCACGGGTGTGCGCGTGCTGCAGACGCGCAAGCCGACTGGCGAGGCGCTGGCGCAGATCCGCGCCGAAGCGGCCAACCCCAAGACCGACATCTGGTGGGGCGGCACCGGCGACCCGTTCTACCAGGCCGCCGAATTCGGCCTGCTCGACGCCTATCGCCCCGACTACCTGGGCGACCTGCACGGCTGGGCGGTGCGCCAGTACGCCATGAGCCAGAACTACGTGGGCGGCTTCTACACCAGCGCCATCGGCTTCGGCTGGAACGACGAGGTGCTGCGCAAGAAGAAGCTGCCGCCGCCGAAGTGCTGGAAGGACCTGCTTGACGCCCGCTACAAGGGCGAGATCGAGACCTCGCACCCCGGCTCCAGCGGCACGGGCTACACCATCGTCGCCGGGCTGGTGCAGCTGATGGGCGAGGACCAGGCCTTCGACTACCTGAAGAAGCTGCACCGCAACGTCACGCAATACACGCGCAGCGGCACCGCGCAGGCGCGCAGCGTCGCCAAGGGCGAGGTCGGCATCGGCGTGAGCTTCATCTTCGGCTTCGAGAACGAACGCGTCACCAACAAATTCCCGGTGTTCTCGGCCGCCCCGTGCGAGGGCACGCCGTACGAGATCGGCGGCATCGCGCTGGTGAAAGGCTCGCGCAACCGCGATGCAGCGAAGCGCTATTACGACTGGCTCATGAGCCCGGCGGGGCAGCAGGTCGGCGCGAAGGCGAACAGCCTGCAGGTGCCCGCCAACCGGATGTTCAAGCCCGATCCGCGCATCCCGGCCATCGACAGCGTGCGCCTGATCAAGTACGACTTCGAGAAGTACGGCAAGGCCAGCGAGCGGCGGCGGCTGGTGGAGCGGTGGACGAAGGAGGTCGAGGCGCTGCCGCGGTGAGGCGCTTCAGTACGTGATGGTGAGCGTGTGGGTGTTGGTGCCGCTGCAGCTGCCCGCTGCGCAACTGCCGGCCTGGCCCGCCGGGAAAGTGGCGATGATCGAGTAGTTCTGCAGCGCACCCGTTCCCGCGGTCGTGGCGGGAGACGTGCTCAGGATGTAGCGCAGGCCCGTGAGGAGGCTTTCCGTCACGTCCGTCGCAATCGTGTAGGTCATGCCGATGGTGCAGGTGAGCCCGAAGCCGGTACTGCCGCTCTGCTGTGCGCCGAAGGCGGTGTATGAAACGCTGATGTCGCCCGGCGGGGTCGTCAGGTTGCAGTACGCCGGCGCGTAGATCGAGACGTTCAGGTCGACCGCGGCCAGCGTTGTGGTGCCATAGGTGGTTGTGACATGGCCGGTGTCGCTGTGCAGGCCTTCGGCCGCGGCGACCTGGGCCGTGTTGATGCAGGCCCAGTAGGAAACGGTCTTCGTCTGCGGCCCGGTGGTGCCGGCGGCCCAGGTGAAGGTGGCACTGAGCTTCTGGTTGCCCTTCCACTTGCTGCCGCAGTTGGACGCCCGGTAGAAGTCATACTTGATGAACGCGCTGGTCGTGATGGTGTGGCGCGCGCGGTTGTTGGTGCCGTTGTTGTACAGGCCGTTGTCCATCTCGAATTCGACATCGAGCGTGGTGGCGTCGCCGGTCGACGTGCGCCGGCAGGTGATGTCGAACGTGGACTGGACCGTCATGGTCGTGTTGTTGACGTAGTTGATCGTGACCCCGGCGCCCGTCACCGGCGGGTCGCACGAGAGGGCCGCGTGAGCCGATGGCCAGGCTGCCAGCAGGGCCAGCATCGCCAGCAGGCGCAGCAGCGTGCTCACCGGGCGCTCCTTTGGCAGGTGAGCGGCCCGATGCGCGGCACGTCGTCGTTGGCCGGCGGCAATGTCACGTCGACGCTGCACTGGCCGCCTTTCCAGCGCACCACCAGCTTGTTGGCCGTCTGCAAGCCCGTAACGAAGGCCTCGCCGCGGCGGCCCGTATAGAACTCTTCCTTGTCGCCCACGATCTGCACGATCGCGCCGGCGGGAATCGGCTCCCCGTTCTCCTGCGCGAGCCGCAGCAAGGCACCGCGCCCGCTGCGCACCGGAAAGTCCACCTTCACTGCGCTGCGCCACGACGGCACCACGGACTGCTCGATCGAGTCCAGTTCCGCCGAGATCGGCAGGTCGCGCGGGTCCAGCCGGATCTGGTTGGTCTGCCAGGGGCTCAGGTTCGGGATGAACGCGATACCTGCTGCATCTGTCGTCGTGCTCGGGTTCGACCCGAGCCCGATGCCTACACCTGGATAGCCTTTCAACTCCGCAACCGCGAAGCTCTCGTCGAGCCGCGGGGCCAGGAACACCCGGCCCGCGGCCATCGCCATGCCACCTGAGGCGCCCAGCCGCAGCGACTGCTGGCCGCTCGACACGCTCAGGTCCGAGAACACCCGGCCATAGCGGCCTGAGTAGTCGGCACCGGCTTCGCTGCGGACCTTGTTCTGCAGCAGGCCGCCCATCACCCGCCACCCGAGCCTCTGCTCGGGCGTGGAGGATTGCGAGTAGGTCGCGTACAGGTCCTGGCCGCCCGAGTGGCTGCTGAAAATGGTCGATGCCACGCTGGTGGCGTCCAGCGGAACCTGCAAGGTCATGCCGACCGACGTTCCCGGCGACGGCCCGAGCACGCGGCTCAGGTTGACGTTCAGCGAACTGCGCGCCCCGATGCGCATCGAGTAATTGGCGCTCAGGGTGGTGACCGCCTCCACGTCGAACCGTTCCTGCCGGGCGACCGCCAGGCCCAGGGTGCCTTGCGTGAACGTGTGGGACAGGCGCACGCCCCACTGCCGCCGGACCGGCAGGGCGTCTGCGGCCATCCCCAGCTCGCGATAACCGCGGGTGGCGCCCAGCACCTGCACGCTGAACGCCGTGACGAGCCACTGCTTGTCGAGCCCGAGCGTCCAGTAGTGGCCGCTTCCGGCGGCGTCATGCCGGCTGCGGGCGTACGCGCCGCGCACCAGGGCATCCCAGGGCAGCGCGTGGATGGCGCCTGCCCCGGCGGTGCGGTGGCTGCGCGTGATTTCCCCGCGGGCCTCCAGCGTCAGCTTGTCGTTCATGCCGCGCCGCCAGGTCCCGGTCGCGAAGCGGTGTCCGTAGTCGTTGCTCGTGGTGCCGAGGTTCTCGCGAACCGCACCGGCTTCCACGGACCAGTCTGCGAGCCCGGACGCCAGCAGGTGCGCCGATGTGAAGAACGGTTGCACCATGACGACCTCGCGCCCGAGGATGTCGCGCACCACGATGCGGGCTTCGCCGCTGCCCGTGAAGCCCAGGGCGTTGTTGTCGATGGCGAAGGGCCCGGCCGGCACCTGGGCCACCTTGCGCAGCTGGTCGTTGATGTACAGCTCCACGGTCGACGGCGCCGCCGACACCCCCGTGAAGAGCGGCAGCGGCTGCGTGAGGAACCCCGGGGTCAGGGAGTAGTTGCTGCCCAGCTGGAGGCCGCCGAAGTACACGCCGCGTCCCCACAGGCCTTGGCGGGTGGTGCTGTCGCCGGCGCGCAGGCTGAGTTGCGAATCCGGGATGTGGCGCGTGAAAGTGCTTTCCAGCCGCAGCCAGCCACGCGGGCCTTCGGTGCCTCCGCTCAGGTTGCGCCCCACGTGCGTGGACGTGACCACGCCCCAGTCGTTGGAGCCCCCGAATTCGAGCACGGCACCGAGGTCGCGCGAAGCCTGGCTCGAGGAGCGCGAGTGCTGGAAGTTCAGGTCGTAGTTGAGGAACAGGCTGGGCAGCACGGGGCCGGGCTTGGGCCGCTCGAGCTCCTTCGTCACCTTCAGCTGGGTGCCCGAAAAGGCATCCGGGGAGAAGCTCAGGTCGATCGAGAGCTGGGCGTAATTGATCTTTGCCGAGAAGCCCGGGATGCCGTTCAGCGGCCAGTACTCGCCGCCGCGGGCGGTGATCGGCTGCATGTCGCCACGGATGTGCAGCCGCCACTCCTCGAGCGCATCGCGCGTGACGTACAGGACGCCCTGGCGCTCGACGAAGGGCCACGAGCCGCCGCGCGCGCCATTGACGGTCGCCTCAAGCGGCAGGATGCGGTCCTGCGTTGCCACGGACGCCGGCACCTCGGGCCGCCCTGACTGGGCCAGCGCCAGTGCCGCGGAGAGAGTGAGGGTTGCGGCCATGACAAGGGTGCGTCCGCGGCGAACGGTCATTCTGGCAGGCTGGCATCGAATCCCTGCATGCTGCCGTCGTCCAGCATCATCTGGACCTTCACCGGCCCGGCCGGGATGCGCCCGGCGACGCTCTTCACGTCGAAGACGCGCTTGATGGAAGGCAGGATGTAGGCGCCCTGGTCGCGGCTCGCGACCTTGGTGCCCTTGCTGTCGAGCACCTCGATGCCACGCAGCTGCGCGTAGGCCCGGCCGGAGTTTTCGCAGGTCACGCGGACCGCGTCGGAGGTCGCGCGCTCGGCGCTGCACTGCAGCGAGCGCTTCGCACTCGGCGGCGTGATGAAAATCGGCAGCGAGAAGGCCAGTGCGACCTGCAGGGTCAGCCGCTCGGTGGGCTTCGCCTCGGGCACTTCGCGCACGATCAGCCGGTAGGTGAGCTCGCGGTCCGTCGGGGTCGCCGAAATTCGGGCGAGCCGCACCACTTGCCGCGCGTTGGGCCCGAGCTTCAGGATCGGCGGCGACAGGATCAGGTCTTCGGTCAGCGTCAGGTCGTCGGTACCGTCCGGCTTCTGCTTCCACAGGTACAGGTCGGCCTGCATGACGACTTCCTCGGCGCTCTCGTTCGTGATCGTGACGGCTATCGCCCGATCGCGCGGAGTCATGAAGATGCGTACCGGCGTGATGGAGAATTGCGCAGCCTGGGCCTGCTGGGCCAGCGCAACCAGCGCCAGTGCCAGCGCTCTTACGAAGGTGTTCATGGCGATCGTGGGGTAAGTCAGCTCGACAGAGGCGAGCCTACCAGCTCACGGTCATCTCCACGTACTCGTATTCGCCAGCCACGATGATGCGCGAGGAGTACTCGCCGATGAAATACCCGTCCTGCCCCTGGCGCTGGCCCGCGAGGCGTGAACGCGGCCAGGCCTGCGACTGGGCCGGCTGCTGCGCCGGTGGCGGGGTCCCGCCGCTGGGGGGCTGCCCGCCGCCCCCCGGGATCTGGCCACCCGAGCCGCACTCCGCCGCCGGCAAGCCGTCCGGCCCCAGCCCGGCCGTGCACTGCTGCGACGGCGTGTAGTTCACCGTCACACGGAAGCTGGCGCTGGCCTGCCCCCCGTCCGCGTGTTCCGCGGCCAGCAGGGCCGCAGCGACGCAGCCGAGCAGGATCGATCGGATGGCCTGGGAATTCACGCGGAGCTCCATGACGCGATGGTGCTGCCACTGTCGCGCCACATCTTAGGTGAATTGCCTAGAAGCTGATGGTCAGCGTACGGTTGTGTGTCGTCGCGCCCGCGGTGTTGTCGCCGGCCTGGCCGCCCGGCATGTTGGCGTTGATGGTCAGCGTGTAGGCGTCCGCGGTGCCGTTGCTGCCGCCCGTGCCGAGGGCACCGGCGGAAGCGTCGGTGCCGTCCACCACCGTGGGCACCGCAGCCGACAAGGTGTAGCGCAGCCCCTTCAGCAAGCCTTCAGCCGTGATGGTGCCGCTGGACGCCGCCGCCGAGGCCGTGCGCACCGCGTCGGTGTCGTCGAACGTGAACGTCGGGTTGACGAAATTGCGGGTGCACGAGAACGTGATGCCCGTGGAGTCGGTGGCGGCGCCGACCTGCATTCCGACATAGGTGAACGACAGGTCGTTGGCGGTGGTGGACACCGTGCAGGCGCTGGTGAACGACACCGATACGGCGAAGGTGTCGGACGTGGTGCCGGCGAAGGTGGTGCCGCTGAGCGCGAGCAGTGCAGCGGCAATCAGGCTAAGCTTTTTCATGAGGGCTCCTAGGGAATCGGCTGAGGGGGTTAGGCAATCTGCTTACGGTGATTGAAATGTACGGGCTGATGTAACGGTTTGCAATGAAAAAAGTCACGCTGAATCAACGTTCTTCCGATCATTTCGTCAGAAGAGACGGGAATTGTCACAGATAGTTACTATTTGAAACGAGAACTAAGGTCCGCATTCTACCCTGAACGGTTCCCCAACAGTGATGAACGGTTGATTTCGGCGCGTAATCGCCGGCTAATCCATACCTAGTAACTTACGCGTTCGGCGGTGGTCCCGATGGGCGGGGCCGGCGGCGCAAGGAGACGACATGCGGGTCCTGCTGGTGGAAGACGACGAGATGATCGGCGCCAGCCTGCGCGATGCACTCGGCACGCAGGGCTGGTCGGTCGACTGGGTGAGGGACGGCCTGCTCGCGCAGAGCGCATTGGCCGATGGCGACTACGCGTGCGTGCTGCTCGACCTGGGCCTGCCCAAGCGCGACGGCGTCGAAGTGCTGCGCCGTGCACGGGAGGGCAAGGATGCCACGCCGATCGTGGTGCTGACCGCGCGTGACGGCCTCGAAGACCGGATCGGCGGGCTGGACCTCGGCGCCGACGACTACCTGCTGAAGCCCTACGAGTTCCGCGAACTGCTGGCGCGCATGCGCGCCGTGATCCGCCGGCGCGACGGCAGCGCGCACTCGGTGATCGGCGCACCCGGCCTGCAACTGGACCTGACCACGCGCGAAGTGGTGGTCGAAGGCGAGCGTTCGCAGCTGTCGGCGCGCGAGTTCGCCCTGCTGCACGCGCTGCTGGAGCGCCCCGGCGCCATCCTGTCGCGCGAGCAGCTGGAAAACCGCATCTATGGCTGGGGCGAAGAGGTCAGCAGCAATGCCGTGGACGTCCTGATCCACGGCATGCGCCGCAAGCTCGGTCCCGACGCCATCCGCAACGTGCGCGGCCTCGGCTGGCGGGTGGCGCCTTCTGCAGCGGGAGCCAGGGCCGAATGAAGTTCCACGTCTTTCCACGCGGCCCGCTCTGCTCGCTCAGGCGCGCCCTGATGCTGTGGCTGGTGCCGCTGTTCCTGCTGGTGGGCGCGGCCTCGGCCGCCTTCTCGTACTGGAGCTACAGCCGCATGGTGGCTGCCTTCATGGACGACCAGATGGAGCAGCTGGCCCAGGCCCTCGCCACGCACCCCGACCAGATGGCGCCGCCGCCGCAGAGCACCGAACGCGTGCACAAGTGGGGCGCCTACGTGACCCAGGTGTTTCGCCCCGACGGGCGCATGGTGGCGAGTTCGTGGCCCGACCTGCGCATGGGCATGATCCCCGGCGAAGGCTTCCATGACGTGAGCTACGACGGGCGCCAGTGGCGCGTCTTCGTCACGCCCGCCGTCTCGCCCGGCGGCCACACGGTGCAGGTGCTGCAAAGCGGGCAGTTCCGCTCGCACGTGGCGGCCGAGCGGGCCGGTTCGGCCGTCGCGCCCATCCTGATCCTGCTGCCCTTGTCGATGCTGGTGCTGTGGGGCCTGGCGCGCAGCATTTCGCGCGCGCTGCTGGACATCGGCCGCGAGGCGGCCGACCAGGACGAGCACTCCATCGCCGAGCTGTCCATCGACCGCGTGCCGCTCGAAATCCGTCCGCTGGTGGCATCGTTCAACAGCCTGCTGGGACGGTTGCGCGATGCCTTCCAGCAACAGCGGCGCTTCGTCTCGGACGCCGCGCATGAATTGCGCACCCCCATCACGGCGATCGGCCTGCAGCTGGAAAACCTGCGCGGCGACTGCTGCAGCGGCGAGTCGGCCGAGCGCTTCGCCCAGCTCGAAACCGGCGTGAAGCGCGCGCAGCGGCTGGTCGACCAGCTGCTGAAGATGTCGCGCCACGAGGCCGCAGCCGCCGAAGGCCCGGCACCGGTGGACCTGCAGGCGCAGCTGCACGAAAGCATGAACACGCTGATCGCACTGGCGGACCAGCGCAACATCGACCTGGGGCTGGTGGGCCCCCCCGAGCCGCCCGCTGCGCCCGTGACGCTGCGCTGTGCGCCCGGCGACCTGCGCAGCCTGCTGGACAACCTGATCGAGAACGCCTTGCGCTACACGCCCGAAGGCGGCGTGGTCGACGTGCGGCTGATCGATGACGGGGGGCGGCCTGCCGTGGAAGTGGTCGACACCGGCCCGGGCATCCCGCCGGACCTGTTGCCGCGCGTGTTCGACCGCTTCTTCCGGGTGCCGGGCAACGGCACCAGCGGCAGCGGACTGGGCCTCGCCATCGCGCAGAGCGCCGCGAAGCGCTGCGGCCTGCGCCTGACGCTGCGCAACCGTGAAGACCGCAGCGGCCTGATCGCGCGGGTCGAGCCCGCTTACTGATGCCCCATCGCGCGCGGCGCGGTGTTTCTTGACAACTGTTAAGGGCCCGACGCTCGCCGTGAACGCCGCAGGCGGCCTCCCGTCTCACCGCTGGGCCCGGGAATCCGGGCTTGCGCCCGGGGTCCGGAAGGACGCCTTGGCGCTCCCCCTACGGCAGCCAACCAAGGAGCATTCCATGAAGCAAGTCACTCGTTCTCCCTATGCCCGGTACCTCGGTGCGGCTGTTGCCGCGCTCGCGTTTGCCTGGGGTACGCCCGCGCAGGCCCACTGCGACGCCCTGGACGGGCCGGTGGTCCAGCAGGGCCGAAAGGCGCTTGACAGCGGCAACGTCAACCTGGTGCTGGGCTGGGTGCGCAAGGCCAACGAAAGCGAGGTGCGCGCGGCGTTCGAGCGCGCGGCGGCCGTGCGCAAGCAAGGCGGCGCCGCACGTGACCTCGCCGACCAGTCCTTCTATGAAACGCTGGTGCGCGTACACCGGGCCGGCGAGGGGGCGCCGTACACCGGGTTGAAGCCGGCTGGCCACATCGAACCGGCGGTAGCGGCAGCGGACAAATCCATTGACAACGGGCAAATCAAGCCCGTGGCGCGCATGATCTTCGACGAGGCCGAGCAGGGTCTGCACCGCAGGTTTGCCGCGGTACAGTCGACCCGCAAGCATGCGCCGGACGACGTCGAGGCCGCGCGTCGGCACGTGGACGCTTACGTCGACTATGTCCACTACGTGGAGCGGCTGCACGGCAGCGCCGGTGCCAAGGCAGCCACGCCGGGCGGCGAGGCCGGCCACGGTCACTGAGCGCGGCGACGCCGGTGCGTGCCGGCGGCTGCGGCCAGGCGATCGCGGTCCAGGACACGCACGCGGCGCCCCTCGATGGCGAGGACGCCGTCCGCTGCCAGCTCGTGCAGCAGCCGGGAGAAGTGCTCGGGCGTGACGTTGAGCTGCGACGCAACGGATGCCTTCGACGCGGGCAGTGCCAGCTCGCCTGCACCGGCAGCGCCCGAGTGGGCCAGCAGGTAGCTGGCGAGCCGGGCGCGGCCGCTGCCGCCGGACTGCCGCGCCAGCTCGTTCACCAGCTTCTCGACGCGCTCGCTGAGCGTCGCCAGCAGCTGGCGCGCGAGCAGCGGATTCTCGTCGACCAGAGCCAGCAGTGCTTCGCGCGGAAGCTGGACCACCAGTGAATCCTCCGCGGCCACGGCATCCACCATGGCGGGACGCTGGAGGAACATGACCGGCTCGCCGAAGCTCTGGCCGGCGCGGACCACGCCGGTGAGCCGCTTGCCGCGCACGCCGTGCGGTGCGAGGAGCTGAATCGAACCGAAGACGACCACGTACATCCCGGCGGGCAGGTCGCCCCGCCTGAACAGGACGTCCGACCGGGGAAGATTGCGCCGTACGGCCGCTTCGGCCAGCCGCGCCAGGCTCGCCGGTTCCAGGCCCTTGAAAAGCGGCTGGTGGCGCAACAGTGTTGCGGTCGGAACGGGGGGGCGAACGGCCAGCGCGAAGGCCTAGAAGGTCACCGTCACCGCGGTCAGGCGGCCGTCGTCCATGCGCACGCTGGCGTAGAAGGCGCCGGGGGCCGCGGCAAGCCGGTCCGCAACGGCGAGAACGGCGTCCGCCGGGAAAGTACCTGCACCCATGGTGAGCGTGTACCAGCCACTGGTGGCTTGCGCGGCCGTCGCAGTCGCGTCGGCGGGCAGGGTGGACAGGAACTCATCGGGCCTCATGGGCGTACTGTAACAACCTGTTGGGGTGGCTCTTACGACCGTCCGGCCACGCCATGGGCCCATCCGTCGATTTTGTCACGCCGGCCGGGCTACTATCGCCGGTTCTTGAAATCCACGGCGGCTGCCCCTAGCTCGGTTGCGCCGATCCAGTCGCCCCAATGCAATGACCCAGAAACAGACCCTCAACTTCCAGGCCGAGGTCGCCCAGCTGCTGCACCTGGTGACCCATTCGCTGTACTCGAACAAGGACATCTTCCTGCGTGAACTGGTGTCCAACGCGTCGGATGCCTGCGACAAGCTGCGCTTCGAGGCGCTGCAGGACAACGGCTTGCACGAGGACGCGCCCAACCTCGAGGTCCGCATCGAGTTCGACGCCGCAGCGCGCACGCTCAGCATCACCGACAACGGCATCGGCATGTCCGAGGCCGAGGCGATCGAGAACCTCGGCACCATCGCCAAGAGCGGCACGCGCGAGTTCATGAACCGGCTGTCGGGCGACCAGAAGGCCGACGCGCAGCTGATCGGCCAGTTCGGTGTCGGCTTCTATTCCGGCTTCATCGTGGCGGACCGCATCACCGTCGAGAGCCGCCGCGCCGGGCTGAAACCCGAAGCAGGCGTGCGCTGGGAAAGCGCCGGCACCGGCGACTTCGAAGTCGAAGCGCTCACGCGAGCGGAACGCGGCACGCGCGTCACGCTGCACCTGCGCGAGGACGCGGCCGACTACCTGTCGCCCTGGAAGCTGCGTTCCATCATCGGCAAGTACTCCGACCACATCTCGCTGCCGATCATGATGCGCAAGGAGGGCTCGCCCGAGGAATGGGAAACGGTCAATTCGGCCACCGCCCTGTGGGCGCGGCCCAAGAAGGACATCACGCCGGAGCAGTACCGCGAGTTCTACAAGGCGATCAGCCACGACTACGAAGACCCGCTCGCGTGGAGCCACAACCGCGTCGAGGGCACCACCGACTTCACGCAGCTGCTGTTCATCCCCTCGCACGCACCGTTCGACCTGTGGAACCGCGACAAGGCGCACGGCGTCAAGCTGTACGTGCGGCGCGTGTTCATCATGGACGACGCCGAGGCGCTGCTGCCGCTGTACCTGCGCTTCGTGAAGGGGGTGGTGGACTCGTTCGACTTGCCGCTGAACGTCAGCCGGGAGCTGCTGCAGGAAAGCCGCGACGTGAAGGCGATCCGCGAAGGCAACACGCGGCGCGTGCTCACCATGCTGGAGGACCTGGCCAAGGGCGACGACTACGCCAAGTTCTACGGGGAGTTCGGCCCGGTGCTGAAGGAGGGCCTGGGCGAGGACTTCGGCAACCGCGAGCGGCTGGCCAGGCTGCTGCGCTTTGCCTCCACGCAGTCGGACAGCGTGAGCGTCTCGTTCGCCGACTACAAGGCGCGCATGAAGGAAGGCCAGTCCGCCATCTACTACATCACCGGCGACACACTGGCTGCAGCGAAGAACAGCCCGCAGCTGGAGATCTTCCGCAAGAAGGGCATCGAGGTGCTGCTGATGGCCGACCGCGTGGACGAGTGGGCGCTGAACTACCTGGACGAGTTCGACGGCACACCGCTGCAGTCGGTGGCCAAGGGCGCGGTGGACCTGGGCGGGTTGCAGGACGAGGCGGAGAAAAAGGCCGCCGAGGAAGCGGCCGAATCCTTCAAGCCGGTGCTGGCGAAGCTGAAGGAAGCGCTGAAGGACAAGGCACTGGACGTGCGCGCCACCACGCGCCTGGTCGATTCACCGGCCTGCCTGGTGGTCACCGAAGGCGGCATGAGCACGCAGCTCGCGCGGCTGCTCAAGCAGGCCGGGCAGAAGGCGCCCGACGTGAAGCC
The DNA here is from genome assembly GCA_016213325.1 of Burkholderiales bacterium. Lineage (GTDB taxonomy): Bacteria > Pseudomonadota > Gammaproteobacteria > Burkholderiales > Burkholderiaceae_C > Ramlibacter. The sequence goes on along the minus strand of JACRAY010000010.1, from coordinate 27,630 downwards.
CGTGCTCGAAGTGAATCCCGAACACCCGCTGGTGAAGAAGCTCGACGGCTCGCCGAACTTCCAGGACCTGGCGCACATCCTGTTCGACCAGGCGCTGCTGGCTGAAGGCGGGCTGCCGGAGGACCCGGCGGCTTACGTGAAACGGGTGAACGCGCTGCTGGCTTGATGGGGGGGCTGGGGTTGCACCCCAGCCTACAGGAAGCCCGCCCGCGAGCGCAACGGTGCGGCCGCGCCACCTGCCAGCAGGGCCACCAGCGCCCGCGCAGCCGAGGGGTCCTGCGCCTTGGTGCAGACGGCTGCGGTATAGGTCGTGGCCAGCTCGAAAGGCGGCGGCAAGAGGCCGGTGAGCTTCACGCCCTCCGCGTAGAGGATCTCCGTCACTTGCGTGCAGCCGACCGGGTTGGCCTCGGGCGCCTGCACCAGTGCAGCCATGGCCGTGGCGCCGTTCGGAAAGGTGCGCAGCCGCGCGGACATGGCGTCGGCCAGGCCCAGCTCTTCCAGCACCTTCATGAAGTGGATGCCGGCGGTCGCTTTCGCGGGATCGGGGAAGTAGATCGCGCCGGAGCCCGACAGCAGCGCCTGCAGGGCCGCGGGGGTGCCCACATCCGCATCCGGCGCCGCTTGCGGCAAGGCCACGCCCGTCTTCACCACGCCCAGCGGCCGCGCCGTCCCCCCATCCACCTGCCCCTGCGCCGCCAGTTCGCGCACCAGCGCTTCGGTCAGGATCACCAGGTCGCAGGGCGCGCCGGCCAGCAGCTTGTCGCGCATGGCGCCGACTGCGCCGAAGGTGCCTTCTATCTTCAATCCTTGCGAGGCTTCGAATTCCGCTTGCAGCCCGCGCACCAGCCCGAGCGCCGCGCCGCCACTGAGCAGGTGCAGCGCCGCCATCCTCACTCGGCCTTGATGTTGGCGCGCTTGATCACGCCGGCCCATTTGGCGATGTCGTCCTGCAGGTACTTCTCGAACACCGCAGGTGTCATGACCATGGCCGTGGCGCCCTGCGCGGACCACTGGCGCTGCACCTCGGGTTGTCCGGCGATGCGGCTCACGGCTTCGTTGAGCTTGTCGACCACCGCTTGCGGCGTGCCCTTGGGCGCCATCAGCCCGAGCCAGATCGTCGCTTCGTAGTTCGGCACGCCGGCTTCGTGCACGGTCGGCACGTCGGGCAGCACCGCCGAGCGCTGCTTGCCGGTGGTGGCGATGGCGCGAACCTTGCCCGCCTTCGCCTGCTCGGCCATCGTGGTGACCGCGTCGAACATCAGGTCGACCTGGCCGCCGAGCACGTCGGTGCGCGCACCCGAGCTGCCGCGATACGGGATGTGGACGAGGAAGGTGCCCGACATGCTCTTGAACAGCTCGCCGGCCATGTGGTACGGCGTGCCGGTGCCCGACGACGCGTAGTTGATGCGGCCCGGCCGTTCCTTGGCCAGCTTCAGCAGCTCCCTGACGTTGTTGGCCTTCAGCGACGGATGCGCCACCAGCAGCAGGTCGGAGTAGTTGATGGGCGCGACGCCGACGAAGTCGCGCAGCAGGTTGTAGGGCTTGTTCGCCACCAGCGTCTCGTTGACGGTGTGGGTGTTCGACATCAGCAGCAGCGTGTAGCCGTCGGGTGCGGACTTGGCGACCACGTCGGTGCCGATCACCGCGCCGGCGCCGGGCCGGTTCTCCACGACGAAAGAGCCGCCCACGACTTCGGGCAGGCGCTGTGCCAGGAAGCGCGCGTAGTTGTCGGCCGGCCCGCCGGTGGCAAACGGCACGACGATCTTCACCGGCCGCGCGGGCCAGGCTTGCGCATGGGCTGCGGCCGGCAACACGAGCGCCGCGACGGCCGTGGCGGCCTGCAGGATGAACTGGCGGCGCATGGAGGCCTCCTGGGATTGGCTATTCGACCTTGCCGATCTTCTTCACCACGTCGGCCATGCGGCGCACGTCGGCCTGCACGTACTTCTCGAAGTCGGGGGTGTCCTGGTACAGCACCGGGCTGCCGGCGTTCAGGATCACCTCTTTCACTTTCGCGTCGTTGGCCGCGGCGCGCGCGGCCGCGCGCAGCCGCTGCGCCACCGGCTCGGGCGTGGCGGCGGGGATGAACAGGCCCGACCATTGGGCGTATTCGGCCGGGAAGCCGGCTTCCTTCAGGGTCGGCACGTCCGGCAGGGCATCGAGGCGTGCTGCGCCCCAGTGCGCCAGCACCCGGATCTTGCCGGCCTTGACATGCTGCAGCACCGTCGCAGGGCCGGTGGAGATCGCGTCGATCTGGCCGCCCAGCAGAGCCACGACGGCAGGCCCGGCGCCCGTGAACGGCACGTGCGTCATCTTGATCCCGGCGACCTGCGACAGGATTTCCATCGGCACATGCATCGTGCCGTAGTTGCCCGACGAACCGTAGTTGATCTTGCCCGGGTTCGCCTTCGCGAAGTCGACGAACTCCTTGACAGTCTTCCACGGCGCCTCGGCGCGCACGGCCAGCACAGTCGGGTCGGCCGTGAAGCGCGCGATCGGGCGCAGCGAGCCGAAGGTGTACATGGGCGAGCGGCCCAGCAGCACGTCGGCTTCGGGCAGAACGCTGAATGACGACAGCGCCATCAGGATCGTGTAGCCGTCCGGCGCCGCCTTGGCAGCCACGCCCATGCCGATGCCACCGCCCGCGCCGCCGCGGTTTTCGATGACGACCGGCTGGCCGAGCTCGCGCCCCATCGCTTCGGCCACCGGCCGCGCGACGATGTCGGCGAGCCCACCCGCGGGGAACGGCACGATCATCGTCACCGGCCGCGTGGGATAGGGCGCTTGCGCGAAAGCGGCAGGGGCAGTTGCCAGGGCAAGGCCGGCAGAGAGGATCGAGCGGCGGCGCATGGGGCGGTCTCCAAGGAGGGGCGTTTTTGTTAGCATGCTAGAAGCCCCTGCCGTGGGCCGAGAGAGTTTTCCCCATGAGACTTGCTGCTTACCGCTTCCAGGGCGCCGCCGGGGCCGGCCTGGTCGCTGCCGATGGCCTGCACATCCACCCCCTGGGGTTGCCCGCGCACGAACGGCCGCTCGGCGTCTTGCCGTTCATCGAGCGGCTGGCCGCGGGGCAGGCCTTGCCCGCGCCGGGCGCTGCGATCCCGCTGGGTGAGGTGACGTTCACCGCGCCCATCCCGCGGCCGCGGCGCAACATCTTCTGCGTGGGCAAGAACTACCACGCGCATGCGCGCGAGTTCGCGGGCAGCGGCTTCGACTCCAGCGCGGCGGCAGGCGACGTGCCGGCCCACCCGATCATCTTTTCCAAGGTGCCCGAAAGCGTGATCGGCCCGGGCGAGCCCATCCTGGTTCCCACAGCCGTTTCGACGGCGATCGATTACGAAGCCGAGCTCGCCGTGGTGATCGGCCGCGGCGGCAAGGGCATCCGCGCCGCCGATGCCATGGGCCACGTGTGGGGCTACACCATCGTCAACGACGTGACGGCGCGCGACTGGCAGGGGCGCCATTCGCAATGGCTCATGGGCAAGTCGTTCGACACCTTCTGCCCGATGGGGCCGATGCTGGTGAGCGCCGACGAGGTGAACGGGCAGGACACGCGCGTGCGGCTGTGGGTCAATGGCGAGCCACGCCAGGATGCGAGCACGCGCGACCTGATCTTCGACATCCCGACGCTCATCGAGACGATTTCGGCCGGCATCACGCTGTACCCCGGCGACCTCATCGCCACCGGCACGCCCGTGGGCGTAGGCATCGGTTTCAAGCCGCCCAAGTACCTGCAGCCCGGCGACGTCGTGCGCATTGAAATCGACGGCATCGGCGTGCTGGAGAACCCGCTGCAGGCGGCGTGAGGTGGGCAGCTTTGCTGCCCCCGCCTCACGCAACCAATGGCGGCTCGTCCATCGCCTCCAGCTGCTCTTCCAGCATCAGCACCTGGTCGCGCCAGTAGTCGGGCGTGCCGAACCACGGGAACGCCCGCGGGAATGCCGGGTCGTCCCAGCGGCGCGCCAGCCACGCGCTGTAGTGGATGAGCCGCAGCGTGCGCAGCGGCTCGATCCACGCCAGCTCGCGCCGGTCGAACTCGCGCATCTGTTCGTAGCCGTCGAGCAGCGCGCCCAGCTGCTGCTGGCGCTGCGCGCGTTCGCCCGCCAGCAGCATCCACAGGTCCTGCACGGCCGGTGCCATGCGCGCGTCATCCAGGTCGACGAAATGGGGCCCGGCATCCGGCGTCCACAGGATGTTGCCGGGATGGCAGTCGCCGTGCACGCGGATGGGGTCGACCGGCGCAGCCAGCGCATCGCAGATGCGCGCGATCGCCTGGTCGCAGCGTTCGGCCCAGAGGCGTTCGACCTCCAGCGGCACTGCGCCCGACTGCAGCAGCCAGTTGCGCGGCTCCTCGGCGAACGTCGCCACGTCGATCGCCCCGCGGGTGGCGAAAGCCGAGCGCGCGCCGACGACGTGCAGCCGCGCAAGGAAGCGGCCGATCCATTCCAGCACGGCGGCGTCTTCCAGCTCGGGCGTGCGGCCGCCGCGCCGGGGACTGGCGCTGAAGGCAAAGCCGGCATGGTGGTGCAGCGTGGTGCCGCCGAGCGCGAGCGGCGGCACGGCAGGCACCTCGGCCTGCGCGAGTTCGGCGGCAAAGGCGTGCTCTTCGAGAATCTGCTCTTCAGTCCAGCGCGCCGGCCGGTAGAACTTGGCGACGACCGCGGCGTGACCCTGGTGCGGGTCTTCCAGCTGCACCTGGTACACGCGGTTCTCGTAGGAGCCGAGCGCGGCCAGCCGGCCGTCGCCGTGCAGGCCGACGCCGGCCAGGGCATCGAGCACCACGTCGGGTGTCAGCGATTCGTAGGGGTGGCGCGCCGCGTCGGTCATGCGCGCATTGTCACCGTCAGGCCGGTTCGGGGTCGGCCAGCAGCCGGAAGGGCGATGCCTGCTTCACCAGCAGCACGCTGCAGGGCGCCTCGCTGGCCACGCGTGCGGGAATGGTCGGGATCCAGCGGCGCATCGCCAGGCCGTGCGTCGCCGCGCCCAGCACGATCAGGCTCACGTGGTTGGTCTCGGCATAGCCGAGCAGTGCGCGCGCCACATCGCTGTCTTCCAGCACGTGGAAGGAGACCTGCCGGTCCTCGGTGGCGATGCCGCGGGCCCATAGCCTCAGTTGCTCCATGTGGTGGCGATGCAGGGCCGACTCGTCGGCGGCTGTGCCGGCGGCCGTCGGGTCCGTCCCGCTCACTACCGTGACGCAGGCCAGCCGCGCGCCCGGGCGGATGCCCAGCGAACGCTGCACCGCCTGGCGCAGCGAGTAGAGCGTGGCGTCGGTCACGTCTTCATGGGGAACGGCCACCATCACGATAGGCGCGTCTTCGATGCGCGTCACCGGCAGCGGGCTGGGCTGGTAGTGCATGCCGGCGGCCTTGACCCAGCGCTTGAAGTGCGTGGTCCAGCGGGTGCCGACCGTGCGCCGTCCGCGCCCGGTCACCCTGACTTGCGCCGGGTGCGCCAGGTCGAATGCGAGGTGGGCAGCCGATGCATAACGCATGGCGGCTTCGGGTTCCAGGCAACGCAGGATCACTTCCTGCAGCCATTCGGGTATTTCGGGCCTCAGCGCGCGCGGCGGCGCCGGGTCCATCCACAGCCGCTGGCGCATGCCCCCCTTGGTCTGCGGCTCGCCGAAGGGCAGCTCGCCGGTGGCCATTTCGTACAGGATCACGCCGATGGCGAACACGTCGCTGCGCGGGTCGCCGCGCACGCCGACCACCTGTTCGGGCGCGATCCAGGGCGGCGAGCCGATCGCCACGCGCATCTCCTCGGCCAGCAGGTCGGGGTAGTGGGCGTGCCAGCTCAAACCGAAATCCAGCAGCACGCAGCCGCCGTTGTCGCGGAAGATCGCGTTGGCGGGCTTCAGGTCGAGGTGCACTGCGTTCTGGCCATGCAGGCTGTGCGCGGCCCGGGCCAGTCCGCGCCCGAGCCGGGCGATTTCTTCGGGCTGGCGCGCTTCGCCGCTTTCCATGATCTGCTGCAGCGTGCGCCCCTGCACATATTCCATCACCAGGTAGGGCAGCCGCGCCAGGTCGCCTGCGGCCACGAAGCGCGGCACGTGCGGCCCGTGCAGCGACTGCAGCATCTGCTGCTCGACCTCGAAGCCCACCAGGTTCTCGGCGCCTTCGCCGCCGCCCATGCGCGGCACCTTCATCACCATCCCGAAACCCGGGTCGGGTCGGCCGTTGGCGTACTGCACGCGGTAGAGGTCGGCCATGCCGCCGCTGTGGAGCCGCTCGCCGATGGCAAAGCCGTCCCATTCGTCACCGGCCGCCAGCCTGGTCATCGCCCGTTCTCCAGTCGTTGCGCAAAGGACTCGGGCAGGCCCGACCGGCGGATGGCGGCCGCGGCGCCGAGGTGGTCGTAGGCTACGCGGTGGAACGCCAGCCGCTGCTGCGCAACATCAAGCACCGCGTACATCGCGCGCGGGTCGCCGTCGCGCGGCTGGCCGACCGAGCCCACCAGCGCCACCCAGCCGCGGTGCGCGGCCAGCGGCACCGGCACGCCGTCGACCGGGGTGAACGGCAACAGCTTGCCGGTGCGGCTGGCGAAGTACAGGCACTGTTCGTGCACGTGGCCGCAAAACACGCGCTGCGTGCCCAGCGCGGCCGCCGCGTCCAGGCACAGTTGCGCCTGCTCGGGCCGCTCGACGTAGGTCCAGCGGTCGGGGGCATCCGCGCTGGCGTGCACCAGCAGGGTCGACTCCAGCGAGGCGGTGAGCGGCAGCGCGCCGAGGAAGGCACGCTGCCCCTCGTTCAGCTGGGTGCCTGTCCACTGCGCGGACAGCTCCTCCAGGTTTTTCGGCGCCGCGCCGGCGGGGGCCAAAGCCGCTGCCTCATGGTTGCCGCGGATCGCGACCGCGCCGGCCGCGCACAATGCCATCACCTCGTCGACCACCGCCCCCGGCTCGGCGCCATAGCCCACCAGGTCACCCAGGAAAGCGAAGCGGGCGACCCCCGCCCGGCGCGCATGGGCCAGGCAGGCCTGCAGGGCGTGCCGGTTGGCGTGGACGTCGGACAGCAGGGCCAGTCGCATGCGGCGATCATGCGCCGCCCGGCTGAAGCGCAGCTTGCGATTTATCGAATGCTGACGATGTGGCCGGCCTGCGGGTCGCCGCGGCCGGCCAGCACCTCCCGGTAGGCGGCCAGGGCCGCTTCGGCGCCGTCATGGCGCTGCACGCGCAGCCACGGCTTGGCCGGGTCGCACACGCGCTGGCGAAAGGCGTGCCAGGCCTGCACCAGCCGCTGGCCCAGGACGGCCGGGCCCCAATCCGCCTGCCGCTTCTTGGCCTGCGCCGGCGCGAAGAACAGGGTGACCTTGGGCCCCGGCAGCCCGCGCGCGCCACCCAGGTGCTCCACGTGCGTGCCGCCAACCGCGCAGCTGTAGGCCAGGTTCACGAAGCGCTCGTGGATGGCGCGGCGCAAGTCCACGTTGCCGGCGAAGTCCACGTACACGCACGCCGTTTCGGCCGGGATGCGCGCCAGCTCTTCGTATGCCAGCACCTGGTGGTAGCAGCCCAGGCTCTCGCAGAAGGCCCGGTTGCCCGCCGACGTCAGGCCGACCACGCGCAAGCCCGGCCGCTGGGCGAGTTGGAAGGCCGTGCCGTAGGCGGTCTTGCTCGACGCGCTGGACAGCAGGATGGTTTGCGCGCCGAAGAAGCCGTTGTCGGCCAGCAGGTCGTCGATCAGCCACGAGGTGGTGAACAGCGGGCGCAGCAGCGCCTGCACGTCTTCGCTGTCGGGTGTATAGAAAGGGTCGGCATTGCAGCGCATGTACTGGTTGTAGACCGCGTGCAGGCCGGCGCGGTGCGGCGCCGCGTCGCGAAAGCCCGAGGGCGACAGGTGGTCAGGCTGCAGCACGGCGCTGCCGGCCATCGGCCAGTAACCGTAAAGGCGCTCGCCCACGGCGACACCCGGATGCAGCGACTGCAGCACGGTGCCGAAGCCCCACACCGGGATGATGCCGCGGCCTTCTTCGGCCGCCGGGAAGAAGCGCCAGTAGTCCATCGCGTCGCCGAAGGCCGCGTAGGTGATGTTGTTGGCGGTCAGCGCAAAGGCGTCCACGCGCACGCGGACCTGGCCGTCAGCCAGGGGCGCATCGGCCGTGGTGCTGAGCGTGGCATGGGGCAGTTGCTGCCGCTCGACGAGGAGGGTGGTGGTCATGCGTGCACCCTAAACAAGAAGGCCCGCCCGTTCAACACGGGCGGGCCGCCTTGGCGACACCAATCGTCAGGCGACGGTGATCTGGACGTCGATGTTGCCGCGGGTGGCGTTGGAGTAGGGGCACACCTTGTGCGCGGCGGCGACGAGCTGCTCGGCTGCGGCGCGCTCCATGCCGGGGATGCTTACCTTCAGGCGGGCGGCGATGCCGTAGGCGCCGGGGATGGGGCCGAGGTCGACTTCGGCGTCGATGGCCAGGTCGGCGGGCAGCTGGATCTTCATCTTGCCGGCCACCGCCTTGATGGCGCCGATGAAGCAGGCCGAGTAACCAGCCGCGAACAGCTGCTCGGGGTTGGTGCCGCTGCCGCCCATGCCGGGGGACGAGAGCTTGACGTCCAGGCGGCCGTCGTCGGTGCGCGACTGGCCGTCGCGGCCACCGGTGGTGTGGGCCCTGGCGGTGTAGAGGACTTTCTCGAGCTGGGTCATGGGTTTCCTTGGGTTTCGGTTGGGATGGGTGAAGGGTTCAGCCGGCGACGCGGTCGCGCAGGCTGCGGATCTGGCGGGTCAGCTGCGACACCTCGGAAGGCGTGCACTGGAAAGCGGCCATCAGGCAGCCGGGGACCTTGGCGGCCCTGGCCTTGAGCTTGCGGCCGGCGGGGGTGAGCGTGACCTGGACGCGGCGCTCGTCGTCCACGGCGCGCAGGCGGCTCACCAGCCCGGCGGCTTCGAGGCGCTTGAGCAGGGGGGTGAGCGTGCCGCTGTCGAGCGACAGGCGCTGGCCGAGCTCGGACACCGACACACCGTCGGTCTCCCACAGCACCAGCATGGCCAGGTACTGCGGGTAGGTCAGCCCCAGCTCTTCCAGCAGCGGCTTGTACAGCTTGGTGACGGCGAGCGACGTGGAATACAGCGCGAAGCACAGCTGGTTGTCCAGCAGCAGGGCGGCGTCGGTCTGGGGTTGCGGCATGGCATTAATGTAGCACCCAATTAAATTGTGTGCAATTAAATTGGGTGCCGTTCGTCGGATCGCCGCAAAGCCCCCTAAGATGGCGGCCATGCCGCTTGCATCGCGCTTCTGGGCCGACCTGTCGACCCGTGACTTCGCCGCGCTGGACCCCGCCACCGCGGTGGCGGTGCTGCCGGTGGGCGCGACCGAGCAGCACGGCCCGCACCTGCCGCTGGCGGTCGACCAGGTGCTGGTCGACGGCATCGTCGCGGCGGCGCTGGCGCACCTGCCTGCGGAGCTGCCGGTGCTGTTCCTTCCGACACAGGCCGTGGGCTACAGCCCGGAGCACACCGCCTTTGCGGGGACGCTGAGCCTGTCGGCGCCGACCGTCATCGCCACCTGGGTCGAGCTGGGCGCCTGCGTGGCGCGCGCCGGCGTGAAAAAGGTGCTGCTGTTCAACTCGCACGGCGGGCAGGTGAGCCTGATGGATATCGTCGCGCGCGAGCTGCGCACGCAGCATGGCCTCATCGCCTATAGCTGCAGCTGGTGGAACCTGCCGCTGGGCGACGCCTACGCCCGGTTCGACGCCGACGAGCAGCGCTTCGGCGTCCATGCGGGCGAGGTCGAGACCTCGCTGATGCTGGCCCTGCGGCCGCAGTCGGTGGACATGGCGCACGCCCGCGACTTCGGCTCGACCTCGCGCGACCGCGCAAAGGCGTGGCCGGTGCTGGGCGACGGCCGGGCGGCCAAGCTGGGCTGGCAGATGCAGGACTACAACCCCGAGGGCGCAGCCGGCAACGCCGCCGCCGCCACCGCGCAGAAGGGGGCGGCGCTGCTCGACGCCGCCGGGCGGCAGCTCGCGCGCCTGTTGCAGGAGCTCTCGGCCCTGCCGTTGGCCACCGTCGTCGACCGCCCCCGCTCCTAACCCGCCGCCGTCCTACCCGGGCGAAGCCTGGGCACCGCTAGATTGGGTGGCGACTACAGGAGCAATGCAATGACGACAGTGGCAGACGTGATGACCCGGGGCGTGCGCACCATGGCCCCGAACGACACCGTGGTGGCGGCCGCCCAGGCGATGGACGAGCTGAACGTCGGCGTCATACCGGTGTGCGACGGCGAGAAGCTGGTGGGCATGGTGACCGACCGCGACATCGTCGTGCGTGGCGTCGCCCAAGGCTGCGACATGCGGGCGACCCGGCTGGCCGATGTGATGAGCGGCAGCGTCCATGCCGTCAAGCCGACCGACGACGTCGACCAGGTGTTGTCCGAGATGGCCGAGCGGCAGATCCGCCGCATGCCGGTGGTAGACGACGGCGAGCACCTGGTGGGCATCGTCTCGCTGGGCGACATCGCGGTGAAGGACCCGACGGACGAGGGCGAGGTCGCCAGTTCGCTCGGCGAGATCTCCACGCCTGCCGAGCCCGACCGTTCGCATTGAGCCCTGCCGTGCAGATGTCACGGTAGTGCGCAGGGCAGTGTTGCTTTGCGCGCAAAAACGCGTTTCCTTGTGAGCTTGGTCACAGCCAGGACACCTGAGCTTGCCTACACTGCAAGCACAGGTGACGTCAATGCGTTTTTCTTCTGTTTTCGAACCCCGCATGCCGCTCCGGATGGAGCAGGCAGACGACCGGGTGCCGCAGGGCATGCCGCCGGCGGCTGAGGAAAAGAAAGCCGCTGCCGCCGCCGAGCTGCCCGACGACCTGGACCAGCGAGTCCGCCAGGTCGGCGAGTGGCAGCTCGAAGACTGGTAGCCGGCCCGTTACGGACCCGAAAAAAAGGGCGCCGTGAGGCGCCCTTTTCCCTTTTCGCCGGCAGGTAGCGGCTGTTACAAGGCGCTCGAGCTGCCCAGGTCGCCCGAGTTGCTCTTGCCGGAACTGCTGTCGTTGCCCGCGATGTTGCTGCCCCCGATCTGCTGGCTGCGCTTCTGGCTGCGGGCCTGGCCACCCTTGCGGCCGGCCTCGCGCGCTTCTTCCGAGGTGAACTCATGGGCGGTGCCCTTCTCGTGGGCGGCGCGGCCGCCTTCGCTGGCGATTTCGCGCTGGCGCTGCGGGTCCATCGAGGCAAAGCCGCGGTTGCTTTTGCCGCTGGGGTTGCCAGGGTTGTTGGAAGCCATGTTGGTACTCCTTCGAAACGATAAGCGGGTTGGAATGTCATGGCCGGCGCTCGGGCGGCCATAAGCCCCATTGAGCGTTGGCGCAGCCGTGGCGCCCGTCAGGCGTCGATGAGGAGGAATGTAGGACTCTGCCCTGCGTCGTTACACGCGCCCGGCATCCAGCACGGGCTTCAGGCGTTGCAGCAAGTCCCGCGCTTCGCCCGGCACGGCGCCGCCGGAAGCCTGCAGGCGCTCGACCAGCCGTTCGAGTTGCACGGCCGACGGGGGGATCGGGCCGAGGAACAGCGGCTCGTCGCCCCGCGCCACCAGCATGGTGGGAAAGGTCTCCACATCCACGTCGCCCATGGCTTCGTCGTGGTCCTCGACGTCGATCCAGGCAACCTGCCACTGCGGGTGCGCCGCGGCCGCCTGGCGCAGCACGGGCAGCCAGTCGCGGCACACGCCGCACCAGGCGGCGCACAGGCAGACCACGTGCCACGCGGCGGGGCGTTCAGGGGCGTCGTCATTCACGCCCGCAGTTTAGGCGTAGGTCACCCAGTCCCGATACTCGCGGGCATCCAGGTGCGGCAGCGCGTTGAAGCCGACCAGCATGTGGCGCTTGGGCGTGAAGGCGAACTCGGTGATCGACGTGTTGCGGATGCGCAGGTTCAGGTCGATCGTCGTCTCGGGCGCGGTGCCCAGCACATGCCCCACCGCGGTGGCAATCGGCCCGCCGCTGGTGACCATCAGCACGCTCTGGCCATAGTGGTTGGCCTTGACGTGGTCGAGCGCACCGGCCACGCCGGCGACGAACTCCTGGTAGCTGGGCATGCCGACGGGCGCCGCGTCGCCGGCCATCCAGCGGGCCAGGCCGTCGCGCAGCAACCGGAAGTGGTGCCGGTACATCTCGGGCGTGGTCGGTTTTTCCAGCTTGTGCGGGTGCACGGTGGCGATCACCGCTTCGCTGTCGTACTCGTTCAGGCCGTCCCATGACAGGTGCTCGCCTGCATGGTTCATGCCCTCGAGGATGCCCGCCAGGGTCTGCTTGTGGCGCCGCAGCGTCCCGGCGACCAGCGCGTCGAAGCGCATCTCGCGCCCTGCGAAATATTCGCCCAGGCGCACGCTCTGCCGCCGGCCGAGATCGCTCAGCTGGTCGTAGTCGGCCTCGCCGAAGGAGGCCTGGCCGTGGCGCACGAGGTAAAGGGTTCCCATGGCCGCATTCTGTCAACGAAGGGCCAGAAGAGCTGCAACGGTGACGACAGGCGCAATGGACGCTGTCCTGCAAGCCGCCCGGCGCCCGAATCGTCCAATGGGCAAGTATTGCAAAGGAGGCATCCATGGCGCGATATGGCAAGAAGGCCCAGGACAAGGTCGAGAAGACCATGCACGAGTACAAGCGCGGCGAACTGAAGAGCGGTTCGGGCCGCAAGGTGAAGAGCCGCGCCCAGGCCGTGGCGATCGGCCTGTCGGAAGCCCGCAAGGAAGGCGGCAAGGTGCCGGCCAAGAAGAAGTCCGGCAAGAAGGACTAACTGCCGGCGAGCACTCGCGCGAACACGTCGCTGTCGACGTTGCCGCCCGTCAGCGCGACCCCCACGGCCTGCCCAGCCCAACGGTCCTTGAGCCGGATCGCCGCGGCCAGCCCGGCCGCGCCCGCGCCCTCGGCCACGTTGTGCGTATCGGCAAACAGGATACGCATGGCATTGGCCACCTCGTCGTCCGTCACGGCCACCACGTCCTCGGCTTCGCGCAGCACGATCTGCAGCGCTTCGTCGTCCGCCAGCCGGCAGGCCATGCCGTCGGCCAGCTGCGTCGTGACCGGCGCCTCGACCACATGGCCGGCGCGGTAGGAGTCGAGGTAGCTGGTCGCGTGCGCCGACACCACGCCCACCAGGGCGCAGCGCGCGCCGGTATGCGCGCGGGCTGCCGCCGCCGCGCAGAAGCCCGAGCCCTGGCCGATGGGCACGAACACGGCGGCCGGTTCCTCGCCGCGCGCAAAGCTTTCGAAGAACTCCACCCAGTAGGTCATCACGCCCTTCACCAGGTTGCGGTGGAACGACGGCACCATGTGCAGTCCGCGCTCCGTCGCGAGCCCCGTGGCGTGTTCACGAGCCGCCTGGAAATCGTCGCCGTGCTCGACCAGCGCCACGCCGAGCGCACGCATGGCGTTGTTCTTCTCCACCGAGTTGCCGTGCGGCACCACGATGGTGGCGGCCAGCCCGTACCTGCGGGCGCCCCAGCCTACCGACTGGCCGTGGTTGCCGCGCGTGGCCGAGATCACGCCGCGAACGCCCGGCTGCTCGCGCGCCAGCGCATCGAAGTACGTCATGCCGCCGCGCACCTTGAAGGCGCCGGCCGGCGTGTGATTCTCGTGCTTTACCCACACCCAGGTGCCGAGCCGCTCGCGCAGCAGCGGCCAGGCGTACTGGGGGGTCGGGGGGACGAACGAGCGCATCGCCTCGCGCGCCGCCAGCACTTCATCACGTTCGAATCGCATCACAGTCCTTTCGATTCCAGCCGCACCCGGCCGGCCGGGGCTAGCAGGGTGGCGCAGAGGTTGGGCGCGCCTTCGGCGACCGTCACGCCCTGCAGGTCGATGGCGTTGAACGCGCGCCGCAGTTCCGCGGCGCGCGGGTGGGTGATGGCCAGCGACTGCAAGGAGACGCCGGCATCCGCCATCGCGCCGGCCGGATGGGTGTCACCCCACTCGATCAGCGTCGGCAGGCAGCCGTCGAACAGGCGCTGGCCGTCGGGGCGCACCGAGATGCGCCACTGCAGCAAGCCGCGCGGCGTCATGCGCGAGGCCTGCAACGCCTCGCCGCGGTCTATACCCTGGCGCCGCCAGGCGGCCAGCGCCGCGTCGAGGTCGGGCACCACGGCGACGAAGTGGGTGAGGCGTGGTCCCTGCAAGGCGACGGCCGCCGCGACCGTTTCATCGTCCATGTCGAACCAGCGCGAGCCGGCGCGGCGCTGCGAAGCGTCGGCCTGCGGATTGACGGCGATGACTTCCAGGTAGGCCCGCGGGTAGTCGACCGTCGCCACCCGGGCCAGCCGGTTGTGGGTGCCCATCAGCGGGTGCTCGCCGCCCGGGCCGGGCGCCACGCCCAGCGTCGCTTCGCACCAGCGCACGCCTTCGGCCAGGCCTGCTGCCAGCACCACGAGATGGTCGACGCGGGCAGCCGTCACAGCAGGACGCTCCCGTCCACGCAAGTGACCGAGGCACCACCGATCCAGGTGTCGTCACCGTCGCGCTGCACATGGACGCGGCCGGCGCGGCCCAGTGCGGTGCCCTGGCTCGCGATGTAGCTCTGCGGCGCGATGCCAGCGCCAATCAGCCATTGCGCCAGCGCAGCGTTGAGGCTGCCGGTCACCGGGTCTTCGACCATGCCGTTGTTGCCGGGGAAGAAGGCGCGGACCTCGAACGCGCACTCGTGATTCGCGCCGGCGTTTGAGCCGGCGCTCGATGTTCTCGCGTGCGCCGCTACAACGCCGACTTTGCCGCGCGGACCGACCACACCGATGTCGAGGCCGGCGAGGATGGCCGCGTCGGGTCGGAGGGCTAGCACTTGCTCGGCAGACCCCAGCATGACGCCGCGCCAGTTGGGACCGTTGTCGCACCATGCGTGCGCGACGATGTCGCTGCGTGCGATGCCCAGCCCGCGGGCGATCAGCGCCACGTCCTCTTCTGCCAGCGGGCCGCCCTTGCGCAGCGGCGGCGCCGCGAAAGCCAGGCGATCACCCCCACGCTTCAACCTGACCAGCCCCACGCCGCACTCCTGCACCACGTAGTCACCCTGGGGCCGGCCACCGGCCTGCAGCCACGCGTGGCAACTGCCCAGCGTGGGATGGCCCGCGAACGGAAGCTCGCGGCCGGGACAGAAGATGCGCACGCGGTAGTCGGCTCCCGGCTGCGTCGGCGGCAACAGGAAGGTGGCCTCGGACAGGTTGGTCCAGTTGGTGAAGTGCTGCATCTCCCCGGCGGAGAGGCCGCTGCCGTCGAGCACCACGGCCAGCGGGTTGCCGAGGTAGGGGGCCGCGGTGAACACATCGACTTGCTTGAAGGGGCGTTGCTTCATGAGAGGGGGACGTCCAGGGCCCCGCGAGCGGCGGGAAGTTGCAGGAGGCCTGTGTACCAGCGATCCAGGTGCGGCCGCGCACGATGTTCCAGCGGCAGGCCGGCCCAGCGATGGATCTCGCAGGCCACGGGGATGTCGGCCATGGTGAACTGCTCGCCCGCCATGAAAGGCTGGCGCGACAGGTGGGCGTCGAGCATGTCGAGCAGGGGTTCGGTCGCGGCGACAGAGGTGGCGACCTTCTCCTTGCTTCGCCCGCCGGCTGCGACGCGGATCAACTGGATGAACGCATCGCGCCCCGCCGGGTTCAGCGTGGTCTGCTGCCAGTCCATCCAGCGCTCGGCGTCGAATCGCTCGCGCAGGCCCTGCGGGTACAGCCGGCCGTGTTTCGCGCACAGGTAGCGCACGATCACGTTGGACTCCCAAAGCGCAAAGCCGCCGTCTTCCAGCAAGGGCACCAGCGAGTTGGGGTTCTTGGCCCGGTAGTCCGGCGTCTGCACCACGCCGAAGCCGGCGCCTGCGTCGATGCGCTCGAACTCGAGCCCCAGCAACTGCGCAGCGAAGACGACCTTGCGCACGTTGATCGACGAGAGCCGGCCCCAGATGCGCAGCACGGCTAGCTTCCCAGCGCTTCGCGCACGGCGGCGGCCAGCGCCGCGATGCCGGTGTCGATCTGCTGAACGCTCGCCGTCACGAACGACAGGCGCAGCGTGCGCGGGTCGGCCTCATCGGCATAGAAAGCCGCGCCGGGCACGAAGGCCACGCCGCGATTCACTGCCTGGGGCAGCA
This sequence comes from Burkholderiales bacterium, assembly GCA_016213325.1. Lineage (GTDB taxonomy): Bacteria > Pseudomonadota > Gammaproteobacteria > Burkholderiales > Burkholderiaceae_C > Ramlibacter. Next base: position 11,583 of record JACRAY010000010.1, on the reverse strand, counting down.
GCCCGGCGGCGGACAGGCCCGCGGGCAGCCGGGCCCACAGGAACATGCCGCCGTCCGGCCGGTTCCATGTCACGTCGAGGCCGCCCATCTCGCGCTCCAGTGCAGCCAGCATGGCATCGCGCTGCGACTTGTACAGCGCGCGGATGGTCGGCACGTGGCGCTCGAGGAAGCCGTCCTTGATGACTTCAGCCACGATGCGCTGGTTGAAGGTGGGGGTGTGCAGGTCGGCCGCCTGCTTGGCCTGCAGCAGCTTCGGCGCGATGCCGGCCGGTGCGACCACGTAGCCCAGGCGCAGGCCGGGCGCCAGCACCTTGGAGAACGAGCCGAGGTAGATGCAGCCTTCGGGGTTGCGCGCGGTGATCGCCAGCGGCGGCGGCTGGTCGAACCACAGGTCGCCGTACGGGTTGTCCTCGACGATGGGCAGGCCGAGGCTGGCCGCACGCGTCGAGAGTTCGGCGCGGCGCGCTTCGGAGATCATGCGGCCCGTCGGGTTCTGGAAGTTCGGCAGCACGTAGAAGAAGCGCGCACCGGTGGCCTTGCGGGCCAGGTCCTGCGTATCCGGCCCTTCGGCATCGCTCGCGACGCCCGCGATCTCGGGCTCCATCGGCGTGAAGGCCTGCAACGCGCCGAGGTAAGTGGGCGTCTCGACCAGGACGCGGCTGCCCGCGTCGACCAGCACCTTGGCCACCAGGTCCAGCCCCTGCTGCGAGCCGGTGGTGATCAGCACGTGCGCCGGATCCACGTTCCACGGCAACATGTCGGCCACGGCTTCACGCAAGGGCGCGTAGCCTTCGCTCGCGGAGTACTGCAGCGCAGCCCGGCCATCGTCGCGCAGCACGCGCGCGCAGGCGTCGGCGAACTCGGCGACGGGAAAGGTCCGGGGCGCCGGCAGGCCGCCGGCGAAGCTGATGATGCCCGGGCGTTCCGTGACCTTCAGGATCTCGCGGATCACGGAAGGGTTCATCCGCTCGGCACGGCGCGCCAGGGTCCAGGAAGCCTGCTGCAGGTCGTTGAGTTTCATCGGTCTCTCTCTCGGTTAAACGGGGTCAGGCCGCGGCACGCACCGGCATGCGGCGGCCGAGGAACACGGTGGCGATCACCGCCAGCGCGAAGGCAAGGGTCAGGGCATCGAGGCTCTCGCCGAGCAGCGGCACGGCGAACAGCATGCTGAGGAAGGGTTGCACCAGTTGCACCTGGCTCACGCGCACGGTGCCACCCAGTGCCAGGGCGCGATACCAGGCGAAGAAGCCGAGCCACATCGAGAACACCGCCACGTAGCCGAAGCCCCACCACGCCGCGGCGTCCACCGGCGCTTGCGGGCGCGTGGCCCATGCCAGCGGCAGCGTGAGCGGCAGGGCCAGCACCAGCGCCCAGCAGATCACGTGCTCGGCGGCCATGCGTTGCGACAGGCGCGCGCCCCAGGCGTAGCCGACAGCGGCGCACAGCATGGCGGCCAGCAGCAGCAGGTCGGCGACGTGGGGCACGGCTCCCGCGCCGGCCTTCGACAGGGCAAAGCCGACGACGAGGATGCTGCCCGCAGCCGCGCACAGCCAGAAGCCGGCCGAAGGGCGCTGCCGATGCAGCAACGCGCCGGCGGCGGCGGTGGCTAGCGGCAGCACGCCGACGATCACGCTGGCGTGCACCGCCTCGACGTAGCGCATGGCCACCGAGGTCAGCAGGGGAAAACCGAACACGACGCCGGCGGACGTGACGGCCAGGGGCCCCCAGTCTTCGCGCCGCGGCCAGGGCGCGCGCGTGGCGAGCAGGAAGGCGGCCGACAGGGCCGCCGCAACAGCGCCGCGGCCGAGCGCGATGAACACGCCCGACATCTGCGGCGCTTCGGGCGTGCCGACGGCCAGGCGCGTCATCGGCAGCGTCAGCGCGAAGATCGCTACGCCGGCCAGGCCCAGCCACAGGCCGCGAGCCTCCTGCGGCTTCATACCGTCATCATCCAGGCCGCGGTGGCCACCAGCACCAGGGCCAGCAAGCGGTTGAACCACAGCAGCCGCCGTCCTTGCGACAGCCAGTTGCGCAGCAGCGAACCGGCCAGCGCATAGGTGAAGTTGCTCGCGAAGGCGAACAGCACCATCACCGCGCAGATGATGGCGAGGCGTTCGCCCGGGTTGGCCGCCGGCTGGCCGCCGGCGTTCACCACCCAGCCTGCCGTGAGCGTCAGCGCGAGCAACCACGCCTTGATGTTCAGGAACTGCAGCCCGACGCCTTGCCAGAAGCCGATGTCCAGCCGGCTGCGGTCCACCTCGGCCAATTCGCCCGCGCGGCTCAGGCGCCATGCCAGCCACAGCATGTACGCGACGCCGATCAGTGTCACGGCCCAGCGCAACGCCGGAACGCCGAGCACCAGCGAGCCGAGCCCGAGCCCACTGGCCACCATCAGCATCGTCCAACCGGTGGGCACGGCCACGCAGAAGCGCAAGGCCCGCTTCAGGCCGAGGTTGGCGGCCAGTGCGGTGGACAGCGTGGTGTTCGGCCCCGGCGAGAAGCTCATCGCAGTGCAGAACGCCAGCAGCGCCGCCAGCTCGGCGGCGCTCATCGCGGGGGGATCCGGGGTTGCGCTCTCATCCGAACGACTGTAGTCTTGGAGACCAATACACAACCAGTACAGTTGCCCATATCAGTTGGACATCTGTACCGCCGGATTCGGCGATACACGGAAAGCCCCAGACATGCTGATGAGGACATCGACGCGTTCGCTCACCGAGCAGCTGGCCGACCGTTTCGGCGAGCGCATCCGCAGCCGGCTCATGGCACCCGGCTCGCGGCTGCCTTCGGTGCGTCAATGCGCGTTGCAGCATGGCGTGAGCCCGGCGACGGTGGTGGCGGCTTACGACCAGCTGCTCGCGCAGGGACTGGTCGAAGCGCGCAAGAACCGCGGTTTCTTCGTGCGCGAGGCGCCCTCGGTGCGGCGCGACGAACCGCCTCCGCCCGACGCCAGGGGTTCGCAGCCGGCCGACCCTGCGGACTGGCGGCTGGCCGCGCGGCGCGGGCCGGCGCCGCTGAACGCCACCTCGCTGATCCGCGGCATGTTCCACAAAGTCAGCAACAAGCCGCAACCGGGCATGGGCGTGTTCCCGCCCGAGTGGCTGGAGTCCACCTTCATGCCGGCTGCCGTGCGCAAGGTGACGGGCACGCGGGCGCTGCAGGACTTCTCGCTGCAGTATGGCGAACCGATGGGCGACACCGGCCTGCGCCGGGCGCTTGCCAACAAGCTTGCAGCACTCAACGTACCGGCCACGGCCGATCAGATCATCACGTCAGTCGGCGCCACGCACGCGCTCGATATCGTGAGCCGCACGCTGCTACGCCCCGGTGACCCGGTGATGGTGGAAGAGCCCGGCTGGGCCGTCGAATTCGCGCGGCTCAACGCGCTGGGCATGCGGCTGCTGCCGGTGCCGCGCCGCGCCGACGGGCCCGACCTGGAGGTGATGGCACGCTACTGCGAGCTGCACCGGCCCAAGCTGTACGTGAGCGTGAGCGTGTTCCACAACCCCACCAGCTACTGCCTGACACCGGGCAGCGCGCACCGCGTGCTGCAGCTGGCGAACCAGTACGACTTCCACATCGTCGAGGACGACACCTACAGCCACCTGGCGCCGGAGCACGCGCCACGCCTGTGCGCGCTGGACGGCCTGCAGCGCACCATCTACGTGAGCGGCTTCGCGAAGATCCTGGCGCCCAACTGGCGCATCGGCTTCCTGGCCGCGCCCAGCGCCCTGGTCGAACAGCTGCTGGACACCAAGCTGCTCGCCACCCTGACGACGCCGGCGCTGCTGGAGAAAGCGCTGGCCCTGTGCATCGAACAGGGCCAGTTGCGCCGCCACGCCGAGCGCATCCGCACGCGGCTGGACGTGGCGCGCGGGCGCAGCGTGAAGCTGGCCACCCACGCAGGCTGCCGTTTCGTGGCAGAGCCGGCCGGGCTGTTCGGCTGGGTCGACACCGGCGTGGACACCGACACGCTGGCGCAGCGCATGCTGGACGAAGGCTACCTGCTGGCGCCCGGTGCGCTGTTCCATGCCGAGCGCAGTCCCAGCACACTGATGCGCATCAATTTCGCGACCACGCAGGATGCGGCGTTCTGGAAGAAGTACTCGGAGATCGTGAAGCAGCTCTGAAGCTCAGAGCATCTCTTCCGGTGCGAACGGGCCGAGCAGCCCGACCACCAGCCGCGCCTTGGCGCCGGCTCCCGGCTCGTTACGCCCGTCCTTGAACGGAGCCCCCGGGGGTGCACGCCAGGCGAGCTGGCCGCCGGGCTGCAGCTCGAGCCGGTAGGCGGCCGATGCGAGCGTGGCCTCGACATCGCGCGCCACCTCCGAGCACAGCGCGGCACTGCGGATCACGAGCGCCGCCTCGCTGTTCTGCTTCTGCGACCGCAGGTCCAGGTTCATCGAGCCGATCACGGCGAGCCGCCCGTCGATGATCACGGCCTTGGTGTGCAGGCTGGCGCGCGACTTCGCGGATTTCGAGCCTGCCACGCCGCTGCCCGACAAGACTTGCACCGCTTGCGGGTCGGCGCGCATCTCGTGCAGCTCCACGCCGGCAGCCAACAGGTCCTTGCGGTAGCGCAGGTAGCCGGCGTGGGCGGCTGGCGCGTCGTTGGACGCCATCGAGTTGGTCAGCATGCGCACGCGCACGCCGCGCTCGCGCAGCTGCCGGTAGACCTGCATCATGCGGGGGCCGGGCACCACGTAGGGCGACACGATCAGCACTTCGCGCTGCGCGGCCTGCATCAGCGACAGCAGCCCGTCGACGACGGTCTCGCCCGCGTCGGCCTCGTCGTCCCCCGGTGCGACCTTGCCCGGCTCGTCCACCAGGAATGCCGATGGCGCCCACACCAGCGCAACGGTGCCCAGGTCGAGCGGCGAGCGGCGAGCGGCGCGCGCCTCGTCGGCGGTGATCGTGGGCAGCACCGTGCCTGGGTCGCGAGCCGTCGCGCTGCCGGCGTGCGGCGCGGCGCGCGATCCGTCGGCCGTCTCGCCGCCGCCCGGCAGCGCGCGCAGCTTGTCCAGGTCCTGCGGGTCCAGCAACGACTGGACCGGGTAGGCCAGCTCGTCGTTCCAGAAGCGGTCGAAGCTGGCCGACATCGCCCGCACGACGCTGCCCGTGGCCATCACGTCGAGATCCAGGAAGTTGATCTTGTCGCCGGTGCCGAAGAAGCGGTCGCCCAGGTTGCGCCCGCCGGTGATGCCCCACGCGTTGTCGGCGATGAAGAGCTTGTTGTGCATGCGCTTCTGGATGCGCGGGATGTCGTGCAGCGAGGCGATCACGCGGCCGGCCAGGTTGTTGCGCGGACCCGGCAGCGGATTGAACAGGCGCACTTCGATGTTGCGCTCGAAGGCCAGGCGCAGCACCTGCGCGTCCTCGCCCACCGAGTTGAAGTCGTCCAGCAGGATGCGCACCCGCACGCCGCGCCGCGCCGCAGCGCGGATCGCCTGCAGCAGCGTTTCGGTGCTGGCATCGGCGTGGATGGCGTAGTACTGCAGGTCGAGCGACCTCTCGGCCTGCTCGACCAGCGCGAGCCGGCTCGAGTAGGCGAGGTCGACGCTGTCGATGAGCTTGAAGGCCGAGTCGCTGCGTGCCTGCACCTGCGCGCGGCGCGCCTGCACGAGTCGGCCGAGGGCCGTGGCTTCGGGCTGCCCGAAGGCCGTGCTGGCCGTGCGTTGCGTGTTGGCCGGCAAACCGGCGCAACCGCCGGCCCCGCCAAGGAAGGCTGCGACCAGCAGCCAGCGCCAGAAGGCGGCGAGGGGGTGGGCGGTGCGCATGGTGTCGACACTCTCGCCGCGCGGCCGAGGCGGCAAGGTCGGCGGTACCCGGCAGTCGGTGCAGGACGCAGGCTACAGCTCGCCCAGCTCGCTCCAGCGCTCCAGCGCGGCCATCAGGTCGTCTTCGATCTGCGCCACGCGCGCAGCCATTTGCGCCGCGCGCTGCGGGTCGTTCGCATAGAGGCTGCCGTCGGACAGCAGCGACTGCAGCCCCGCCTGCTCCTGCTCCAGCGCCTCGATGCGGCCGGGCAGGGCCTCGAGCTCGCGCTGCTCCTTGTAGCTCAGCTTGCGCTTGGTGGCGGGCCGCGCAGCCGCATGCGGCGTCACGGGCTTCTCGCGTGCAGCGGGCGCTGGGGCTGCCGCCTGCAGGAAGGTACGCACGCGCTGCGACTGCGCCAGCCAGTCCTCCACGCCGCCTTCGTACTCGCGCCACACGCCGTCGCCATCGAAAGCGATGGTGCTGGTCACCACGTTGTCGAGGAAGGCGCGGTCGTGGCTGACCAGGAACACAGTTCCTTCGTAGTCCTGCAGCAGTTCCTCCAGCAGTTCCAGCGTGTCGATGTCGAGGTCGTTGGTGGGCTCGTCCAGCACCAGCACGTTGGCCGGCCGGGCGAACAGCCGCGCCAGCAGCAGCCGGTTGCGTTCGCCGCCCGAGAGCGAGCGCACCGGCGAGGTGGCCCGCGCCGGCGAAAACAGGAAGTCGCCCAGGTAGCTCTTCACGTGCTTGCGCTGCTTGCCGATCTCGATCCATTCGCTGCCGGGGCTGATGAAGTCCTCCAGCGTCGCGTCGAGGTCGATCGCGGTGCGCATCTGGTCGTAGTAGGCCACTTGCAGGTTGCTGCCGAGGCGCACGCGGCCGCTGTCGGGGGCGAGCTCGCCCAGGATCAGCTTGAGCAGCGTGGTCTTGCCGGCGCCGTTGGGGCCGACCAGGCCGACCTTGTCGCCGCGCAGGATGGTGCCGGTGAACTCGCGCACCACCGTCTTGTCGCCGAACGACTTGGTGACCTTGGTGAGTTCAGCCACGATCTTGCCGGTGGGCTGGCCGCCGGCCAGTTCCATCTGCACGCGGCCGACCGCGTCGCGCCGCGCCGAGCGCCTGGCACGAAGCGCCTCCAGCCGCGCGATGCGGCCCACCGAGCGGGTGCGCCGCGCCTCCACGCCCTTGCGCACCCACACCTCCTCCTGGGCGAGCAGCTTGTCGGCTTTGGCATTGATGACGGCTTCCTGCGCCAGCTGGTCTTCCTTCAGCGCCTGGTATTTCGTGAAGTTGCCGGGGTAGGAGCGCAGCTTGCCGCGGTCGAGTTCGACGATGCGCGTGGCGACGCGGTCGAGGAAGCGGCGATCGTGCGTGATCAGCACCACGCTGCCGCGGAAGTCCAGCAACAGGCCTTCGAGCCATTCGATCGAGTCGAGGTCGAGGTGGTTGGTAGGCTCGTCCAGCAGCAGCAGGTCGGGCCTGCGCACCAGGGCCTGGGCCAGGGCCACCCGCTTCTGCGTACCGCCCGACAAAGTGTCCAGCGCAGCCTGCGGGTCGAGGTGCAGGCGCTGCAGGGTCTCTTCGACGCGCTGCTGCCAGTGCCAGCCGTCCTGCGCCTCGATGCGGTCCTGCAACTCGTGCAGGTCGCCGCGGCCGTGCGTGTAGTCGTCGATCAGCGCGTGCAGGTCGCCGAGCGCGCCACGCACCGCGTCGAACACGGTCACATGGGCGTCGAACGAAGGTTCCTGCAGCACGTAGGCGGCGCGCAGGCCCTGCTGGCGCTGCAGCACGCCATCGTCCAGGCTCTCGATGCCCGCCAGCACCTTCAGCAGCGAGGACTTGCCGGCGCCGTTGCGGCCGATCAGGCCGATGCGCTCGCCGGCTTCGAGGGAAAGGTCGGTGCGGTCCAGCAGCGGCACATGGCCGTAGGCGAGCTGGGCATCGGCAAGGGTAATGAGGGCCATTGGGGGGGATTGTCCGCTGGTCGCCGGCGTACCAAATGCAACGGCTTGGCGCGGATGCCTTGGCTATAGTGGCTTTCCCGTCGAGGAGAGGGAACCACGTGGAGCTGAACGTCAACGGCCGGGTCGTGCACGCCGAGGTGGACGGGCGGATGCCGCTGCTGTGGGTGCTGCGCGACGTGCTGGGCATGACCGGCACGAAGTTCGGCTGCGGCGTTGCGGCCTGCGGCGCCTGCACCGTGCGCATCGACGCTCAGGCGGTGCGTTCGTGCGTCGTGCCCGTGTCGGCCGTGGCCGGCAAGCGCATCCAGACCATCGAAGGGCTGGGCGCGCCCGGCAAGCCGCACGCGTTGCAGGCCGCCTGGATTGCCGAGCAGGTACCGCAGTGCGGCTATTGCCAGAGCGGCATGCTCATGGCCGCGGCCGCCTTGCTGGAGAAGAAGCCCAAACCGACCGATGCCGACATCGACGAGGCGATGACCAACCTGTGCCGCTGCGGCACTTACCAGCGTGTGCGCGCGGCCATCAAGCGGGCCGCCGGGGTGAAGGCGTGAGGCGGCGCGGCTGGCTAGTGGCCGCTGCCGGTGCGGCCGGCGCGCTGGTGGTGGGCTGGGGCGTGATGCCGCAGCGCTCGCGTATCGGTTCGGCGGCCTTGTGGCCGGTCGGCGAAACGGACTTCGCGCTCAATGGCTGGATCAAGGTCACCCGCGAAGGCGGCGTGGTGCTGGCCATGCCGCGCAGCGAGATGGGGCAGGGCGTGCACACCGCGCTGGCGATGCTGGCGGCTGAAGAGCTGGACGTGCCGCTCGCGAGCGTGCAGGTCGAGCAGGCCGGCAGCGACGCGATCTATGGCAACGTGCACCGGTTCATTGCCAGCCTGCCGTTCATCCACCCCAGGCACGAAGAGCAGGCCGACGGCTACGGACGGGTCGTGAGGGCGTCGCAATGGCTCACCGGCAAGCTCGGGCGTGAGCTCGGCATCAACGCCACCGGCGGTTCGAGCAGCGTGATCGACACGTGGGAAGTGATCCGCACCGCAGCGGCGACGGCGCGCGCGACCCTGCTGGGCGCCGCCTCGCTGCAATGGCGGCTTCCGCTGCAGGAACTGCGGGTGTCTGACGGCGTCGTCTCGCATCCTTCGGGCCGATTCGCCGGCTATGGCGAGCTGGCGCGCTTTGCCGCCAGCACACCGCCGGGCGACGTGCGGCTGAAGAACCCGAAAGAGTGGCGGGTGATCGGCCGGCCCTTGCCCAGGCTCGACGTGCCCGCCAAGGTGGACGGCTCGGCGCGGTATGGGATCGACGTGCGCCTGCCCGGCATGAAGGTGGCCGTGCTCCGGCTGGCACCCGTGCTCGGTGGTTCGCCTGCGCGCATCGATGCCGCTGCCGCCTTGGCGATGCCGGGCGTCGAGCGCATCGTGATGCTGCCTGCTTACGCCGGCTCCACGGCCGGGTTCGCAGTGGTGGCCGATGGCTACTGGCAGGCGGATGAAGCGGCCCGGAAGGTGGAGGTGGTGTGGGGCGCGCGGCCGGGCGCCTTGCCGGACACGCGGCGCATCGCTGCCGCCCTGCATGAGGCTGTGACGGCCGGCCCGGCGACGGTGTTCCACCGGCAAGGCGCAGTCGAGGAAGCGGAGCGCAGCGCGGCGCGCGTGCTCGAGGCCTGGTACAGCGCCCCCTACCTGGCGCACGCCACGATGGAGCCGATGAACTGCACGGCGCGCGTGGATGGCGGCCAGGTGGAGCTTTGGGTGCCGACCCAGGTGCCGCAAATGTGCCGCGCGGTGGCGGCGCGCATCGCCGGCGTGCCGCCCGGGAACGTCAAGGTGCACGTCACGCTGCTCGGTGGCGGTTTCGGGCGCCGGCTCGAGGTGGACTACGCGGCCTTCGCCGTGCGCGTGGCAATGGACTGCGGCGGGGCACCGGTGCAGCTCATCTGGCCGCGCGAGCAGGACATGACGCACGACTACTACCGGCCGATGCAGGTGGCGCAATTGCGCGGAGCGCTGGACGGCAAGGGCCGCTTGGTGGGGCTGCAGATTCGCTCGGCAGGCGATGCCATCACGCCGGGGTACCTGCGGCGTGCACTGCCGGAACTCACAGCGCTCGGTGGCATGCCGGACAAGACGGCAGCCGAAGGCCTGTTCGACCTGCCCTATGGCATCGCGCACCAGCGGATGAGCCACGTGGCAACCGACTCGGGCCTGCCCGTGGGGTACTGGCGCTCGGTCGGGCACTCGCACAACGCCTTCTTCTCGGAGAGCTTCATCGATGAGCTGGCGGCCGCCAATGGCATCGACCCGGTGGCTCTCCGGCGGCAACTGCTGGCCGAGGCGCCGCGGCACCTGGCGGTGCTGGAGCTGGCCGCGGCCAAGTCGGCTTGGGGCGGCCCGCTGCCCGCGGGCCGCGCGCGCGGCGTGGCGCTGCAGGAGTCGTTCGGCAGCATCGTTGTGCAAGTGGCCGAGGTGTCCCTGGAGAGCGGCCGCCCCAGGGTGCATCGGGTCGACTGTGCGATCGATTGCGGCGTGGTGGTGAACCCGATGATCGTGGCCCAGCAGATGGAAAGCTCGGTGGTGTTCGCGCTCTCGGCGGCCCTGCACGGCCGCATCGAAGTGCTGGACGGCGTGGTGCAGCAGGGGAACTTCCCCGGCTATCCGCTGGTCCGTCTGGCAGCGGCCCCGCAGGTGCACACATGGATCGTGCCGAGCCAGCGTGCGCCGGGCGGCGTGGGCGAGCCCGGCGTGCCGCCACTGGCACCGGCGGTCGCGAACGCGTTGTTTGCACTGACGGGCCAGCGGCATCGCACGCTGCCGTTGGCTGCCTGACCGAATCCTGAAAGATCCGCACCCCCGGCCAGGGCCCCGAAAAATGGTGTTATAGTCTTGGGCTCCGCTGATGAATGCAGCAGCCGAACGCGAAAGCGCCAGGTGCGGCAGGCAACAACGGAAGGGGCAAAAAAGGTGCCTTGAGTTGACCAGGTGGAAAAAACTGGTATAGAATTCAAGGCTCTGCTGAAAACGACGCGAAGCACTAAACAGCGACGCAGCGAATCGGTAGAAACCCCAGAAGTTGACAGGTCTTCTAAAAAACTGCGATAATTCAAGGCTTCGCTGATCGCAGCGAAAGCAGCTGAAAGGGAAGGCGCAACGCCCCACCAGCCGGCAGGTTCGTTAAAAATATACAGCCGATAAGCGTGGGCGTTTGATGGCGATTGCCAAGTTCAACAGAACAAATCAAACGCTCTACGAAAAGAAGTGAAGTTCACTTCGATTCCTATGAGCAAAATTCAAGATCGAACTGAAGAGTTTGATCCTGGCTCAGATTGAACGCTGGCGGAATGCTTTACACATGCAAGTCGAACGGCAGCACGGGGGCAACCCTGGTGGCGAGTGGCGAACGGGTGAGTAATACATCGGAACGTGCCCAGTCGTGGGGGATAACGTAGCGAAAGCTACGCTAATACCGCATACGAACTCTGGTTGAAAGCGGGGGATCGCAAGACCTCGCGCGATTGGAGCGGCCGATGGCAGATTAGGTAGTTGGTGGGGTAAAGGCTCACCAAGCCGACGATCTGTAGCTGGTCTGAGAGGACGACCAGCCACACTGGGACTGAGACACGGCCCAGACTCCTACGGGAGGCAGCAGTGGGGAATTTTGGACAATGGGCGCAAGCCTGATCCAGCCATGCCGCGTGCGGGAAGAAGGCCTTCGGGTTGTAAACCGCTTTTGTCAGGGAAGAAATCTTCTGGGCTAATACCTCGGGAGGATGACGGTACCTGAAGAATAAGCACCGGCTAACTACGTGCCAGCAGCCGCGGTAATACGTAGGGTGCGAGCGTTAATCGGAATTACTGGGCGTAAAGCGTGCG
>JACRAY010000008.1 GCA_016213325.1 Burkholderiales bacterium | reverse complement strand
GCCGCCGCCGCCACCAGTGGCGCCGCCGCCCGTGGTAGCAGCCCCCGCTGCTGCGCCTGTGGCTGCGCCCGAACCACCTCCTCCACCGCCTCCGGCCGCACCGCCGCCGCCCCCGGCGCCGGTGTCCACGGCGGCCGCGCCGGCTGCAGCACCGGAAGCCCCGACTGCGCCGCCGCCCCCGCCGGGCGCGGTACCTGTGGCACCGCCGCCGGCGCCGCAAGTGGCTGCTGCACTGCCGCCACCACCTCCTCCCCCGCCGCCGCCGCCGCCGCCGCCGCCACCACCTCCTCCGCCTGCGGCGCCGCCGCCGGTAGCGGCGTTCGCGCCGCCGGCGCCGCCGGTGGCCACGCTGCCATCGCAACGGGCCGACACGCAACGGCAGGTGAACGTGAAACGCGGCGACACGGCCTCGCACATCGCCGTGGCCAACCGGCCGGCCGGGGTGTCGCTGGATCGGATGCTCACCGCGCTGCAGCGCGCCAACCCCAACGCCTTCATCGGCGGCAACGTCAACCGGCTGAAGGCCGGCGTCACGCTGACCATGCCGACCGAGGAGCAGATTGCCGCGGTCTCGCGCGAAGAGGCCAAGCAGGCCATGCAGATGCAGAACCGCGACTTCGACGAGTTCCGCCGCCGCCTGGCCGGCCTGGCGCCGCAGGCCCCGACTTCGGCGCAATCGCAGCCGCAGAAGAAACTGGAGGCCAAGGTCGACAAGCCCGCGCAACCGGGCAGCCGCCTGGAGTTGTCGCGTGGGTCCGTAGCAACAGTCCCGGGCGGCAGCGAGCGGGCCATGGCCGAACAGCTCGCCCGCCAGGCCGAACGCGCGGCGCGGCTCGCCGAGGAAATCAAGGCGCTTTCCAAGGCGCCCGCGCCGGCCGCCTCGAAGCCTGCGTCCGCAGCGTCACCACCGCGCCGGCCCTAGCGTCAAGACACAGCAACACAAGCGAGCAACGATGGCCCCTGCATGGGGCCATCGTTACATCTGGGGGGCCGCGAGGGGCTCGATTCCTCACGGTGCATTCGCGCAAACCACAACAATACGAAGGACCTCAGGCGAAGACTCGCTTGACCTGCCATGGTTGCCAACACAGAATGGGTCCTCCTGTAAGGGGTTACGCAGTCTGCAACTGGTTACAGGAGGGGTCCGGCATCGCGTTTTCGTGACGGGCCAACAGATCGGCTGCCTCTTCAGGCAGCGAATGGTGAGGGGATCAAGATGTCGATAAGAAATGCAGGGCGCCCCTGGTGGCGCAACAAGGCCCGACTGTCCTCCGCGCTCGGCGCGGCGGCCCTTCTGTTCAGCGTGCCGGCGGCGCTTGCCAATGGCCTGGGCGAGAACGGTTCGTGGCAATTCCAGACCACGCAGGACCGCGTGAACAAGGGCGCCATCCTCGACCTGATCGAGCGCAAGCGCGGCGGGTTCTACGACTCGTTCACGACCAACAACTACAACACCACCTACAACTACGTCGACAAGCAGTTCAACTGCTCGGTGTCGTCCACCTCCACGGGCAATGCAGGCACCAACGGCATGGATGCCAGCACATCGTCGCCCACCGTCACCAACTCGGCCAACACGTCGGCCTCCACCAACGCCAACGCGGCCACCAACGGCGTCACGCAGAACGGCGTGCCCGGCGTGGTGCTGGCCAGCCTCAACCCGTCGTATCCATACAACGGTTCGCTGGGCAACAACCAGGCGAACAGCGGCGCCCTGAATTCCGCCGTGAACGGCTCGTCCACCAATTCCAACACCGGCCCCGTCAGCGCGGGCGGCAGCAGCACCGACCAGGTCCTGAACTCCACCCAGAACAATAGCGGCTCGCAGAGTGCCAGTGTGTCCGGCAGCACCGCTTGCAACGGCCCGTTCGTCTCGAACTGACGCCGGAGGTTATCTAGTGAGCAGAAAAACTACAGGGAAGTCCGTCGCCGTCGCAAGCATTGCTGTGCTGCTTGCGGGCTGCGTGACCTTGCCCGCGCAGAAAGTCGCGCCCGATGAGTCGCCCGTCATCCAGGGCTCGGCGTCGCGCAGAAACTACACCCCGCTCGAGCCCGCGTTCACCTGCCTGGCCGACCTGATGCGGTCGCGCCGCGTGCCCGTGGTCGGCATCGCGGTGGGCGACGTCAAGGACTACACCGGCAAGTACAGCCAGAACGAAGGCAACGCCATCACCCAGGGCGGCGCGCTGATGATCTATTCGGCGCTCGGCAAGATGGGCGACGTGGTGCAGCTGCAGGAACGCTTCGACACCCGCATCGCCGAACTGGAACTCGCCTACACGGACCGCCGCCAGCTGGGCGACGGGCGCCAGCACCAGGTCGAGTCGGGCAAGCCCGCCGTGCCCTGGGTGCCGTACTTCGGCGGCACGATCCTGCGGTCCAACTATTACATCGTCGGCGGGATCACCGAGCTGAACTACAACATCGGCTCCGGTGGCGCCGAACTCAACGTGACGGGCATCGGTGGCAAGCGCCGCACCTACACCATGAACGTCGGCGTCGACCTGCGCATCGTCGACACCCGCTCGCTGCTGGTGGCGCGCACCGTCAGCCTGCAGAAGCAGCTGGTCGGCGAGGAAGTCGGGGTTGGCGTCTACCGCTTCTTCGGCAAGGAACTGATCGACATCAACGTCGGCACCAAGAACCAGGAACCCCTGCAGCTCGGCGTGCGCACGGCCATCGAGCATGGCGTGGTCGAACTGATCTCCTCCATCGCCGGCATCGACCCGCTGGAATGCCTGGACGCGTCCGGCATGCGCGCGCGCTCCGAGCCCGTGGCCGAAGGCGCCATGCCGGCCCCGGTGGCTGCAGCGCCTGCCGCAGCACCCGTGGCCGGCGAGATGGTGGCGGCCGCACCGCCCAGCGCCGAGCAGCCGCGCCCGCAGAACCTGGGCCAGGCCGCCGCGGTAGCCAACAACATCGTGCCCTTCGAATTCGGCAACGGCGACATCACGGCGGGCGCGGTTTCGCAGCTCGAGAAGATCGCCAACGAAGCGTCGCAGGGCAAGCAGGTGACCATCCAGGTGGTCGCGCGCGACAACGAGCAGTGGGCGCCCAACCAGCGCCGCGAACTCACCAACGCGCGCATCAAGGCCGTGACGGACTACCTGCAGGGCAAGGGCATCGCGGCATCGCGCATCGGCGTGAGCTGGCAGCCGGCCCCCACGGACAACCAGATCACGCGCCACAGCCCCGGATTCCAACTTGTCGCGACCATGGTCGTCGGCCGTTAGTTCCCGCCGTTCCACACACATTAGACCCAAGCAGCACCAAGGAGCACTCTCATGACCAGCACGAAAAGCACCCGCATAGCCGCCGCAGCGCCGGCCCCCTTCCGGCTGTCCCGACTCGCGCGTGCTTGCGTGGTGGCGACCGGTGCGGTGGTAGTGGCCGGCACCGCGGGTGCGCAGACCTCCAGCTTCGTCAACATCATCACGGCGCCCATCGCCACGTCGTGGATCGACCCCGGCACGGGCTTCGCGTTCTGGATCACGTCCGACCAGTACAACTCGGGCCCCATCGCCTCGGCGATCCCGATCGGCTCGCTGGCCGGTACCAGCCAGTCCGGCGGCGTGGTGACCAACACGGTCACGGGCAACACCATCACGGCCAGTTCCACTGCGAACCTGAAGACCAATTCGCAGACGATGACCAACCTGACCAATGGCGGGGCCGGCAACGAAGGCCTCGGCATCGGTTCGTCGCAGACCAATGACGGCCAGGGCAACCCGATGGTCGACGCGGTGGTCACGTCCTCGGTCACGGGCGCCAGCGTCCAGATCATCATCACCGACCCGGCCGGCGCCGCGCCGCAGACCCTGACCAGCAACGCCATCCAGGCGTCCACCATGCTCAACCGCATGGACTCGGCGATCACCGGCGTGGCGCCCAACACGGGCTACGCCACCAGCCTGGCGGGCGGCAATGCGTCGGCCACCTACGTGAGCGGCGCGCTCGTCTCCAACGACTCGCAGGGCGCCCTGAGCGTCAACCACTCGCAGGTATCGGCCAACTCCGCCTTCAATGCCGGCTCGAGCGCCACTGTCACGTCCAACACGATCGTGCTGGACATCTCCAATCCCGCGGCGGGCTCGACCACCTATTCGCCCACCGAGCCGATCATCGTCACGAGCAACGTGATCAGCGCCGATTACGGCGGCAACCGCGCCAGCGCGACGGTGACGCAGGACGCCGGCTCGGGGGCCTTCCAGGGCGCCGCGTCGGTGGTGAACAGCCAGGTCAACACGGAAGACGGTGCGGTCGGCCCCGGCGTCGCCACCTCGGTGGTCGACCTGAACGAGATCACCGCTGATATCCGCAACCGTTCGGGCGTGGCCGGCGTGACCAACCCCCTGACGGGCACGCTCAACCTCACGAGCAACACGATCTCCGGCTCGTCCACGGGCAACCGCAGCACGCAGTCCATCGGCTTCGCGTCCGGCTCGACCATCTCGGGCGCCGGCACGGCCGACACCACCAACGCCGTCTCGGTGACGGCCGGCACGTTCTCCTCGCAGCCGGTGGCCGACATCGCCATCGCCAACCTGCAGGCCAACACCAACACCGGCCTGGTGACCACCAACACCAGCTCGATCATCCAGGCGCGTACCGACGACGTCACGGGCGCCGTCAACGTCACCAGCAACACGATCTCGGCGGGCAGCACCGGCAACACGGCCCTCAACAACATCAGCGCCACGTCGGTCACCTTCGGCGCGCTGAACGCGGCCGTCGCCATCGGCAGCGTGCAGGGGAACGAGACCACGACGATCACGGCCTCCGTCACCGGCGACCTGACCCAGACGGCGACCATCGGCGCGCAGACCGGCAGCAACTTCCCGACGGCTGCCACGACCGGCGGCACGGTCACCGTGTCGTCCAACATGGCATCCGCCACCGCAACCGGCAGCGCCAACACCAGCGGCGTGAACCTGGTCACCGATACCCTGAGCGCGCTGCCGATGGCAGCGGGCGTCGCCACGCTGAGCGGCGGCACCACCTCGTCCGCCCCGGCGGCTGCGCTCACCAGCGCCTCGGGCACCGCGGGCGTCAGCGTAACGGCGGCGCAGGCCAACACGGGCGGCGCGACCATCGCCGCCACGGTGACCGACGTGGTCATCTCGGCATCCGCGCTCGACAACGACGACGATCCGCTGCCGGCCGTGCTGGTCCCGATCGACGCAGGCACCTTCTCGGTGGTCGGCAACGGCATCACCGCGGCGGCCGCCGGCAACCAGAACACGCAGTCGATCGCGATGTCCGGCGCCAGCATCAACACGTCCGCGGCGCTGGCCAGCTCGCAGTTCAACGACAGCGCCGTCACCGGCACCGTCACGTCGTCGCTGGGTGGCGCCCTGGGCGTCAACATCATCGGCGCCGAAGTCACCGGCTCCAGCCGCCTGAGCGTCACCAGCAACACGGTCTCGTCGTCGGCCCAGGCCAACAGCACGACCAACACGCTGTCGCCCATTGCGGCCAACTCGCTCACCGCCGGCCCGGCGCAGTTCGGCACGACGGTGGCTGCCTCCACCGACGGCGGCACCAACGGTGCGCAGACCAGCGCGGCATTCTCGATCACCAACTCGCAGCACAACGAAGGCGCCCTGTCTTCGCTGACGCGCACCGACACCTCGTTCGCGCAGATCAATGTCGGCGGCGTGGCGGGCACCACCGACAGCTTCCTGAACGTCACGGGCAACGCCGTGAGCGCCACCACTGGCGCGAACTCGGCCACCAACAGCCTGGCGCTCAACTCGGGCCTGCTCAGCACGTCCGACGGCGTCGCCGCGCAGATGGGCTCCATTGCCAACCTGCAGAGCAACCAGTCGGCCAACACCGACACGGCGGAAGCGGGCGGCAACTTCGCGTCCACGCAGGCCATCGGCATCACGCTGAGCGGCGCCTATACGCAGGCCGACCTGACCACCGGCGGCCTCACGGTCACCGGAAACTCGCTGAGCGCTGCGGCCACGGGCAACAATGCCACCAACCGCCTGACGCTGGTCAGCGGCGGCTATACCCCCACCACGGCAGCGGTGGCCACCGGCACGTCGGCCACGACGGCGCTTGACGCTACCAGCACGACCGCGGTCGAGGCCGAATTCAGCTTGGCCAACCAGCAGATCGATGCGATCACCGCCCGTACGGCGTCGGCTACGCACGGCACGTCGACCGACGTCGGCATCGTGATCGGTGTCGAGGGTGCGGGACTCACGGGCGTCGACTTCGCTGCTGTCACGGTCACCGGCAATACGGTGGGCGCCACGGTGCGCAACAACAACGCGTCCAACACCCTGTCGCTGAACGGCACGACCGGCCTGCTGACCTCCAGTGGCGGCCTGCTCAACCAGCAGTTCAGCTCCACCCCTGGCACGGCAAACGTCGAATCGCAGTTCCGGGCGGTGCTGGACGGCGGGGCCGGCGGCACCGACACTTCGTCCATCACGGTCACCGGCAACACGTCGACCGCGCTGGCCGTCGGTAACTCGGCCGGCAACCAGGCGGCCTTCAATGCCACCACGCTCGCCGGGGGCGCCGCCATTGCCGCCGGGACGGGCACGGCGAGTTTCGACGAAGGCGCGACGGCCCTGTCGACAGTGTCGGACTTCGCGCTCGGCAACGTGCAGAACCAGACCGGCGCCATGTCCGCCGTGTCGACCGGTTCCGTGCGCATCGACCTGCGCTCCAGTGCGACTGCCATCGGCAACACCATGACGGTCACGGGCAACGCGCTGAACTCGCTGGCCCAGGCCAACAGCGCGGCCAACCTGTCGGACCTGACCGGCACCACGGTCAACGCCAGCGCCGCCATCGTCAACGCGCAGCTGGCCAGCGCCGACGTGAGCGCCACGCACGACACGATCCCGGACGCCAACTCCACGGCCTTTGCCGTCATGCACGACGGCAGCATCACCGGCACCAGCGTGGTCACGATCACCGGCAATTCGGTCAACGTGTCGGCCGGCCAGAATGCCGCCGATAACTGGCTGAACGTGAACGCCACCACGGTCACCGGCCGCGGCCTGGGCCTGAACACGGCCTCGTTCGTCGCAGGCGGCCTGGCCGAAGCTTCGACCGACTTTGCAGTGGTCAACGTGCAGAGCGCCACCGGCGGCGCCATCTCGGCCACGGCCCTGACGCCCGGCGACATCGGCCTGCGCGCGCCGGACATCGACGGCGGCACGCTGACTGTCACCGGCAACAGCATCAACGCCACCGGCACCATCAACAACGCCAGCAACATCGTGGCGCTCGACAAGGCCGGCCTGCCCAACACGGTGAACGCCAGCGCCTCGGCCGGCCTGGTGAACGGCCAGACGAACGCCGCGGCGCAGACCGTCACGGCCACGGTGGGTGACCCCACGGCAATGATCAACGTGGGCATGGCGCCGGACTCCGGCACCACCGGCGTGACCATCCAGGGCGGCGCGGTGGCGAACATCACCGGCAACACGCTGGCATCCAGCGCGGCCGGCAACTCGGCGAGCAACAGCGCGTCGGCGGCCACGGTGGCCAACATGGTGCTGCCGACCACCGGCCAGACGGTGGTGTTGCTGAGCGACCAGACGAACAATGCGGGCCTGACGGCCACCACGCAGTCGGCCGCGTTCGGCGTCAACGCCTCCGCGGTCGGCGACGGCACCACCACGGTGATGACGGGTTCCACGGTCAACGTCACCGGCAACGCCGCCACGGCAACCGCCGGCGGCAACACCGCGGGAAATACCGTCACCGTGTCGGCTGACACGATGACGGGCGCCGACCCGGCGGCCCCGACCTTCCTGCTGACCAACAACCAGGCGGCCAATGCCAGCGCCACGGGCATCAACGCCCTGGTCACCAACATCGACGCCGGCATGAACGCGACGGTGGGAGGCGGCATCAGCGACAGCACGCTCAACGTGCTGACCAACCGCATGGTCTCTTCGGCCTACGGCAACGCAGGCGCCAACACCATGACGTTGAACATCGCGACGGCGTCTGCGCCGGACGCCAGCGCCTCGGTGGTGAACTCGCAGCTCAACGCCGACGCCGTCTCGGCCGACACCAACACGATCACGGCCGGTTTCATCGGCGGGACCGTGGGCACGGTGACCAACACGCCGATCACGGTGTCGGGCAACAACGTGGGTGCCACGGCCACGGGCAGCCAGGTAACCAACACGCTGACCAGCACGGTCGGCACCGCGCTGACGGCCGCCACCGGCCTGCAGCCGACCTACGGCGTGACGACGGGCCAGCTGAACACCGGCACGGTAGGCTCCACGGTCTCGACGGTCACCATCGGCACCACGGCCGAATCGATCGACGGCAGCGCCATCAACACGCTGTCGAACAACGTGGCGGCCACGACCAAGGCGAACGACGCCACCACCACCGTCACGTTGAACGCCGTGGCCGGCGACGCGACCCAGTTCTCCGGCTCCATCGTCGGCTCCCTGGCGCCGATCACGGTCGTCCCGGTCCTGACCGACCCGTTCCCGGCCGTCTCTGCGCCGCCGCTGGCAACGCAGCAGAACACGGCCGACCTCGCTTCGTCGGTGACGGGCATCGACATCGGCGTGATCGCCAACACCAGCATCGGCCTGACGACACCGGCGCCGATCCAGGCTTCGGGTAACACGGTCGGCTCGACCACCGGCGCCAATACCGGCACCAACGTGCTGAACCTCACGGTCGGCTCGGCGGCAGGCGCCACGGTGGCCACGCCCAACTACAGCATCATGGCCAACCAGGAAAACACCGGTGCGGTGGATTCTTCGGTCAGCGGCGTGCGCATCGGCGCGCTGCTGCTCAACCCCGCGGGCGCAACGATCGACGCGACAGCGGTCAACACGCTCAGCAATACGGTGCAGTCCTCCGGTTACGGCAACCTGGGCAACAACACCATGGAGCTGGTGGCCTCGGCAGGCTCCACCACGATGTTCAGCGCGACGCTGGGCAGCTGGCAGAGCAACACCAACGTGCTGTCGTCGACGGTCGACACGGTATCCGTCGGTGTCAACGACCTGGGTGGCCTCGGTGTCCTCGGCGGAACAACGCCCACGCCGGTGGTGGTGTCGGGCAACGCGGTCAACGCCCTGGGCGGTGCGAACACGGCCAACAACGTGCTCAACGCGCTGTCGGGTGCGGCCTTCGGCGCGGCGCCACTGGGGGCCACGCCCAACTACCAGATCCTGAACTTCCAGTACAGCACCGGCGCCACGCTGGTGGCCTCGGTGGGCAACGTGACCGTCGGGGTCGGCATGGGCACCATCAACGCCAGCCCGATGAGCGTGCTTGGCAACTCGGTGCTGGCTTCGGGCTACGGCAACAGCGCGGCCAACACCCTGGCTGTGACGGCGCCGCTGACGGGTGCATCGGTCGTCCCGACGGCCAGCATCACCAACTCGCAGTTCAACTCGACGGCGATCACGGCGACGGTCAACTCCGCGGTCATCGGCGTGTTCGGCGCGTCGTTCGGCGGAGCGACCACTGCGACCGGCACCTCGGCGTTCATCGTCACGGGCAACAGCATCGCTGCCCAGGCGATCGGCAACTCAGCGGTCAACCGCATCACGACCAAGTAAGAGGCATGCACAAGCCGGCGGCGGCCCTTCATTCGGGCTCCCGTCGGCAAGTCGTTTCGGCAACCGGAATTCCAACGCAATAGCGGGAAGCAAGGAGAGCAGCATGGCTATCATCACTGTGACAGCTGGTAGTACGAAGCTTGGCGCCAACGTCAACGACGTCTTTGTCGGTGCCGCAAGTGCGCTCAACGGCTACAAGGCCTACGGGGACGGGGCGCTTGCGGGCAATGCCCTCACGGGAATCACCAAAGGGGCCAACGACACCATGACGACGGGTGTGGGGTCCGGCACGGTGGCCACTTCGTTCGCCACGCTCACGTCGGGCAACAAGGCCTGGTTCGTGGGCGACGTGATGACCATGTCCGGCAGCTCGGTGGGCGGCAAGGACGTGATGGCAGGCGGCAACAATGGCGGCGTGGTGCTCATCGGTGACGCCGAGACCATGAGCGGAACCACGACCGGCGGCAACGACATCATGACCGGCAGCAAGGCCGTGGCCGGTACGGCCAGCAAGATGGCCAGCAGCTACCTGGTCGGTGACGCCATCACCATGAGCGGCCCGCAAGCCGGCGTGCTCAAGGGCGGCGCCGACGTCATGACCGGCGGCAACGCCGAGTCGACGTCAGGCAGCGCATCCGCTTACAACGAAGTACTGGGTGACGCCGACTACATGGACGGCTACTCCATCGGCGGCGTCGACAAGGTCGTAGGCGGCAACGCCACCACCACCACCGGGTCGTCCTCGGTCTACAACCTGTTGGCCGGCGACGCCGAGTTCATGGGTATGTTCGCCATTGGTGGAAGCGACAACGTGGTCGGTGGCAACGTCGGCGTGACCAACGTGGGCGACGGCTACGCCATGAACCTGCTGGCCGGCGACGGCTTCCTGATGGACAGCTACACCACCGGCGGCAACGACACCGTGGTCGGCGGCAAGGCCACCGAAAGCACCGGCTACGACGGCTATGCCGTCGTCTTCAACGCCATGGCCGGCGACGCATGGGACGTGAACCCCGAGGGCGGCTTGGTGATGGGCAACGACCTGCTGGTCGGCGGCGAGAACGCTGCCGACGACGGCTACGTCATCAACCTGATGTACGGCGACGTCGGCGACGGCTACATCTACTACGAGTTGTCCGGCCTGGCCGGGCCCGGCGTCACCGGAAGCGGCGACATCGCCTACGGCAACGACCGGCTGGTCGGCGGCAAGAACGCTTTCAACCTCATGGTGGGTGATACGGCGACGGACCTGTACGGCGAAGACGTGATCGGCGGCGACGACAGCATGACCGGCGGTGCCGGCGTGAGCGGCGGTGAAGACACGGCAGCCAACTTCATGGTCGGCGACGCCGGAAGCTTCGGATCGTTCAGTTACAGCGACAGCAGCGATATCGGGTGGTGGGCCGGCGGTGGCAACGACACCATGGCCGGCGGCGCCGACGCCTACAACGAAATGTACGGCGACGCTTCGGGCACCATCGAAGACTTCGGCTGGGGCGGCGAAGACTCGATGGCTGGCGGCGCCGGCGGCGAGAACTGGATGGCCGGCGATGCCTGGGCCATCGGCGGTAACGGCATGGGCGGTGACGACACCATGACGGGCGGCGCCAACGCCGAGAACTACATGGTGGGCGACGCGGATGTGATGGGCGAGGACTCGTTCACCTTCTCGCACACCACGACGTCCACCAGCATGGCCTGGGGCGGCGACGACGCCCTGACCGGCGGCCTGAACAGCTGGAACTCGATGGCCGGCGACGCGGTGGACATGGAGTACAGCGTCGGCGGCGACGACATGCTGGTTGGCGGCGACGACTCGACGAACTACATGTTCGGCGATGCCGGCAGTGCGAGCATGGATGTGAACTACTCCTTCTA
Source organism: Burkholderiales bacterium (assembly GCA_016213325.1). GTDB lineage: Bacteria > Pseudomonadota > Gammaproteobacteria > Burkholderiales > Burkholderiaceae_C > Ramlibacter. The sequence goes on along the minus strand of JACRAY010000008.1, from coordinate 1,311 downwards.
TAGCAGCTCTTGGTATACGTGGACCTCGATCGACCTCTACGGCTCGATGGACGACTCGTACGGCGGCAACGACACACTGGTGGGCGGCGACGACAGCGACAACTACATGTGGGGCGACGGCGTCGACATGGACTGGTCCGTCGGTGGCGACGACGTGATGAGCGGCGGTGACGACACCGACGTGAATGGCGAGGACTACAACATGATCTCCGGCGACGGCGAGGACTTGTACGAGTCCGACGGCGGCGACGACACGATCACGGGTGGCAACCACACCTACAACAGGCTGTACGGCGACGCCGACGAAGACATGGACTGGTCGGACGGCGGCGACGACGTGTTGGTCGGCGGCGCCGACAGCGACAACTGGATGGTCGGTGACGGTGATGACATGTACGAGTCCTACGGTGGCAACGACACGCTGATCGGCGGCGCCAATGCGGACAATGAGATGTACGGCGATGCCTGGGACATGGTGTACAGCTATGGCGGCGAGGACGACATCACCGGGGCCGACGACAGCGACAACGAAGCGTACGGTGACTCCTACTACCTGTACAGCTCCAAGGGTGGCGATGATGTGATCACCGGCGGCAGCGACACCGACGGCATCGTGGGCGAGGACGAAGGCAACGTGCTGGTCGGCGACGCGAGCTACATGAGCGGCGAGGCTTCATGGGGTGGCGATGACTGGCTGCAGGCGGGCGATGGCGTGGACAACACCCTCGTTGGCGATGCGTGGGCCATCTACGGCGGCAAGGGCGGCAACGACACCCTGGTCAGCGGCACCGGCAATGACTGGATGATCGGCGACGCGGAGTACATGGTCGGCGAGGACGGGTCCGACACCTTCGTCTTCACCCACAGCAATGGCGAAGACACCATCGCGGACTTCAGCGGATTCGATGGCGAAGACGGCGACCTGATCGACCTGTCGGCGTTCGGCTTCACGAGCGTGGACGACATGGGCGAAGACGGCCGCATCGGCGAGGACGGATCGGGCAATGCCGTGATCCACCTCGACCTGTTCGACCCGGGCAGCGACGACAACACGGTGACGCTGATCGGTGTGTCGCCGGGAGACCTGCAGGACAGCTGGTTCATCTTCAGCGCCGAACCCTGACCCGGCCGGCACCGCAACGAAAGGCCCGCTCGCGCGGGCCTTTTTCTTTGGTGCGCCCGGCAGGGCGCACTCACTTGGAGGTGGAAGTCCTCTACGGGCCCGGCAAGGGGAACCGTTAGCTGAACGGCAAGGGTGTCGCGGGCGACTGCGAATCTGCAGGAAGCCGAAGGCAAAGCGCTGGCCTGACG
>JACRAY010000009.1 GCA_016213325.1 Burkholderiales bacterium | reverse complement strand
GGGCAAAAAGACCGTTCAGAAACCCGCCGTCAACACGGCAAAATAGCCACTTCCTCAACCCGCTTCGAGATGCCCGCGAAGGCTCTCAAAGTGGCCGGTATATGCCGACTCCGGCTGGCCGGATTACGGCGACTCGTGACACCTGATTCGCAACAGCCTGGACTACGCCAGCTGGAAGGACCGCAAGCTGCTTGCCGCGGCGATCCGGCCGATCTACACGGCCGCCAATGCCGAAGCGGCGCAGGCTGCGCTGGACGCCTTCGAGCAAGGCATGTGGGGCAAGAAATTCCCCACCGTGGTGGCGGCCTGGCGCCGGGCCTGGAGTCACGTGATTCCGTTCTTCGCCTTCCCACCGGAAATCCGCAAGGTGATCTACACCACCAACGCGATCGAGAGCATCAACGCGCGCTTGCGCAAGATCATCAAGACGCGCGGACACTTCCCCAGCGACGATGCGGCGACGAAACTGATCTGGCTGGCCCTGCGCAACATCACGGCCGACTGGGGCCGCGCGGCCAAAGACTGGAAGGCGGCAATGAACCAGTTTGCGATCATCTATGAAGATCGCTTCACGAAGGCCGCTGCGTAGAATGAGCACCGACTTTCCCACCGCGGCGGTCGGTTCGTCGCAAGCGCCGACCGCCACCGTGGAAAAGTCTCTCAGCGCCTCGAACACAAAAATTCAGACAGCCCCGCGCCCGACGCGCTCGACGCGCTCGACAAGTCTTAAACCAGGACAGCTACCAGCTCCGCGATGACCGCCACATCTCCTGCCTTTCCGGCCTCGATCACGATCGGCGAAAACACAGGGTCAGTGGACATCGGCGACAGCACGATCCTGGCATGCGCCCAATCGCCCTCTTCCGCTGGCTGCTTCTCGCTCGAATACTGCTTGACCGTATAGCTCGCGCCCGTGTCCGGGTCGGAGATGTCGCGGTGACGTGCTAGCACGATCTTCTTCTGCCGTGTCCCGGCCGGATCCCGGCGGAACAGGCACCAGGCGCCGTTCGGGATCTTCCTGTTCATCGACTCGCCGACCACCTGTGCAATGAACATGCCCGGACCGATGCTGACGCCGTCGGGAGCCGCCCATTCATCGACTTCATCGTCCAACCACTGCGCCGAAAGTTGGCCGGCGGCCAGCTTCAGCGGGATCACCGGAACTGCATCTTCGAACGGCCGAACCTCGGAGCGACGCAGGATGCGGAACGGGGCGCTGTTAGCCGCGACAGTTGTCGCGGCATGCGGCGGGAGCACGGCAATGGGTGCAATTGCCGGCGCTTCCGGGGTGTGAATGCGGCTGCGGAAGTACGCAGCCGTTTCCGCATCGGTGCAATAGATGTAGCACCCCTTCATGCCACGAGTCATGAGGGTGCGATAGGTGTTCTTGATGATGGCATCCGCTTCCGAGCGCGCTCGCTGCGGGTCCTTCCTTGCGAGGGCCTTGAGTCCGTGTATGGACTTGTCCGAGTGCGCGCGCGCCTCAGGCCGCGTCACGACGTGCCCGTCACGAACGACCATGTCATCCGCCACGATGACCCCGATGTAGTCGACTTCGAGCCCCTGGCACGTGTGGATGCACCCTACCTCGGACACGGACTCCTCCGAGACGATCCACAGGCTGCCGTCCTTGACGAGGTTCCACCGGGCCCGGAAGCCATGGTCGGGCATGACGATATCGAAGGCCTTCGCGTCCTTCTTGCTCGGCCAGCTCCAGCAATAGCCGGCAACCATGCGTGCACGATTGCGCTCCCTGTTCTTCTCCTCGACCAGGCGACGCAGTTCATTCGGTGAGTCGGCAACACGAAAATCGAAGTCGCGCGGGTCCAGTTCCGGATTGGCCGTCTCGCGTACCTGGAGCGTGTGGTCGAGCCAGGCCAGGTAGCCGTCCGAACCATTGCACCGGAACTGGGAGGACAGTTCCATGCGTGTGACCGACGCTCCGAACTCGCAGGCCCAGCGCTCGATGGATTCGCGCGTGCCGATGTCCCTCAGTGTTACTCGCTGGGACTCGTCGATGAAGAAGATGCAGAATCTCGCGGCCCGGACAAGTTCCATCACCTGGTTCTCACCGAGGTTTGCATACAGACCCGACTTCTCGTTCAGGCGGTGGGCCTCGTCGACGATCAACGCTCCGAATTCATCCTGCGCACAGTTCGTAAAGCTCCCCGAGCCGGTAAACAAGTGCGAAATCTCGGTCCTCTTGAAGTGGCCATTCAGCTTGGCCTGGTAGACCTCCCGCGGCGCCGAGTTCTTGGTCACGTACTTGGCGATGAGGCCCGCACCCGCCAAACCCACCAGCAAGTTGACCGCAACGACCGACTTGCCTGTGCCTGGGCCGCCCTCGACGATCAGCACCCGCTTCTCGCCGGTCTGCGCCCGATGCGCCTGCTTGACGGCTTCCTCGTACACCAGTTTCTGGTCATCGACGAGGACAAATTCGGGATTGCCGCGCAACAGCCCGAGGAGCGCATCCGCAAGACTCTTCGACGGTCGGATCCTGCCGTTTTCGATGCGGTAGAGCGCCTCGCCCATGTCGCCGCGGCGAACGTGCCTGGCGATGAACTGGCGAAGCAATTCGCGCTGCGCCGACCCTGAGAAGTACATCGGCGCACGTGAAACATGCTCGGCATAGAAGCTGTCATTCAGCGGATCGCCGTCCTCGGGATAGTTGTGCAGGTAGGCACACGCCTCGAGTTGGATGCCACCGGTGTAGACGGCTTCGTTGAAGCCTTTCAGCAAAGCCGCATACGACCACGCCTGGTACGATGGATGGTTCACCTCGGCTTCGCCACTGGCAAATCGCGTCGCGACGACGGCATCCTTGTCGGTGCGCCGTGCGTGTTGCCATTGCTTCAACTCCACGATCACCACGCAAGGCTGGTCGTTGGCCGCCTTGCCGGTGACCAGGAAGTCGATCCGCTTGGCCGTCTGCGGGATGCTGTACTCGATGGCGACGCCGCAGTCGTCCGGAATTGATGCGTCATGGAGGACCTTGCCCATGTACCCGAGCGATGAAGCCCACGCCTTGACCTCCGCCGGCGACACCTTCCTGCCGGTTCGCCGCCAGTACTGGTCGAGGATGATTTGCTCGATGTCGTTGCGGAAGACGTCGTCCAGGAACTGCTTCTTCAACGCCTGGTAGATGATCACGCGCTACAGCTCCGTGTACTTGCTGCTCTTGCCCTTGGCCTTGTCGGCCGGGTACTTTTGCGCATTGCTCACCAGCTTCGAACGCAAGGCTTCTGCGAGATCGATGCCCAGGTCACGCGACATGAGCAGCGTGTAGTAGAAGACATCCGCCAGTTCTTCCGCGACCCTTGCCTTGTCTCCCGCCACGACTTGGGCGATTTCGTCACCCTGCTTCCACTGAAACAACTCGACGAGTTCAGAAGCTTCGAGGAGCAGCGAAATGGCTACGTCCTTGGGGTTGTGAAACTGCTTCCAGTCGCGCTCGTCCCGGAAGGCGATCACTTCGTCGGCCAGGGCGTGGAGTTCTGACATGGCGTTCCCTTATCGAATGGCCACCGAATGGTAGCCGTACCAGCCGGTCAGACGTAGCGGCTTGCCGTTGCCAGCGACGCCGAATGAATCTTCTTGCGCAGGTCGGCCGGCGCCACCACTTCCACGCCCGCACCGAAGCGCAGGATGTCGCCAAGGATTTCGCGATCGTCCGAATAGGGCACGGAGACTTCGTAGCTGCCGTCCTCGCCGTCACGGGTCTTCTGCTGCGGATGCCACATCTCCCCCTTCACCCACCGAGCCCTCTCCGGCGTAAACCTCAGCGTCGCCCAAGCCTTCGGCTTCCCCCCAAAAATCCCATACCCCGCCCCCAACCTCTCATCAATCACCCCCGGCTCCACCTCCTTCGCCCCCTCCTCCAGCGCGTGCGCCTCGCTCACCGCATCCAGCGAAAAGCTCCGCAAGTCATCGCGCAGGTGGCACCACGCATCCACATACCAGTTGTCCCGGTAGTGCACCATCCGCTGCGGCGAGATGTCGCGCGTCAACACTTCGCCCGTCTCGCGCCGCATGTGGGTGATGCGCAGCCGCTTTCTCTGCATCGTGGCCGCGGCCACCGCCTCGAACAGCGGCGGCGGCAGCGCGCGCTTGCCGGCATGCACGATGCGCAGTCGGTTCTTCACTTCTTCGGCGCTCAGCCCGTACATCTTCAGCATGTCGGCCAGGCGCTCCTGCAGCGGCTTGAGCTTGGGGCCCAGCAGGCCGGGCTCCAACTGGCTTAGCAGGTGCTGCAGCGTCAGCAGCGAGAGGATCTCGTCGGGATGGAACCACAGGCCGGGCACCTGCCGGGCGTCGTCGGTCTTGTCCAGCACGTAGCCGCCGCGGTCGCGGTCGTGGCGGATGGGCATCTGGCCCTGGTACTTGAGCTTGGCGATGTCGCGCTTGACGGTGGCCTTGGAGACTTCCAGCGCGGCCATCAGCTGTTGGATGGTGACGGCGCGGTTGGGGCTTAGCAGCGTGGAGTACCTGGAAAGGCGGATGAACTCGCTCATGGGGTGCGCTCTCCGCGGTGAGAGGCGGGATGCGCGGGCCAAGGCGCGCTTCGACCCCGCCCTACGGGGGGAGCTTCATGTTTGGTAGACGTGAATGTGGACATGCAAGCAAGTCTGGCCGCAGGCAAGCTCTCGCTATGAGCCACCCATGTGGCTGGCACACGCGGGGTTTGCTGGATGCGCGATCAGGGTTGCGGGCTCGCCGGGTGAGCCTGCCTCCTCCTCTTTGCGCGCAGGTTGGCGCAAAACGGGGGGTGGGGCAAGGCCCAAATGAGGGGAGGTTGGCGGGCAGCAACGCATGAATACTTTGGGGGTAGGGTCAGGTGGATGGCGGATCGGGTCCGCAATGACGCAGACCTTAAACTCGGCAGCGTGACCACCCCCTCGGCCCAGCTCCTGAAGGCGATCCAGTTCGCCGCGCTGAAGCACCGCGACCAGCGGCGCAAGGACATGGAGGCCAGCCCCTACATCAACCACCCCATCGCACTGGCCACACTGCTGGCCACCACGGGCGGCGTGGACGACCTGGTGGTGCTGCAGGCCGCGATCCTGCACGACACGATCGAGGACACGCAGACCACCTACGAAGAGCTGGTGGCCGGGTTCGGGCAAGAGGTGGCCGACGTGGTGCTGGAAGTCACCGACGACAAGAACCTGCAGAAGCACGAGCGCAAGCAAAAGCAGATCGAAAGCGCGCCGCACAAGAGCGAGGCGGCGGCGCTGGTGAAGCTGGCGGACAAGACGTGCAACCTGCGCGATATTGCGGAGTCGCCGCCGCAGGAGTGGTCGCTGCAGCGGCGCAGGGAATATTTCGATTGGGCGCGTAAGGTGGTGGACGGGCTGCCCAAGGTCAACGAGGCGATGGAAAAGGCCTTTGAGGAAGCATGGCAGAGGAAGCCTTGAAGAGGGGGAGCTGGGGTGTTACCCCAGCCTACAGGGGAGCCGGGGCGTACAGGGGCGCCGTGGCGTACATACTGGCCGTGGCGTGCCTGATGGGAGGTGCTGCAGTGCGAGCAGAGCCGAAGAAAGAAGTGCTGCCCGAGCCCAACATCGTCGAGGCGTCCATCGAAATGCTGGGCAAGCAGCTCGACGCCGGGCGCATCACCTCGAAAGAGCTCACCAAGCGCAGCCTGGCGCGCATCGCCGCGCTCGACAAGGCTGGGCCGCGGCTGAACGCGATGATCGAGCTGAGCCCCGACGCGCTGGAGTTCGCCGAGTCGCTGGACCGGTCGCGCAAGGTGCTGTTGCGCGGGCCCCTGCACGGCATTCCTGTCGTCATCAAGGACAACATCGATACCGGCGACTCCATGAAGACCAGCGCCGGCTCTCTCGCGCTGGCCGATGCGCCGGCCGCGCAGGACGCCTTCATCGTGCGCAAGCTGCGCAACGCTGGCGCGGTGATCCTGGGCAAGACCAACTTGTCCGAGTGGGCCAACATCCGGTCGATGAAGTCCAGCAGCGGCTGGAGCGCACGCGGCGGACAGACCAAGAACGCGTACGACCCGCAACGCAACCCGTGCGGGTCCAGCTCGGGCACCGGCACGGCCATCGCGGCCAGCTACGCGGTGGTGGGCATAGGCACCGAGACCGACGGCTCCATCATGTGCCCCAGCAACATGGGCGCCCTGGTGGGCATCAAGCCCACCGTGGGGCTGGTCAGCCGCAACGGCATCATCCCCATCTCGCATTCGCAGGACACGGCGGGGCCGATGGCCCGTTCGGTGACGGATGCGGCCATCGTGCTGGGCGCGATAGCGGGGGTGGACCCGGAAGACCCTGTCACTCGATCGGCGCAGGGGCGCATTCCGGACGACTACCGCATTTTCCTGAAGAAGGACGGGCTGAAGGGCATGCGCATCGGCGTGGCGCGCAAGAAGGTCACGGGCTACAGCCCGCACACCGACAAGCTGTACGACAAGGCGGTGGCCGACCTGAAGCGGCTGGGCGCGGTGGTGGTCGACCCGGCGGACTTGCGGTCGCTGGGCGACTACGACGAAGACGAGCTCGAGGTGCTGCTGTACGAGCTGAAGGACGGGCTCAACAAGTACCTGTCGCATCGCTCGGGGGCCAAGGTGCGTTCGCTGGCCGACGTGATTGCGTTCAACGAGAAGCATGCCGACAAGGAGATGCCGTTCTTCGGGCAAGAGCTGTTCGTCAAGGCGCAGGCCAAGGGGCCGCTGACGGACAAGGCGTACAAGGCGGCGCTGGAGAAGTCGCGGCGGCTCGCGCGCGAAAGCATCGACAAGCTGCTGCAGGAGCACAAGCTCGACGCCATCGTGGCGCCCACGGGGTCGCCCGCGTGGATGACGGACCACGTCAACGGCGATTCGTACATCGGCTCCAGCTCCACGCCCGCGGCGGTGGCGGGGTATCCGTCGATCACGGTGCCCATGGGGATGGTGCAGGGTTTGCCGATCGGCATCTCCTTCATCGGTACCGCATGGAGCGAGGGGCTGCTGCTGCGGCTGGCCTATGCGTATGAGCAGGGCACGCTGCATCGCAAGCCTCCGCCGCTGGACAAGTTTGCAGTACCCGCGGCGCAAGCTGCTTCGAAGAAGTGAAGATCTTCTACGGCTGGCGCATCGCTGCAGCAGCCGGGGTCCTGCAGTTCCTGATAGGCGGGTTGATGGTGCACGCCTTCGGCGCGTACGTCGCGGTGCTGGCCGACGAGAAGGGCTGGAGCAAGACGGCGCTGGCGGCGGGTGCGGCCCTGCATTCGCTGGAAGGCGCGGTGCTGGGGCCGGCGCTCGGGTGGGCGATGGACCGCTTCGGCGCGCGCAACATCGTGCAGGCGGGGCTGGTGTTCCTGGCGGGGGGCTTCGTTGCACTGAGCCAGGTGGAGACGCTGGCCGGGTTCTATGGCGCGGTGTTGCTGCTGGCGCTGGGCACGAGTCTCTCGGGCTATTTTCCGCTCACGATCACGCTGGTGCACTGGTTCCGGCGCTGGCGTGCGCGGGCGCTGGCGTTCACCGGCCTGGGGCTGGCGCTGGGCGGCGTGGCGGTGCCCATCGTGGCGTGGACCATGCAGACGTGGGGCTGGCGGGCAACGGCCGTCGGGTCGGCGGTGGTGGCGCTGGTGGTGGGCATTCCGCTGGCGCGCGTGCTGCGGCGCGACCCGTCGGAGATCGGCGAGACCGAGGACGGCTTGCCGCCTGCCGGGCCCTCGCCTTCAGCGGGCGAGCCGCTGCCGGCCGAGCGCGAGTTCACGGCCCGCGAGGCGGTGCGCACCAGCGCTTTCTGGCTGCTGGCGCTGGGGCACGGGTTTGCGCTGCTGGTGGTGACGGCAGTGAACGTACACGCGATCACGCACATGAAGGAAGGGCTGGGCTATTCGGTGGCGCAGGCTTCGCTGGTGATCACGCTGATGACCGTGGCGCAGGCGGCGGGGGTGCTGATGGGGGCGGCGGTGGGCGACAAGTGGGACAAGCGGCTGATCGCGGCGGCGTGCATGGTGGCGCACATGCTGGGCCTGCTGATGCTGACTTTCGCGATCGGCCCGTGGATGCTGGGCGCGTTTGCGGTGCTGCACGGGGTGGCGTGGGGGCTGCGCGGGCCGTTGATGCAGGCGATCCGCGCGGATTACTTCGGGCTGCAGGCCATCGGGATGATCATGGGGCTGTCGGCTTTCATCATCTCGCTGGGCCAGATCGCGGGGCCCATGGTGGCCGGCGGGTTTGCGGACTGGCAGGGGCACTACCGGTGGGGGTTCACGGTGCTGGCGGTGGTGGCGGGGGCGGGGTCGGTGTTGTTCTTGATGGCGAAGCGGCCTGGGTGAGGTTACACGGTGGGGTGCGCCGCTTCGCTTGCTTACCCCACCCTACGTCTTACGCCTCGAAATCGCATCTTCGTAGGGTAGGGTAACGAGCCGAAGGCGTAGGCACCCTACCTTTAGTGAAAATCCCGGCTCTGCCGATTCAACTGCCCCAGCCTGCCCAGCATCGGCGTGAAGTCCTCCATGCGCTCGGCGATCAGGTGCCGGACCTCGCCGCCGCTTTCCACGTCGCGCTGCCACACGCCATACACCGCCATCAGCTTCGACTGCAGCAGCGCGTCGCGCTGCTTCTCGCGCACGTGCCGCCACACAATCACGTTGACGGGGCCGGTCTCGTCTTCCAGCGTGACGAAGATCGTGCCGTTGGCGGTTTGCGGCTGCTGACGCACGGTGACGATGCCGCAGGCGCGCACGCGCCGTCCATTGGGCAGGTCGTGCAGTTCGCTGGCGCTCAGGATGCGTTGGGTGCGCAGCCGGTCGCGCAGCAAAGCCAGCGGGTGGCGGCGCAGCGTGAGGCCCATCGAGGCGTAGTCGAAGACGATCTCCTCGCCCTCCTTCGCGGCCGGCAGCTCGATGGCTTCTTCCTCGATCGGCGCTTCGCGCAGCAGCCCGGGCGCGCGCAGCAGGGCCGAGGCTTCCCACACCTGCTGCCTGCGATGCCCGGCCAGCGACACCAGGGCGTCGCCGGCGGCCAGGGCCTTCATGTCGCGCACGTCGAGCTGGGCGCGTAGCGACATGTCTTCGACGGTGCTGAAGGGGGCGAGCTTGCGCGCGGCTTCGATGCGCTTGCCGCCGTCTTCGGTTAGGCCGCCGATCATGCGCAGGCCGAGGCGGACGGCAGGCTTTTCATCGATCGAATAATTCGACTCTGACCCCCATTGTTTTTGGAGGGTGCAGTCCCAATCGCTGTGCGAGACGTCGGGGGGCAGGACCACCACGCCGTGGCGCTTGGCGTCCTGCACGAGTTGCGAAGGGCCATAGAAGCCCATGGGTTGCGAGTTGAGCATGGCGGCGAGGAAGGCCTCGGGCTCGTGGCACTTCAGCCACGCGCTCTTGTAGGCCAGCAAGGCAAAGCTGTACGCATGGCTTTCGGGAAAGCCGTAGTCGCCGAAGCCTTCTACCTGCTTGAAGATGCGCGACGCGAATTCGGGCGTGTAGCCGTTGCGCAGCATGCCGCCCACCAGCTTGTCGCGGAACTTGTCGACGCCGCCGCGGCGCTTCCAGGCGGCCATGGCACGGCGCAGGGAATCCGCCTCGGTGGCGGTGAAGCCGGCCGCGATCATCGAGATCTCCATCACCTGCTCCTGGAAGATGGGGATGCCCAGCGTGCGTTGCAGCGCCTTCTGCAGGCGCGGCGGCTTGCCGGGCTCGTCGTGCGACGAACGCTCGTATTCGATGACTTCGCCGCGCCGCTGCCGGTCACGCGCCTTCAGGTACGGGTGCACCATGCCGCCCGTGATGGGCCCCGGCCGCACGATGGCCACCTGCACCACCAGGTCGTAGAACACCGTGGGCTTCAGCCGCGGCAGCATCGACATCTGCGCGCGGCTTTCCACCTGGAAGGTGCCCACCGTGTCGGCGCGGCGGATCATCTCGTAGGTCTCGGGGTCTTCGTCGGGGATGTCGTAGCGCGTGAAGGCACACCCGCGCCGCTCGGCCACGAAGTCGATGCAACGGCGGATGGCGGTCAGCATGCCCAGCGCCAGCACGTCCACCTTCATCAGGCCCATGTCTTCCAGGTCGTCCTTGTCCCACTGGATGACCGAGCGGTTTTCCATGCTGGCGTTTTCCACCGGCACCAGCCGCGTCAGCTTGGTCTGCGTCAGCACGAAGCCGCCCACGTGCTGGCTCAAATGCCGCGGAAAACCCATCAGCTGCCAGGTGATCTCGGTCCACTGGCGCGCCTGGTGTTCGCTGATGGCGCACCCGCTTTGCGCAGCCATCAACGCCAGCCGGTCCGGCGACAGGCGGTCGTCGAACCAGAAGTGGTCTTTGGCAAAGGCGTCGATCAGCGGCTCGGGCAGCCCCAGCGCCTTGCCCACGTCGCGGATGGCGCTGCGCGTGCGGTAGGTGATGACCACCGCCGCAATGGCCGCGCGGTGCCGCCCGTACTTGCTGTAGATGTACTGGATGACCTCTTCTCGCCGCTCGTGCTCGAAGTCCACGTCGATGTCGGGCGGCTCGTTGCGGCGGTCCACGCTGATGAAGCGTTCCAGCAGCGGCTCGGACAGCATGGGGTCCATCGCGGTGATGCCGAGGCAGAAGCACACCACCGAGTTGGCCGCCGAGCCTCGGCCCTGGCACAGGATGCGTTGCTGCTCGGCAAAGCGCACGATGTCGTGCACCGTCAAGAAGAACATCTCGTACTGGCAGTATTCGATGAGGGCCAGCTCTTTTTCCAGCAGGGCGACCACCTTGTCGGGGATGCCTTGCGGGTAGCGCTTCGCCGCGCCTTCGTAGGTCAGGTGGCGCAGGCCCTGCGTAGGCGTCATGCCGTCGGGCACGGCCTCTTGCGGGTAGTTGTAGCGCACTTCTTCCAGCGCAAAGTGGCAGCGGCTCGTCACTTCCATCGTGGCCGCCAGCAGGTCCGACGGAAAAGTCTCGGCCAGGCGCTTGCGCTGGCGCAGGTGCTTTTCGGCGTTGGCCTGCAGCTCGTAGCCGCATTCGTTGACCGGCTTGCCCAGCCGCACGGCGGTCAGCATGTCCTGCAGCGGCTTGCGCGATCGCACGTGCATGTGCACGTCGCCCGTGGCCACCAGGCGCACGCCGCTTTCGCGCGCGGCAGCGCGCATGTGCGACAGCCACAGGTCGTCGTCGATCTGGTGCGGCAGTTCGACGGCCAGCCACAGGCCATCTTGATAAAGCTGCTGCAGCCAGGCCAGCCTTTGCAGCAGCGTCTGCATCTCGAAGCCCTCACGCCGGGGCGCATAGAGGATTTCGCAGCCCTGCAGCAGCGTGAAGTCGCTCGTATCCCAGCCCACCACGTAATCGCCCTTGGGCGCATCGGTCGTGCGCGCGGCGGTGATGAATTCGCACAGGCCGCCCCAGCCTTCCAGGTCGCGGGCGATGGCGACGAGCTTGCCTTCGCCCAGGTCGAACTCGCTGCCATAGAGCAGGCGGAAAGGACGCAGCCGCCTTTCGTACGGCGAGTCTTCCTCCAGCTTCTCGATGTAGGCCTTGTATTCGTTCCAGCCCGACCACGCGCGCACCACGCCGGCCACCGAGCATTCGTCGGTGATGGCGAGCGCTTCGTAGCCCAGGTCGTAGGCCCGGCGCACCAGTTCCTGCGCGTGCGAGGCGCCGCGCTGGAAGCTGAAGTTGCTGATGCAGTGCAGCTCGGCGTACGCAGGCAGCGGGTCGGGCAGCGGCGACAGCACCGGCGGCAGGTCGCGGTGCTCGTCGAGTGTCGCGGACTGCGGCTTGATGGGTTGTTCAGGCATAAAGGCCTTGCAAATACCAGCGTGATTCACCACTGGCGGATGGGCGCTCGCGAAAGATCCACACGAGTCCGGCTTGCTCGCTGGAAGCGATGAAGTAGTCGCGCAAGGCGGGGCCGCCCTCTTCCCACCAGCCGGTTTCGATGCGGTACAGGCGCGCCAGGCGGCGCAGCGGGCCCTGGTAGTGGGGGACTTCGTTGATGACGTCGAGTTTCTGGGGGCTTGGAAGAAGCCACGTGGGGTACAAGTCCGTCATCCCCGCGGAGGCAGGGACCCAAGGCTTCCCGGTTTTTGGTCGCTTTGGATCCCCGCCTTCGCGGGGATGACGAGGAAGGTCGCGGGGATGACGGCGTGCTGCCATCCAAACCTGCATGCACTCCGGCCGATGATCGGCCTGCGCCTGCAGCACCAGCACGTTGTGCTCACCCAGCCGCACGCTCAGCCGCTCCACCAGCTGGTGCAGCTTCTCGCCGCTGCGGTTGTCCTCGGGCAGCAGGCTCGTCGTCACGCCGCCCCAGGGCACGGTCTGCAACGATCGCAAGCGCAGATGATTGGCCGGCGCCGCAATCGCCGTGCGCGACAACTGCTCGTTCACCAGCCGCCGCAAATGCGCCATGTCCTGCGTGGGCTGCGCGGTGCGCACCTCCAGGCGTTCGTTGGGCGGCAGCACCTTGCCGTCCAGCCGCTTCAGGTCCAGCGTCCATTCCAGCTCGAACGCCAGCACCCCTTGGTTGCGCGCCTGCAGCCACACCTGCAGCTGCGTCAGCAGGCGCTGGCCGCACCACATCAACTCGGGCGCGGTGGTGGCCAGCATGGGCAGTTCCAGCTTCACGTCGAAGCTCTCGGGCAGCGTGAGCCACTCGAAGCTTTCCGGCTGCTCGCCATACGCACGATCCAGCGCAGCCACCAGAGCAGCACCGAAGCGGCGCGACAGGCCGCCCCGCGGCAGCGCGCGCAGCTGCCCCCATTGGCGGCAGCCGATGCGTTCCAGGATGCCGCGATGCGCTGCGGTGGCCGACAGCACGTCCAGCGGCAAGCCGTCGGGCAGTTGCGCGGGCAAGGCGTCGCCGCGTTGCTGCAGCCGCAGCTTGGCCAGTGCCACCAGGGCGGTGGGTCCATGGGCCCATGCAGGTTGCGCCAGGCCTTCGGGCGACTTGAACAGCTTGCGCAGCAGCCGCTTGCGCCCGCCCCACAGCCTTTCGCAGGCCGAGACTTCCAGCGCTATCGCTTCGTCGACGAGAGACACCCGGGGCGTGAACTGCAATGCGCGCCAGCCCCAGGGGGTCTTCTCGTCTTCATGCGGGGGCTGCAACGCGATCCAGAACATGCGATCGGCTCCTGGTGATGGGGGTGGCTGCGTTGCCCTTGCGCGCATGCAACAACGCCGTCAACCGGCGCGGCTGCGCAGGCAGGCTCACCGGCTGCAGCAGCGGCGGGCCGCGGCGCTTCAGGATGCGAACCTGCAGGTCCTGCGCGCCTTCCAGCTGCAACTGCAGCCGCGCCGGCGTGGCCTGCGTTTTCGCGCTGGTGGGCCGGAACACGAACAGCAGCCGCCCCTGCTGCTGCGCGGCCATGTGCAGGCGGCGCAACTCGGCGGCGTTGGCTTTCGGCAGCCATGCGACCACCGCCGACACTTCGGCGCAACGCAGCGCCTGCTCGGCCGCCCACAGGCGCGCCGCCGGCTTGTCGGCCTGTATCTTCAGCAGGCGGTCGCCCGGCAGGCCCTGCGCCTGCAGGCTGGGCCCGAAAGGCTCGAACGGTGCGCCCACCACGACCACGGGCCCGGCTTCAACACGCACGGCCTGCGCCAGCGCCGGCAGGATCAATTGCCAGGCGTGCTGCCCGGGCTGCGGCTGCAGCACTTCGACCATGCTGCCCAGCGGCCAGCCGCCGCCGGGCAACTGCGCGTCCAGCGCGGCGTGGCCCGTGGGCACCACCTTTTCGGTGATGCGCGCCAGCTCGCTGGCAGGCCATACCTGCAGCAGACCGGGGTTCAACAAGGCGGCGCGGGACACGGGACAATTCGGTGATGGGTGTGGGTCGGTACTGTTTGTTTATACAGGCTTTTCGGTCGCACCGCACTACAACTTTCGAATGCAAAAGACGCTGCATCCTGACGATTTCGAAGACGACTCGCATTCGGTCGCGTTGCAACTCATCGGGGCCGTGCTGCTGGTCGACGGCGTCGGCGGGCGCATCGTCGAAACCGAGGCGTACGACCGCGAAGACCCGGCATCGCACAGCTTCGGCGGGCCCACGCTGCGTAACCAGGCGATGTTCGGGCCGCCGGGGCGTGCCTACGTCTACCGCTCGTACGGCATCCACTGGTGCCTGAATTTCGTGTGCCGTGAACAAGGCCACGGTGCGGGGGTCCTCATCCGTGCCATCGAGCCGCTGCACGGCATCGACGTGATGCGCGAGCGGCGTGGCATGGACGACGTTCGCCTGCTGTGCGCGGGGCCGGGGCGCGTGGGCCAGGCGCTGGGCATCACGCACGACATGAACGGCATGCGGCTGGACCGCAAGCCGTTCAAGGTGGTCGCACGCGAGCACGACGTGGCGATCGTCGCGGGCCCCCGCATCGGCATCAGCAAGGCGGCCGACGTGCCGTGGCGATTCGGCGTGCGGGACTCGCCATTCCTCAGCCGAAGGTTCTAGCGCGTGCTGCTTTTCAAGGGCTTGCGCAGCGGCTCGTTGCTCTCCTTGTCGCCGCCCGAGGCACGCGTGTTCATGGCGCTGCGCGGCTGCAGCTTGGCCAGCGGCACGTCCTTCTTGCTGGCACGGCGGGGTTGCTTGTCCTTCTTCATCGCGGGGACTCCTTTCGTTGCTTGATTTGGCCCCGATGACAGCGTGCCCGCTGTAGGAGAAACTGCGTTCATGCAAGGGGAAGACGACGATCCGTCACGCTGGCTGGGTGACACCCCCATGCTGAACCTCGCCAACGACAGGCTCAGGCTGCGCGTGCAGACGGTCACGCAGTTCAGCCGCAATGACAAGGAGAAGCTCCTCAGCATCAGCCGCTACGTGGCGGCCATTCCCTTCGACGTGCCGCCGGTCAGCCAGGGCACGGTGGTGCGCGTAACGCTGGGGCAGCGCCGGTCGGCCGGGTGGTACAGCAAGGCCGCGCTGTTCGAGGCAATGCTGCGCGTGGCGGGTTTCCCGGCGCGCATCCGCATGATCACCATCGGACCGCGCATGTACCGCGGCCTGGTCGACGAAGACCGCGGCGAGTTCGTGCTGCCGGTGGTCGAAGTGTGGATTGCGAACCGCTGGGTCATCACCGACCAGTATGTCTACGACCCGCCGTACCTGGCCGCCGCGCGCGAAGCCGTGCAAAGGCGCGGCTGGCGCAGCGGCTACGGCGTGCACCTCGACGGGCAGACCGACTGGGATGCCGAGAACGATGCACTGGCCATGATCGTCCCAAGCCGGCCGGTGGACGGCAAGCCACCGGAGTTCCTGGGCGTGTACGACGACCCGCAGGGGCTGGCGGGGACCATGAAGGAGCAGTCACGCCTGCGCTGGCTGGCCATGCAGGTGCGCAACCGCATGATGTCGTTCCGCATGCACCGGCAGATCCGCAAGCTGCGGCAAGAGGCAGGCGGTTAACGCCGGGTGACCGTCACCTCATCGCCGCGCTGCACCACCGTCATCGGCGGGTTGTGCATCTCGGTGATGACGGTCGCAGCGCCGGTCGCCGCCACCGGCGACGGCACCACGTTGAAGGTCGGCAGGTCCACGCGCGAAGCCGCAGTCGCACCGACCACCACCACGTTGCCTTGCAGCACGGTGTACGGCAGGTTCATCGATTCGGCAGTGCGCCGGTCGGTGAGCAGCGGAGACGAAGGGGCACGCCTGGACGTCGACGCCGTCGCCACGACCTTGCCGTTGGCGGGCCCGGCGCCCATCACCGCGGTGTTCGGCGCAGCCGGCACACCGGCCGGGCGCGCGAGCATCGCGACGGGCACGGCTTCGCAGCGCCCCAGGTCGAACATCAGGTGGCCGCCGGGGAAGCGGGCGTCGATTTGCGGCTTCACGGCGCGGCTCATGTCCACGGGGGAGTCCTCGCCCTGGAACAGGACGCGGTTGGAGCGGTCGACCACCGTGTAGCAGGCCGCCGCGTTGAACGAAGCCACGGCGAGCGCGGCCAGCATGAAGATCGATTTGCGAGAAGACATGATGCTATTTCTCCAGCCCGCAGGCTGAGCCAGTACAGCTTGCATCATGGGTGCGGTGCCGCTGCGCCACTGAAAGGCAACGGAGCATGCTGGTGTCAGCGCCGTTCGTCCTTCATGGCTGCCTCAAGTGCAACGGCGTGCAACCTCGGCCGTCACCAGCGCGGCGCGTCGGTGCCCGGTGGCACCGAGGGACGCGTGAACTTCGCCGGCGTGCGCGCCAACTGCGCGCTGTGCCGCACGACGCGCAAGTCGCCGAAGCCGGACGGCACCGTCTCCAGGTAGGGCTCGTAGTCCGGCTTCTTCATGCCTTCTGGCACGGCCACGCGGCCCAGGCCGCGCAGCCAGTGGCCCGTCTGCGCCAGCGACACCTGCACGTGCCAGCTGCCGCCTTCTTGCTGCTGCCTGCGCAGCGCCGCTGCGGCGCCGAAGGCGATGAGGTAGCCGGTGGCCTCGTCGAGCATCTGCATGGGCAGCGGCCGCGGCTTGCCGCCCGCGAGTGCGACGCCTTCGGCATGGTTGAAGCCGGTGGCGGTCTGCACCAGCGAGTCGAAGCCGCGCCGCCTGGCCCAGGGGCCTCGCGTGCCGTAGGCAGTCAACGAGACGTACACGATGCCGGGGCGCTGCGCTGCGGCTTCCTCGGCGCCGAAGCCCAGCGCCTGCAGGCCGCCGGGCCGGTAGCCCTGCACGAACACGTGCGCATCGCGCAGCAGCGTGTCCATCGTCCGGCGGCCGTCTTCGGTGCGAAGGTTGACCTGCACCGACCGCTTGCCGCGGCTGGTGTCGGCGATCGCCTCGATGTTGGGCAGCAGCGGCGAGTTCACCAGCATCACGTCGGCGCCGTAAGCCGCCAGCGCGCGTCCGCCCACCGGGCCGGCGAGTATGCGCGTGAGGTCCAGCACGCGGATGCCTTCCAGCGGGCGCTGGTCTCCGGCCAGCGGCGGCAGCGCCAGCGGCGCTGCATCGCCGATGCGGTCGATGGTGAAAAGCGGTTGCGCGGCGATGGCCTGCCCCTGCTCGCTCGCGTCCCACTCGTCGAAGGTGCGCAGCGCAGTGGCCACCAGGCCGGCATCGGCCGCGGCCTGCTCGAAGTCGAGTGCGCGCCACGATTGCATCGCGCGGTCGGCATCGGCGCGCTCCGCTGTGGCCGGGTCCAGCCCCATCAGCTTCAGCGCGCCGTCGCGATGGTGCGCAAAATTCGCATGCACCCGCACCCAGCCGTCGCTGCAGCGGTAGAGGCCCGAGAACCTGTCCCACAGCTCGGGCACCTGGCCGTCGATGCTGAACCAGCCGGTGCATTCGACCGCTGCGTGCGTCATGTCGACCGCCACCGCTTGCCGCGGCACGCCGCGCTGGTGGCCGAGTTCGCACGCAGCCAGCGCCGCGGCAGCCAGCGTCGACTGGCCGGCAGCGCCCACCGCGAAGCTGGACGGAAAGACGGGGTCAGCCCCCGCGAGCCGGGCGTAGTGCAGCGCTTCCGGCGGCAGTGCTGCGAGTCGCCACAGCGACTCGAGGACGTTCACCGGATCAGCTCGACGCCGGTCTTGGACTGCACCTGGTCGAACGTCACGCCCGGCGCCAGTTCCTCGACGAACAGGCCCTGCGGTGTCACGTCGAAAACGCCCAGGTCGGTGATGATCCGGTCCACCACGCCTACGCCCGTGAGCGGCAGCGTGCACTTGGGCAGGATCTTCATGTCCTCGGTGCCGTCCTTCTTTTTCGCCACGTGCTCCATCAGCACGATGACGCGCGGCACGCCGGCCACGAGGTCCATGGCGCCGCCCATGCCCTTGACCATCTTGCCGGGAATCATCCAGTTGGCCAGATCGCCCTTTTCGCTGACCTGCATGGCGCCCAGGATCGACAGGTTGATCTTGCCGCCGCGGATCATGGCGAAGCTGTCGTGGCTGCCGAAGATCGAGCTGCCCTTGATGGTGGTCACGGTCTGCTTGCCGGCGTTGATGAGGTCGGCGTCGACTTCATCCTCGGTGGGGAACGGGCCGATGCCCAGCATGCCGTTCTCGGACTGCAGCCATACCTCCTTGTCGCCGGTGAAGTTGGCCACCAGCGTCGGGATGCCGATGCCGAGGTTGACGTAGTAGCCGTCCTTCAGTTCCTGTGCCGCGCGCGCGGCCATCTGGTCTTGGGTCCAGGGCATGTCGTTCTCCTTAGGCCGTGCGGGTGGTGCGCTTCTCGATGCGCTTTTCGGGAGTGGCGTTGAGCACCAGCCGGTGCACATAGATGCCGGGCAGGTGGATGTCGTCGGGTGCCAGCTCGCCCACTTCCACGATCTTCTCCACTTCGACGATGCACACCTTGCCGGCCATCGCGCAGGCCGGGTTGAAGTTGCGCGCGGTCAGGTTGAAGCGCAGGTTGCCGCTCTTGTCCGCAACCTGGGCTTTCACCAATGCCACGTCGGGCACCAGCGAGCGCTCCATCACGTAAGTCTCGCCGTCGAACTCGCGCAGCTCCTTTCCTTCGGCGACCATGGTGCCTACGCCAGTCTTCGTGAAGAAAGCCGGGATGCCCGCTCCGCCGGCGCGCAGCTTCTCGGCCAGAGTGCCCTGCGGGGTGAACTCCAGTTCCAGCTCGCCCGCCAGGTACTGGCGCTCGAACTCCTTGTTCTCGCCGACGTACGACGAGATCATCTTCTTGATCTGCCGCGTCTCCAGCAGCTTGCCCAGGCCGAAGCCGTCGACACCCGCGTTGTTGGAAATGACGGTCAGGTCCATCACGCCGCTCGCCTTCAGCGCCTCGATCAGCGCCTCGGGGATGCCGCACAGGCCGAAGCCGCCGACGGCCAGCAGCTGGCCGCTGCGCACCACGCCGTCGAGCGCCGCGGCCGCGTTGGGATAGAGCTTGTTCACTTTGGAAATCTCCTGATGGAAACCCGGAGGAAGGGCGCGCCGGATTGCCGCTACGATACTACCTAATTGGTTACGTAGTAACTCGTAGAAGCTAACCCCGATGGACGTTGACTACCGCCTGGCCTTCGACCTTGCCCCGGTGGGCCTGTGCGTGTCGAAGAACCGCGCCATCGTCGACTGCAACCAGCAATTGTGCGAGATGTTCGGCTGGTCGCGGGAAAACCTGGTCGGGCAGTCGTTCCTGGTGCTGTACCCCAGCGTGGACGAATACGAGCGGCTCGGTGCGCGCATGGCGCCCATCCTCAACACCAGCGGGCGGTACGCCGACGACCGCATCATGAAACGCGCCGACGGCGACGTGTTCTGGTGCCACGTGACCGGGCGGGCGCTGAACCGCGAAGACCCGCACGAGTCGGGCATCTGGTCGTTCGAGGACTTGAGCTCACAACGGCCGGTCAAGGCGGAGCTGACGGCGCGCGAGCGCGAAGTGGCCGCGCGGCTGCTCGACGGCATGACGTCCAAGGAAATCGGCAAGACGCTCGCGATCAGCCACCGCACGGTCGAGATCTACCGGGCCCGCCTGATGCGCAAGTACCGCGCGAACACCACCGCGGACCTGGTGCACAAGCTGATGGCCGGGGCCTGAGTCATTCCCGCGTGAGGAGCTCAGGCGTACGTGGGAACCCAGGGCTTGTGAAGTCGGCCGACGCATTGCCCATGGCCTGCGTCGGCGGCGCCACGACGGCGGGCGGCGCATCGGCCGTCTCGACCTCCACCACCTTCGGCTTCGGCTTCTTCTTCTTCGCCAGCGCCTGGTACTCGTCGACCTTGGCCACCACCAGCTCGCGCGGCAAGCCGAACCACACTTCACCGTCGCGTGCCATCGCCTCTCGAATCGAACTGAGCCCGGCCACCGCAAGGCGTGCCTTCTCGTGCTCGATGCCCAGCTTCATGCCGTAGACGTCGATGCTCTCGCCAAACAGCGCCTCGGCGCGTTGCTGGATTTCGGCAAAGCCTTCGGTTACCGACAGCTTGGGCGCCACCGACAGGTAGTGCGAAGCCAGCCGGTACTTGGCTTCGGCCAGCTCCGGCGAATCCGCGCCGGCCACCTGCCCCGCCATGCGGCACGCGATGATGTAGGCCGTCTCGGCGTCGCGCGGGCGGCCCTTGCCAGCCGCGTCTTCTGCCACAGCGAGATAGGCGGGCAGGTCGTCCCTGGAGGCAGCAACGGCTTGGGACTGGATGCGGAAGCGCCCGTCGGGGCCGGTTTCTGCGGCGGCCACCAGCGGGTCGAAAGCGCAGGCCGCCGCGGGCTTGGCCGATGCCACGGAAGCCGGCATGGCAATCGCCTCGCCCAGTACGCGGATGGCGGGGTCTACGTGCTGCAGGCCCAGCAAGAGGCCGGCGCCACTGGCCATGCCGAGCACGAGACCAGCGCTAAAAACCCAACCTTGCCGACGCGATACCAACATGGCGCGACCATAGGCTCTTTGCTGGGCCGTGTGCTGGCGCTGTCACAAACGGTTTCAAGGCGAGATGTCCGCCTACATAATGTCCAGCATGAACCGCTATCCGCTGCCTGAACTGAAAGACCTGCCCGACGACTTGCGCGCCCGCATCCTCGAGGTGCAGGACAAGGCCGGCTTCGTGCCGAACGTGTTCCTCGCGCTGGCGCGCCGCCCGGCCGAATGGCGCGCCTTCTTCGACTACCACGACGCGCTGATGCTCAAGGAGACCGGCTCGCTCACCAAGGGCGACCGCGAGATGATCGTGGTGGCCACCAGCGGCGCCAACCAGTGCCTGTACTGCGTGGTGGCGCACGGGGCGCTGCTGCGCATCTACGAGAAAAAGCCGCTGGTCGCCGACCAGGTGGCCGTCAACCACCGCAAGGCCGACATCACGCCGCGCCAGCGCGCGATGCTCGACTTTGCGATGAAGGTGGCGTTGCAGTCACACGAGATCGGGGAAGCCGACTTCGCGCCGCTTCATGCGCACGGCTTCGACGACGAGGACATCTGGGACATCGCGGCCATCACGGCTTTCTTCGGCATGTCGAACCGCATCGCGAACTTCTCGAACATGATGCCGAATGCGGAGTTCTACTTGATGGGTCGGGTGCCGAAGGCGAAGAAGTAGCTACTCGAGCAACGCCCGGAACCACTCCGGCATGGGCACCGACTTCTGCTTCGGAAAGTCCACCCACACCGTCGTCGCACCGCCGCTGGAATGGACGACGCCGGGCGTGTCCGTACGCTCCAGCGTGCACCAGCTCTCGAAAGTCGAGCGCCCCGGGTCGCTCACGTAGTACTTCGCCAGCACCTCGCCCGGGTACTCCAGCTGCTTGTGGAAGGTGCAGAACGCATTGATGATCACCGGCCCCTCGCCGTCGGGGCTCATGTTGCAGCCCACCGACCGCATCCATTCGATGCGGATCACCTCCAGGTAGCGGAAGTACAGCGTGTTGTTCACGTGGCCCATCGCGTCCATGTCGCCCCAGCGGATGGGCATGGTCATCTGGTGGACGAGCTTCTTCTTCTCGGGTAAATCGAATCTCATGAAGGTCAGATGGCAAACCCGTCGTCGGCCGCGATCACCGCGCCGTTGACGAAGTGGCTTTGGTCGGACGCCAGCAGCACGATCAGCGCATCCAGGTCCTCGGGGCGCCCCAGGCGCTTGCGCGGCAGCATGGCGATGAGCCGCTGGCCCTGCTCGGTGGACCAGTGGTGGTGGTTGATCTCGGTGTCGATGTAGCCCGGGCACAGCGCGTTCACGTTGATGCCGAAGCGCCCCCATTCGAGCGCGAAGGCCTTGGTCATCTGGATCACCGCGGCCTTGCTCATGGCGTACACGCCGATCTGCGGCAGCGTACGGATGCCTGCCATCGAGGCGACGTTGACGATGCGCCCGCCGGTGAAGGTACCCGGCGCCGCGCCCTGTGCGCGCGCCAGCATTCGCTTGCCGACTTCCTGCGCGACGAAGAAGGCGCCCTTGACGTTGGTGTCGAACACGAAGTCGAACTCCTGCTCGTCCACCTCCTGGATGCGCCGCGTGATGCTGACGCCCGAGTTGTTGACCAGGATGTCGATGGAGCCCACTTCGGTCTCGGCGTGCGCCACTGCCGCCTTGATGCTGTCGATGTCGGTCACGTCCAGCGCCAGCACGTGCGCGTCGCCGCCCTCGCCTTCGATCTGGGCACGCAGGTCCTTCAGTTTCTCCACCCGTCGCGAAGCCAGCACCACGGCGGCCCCCGCGCGGGCGAGCACCCGGGCGAATTGCGCGCCCAGGCCGCCCGAGGCGCCTGTAATGAAGGCGACACGGCCCGAAAGGTCGATGCTGTAGCTCACTGGGGACTCCCGTCTAAATCGATCTGCACGTTCGTTCGATTCTGCACGACCGCCGAATAAAATGGCGCATGACCAACGAAGAAATCCTCGCCCAGTTCGGCCCCCGCGAAGCCATGGAATACGACGTGGTCGTGGTCGGGGGCGGCCCTGCCGGCCTCTCGACCGCCATCCGCCTGAAGCAGCTGGCCGCCGAGCACGGCACCGAAATCTCGGTGGTGGTGCTCGAAAAGGGCTCCGAGCCCGGCGCGCACATCCTGGCGGGTACCGTGATGGACCCGCGCGCCATCGACGAACTGATCCCCGACTGGAAAGCGCGCGGTGCGCCGCTGACGCAGCCGGTGACCGACGACGCCATGGTGTTCCTGGGCAAGGACGGTTCGTTCCGCGTGCCCAACTTCATGCTGCCGGAATGCTTCCAGAACCACGGCAACTACGTCATCAGCCTGGGCAACTTCGTGCGCTGGCTTAGCGCACAGGCGGAAGCGGTAGGCGTCGAAATCTTCCCGGGCTTTCCCGCCGGGGAGGTGCTGTACAACGAAGACGGATCGGTCAAGGGCGTGGCCACGTCCAACATGGGTATCGGCAAGGACGGCGAGCCCACCGACAACTTCCAGCTGGGTATGGAGCTCCATGCCAAGTACACGATCTTCGCCGAAGGCGCGCGCGGCCACCTGGGCCGCCGGCTGATCGCACGCTACAAGCTCGACGAGGGGCGCGACCCGCAAACCTACGCGCTGGGCGTGAAGGAACTGTGGGAAGTCGACCCGAAGAAGCACGAGCCGGGCATGGTGCTGCACACGGCGGGCTGGCCGCTGGACGACCGCACCTACGGCGGCGCTTTCCTTTACCACATGGAAGGCAACCTGGTGACGCTGGGCTTCATCACCGGGCTCGATTATTCCAATCCCTACCTGAGCCCGTTCGAGGAGATGCAGCGCTGGAAGACCCACCGCAACATCCGCTGGTACCTCGAAGGCGGCAAGCGCATCTCGTATGGCGCGCGCGCCATCACCGCAGGCGGCCTGCTGGCGCTGCCCAAGCAGGTGTTCCCCGGCGGTGCGCTGGTGGGCTGTGACGCCGGCTACCTCAACGCCAGCCGCATCAAGGGCAGCCACGCCGCCATCAAGAGCGGCATGCTGGCCGCCGAGGCGGCCTACCGCGCGATCCAGGCCGGGCGCCAGCACGACGAACTGGCGGCCTACCCCGAGCTGTTCGAGCAGTCGTGGCTGCACGACGAGCTGAACAAGGCGCGCAACTTCAAGGCCTGGTTCAAGAAGGGGCTGTGGCCCGCCACCATCATGAACGGCATCGAGCAATACCTGTTCCGTGGCCGCATGCCCTGGACGATGCACCGCGACAAGCCCGACCACGCTTACCTGAAGCCCGCGGCCGAGTGCAAGCCCATCGATTACCCGAAGCCCGACGGCAAGCTCACCTTCGACCGCCTGTCGTCGGTGTTCGTCTCCAACACCAACCATTCGGAAGACCAGCCGCCGCACCTGACGCTGAAGGACGCTTCCATTCCGGTGCAGGTCAACCTGGCCAAGTACGCCGGGCCCGAGAGCCGCTATTGCCCGGCGGGTGTGTACGAGTTCGTGAAGGCCGAAAACGGCGCCGACCGGCTGCAGATCAACGCGCAGAACTGCGTGCACTGCAAGACCTGCGACATCAAGGACCCGACGCAGAACATCGTCTGGATTCCGCCTGAAGGAGGCGGCGGGCCGAACTACGTCAACATGTAGGGATGGTCAGCGAGCGCTGCCCAAGCTGCGCTCCCGCTGACGCGCATTCTCATTGCGGAACGACCGATAGGATGTAGCCCGTTGCCGTCACGATGGGGTCGCGGCGTTGCTGGAAGCGGCCGTCGGGCATCATGTGCCACGTGAAGCACTCGGACCCGGCCGGCGCAGGGAACTCGACGCAAAGCCGGTCGCCTTCCACGCGCGCCTTCCCGAGCAGCTTGAGCGAGCTCCCGTCGGGGCAGCTGATGAAGAGCGCGCGGCCTTTGGCGTCATGGCTGTTCATGAAGTAGCAGCCACTGGCGAAATCCACGCCCGCATAGCTGAATTTGGAATCCAGCCAGAGCTGCAGCCGGCTGCCGGTGGTTTGCACGCCTCCCATGGACTGGGCGCCTGCCGCCGCAGCGGCCAGACTCACCATGAATGCCAACACGAGTTGCTTGCGCATGGCCCCTTCCTTTCGATGTGTGTGGAATCAATGTAGGTGCGCGTCCTGCGACGCATGTTGAGCCAGCGCAACGTTTACAATCGCCCCGTCAGGAGAGAGCCTCCCCTTGCGGAAGGCCACCGAAGGCGCAACAACGCTCAGGTACCCAGGACTGACAAGCACCCCGCATCGCCGGGGTGCCACCTTGCTGGAGAGAGGCCATCTTTTGGCCCACCGAAGGAGCAAACCCGTCAAGGGTGAATCTCTCAGGTAAAGCGGACAGCAGGGGCCGCCCATGGTGCAGTACCATGGCCCTTAGCCCCTGGAGAAAGCCGATCTTGGCCGTCCCTGAAGCCCAGCTCCTGAAGACGCCCCTGCATGCCCTGCATGTGGAACTGGGTGCCCGCATGGTCCCGTTTGCCGGCTACAGCATGCCGGTGCAATTTCCCACCGGCCTGATGGCCGAACACAAGCACACCCGCCAGGCCGCCGGCCTGTTCGACGTGTCGCACATGGGCCAGCTGCGGCTGGCCGGCCCCGATGCCGCCGCCTCGTTCGAGACGCTGATGCCGGTGGACGTGATCGACCTGCCCGTGGGCAAGCAGCGCTACGGCCTGTTGCTGACGGACGAAGGCACGATCATCGACGACCTGATGTTCTTCAACCGCGGTGAAGACCTGTTCGTGATCGTCAACGGCGCGTGCAAGGCGGGCGACATCGCCCATATCCAGGAACGCATCGGCAGCAAGTGCCAGGTGATCCCCATGCCCGAGCGCGGGCTGCTGGCGCTGCAGGGGCCGAAAGCTGTCGACGCGCTCCAGCGCCTGGTGCCGGGCGTCGAGCAGCTCGTTTTCATGACAGGTGGCGCCTTCCAGGATCTTTTCGTCACGCGCAGCGGCTACACGGGTGAAGATGGATTCGAGATCTCGGTGCCCGCCAATCGGGCCGAGGCATTCGCGCGCGACCTGCTCGCGCAGCCCGAAGTGAAGTCCATTGGCCTCGGAGCACGCAACTCACTGCGGCTCGAAGCCGGCCTCTGCCTGTACGGCAACGACATCGACACAACCACTACTCCGGTGGAAGCCGGCCTCCTCTGGGCGATGCAGAAGGTGCGCCGCACCGGCGGCGCGCGCGAAGGCGGGTTCCCGGGTGCAGCCAAGGTGCTGGGCCAGCTCGACGGCAGCGTGCCGCTCGAGCGCAAGCGCGTCGGACTTGTTGCCCTTGAGCGAGTCCCTGTGCGCGACCACACACCACTTGTAGGCTGGGGTGAAACCCCAGCTGCGATAGGCGAAGTCACCAGCGGCCTCCTGGCCCCCACCATCGACAAGCCCATCGCCATGGCCTACGTCACCCCGCAACACGCCGTCATCGGCACCAAAGTCAACGCCATCGTCCGCGGCAAGCCCGTGCCCATGCAGGTGGCCCCCATGCCTTTCGTCCCACCTCGTTACCACCGCGGCTAGCCACTGCCACTGCCACCCCCACCCAACGAAGGAGATGTCCCATGACCGTCAAGTACACGCCGGAGCACGAATGGATCCAGCTCGAAGACCACGAGTCCGCGGTCGTCGGCATCACGCTGCATGCGCAGGACGCGCTGGGCGACGTGGTGTTCGTCGACCTGCCGGAAGTGGGCAAGGTGTTCAAGCAGGGTGAGGTCGCGGGCGTGGTCGAGTCGGTCAAGGCGGCAGCCGACATCTACATGCCGGTGGCCGGCGAGGTGACCGAGGTCAACGAGGAGCTGCGCGCGGACCCGTCCATCGCCAACAAGGACCCCATGGGCAAGGGCTGGTTCTTCACCATCCTGATCACCGACATGGCGGAGTTCGACCGCCTGATGGACGAGCCCGAGTACCAGAAATTCGTGAAAGCCAATTCGTAAATGCTCATGCAATCCGCCCGGCCGCTCGGCGAGCTGGAGAACCACGAAGAATTCATCCCGCGCCATATCGGCATCGAGGAAGCCGACGAGCAGCACATGCTCTCGGTCATCGGCGAAGCCTCGCGCCGCGCGCTGATCGACAGCATCGTGCCGCGCTCCATCGCGCGCGCCTCGGCCATGAAGCTGCCGGCGCCCGTGACCGAGGCGGCGGCGCTGAAGGAGTTGCGCAGCGTCGCGCAGCGCAACCAGGTCTTCAAGAGCTTCATCGGCCAAGGCTACCACGGCACCCACACGCCGGGCGTCATCCTGCGCAACGTGCTGGAGAACCCCGCCTGGTACACGGCCTACACGCCCTACCAGGCCGAGATCAGCCAGGGGCGGATGGAAGCGCTGGTGAACTTCCAGACCATGGTGTGCGACCTGACGGGCATGCCCATTGCCAATGCGTCGATGCTCGACGAAGCGACTGCGGCGGCGGAGGCGATGACGCTGGCGAAGCGCAGCGTCAAGTCGAAGAGCAACAACTTCATCGTGGCGGGCGACTGCCACCCGCAGACCATCGAGGTGGTGCAGACGCGCGCCGCGCCGCTGGGCATCAACGTGATCGTGGGCTTCGCGCCCAAGCTGATGGAAGAGAACGACTACTTCGCCGTGCTGGCGCAGTACCCGTCCACCAGCGGCATGATCCACGACATGCGCCCCTACGTGGAGCAGGCGCATGCGAAGCAGGCCGCTTTCATCGTCGCCGCCGACCTGCTGTCGCTGGTGCTGCTGGCACCGCCCGGCGAATGGGGCGCCGACATCGTGGTGGGCAACACGCAGCGCTTCGGCATGCCGATGGGCGCCGGCGGCCCGCACGCGGCCTTCCTCGCCTGCCGCGACGACTACAAGCGCTCGATGCCGGGCCGGCTGGTCGGCGTCAGCGTCGACACGCACGGCAACCCGGCCTACCGCCTCGCACTGCAGACGCGCGAGCAGCACATCCGCCGCGAGAAGGCCACGTCCAACATCTGCACGGCGCAGGTGCTGCCGGCGGTGATGGCGAGCATGTACGCCGTGTACCACGGGCCGCAGGGGCTCAAGCGCATCGCGCAGCGCGTCGCCAGCTACACCGCGGCACTGGCCAAAGGCCTCGGCCAGATGGGCTGGGAGCTCTGGTCGGACAGCGCATTCGACACCGTGGCCGTGCAGACCGGCGAAGCCACCGAGATGATCGCCAGCCGCGCGCACGCCGCGCGCGCCAACCTGCGCCGCCTGTCCGGCACCGCCATCGGCATCGCGCTGGACGAGACGACGACGCGCGACGACCTGAAGCTGCTGTGGTCGTTCTTCGCCCGGCCGGGACAATCGCTGCCCGACCTGGCCGCATTTGAGAAGGGAATCGAGCCCCTGATCCCGGCGCCGCTGCGCCGCTCCAGCGACTTCCTCACGCACCCGGTGTTCAACACGCACCACAGCGAAACCGGCATGCTGCGCTACATCCGCGCGCTGTCCGACAAGGACCTGGCGCTGGACCGCAGCATGATCCCGCTGGGCAGCTGCACCATGAAGCTGAACGCCACCAGCGAGATGATCCCCATCACCTGGCCCGAGTTCGCGCACGTGCACCCGTTCGCGCCGCGCGACCAGCTGCAAGGCTATGCCGAGCTCGACGAGCAGCTGCGCGCGTGGCTGTGCGAAGCCACCGGCTATGCGGGCATCAGCCTGCAGCCCAATGCGGGCTCGCAGGGCGAGTACGCCGGGCTGCTGGCCATCAAGGCGTGGCATGAAAGCAAGGGCAACGGCCACCGCAACATCTGCCTGATCCCCTCGTCCGCGCACGGCACCAACCCGGCCAGCGCGCAGATGGCGGGCATGCAGGTGGTGGTGACGGCGTGCGATGCCAACGGCAACGTCGACATGGCGGACCTGCGCGCCAAGTGCGAGCAGCACAGCGCCAACCTCGCCTGCATCATGATCACCTACCCCAGCACGCACGGCGTGTTCGAGACGCGGGTGTTGGAGCTGTGCGAGATGGTCCACCAGCACGGCGGCCGCGTGTACGTGGACGGCGCCAACATGAACGCGCTGGTGGGCGTAGCGGCGCCGGGCGAGTTCGGCGGCGACGTGAGCCACCTGAACCTTCACAAGACCTTCTGCATCCCGCATGGCGGCGGCGGGCCGGGCGTGGGCCCGGTGTGCGTGGTGGAAGACCTCGTGCCGTTCCTGCCCGGCCACAAGGCGGGCGGCCTGCCCGAGCACCCGGTGGGCGCGGTGTCGGCCGCACCGCTGGGCAATGCGGCCGTGCTGCCCATCAGCTGGATGTACTGCCGCATGATGGGCGAGCCAGGCCTGCGGCGCGCGACGGAGACCGCGATCCTGAGCGCCAACTACGTCAGCGCACGCCTGCGCGACCACTACCCCACGCTGTATGCCAGCCCCAACGGCCACGTGGCGCACGAATGCATCCTGGACCTGCGGCCGCTGAAGGAAACCAGCGGCGTGACGGCCGAAGACGTGGCCAAGCGCCTGATCGACTACGGCTTCCATGCGCCCACGCTCAGCTTCCCGGTGCCGGGCACGCTGATGGTGGAGCCGACCGAGAGCGAGACGCTGGACGAGCTGGACCGTTTCATCGAAGCGATGATCGCCATCCGCGAGGAAATTCGCCGCGTGGAGCGTGGCGAGTGGCCGCAGGAGGACAACCCGCTGAAGCATGCGCCGCATACGGCGCTGGCGCTGCTGAAGGGCGAGTGGACCCATGCCTATCCGCGTGAGGTGGGTGCTGCGGTGCTGGGCGACAAGCGCCATGCCAAGTACTGGCCGCCGGTCGGGCGGGTGGACAACGTGTACGGGGACCGCAACCTGTTCTGCAGTTGCGTGCCGATGTCGGCGTACGAGTAGTTGGACCTCACCACCCTCCTCATCATCATCCTCGGCGCCGCCATCGCCGGCTTCATCCAGGGCCTGTCGGGCTTCGGCTTCGCGATGACGGCCATCGCCATCTGGGCTTGGGTGCTCGAGCCGCGCCTGACCGCGGCCCTGGGCGTCTTCGGCGCCCTGGCCGGCCAGGCCTTCACCGCCGTCACCATGCGCCGCCGCATCGAATGGAAGCCGGTCCTGCCTTTCCTGGCCGGCGCCATGGTGGGCCTGCCACTGGGCCTGTGGCTGCTGCCGCAACTGGACACGCCGATGTTCAAGGCCGTGCTGGGCACCCTGCTGGTGGTGTTCTGCCCGCTGATGTTCTTCTCGTCGCGCTTCCCGCACATCGGGCACGGCGAGCCACACGCGGGCGACTATGCGGCCGGCGCCGCGGGCGGCGTGATGGGCGGGCTGGGCGGCTCCACCGGCGTGGTACCCACGCTGTGGTGCACGCTGCGCGGCTTCGAGAAGGACCACCAGCGCTCGGTGATCCAGAACTTCAACCTGGTGGCGCTGGCCGTGACCTTTGCGGCCTACCTCGGCACCGGCATCGTCACGGCCAACATGCTGCCGCTGTTCCTGATGGTGGTGCCGGCCATCATCCTGCCGTCGCTGGCCGGCCGGCGGGTCTACATCGGCATCAGCGAAGCGGGCTTCCGCAAGGTGGTGCTGGGCCTGCTGACGGCATCCGGCGCGGCCATGCTGGCGTCGTCCGCCCCCATCCTGCTGGCACGCGCACAGGGGTCTTGAAGACCCCGCGGGGCGCCCCTAATTCGGGTTCGCCGTTGTCTCAACGCGAAACGAAAGGAGTTGCCATGAACGGCTTTTTCCGATCTTCCGCGGACCTCTTCGCGGAACTCAACCGCCTGCAGGGCCTGGTCGACCAGGCCTTCGGCCCCGCCGACCGCACCAGCATCCGCGGCCAGCAGGGCGCAGGCTTCCCCGTGCTCAACGTCGGCGCCACGCCCGACAGCGTGGAGGTCATGGCGCTTGCGCCCGGCCTCGACGCCGACAAGCTGGAACTTTCGGTCGACCGCGGCCTGCTCATCATTGCGGGCGAGCGCGCCAGCCAGCTGCCCGAAGACCGCGAGCGCACCAACCTGTACGCCAGCGAGCGCTTCACCGGCCGCTTCCGGCGCGTGGTGAGCCTGCCCGAGGACGCCGACCCGCAGAAAGTCGAGGCGAGCTACCGCGACGGCATCCTGCGCGTGAGCGTGGCCAAGCGCGAGTCGTCCAAACCCCGCCGCATCACCGTCAACTGAAGGAGATACGACATGGACCGCGAGAACCAGCCGACCGAAACCACCCAGCCGTCCTACGTGGTGCCCCCCGTCGACGTGTTCGAGGACGCCAGCGGGATCACGCTGCTGGCCGACCTGCCGGGCGTGTCGCGTGAGCGCCTGGACCTGCGGGTCGACAACGAAGCCCTCGTCATCGAAGCCGCAGCCGCCTCGGCCTTCCCCGAAGGCATGGAGCTGGTGTACGGCGAGGCACAGGTCGCCGCGTACCGGCGCCGCTTCACCCTGAGCCGCGAGCTCGACACGAGCCGCATCGACGCGCAGCTCAAGGATGGCGTGCTGAAGCTGCACATCCCCAAGGCCGAGGAGGCCAAGCCGCGCCGCATCGCCGTGAGTGCAGGCTAGGCAACACGACCGGTCTCCTTCCGGGCAAAATGCCCGGCTAGCCCGAGGAGACGTGTCTTGGCCCTCAAGGCCTTCGTAGTCGAGGACAACACAGCCATCCGCGAGAGCCTGGTCGAGGCGCTCGCGGAGCTCGGAGACATCCACACCGCCGGCTTCGCCACCAACGAAAAAGCGGCGGTCGCGTGGCTGAAGGACCCGGCCAACGAATGGGACATCGCCATCGTCGACCTGGTGCTGGTGCCCGGCGGCGGCAGCGGCTTCGGCGTGCTGCGCGCGCTGCAGGGGCGCCGCCCCGATCAGAAGATGGTTGTACTCACCGGCACCGCCAGCACCGAGGTGCGGCGCCAGTGCGAAGCACTGGGCGGCGACGGCGTCTTCGACAAGTCGATGGAAACCGAAGCCTTGATCGAATACTGCGCGTCGCTGGGCAAAGGGGTGTGACAAAATGAGTCCGCCCATGAGCGATGCATCGATACTGGTGGTGGACGACAACCCCGACCACCTGGAACTCACGGTGCTGGCGTTGAGCGAATGCTGCGACCCGGCCCAGATCGCAACCGCCAACGACGGCGTCGAAGCGCTCGACTACCTGTGGGCGCGCGGCGCGCATGCGGCGCGCGACGCCTCGCACCTGCCCAAGCTGGTCATCCTGGACATGAAGCTCGTGCGCATGCACGGGCTCGAAGTGCTGAAGGCGATCCGGCAGGACCCGCGCACCGCGACGCTGCCGGTGGTGATGCATTCGTCGTCCACGGAAAAGAACGACATCGCCGCCTGCTACGCCAGCGGCGCCAACAGCTACGTGCGCAAGGCCACCGACTTCGACGAGCTGCGCCGCAAGATGCGGCAGGTGCACGACTTCTGGATGACGGTGAACGAGCGCTCGCGCAACGGCGTCTAGACCTCCGCGGCGATCTGCCGCAAGGCCTGCTCGAAAACTTCGGGCGGCTGGCCGCCCTGGATCAGGTGCTGGTCGTTGACGATCACCGAGGGCACGGCCTGGATGCCGTGGCCGGTGTAGAACCCTTCGCTCTCGCGCACTTCGCCGGCATAGCGCCCCGTTGCGATCACTTCGCTCGCCTCGTTGGCGTCGAGTCCCGCGGCCTCGGCTGCTGACGCCAGGACCTCGGGGTCGGTCGGGTTCTTCGCTTCGCCGTGGTACGCCTTCAGCAATTCCCTTTTCAGCGCATGCTGCTTCGCACTGTCCTGCAGTCCCGCCCAGTGCAGCAGCCGGTGCGCGTCGAACGTGTTCCAGATGCGGCCGCGCCCTTCCTTGCGGAAGGTGAAGCCCAGCGCTTCGCCGCGCAGCCGGATGTTCTCGCGGTTGGCCGCCTGCTGCTCGGGCGTGGAGCCGTACTTCTGCGTGAGGTGCTCGGTGACGTCCTGGCCTTCCGGGCCCATCCGGGGGTTGAGCTCGAAGGGCTGGAAGTGCAGCTCGGCCTGCACTTCGCCGTCGAGGCGCGCGAGCGCGGTTTCGAGCGAGGCGAGGCCGATGGCGCACCAGGGGCAGGCGATGTCGGAGACGAAGTCGATTTTCAGGGTCTTGGGCATGCAAGCATTGTCATGCCGGACTCGATCCGGCATCCAGGGTGGCGGGCAAAACCCGATGGATTGCGGGTCAAGCCCGCAATGACAACTGCTCAGATATGCACGGCCCTGCCGAGCGCGCGCAAAGCACACTCCTGCACCGCCTCGCCCAGCGTCGGATGCGCATGGATGATGCCGCCCACGTCTTCCAGCCGGGCACCCATCTCGATCGAGTAGCAGAACGCCGCACCCAGCTCCGACACGCCCTGCCCCACCGCCTGCCAGCCGAGGATGAGGTGGTTGTCCTTGCGTGCGACGACGCGCACGAAGCCTTCGCTGCCCTCCACGCTCAGCGCACGACCGTTCGCGGCGAAGGGGAACATCGCGGTCACGATGTCCGGCCCGGCTTCGGCCGCGGTCTGGCCGACCGTCACCACTTCGGGGTCGGTAAAACACACCGCGGGAATGGCAGCCGGCGCGAACCGGTGGCGATGCCCCGCAATCACTTCGGCCACCACCTCACCCTGCGCCATCGCACGGTGCGCCAGCATCGGCTCGCCGGTGATGTCGCCGATGGCCCAGACATTGCGCATCGAGGTGCGGCACTGCTCGTCGACCTTCACCGCGCGGCCCGCCATGTCGAGCTGCAAGGACTCCAGGTTGAAGCCCGCGGTGCGCGGACGGCGGCCGACAGCCACCAGCACCTTGTCGGCCGGCAGCACGTACTCGTCGGCATTGCGGCTGCGCACGCGCAGGCCGTCGCCGTTGGCGCTGAGCCCTTCGGCCGTGCAGGCCAGGTGCAGCACCACGCCCAGCTTCTTCAGCGTGGCCATCACCGGCCGCGTCAGCTCTTCGTCGTACGCCGGCAGGATGCGCTCGGTGGCTTCCACCACGTGCACGTCCACGCCGAGCTTGCGCCATGCGATGCCCAGCTCCAGCCCGATGTAGCCCGCGCCCACCACCACCAGGTGGGCCGGCTTCGGGTCCAGGTCCAGCGCTTCGGTCGACGAGATCACAGACCCGCCGAACGGCAGGTTCGGCAAGGCGACGGCTTCGGACCCGGTAGCCAGCAGCAGGTGGTCGCAGGTGATGCGCATCGGCTCGCCGTCGCGCGGCTCGACGTCGACGCTCTTGCCGTCGACGATGCGCGCAAAGCCCTTGACGACCTGCACGCCGTTCTTCTTGAGCAGCATGCCGACGCCGCCGGTGAGCTTGCCCACGACGCCCTGCTTCCAGCGGTGCGCCTGCGCCAGGTCGATGGTGGGCGCCGAAGCGCGAATGCCGATGGGCGAACCGCCGGCGAAGTGCGAAGCCTTCTCGAACTCCGCGGCCACGTGGATCAGCGCCTTCGAAGGGATGCAGCCGATGTTGAGGCAGGTGCCGCCGAGGCGGTCGCCTTCGACCAGCATCGTCGGCACGCCGAGCTGCCCGGCGCGGATCGCCGCGACGTAGCCGCCCGGGCCGCCGCCGATGACCAGCAGGGTGGTGTGAACAGTCTTCATGCGCCGGTCACTCCACGAACAGCATCGCCGGGGTCTCCAGCAGCATGCGGATCGCCTGCACGAACTCGGCCGCGTCCATGCCGTCGACCACGCGGTGGTCGAACGACGACGACAGGTTCATCATCATGCGCCCGACCACGCCGCCGCTGCGCAGCACGGGGCGCTCCACCATGCGGTTGACGCCGATGATCGCCACCTCCGGATGGTTGATGACCGGCGTGGTGACGATGCCGCCCAGCGCGCCGAGGCTGGTGATCGTGATCGTCGAGCCGGTCAGCTCGTTGCGCGTCGCCTTGCCGGTGCGCGCCGCTTCGGCCAGCCGCGCGATCTCGCGCGCGAAGGACCACGGGTCGTGCGACTCGGCATGGCGCAGCACCGGCACCATCAGGCCGTTGGGCGTCTGCGCCGCCACGCCCAGGTGCACGGGCTGGAAGCGCGTGACCACGCCCGCATCGTCGTCGAAGCGCGCGTTCATCTGCGGGAACTGCTCGATGGCCAGCACGACGGCGCGCGCGATCAGCGGCAGCATGGTGAGCTTGCCGCGGCTGGCGGCGTAGCGCTCGTTGAGCTGCTTGCGCAGGTTCTCCACCTCGGTCACGTCGATTTCCTCGACGTAGCTGAAGTGCGGGATGCGGCGCTTGGCCTCCTGCATCTTCTGCGCGATCTGGCGGCGCAGGCCGATCACCGGCACCGCTTCTTCGCCGTGCTTCTGCTGGTAGCGCGCCGCGGCGCCGCCCGACATGGGCTGGCCGCGCGAAGCGAGGTAGACGTCGAGGTCTTCGTGCGTGATGCGGCCGGCAGCGCCACTGCCATGCACGAACTGCAGTTCGATGCCGAGTTCCCAGGCGCGGCGGCGCACGGCGGGCGAGGCGATGGGTTTTTCGCCGGGGTCGCGCATCGGGGGCCGTGTGGCGACTGGCGGAGCAACAGGCGCAGGCGGCGTAGCGGCAGCGGGATCCGGTGCGGCAATCGTCTTTGCTTCCAGCATCACAGCCGCAGCCTGCACCGCCTTCGCCTTTTCCTTGTCCTTGTCCTTGTCCTTCACATTGCCCGCGCCTGCCACCTCCAGCTCGACGATCACCGTCCCCACCGGCACCATCTCACCCGGCTTCGCATTCAGCGCCGAGACCTTGCCCTTCACCGGCGACGGGATCTCCACCGTCGCCTTGTCGGTCATCACATCGGCCAGTACCTGGTCCTCCTGCACCTCGTCGCCCGGCTTCACGCGCCACTCGACGAGCTCCACTTCGGCAATGCCTTCGCCGATGTCCGGCATCTTGATGGTGTACGTGCCCATGCTCAGCTCCCCTCCATCACGCGCTTGAACGCGGCGCCTACGCGGTCGGGGCCGGGGAAGTACAGCCACTCCTGTGCATGCGGGTACGGCGTGTCCCAGCCCGCCACGCGCTCGATGGGCGCTTCCAGGTGGTAGAAGCAGGCCTCCTGCACGATGGCCACCAGCTCGGCGCCGAAGCCGCTGGTGCGCGTGGCTTCGTGCACCACGACGCAGCGGCCCGTCTTCTTGACCGACTCGATCACGGTCTGCGCGTCCATCGGCCAGATCGAACGCAGGTCGATGATCTCGGCGTCGATGCCGGTCTCTTCGGCCGCGCACTGCGACACCCACGTCATGGTGCCGTAGGTGATCACGGTGAGGTCCTTGCCTTCGCGCACCACCGAAGCCGAGTCGAGCGGCACGCGGTAGTAGCCCTCGGGCACCTCACCCATCGGGTGCTTCGACCACGGCACCACCGGGCGGTCGTGGTGGCCGTCGAACGGGCCGTTGTACAGGCGCTTGGGCTCCAGGAAGATCACCGGGTCGTCGCATTCGATGGCCGCGATCAGCAGGCCCTTGGCGTCGTACGGGTTGCTCGGCATCACGGTGCGCAGGCCGCACACGTGCGTGAAGATCGCTTCCGGGCTCTGGCTGTGCGTCTGTCCGCCGTAGATGCCGCCGCCGCAGGGCATGCGGATCGTCATGGG
The DNA here is from genome assembly GCA_016213325.1 of Burkholderiales bacterium. Lineage (GTDB taxonomy): Bacteria > Pseudomonadota > Gammaproteobacteria > Burkholderiales > Burkholderiaceae_C > Ramlibacter. The sequence goes on along the minus strand of JACRAY010000009.1, from coordinate 364,450 downwards.
GCAGGTGAAGTCGGCCGCCGAGCGGTTGCGCAGGCGCGCTGCCTCCGAGATGATCTGGTCGGCCGCCGGGTAGAAGTAGTCGGCGAACTGGATCTCGGCGACCGGCCGCAGGCCGTACGCGGCCATGCCGACGCCCACGCCCACGATGCCGCCCTCGTTGATGGGCGCGTCGAAGCAGCGCGACGTGCCGTACTTGGCCTGCAGCCCTTCGGTGACGCGGAACACGCCGCCGAAGTAGCCCACGTCCTGGCCGAACACCACCACGTTGGGGTCGCGCTCCATCATCACGTCCAGCGCCGAGCGCAGCGCCTGGATCATCGTCATCGGCTTGGTGGGGGCGTCCACAGCCTGGGCCGGTTCTTTGGTCTTGGTCAACATGGCGTTCAGGCTCCCAGTTGCTGGCGCTGCACGCGCAGGTGCTCGGGCATTTCGGCGTAGACGTCCTCGAACATCGTCGCCGCGCTCGGCGTGTGGCCGTCCAGCAGCGTGCCGTAGCTCTCGGCTTCCTTCTGCGCGGCAGCCACTTCGGCTTCCAGCTCCTGCTGCGCCTGCTTGTGCTGCGCCTCGGACCACTCGCCCAGGCTCACCAGGTGCGTCTTCAGGCGCTCGATGGGGTCGCCCAGCGGGAAGCGCTCCCAGTCGTCCGCCGGGCGGTACTTGCTGGGGTCGTCCGAAGTCGAGTGCGGGCCTGCGCGATAGGTGACCCATTCGATCAGCGTCGGGCCCAGGTTGCTGCGGGCGCGCTCGGCGGCCCATTGCGAGGCGGCGTACACCGCGAGGAAGTCATTGCCGTCGACCCGCAGCGACGCGATGCCGCAGCCCACGCCGCGCGCTGCGAAGGTGGTGGACTCACCGCCAGCAATGGCCTGGAAGGTCGAGATGGCCCACTGGTTGTTGACGACGTTCAGGATCACCGGTGCGCGGTACACGTGCGCGAAGGTGAGCGCGGTGTGGAAGTCGGCTTCGGCGGTGGCGCCGTCACCGATCCAGCCCGATGCGATCTTGGTGTCGCCCTTGATCGCCGAGGCCATGGCCCAGCCCACGGCCTGCACGAACTGCGTGCCGAGGTTGCCCGAGATGCTGAAGAAGCCGGCGCGCTTGTACGAGTACATCACCGGCAGCTGGCGGCCCTTCATCACGTCGCGCTCGTTGCTCATGAGCTGGCACATCAGCTCCATCATCGACACGTCGTCGCGGCACAGCAGCAGGCCCTGCTGGCGGTAAGTGGGGAAGCACATGTCGCCCTGCTGCAGCGCGAAGGCGTGGGCGATGGCGATGGCCTCTTCGCCCAGGCACTGCATGTAGAACGAGATCTTCTTCTGGCGCTGCGCAATCAGCATGCGGGCGTCGAAGATGCGCGTCTTCATCATGGCGCGCAGGCCGCGGCGCATGGTCACGGGCTCGAGCTTCGGGTCCCAAGGGCCCACGGCCTTGCCTTCCTGGTCGAGCACGCGGACGAGGCTGTACGCCAGGTCTTCGGTGTCGAAATGGCTGGTGTCTACAGGCGGTCTTCGGACCTGGCCGGCGGCGGAAACGTGGAGATAGGAGAAGTCCGTCGCGCATCCGGGTCGCCCGGAGGGCTCGGGCACATGCAGACGCAAGGCCTGTTGCTGGCTCATTCGTTGTCGCTCCGCGCGATTATGTCGCGCACAGGGTTCGAAAGTCGGACTCGCCGGCGGGTAGCCAGCTTGTCCCACGGGTTTGCGCGGGTAGGCGCAGCGATGAGTGTAACGCGGCTGTGGCTATGTCCCGACTTGGCCGGTCACCGGCAGGATCATCCCCGTGATATAGCTCGCCGTCACCGGCGACGCCAGGAATACGTACGCCGGCGACAGCTCCTCCGGCTGCGCCGGCCGTTTGAACACCGTCTTCTTGCCGAACTCGGTGATCTCCTCGGCACTGCGATCGGCCGGGTTCAGCGGGGTCCACACCGGGCCGGGCGCCACCGCATTCACCCGGATGCCCTTGTCGGCCAGGCTGGATGCCAGCGACAGGGTAAAGGCATTGATGGCCCCCTTGGTCGCCGAATAGTCCAGCAGCTCCTTGCTGCCGCGCAAGGACACCACCGAGCTGGTGTTGATGATGCTCGCGCCTTCCTTCATGTGCGCCACCGCGGCGCGCGCCATGTAGAAGTAGCCGTAGATATTGGTCTCGAAGGTTTCCCTCAGCCGCTCGTCGGTGATGTCCTTCAGGTCGTGCGCGTGCAGCTGGAAAGCGGCGTTGTTCACCAGCACGTCGAGCCGGTCGAACTCTTCGATGGTCCGCTCCACCGCTTGCTTGCAGAACGCCGAGTCCTTCACGTCACCCGCGATCAGCAGGCACTGGCGGCCTTCCTTTTCGACATGGCGCCGGGTTTCCTGGGCGTCTACGTGCGAGCTGAGGTAGACGATCGCCACGTCGGCGCCCTCACGCGCGTACAGCACGGCCACGGCACGGCCTATGCCCGAGTCGCCACCGGTGATCAGCGCCACCATGCCCTTCAACTTGCCGCTGCCGCGGTAGTCGGGCGCCACGAAGCGTGGCTTGAGTGCCATGTCGGCTTCGAGGCCGGGTTTTTCCAGGTGCTGGGCCGGCATCTCCTGCGGCTGCTGCCGGGTGCCCGTGGGCGGAGGTGCCTTCTCCTTTTCCTTGTCCTTGCCACGCCCACCCTTGGCTGCGGGCTCCTTGCGGTCCTGCTCGCGTTGCAGCTGGCGTTGCTTCTCGGCGGCGGGTGCGCCCTTGGCCGCGGGTTTCTTCTGCATGGCGGTCTCCTGCTTGCGGAAACCTCCATCGTGTCGCCCGCCCGGGGGCGGGCGCGTAGGATTACGCCGACTTCGTGGTCGCCCCGTACGCCTGGCGCTCGAAGTAGTTGTCGCGGTAGGGGTTGCGGCCGCGCAGCAGCTCGAGCAGGCTGCATGCGAGGTACGCCGGGATGTACAGCAAGCCCCAGCGCTCGTACTGGCGCACGTGCACGTGTTCATGGCCGCGCAGCTGCGCCAGCGTGGTGTGGTCGACGCCCAGGATCACGTGGCCGAAGGTGATGGCCGAGAACGACAACTGCGCCGGCAGCCAGCGCAACAGGCGGCCGAACCCGCCGCCGCCGATCTCCAGGCAGCCGGCGGCGCGGCGCACGGTCGAGCCGGACAGCAGGGCCAGCAGGCCGAAAGCCAGTCCCAGCAGTGAATAAGGTGCGGCCCAACCGTAGCGGGCCAGACGCTTTGCGGTGCTCACACCGTGATGATGACTCAGGTTGCGGATTCCGTGTTGTGACGCCCGGCACGCTCGGCGCGCCAGGCGCAAGCCGTCGCGATGACCGCCAGCAGGGCGGCCGCCCCGAACATGGGCTCGAAGCCCCAGCGGGATGCGATGGCCCCGCCTGCCAGCACGCCCAGCACCCCGCCGAAGCCGTAGCCGGTGACGGTGAAGATCGCCTGGCCGCGGGCGCGCAGCCGCCCGGGGAAGTGGCGCGTGATCATGGCGATGCAGGCCGTGTGGTGCGTGGCGAAGGTCAGCGCATGCAGCGCCTGCGCGATGAAGAGGGCCGCCAGCCAGCCGCCCAGGCCGCCCGTCATGGCCATGCGGACGGCGGCGGCCGCGCCGCAGAGGACCAGCCAGCGCTCCATGGGAAAGCGCGCGATCAGCCGGCCCTGCGCGTAGAACCAGCCGATCTCGACGATGACCGAGACCGCCCACAGCAGGCCGATCATCGCCTTGCTGTAGCCCAGCGCGTCGAGGTACAGCGACAGGAAACCGTAGATGGCGAAGTGCGCCATCACGTGGAAGAACAGCGAGGCCAGGAACCAGCGCACGGCCGGCTCGCGGAGCACCGGGCCCACCGGAGCGCTTTCGGCCGCGTCGGCATGGGCCGGTTCGCGCACGTTGGGCAGCCACAGGGTGCAGACCAGCACGCCAGCGAGCGTGAGGCCGGTCCAGGCCGGGAACGAGCCCATGCCGAACACCTCGAACCAGCCGCCGGCTGCGAACACGGTGACCATGAAGCCCACCGAGCCCCACAGGCGCACGCGGCCGTAGCGGCCCCAGTCGCCGGCGACCAGCTGCGACATGGCCGCCTCGGTCAGCGACATCATCGAGCTGGTGTGGGTGAACAGCACGAGCAGCACGAAGCCGATCCACCAGGCGCCGCCGTTCCACCACAGGCCGGCCGACGAGACCAGGGCCATGGCCGCGCTGAAGCGCAGCAGCTTCACGCGCTCGCCGGTGTGGTCGCTGATGGCGCCCCATGCGTAGGGCGCGAAGACCCGCGTGAACGACTGCACCGAGGCCAGCAGGCTGATCACGACGATGGGCAGGCCTTCGTGCTTCAGCCACAGCGGCAGGTAGGGGTTGAAGAACCCGATGTGCGCGAAGTAAGTCGCCGACAGCGCGGCGAAAGGGATCAGCTTGCGGTAACCGTCCGGCGAATTAATTGGAATCTGACCCCGATTAACCGCGCAGCGGAGGCACCACGTCGCCGCACTGGGCGCGATGGCGCAGCGCATGGTCCATGACCACCAGGGCGAGCATGGCTTCGGCGATGGGAGTGGCGCGGATGCCGACGCAGGGGTCGTGGCGGCCCTTGGTGATGACCTGGGTGGGCTCACCGCGCACGTTGATTGTGTCGCGCGGGGTGATGATCGAGCTGGTCGGCTTGACGGCGATCGACACGTCGAGGTCCTGCCCCGAGCTGATGCCGCCCAGCGTGCCGCCCGCGTTATTGGCTTCGAAGCCCTGGGGCGTGAGCGAGTCGCCATGCGTGCTGCCGCGCTGCGTTACGCTGGCGAAGCCGGCGCCTATCTCGACGCCCTTCACGGCATTGATGCCCATCATCGCGTAGGCGATGTCGGCGTCGAGCTTGTCGAAGAGCGGCTCGCCCAGGCCCACCGGTACGCCCGAGGCGGTCACGCGGATGCGCGCGCCGCAGGAGTCACCGGCCTTGCGCAGGCTGTCCATATAGGCTTCCAGGTGCGACACGTCGGCAACCGGTGCGAAGAACGGGTTGTTGTGCACGTGCTCCCAGCTTTCGAACGGGATCGCCAGCTCGCCGACCTGCTGCATGCAGCCGCGGAACACCGTTCCGTACTTCTGCTGCAGCCACTTCCGGGCCACCGCCCCGGCGGCGACCATGGGCGCCGTGAGACGCGCCGACGAGCGCCCGCCGCCGCGAGGGTCGCGCAGGCCGTACTTCTGCAGGTAGGCGTAGTCGGCATGGCCGGGGCGGAAGGTCTGCGCGATCTCGCTGTAGTCCTTGCTGCGCTGGTCGGTGTTGCGGATCAGCAGGCAGATGGGGGTGCCGGTGGTCTTGCCCTCGTAGACGCCCGACAGGATCTCGACGATGTCGTCTTCCTTCCTCTGCGTCACGTGGCGGCTGGTGCCGGGCTTGCGGCGGTCCAGGTCGGGCTGGATGTCGGCTTCCGACAGTTCCATGCCGGGCGGGCAGCCGTCGATGACGCAGCCTATCGCCGGGCCGTGCGACTCGCCGAAGTTGGTGACCGCGAAGGACTTGCCGAAGGTGCTGCCGCTCATGGGATGCGATTATCCCAGAGGGCCGGCCCTCACAGCTTCGCGTTGGGCTGCTCGTCTTCCTCGCTCGACGGCCAGTCGCGGATATAGGCCTTGAGCATCTTGTTCTCGAAGTTCTGGCTGTCCACCACCGCCTTGGCGACGTCGTAGAAGCTGATCACGCCCATGAGTACACGCTTGTCGATCACCGGCATGTAGCGCGCATGGCGGTCCAGCATCATGCGGCGCACCTCGTCCAGCTCGGTTTCCAGCGTGCAGGTGAGCGGGTGGTCGTCCATCGCGCCCTTGACGGTTGTGTTGCCGACCGCGTGGCCGCTGCGCACGATGCACTGGATCACTTCGCGAAAGGTCAGCATGCCGACCAGCTCGCCCTTGTCCATGACCACCAGCGAGCCGATGTCTTTTTCGGCCATGGCGTCGATGGCGCGGGAGAGCGGCTCGTCCGGCGTGACCGTGAACAGGGTGTTGCCCTTCACACGCAGGATGTCGCTGACTTTCATGGGGTTCTCCTTCGGGACGCCTCGGGGCAGGTGGTTGGATGAATATAGCCCACAATCAGGGGCAGTTCCATAGAGGAGGCAAACCCCTATGCCCGGTTATTCAGATCCCGGTTTCGACACGCTCGCCCTGCATGCCGGGGCCGCCCCCGACCCTGCCACGGGCGCCCGGGCGGTGCCGATCCACCTGACGACGTCGTTCGTCTTCGAATCGAGCGACCACGCCGCCGCCCTGTTCAACATGGAGCGGTCGGGCCACGTGTACTCGCGCATCAGCAACCCGACCAACGCCGTGTTCGAGCAGCGCATGGCGGCGCTCGAAGGCGGCATAGGCGCCATTGCGACGGCCAGCGGGCAGGCAGCCCTGCACCTGAGCATCGCCACGCTGATGGGCGCGGGCTCCCACATCGTGGCCAGCACGGCGCTGTACGGCGGCTCGCAGAATTTGCTGCACTACACCATGCGGCGCTTCGGCATCGACACCACGTTCGTGAAACCCGGCGACATCGACGGCTGGCGCGCGGCGATACGCCCCAATACCAAGTTGCTTTTCGGCGAAACGGTGGGCAACCCGGGGCTCGACGTGCTGGACATCCCCACGGTCTCGGCCATTGCGCACGAAGCGAAGGTGCCGTTACTCGTCGACGCCACGTTCACCACCCCTTACCTGATGAAGCCGATGGCGCTGGGGGCGGACCTCACCTACCACTCGGCCACCAAGTTCCTCTCGGGCCACGGCACCGTCATCGGCGGCGTGGTGGTCGACGGCGGCAGCTTCGACTGGGAGGCCAGCGGCAAGTTTCCCGAGCTGAGCGAGCCGTACGCGGGCTTCCACAACATGGTGTTCACCGACGAGTCGACGGTGGGCGCCTTCCTGCTGCGCGCACGCCGCGAGGGGTTACGCGACTTCGGCGCCTGCATGAGCCCGCACACGGCCTGGCTGATCCTGCAGGGCATCGAAACGCTGTCGCTGCGCATGGACCGCCACATGGCCAACACGGCCAAGGTGGTGGAGTTCCTGGCGGCACAGCCGTTCGTCGAACGCGTCGGCCACCCGATGCTCGAGTCGCACCCGAGCCATGCGCTGGCCCGCAAGCTGCTGCCGCGCGGCGCGGGCTCGGTGTTCAGCTTCGACATGAAGGGCAACCGCGACCAGGGCCGCAAGTTCATCGAGACGCTCAAGGTATTCAGCCACCTCGCCAACGTGGGCGACTGCCGCTCGCTGGTGATCCACCCGGCCAGCACCACGCACTTCCGCATGAACGACGAGGCGCTGGTGGCTGCGGGCATCACGCAGGGCACGATCCGGCTGTCCATCGGGCTGGAAGACCCCGACGACCTGATCGACGACCTGAAGCGCGCACTGAAGGCTGCAGAGAAGGCGGGGGCCTGATGGACATCACCGTCAACGGCCACAAGACCTTCTGCTACACGGGTGGCAAGGCGTTCGATGCCGCGAAGCCCACGGTGGTGTTCGTCCACGGCGTGCTCAACGACCACAGCGTGTGGATCCTGCAAAGCCGCTACTTCGCCAACCACGGCTTCAACGTGCTGGCGCCCGACCTGCCGGGGCACTGCAAGAGCGCGGGTGAGGCGCCCTCCTCCGTTGGGGAAGCCGCCTCATTCGTGCTGGCGCTGCTCGACGCCGTGGGCGCGAAGCAGGCGATGCTGGTGGGCCACAGCTTCGGCTCGCTCACCGTGCTGGAGGCGGCGAGCCGCGCGCCGGCGCGCGTGACCAGGCTGGTGCTGGTGGGCACGGCGTCGCCCATGAGGGTGTCGCCCGCGCTGCTGGAGAATTCGCTGGACGACCCCATGAAGGCGATCGAGATGGTGAACACCTTCTCGCACTCCACGCTGGCGCCGCCGCCTTCGGCCCTCGGGCCGGGCAGCTGGCTGTATGGCGGCAGCCGGGCACTGATGAAGCGCGTACTGGCCAGCAACCCGCGCGTCAACGTGTTCCATCGCGGCTTCAAGGCCTGTGACGACTACCGGGGCGCAGAGGAAGCCATGGCCAAGGTGGCCTGCCCCGTGCTCTTCGTGCTGGGCAGCCGCGACTCGATGACCCTGCCGAAGATGGCGCAGCCGCTGCAGCAGCAGGCGAAAGACGGGCGAACCGTGATGGTGGACGGCGGCCACCAGATGATGCTGGAAGCGCCGGACGCGGTGCTGGCGGCGCTGAAGGACTTCCTGGCGTGATGCTCGCCTGGAAAGCGGTCTCCGTACTCGCGGCGGCCCTCTTCGGGCTGGGTCTGGTGATGTGGGTGGCGGCGAACTGGGACGACTTCGGCCGCATGGGGCGCTTCGGGCTGCTGCAAGGCACCGTGCTCGTGATGTGCGTGGGCGCAGCGGCCAGCGAACGCGCCCGCGCGCCACTGGCCCTGCTGGCCCTGCTGGCGACCGGCGGCCTGTTCGCCTACTACGGCCAGACCTACCAGACCGGCGCCGACCCGTGGCAGTTGTTCGCCGTGTGGGTCCTGCTGGCGCTGCCCATGTGCCTGGGCGCGCGGTCCGACATCCTGTGGGCGCCATGGGCGCTGGTGGTCACCGTGGCCGTCTCGCTGTGGGTCTTCGCGCACACGGGCCACCAGTGGCGCGCCGAGCCCGGTGACTGGACAGCGTACCTGGCCGGATGGCTCGCCAGCGCCTTGCTGGTCGTTGCACTGAGCCCGTTGGCGCAACGCTGGACCGGGGCCGGCGTGTGGTCCATGCGCACCGCAGGAACGCTCGCGGTCATCATGGTGACGTTCAGCGGCATCTTTGCCCTCATCGGCTCCGGGGTCGCGCCGCAGTACTGGATAGGCCTGCTGCTGTTCGGCCTGGCGGCGTACGCGCTGATGCAGCCACGCCTGTTCGAAATCTTCCTGCTGAGCGCGGTGGCCCTGGGGCTCGACACACTGCTGGTCGGCGGCATTGCGCGGGCTATGTTCGACCGCGACGGCCGCGGCGACGCCATCGGCCAGCTGTTCATCATCGGCATCGCGGCCGCAGCGCTGCTGGCCTTGTCGGTCAGCCTGGTGATGCGGGCCGCCAGGAGGCACGATGGCGGGCAGTGAGTCGCGCCCCTGGCCGGTGTTGCTGCTGACAGCCATCGGCGCGTGGCTGGCGGCCCTGCCGTTGCTGGCCGTGCTCGGCATGCTGCTCGGCGATGTGCTGAGCAAGGGGGTAGGTCCTTACCTTGCCGGCGTGCTCCTGTTGGCCGCAGCCATCGTCGTGCTGCGCGGGCGCGACGTGCCGATCTTCTTCGAGCAGTTGGCCGTTCCCGCTTTGCTGGTCGGGCTGGGTGCTCTGGGCATGGGCCTGAAGCGCGACCTGCCGGAGCAGGCGGGGTCGGCCGTGCTGTGCGCCCTGGTGCTGGGTGTGGCCTGGGCCATTCCGCGTGCGTGGCTGCGCATGCTGCTGGGTGCGGGCGCGGCGGCGCTGGCCGTCGGGGCGCTGATGCCGCGTGGGCTTTTCGGCGGCGCGGTGCTGGCGCCGTGGCTGGGGCTGCACGTGGCGCTGGCCATATGGCTCGCTGCGATGTGGAGCGAGCGTGAGCCGGAGTTCTTCGAGCCAGTGGGCGCGGGTTGGGTCCTGCTTCTCCTGGGCGGTCTGGCGGCCTGGTCCGGCATGACCTTCCTGGTCGCCGGCCTCGCGCCCGGCGTGCGCGGTGACGCCATGCGCGGGTTCGACTCGAATTCCCTCTCATGGCGTGCTGCGCAAGCCTTTTCGGTCGTGCTCTGCGTCGCTGCCGCTGCATTGGCAGCACGCCGTTGGCCGGCCCTGCGGCAACCGCTGGCAGTCGTCGCCGCCGCCGTGGTCGCGGCGCTCGGGTGGTTCATGCCGGCCCTGGGTGGCGTGGTGTTGGCGCTGGCCTGGACCTGCGCACGCGGCCAGTGGCGGCTGGCCGCAGCAGCAGCGCTGGCCGCGGTGTGGACCCTCGGCAGCTTCTACTACCGCCTGCAATGGCCGCTGGCGACCAAGGCCCTGGTGCTGGCCGGTGCCGGTGCCGTGCTAGGGTTCGTTGCATGGTGGGCGCAGCGCTCTTCGCAGCCGCCACGCGAGACGGCCACGCGCCGCTCATGGACCGCGCCGGGCTTCATCGCGTTGTCGGCCGCCGCGACGCTGGCCCTCGCCAACTATTCGATCGCCGAAAAGGAAGACCTGATCGCGCGCGGCCAGAAGGTCTTCGTCGAACTGGCCCCGGTCGACCCGCGTTCGCTGATGCAGGGCGACTACATGCGGCTCAACTACCGGCTGCCCGACAATGTGGAGAGCCACGGGGCTTTGCTGGCCGCCACGGCCCGCCCCTTTGTCGTGATGAAGCGCGACGAGCGCGGCGTCGCGCAGCCGCTGCGCCTGGTCCGGCAAATGGAAGCGTTGCAGCCGGGCGAATTGCTCATCGAACTCACGCCCAAGGAGGGCCGCTGGATCCTGGTGAGCGACGCGTGGTATTTCCGCGAAGGCGACGACCGGCGCTGGCAGGCCGCGAAGTACGGAGAGTTCCGCGTGATGCCCGACGGGCGGGCGCTGCTGGTGGGGTTGGCGGATGGGCAGCTTCGGGGGATTGCGCGGGACTGAGAATGGACGCACCGCGACGCTGGGGTTTCACCCCAGCCTACGAGAGAAACGAGAGCACCGAGTCCGCGAAGAGCGCAGGGGCGGTGTCCATCGCCACATGCCGCTGTCCCGCCAGGGTGACGCGCTGCGCCTGCGGCAACGCCCGCGCAATCATGTCGATGGCCGAGCCGAAGTAAGGCGGGCTCTCGCCGCCCAGCATCAGCAGCACCGGCACCTGCAAGGCGGTGAAAGCCGATGCATCGAACCGGTATGCCTGCACCGCCCCGACTTCGCGCGGCAGCGTGTGCGCAGCGGCAACGCGCGAGCGCCACTCCGGCAATTGCCGAAACGCCTCGAACTGGGCCTCCGGCATCCCGTTCATGTCGCGGAAGAAGATCTCCAGCACGCCTTCGCGGTCACTGGCGTCCAGCCGGTCCTGCAGGCGCTGCAGGTCTTCCGACGCCCGCACCCCAGGGCCTGAAGTCGCGCCGGGCACCGGCATCGGCGGCTCGTACAGCACCAGCCGGCGCAGGTTGCGCACGCGGCGCGCGGCCTCGATCGAACAGATGGCGCCGAACGAATGGCCGAGCAGGTCGACCGGCGCGCCGATGGACTCGACGACGGCTGCCACGTCCTCGAACTCGCGTTCCATCGCATAAGGCGGCGTGTCGCCGCTGCCACCGCGCCCGCGCCGGTCCATCGCGTAGACCGTGAAACGGGACTGCAGCTGGGGCAACACCTTGGCCCAGCGCCCGGCACCGGCGCTGGTGCCGTGCACCAGCACCAGCGGCGGCCCCGAGCCGCCCTGCTCGTACCCGATGCGTGTACCGTCGGCGGACGTGAGCTGGCCCATGGGCGGAACATTACGCCTTCGTGCGCCGATGCACAATCGCCGACATGGCCGTCGTGATCACCCCGCCCATGACGCCCGAGCGGGCGCGAGAGATCGCGGACGGCTTCGACTTGCGCGCGCTGCCGCTCGACTTCTACGCCAACCCCTACCCGGTGTACTCGGCCTTGCGCCACGCGCAGCCGGTGCGGCGCATGCCCGACGGCTCTTACTTCCTCACGCGCTATGCCGACCTGGTCGCCGTCTACCGCGACGCGCACGTCTTCAGCTCGGACAAGAAAGTCGAGTTCACGCCGAAGTACGGTGCGGGCTCGCCCCTGCTGGAGCACCACACCACCAGCCTGGTGTTCAACGACCCGCCGCTGCACACGCGCGTGCGCAAGCTGATCATGGGCGCGCTGACGCGCCGCGCCATCGCGGAGATGGAACCGGGGTTGGTGAAGCTGGTCGACCAGCTGCTGGATGCCATCGAGGCGAAAGGCGGTGGTGACCTGATCGAAGACTTCGCTTCCGCGATCCCCGTGGAAATCATCGGCAACCTGCTGGGCGTGCCACATGAAGACCGCGGGCCCCTGCGGGGCTGGTCGCTCGCGATCCTGGGCGCGCTGGAGCCGAAGCTCACGCCGGAGCAGGAGGCGCTGGGCAACCGCAGCGTGTCGGAGTTCATCGACTACCTGGAGCGGCTGGTGGCCGGGCGGCGCCGCAACCCCGGCGACCCGGAGCACGACGTGCTGACTCGGCTGATCCAGGGCGAGCAAGGCGGTGAGAAGTTAAGCGAAGTGGAGCTGCTGCAGAACTGTGTCTTCATCCTCAACGCGGGCCATGAGACCACGACCAACCTGATCGGCAACTCGCTGGTCGCTTTGCAGGAGTGGCCTGGGCAGAGGGAGTACCTGGTGCAGCACCTGGACGAAGCGTCGCTGACGACGGCCGTCGACGAGTTCCTGCGTTTCGAATCGTCCAACCAGCTGGGCAACCGGCGCGCCGTGCAGGCGTGCGAAGTGGGCGGCGTCGCGCTGGAGGCCGGCGCGCTGGTGACGCTTTGCATAGGCGCGGCCAACCGCGACCCCGCGCAGTACGAACGCCCCGACGAGCTGGACCTGTCGCGCGCCGACAACCGCCACCTCGCCTTCGGCTTCGGCATCCACCAGTGCGCGGGCCTCAGCCTGGCGCGGCTGGAAGGCCGCATCGCGATCGGCCGGTTCCTCGCACGTTTCCCCCGCTATTGGCTCACCGAGTCGCCCACGCGCGGCGGCCGGGCGCGCTTTCGCGGCTTCCTGCGCGCGCCGTTCGCCATCGCGTAGTCACTCGACGCGGATCACGCCCATCATGCCCGCCGCCGCGTGCTCCAGCACGTGGCAGTGGAACATCCAGTCGCCCGGTTCGTCGGCGACCACCGCCACCGTGACCTCGTCCCACGAATTCAGGAAGACGGTGTCGCGCCACTCGTCGTGCCGGGGCGCCTGCCCGTTGTAGGCGAGCACCCGGAAGAAGTGGCCATGCAGGTGCATCGGGTGGATGAAGGCCGTGCCGTTCTGCATGGTGATGATGTGCGTGGTGCCCCGCTTGAAGGTGAAGAGCGGCACGTGCTCGTGCGCCTCTTCGTGCGTCGCGTGGGTGTTCACGGTCCACGCGAGCCCGTGCGTGCGCATCATCTCGTGCAGCGGGATTTCCTTGCCGTCCACCAGGCCGATCACGGGCGGCCCCGCGTCGCCGCCGCGGATGGCGACTTCGTGCCGCTGGGCGTTCTTCATGTCCGGCGGCACCAGGTCGTTGGGCGCCAGTTGCAGCGGCGCCTTGAACAGGTTGGCCGCCAGCGGCGCTTCGTCGCGATATCGCACGGCCGCAATCACGGCGCGCGACCCGGCGTCGCTGACGGCGAACGACTTGCCGGGCGCGTCCGCGCAATCCAGCACCAGGTCCACCCGCATCCCCGGGCCCAACAGCACGCCTTCTTTGCCCGCGCGATGCGGTGTCACGCCCTGCCCGTCGAAGGCAATCACGTGCGGGTCGTGGCCTTCGAAGCTGAGGAGAAAGGCGCGCGCCGTGGCGGCGTTCACCAGGCGCAGCCGCACCCTCTGGCCGCTGCGCACATCGAGCGTCACCTCGCGCCCCGCGGGACGGCCGTTGACGGTGACGATGTTGCCGATGCGCCCGCGGGTGGCGTGTTCGTGGATGCGCCCGAACGGCGCCTGCGCCCCCGTGGCCCGGTCCACCAGCAGGTCGGACAACACCCAGCACACGTCGGCATTCGCCTCGATCGGCCGGGCTTCCTCGACGATGAAGGCGCCGTACATGCCGCGGCCCACCTGCTCGAAGCTCTTCTGGTGCGGGTGGTACCAGAAGGTGCCCGAGTCGCGCGCGTCGAACTGGTACAGGAACGATTCACCGGGCTTGATGGCCGGCTGCGAGATGCCGGGCACGCCGTCCATGGCGATGGGCACGCGCACGCCGTGCCAGTGCACGGTGGTCGGCTGCTTCAAGTCGTTGCGCACACGCACGGCCACGCGGTCGCCCTTGCGGTAGCGCAGCAGCGGGCCGGGGGTGGCTTCGTCGAAGCACCACATGGGCGTGGGCACGGGCAGCCCCGGGAACTGGCGGTGCGCTTCGACGGCCCGCAAGGCCCGCTCGCCGGCCTGGGCCCGGCCGACGCCCGGCAACGCCGACAACAGCGGCGCAGCGCAGGCGCCGAGCACGCCGCGGCGGTTCAGGAGGGGGCCCATCCGGCCGAAGTCTAGCCAGCGGGCCCTGCCCCCACTTGCGCAAACGCAAAGGGTGGCGTCACCTGGGCGTGTAGCCCGGCGTGAAGACGTTGTGCGCCGGCCAGACTTCCACCTTGGGCTCGCCCTCGATGCCCGCCACCTTCACGCCCGGCATCAGGCGCTGCTCGACGAACGCCTGGAAGTCCTCGGGCCGGTCCCACAGGTCGGCCACGCGCAAGCCCTTGTCGCTGAACGCGGCCACGTGGAACAGGCCGCCTTTCGGTACGTCGGTCTCGAACTTCACGATCCTGCAGACGGCGTCGTACTGCTCGCGCGTCACCTTGTCCCATTGCATGAGCATCAGCACTGGCATGGCGGCCTCCGGTGGTGGGAAACGGGGAGCCGGGATGGCGCCCCTGCCGCGTATACGCCCGTCCAGTGCAAGTGGATGCAGGCTACAGCACGTCCTTGAGGTAGAGCGACGAAAGCTGGCCGCCTTTCCACAGCTTCTCGGTGGCTTCGCTCGAAGGCAGCAGCAGGTGCCGCATCAGCGGCTCCAGCGCGGTCGACTGCACGTCGGCCAGGATGACGAAACGGGTGTGGTCTTCGTCGTCCACTTCGTTCAGGCGCCCGATCCAGTCGAGCTGCACGAGGGTCTCGAGCACCGGGTCGAGCTGCAGCGGGTCGACCTCCATCGCATCGGCCAGCTCGCGCATCGTGAAGCCGCGCCGCGCAGTGGCGCGCGCCGCCTCCAGCTTCTGCAAGGCCTCCAGCGCCAGCTGGAACTGCCACCCGTGCGCCGTGGAGCGGCGCCGCGCACCGGCCAACAGGCTCGGCAGGTAGGCCGTGACCACCGCACCGAGCAGCACGATCGACCAGCCCATGTAGATCCACACCAGCAGGATGGGCAGCGTCGCGAAGGCGCCGTACACGGCGGAATAGGTGGGCACCAGCTTCAGGTACGACGCGAGCAGCTGCTTGGCGATCTCGATGCCTACGGCGCCGAACAGGCCACCCGCCAGCGCGTGGGTGCCGCGCACGGGCGTATTGGGCACGTAGCGGTACAGCGCGGTCAGCGCGGCCACCAGCAAGGCGAACTCGCCGATGTCGAGCAGCAGCCCCAGCCCGCCCGGCACCGATGCCACGAGCCCGCGCGACGCGGAGAGCAGGTAAGACGTGATGCTCAGGCTCGCGGCCAGCAGCAGCGGGCCGAGCGTCATCACAGCCCAGTAGACCAGCACGCGCTGCGCCAGCGGACGCGGACGGCGCACGCGCCAGATGGCGTTGAGCGTGCGGTCGATGGTGAGCACCAGCGCGAAGGCCGTGAGCATCAGCGCGCCCAGGCCGGCAAAACCGAGTCGGCTGGCCTTGCCCGCGAACTGCGTCATGTAGCCCAGCACCTGCCGCGAGATCGATTCGGGGATGAGGCTCTGCACCAGCCAGGCCTGCAGGCTGGACTGCATCTTGCCGAACATGGGGAACGCGGTGAACACCGCGAGCACCACGGTGAACAGCGGCACCAGCGCGATGATGGTGGTGAAGGTCAGGCTGCTCGCGGAAATTCCCAGCCGGTCCTCGCGGAACCGTTCCCTCAGGGTCAGCGCCGTCGACCACCATGGGAAGCGCGGCAGTTCGGCGATCAGCTGGCGAAGATTCATCGCCCGCTATGATGCCATTTGCCCCATGGACAGCCTTTCGGACCTCCCAGCATCTCCTGCCGTTGACGCGACACGCTGGCTCGCCGCGGGTTCGCTGTTGGGGCTCATCCTGCTCGCTCTCGTCTGGGAACTGGTGGTGTTGCCCGTGCATTCGCCGGCCTGGATCGCCATCAAGGTGCTGCCGCTTTGCATACCGCTGGCCGGCATCCTCAAGCGCAAGATGTACACCTATCGCTGGCTGAGCCTGTTGGTCTGGGTTTACTTCACCGAAGGCGTCGTCCGCGCGTGGAGCGACCCGCGGCCAAGTGCCACGCTGGCGCTCGCCGAAATTGCCCTCTGCCTCACCCTGTTTGCAGCCTGCGCGTACCACGTGCGGCTGCGCCTGAAAAGCAAGAACGCATCGTGACCGCGTTGATCGAGCAACTCAAGGAAACCTGCGGCGCGCCCAACGTGCTGCACGAAGGCGACCTCACCGCGTGGGAGCAGGACTGGCGCAAGCGCGTGCGCGGCAAGGCACTGGCCGTGGTGCGGCCGGGCAGCACGCGCGAAGTCGCGGCTGTTGTGCGCGCGTGCGCGAAAGCGGGGACCAGCATCGTGCCGCAGGGCGGCAACACCGGCCTGGTGGGCGGCTCCACGCCCGACGAGGCGGGCCGCCAGGTGGTGCTGAGCCTCTCACGCATGAACCGCGTGCGCAGCATCGACGCCGCCAACCTGACCCTGACGGTGGAAGCCGGCTGCGTGCTGCAGGCCTGCCAGCAGGCTGCGGAACAGGCGGGGCTGCTGCTGCCGCTGAGCCTGGCGGCCGAAGGCAGCTGCACCATCGGCGGCAACCTGGGCACCAATGCCGGCGGCACGCAGGTGCTGCGCTACGGCAATGCGCGCGAGCTCTGCCTGGGGCTCGAAGTCGTCACTGCCCAGGGCGAGGTCTGGGACGGCCTGTCGGGGCTGCGCAAGGACAACACGGGCTACGACCTGCGCGACCTGTTCATCGGCAGCGAAGGCACGCTGGGCATCATCACCGCCGCCACCATGAAGCTGTACCCGATGCCGGCCAGTTCGCTCACTGCATGGGCAGCCGTGCCGTCGATGGAAGAAGCCGTCAACCTGCTGGGCATGGCACATCGCCTGCTGGGGCCGTCGCTCACCGGCTTCGAGGTGATGAACAGCTTCTCGCTGGCGCTGGTGGCCAAGCACTTCCGGCAGCTGCGCGTGCCGCTGTATGAAGCGTCGCCCTGGTGCGTGCTGATCGAGAACGCCGACAGCGAGTCGGAGCTGCATGCGCGCACGCAGTTCGAAAGGCTGCTGGAAACGGCAATGGAAGACGGCGTCGTGACCGACGCGGTGGTCGCCGGGAACATCGCGCAGGCGCGCCAGCTCTGGCACATCCGCGAGGCGATCCCGCTGGCGCAGGCCGAAGAGGGCCTGAACATCAAGCACGACATCTCGGTAGCCGTGTCGAAGATCCCGGCCTATTGCGCCGAGACCGACGCCCTGCTCGCGCGCGAGATCCCCGGCGTGCGCATGGTGAACTTCGGCCACCTGGGCGACGGCAACCTGCACTACAACGTGCAGGCACCCGAAGGCGGCGACCCGGCCGGGTTCCTGCGCGACCACGAGGACCGCGTGAACGCCATCGTGTACGACCAGGTGAAGGTCTATGGCGGTTCGATTTCGGCGGAGCACGGCATCGGCGAGTTCAAGGTGGACCTGCTGCCTGCGTACAAGTCGCCGGTGGCGCTGGGGCTGATGCGGGCGGTGAAGAAGGCGCTCGATCCGAAGAATGTGTTGAATCCCGGCCGAGTCGTGCGCCTATAATATGCGCATAGCTCATGGGGGTCCACCATGCTCAGGTTTGACAACGCACCCAAGAAGCCCACCAACCTCTCCCTCAACAGCAAGGTGCTGGAGATGGCGCGCGATCTCGGCATGAACATCTCGCAGACCGTCGACGCGCTGCTGGCTGAGGAAGTGAAGCGGCGCTACTGGGAGAAGTGGAAAGAAGAGAACAAGGACGCCATGGAGGCGTACAACGAGCGGATCCGGCGCGAGGGCCTACCGCTGGCCAAGTACCGCAAGTTCTGACCGTGGCCCGCTTCGACGTCTTTTCCCACCCGGATGCCGCCCTGCGGCGGCTCACCCCTTTCCTGCTCGACATCCAGAACACCCATCTCGACGGCCTCGAGACACGGGTAGTGATCCCTTTACGGGCAGCGTCCTCTTTCCCGATGCGCATGCGTGACCTGAATCCGGCCTTCACGATTGCCGGCAAGCCGGTCGTCGCCGACACGGCTGCGCTCGCCGCTTTTCCTGCCACAGAATTGCGCAGCGCCGTGGCCACGCTGCAACCCCAGGCCGCGGAGGTGATCGCGGCGCTCGACACTCTCTTCGGGTCCTACTGATAGACAAACAGGGGTTGCAAGTTCCGACTTCTACTCTGGCTCGATCAGTCATCCAAGTGGGAGCCTGGTGGCCCCACAACGTCACTTTCCAAGGAATCGGTCGAGCCGCGACACGCGATAATGGGGGTGTTGGGTGACTCAAATCGAGGTCCACGTGAAGACATTCATGGATGTTCTGCATGAGCGGCGCAAGGTGCTTCAGAATCCTTTCGCCTTTGTGGAGGAATTGGCTGAACACGAGGAGCGAACGCATGATCGTGTTCGCTTGGAGAATCCTTACGCTCACATCGACGATGTCTCGCGAAATGCTCAGGGGATTCAGCGATTTGACGGCATAGCTGAATCAACGCCTGTGGTAGCGATACGAAAGGCAAGACTCCGCAGGTCTGACTTGGAGCTAGAAGAGATTGTGCGCAACCTACAGCTGAGCTTGTGGAGCAGACGAGTTGAACTAGTTGGAAGTGACGTCAACGACCCTCTCACAGTCCTTGATCCGGCGATTGCTCTCCGATCACTGGGGTATCAAGTAGACGAGGTCGAGTCGCTAGGCCAGTTCGCCACTACCGATGGAATGATTGAGGTGGCCGGAGTCATCGACAAGCGCCGTCAAAGTGTTCAGATTTCTACTCAGTTTTCGCGCAATGTTCGCGCGTTCACACTAGCGCATGAACTGGCTCACTCCGTTCTGCATGAAGGGTCAGGCTTGCATCGCGATCGTGCACTCGATGGAAGTTCACCAGTGAATGACCCCGACGAGCGCGAAGCCAATCGATTCGCCACGCTATTCCTCATGCCAGCAAAGCAAGTGCGGCGCGTGTTTGAAGAAACATTTGGATTTGCTCCAGTTCGATTTGACGAGCGCGCGACTTTTGGTGAAAAGCTCCCAAGAGGAGCAGACGTCAAGCGCATGGCAGCTAGACGGTTAGCTTCGTTGACCGAGCATCACGGAGTTCCACTTGTGTCACTCGCAGTCCGCTTCAATGTTTCGATAGAGACGATGGCGATTAGGCTGGAAGAGCTCAAGCTCTTCTTGATGTCCAACAATCTCTCCAGCCGGCGGAAGTAATGCATCTCAAGGACAGAACTAGAGGGAGCCCTTCTGAAGCGAAGAAGCGCACGCTATCTAGCCAGTACGAAGATTTCATGCGCCATGTCTACACGCATGGCACGCCCAAGACCGATCGCACCGGCACCGGTACGCGCAGCGTGTTCGGCTACCAGATGCGCTTCGACCTGAACGAAGGCTTCCCGCTGGTGACGACCAAGAAGGTCCACCTCAAGTCCATCATCATCGAGCTGCTGTGGTTCCTGCAGGGATCGAGCAGCAACATCTGGCTGAAGGAACGCGGCGTCTCGATCTGGGACGAATGGGCCAGGGAAGACGGCGACCTGGGGCCCGTGTACGGCGTGCAGTGGCGCAGCTGGCCCACGCCGGACGGGGGGCACGTCGACCAGATCCAGCAGGCCGTCGACACGATCCGCAGCAACCCCGACTCGCGGCGCATCATCGTGAGCGCGTGGAACGTGGCCGACATCCCGAAGATGGCGCTGGCGCCCTGCCACGCGTTCTTCCAGTTCTACGTGGCCGACGGCAAGCTGTCGTGCCAGTTGTACCAGCGCAGCGCCGACATCTTCCTGGGCGTGCCTTTCAACATCGCGAGCTACGCGCTGCTCACGCACATGATGGCGCAGCAGTGCGACCTGGGCGTGGGCGACTTCGTGTGGACCGGCGGCGACTGCCACATCTACAGCAACCACCACGAACAGGTGGAACTGCAGTTGTCACGCGAACCGCGGCCCTACCCCACGCTGGCCATCAGGCGCAAGCCGGCGTCGATCTTCGACTACGAGTACGAAGATTTTGCGGTGGAAGGCTACGACCCGCATCCGCCGATCAAGGCACCGGTGGCCGTGTGAAGCTCGGGCTCATCTACGCCCGCTCGCGCAACGGCGTGATCGGCAAGGGCGGCAAGCTGCCCTGGCACATCCCCGAAGACCTCGCGCATTTCAAGGCGAAGACGATCGGCGCGCCGGTCATCATGGGCCGCAAGACCTGGGACTCGGTGCCGCCGAAGTTCCGGCCGTTGCCGGGGCGCAAGAACATCGTGATCACGCGCCAGGCCGACTGGCAGGCCGACGGCGCGCTGCGCGCGGCGTCGCTCGAAGAGGCAGTGGCCTTGTGCGGCGACGTTCCCATCGCATGGGTCACCGGCGGCACCGAGATCTTCCGGCAGGCGCTGGCGATCGCGCAGGTGGCCGAAATCACCGAGATCGACGCCGACTTCGATGGCGACACCTTCATGCCGCCCCTCGGCCCCGAGTGGCGCGAGGTGGCGCGCACCAGCCACATTTCTGCGGCGGGACTTCCCTACAGTTTCGTCACCTATACCCACGGAGATTGACCATGTCCGGAGCAGGATTCCACGTCCACGGACCGCACGACCACGAACTCGAACATGCGCAGCAGCAGGCCGCGCACGGCGAGAGCATGACCAACCAGATCGCGCTGTTCACCGCGGTGATCGCCACCGTGGGCGCGATCTTCGCGTACATGGGCGGCGCCACGCAGGCCAACGCAGGCCTGTACAAGAACAATGCGGCGATCAAGAAGACCGAAGCGTCCAACCAATGGAACTACTTCCAGGCCAAGAGCACCAAGCAGTCGCTGGCCGAGGTGTCGCGCGACCTCGCGCCGGTGGCAGCCGACAAGGAGAAGTACCAGGCCAAGATCGACCGCTACGAGAAGGAGAAGAAGGAGATCCAGCTCGGCGCCGAGAAGATCGAGCTGGAGGCCAAGGAGTGGGACCGCAAGAGCGACGACCAGATGCACTTGCATCATCGCTGGGCGCAGGCCACCACCGCGCTGCAGGTGTCGATCGCACTCGCGGCAATGGCGCTGCTGACCAAGAAGAAGTGGCTCGAGTGGGGCATGTTCGGCCTGGGCGCCGTCGGCATGGCCATCGGCGCCGCGGCGGTGCTGCACGTCTGATCAAACGAGCGTGATGCGCTTGTTGCTCCCTTCGAGCGCACGCGCAGGCTCCTCCAGGCGCGTCAACAGGCCCTTCAGGCCGCCCACTTCCGGCACGCAACGCGTGAAGACGATGCGCAGGTCGAAGTTGCCCGACGGGCCGAGTTCATCCGACAGGCGCGTGCTGGCCGCCATCACCTGGGTGGCGATGTCCTTCACCAGGGGCGCGTCCATGCTGCGGTTGCTGACGGCCGCAAAGCGCGTCTTCGACAGGCGCCCGATCGACCAGTTGTCACCCAGCACCGACTGCAACGTGGCGGCGAAGCGCACCAGGGCGCGCTCGGAAAGCACGAAGCCCAGCTCCACGCTGGTCTGCTCCAGTCCCGGCAGCAGGAACAGCATCACCCAGGTGCGCTGGCCCTGGCCGCCCGGGCGGCCCTGGCTGCCCTGGCGCAGCATGGCGCCGTCGTACGCGTGCTGGAAGCCCGAGTACGACAGCAGCGCCGTCAGCGGGTCCCGGTTGGCACCGATGGCCGCGCGCCCGAGCACGTCGCGGCCGTAGCGCTCGCGCATGAAGAGCATGTAGCGGAACACGAGCACGCTGGCGTACACCAGCACATCGGTCAAGGCATCGCTCAGGTCGAGCTCGCTCACGATTTCGAAGGGGTCGAACACGGCGCTGGCCACTGCCAGCGCATAACAGAGGTTGGCCGCAACCACCAGCCGCACGAAACGTCCGCCCGCCAGTGCGCTGAAGCCGCACAGCGCCAGGCCGGCCAGGCAGCAGAACACGGCCCACCCGAGTGCGCCCATCCCGCGCCAGTCGTGCGGCAGCCAGGCAGCCTGCACCGCTGCATAAGCCAGTGCCAGCAGCGGCGCCGCGATCGCGACCGCTTGGGATGCGCGCCGGAAGTACCGGGCGTCCAGCGCCACGGCGGTCATGCTCAGCACCAGCCCGCTCAGGACCACCGAGCTGGCGTGCTTGCTCGCGTCGTTGAACCAGGGCAGTTCGGGCGTGATCCACATGGCCATGGACCCGTTCAGGCACAGCACGAACACCAGCGCCCATAGGGCCACCACCGTCAGCAGCAGGCTGGCCCCGCGGGCCAGCGAGAAAGCCGACACCAGGCAGAGGATCACCACCATGATGCCCAGGCCGCCGACGAAGCCGGACACCGCCGCCTGGTGCGCGTGGACCTTGCGGTAGTCGGGGTCGGGCAGCAGCATCACCGGCGACCCCAGCCCGCCGTCATTCACCACGGCGACGATCACCTGCGCGGGCTGCTCGCCCAGCAGCACCGGGAAGGCCGGCATCGGGCCGACGAAAGGCCATTGCGGCAGCGGCACCATGTCGCCCGCCCTCGCGCCCTTCCAGGCCCCGGTGTCGCCGTAGCGGTACCAGACGCGCACTTCGTCCATGCGCGGCGACGGAACCAGCACCACGAACTGCCTCAGTTCGCTGCCGGCCTGCAGGACCAGCCGTCCGACCACGAGCTGCCCGGGGTCCACTTCCATGTGGGGCTCGCGCGGTGTCGTCGAAGCCCGCACCGGCAGCGCCCACAAGGCGTCTGGGCCCGGCATATCGCGCGCCGGCAGGACGTCCTGCACCATCAGCGGCGCCAGGTTCACGACGGTGTCGGTCGGCTTCAACTGCAGCAACGGCACGGCCGCTGCCGCCATCAGGCACGGCACCGCCAGCAGGACCCCGACGAGAAAGCGCGAAATGGACAAGATCACAACTGACCGTTCAATTGGGCACGTATTCCAGCCCGCTGGCCGCCAGCCCGGCCAGGTCGATGCGCACGGCGACCAACTCCGTTTCGCAGGCGAGGAAAGCGAGCGATGACTGTGTGAACGCACCGGCGTCCAGCAAGCCCACGAAGTGTGCCAGTTCGGCCGGCGCCGGTGCCACGCCCACCACGTTCGAATAGACCGAGTTCACGAAGGCCGCGTGCGAGCGCGGGCCGAAGAGCGACACGGCCAGCGTCACGAGGTCCGAGTAGGACATGCCCGAGTCGAGGAAGTCCAGCCCGATACCCACGTAGCCCGGGTTGGCCACGGCCGCCGGCCCGAACAAGGCGCCGAGGATGCGCGCCACCTGGCCCGCCGGGCCGTCGATGTCGAGCGCGACCCAGGTGTCGTCGAACTGCAGGCGCTCCACTTCCACCAGCGCATCGGCGCCGGACCCCGGCGCCGTGACGAACCATGTGGCATTGCCGGGCGTGAGCCCGGCGTCGTCGCGGTTCCCGCTGTAGCGCGCGAAGTCGACGCCGGCCCCGCCGTTGATGGAGTCGTCACCGGCAAAGCCCGCGATCTCGTCGGCGCCCGCAGTGCCCTGAAGTTCGTCGTCGCCCACCGTGCCGCCCACCCAGTGCGGGCCGGCGCTGTCGAAAGTGATGCCGAACATGTCGCCACCGACAAAGCCGTCTTGCGGGCGGTCAATGGCGAAGAAGCCTGTTCCGCCCGGCCACCACGCCCAGTGGGGCCCGCCCAGGACCCACGGCGTGTCGGACTGCCTGAACACGGCGAACGTGCCATCGGCCTGGTGGATCAACGCGACGGGGAAGTCGACGGGCTTCTGCCCGCCGCGCGCATCCACGACCAAGTCCATGCGGCCGTCGCCGTTCATGTCGGCTGGCACGAGGAACTGGATCCAGTGCAAGTCGGGGCTGCTTTGCGCGGCGAGGTCGGGGATGAATTCGCTGGTCCGGTCGGTGAACCCGCGGTTTCCGTCGTTGACCAGCACCTGCAACTCGTACCCACCCAGTTCCACCGACTGGATCCAGCTGAGCACCAGGTCGGTGCGGCCGTCGAAATCGACGTCCATCGGGATGAGTTCGTAAGTCAGGAGCGCTTCCGGATGCTCGCCGAAGCGCGCCGGCAGCGGCAAGTCGGTGACGGCCGCGGGGCCGAAGCTGCCTTCTTCGTTCCAGAGCACCTGGGCCGGAACTTCGTTCGGGTTGGGAACACCCGTTCCCAGGACGATGTCGTCCCAACCGTCGTGGTCGAGGTCCGCCATCGCCGCTGCGAGTGAATTGCGCTGGGTCGGGTCGAGCAGTTCGTCCGGGCCGGTGGGCAGGAAATCCGTGCGCGGCGTGAACTGGCCGTCCCCGTCATTGAGCAGCACATGGACGTAGCTCGGAAGCGCGCTGTTGTTGGCCAGGATGTCGATGTCACCATCGCCGTCGAGGTCGCCGGTCGCCACGCTGTGCGTGAAGTCCGACTGCTGCGGCAGCGTACCCGTGGCGTCGCGCCAGGTCCCATCGCCATTGGACAGGTACAGGTGGTTCTGTGCGCCGGCGAACGGCGGGACGTCCCACCCATGATCGCCGACGAAGACGTCGAGGTCGCCGTCGTCGTTGAAGTCGGCCAAGGCGAGCTCGCGAACGTGGACAGACGCCAGCTCCGGGAACTTCGTGACTGCCGCGGGAACGTAGCCGCCGTGCCCATCGCCGAATGCGACGAACCCCGGCTGGATCAACCCCGTGGAGGATGTCCCGCCGAAAATCAGCAAGTCACTCGCGCCGTCGGCATCGAGGTCGACGCTGTAGACCTGGTTGACGCTGCCGTTGTTCGCGGATGCAAGCGGTGTCGCAGGCAGCGCGTCGAGAGTGATGGCCCCGAGAGCGAAGTCAGGCGTCATCGATTCGACTATATAGAATTGCTCGCGCCATGAGAATCACCACCTGGAACGTCAACTCCCTCACCGCGCGGCTGCAGCACGTGCTGGATTGGACCGCGGCCAACCCGGTCGACGTGCTGTGCCTGCAGGAGCTGAAGCTCACCGACGACAAGTTCCCGCTGGATGAACTGCGCGCGGCGGGTTACGGGCACTGCGCCGTCTTCGGGCAGAAGACGTACAACGGCGTGGCGATCATGAGCCGCACGCCGCTGGCCGACGTGGTGAAGAACATCACGGGCTTCGAAGACGAGAACTCGCGCGTGATCGCGGCCACGATGGAAACGCCCGAAGGTGCGTTGCGCGTCGTCAACGGCTACTTCGTGAACGGCCAGGCGCCCGGCACCGACAAGTTCGACTACAAGATGAACTGGCTGCGCGGCCTGCGCAACTACCTGCGCGAGGAGATGGCGCGCCACCCGCGGCTGGTGCTGCTGGGCGACTTCAACATCACGCCGGAAGACCGCGACTCGCACGACCCCGAGGGGCTGCGCGAAACCATCCACCACACCACCGAGGAGCGCGACCACTTCCGCGCGCTGCTGGAGCTGGGCATGGTGGACAGCTTCCGCCTGTTCGAGCAGCCGCCGAAAAGCTATTCGTGGTGGGACTACCGCATGCTGGGCTACCAGAAGAACAAGGGATTGCGCATCGACCACATCCTCGTGTCGGCCCCGTTGCGCGACCGGGTAAAGGCATGCACCATCGACCGCGTGCCGCGCAAGTGGCCCAAGCCCAGCGACCACGCACCGGTAACCGTCGACATCCACTAGAGAGGAGACAAGCAGATGGCGAAATCGTTCAGCACCATGGAGAACAGCAACCCGTCACCTGCCCCGCACATCCTCAGTGTGATGGACCCAGCCCGCCGGACCGTGCTGAAGCTGGGCATGGGCGGCCTGTCGGCCGCGCTCTTCGGATGCGTCACTTCGCCCGATGCCAGCGCGCCGGTCCAACGCATGCGCCCCGGCTTCAAAGCGGTTCCGATCGGCACCGGCGACCGCTTCTTCGTGCCGGAAGGCTACATCGCCACGGCCATCGCAGCTTGGGGCGAACCCGTCGGCGTGCTGGGCAGCATGCCGGCATGGAAGCCCGATGCCACCAACAGCGCTGCCGACCAGGCCCTGCAGATGGGCATGCACCACGACGGCATCCACTTCTATCCCCTGGAGGGGTCGACCCGCGGGCTGCTGGTGATGAACCACGAGTACGTGGACGACGGCCTGCTGCATGCCGACGGCCTGAAAACGTGGACCGTGGAGAAGGTCCGCAAGAGCCAGGCCGCGCACGGCATTGCCGTCATCGAAGTCGAGCGCACCGCCGACGGCAGCTGGCGCATGGTGCGGCCGTCGCGCTTCGCGCGGCGCATCACCGCCACCACGCCGCTCTCCATCGGCGGGCCGGGCGCGGGCCATCCGATGATGCGCACCGCGGCCGACCCCGCGGGACGCACCGTGCTCGGCACCTTCAACAACTGCGCCTCGGGCATGACGCCGTGGGGCACCTACCTGAGCGGCGAGGAGAATTTCCGCGGCTACTTCGCCGCCGGCACACAATTGGACGCGCACCAGCGGCGCTGGGGCTTGACGCCCAAGGCCTTCTTCCGCTGGGCCGAGTTCGACGACCGCTTCGACGCGGTGAAGAACCCCAACGAACCCAACCGGTTCGGCTGGGTGGTCGAGGTCGACCCGATGGACCCGAATTCGACGCCGGTGAAGCGCACGGCGCTGGGCCGCGCGGCGCATGAAGGCGCATGGGTCGCGGTCACTCGGGACGGCCGCGCCGTGGTCTACAGCGGCGAAGACGCGCGCAACGAATACATCTACAAGTTCGCCAGCCGCGACCGCATCAAGCCCGCCGGCGGCGGCCTCACTGCGGCGCAGGCCAATCGCGAGCTGCTGGACCACGGCACGCTGTACGTCGCGCGCTTCGACGCCGACGGAACGGGCCGCTGGCTGCCGCTGGTGCATGGCCAGGGCCCGCTCACCGCGGCCAACGGCTTCGCCGACCAGGGCGAGGTCGTCATCAAGGCGCGGCAGGCGAGCGACGCGCTCGGCGCCACCCGCATGGACCGGCCCGAGTGGATGGCCATCGACCCGATCGCGCGCACGATCTACTGCACGCTCACCAACAACGCCGACCGGGGCCGACCGGGACAGCCCGGCGCCGACGCGGCCAACCCGCGCAACGGCAACACGCACGGGCACATCATCCGCTGGGACGAAGGCGGCGACTTCGACGCCACGCAGTTCCGCTGGAACCACCTGGTGCTGGCGGGCGACCCGGCGCAGGCGCGCGCCGAAGCCAAGGGCAACATCTTGGGTGACCTGTTCGGCTGTCCCGACGGCATCGCGTTCGATGCGCGCGGCATGCTGTGGATACAGACCGATGCGCATGCCACCCAGATGAACAAGGGCGAGTTCGCCAACATCGGCAACAACCAGATGCTGGCGTGCGACCTGCCCACGGGCGAGATGCGCCGCTTCCTCACCGGACCCACCAACTGCGAGATCACCGGCATGACGATGACGCCGGACGGCCGCACCATGTTCGTCAACGTGCAGCACCCCGGCGAGACGCCCAGCGACCGCAGCGACCCCGCGGACCCTGGCAAGTTCTCGAAGTGGCCGGACTATGCGCCCGGCAGCCGGCCGCGGTCGGCGACGGTGGTGATCAGGCGGCGCGACGGGGGCGTCGTCGGCACGTGATCATTCCTCCAGGCCCAGCTCCTGGATCTTGCGCGTGATCGTGTTGCGCCCGATGCCGAGCTTCTGCGCGGCCTCGATGCGGCGCCCGCGCGTGTTGTGCAGGGCCGTCAGGATCAGCCTGGATTCGAAGCGCCGCGTGAGGACGTCCCACACGTCGTGATGGCCGTTCACCAGCAACTGCATCGCCTCGGCTTCCAGGCCCGACTCCCAGTCAGCTGAAGGGTGGGGCCCCGGCGCAGTGGCGGCGGCCGTGGCAATGGATGGCAACGCAGCCGCGTCGGCAGCAGGCGCCGCCACTTCCAGCAGCGGCACCACCTCGCGCACGGCCGCTACTTCGGCCGGCGTCGGCGCCACTTCGGGGGGCAGGTCCTTGGGCTCGATGAGCTGTGCAGGCGCCATCACCGTGAGCCAGTGGCAGATGTTCTCGAGCTGGCGCACGTTGCCGGGGAACCCGAAGGCCGTGAGCCTCGCCACCGCCGCATCCGAAATGCGCTTCGGCTCCACGCCCAGCTGCTTGGCGCTTTGCTGCAGGAAGTGCCGAGCCAGCATCGGGATGTCCTCGCGCCGCTCGCGCAAGGCCGGCAGGCGCAGGCGGATCACGTTCAGGCGGTGGAACAGGTCCTCGCGGAACGCGCCGTCCTTCACGCGCTGCTCCAGGTCCTGGTGCGTCGCCGCGATCACGCGCACGTTGGCCTTGATTGCGTTGTGGCCGCCCACGCGGTAGAAGTGCCCGTCGGACAGCACGCGCAAGAGGCGCGTCTGCAGGTCGAACGGCATGTCGCCGATCTCGTCGAGGAACAGCGTGCCGCCTTCGGCCTGTTCGAAGCGGCCGCGGCGCATGGTCTGCGCGCCGGTGAAGGCGCCGCGCTCGTGGCCGAACAGCTCGGACTCCAGCAGGTCCTTGGGAATCGCTGCCGTGTTGATGGCGATGAAGGTCCCGTTGGCGCGCGGCGAATGCTTGTGCAGCGCACGCGCCACCAGTTCCTTGCCGCTGCCGGATTCGCCGGTGATCATCACCGTCACGTTGCTCTGCGACAGCCGGCCGATGGCGCGGAACACGTCCTGCATCGCGCTCGCCTGCCCCAGCATCTCGGGCGCGGCCGCCATGCGCTCTTCGGCCACTTCCTCGCGCTGGCTTTCTTCCACCGCGCGGCGGATCAGCTCGATGGCTTTCGGCAGGTCGAAGGGCTTGGGCAGGTACTCGAAGGCGCCGCCCTGGAAAGCGGACACGGCGCTGTCGAGGTCGGAGAAGGCCGTCATGATGATGACGGGCAGCCCCGGGTGCTTCTCCTTGACCTTGTTCAACAGGTCCAGGCCGCTGCCGCCCGGCATGCGGATGTCGCTCACCAGGATCTGCGGGCCCTCGTCGTCGCCCGATGCCTCCAGGGCGAGCAGCACTTCGCGTGCGTTGGTGAAGCTGCGCGTGGGCAGGTCTTCGCGCATGAGGGCCTTCTCCAGCACGAAGCGGATGGATTGGTCATCGTCAACGATCCAGATCGGCTTCATGTTCTAGAGGTCACCTCGTTGTATCCCACCCTTTTACGGCAGGGGAATCAGGATCTTGAAATCCGTCCGCCCCGGCAAGCTGTCGCATTCGATCAGGCCATGATGCTGCTGCACGAACGTCTGCGCCAGTGTCAGCCCCAGCCCCGAGCCGCCTTCACGGCCCGACACCAACGGAAAGAAGATGCGGTCCTTGATCGACTCGGGCACGCCGGGCCCGTTGTCGATCACATGCAATTCCAGTGCCAGTCGGTAGCGCTGCTTGCCGAAAGTGACCTGCCGGCCCACGCGCGAGCGCAAGGTCAGCACTGCATCGCCTGCGGCAATCCGCTCCTGCAGCGCCTGCGCCGCGTTGTGCGCGATGTTCAGCAGCGCCTGGATCAGCTGCTCGCGGTCGCCGCGGAACTCGGGGATCGACGTGTCGTAGTCGCGCACCACCGACAGGCCGCGCGGGAACTCGGCGAGGATCAGCGAGCGCACGCGCTCGCATACTTCGTGGATGTTCACGTCGCCCACCACGTGCGGCCTGCGGTGCGGCGCGAGCAGCCGGTCCACCAGGGTCTGCAGGCGGTCGGCCTCGTGGATGATGATGCTGGTGTATTCCTTGAGGTCCTTGCCCTCGACTTCCATCTCCAGCAGCTGCGCCGCGCCGCGGATGCCGCCCAGCGGGTTCTTGATTTCGTGCGCGAGGTTGCGAATGAGCTCCTTGTTGGCCAGCGCCTGGTCGATCAGGCGCTCCTCGCGCTCCTGCCGGGCCTGCTGCTCCAGCGGCAGCAGTTCCAGCACGAATTCGTCGGGCACCTCGGTCTGTGCCACGACCACGTGCACCGGCATCGGGTCGGCGGTGCCGCGCGCCAGCCACGCGTCGTAGCGCAGCGTGGCGTACTCGTTCACGCGCGCGCCGTCGAGCGCAGCGCGCAGCACATGGGGTTCGGTGAACAGGGGCAGCACGCTCGCGCCTTCGATGGTGCGGCGCGACGTGCCCAGGGCGTCCTCGAGCGCCGCATTGGCGAAGAGCACCGTGCCGTCGCCGTGGACCACGGCGACGAGCGTCGCCAGCAGGTCCAGGGCCTGGAAGCGGGCGGTCTTGGGCGTCTTGGGCGAAGGGGGTGTCAAGTCCTCATCTTGAGGCAGGAACCGTGCCACCCAAGCGGGCCAGTTCGCGGCGGATGCCCGCGATGTCGGTCTCGTTGCGCGCGATGGACGCCTTCAGTTCGGCCACGCGGTCCAGGTACTTCTGGTGGTTGCGGTGCTCGGGGCCCATCTTCTCGGGCTCGCCGTTGTTGTATTCCTTCTGCAGCTCGGCCTGGCGCGCTTCGGCCTTCTTCAGCTCGGCTTCGAGGATGGCGCGGGCTTCGGCATCGCGTGCCTTCTGCTCGCCGGTGTCGATGCGCGGCGGTGCGCTGGCGACCTTGGTGCCGCCGTTGGACGCAGCAGCGGGCGTGGCGGGCGCGGCTCCCGAGCCATGCACGCGCGTGCCTTCCACCACGGTGAGGTTGCCGCCTTCGACGAGCCGGCAGCCCGCGGCCCTGGCCTGGGCTTCGTTGTTCGTGTAGGTGTTGCCGCAGCGCCAGATTTTGGTCTGAGCATGGGCGGTCGCTGCCAGGAACACGGCAGCCAGCGGTATCAGCAAATAGGACTTCATGGCGCTCTCCCCGCGTCCAAAGACGCTCAGGACGGCCTTTCAGT
Organism: Burkholderiales bacterium; assembly: GCA_016213325.1. Classification (GTDB taxonomy): domain Bacteria; phylum Pseudomonadota; class Gammaproteobacteria; order Burkholderiales; family Burkholderiaceae_C; genus Ramlibacter. Next base: position 333,762 of record JACRAY010000009.1, on the reverse strand, counting down.
ATCGCGCAATCTCTTCAATGTGCCAATTAAGTGCTTGAGCTGGAAGGAAAAACCAAAGCAAAAGGGCGACATAAGTCGCCCTTTTGCATGCTGCACCTGTGGTTTTTTACAGGGAGTAGTACATATCGAACTCGATCGGGTGCGTCGTCATGCGGTAACGCTGCACTTCGCCCATCTTCAGCTCGATGTAGGCGTCCAGCAGGCTGTCGGTGAAGACGCCGCCCTTGGTCAGGAACGCGCGGTCGTTGTCCAGGCACTCCAGCGCCTGGTCGAGGCTGTGGCACACGGTCGGGATCTTCGCGTCCTCTTCCGGCGGCAGGTGGTACAGGTCCTTGGTGGCGGCTTCGCCCGGGTGGATCTTGTTTTCCACGCCGTCCAGGCCCGCCATCATCATCGCGGAGAAGGCGAAGTACGGGTTGCAGGTCGGGTCGGGGAAGCGCACCTCGATGCGGCGGCCCTTCGGGTTGGCCACGTACGGGATGCGGATCGAGGCCGAGCGGTTGCGCGCCGAGTAGGCCAGCTTGACCGGGGCTTCGAAGCCGGGGACCAGGCGCTTGTAGCTGTTGGTGCCGGGGTTGGTGATGGCGTTCAGCGCGCGGGCGTGCTTGATGATGCCGCCGATGTAGTACAGCGCGAACTCCGACAGGCCGGCGTAGCCGTCACCCGCGAACAGGTTCTTGCCGTCCTTCCAGATCGACTGGTGGACGTGCATGCCCGAGCCGTTGTCGCCGACGACTGGCTTGGGCATGAAGGTGGCGGTCTTGCCGTAGGCGTTGGCCACGTTGTGCACCACGTACTTCAGCAGGATGGTCCAGTCGGCGCGCTGCACCAGCGTGCTGAACCTGGTGCCGATCTCGTTCTGGCCCATGCCGCCCACTTCGTGGTGGAACACTTCCACCGGGATGCCCAGCTGCTCGAGGATGAGCGACATCTCGGCGCGCATGTCCTGCATGCTGTCGACCGGGGGTACGGGGAAGTAGCCGCCCTTCACCGCGGGGCGGTGGCCCTTGTTGCCGCCTTCGATCTTCTTGCCCGTGTTCCACGGCGCCTCGTACTCGTCGATCTGCACGAACGAGCCGGACATGTCGGCACCCCAGCGCACGTCGTCGAAGATGAAGAACTCGGGCTCGGGGCCGAAGAAGGCGGTGTCGCCGAAGCCGGTGGACTTGAGGTACGCCTCGGCGCGCTTGGCGAGCGACCGCGGGTCGCGGTCGTAGGCCTTGCCGTCACCCGGCTCGAGCACGTCGCACGACAGCATGAGCGTCGTTTCTTCGTAGAACGGGTCGATGTTGGCGCTGATCGGGTCGGGCATGAGCAGCATGTCCGACGCTTCGATGCCCTTCCAGCCGGCGATCGACGAGCCGTCGAAGGCGTGGCCCGAGGTGAACTTGTCTTCGTCGAAGTGGGAAACGGGCACGGTCACGTGCTGTTCCTTGCCACGGGTGTCGGTGAAGCGGAAGTCGACGAACTTGACTTCGTTGTCCTTCACCATCTTCATGACGTCTGCGACGGTCTTGGCTGCCATCAGGTTTCTCCTGGGGTTGGATGAGTTTGTTGATGAAATTGGCGCCTGGCACGAATGCAGTTTCTGTGCCAAAGCTGGTGCATGCCGGCATCCGCGAAGCTCGGCGATTGTCCGCCATCTTTGACCCTTTTCCCTACGGGAGCCTTGCGGAAGCCGATGAGTTGGGCACTCGGTTGGTGCATTTCCCGTGATGCACCAAGTTGGGATATCCTCAGGGTCGCACCAATTCGGGGCCCAGCTTGGAGCCGAGCTGCCTGAGCCCTTCCACCAGTTGCCGGTAGGCGGGCTCCACGGCGTCCGGCGAACCCTTCACGCCCAGGTCGATGTGCCGGCCATACTCCGGGTGGTCGACGCTCGGCAGGCTGAACACTTTCACCTGCGGGTGGTCGCGCTCCACGTCTTCCATCAGCGGCGTGAGGGTCGCCTCCATGCTGCCGAAGACGATGACCGACTTTTCCACGAACGCCCCGCGCTGGAACAGGTGGGCGTACTTCTGGTCCAGCACCCACTCGATCATGGGCCAGGCCATCACGGGAAATCCCGGCACGAAGTGCACGTCGCCCACCATGAAGCCGGGGATCTTGTTGTAGGGGTTGGGGATGATCTCCGCGCCCTTGGGAAACACGCCCATGTTCAGGCGGTGGATGTTGTCGGGCCGGTCGGGCACGTAGGGCACGCCCTGCTCGCGCGCCGTGTCCTGCATGCGCTCGCGGATCAGGGCCGCGGCCCTGGGGTGCAGTTCGAGATCGACGCCCAGCGCCGCTGCGGCGCACTGGCGCGTGTGGTCGTCGGGCGTCGCGCCTATGCCGCCCGACGAGAACACGATGTGGCCCGATGCGAAGGCGCGCTCCAGCGCCGACGTGATGCGGGGCCGCGAGTCGCCCACGTACTCGGCCCACGCCAGCTGCAGCCCGCGCGCCGCCAGCAGTTCGATCACCTTGGGCAGGTGCTTGTCGGCGCGCTTGCCCGAGAGGATCTCGTCGCCGACGATGATGAGGCCGAATTCAGGGACGGAGGGGCTCGCGTTCATCCGCCGATCCTAACGCTGCCTCGGCCCTCAGCTCTTCGAGCGCGGCCAGGCAGTAGTGCGCGAACCAGAGCGATGCGAAGGCGAACACCAGCGTGTAGATCCAGATGGCTACCGGGATCAGGAAGTAGAACGCCGCCAGGAAGAACCAGCCCGACACCCAGATGACGCTGGGCGCGGCGCCGAGGTAGCCCGTGATGAGGCCCATGCCGATGAGCTGCAGGCGATGCCGCTTCACGACCTCGCGCCGCTCTTCGGCACTGGCGTGCCCGGCGAGCGCGTCGAACGTCATCACGCGATAGGTGAGCCAGCCCCAGATCAGGGGCGGCAGCACCAGGATCAGCGGCGGGATGAGCCAGAGCGGGACCGAAAGCACCAGCGCCACCAGCGCGAGCAGCGTCGAGCCCAGCGAGAAGGCCAGGCTTGCCCAGAAGCTGCTGCCTTCCTTGCGCTCCAGTTGCGGGAAGCGCCGCCGCGACACCAGCCTCAGCACGGCGGGCATCATCAGCAGGGCCACCAGCAGCAGCACGGCCAGCACCACCAGCGGCGTGATGCCGAACACCACGATCAGCGGCGCCACGGCGTTCTTCAAGCCGCGCAGTCCCACGCTGGTCAGCCAGTCGGCGACGGTGGCGAACATCGCGGTGGACTCGAGCCACAGGAACACCGAATTCACCGCCGAATCCCAGAACAGGTAGCCCAGCCCCAGGGCCACGGCGATCAGCGCCGCCAGCGGCACCAGCGATAGCGCTATCACGCGCGGGTGCAGGCAGTAGGCGGCGGCTCGCCAGAAGGAATCGAGCAGGAGGCGCATCGGCTGGATGCTACTGTGCCGGCGCCGATTGCGGTTCTTCGCTCAGTGTCGAAGTGGAATCGGGCGCCGTGCGCTCGAGGAAGCGGATGGGCCGCCGCGTGCGCGGCGACATGCCCTGCAGCATCGCCAGCAGCGCGTCGTGCATGGCTGCGGCATCCATCGCGTTGGCCGACAGGACGTTGGCGGCCACCTGCAGCTGCAGCGTGAGTTCGGGCTTCAGCCCCTTGGGCGCCATCAGCCCGTGGGCGATGAGCTGGGCCGCGCGTTGCTGCACCTCGGACTTGCCGGTCTCGTCCTCGATGATGAGGCCGATGGTGTCCTCGGTGATGCGGCCTATGCAGTCCGCCACCGACATCAGCCGCTGCACCTTGATCGCGCAGCGGATCATGCTCTGGTCGGCCAGCGATGCCCCGTAGACCTCGCGGATGCGCGAGTGGTTGGCCACGCGCACGTACATGACGACGGCGTCGTGGCCGCTGCGCTCGAAGCGAGAGACGGCCGCGCGCAGCTGCTTTTCGAACAGGGCCGCCCCCAGCAGGCCGGTCAGCGCGTCGGTGGCGCCGAGTTCGCGCCCGCGCGCCTGCAGCGCCAGCGTTTCCTTGGTGCGCAGGTGCAGGGCCATCATCAGGAAGGGCAGCATCAGCGCGATCGCTACCGACAGCCAGCGCGCGCCGTAGAAGTAGAACGGCGCGATGCCGAAGCTGCGCAGCACGACCAGCGCCGTCACGGCACCCATCGGGAGGAAGCCCGCCAGCACCCAGCCGCCGATGGGGTCGCCGCGGCGGAAAGTCGACACGGCCACCGCAAACGCCGTGGCCACTGCGATGGCAAAGCCGGCGGCCGCCGCCCAGCGCGGGACGAAGCCGATGGCCGCACACGCCAATGCGACCGCGATGACGGCACCGCCGAGCCCGATGACGGCCCGCCGCAGGGCGCGCGAGCGCGTGCGCAGGCTGCACAGGGCGCTGACCAGCCAGACGAACACGCCGCCGGCCGCGAGCGGCAGGACCGACTTGGAAGTATCGGTCCACGGCACCAGGTTGCCCCAGAGGTGCTGGCCGCCTATGCCCGAGAGCGCCGCGAACGAGAGGCCCAGCACCAGCGAGAACATCGCGAACAGGAAGTAGCGCAGGTCGCGGTACAGCGCAGCCTGGCCCAGCGCTGAAGCGGCCAGCAGCGCGAGCGCGCCCAGCACGAGGCCGAAGGCAACGCTGTACGCGTCCTGCTGCGCATGCGCTTCGACTTCGGTCGCCATGTTCAGCGGCAGGGGGACGGGGAAGGCGTTGCGCACGCGAAGCACCAGCACCCTCTGCTCGCCCGGCTCCAGGTGCAGCGGGAAGGTGGGATAGCGCGCGGCCAGCGGCCACAGGCGCATTGGCACCAGGTCCCCCGCCAGGGTCTGCTGCCAGGCCGGTCCCACCCGCTGGAACAGGGCCGCTTCGTCGGTGGAATGGAGCACCACTTCGAAGAACCAGCTGGCCGACTTGGGCAGCGGGCTGCGCACGTGCAGCCGCACCCACAGTTCGTTGTCGGGGGAAAAGGCCACGGTGCCGGGGCGGCCGGACTCGGCGGCGTGCTTGAGGAAGCGCTCGGGCGTCATGCCCGCAGCGCGGGGCAGCAGCACGTAGCGGTAATCGTGGAACTCGAAAGCCTGCTGCGCAGGCAGCGTCACGACCGGATCGGCTGCCAGGGCGTGCGGGGCCCAGCACGCCAGCGGCAGCAGCAGGCGCGCGATCCAACGACGCACAACGTCCCCACCCATGGGGCCATCTTACGCGCGGTTCACCAGGCGCAACAGGCCTTTCCACTGCTGCGACCAGAAGCCGCGGCCATAGTCCCTGCCCGCCTCCAACTGGTCCGGCACGCCCGTGGGGTCGAAGCGGCGCTCGAAGTTGCCGGTGCGGCACAGCACGTCCCACCAGGGCAGCAGCACGCCGAAGTTATGGACGAATCCCAGCTCCACGCTGTGGTGCAGGCGATGGAAGCGGGGGCTGACCCACAGCCGCTCGCCCGCGGCGCCGAACCACAGCCGCAGGTTGGCGTGCTGCAATGACTCGCTGAGCTGCGTGACGGCGACGATCGCGATGAACTGCCCGGGGCCCACGCCCACCAACTGCCCCAGCACCACCAGCAGGCAGTCGCGCAGCAGGTCGTCGAGCAGGTGGTTGCGGTTGTCGCTCCACATCGTCATCTGCCGCTGCGCGTGGTGCAGCGAATGCAGCTTCCACCACCAGCCGAAGGCGTGCTGAGCGCGATGGATCCAGTAGTCGGCGAAGTCGAACACCACGAGGTAGATCGCAAAGCTCACCCAGGGCCGGTCGGTCACGCCCGCCCACAGCTGGTCGAGGTGCCAGGTGGCCACGCCCGCCACGCGCAGTGCGCCGAACAGCTCGTCGAAGAGCGGGTCCACCGTGAAGAACAGCGCAAGCCGGAACAGCCCCAGGCGATGCACCAGCGTGTAGACGATGTCGGTGCGGATGGTCGCGCGGTCGACCACCGGCTCCACCGGCCACAGCCGCTGCAGCGGCGCGATGACGGCCACCATGACGGCCACCTGCAGCAGGCCCACGATCAGCCAGCCGGTGGCGGCGAAGCCGTCTTCCAGCAAGTGGCCGAGCCCGGCGGCAAACATGACGGGCTGGATGGCCGACTCGAACAGCCACTGCTGGGCCAGCGCGAACAGGTCTTCGTTCATCGGGCCGAGATCCAGTCGCGATAGGCCGGATGCTCCCGCAGCGTGGCAAAGCAAAAGCCCTTGGCCTCCAAACCCGTGACCAGAGGCTCCAGCACGGCCGGCGCCCACGGGTCCTTGCGCGACCAGATGCCCAGGTGCGCGACCAGCACGTCGCCGGGGCGCACGTCGCGCAGGGCCCTGGCCAGCAGGGCGGCGTTGGATGCCAATTCGCTGGGGAGTTCATCGCCCAGGAAGCCCGCAGGCGACCAGCCCACGTGCTTGAAGCCGCACTGCTCCATGGCAGCGAGCAGGCGCGGCGACGTCCTGCCGCCCGGTGCGCGGAACAGCGGCAGCGGCTTCTTGCCCGTGAGCTGCTGCAGGCGGCCGGCCGCCTTGCCGATCTCGGCGCAATACTGGGCGGCGGTCCACTCGAAGTCACGCCCGGCGTCCGGGCCCGCCGAAGCGCGCACGCGAAACCTGCCACCCGGCAGGTCGGCCCGCCAGTAGACATGGTCGAACGTGTGCGAAGCGAACTCGTGTCCTTCACCCGCGCGGGCCTTCCACCACGCCGCCCAATGCTCGCCCAGGCTGCCGTCGCCGGCCCTGGTCTTTTCGTGGGCGGCGAAGAAAGTGGCCTTGACCTCGTGGCGCTTCAGCACGTCGGCCACCAGCGGCGCCACTTCCATGTGGCCGGTGTCAAAGGTGAGGTACACCGGCCGGGCGCAGCCCTGTGCGGTGGCGGCACTGCACGCCATGCCCAGCGCAGTGAAGGCCGCTACGGCGTCAGCGCGGCGCATGGTCGAGCGTCCAGACCCCGTGCGGCGACTTGCCGACCGTGACCTGCCGGACCACCTTCTTCGTTTCGGTGTCGATCACCGTGAGCTTCTTCGCCCAGCGCGAGGTGACCAGCAGCAGCTTGCCGCCCGCCAGCACCTCGATGCAGTCGGGGCCGCCCGGCGCCGCGTACTGGTCGACGACCTTCAGCGAAGCCAGGGCGATCTTGCTGATGGTGTTGGCCACCCGGTTGCTCACGTACACGTGGCGGCCGTCGCCGGCTGCGCGGAAAGCGTGCGCGCCCTGCCCCGTGGGAATGCGGCGCACGGAGCGCGCGGGGCCGTCGCCGATGTCGAACACTTCCACCGCGTCGCTGCCCGTCAGGCCCACCAGCAGCACGCGGTCGTCCTGTGCGCCGTACACGTCGGCCGGCATCGGCCCGGTCTTCACGCGCCACTTGAGCGACTGCGAGGCCAGGTCGATCGCGACCAGCTCGTCGCTGTCCTGCATGGTGACGTAGGCGATGCTGCTGCGCGAGTCGATCCAGATGTGGCTGGGCGTCTTGCCGGTGGCTACACGTTTGGCCAGCTGCAGGCCGCGCCCGTCCCAGCGGTAGACGTCTACGTGGTTCAGGCGGTTGCCTGCCGTGAGGAACCACTTCATGTCGGGCGAGAAGCGCATGTGGTACGGGTCGACGATGCCGCGCACGACGCGCTGGACCTCGGCCGTGCGCGGGTCGATGAAGGTCAGCGTGTCCGACTGGGCGTTGCCGACGATGAGCGACTTTTCGTCGGGCGTCAGGTACAGGTGGTGCGGCTCCTTGCCGGCCGGCAGGCGCTTGACTTCGCGCCAGCCGGGCCGCTCGACCACGCTGACGCTCGCGTCCAGCGAATTGAGCACGAAGACGGGCGGCTCCTGCGCATGGGCGCCGGCGGCGAGGAGGAGGATTCCCAGGATGCGGGACAGGGCCTTGGCGATCAAGATTTTCTTCTCTGGCTTTAACATGCCCCGCATGGACCGCATCGAAGTCAACGGCACCGGGCTGGAAGTACAACGCATCGGCGGGCCGGCAGGTGGACCGGCGAAGCCGCTGATTTTCCTGCATGAGGGATTGGGCTCGGTCGCCATGTGGCGCGACTGGCCGCGCGATGTGTGCGAAACGACCGCTCGCGCCGGCGTGGTGTACTCGCGGCGTGGCTACGGCGCATCGGATGCCGTGCCTGACGTGCGCGGTGCGGGCCGCCTGGGGCCCGACTACATGCACCGCGAGGCGCTGGAGGTGCTGCCTGCCCTGCTCGAGGCACTGGAAATCGAGAAGCCGGTGCTCATCGGCCACTCGGACGGCGCGACCATCGCGCTGCTGCACGCCAGCCATTTCCCGGTCGAGGCGTGCGTCGTGCTCGCACCGCACGTGATCGTGGAAGACGTCTCGGTGCAGTCCATCGAGCAGGCCAGGGCCGCCTACGAGGCCGGCGACCTCCGCGAGCGGCTCGGCAAGTACCACGCCGACGTGGACTGCGCCTTCTGGCAATGGAACGACATCTGGCTGGACCCGGCATTCCGCGCGTTCGACATCCGCGCCGAGTGCCGGCGCATCACCGCGCCCGTGCTGGCGATCCAGGGCGAGCAGGATCCCTACGGCACCCTGCAGCAGGTGCGCGACATCGAGCCGACCCAGGGCATCTTCGAAGCCGTCGTGCTGGCGGACTGCGGCCACTCGCCGCACCGCGACCAGCCGGAACGCACGATCGAGGCGATCCGCCGGTTCCTCACTCGAGCAGCTTGAGTTCCTCGGCATCGAGCCACCGCCACTGCCCCGGTGCCAGGTCCGCCGGCAACGCCAGCCCGCCGATCTGCGACCGGTGCAGTGCCTCCACCTGGTTGCCCACGGCCGCAACCATGCGCTTGACCTGGTGGTACTTGCCCTCCGTCAGCACCAGCCGCAGCCGCTTGCCGTCCGTGACTTCGGCCGCGGCCGCGCGCACCGGCCGCGGGTCGTCGTTCAGCACGACGCCTGCGAGGAGTTCTTCCACTTGGGCTGGCGTCACGTCGTGGGCCGCCGTGACTTCGTACACCTTGGGCACGTGCTTCTTCGGTGAACTCATCCGGTGGATGAACACCCCGTCATCGGACAGCAGCAGCATGCCCGTGGTGTCCTGGTCGAGCCGGCCGATGGCCTGCACGCCCGGGGCCGCGCCGCGCCGGGGCCGTTGCCTCAGCGCGGCCGGCAGCAGGGTGTAGATGCTCGGCCATGCGGAAGGCTTCTGCGAGCATTCGGTGCCCGCGGGCTTGTTCATCAGCAGGTAAGCCTTCTCGTGGAACGGCCATTCGGTCCCTTGTACCGTGAAGCGCAGCCTTTCGGTCGCCAAGTCGGCCGCAGGGTCGTCGACCACCTGCCCGGCAATGGACACGTGGCCCTGCGCCACCAGGCCTGCGCAAATGCGCCGCGTGCCGAAGCCCTGTGAGTAGAGGATGTCCTGTAACTGCATGGCGCCGAAGTATCCTCTGCCTTTCGCATGACACCATCTCACGACGAACGACTGGCCCAGGCCGTGCACCGAGGCGACACCGCCCACCAGCAGGGCCGCTGGGACGAGGCGCTCGCCGCCTACGACGAAGCACTGGCGCTCGAACCGAAGCTGGCGCTGGTGCACTACCACCGCGCCCTGGTGCTGGCCCGCACCGGCCGTGCGGCCGAAGCGGTCGATGCGATGCACCGCTCGCTGGCGCTGGAACCGGGGCGGGCCAAGGCGCGCATCGCGCTGGGTGAACTGCTGGGCCAGTCGGGCCGGCACCGCGAAGCGCTGGCCGAGTTCCGGCAAGTGGTGGACTCCGGCCTGGACCGGCCCGAGCTGTGGGCGCGCATCGCCAAACTCGAATACAACTGCGGCCGCGCATGGCCGGCGGCGCAGGCGTATGCGCGCGCGGCGGCAGGCGGCGACCCGGTGGCCGAGAGCAACCGCCTGTACACCAGCGCGTTCTGCAGCCAGGTGGATGCGGCCAGTCTCGCCGCCTTGTGCCGAGACTGGGGACAGCGCGCGCACGAGCGCGCGATGGCCCTGCCCGGCCCGCGCTGGAAGGGCGAAGCCCCGCGCCTGGCCGGCCGCCGCATCCGCATCGGCTATGTGTCGCGCGACTTCCGCGAACACTCGGTGCGGTTCTTCTTCATGCCGCTGCTGCGCCACCACGACCGCGGCCGCTTCGACGTGACGTGCTACCACGACACGCCCAAGCGCGATGCCGCCCATCTCGCTTTGCGAGGGGTGTCGGAAGACGCAGGCGACGAATGGGTAGAGGCTTCGGGCATGGACGACGACGCGCTGGCCGGCCGCATCCTCGACGACGGCATCGACGTGCTGGTCGACCTGGCCGGGCATTCGCGCAGCAACCGGCTGGCCCTGTTTGCGCGGCGGCTGGCGCCCTTGCAGGTGACGGCGCTCGGCTATCCGCCCACCACGGGGCTGCCGGTGATGGACCTGAAGCTGTCCGATGCCATTGCCGACCCGCCCGGTGCCGACGCGTACTACAGCGAAAAGCTGCTGCGGCTGGACGCCGGCTTCTGGTGCTTCGAGCCGCCGGCAGACGCGCCACCCGTCGCCCCCGCGCCGTGCGCAGCTTCCGGTGTGTTCACCTTCGGCTGCTACGGCGAGGCCGCCAAGATCAGCGATGCCGTGCTCACCGCGTGGGCCGGGATCTTCCGCCGTGCTCCCCTGGCCCGCCTGCTGGTGAAGGCGCCCGTGGCGGGCGACGCCGACCTGCGAGCCGCCCTGGCCGGGCGCTTCGCAGACGCCGGCCTGCCGATGGACCGCGTCACCTTCACCGGGGCGACCGTGCCGCTCAAGGCCTTCCTCGCCGAATACGCGCGCGTCGATGCGATCCTCGACACCTGGCCGTTCAACGGCGGCACCACGACCTGCCTGGCGCTATGGATGGGTGTTCCGGTGCTGGGTGTCGCAGGCGATATGCTGTGCTCGCGCATGGGCGCGTCGATGCTCACGCGTGTCGGCTTGGCCGACTGGGTGGCGCCCGACGCGGCGGCCCATGTGGATGCCGCCGTGCAACTGGCGAACGAGCCGGCCCGTGCGGCGTCATTGCGGGCGGGCCTGCGTGAGCGCGTCGCGCGCTCGCCGCTGGTGGACGGCCGGGCATGGGTGAGGCAGTACGAAGACGGCATTGCGAGGGCGTTGCAGTGAGTTTGAAGCGAGTGGCCGTATTCGCACTCGCCGCCTTGGGCGCTGCCGCAGTGCAGGCCCAGGACGGCCAGAAGGTCGAATGGTTCGACCCGCCCGCCGGGCTGGTGAAGGAGAACCAGGACTACCTGCTGCGCATGGCGCCGGGCATGCCGGCACGCGAGGCTGCTGGCGAGCTTCGCTGCGTCGTGGACGGCCGGACGCAGGCCGCGCGCATCCTGCCCGACGCGCGTGCCCATGAGTTGTACGCGGACGCCTACCGCCATCGCATCGGCGCTTCGGCCCAGCCGTTTGCGGCATCGAGCTGGCTCGCGGTGAGCTGTGGCAGCGACCTGGTGCAAGGCACGCGGGTGCGCCTCACCTGGGCCGGCGCGCCGGTGGCCGGCGAGTTCCAGGTGCGCGGACCGTTCGAGGCGTCGGTGCAGTGCACGGCGCTGGGCACCCAGGGCGCCTGCGACCCGCGGCAACCGGTGCGCGTGGCCTTCAATGCCGACGTGCCTGCGGAACAACTGCGCGCCGTGCAGGCGCAGGTGGCACCCGGCGTCGACTTGCCGCTGCACGCGAGCATCTGGAACGGCCAGGGCCGCAACGCGTGGACGCTGCTGCCCCCGCTGGGGCCGGCGATCCCCGAGGGCGCGACCGTCGCGTTCACGCTGCCCGAGCGCATGGCCGACGCCGATGGCCGTCCGCTGGCCAATGCCGGTGACTTCCCGCGGCGCGTACGCATCGCCGAATTGCCCATGTATGTCGGCTTTCCCGAGGCGCGCGGCGTGTTGCCCCTGGCTGCACGCGGCGGTGCCGTGTGGCCGCTGGCGGGCCGGCGCACCGGGGCCCAGGTAACGGTGCGTGCCCTGCGCATCGATGCAGCTGCCCGCTTGCCGGCCGCCCAACTGCTCTCGCTGTGGCGGGGGCAGGACCGCTGGCCCTCGGCGGCCGAACGCACCGAATGGACCGTGCCCGGCTCGGCTGGCGGCATGGCCTTCCTGCCGGTGCGCATCGACCGTGCGGGCCTGTATCGGCTGGAGGCGGAAGGCAGCCGGCAGCAGCGCACGTCGGTCGTGCTCGTGACCAACCTGCACATCGCCACGCGCCTGGCGGCCGCCGGGGACTCGGTGGTGTGGGTCACGTCCATCGACAGCGGGCGGCCGGTGGCCGGCGCTGCGGTCGAGGTGGTGGCCTGCGACGGGGCGGTGCTGGCGCGGGGCGAGACCGATGCGTCGGGCTTGTTGCGCACCGGGCAGGCGCTGCGGGGCGCGCGGCCCGCCTGCCAGCAACCCCAGGTGGCCGTGGTCGCACGCAAGGATGGCGACTTCGCGATCCTCGCCGAAGAAGGCGGGACCACCGCGGCCAAGCCCGACATCATCGTGCACACCATCGTCGACCGGGTGCTGCTGAAACCGGGCGAGACGCTGCACATGCAACACGTCGCGCGCCGCACCACGCAACAGGGACTGGCGGCGCCACCGGCCGGCCCAGGCCGGCTCGACGTGTTCCACGGGTCGGAGAAAGTGGCCAGCCTGCCAGTAGATTGGGACGCATCGGGACACGCGCATTCGCAGTGGCGCTTGCCGGAGCAGGCGAAGACGGGCGGCTACCGCGCCACGGTCACCTCGCCCGGTGGGGCTGCGACGGCGTCGTTAGCATTCGCGGTCGGCGAAGCGCGGCCCCGCGCTGCCGATGCGACAGCGCCGGTGCAGTTGAAGCTCGACGCGTCGGGCGCCAGCGCAAGCGCCGGCCGCGCTGCGGTCGAAGTCGAGGGTGGGCGCCTGCGCCTGCGCTCGCCCTTCGTGCCCGCCAGCGCGCTCGTCACGGTGGAGCGCGCCGGTGTGCGGCACGCATCGGTGCACACGCTCACCACGCCCGAGAGCACGTTGGCCCTGCCTGCGCTGCAGGCGCTGGCGGACGCGCAGGTGCGGGTACTGTTCGTGCGCGGTGCCGAAGGCGCGGGTCCGCTGGCCGTCGAGCGCAGCGTCGACGTGGGTGCGGGGCCTGCGGCGTCGGCGCTGGAGGTTGAAGTCGCGCCGGCATCGGCGACGGTGGCGCCGCGCAGCACGGTTGCCGTGCGGATCCGCGCACGCACGGCCGAAGGCCGCGCGGGCGCGGCCGGTGCCAGGCTGGTCGTGGCAGCCGTCGACGAATCGCTGCTGGCCCGGGGCGCCAACCGCAGCTGGCAGGTGCTCGAAGCGATGACGCGGCAGTCGCAAGGCCTGGTGCATGGCCAGGCGCTTCACTCGCAACTGGTGCGCACCGTGCGCCTCGGCGCGCAGCCATCGTTCCTGCCGCCCGATGAAGCCCCGCGCGCATCGCCGGCGCAGCAAGCGGCGCAGCCCGACGGCATCGACGAGCCGGACTTGCCGGCGGCTGCGGCAGGCGCGTCGACGCTGGCCTTGTGGAAGACCGACGCCGTGCTGGACGCCAATGGCGAGGCAACGGTCGAGGTGCCGCTGGCGGCGAGTGTCACGCGGTGGCGCATCGTTGCTATTGCGATGCAGGGTGCCAGCCGCTTCGGCACCGGCGAAGCCACCGTGCAGGCATGGCAGCCGGTGCAGGTGATCGCCACCTTGCCGGCGGTCGTGCGCACGGGCGACCGCATCCTGCAGCAGGCGGCCGTGCGCAACAACAGCGGCGCGGCCGTGCAGTTGCGCCTGCGTGCAACGGCGCGGACCGAAGGCGCAGAGTCGATCCAGCTCGATCGTGCAGTGACCCTCGCGGCCGGCGCCACGCAAGCCGTGAGCTGGGACTACCTCGTGCCCACCGGCGCCGCGACTGTCCATTGGCGTTTGCTGGCCACTACGGCCGACAGCCGGACGGCGGACTCGGCGAGCTTCGACCAGCAGGTGCAGCCCGCGCACGTGCAACGCGTGCAGCACGTGGCCTTGCTCCCCGTGGAGGGGCGCGACCCGGTGCCGGTGGAGATCCCGGCGCGCGCCGACGCCGGCCCGGCGTCAGTGACGGTGACGCTGCAGCCCGGCGTCGCCGGCGCGGCGCTGGCCGAGGCACGCCGCTGGATGGCGGAGTACCCGCACCGTGGCCTCGAACAGCGCGCGAGCATCGCCGCGGCGCTCGACGACCGGCAGCGCTGGGCCGCGCTGATGGAGGAACTGCCGGCCTACCTCGATGCCCAGGGGCTCGCACGCCACTTCGCCGACGTGCGGCACCCGGGCAGCGAGACGCTCACCGCATACCTGCTCGACCTGGCTTCGGCCCGGGGCTGGCCGGTGCCTGAGCCGTTGCGAGCGCGCATGGCCCAGGGCCTGCTGCACGTGCTCGATGGCACCGAGGCGCCACGCGATTGGGCGCCGGCCGACATCGCCACGATCACCCGCCAACTGGCGCTGCAGGCGACGCTGGCGGAGCTAGGCGCCCTGCAGGACCGCACGCGGCTCGCCGTGCGGCCCGAGGACCCGGGCAAGCTGCCCACTGCGGCCATCATCGACTGGGTCCGCGGGTTGCTCGCCCTGCCCGAGCCGGCCCGCTTTGCCCAGGACGTTCGTCGCGCCGCGCTCGTGTTGCGCGAACGCTTCGACGTGCAGGGGCCGCAGTTGCGCTGGCGCACGGAGATGGACGAAGGCGGCTGGTGGTTCATGTCCAGCGGCGACGTCACGGCCGCGCGGCTCGCGCTGCTGCTGCAGAAGTGGCAGGCGACCGATTCCGACTGGCAGGCCGACGTGCCCCTGGTCGTGCGCGGGCTCATCGGCCGCCAGCTCGGCGGGCGCTGGTCCACGACCAATGCCAACGCCTGGGCCGCCATCGCGCTGGAGCGCTTTGCCTCGGAACGTGAAGCTGCGGCCGTGAGCGGTCGCACGCGCGTGACGCTGGGCCCTCCCAGCGGGCCCGGGCTGGTCGCCAACTGGCCGCAGCCCGGCCGGCTGGTGCTGCCGCTGGCTGCGTCGAGCCCCGCCTCCCGGCTGGAGATCATTCATGAAGGCAACGGCCGCCCGTGGGCCATGGTCGCGGTGCGCTCGGCGCCGCCGCTGGAACGTGCCACGGAAGCGGGCTTTCGCATCGACAAGGAGCTGGTGCCACTGCAGCAGCAGGTGGCGGGCCGCTGGTCCCCGGGCGATACCGTGCTCGTGCGCCTGGCCGTGCATGCCAGTGCCGCGATGGCCTGGGTCGCCCTGCAGGACCCTCTGCCGCCGGGCGCGGCCGTAGTCGGCCGCCCAGGCTCACGCGAGCCCGCCATGGAGCCGGTGTTCGTGGAAAGTGCGCCCGGCTCGTTGCGCGCTTATTGGCGCTGGGTGCCCGCCGGCAGCTGGACGCTGGAATACACGGCAAGGCTGGACAGCACGGGTACCTTCCACCTGCCGCCGACGCGGGCGGAGGCGCTGTATGCGCCGGCGATGTTCGGGGAATGGCCGAACCCGGTGCTGAGGGTGGGCGCGCCTTAGCTGCGCGGCGGCTCGCTTTGCAGCTCGGGCGGTACGCTCCACACGCTGAGCGCCGTGTCGCCGGAGAACTCGGCGGCGTAGGCCTGCTCGAGTCGCTGGATCATGGTGCGCAGGTCGTTCATGGGCGCGCCTTCCTCGAACTGGCCCGAGGGGTGCAGCCACAGCCCGGCGAAATGGCTCAGGTCGTGCAGCCAGCTGTTGCGCACCGACTTGCGCACCTTGGCCTGCAGCAGCGGCAGGCCCAGCAACACCCGCAATGCCGACCGGGGCTCCCACTTGGCGAGGCGCAGCATGCCGGCAAAGACGAGCCGTCCGTCGGTGCCGGCGCCCAGCGAACGGATTTCGATGTCGAGGCAGCCTTCGGAGATGCCGCCGCGCTCCAGCTGTTCGAGCACGAGCATGCGGTACTCGAAGTCGAGCCCTTCGCCGCGCTGGACGGACGAGCCGACATCCGTCTCCGGATTGTTCGGGTCTTCGCGCTGGAACATCCTGGGCAAGTCCATTTGCCGACGCCCCTCAAGTGCCTGAGTCGGCCTTTATAGCAGCTTGGACAGTCAAGGAGCAATCACCATCGCCTCACCGACGGCAAACCGCGGCAGCCGCACCGTGAAAGTGGTACCGGACTCGTCGGACGACTGGACCGTCAGGCTGCCCGCGTGTGCGCGGACGATCTCGCGGCAGATGTACAGACCCAGGCCCAGTCCGGCGGGCTCGAGCCGCGCCTCGGCGGTTTCGACGCCGGTGCCCCGGGAGAGCGGCTCGAAGATGCGGGACAGGTCGCCTTCACGGATGGCGGGGCCGAAGTTGTGGACCGAAAAAGCCACTTCGGCTGCTTCAGACCACATCTCGACCGTGACCGCCCGTGCCGGGTCGCCGTAACGGATGGCATTGCCCAGCAGGTTGGACAGCAGTTGCCCCATACGGCCTTCATCCCAGCTTCCCAGGAAGTCGCCCGTCCGGCGCAGCTCGACCACCCGCGTCGGGTTCCGGGCCTGGGTCTCGTGGACAATCTTGAGCAGCTGCTCCTGCAGGTCGCCCGGCACCCGGTGGATAGCCATGGCACCGCTGGCCTGGGCACGGGTGAAATCCACGACCTGCTCGATCAGGCCGTTGATGCGCACTGCACTGTTGATGATCGTCTGCACGACTTTCTGCGGCGTCTGCGTTGACCGCGCCAGGATCTGGGCAGACATGACGATGGTGCCCAGGGGATTGCGGATGTCGTGGCCGAGGACCCCGATGAACAGGTCGGTGGACTTCTTGGTCTGCCGCGTGTAGCGGCTCACCGACTCAGCGATCGCCTGGTCGATCGCTTCGTTGAAGCGCGTCATCTCCTCGACCTCATCGGGCCCCGCCGTGCACCTTTGGGCCCAGATCTTCAGGACGCTGGCGCGCAGTGCCCGGTATTCGGTGATCATCGACTCGATGTCGAAGCCCGACACCATGCGGAAGTCGGCGTGTGTCTCGGCGGGGGTCTTGGCCGGGCCACGCTCGGCCTGGCCCTTGGACTTCGCTTCCTGCTGTGCAGCGTCCTGGGGGCGCTGCAGGTCGAGGGCAATGACGCGCAGGATCTCTCCCGCATGGTCGCGCAGGGCTTGCTGGCTCAGTGGCTTGCCCGCATGGGGCACGGTGGCCGCAAAGGAGTCCCACTCCTGGAGGATCTCCTCGGCATGCACGATCAGGAATTCGGACAGTCTCATGGAGCATTGTCCGGCACTTCGGCAAGCCGGCGCGTAGGCGAACGGCGCAAGACTGCTGTGCGAAGGCGTCGAAGCTCAGCGCGGGCGGATCGAAACCTGCATTCCGCGCAGCGCGAGGCGCCCGCTCACGCATTCCTCGCCGTCGCCAGCGATCACCGGTTCCGCGTGATGGCCGAAAAGCCCGGCGACGACCACTTTCGACTCCCGCTGCAGGTCCCCGGTCAGCCGGAAACTGAAGCCCGTCAGGTCATGCGCCTCATAGCGCGTTCCCACATAGGTCCCGGGGCGACTCCATGCGGTCCAGTTTCCGTCGCTCAATCGCGCACGGTATTCGAAGGACCCCGCGGCAACGGTGCCCGACCCGATCGAAAAGCCCTGGATCCCCTGCCCGTCGGCCAGCCCGCGCAGCGAGCCGGTTTCGCTCTTGCAGTCCCCCGTCCTACCCAAGTGCGCCATCAGGGCAAGACACTTCGTGCTTTCCCCGGCTCCCAGCAATGGCTCGTCCGAAACGAGCCGCCAACTGGTATACGACTTCTGCAGCAGGCAGCAGTGCTTGTGGAAGCTGATGAGGCCCAGGTTGCGAGCATAGGTGCGCAGGAATGGGTCTTCGACCTTGGCCAGGTCCACCGAGTCGTCTGCCACATGCAGGTCGGCCAGCTCTTTCAGGTAGTCGACACAGGACCGGCTCGCGACGCCGCGGTACTTGCCGGCCAGCTCGCCATAGTTGGTGTTCAGGTCCTCGACGACGTAGTATCCGCCGTCGCGCACGAACGGGAACAGCGTGCGCAGCGTCGTGACCTGGTGTTCCCACAGGTGCGAGCCGTCTTCGATGACGATGTCGAACGGGCCATGGCGCATCCCCAGCCTGACCAGGTCCTCGAGGTTGGACTGGTCGATGATCTCGATCGTCACGCGCTCCCGCGCCAGGCCGGCCGAACCGGGTTCGATGTCGGCGCCGATGATCCGCGCGCGCGGAAAGTAGGCTTCCCACACCTTGAGCGACGCCCCGTTCAGCACCCCGATTTCCAGGAGGGTGATGTCCCGCCCGCGCAGCGGCTCGAAGAACCGCTCGTAGAACGAGAGGTACCCATGGCCGTGCGAAGCCTTGTCCGTTGCGTGCGCGCGCCCCAGGGCATCTAGGGATTGGGACCGGGTCATGTGGCCGAGTTTAGTTCGCAAGGCAGCGCAAGGAAAAAGGCCGTCCACTGGATGCCAGTTGGACGGCCTTTCGGCGTTGGTGGTGGAGCTGGCGGGAATCGAACCCGCGTCCGCAAGCCTTCTACGTGCAGTTCTACATGCTTAGCGAGCTGATTTGGTTCTCACCGCCCGCATCGCGCAGTCGCACGCTATTCAGGCAGCCAGCACCCTATTTTCTCGCCCTGTCCCAAGGTACCCGGGACGGGGCCAGCCAATGTAGATTACCTTGCAGCTAGAGGCTTGCGCCTTTTGCCCAGCCCATCGGCCGACTGTTGCAAGGCTCACCGGTGTTTAAGCGGCGAGGGCGTACGAGTTATCGTTCGCAGTTGGTTTGTTTCAGCGGATTTACGAGGTAACTGAACCTCGGCATGCCCTGCTGCGTGTCCGAACCCGCGTCGAGACCAGTGCAGCCCCAGGGAAGCCTGTATTTTACGCCAGTGCGCGGGATTTCAAGAGCGAAAGCAAATCGAGCGGGCGGCTGAGGCAGGCGTCGGCGCCCCAGCTGGCCACTTCACCCTTGCTGCCGAGGTAGCCGTAGCCCGCCGCCACCGTTCCCATGCCGGCGGCCTTGCCGGCTACCACGTCGCGCTCGTCGTCGCCCACGTAGATGCATCGGATGGGCGGTACGCGCAGGCGCCGGGCGGCCTCGAACAGCGGTTCGGGGTGCGGCTTGGTGTGGGGGGTGGTGTCGCCGCCGATCACTGCACCCGCCGTGCGGAACAGCGGCATCTGCTCGGTCAGGGGCCCGGCGAAGCGCATCGACTTGTTGGTGACCACGCCCCAGGGCAGGCGGCGCGAAACCAGCGTGCCGATCAGGTCGGCAATGCCGTCGAACTCGCGCGTGCGCTCGGTCATGCACTGCTCGTAGTTGCGGAAGAACTCTTCGCGGTAGGCCGCGAAGTCCGGGTGGTCCGGCGTCATGCCGAAAGCAACGCCCAGCATGCCGCGCGCGCCGGCACCGGCCATCGGGCGGTACAGCTCCAGCGGCAGCGGCGGCAGCCCGCGGTCGGTGCGCAGCTTGTCGGCGGCAGCACCCAGGTCCGGCGCGCTGTCGATCAGGGTGCCGTCCAGGTCGAACAGGATGGCTTCGACTTCTTCAAACATGCTTGCGCGCTGCCACGAGGTAGTTGACGCTGGTGTCCCCGGTCAGCCGGTAACGCCGCGTGATGGGGTTGTACTCCATACCCCGCAGCTGCTCCCAGGCCAGCCCCGCGGAACGGGACCACTGGGCGAGCTCGCTCGGGCGGATGAACTTCAGGTATTCGTGCGTGCCGCGCGGCAGCATGTTCAGGACGTATTCCGCCCCGACCACGGCCAGCAGGAATGACTTGGGGTTGCGGTTGAGCGTGGAAAAGAACACCCAGCCGCCCGGTTTGGCGAGCGTTGCACACGCGTTGACCACCGATGCCGGCTCGGGCACGTGTTCCAGCATTTCCATGCAGGTGACCACGTCGAAGGCACCGGGCTGTTCGGCCGCCAGCTGCTCGACCGCCACCTTGCGGTATTCGACGTTGGGTGTGCCGGCCTCCAGGGCATGCAGCTGCGCAACCTTCAGCGCCTTGTCGGCCAGGTCGATGCCCAGCACCTGGGCGCCCTTGCGGGCCATGGAGTCCGACAGGATGCCGCCGCCGCAGCCGACGTCGACCGCCTTGCGGCCG
Source organism: Burkholderiales bacterium (assembly GCA_016213325.1). GTDB lineage: Bacteria > Pseudomonadota > Gammaproteobacteria > Burkholderiales > Burkholderiaceae_C > Ramlibacter. The sequence continues at coordinate 313,815 of JACRAY010000009.1, read as the reverse complement.
GCCAGCGGCGCCAGCGAGTTGATCCAGTCGAGCCGCAAGGGGTTGAGCTCGTGCAGCGGCCGGAACTCGCTGTCCGGGTCCCACCAGCGGTGCGCCAGGTCCGAGAACTTGGCGAGTTCGCTGGGGTCTGCGTTGACGGCGGTTTCGGTCATGGGGCGCCATTTTCGCCGCTGCCGTTGAGTTTGGCGCGAGGCAAGGTGTAAAAAAGAAAAGCCCCGCTTGCGCGGGGCTTTTCTTCAGCCGGGTGGCTGGTTCGCTTAGCGGTTGGCGCGCGTGCCGACCACTTCGATTTCCACGCGGCGGTTCTTCGCGCGGCCTTCGGCGGTCTTGTTGTCGGCCACGGGCTGCTTCTCGCCCTTGCCTTCGGTGTACACGCGGTTCTTCTCGATGCCCTTGCTCACCAGGTAAGCCTTCACGGACTCGGCGCGGCGCACCGACAGGCCCTGGTTGTAGGCGTCGGTGCCCACCGAGTCGGTATGGCCGACGGCGATGATCACCTCGAGGTTGATGCCCTTGATCTTGTCGACCAGGTCATCCAGCTTGGCGCGGCCTTCGGGCTTCAGGACGGACTTGTCGAAGTCGAAGAAGGCGTCAGCGGCGTATGTCACCTTGGTCGCGGCGGCCGGGGGCGGCGGCGGCGGAGGCGGCGGGGTGACCGCTCGCGGGGGCGGCGGCGGCGCTACGGCAGGCGGCGGGGGCGGCGGGGGCGGAGGCGGACGCACGAATGCGCCGTCGCAGCCCACGGCAGCCGTGGCCGGCGTCCAGAAGTTGTTGCGCCAGCACAGTTCGTTGGTGCCGTTTCTCCAGATGTACTCGCCAGTGCCGTTCTGCCAATTGTCGATGACGTTGCCACCGTTGGCAGCGGCGGGCCGGGTCTGGGCGCCCGCGGCCGTTGCCAGCGCAGCGGTGGCGAACAGCAGCGCCACTCGGTTCAGTTTCTTCATGGTTCTCCTCTTGGGGAAAAAGGCCGCAGCTGCGCTGCGTGATACCCACGTCTAGGTGACCGATTCACCTGATACGTCTGAACTATTGTGCCACACGGCCTTACACAAGCAACGGCTGGGGCGTGAGGGGTCCGTAGGACAAAACCTCATCCCGAGTTTCTGTTGCTGCTTAGCGACAAGGCGATCGGAAAGTAAAATGAAGGGCTTCGCGCCCCTCCACGCCGTACCCCCAGATGACCCAATTCGCCAAGGAAACCCTGCCCGTCAGCCTCGAAGAGGAGATGCGGCGCAGCTACCTCGACTACGCCATGAGCGTCATCGTGGGGCGGGCGCTGCCCGACGCGCGGGACGGCCTGAAGCCGGTGCACCGCCGTGTCCTGTACGCGATGCACGAGCTCAACAACGACTGGAACCGGCCCTACAAGAAGTCGGCGCGCATCGTGGGCGACGTGATCGGCAAGTACCACCCGCACGGCGACCAGTCGGTGTACGACACCATCGTGCGGCTGGCGCAGGACTTCTCCATGCGCCACATGCTGGTCGACGGCCAGGGCAACTTCGGCTCGGTGGACGGCGACAACGCGGCGGCCATGCGCTACACCGAGATCCGGCTGGCCAAGATCGCGCACGAGATGCTGGCCGACATCGACAAGGAAACCGTCGACTTCGGGCCCAACTACGACGGCAGCGAGAAAGAGCCGCTGGTGCTGCCCAGCAAGCTGCCCAACCTGCTGGTCAACGGTTCGGGCGGCATCGCGGTGGGGATGGCCACCAACATCCCGCCGCACAACCTGAACGAGGTGGTCGACGCCTGCCTGCACCTGCTGAGAAACCCCGAGGCCACGATCGACGAGTTGATGGAAATCGTGCCGGCGCCCGACTTCCCGACGGCCGGCATCATCTACGGCATTGCGGGCGTGAAGGAAGGCTACCGCACCGGCCGCGGCCGCGTGGTGATGCGCGCCAAGTGCCACTTCGAGGAGATCGACCGCGGCCAGCGCACCGCGATCATCGTCGACGAGCTGCCCTACCAGGTCAACAAGAAGACGCTGCAGGAGCGCATGGCCGAACTGGTCAACGAGAAGAAGATCGAGGGCATCAGCCACATCCAGGACGAGAGCGACAAGTCCGGCATGCGGCTGGTGATCGAGCTGAAGCGCGGCGAAGTGCCCGAGGTGGTGCTGAACAACCTGTACAAGCAGACCCAGCTGCAGGACACCTTCGGCATCAACATGGTGGCGCTGATCGACGGGCAGCCGCGCCTGTGCAACCTGAAGGACCTGGTCGAGGTGTTCCTGGACCACCGCCGCGAGGTGGTGACGCGCCGGACGGTGTTCAACCTGCGCAAGGCCCGCGAGCGCGGCCACGTGCTGGAAGGCCTGGCCGTGGCGCTGGCCAACATCGACGAGTTCATCCGCATCATCCGCGAGTCGCCCACGCCGCCGGTGGCCAAGACCGAGCTGATGAACCGCCCCTGGGACTCGCAGCTGGTGCGCGCCATGCTTACCCGCGCCCGCGAAGACGGCAGCGTGGTGAATGCCGACGACTACCGCCCGGACGGCCTGGACAGCCAGTACGGGCTGGGGGGCGATGGGCTGTACCGCCTGTCGGACACGCAGGCCTCCGAAATCCTGCAGATGCGGCTGCAGCGCCTGACCGGGCTGGAACAGGACAAGATCGTCGCCGAGTACAAGGAAGTGATGGCCGAGATCGAGGACCTGCTGGACATCCTGGCGCGGCCCGAGCGGGTGGCTTCCATCATCACCAGCGAACTCACGGCGCTGAAGCAGGAGTTCGGCCAGACCAAGCTGGGGGCTCGCCGCAGCGTGATCGAGCACAACGCGCAGGACCTCGCCACCGAGGACCTGATCACGCCCACCGACATGGTGGTGACGCTCTCGCACTCGGGCTACATCAAGAGCCAGCCGCTGTCGGAATACCGGGCGCAAAAACGCGGCGGGCGCGGCAAGCAGGCGACGCAGACCAAGGAAGACGACTGGATCGACCAGCTCTTCATCGCCAACACGCACGACTGGCTGCTGGCGTTTTCCAACCGCGGCCGCCTGTACTGGCTGAAGGTGTGGGAGGTGCCGGCCGGCTCGCGCGGCTCGCGCGGCAAGCCCATCGTCAACATGTTCCCGCTGGCCGAAGGCGAGAAGATCAACGTGGTGCTGCCGCTCACCGGCGAGTTCCGCAGTTTCCCGGCCGACCACTACGTGTTCATGGCGACGTCCATGGGCACGGTCAAGAAGACCACGCTCGACGAGTTCAGCAACCCGCGCAAGGCCGGCATCATCGCGGTCGACCTCGACGAGGGCGACTACCTGGTGGGCGCGGCACTCACCGACGGCCACCACGACGTGATGCTGTTCTCCGACGGCGGCAAGGCGGTGCGCTTCGACGAGGAAGACGTGCGTCCGATGGGGCGCAACGCACGTGGCGTGCGCGGCATGTCGCTGGACCCCGGCCAGAGCGTCATCGCCATGCTGGTGGCCGAAGACGAGGAACAGAGCGTGCTGACCGCCACCGAGAACGGCTTCGGCAAGCGCACGCCGATCGCCGAGTACACGCGGCACGGCCGTGGCACCAAGGGCATGATCGCCATCCAGCAGAGCGAGCGCAACGGCAAGGTGGTGGCCGCCACGCTGGTGCACGCCGACGACGAGATCATGCTCATCACCGACCGCGGCGTGCTGGTGCGCACGCGCGTCTCCGAGATCCGCGAGATGGGCCGCGCCACCCAGGGCGTGACGCTGATCGGCGTGGACGAAGGCGCCAAGCTCAGCGGCCTGCAACGCATCGTGGAGAACGACGCCGGCGCCCCCGAAGGCGAAGAGCCGTTGGCGGACGGGGCGAAATGACGCATACCCCGACGCGGACCCTGGCCGAACTGCGCGAGGCGATCGACGCCGTCGACCGCGAACTGCTGCAGATGCTGAACCGCCGTGCCTCATTGGCCGACGAGGTGGGGGCGCTCAAGCGGGCCGAAGGATCGCCCGTGTTCCGCCCCGAGCGGGAGGCGCAGGTCATCCACAACATGCAATCGGCCAACCCGGGGCCGCTGAAGGCCGAGAGCGTCGCGCACATCTGGCGCGAGATCATGTCGGCCAGCCGCGCGCTCGAGGCGCCGCAGCGCGTGGCCTTCCTCGGCCCCTCGGGCACCTTCAGCGAGCAGGCGGCGGTGCAGTTCTTCGGCTCCAGCATCGAGCGCGTACCGTGCGTGAGCATCGACGAGGTGTTCCGCGCCACGGCGGCCGGCACGGCGGAATACGGCGTGGTGCCGGTGGAGAACTCCACCGAAGGCGTGGTGGCGCGCTCGCTCGACCTGTTCCTCAACACGCCGCTGCACATCGTGGGCGAAACCAGCCTGCTGGTGCGCCACAACCTGCTGCGCAAGGTGAATTCGCTGGACGGCATCGAAGCAGTGCTGGCGCACCCGCAGGCCCTGGCGCAGTGCCAGGGGTGGCTGACCACACACCTGCCCAACGTCGAGCGGCGCGCCGTTTCCAGCAACGCCGAGGGCGCGCGGCTGGCCGCCACCAACGCAGCCTGGGCCGGCATCGCGGGCGACCGCGCCGCTTCCGAGTTCGGCCTGCACATCGCGGCGCACGCGATCCAGGACGACGCCTACAACCGCACGCGTTTCGCGGTGGCTTGCCTGCCGCAGACGCTGCGCGCGCCCGAGGCGTCGGGCAAGGACTGCGTGAGCCTGATCGTGTCGGTGCCCAACCGGCCGGGCGCGGTGCACGACATCCTGGTGCCGCTGAAGGTGCACGGCGTTTCCATGACCCGCTTCGAGTCGCGGCCCGCGCGTTCGGGCCAGTGGGAGTACTACTTCTACATCGACCTCGAAGGCCACCCGTCGCAGCCCAGCGTGTCCGCCGCGCTGAAGGACCTGCAGGGCCTGTGCGCGTTCTACAAGGTCCTGGGCACTTACCCGGTGGGCGAATGATGCAGTTCGAACAGCTCGGCCTGATCGGCTGCGGACTCATGGGCGGCTCGTTCGCGCTGGCATTGCGCCGGGCCGGGCTGGTGAAGCGCGTGGTCGGCTACAGCAAGTCGCCCTCCACCACCGAACGCGCGCGCCAGATGGGCGTGATCGACGTCGAGGCGCCGTCCGCCCTGCTGGCCGTGTCGGGTGCGGACGTGGTGCTGGTCGCCGTGCCGGTGGCCGCCACCGAAGCCACCTTCAAGGCGATCCGCCACCTGGTCACCGGCAACGTGCTCATCATGGACGTGGGCTCCACCAAGCACGACGTGGTGGAAGCGGCGCGCCGCGTGCTGCGCGACCAGGTTTCGAGCTTCGTGCCCTGCCACCCCATCGCCGGCAAGGAAACGGCCGGCGTCGAACACGCCGACCCCGACCTGTACACCGGCCAGAAGGTCATCCTCACCCCGGTCGACCGCACCGACCCGGCCCACGTCGAGCGCGCGGCGCAAACCTGGGCGGCGATCGGCGGCAAGGTGGTGCGCATGACGCCGCAGGCGCACGACGCGGCTTTCGCGGCGGTCAGCCACCTGCCGCACCTGCTGGCCTTTGCGCTCATGAACGGCATCACTTCGCAGGGTGACGGCAAGGAATTCCTGTCGCTGGCGGGGCCGGGCTTTCGCGACTTCACGCGCATCGCCGCGAGCGACCCCAAGGTGTGGCGCGACATCCTGCTGTCCAACCGGCACGAGGTGCTGGAGCAGCTCAGGCACTTCCAGGCCAGCGTGCAGGACCTGGAACAGGCCATGCACACGGGCGACCCGGAGGTGATCGAGGACCTCATCAAGCAGGCCAGTGCCGCGCGCGCACACTGGCGGCAGGGCAGCCACGGGCCGCAGGGCAGCCACGGCAAGAAGTAGGGCCATGTTCGACACGAGCTACCTGGACATCCCGCCGCTCGAGTCCGCAGGGGGCACCGTGGTGCTGCCCGGCTCCAAGAGCATTTCCAACCGCGTGCTGCTGCTGGCCGCGCTGTCGCACGGCACCACGCGCGTGCACGACCTGCTGGATTCCGACGACACCCGCGTGATGCTCGACGCGTTGCGCGCACTGGGCTGCAGCGTCGTCCACCAGGGACCGGTGCTCGAAGTGACGGGTTTCGGCGGGCGCGGGCCGGCCAACCATGCGCGCCTCTTCCTCGGCAATGCGGGCACCGCGATGCGGCCGCTGGCCGCCGCCCTGGCGCTGGCCGGCGGCGAGTTCGAGCTGAGCGGCGTGGCGCGCATGCACGAGCGGCCCATCGGCGACCTGGTCGACGCGCTGCGCCAGCTCGGCTGCCGCATCGACTACCTGGGCAAAAAGGGCTACCCGCCGCTCAAGGTGCACCCGCCGGGTCCGCTGCAACTCGGCCAGCCGATCCGCGTGCGCGGCGACGTGTCCAGCCAGTTCCTCACGGCCCTGCTGATGGCGCTGCCGCTGGTGGCCAGGCAGGACGTGGTGGTCGAAGTGGTGGGCGAGCTGATCTCGCGGCCCTACATCGAGATCACGCTGAACCTGCTGCGCCAGTTCGGCATCGCCGTCGTGCGCGACGGCTGGGAGCGCTTCACCATCCCGGCCGGCAGCACGTATCGCACGCCGGGCGAGGTCTGGGTGGAGGCCGACGCCTCGTCGGCCAGCTACTTCGTGGCGCTGGGCGCCATCGCGGCGACCGGACAACCCGTGCGCATCGAAGGCGTGGGCGCGGCGTCGATCCAGGGCGACATCCGCTTCGTCGAGGCGGCTACGGCGATGGGCGCCCGGGTCGCCAGCGGCCCCAACTGGCTGGAGGTTTCGCGCGGCGCCTGGCCGCTGAAGGCGATAGCCCTCGACTGCAACCACATCCCGGACGCCGCCATGACGCTGGCGGTGATGGCGCTGTATGCCGACGGCCCCACCACGCTCAGCAACATCGCGAGCTGGCGCGTGAAAGAAACCGACCGTATCGCGGCCATGGCCGCCGAGCTGCGCAAGCTGGGCGCCGTGGTCGACGAAGGCCCCGACTTCATCCGCGTGGCGCCGCCCGCCGGCTGGAAGCCCGCGGCCATCCACACCTACGACGACCATCGCGTGGCCATGTGCTTCTCGCTGGCCGCTTTCAACGCCGACGGCGTGCCGGTGCGCATCCTCGACCCGAAGTGCGTGGCCAAGACCTTCCCGGACTACTTCGAGGCGCTGTTCTCGGTGGCCGCCACCGATCGCACGCACATCCCGGTGATCTGCGTCGACGGCCCCACCGCTTCGGGCAAGGGCACGCTGGCCTCCGAAGTCGCCCAGCGGCTGGGCTACCACTACCTCGACTCGGGCGCGCTCTACCGCATCGTCGGCGAGGCGGCCACCCGTGCGGGGCTGTCGCTCGACGTGGCGCACGAGCACACCATCGCGAAGATGGCCGAGTCCCTGCCGGTGCGGTTTGCCGGCGCTCGCGTGCTGGTCGGCGCGGACGACTTTACCGAGGCGATCCGCACCGAGCAGGCCGGCATGAACGCTTCGCGCGTGTCGGCCCTGCCCGCCGTGCGCACGGCGCTGGTCGCCCTGCAGCAGGGCTTCCGCCGCCTGCCGGGGCTGGTGGCCGACGGGCGCGACATGGGCACCGTGATCTTCCCGGACGCGCGGCTGAAGGTGTACCTGACGGCCAGCGCCGCGCAGCGTGCCGAGCGGCGCCATAAGCAGTTGATTTCAAAAGGAATTTCAACTACAATCGACGTTCTTCGTGCCGACCTGGAAGCGCGCGATGCGCGGGACATGAACCGCAGCGTCGCACCTCTCAAGCCGGCCGTCGATGCCCTCCTGCTGGACAACTCGGGCCAGGCCGTCGAAGAGTCGGTCGCCCAGGTGCTCGAATGGTGGGCAGGGAAGCAGCGCTTCCCGATGTAAGAAGCAGTAAAGCGAGGCCTTGCGGCCTCGCGTGGCCCACCCGGCTCCCCTCGCGCGCCAGCGCACCGGCCTTGTGGATCAACAACCTAACCCGTGCCCCGCAAGGGACACAAAGCCAAGTACCCATGTCTGAATCTTTTGCCGCCCTGTTCGAGGAATCCCTCAAGCGCTCGGAGATGCGCGCCGGTGAAGTCATCACCGCCGAAGTGGTCCGCGTGGAACACAACCACGTGGTCGTCAACGCCGGCCTCAAGTCCGAGGCCTACATCCCGATCGAGGAATTCAAGAACGACCAGGGCGCTGTCGAGGTCCAGGAAGGCGATTTCGTCTCCGTGGCCATCGACGCCATCGAAAACGGCTACGGCGACACCATCCTGTCGCGCGACAAGGCCAAGCGCCTGGCATCCTGGATGGCCCTCGAGAAGGCCCTGGAATCCGGCGAATTCGTGAGCGGCACCACGACCGGCAAGGTCAAGGGCGGCCTCACGGTGCTGGTCAACGGCATCCGCGCCTTCCTGCCCGGCTCGCTCATCGACACCCGCCCCATCAAGGACTTGTCTCCGTACGAGAACAAGACGATGGAGTTCAAGGTCATCAAGCTCGACCGCAAGCGCAACAACGTGGTGCTGTCGCGCCGCGCGGTGGTCGAAGCGTCGATGGGCGAAGAGCGCGCCAAGCTGATGGAAACCCTGAAGGAAGGCTCCATCGTGCGCGGCGTCGTGAAGAACATCACCGAGTACGGCGCGTTCGTCGACCTGGGCGGCATCGACGGCCTGCTGCACATCACCGACATGGCGTGGCGCCGTGTGCGCCACCCGTCCGAGGTGGTGCAGGCCGGCCAGGAAATCACGGCCAAGATCCTCAAGTTCGACACCGAGAAGAACCGTGTGTCGCTGGGCTTGAAGCAGATGGGCGACGACCCGTGGATGGGCGTTTCGCGCCGCTACCCGCCGGGCACCCGCATGTTCGGCAAGGTCACCAACATCGCCGACTACGGCGCGTTCGTCGAGCTCGAGCCCGGCATCGAAGGCCTGGTGCACGTGTCCGAAATGGACTGGACCAACAAGAACGTGGCCCCGTCCAAGGTGGTGTCGCTGGGTGACGAAGTCGAAGTCATGGTGCTGGAGATCGACGAGGACAAGCGCCGCATCAGCCTGGGCATGAAGCAGTGCAAGGCCAACCCGTGGCAGGAATTCGCGCAGAACACCAAGCGCGGCGACCGCGTGAAGGGCCCGATCAAGTCCATCACCGACTTCGGCGTGTTCGTGGGCCTGGCGGCCGGCATCGACGGCCTGGTGCACCTGTCCGACCTGTCCTGGAACGAGCCCGGCGAAGCCGCCGTGCGCAACTACAAGAAGGGCCAGGAAGTCGACGCGATCGTGCTGGGCGTGGACGTCGACCGCGAGCGCATCAGCCTGGGCATCAAGCAGCTCGACGCCGACCCCTTCACCACGTTCACCTCGGTGCACGACAAGGGTTCCGCCGTCACGGGCAAGGTCAAGACCGTCGACCCCAAGGGCGCCGAGATCGACCTGGGCAACGACATCATGGGCTACCTGCGTGCCTCCGAAATCAGCCGCGACCGCGTGGAAGACGCGCGCAACGTGCTGAAGGAAGGCGACGAAGTCAACGCCGTGGTGGTCAACATCGACCGCAAGACGCGCAACATCCAGCTGTCCATCAAGCAGAAGGACATGATCGACGAGCAGGGTGCCATGGCCAACCTGTCGGCCCAGTCCGCCCGCGAGCAGGCCGGCACGACCAGCCTGGGTGCGCTGCTGCGCGCCAAGCTGTCGGACCAGGATAAGCAGTAACGCAACGGCTTGTCATTGCGGGCTTGACCCGCAATCCATGCAACGTCCACACTGGCGCTGCATGGACCCCGGGTCCCCGGATCAGGTCCGGGGCAAGCTCCCCCCGGGGTGACACGCCCAAAATGCCATGACACGCAGCGATCTCGTCGAAGAACTGGCCAGCCGTTTCAGCCAGCTCACGCACCGCGACGCCGAATACGCCGTCAAGACCATCCTTGACGCGATGAGCGAAGCGCTGGTGCGCGGGCACCGCATCGAAATCCGCGGCTTCGGCAGCTTCTCGATCAACCGGCGCCCGCCGCGCGTGGGGCGCAACCCGCGCTCGGGCGAAAGCGTCCAGATCCCCGAAAAGCGGGTCCCCCACTTCAAGCCGGGCAAGGCCCTGCGGGAAGCGGTGGACCAGCGGACGGCGGAGATGGATGCCGGGGCGCGATGAAATACCTCGCATGGCTGCTCAAGGCAGCCATTTTTTTCACCCTGTTCGCGTTCGCGCTGAACAACCAGCAGGACGTGACCGTCCACTTCTTCTTCGGGACCTCGTGGCGCGCACCCATGGTGCTGGTGGTGCTGGCGGCATTTGCCGCCGGCCTGATGGTCGGCGCGCTGGGCATGGTGCCGCGCTGGTGGCGGCACCGCCAGCGCTCACGCAAGGCCGCCCAGCACGACAGCCCGAGCACCCTGGCCGGCCCTCCCGGCAGCCCGCGGCATGGACTTTGACCTGGGTTGGCTCCTGTGGGGCCTGCCGATCGCCTTCGTGCTCGGCTGGGTGGCGTCGCGGCTCGACCTGCGGCAGTTGCGCATCGAGAACCGGCAGGCACCCAAGGCCTACTTCCGTGGCCTGAACTTCCTGCTGAACGAACAGCAGGACCAGGCCATCGACGCCTTCATCGAGGCCGTGCAGAACGACCCCGACACTTCCGAGCTGCACTTCGCGCTGGGCAACCTGTTCCGCCGCCGTGGTGAGTACGAACGCGCGGTGCGCGTGCACGAACACCTGCTGTCGCGCGGCGACCTGAGCCGCGCCGAGCGGCACCGCGCCCAGCATGCGCTGGCGCTCGACTTCCTGAAGGCCGGCCTGCTGGACCGCGCCGAGGAGGCCCTGCGCAAGCTGGAAAAGACGGCCTACGAGAGCCAGGCGCTGCTGGCTTTGCTGGCCATCTACGAGCGCTCGCGCGACTGGGTGCAGGCCGCCGAGATCGCCGAAAAGCTCGAGGCCTCGGGCCAGGGCAACTTCAGCGGGCGGCGCGCCCATTACCTGTGCGAACTGGCCGCCACGGCGGCCACGGCCGAAGCCGAGTTGCTGCTGCGCGAAGCCATGCGCATGGCGCCGGCAGCGCCCCGCGCCGCCATGGACCTGGCGGCGTTGCGGCGGCGCGCGGGCGACAACGCAGGCGCCTTCGAACTTCTGTCGGGACTGGCGCAGTCGGCGCCGCCTTCGATCCCGCTGATCGCGAAGCTGCTCACCGAAGTGGCCAAGGCCAGCAGCCACCAGGCCGAAGCGCTGGCGATCCTGCGCGACAGCTACGAGCTGTCGCCTTCCATCGACGTGCTGGACGGCATCGTGGCGCTCGACCCCGACCCCGCGACGGCCCACAACTGGTATGCGAAGCACCTGCGGCGCGAACCCTCGCTGGTGGCGGCGTCGCGCTGGCTGGCCGCCGAGAAACTGGAAGCCGAGCAGTACCATCCGGACGTGCAGCGGGCGCTGGAGCATGCCGCCAAGCCGCTCGCGCGCTACCGCTGCGCGGCGTGCGGCTTCGAGACCAAGCAGCACTTCTGGCAATGTCCCGGCTGCCAGGCGTGGGACAGCTACCCCGCGCGCAGGGTCGAGGAACTATGAAACCGAGCAGGGAACAACTGGCGAAGGCGCGCGTGCTGGTGGTGGGCGATGCGATGCTCGACCGCTACTGGCACGGCGCCGTGGAACGCATCTCGCCCGAGGCACCGGTGCCCGTGGTGAAGGTGTCGCGCGAGGAGGAGCGCATCGGCGCCGCTGCCAACGTGGCCTACAACGTGGTGACGCTGGGTGCGCAGGCGAGCTTCCTGGGCGTGGTGGGCGACGACGAGCCCGGCCACCGGCTGGAAGCGCTGCTGAAGCAGACCGGCATTGCCGCGCACCTGAAGCGCGACCCGGGGCTGCGCACCACCGTGAAGCTGCGCGTGATCGGCCGCCAGCAGCAGTTGCTGCGCATGGATTTCGAGAACGAGCCCGACCACGAGGTGCTGGGCCTGCAGACCGAGACCTTCGAGGTGCTGGCGCCGCAGCACCAGGCTGTGCTGTTCTCCGACTACGGCAAGGGCGGGCTCGCGCACATCCCCGCCATGATCGAAAGCGCCCGCTCGCGTGGCACGCCGGTGCTGGTGGACCCGAAGGGCCACGACTATTCGCGCTATCGCGGCGCCACCTTGATCACGCCCAACCGCGCCGAACTGCAGGACGTGGTGGGGCGCTGGAGCAGCGAGGAAGAGCTGCGCACCAAGGCGCAGAACCTGCGCGAGTCGCTCGCGCTGGGCGCGCTGCTGGTCACGCGCAGCGAGGAAGGCATGACCCTTTTCGACGCCGACGGCGACCTGCACGTGAGCGCCCAGGCCCGCGAGGTGTTCGACGTCACCGGCGCCGGCGACACCGTCATCGCCACCATGGCCGCCATGGTCGCCGCGGGCCTGGGCCTGCGCGACGCGATGCCCATTGCCAACAAGGCGGGGGGGATCGTGGTGGGCAAGTTCGGGACGGCTACGGTGTCTTACGCGGAGTTGTTCGGATGAACTCCATGGCCTTGAACGCAGAAGACGCAGAAGTTGCGCAGAAGGCGCAGAAGAAGATCCAAATTGGAAGTTTCTTCTGCGCCTTCTGCGTAGTTTCTGCGTCTTCTGCGTTCCATTCTTTTCGAGAGTCGAGATGCGAGTAGTCGTCACCGGAGCCGCGGGCTTCATCGGATCCAACATCGTCAAGGGCCTCAACGCGAGGGGCATCGACAACGTCATCGCGGTCGACGACCTGACGCAGGGCGACAAGTTCCGCAACCTGGCGGACCTGCAGATCGAGGACTACGTCGACGCCGACGAGTTCTACGGCGCATTCGCCGACGGGGCGTTCGGCAAGGTCGAGGCCGTGTTCCACGAAGGCGCCTGCAGCGACACGATGGAGTCCGACGGCAAGTACATGATGGACAACAACTACGGCGTGTCGTGCGCGCTGTTCGAAGCCTGCCAGCAGCGCGGCACGCGCCTGCTGTACGCGTCGTCCGCCGCGGTGTACGGCGGCTCCGACAGCTTTCGCGAAACCCCCGAGTTCGAGCGCCCGCTCAACGTCTACGGCTACTCCAAGCTGCTGTTCGACCAGCGCATGCGCCGCGAATGCGGCAAGGACTTCAAGCGCAACAAGAGGCAGGTGGCGGGCTTCCGCTACTTCAACGTGTACGGCCCGCGCGAGCAGCACAAGGGCCGCATGGCCAGCGTGGCCTTCCACCAGTTCAACCAGTTCGAAGCGGCCGGCAAGGTCAAGCTGTTCGGCGAGTACGGCGGCTACGGCCCGGGCGAGCAGAAGCGCGACTTCATCCACGTGGATGACGTGGTGGCGGTCAACTTCTGGTTCTTCGACCACCCCGGGAAATCCGGCATCTTCAACCTGGGCACCGGCCGCGCGCAACCCTTCAACGACGTCGCGACGGCGGTGGTCAACGCGCTGGGCAGCGAGAGCGGCCTGGCTACGGCCACTGCCGCCGCCAAGGGCCTCATCGAATACATCCCCTTCCCCGAGGCGCTGCGCGGCAAGTACCAGTGCTACACGCTGGCCGACCTGTCGGCGCTGCGCGCGGCGGGCTGCGACCACGAATTCGCCGACGTCACGACCGGCGTCACGAAGTACATGGCGGCGCTGGCCACGCGCGACTGAGCCGTCAACGCGCGCCCGCTCCCGGCGTTGAAGGGAGCATGCTGAAGAACATCCTGGCGCTGGCCGCCCTGCTCTGCGCAACCCTCGCCTTCGCGGCCGACGTGGACGTGAACAAGGCCACCGAAGCGCAACTCGACGGCGTGAAGGGCATCGGGCCCCCGACGACGCGGGCCATCCTCGAAGAGCGCAGCAAGGCGCCCTTCAGGGACTGGGCCGACCTGCTCGCGCGCGTGAAAGGCATGGGAACCTCGCGCGCCGCGCGCCTGTCGGCCGAAGGCCTGCGCGTCAATGGCGCCGCCTACACCCCGTAGCCGCCGCCGCCGGGCGTGTGGATCTCGAACACGTCGCCCGGCGCCATCTCGGCCGAGCCGATGTGCGCGAGTTCCTCCACCTTGCCGCTCGCGCGCATCACCCGGTTGACGCCCACCTGCCCCGGCTCGCCGCCGGCCATGCCGAAAGCCCCGTGCTCGCGGCCATTGGACAGGATGCTGGCCGTCATCTGCTGCAGGAAGCGCACCTTGCGCACGCCGCCGTCGCCGCCCTTCCACTTGCCCTTGCCGCCCGAGCCCTTGCGGATTTCGTAGCTGTCGAGCCGCACCGGGAAGCGGAACTCCAGCACCTCGGGGTCGGTCAGGCGCGAGTTGGTCATGTGCGTCTGCACCACGCTCGTGCCGTTGAAGCCGTCGCCCGCGCCGCTGCCGCCCGAGATGGTCTCGTAATACTGGTAGCGGGCGTTGCCGAAGGTGAAGTTGTTCATCGTGCACTGGCTCGCCGCCATCACGCCCAGCGCGCCGTACAGCGCGTTGGTGATGCACATCGAGGTCTCCACGTTGCCCGCGACCACCGAAGCCGGCGGGTTCGGGTTGAGCATCGAGCCCGCGGGGATGATCACCTTCAGCGGCTTCAGGCAGCCGGCGTTCAACGGGATGTCGTCGTCCACCAGGGTGCGGAAGACGTACAGCACCGCCGCCATGCACACCGCGCGCGGCGCGTTGAAGTTGTTGGGCTGCTGCTCCGACGTGCCGGTGAAGTCGATCACGCCGCTGCGGCTGGCCGTGTCGACGCGGATCGCCACCTGGATCTTGGCGCCGTTGTCCAGCGGAAGCGTGAACTGGCCGTCCTTCAACCGCGTGATCACGCGCCGCACCGACTCTTCGGCGTTGTCCTGCACATGCCTCATGTAGGCCTGCACCACGTCCAGCCCGAACTGGTCGACCATCTTGCGCAGTTCCTGCACGCCCTTCTCGTTGGCCGCAATCTGCGCCTTCAGGTCGGCCATGTTCTGCTCGGGATTGCGCGACGGGTGCTGGCCGCTGCGCAGCAGCGCCAGCATCTCCTGCTCGCGCAGCACGCCGCGGTCGACCAGCTTGAAGTTGTTGATCTCCACGCCCTCTTCCTCGATGCGCGTGGAAAACGGCGGCATGGAGCCGGGCGTCACGCCGCCGATGTCGGCGTGGTGGCCGCGCGAGCCGACGTAGAACAGCGGCCGGTCGCTGCGCGCGCCGCCCAGGTACACGGGCGTGATCACGGTCACGTCGGGCAAGTGGGTGCCGCCGTGGTACGGGTCGTTCAGCACGTACACGTCACCGGGCGACATGCGCCCCGTGTTCTCGCGGATCACGGTCTTGATGCTCTCGCCCATGCTGCCCAGGTGGACGGGCATGTGCGGCGCGTTGGCGATCAGGTTGCCGTCGGCGTCGAACAGCGCGCACGAGAAGTCGAGCCGCTCCTTGATGTTGACCGAGTAGGCGGTGTTCTGCAGCTGCAGGCCCATCTGCTCGGCGATGTTCATGAAGAGGTTGTTGAACACCTCCAGCAGCACCGGGTCGACGTGCGTGCCCGCCGCGAACTTCACGGCGCGCGGCACGCGCCGGTCCAGCACGATGTGGTCCAGCGCGGTGATCTCGGCTTCCCAGCCCGGCTCTACCACCGTGGTCGCGTTCTTCTCCGCGATGATCGCGGGTCCCGGCACGATGTCGCCGCAGCGCAGGTCTTCGCGCACCACCAGCGCCGCTTCGTGCCACTGCCCGCCCGAGTACATGCGCACGTTCTCGCGGCGCGGCACCTGGCGCACCTCGTGGACCTTGTGGCGCGGCTCCGCGGGCGCATCGCCCGCCACGACGGCTTCCACCGACACCGCTTCCACGATCATCGGCTTGCCGTGCATCAGGAACGAGAAGCGCTGGCGGTAGGCAGCCTCGAAGCCGGCCTCGATCGCCTCCAGGTTGCCGAAGGGCACCACCAGCGCCGAGTCGCTGCCTTCGTAGCGCACGTGCACCCGCTGGCGCACCGTGACGGCGTTGCCGCTCACTTGCTGGCGCTCCAGTTCGGCCCGGGCTGCCCCCGCCAGGGCGGCCAGCTTGTCCGCCACCTCCGGCAAGGCGCCTTCGGTGAGCGGCAGTTCCACCGCCTGCTCGCGGATCACGTTCTGGTCGGCCAGCCCCATGCCGTAGGCTGACAACACACCCGCCAGCGGGTGCACGAACACGCGGCTCATGCCCAGCGCGTCGGCCACCAGGCAGGCATGCTGGCCGCCGGCGCCGCCGAAGCACTGCAACGTGTAGCGCGTCACGTCGTAGCCGCGCGCCACCGAGATCTTCTTGATGGCGTTGGCCATCTGCTGCACGGCGATGTTGATGAAGCCCTCGGCCACCACCTCGGCGCTGCGCCCGGTCTTGCCGGCCAGCTCGTTGAACTTGGCCTGCACTGCCTCGTAAGCCAGCGGCTCGTTGCCCTTGGGCCCGAACACCTTGGGAAAGTAGCGCGGCTGGATCTTGCCGACCATCACGTTGGCGTCGGTCACCGCCAGCGGGCCGCCACGGCGATAGCTGGCCGGCCCCGGGTTCGCCCCGGCACTCTGCGGGCCCACGCGGAAACGCGCGCCGTCGAACTCCAGGATGGAGCCGCCGCCCGCCGCCACCGTGTGGATGCTCATCATCGGCGCGCGCATGCGTACACCCGCCACCTGGGTCTCGAACTCGCGCTCGAACTCGCCGGCGTAATGCGACACGTCGGTGGAAGTGCCGCCCATGTCGAAGCCGATCACGCGGTCGTGCCCGCCCAGCGCCGCGGTGCGCGCCATGCCCACGATGCCGCCCGCCGGGCCGGACAGGATCGCATCCTTGCCCTGGAAGGCGTGCGCGTCCGTCAGCCCGCCCGACGACTGCATGAAGAACAGCTTGACGCCCGGCATCTCGCTGTGCACCTGCGCGACGTAGCGGCGCAGGATAGGCGACAGGTAGGCGTCCACCACCGTCGTGTCGCCGCGGCTCACGAACTTCATCATCGGGCTGGTTTCGTGCGAGGTACTGATCTGCGTGAAGCCGATCTGGTGCGCGATCTCTTTCGCCTGCTTCTCGTGCGCATGGAACCGATAGCCGTGCATGAAGACGATGGCCACGCTGCGGATGCCGTGCGAGAACGAAGCCTGCAGCGCCTGCCGCAGGTGGCCCACGTCCAGTGCCTGCACCACTTCACCTTCGGCGCCCATGCGCTCTTGCGCCTCGATCACTTCCGAGTACAGCAGCTCGGGCAGCACGATATTGCGGTCGAACAGGCGCGGCCGGTTCTGGTAGGCAATGCGCAGCGCGTCGCGGAAGCCGCGCGTCGTCACCAGCAGCGTGGGCTCGCCCTTGCGTTCGAGCAGCGCGTTGGTGGCCACCGTGGTGCCCATCTTCACGCAGTCGACCTGCTGCGGCGAGATCGGCTCGCCGGGCTGCAGCCCCAGCAGGTGGCGGATGCCGGCCACGGCGGCGTCCTTGTACTGCTCGGGGTTTTCGGACAGGAGCTTGTGCGTGGCGAGCGTGCCGTCGGGGCGCTTGGCCACCACGTCGGTGAAGGTGCCGCCGCGGTCGATCCAGAATTGCCATTTGCTCATTGGGTTTGCTGGAGAAGTCATCGCAAATCGTAGAAAGGAATGAAGATGTCGTTGGCGGCATGGCCGACGCTCGCGACCCATTCGCGCGAGAACCTTTCGCCCAGCCGCCTCAGGTCGCGGGCCAGCTCGAAGGGCATGGGCTCGACTTTCATGCCGTTGCGGCGCAGTTCCCCGGTGGCATTGGTCGCCGCCTCGCGGCTGGCCGCAAAGCCGCGCTTCTCGGCGTCGGCCGCCCCGCGCAGCACCGCCTGCTGCACGCCGGGCGGCAGGTCGGCGAAGGCGCGGGCGTTCACGAACACGATGTTCTTCGGGAACCAGGCATTGAGCTCATAGTAATGCTTCAGGCCTCCCCAGACCTTGTTTTCCACCCCGGTCACGGCCGAGGTGATCATGGCGTCCATGCGGCCTTCGGCCAGTGCCTGGCCGACCTGCACCATGGGCACGTCGACCGGCTGCGCGCCCACCAGTTCGGCGATGCGCACGGTCGTCGGGTTGTACGTGCGCATCTTCAGCCCGGCCAGGTCGCGCGCCTCACGGATCGGCTTGTTGGTGTACAGCCCTTGCGGCGGCCACGGCACGGCGTACAGCGGCTTCAGCCCCTGTTTGGCGAACTCGCGTTCGATGCCCGGGCGTTGCAGCTGCCACAGCTTCTGCACGGCTTCGTAGGAACCGACGACGAAGGGCACGCCGTCGGCGCCGGCGATCGGCAGGTCCTTGCCCATGCCGGACATGATGGCCTCGCCCGCCTGCACCTTGCCGGCAGCCACGGCCTTCGGGATTTCGGCCAGCTTCACCAGGCTGTTGTTGGCGGCCACCTCGATCTTCAGGCGTCCCTGCGTGGCGGCTTCCACCTCGCGGGCGAACTGCAGGATGTTCTGCGTGTGGAAGGACTCGGCGCGGTAGCCGGTCGCCAGCCTCCATTGCAGGGATTGTGCGAGGCAAGGCTGCCCCGCCGCGGCTGCCAGCGCCGCGATCAGCAGGATCTTCATGGGACCTCCGGAAACAGGTGCGGCTCAGCCGTTCATGTGACGCGGCAGCCACAGGACCACGTCGGGCGCGAACCAGGTGATCAGGATGGCGACGGCCATCAGGAAGAACAGGGGCAGCGCCGTGCGCGCGATCCACGTCACCTCGCGCCGGGTCAGCCCCTGCAGCACGAACAGGTTGAAGCCCACCGGCGGCGTGATCTGCGCCATCTCGACGACCAGCACGATGAAGATGCCGAACCACACCAGGTCGAACCCGGCCGCCTGCACTGTGGGCAGCAGCACAGCGATCGTGAGCACCACCATCGAGATGCCGTCGAGAAAGCAGCCCAGCACGATGAAGAACGCCACCAGCAGCAGCATCAGCCAGAACGGCGCCAGCCCGAGCGAGCCGATGGCCTCGGCGACCTGGCGGGGCAGGCCGATGAAACCCATCGCCAGGGTGAGGAAGGCGGCGCCCGCGAGGATCAGGCCGATCATGCAATACACCCGGCAGGCCGCCACCAGCCCGGCACGGAAGGTCGCGAAGTCGAGCGAGCCTTCGATGCGCGCCAGCAGCAGGGCGCCGGCGACGCCGAGCGCAGCAGCTTCGGTCGCCGTGGCGATACCGCTGTAGATGCCGCCCAGCACCAGCCCGATGAGCGTGACCACGGGGATCAGGTGGCGCGATGCATGCAGCTTCTGCGCCAGGCTGGTCGACGCTCCCGCTGCGGGTATGGCCCCGCGGTTGAGCAGCGCCCACACGACGATATAGCCGCTGAACAGCGCAGCCAGCATCAGGCCCGGGATCACGCCCGCGAGGAACAGCTTCGCGATCGACACGTTGGAGGCCACGCCGTACACGATCATGATGATCGACGGCGGGATGAGCAGTCCCAGCGTGCCGGCGCCGGCCAGGGTGCCGACGGCCATGT
Source organism: Burkholderiales bacterium (assembly GCA_016213325.1). Classification (GTDB taxonomy): domain Bacteria; phylum Pseudomonadota; class Gammaproteobacteria; order Burkholderiales; family Burkholderiaceae_C; genus Ramlibacter. The sequence goes on along the minus strand of JACRAY010000009.1, from coordinate 294,544 downwards.
GCTCGGGATAGCCGCGCTTGCGCAGCTCGGGCAGCGTGATCTTGCCGATGGTGGCGCAGGTCGCCGCCGACGAGCCCGAGATGGCGGCGAAGATCGTGCAGCCGACCACGTTGGTGTGCAGCAGCCGTCCCGGCACCCAGTCGAGCCAGGGCGCCAGGCCCTTGAACATGTCGTCCGACAGCTTGCTGCGAAACAGGATCTCGCCCATCCACAGGAAGAGCGGCAGAGCGGTGAGCGTCCAGCTCGACGTCGAGCCCCAGATGGTCAGCGCCATCGCATCGCCGATCGGCCGCTGGCCCAGGAACTCCATGCCCACGAGTGCGACGGCCAGCAGGGACAGGCCGATCCAGAGGCCGGAGCCCAGCACGGCGAAAAGCAGGACGATGAGCGCGATGGCGGCGAACGTTTCCATGGTCACTCCGAATGCGAGGCCGCAGGGGCTGCGACGAGGTCGGCGCCGCGCCAGCGGGCGGCGAGCGCGTGCAGGAAGGCGATTGCGAACCCGGCGCAGCCGAGCACCATGGCCAGTTGCGGCAGCCACAGTGGGGTGGCGTCGGCCGCGGGCGACACGTCGTGGGTGGCATGCGAGACCCACGCCAGCCGCACGGCCGCCCACGCCAGGTACAGCGACAGCGCAGTGCCGGCCAGGAGGCAAGCCCATTCGAATGCCGCGCGCCAGCCGGGCGGCAGCCGCTCCAGCAGCAGCGTCACGCGGATGTGCTCGCCGTGCAGCAGCGTCGCGGGCAGCGCCAGGAACAGCGACGCAGCAATCGCGTAGCCTGCGTAGGCATCGAGGCCGGGCAGGTCCCAGCCGGCGATGCGCGCCGCGATGCCGAGCGCCACGCAGGCGAAGGCGGCCAGCATGGCCACGCACGAGGCGGCCAGCAGCAGGCGGTAGAAGTTGCGGGCGAGCTTGTCCATAGCGGTTCCTCGCGGTGTGAAGAGGGGAACTGCCCCCGGCGCGGCCGGGGGCTGCGTGCCGATGGCCGGCTATGGCTTGCGGTAGGCCTCGATGATCGCCTGGCCGTCGGCGCCGGCGGCCTTCAGCCACTCGGCCGTCATCGTTTCGCCGATAGCGGCCAGTTCCTTGCGGAGCGACTCGGGGGGTGGCGTGACCTGCATCCCCTTGCCGGCCAGCTCGCGGATGTACTCGGCGTCGAGTTTCTCGCTCAGTGCCCATCCGCGGGCCTCGGCTGCAGCCGCAGCCTTCAGCACGGCCTCCTGCGCCGGCTTGTCGAGCGAGTCGAAATGCTTCTGGTTGACGACCGTGACGTTGCGCGGCAGCCAGGCGCTGACCGGGTAGAAGTGCTTGACCTGCTCATGCAGCTTGCTTTCGACCCCGCTGGCGCTGGAGGTGAGGAAGGTCTGCACCGCGCCCGTGGCCAGCGCTTGCGGGAGCTCGGCGAGCTGGATGGTGACCGGCTGCGCCTTCAGCAGCTGCGCGATGCGGTTCGTCGCCGGGTTATAGGTGCGCATCTTGCTGCCCGCCAGGTCCGCCGGGCCGTGCACCGGCTTGACCGAGTAGAGCGACTGCCCGGGCCATGGAACGGAGAACAGGGTCTTCATCCCCTGCGCCGCCAGCACCTTGTCCTGCACGGGACGCGCGGCCGCATACAGCCGCTTCGCGTCGCCGTAGCTGGTGGCCAGGAACGGCACGGAGTCGACGCCGAACAGCGGGTTTTCGTTGGCCGCCCCCGACAGGATGAACTCGCCGGCCTGGGTCTGCCCGGTCTGCACCGCACGCTTGATCTCGTTGGCCTTGAACAGCGATGCGTTGGGGTGGACATTGATCTTCAGCTTGCCGCCGCTCGCCTTGTCGACGTCGGCGGCGAACTGCTGGAGGTTCTGCACCTGGAAGGTGTTGGCCCCATAGCCGCTGGGCAGGTCCCATTTGGCCTGTGCTTGCGCCAGGGCCGTGGCCGCAAGGGCGGCCAGCCCGATGATTGTCCGCTTCATGTTGTGCTCCTTTAGAAGCTTGCGAGTTCGTGGTTGAGGAGATCGGTGACCAGCATCGCGCCCGGTGCATGGGTGATGCAAAACGGCAGGCCGGCCTGCACCAGCGCGGCTTGCGGCGTGACGCCGCAGGCCCAGAAGACCGGGATTTCGTCGGCGCGCACGTCGACGGCGTCGCCGTAGTCGGGCCTGCCGAGGTCGGCGATGCCGATCAGCGAGGGGTCACCCAGGTGCACGGGTGCGCCGTGCACCTCGGGAAAGCGCGAAGTGACCTGGATCGCGCGGATCACGGCGGCCGCGCGCATCGGCCGCATCGTCACCACCATCGGGCCGCTGAAGGGGCCGGCGGGCTCGGTGGCGATGCTGGTGCGGTACATCGGCACGTTGCGGCCCTGCTCGATGTGGCGCACCGGCAGGCCCGCTTGCAGCAGCGCCTGCTCGAACGAGAACGAGCAGCCGATGACGAAGCTCACCAGGTCGTCGCGCCACAGGCTGCGGATGTCGGTGGGTTCGCTTTCGACCTGGCCGTGGCGCCAAACGCGATAGCGCGGCACGTCGGTGCGGATGTCGATGCCCTCGCCCAGCGCCGGCAGCTCGGGGCGGCCGGGTTCGGAGACGGCGAGCACGGGGCACGGCTTGGGATTGCGCTGGCAGTAGCGCAGGAAGTCGTCGGCGTGCGTGCGCGGCAGGATCACCACGTTGCCCTGCACGTAGCCGTCGGCCAGCGCGCTGGTGTGCGACGTCCAGTCGCCGGTGCGGATGGCGCGGCGCGCCTCGGCGGCGGGGGTCGGCGTGCGGACTGCGGTGTTCATGGGGCCGGATTCTGGGTCGCGGCGCTGGCCTGTTCAAACGCAAAATTTCCCGATTACGCCATCGATTTTTTCGATCTTGCCAGCGAAGCCTGCGGGTTAACCCCGACAAAGGCCAACGCCGACTTCAACACCATCTCCGCGTTGCCCGAAGAGGGGTCCACCCGGTAATTCGCATGGATCGGCAGCGGCGCCATCGCCTGCTCGCACTTCAGGATCTTCAGCCCCGCCGTGTCGGGCAGGCGCCTGGCCGCCGCCAGCGGCAGCGTGGCGATGCCGAAGCCGCCCTGCACCAGCTGCACCATGGCCGAGATCGACGAGATCGCGTGCACCTTGCGCGGCTGCACGCCGGCGGCCTTCAGCTGGTCCAGCAGCGCGAGGTGCGGCACCGAGCCGCGCTGGAACGTCATGAGCTCCACGTCGGCAAAGTCCGCCATGTGCCAGATGCGCTTGCGGTGCAGCCTGGCATTGCCCAGGAAGGCCATCTCCATCGGCGGCAGAGCCTTGCTGCGCACGCCTTCTGCATTGGCAGGCGACGCCGTGAAGACGATGTCGAGCGCGCCGCGCTTCACCAGCTCGATCAGCACCGGCGTGGTCTCCACCGACAGTTCCAGCTCGAGCGCGGGGTACTCGCCGCGCAGCTGCTCCACCCACGGGATCAGCCACGAATGCAGCACCGACTCGATGGCGCCGATGCGCATCTGCACCTCCACCGGCGCCTTGCCGCCCATCTCGGACTTGATCTCGCGCTGCAGTTCCAGCAGCCGCGCCGCATGCTTCAGGAAGCGCTGCCCCGCCATCGTCAGGCGGAACTGGCGGTCGCGCCGGTCCAGCAGCACCGTGCCCAGTTCCTCCTCGAGCGCCGCGATGCGCGCCGACATGGCGGACTGCGTGATGAACAGCTTCTCCGCGGCACGCGACACGGACTGCAGCGTGGCCACCCAGTAGAAGGCTTCGACAAATCTCAGGTTCATGGCCGAGTCACGCAATAATGCCCGAAACGACAACCCCAGGAGCGCAGGACATGCGGCGGATACTCGATACGCTCTACGACGCAGCCGCCTGGCTTGCCGCGCTTTCGATGGTCGGCGTGCTGGCCATGGTGCTGCTCGCCATCGTGAGCCGGCAGGCCGGCTTCCACGTGGCGGGCACGGACGCCTATGCCGGCTACAGCATGGCGGCGGCCGGTTTCCTCGCGCTCGCCCACACGCTGAAGAAGAACGAGCACATCCGCGTCACGCTGCTGCTGTCGCACCTGCACGGCAAGGCGCACCATGCCCTGGAGATGTGGGCGTTGAGCGCGGGCGTGCTGCTCGGCGGACTGTTCGCTTACTACTCGGTTCGGCTTGCATGGATGTCGGGGCAGCTCAACGACATCTCCACCGGCAACGACGCGACGCCGCTGTGGATTCCGCAGCTGGCGATGGCGGCGGGCACCGTGATCCTCTTCGTCGCATTGGTGGATGAATGGGTGCTGGAGTTGCGCGGGCGGCGCGCAGGGGCCACGGCAGGGGAGCTGCTGCGCAATGAGTGACGTCGCCATCACCACCTTGCTGATCGTCTCGCTGTTCGCGCTGCTGGGCAGCAGCGTGTGGATCGGGCTCACGCTCGCCGGCGTCGCGTGGATCGGCATGGAGCTGTTCTCCACCCGGCCCGCAGGGGACGCGATGGCAGTCACCATCTGGGGCTCGGCCTCGAGCTGGACCCTGACGGCATTGCCTCTGTTCATCTGGATGGGCGAGATCCTGTTCCGCACGCGCCTGAGCGAAAGCATGTTCCGCGGGCTCGCGCCCTGGGTGTCGCACTTGCCTGGCAGGCTGCTGCACACCAACGTGATCGGCTGCACCATTTTCGCGGCGGTGTCGGGCTCTTCGGCGGCGACCTGCGCCACCATCGGCAAGATGACGCTGCCGGAGCTGGGCAAGCGGGGCTATCCCGACGACATCACCATCGGTTCGCTGGCCGGCGCCGGCACGCTGGGCCTGCTGATCCCGCCTTCCATCATCATGATCGTCTACGGCGTCTCGGCCGAAGTGTCGATCGCGCGGTTGTTCGTCGCCGGCGTGCTGCCCGGCATCCTGCTGGCCGGCCTCTTCTCGGGGTACCTGGCCATCTGGGCGGTCCTTCACCGCGACCGGATCCCGGTGCCGGACGCGACCCTCACGCTGCGCCAGAAGCTGTTCGAGTCGCGCCACCTGATCCCCGTTGTCGTGCTGATTGCTGCTGTGCTCGGCTCGATCTACGCCGGCATCGCGACCGCCACCGAAGCGGCCGCCATCGGCGTGGTCGGCTCGCTCGCCCTGTCGGCCGCCCAGGGCTCGCTCGGCTGGGCCACCTTCCGCGATTCGCTGATGGGCGCCACGCGCCTGTACTGCATGATCGCGCTGATCCTCGCCGGCGCCGCCTTCCTCACGCTGTCGATGGGTTACATCGGCCTGCCGCGCAACCTGGCCGCCTGGATCTCCTCGCTGCAGCTTTCGCCGTTCATGCTGATGCTCGCCCTGGCAGTCTTCTACGTGATCCTCGGCTGTTTCCTCGACGGCATCTCGATGGTGGTGCTGACGATGGGCGTGATCCTGCCGACCGTGCAGGCGGCAGGGTTCGACCTGATCTGGTTCGGCATCTTCATCGTGGTCGTCGTCGAGATGGCGCAGATCACACCGCCCGTGGGCTTCAACCTGTTCGTGCTGCAGGGCATGACCGGCCGCCAGCTGCCGTGGATCGCGCGGGTGACGGCGCCCTTCTTCGTGCTCATGTGCGTGATGGTCCTGTTGCTGTGGTTCTTCCCTCAGATCGCGACCTGGCTGCCGTCACGGATGTAGCCGCGCGCCGATCGCGTCGCGCAGGTCGAACAGCCGCCAGCCGGTCGCCTCGCCGACGGCCGGGGCATAGGGCGGCATGTTGGTGCATTCGAGCACGACCGAGCGCAGGTCGCCGGCACGCCGCGCCAGCGCGCGCGCCGCGCCGACGACGTCCGCCTGGGCCCGCTGCAAGTCCAGCGTCGCTCGATTGCCGAGGATCGCGAGCGCGAACTCCCCGGCCGGGTCGACGCCCTCGACCACGATGTCGTCCAGCCGCCCTGGCGGCACGCCCGCCGCCAGCAGGTACTCGCCAGTGAGGCGCTCGCTGCTGACGGTCAGCACGCCGACGCGCTGCTCGCGCTCGAGCAGCGCGGGCAGCAGCAGCAGGCTCGAGGCCACCACCGGGACCGCCACGGCAGCCTGCAGGTCGGCCTGCAGCAGCACGAGGAAGCCGCAGCTCGTGGTGATGGCGGCTGCGCCTTCGGCCTCGAGTTCGCGCATGGCCTGCACGAAGGCCGCGGGCAGCACGCTCGACCTCAGGCGCCCGGCCGTGGTGACGACTTCCGCCGGCGCAGCGCCGGGCACCACCTTGTAGCGCACGGGCCAGGCGAAGGTGGCCGGGTGGCCGACGTCGCCGGGCGGCCGCGGGAACCGCGTGTCGAGCATCACAACCCCGAGGAACGCTCCGGGTAACACCGCATCCGGCGGCACGGCGTTTGCTCGTATTCTGGCCCGGTCCGTCATCCGACCATTGTCCCGGAGTCACCATGAAACTCAAGTTCGCATTCGCCGCCGCAGCAATCGCCATGACCGGCCATGTGGCGGCCCAGACCAAGTGGGACCTGCCCGCAGCCTATCCCGCGAGCAACTTCCACAGCGAGAACCTCGTGCAGTTCGCGCTTGACGTCGACAAGCTCTCCGGCGGCAAGCTGAAGATCCAGGTGCACGCCAACGCGTCCCTGTTCAAGGCGCCGGAGATCAAGCGCGCCGTGCAGGGCGGGCAGGCGCAGATCGGCGAGATCCTGCTGGTGAACTTCCAGAACGAGTGGCAGATCTTCGGGGCCGACGGGCTGCCCTTCCTGGCCGACAGCTACGACGAAGCCATGAAGCTGTGGCGCGTGCAGAAGCCCATGGTCGACCGCAAGCTTGCCGAGCAGGGGATGATGGTGCTGTATGCGGTGCCATGGCCGCCGCAGGGCATCTATACCAACCGCACCCTCAATTCGGCCGCCGACATGAAAGGCCTGAAGTGGCGCGCCTACAGCCCCGCGACTGCGCGCATCGCCGAACTGGTGGGTGCGCAACCGGTGACGGTGCAGGCAGCGGAGCTCTCGCAGGCCATGGCCACCAAGGTCGTCGACTCGTACATGTCGTCGGGCTCGACCGGTTTCGACACCAAGACCTTCGAGCACATCAAGAACTGGTACGACACGCAAGCCTGGCTGCCCAAGAACGCGGTGATCGTGAACCGCGCCGCTTTCAACGCGCTCGACAAGCCCACGCAGGACGCCCTGCTGAAGGCCGCCGCCGACGCCGAAGTGCGTGGCCTGGCGGCCAGCAAGAAGACCAACACCGAGTCGCTCGAGAAGCTCAAGGCCAACGGCATGCAGATCCTGCCGCCGGGCGGGCAGCTCAAGGCCGACATGAAGAAGGTCGGCGACCAGATGCTGAAGGAGTGGCTGGAGAAGGCCGGCGCCGAAGGCCAGCAGCTGGTGGACGCCTTCCGCAAGTAGGCAGCCGATGTACCGCCTGCACGGCTTCAGCCAGTCGGGCAACAGCTTCAAGGCGGCCTTCATGCTGCGCGCCCTGGGCGAGCCGTGGGAGGCCGTGTTCGTCGACTACATGGCGGGCGGGCAGAACCGGCAGCCCGGCTGGCGCGAAACCGTCAACGAGATGGGCGAGGCGCCGGTGCTCGAAGCGGCCGGCAAGCGCCTGAGCCAGTCGGGCGCCATCCTCACCTGGCTGGCCGACCGCCACGGCCGCTACCGCGGCCGCGACGAGGACGAGCGCTACGAAGTGCTGCGCTGGATGCTGTTCGACAACCACAAGTTCACGAGCTACTTCGCCACCTACCGCTTCATGAAGGCTTTCGGCGCGGCCGAGCCGGACCCGGCGGTGATGGCCTTCCTGAAGAACCGCATCGACTCGGCCTTCGGCATCGTCGACAAGCACCTCGCACGCAGCGATTTCATGGTGGGCGACGCGCCGACCATCGCCGACATCTCGATGTGCGGCTACCTCTACTACCCGGTCGAGGAAAGCGGCATCGACGTGCGCACCGCGTACCCGAACATCGCTGCGTGGCTGCAGCGCGTGCAGGCGATTCCCGGCTGGGCGGACCCCTACACGTGCCTGCCGGGCGAGCGCATCGCGCCGCTGCGCTGAAGCGTCAGGGCTGCGCGCCTGCCGGCGCCGTCTCTTCCGCCTCCACCGACCGCGCCTCGAGGTGCAGCACCACGCGCTTGGGGTCTTCCACCAGCCGGTCCAGCGCCCAGCTCAAGCGCAGCATCAGCCGCTGCTCGTTGATGGCGCCTTCGGCCGTCTGCTCGGTGACGCCGTCGGGGGCACAGGCGGTCACCACCCGGAAGCGCAGGTTCAGGTCAGTCGGCAACTGGTCCACGCGGTCCAGACCGCGCGCCACGATGTGCTGCGCCAGCGAGCGGCGGGCTTCGTCGGTCTGCGGGCCCTCGGACAGGATCGCGAAGCGCGTGTCCGAAATCCGGCAGACGGTGTCGACGTCGCGCACCACCGACGACAGGCGCGCCGCCGCGACCACCAGTGCGCGGTCGGCGGCTTCGCGGCCTTCGCGCGACGCGATCTCGGCGTGGTTGGCCAGTTCGGCCAGCGTGACCGCGCAGCGATGGCCCGAGCGGCGTGCGCGCCGCAGCGCATCGCGCAGCCGCAGCCGCAGCACCGGCATGGCCGTCAGCCCGGTCAGCGGATCGGTGCTGTCCAGCGCGCGCAGCCGCACGCGGTTCTCGCTGAAGTCCTTGGCACGGCCATGCAATATCCACAGCAGCAGCGGGATTTCCAGCGCCGAGCCGATCAGCACTGCGTACTGCGTGGCCCAGCTATCGGGCAGCACGCCGGCCGCGCGCAACGCGGGGAACGGGTAGGCCAGGTGGATCGGCAGGAAGCCCAGGAACAGCCAGCCCGAGTAGCGCTCGCCGCGCCGCCAGGTCCACAGGCACACCGAGATGCTCAGCACCACCGACAGCAGGGCGTACAGGTTGAGGATGCGATAGACCACCGGCCCGTTGAACAGGATGTAGACCACCTGGAACACCAGCCCGAAGGCGCAGAAACCCAGCACGAACCGGTCGAGCCGGCGGCTGTGCCGCGACAGCGCCGTGGCCTCGCGCACGAACCAGATGCCCGAGCCCACCATCAGCAGCATGAACATGGCGGGCGCCACGTCGTTCAGCCATGCCTGCTCGGGCCACAGGAACAGCCCGCCCAGCCCGGTGAACGACAGCTGGAACAGCAGCATGCACGCCACGTACAGGCAGTACACGTCGAACGCGATGTCGGCGTACAGGCGCGCGTGCATGAGGCCTACTATGAACACCAGCAGGCCGAAGCCCAGGTAGCCGCCCACCAGCAGGTAGGTCCATTGGCGCTTCTGCTCCAGGCTCTGGGCCGACAGCAACTGCACGAAGGGGTTGGTGGGCGCGGGCCGGTTTTCCAGGCGCAGCCACACCTCGCCGCCGGACGGCGCCACCGAGAACAACGGCGAGAAATTCGGGTGCTGCCACTGCGCCACCGGCACGTGGTCACCGGCACGCTGCTCCTGCCATGCGCCGTCGGCGCCGCGCGTGAACAGGCTGGCCCGGTTGATGAAGGCGGCGCCCGACAGCATGAGGAACCGCCGCTCGGGCTCCTCGGCCGCCGGGATGTCGAAACGCATCCACAGCGCGCTCTCCTGCAGGTCGAAGGGCTGCGGCCGATCCATCTTCTTGAGCTGCGGGGTTGCGGCCTGCACGGCCTCTTGCACCGCCAGCCGCCCCGTCGTGTCGATCCAGTAGCTGCCCTGCGCCGTGATGTCGCTTTCGCCGTCGGCGGCGGCAGCAGCCGCCGCGCCCGCGAACACCAGCACGGCGAGCGCGAGCCGCACCAGCCGCGCGATCACGAAGCCGTCCTCCATTCGCCCTGCGTGGTCATGCGGTTCTCCAGCCGCTTCATCCAGCGCGGCGCGCGGTCGTCGCGGTGCCACTGCGCCACGGTCTGGCGCATCGGCCCGATCAATTCGGTGGGCAGTCCGAGCGGCCGCGTCTGGTCCAGCAGGAAGCGCGTGAGGAAGTGGTAGCCGACCACGCGGGTGAAGAGCCGCGTGAATGAGAAGCCCGGCACTACGAGGCGCACGACCGCATCGACCATGCGCACGGCGAATCGGCCGGTGACGAACACGGCGTAAGTGAGCAGGCCGACGCGCTGGTTGACGCCGATCTCGTTGGCCGCGCGGCGGCCGATCAGCCAGCGCGTCATCGGCACCGGGATGTGCCGGATGACCGGCAGTTCGATCGACCGCGCCATGGTCGCGACGAGGGCGCGGCCGAGGCCGGGCCGCGCGTCCGGGTCGGCGGGACGCTCGCGCGCCATCGCCTGCAGGGCGTCGAAGTCCGCCTTGGCCCTGTCCATCGTCTGCACCATCAGCTCTTCGCGGATGCCCAGCACGTGGCCCACCACGTTCCACGTGTGCAGGTAGGCCTCTTCGTCCTCTTTCGACAAGGGCATGCCGAACTGGCGCATGCCGTGGAGGAACACGTAGCTGAAGGTGAGCAGCGTGTAGGCCAGCTCGAGTTGGCTGCAAGGCATGCCCTGCACCTCGGGGTGCCAGTGGTAGCACAGCAGTGCCTGGTGCAGGTCGTTCGCAGGGTGCGCGTGCGCGGCCGCGGCCGACTCGGGGTGCGTCAGGATCAGCAGGCGGATCGACGCGTGGATCAGCCGCACCTTGAGCACCTGCGCCACGCCGCCGCCATCGGGCCGCGTGAGCCCGCCGCGCATCATCACCGGGAACACCATGGCCGCGGTCTGGCGGATGCGGTACTCGGTGTGCGCCTCCAGCTGGCCCGCGATGTGCAGCACTTCCGACAACTGCGGCATCACGTAGCACTGCGGCAGGCTGGCGCAGAACAGCAGCACGCACGAGAGCGGGCCGTAGTCCATGAAGACTTCCTCGGCTCGCGCAACGTCGGCTGGGCGCGTCCACGCGGGCAGCTGCATCGCCTGGTCGAGGTAGTGGCGCAGGTCGGCCACCACCTCGGGGTCGGCGTCCGCGGGCGCCCAGTCCACCAGGCTCGCGTTGGTCGTCCACTGCTGGATGAGGCGCGTGGCTTCGCCCAGGCGCGCGACGCCGATGGCCGCCACCGTCTCGTCGGCCAGCGGGTCGCCTTCGCGCGCCATCGCTGCCCATGGCTGCGCGCTCATGCACGCCTCCATTGGCTCCAGGCCACCGTGGCCACCAGCAGCGGGATGCCCATGGCGAACAGCGGGATCACGCGCAGCTCGGGCCGCTCGCTGAAGGCGGCCTGGAACAGCATGAGGGCGCCGTACACCAGCACCGGCACCAGCGCTGCTGCCGCATCCGCGCCCGGACGCAGCTTCGGCTTGTCGACCGCCAGGAACAGCGCGACGATGGTGAAGCTCACCGTCATCCAGCCGGCGAAGCCCCACATGGTCTCGCCGAACCAGTCGCCGTCGGTCTCCTTCATGATCCAGGCCTTGAGCTGGTAGACGAAGTACGGGTCGGCGGCCAGGTCGAAGGCGGTGACCAGCAGCGCCGCGAGAAAGGCGGCGAGCGCTAGTGTCTTCCAGCCGCCCGCCGGGGGCACCGGCGTGCGCCACAGCAGCAGCGACGCCATCAGCGCTCCGATGTGCGCGAGGCCGAACCACATGAGCGGGATGACGATGGGCACCGAGCCCAGGCGCGGGCCGAGCACGTCGGTGTAGGTGTAGTGGCCGAAGAACCAGCCGCGGGTGGACCCCATCTCCTCGGCAAACCAGCCGAGCGCAGCCGCGATGGCCGCGAAGGTCCAGGCGCTGCGCGCGCCCAGCAGCTCGCGGCACGACCACAGGCTGGCGCCCGCCATCGCCAGCGACGACAGCACGAGCACCAGGGTCTGCAATGGGTAACTGGTGGCGGCCCAGGCCGCCAGTGCGATGCCGCCCGCGGCGGCCAAGGCTTTATCGATCGACAAACTCCGCTCCCCCATCGGAGCGGTTTGTAGCATCTTTTGCTGCCTAGGAGCCGTTCATCTGCGCCATGTGCGTCAGCACTTCGGCAGAGTCACGCCGCTTGGCTTTGCGCAAAACGCGCTCGTTCTCGCGGCTGAGCCACGCGGCCAGGTCCATGAAGTGCCGCCGGAAGTAGCTTTCGGAATAATTGGCCTCGCGCGTGCGGTCGTCCAGGGGCTCTATCACCACGCGGCGGCTGCCGTCGTCGCAAACCTGCACGTCCGCGATCACCCAGCGCCTTTCGGGAAAGGCGCGTTCCACCCAGATTCGATTGCGGCTCAGTCCCCCACGCCCGAGACCGGCCAAGTACAGGACCGTCATGGGCTTCATTGTGCCCGGGTCGTGTTTCCCGCCTATGGCACCGTGAAAAGAACTTTTTTACTAACTATTAAGTACTCGAAACTACCCCGCAAACCACCTCCCCGGGCTGGTTGGCCTCCACTGCCCGCAGGTTCTTGGCCTGCGCCACCTCCATGTCGCGCGGCAGGGTCACGCCGTTCTTCACGGCCAGGATCTCGGCCATGATGCTCACCGCGATCTCCGGCGGGGTCTTGCTGCCGATGTAGATGCCGATGGGCCCGCGCAGCCGCCGCAGTTCGGTTTCGGACAGGCCGAAGTGCTCCTGCATGCGGGCATGCCGCGAGTCGTTGTTGCGCCGGCTGCCGATGGCGCCCACGTAGAAGGCGTCGGTCTTCAGTGCCTCCATCAGGGCCAGGTCGTCCAGCTTCGGGTCGTGCGTGAGCGCCACCACGCAGCTGCGCCGGTCGGGGCAGAAGGCGGTCACCACGTCGTCGGGCATGTCGCTCACCACCCGGGCGCCGGCCACGCTCCAGGCGCTGCGGTACTCCTCGCGCGGGTCGCATACCGTCACCGCGAACCCGCTGAAGAGCGCCATGGTCGCCAGGTACTCCGTGAGCTGCCCGGCGCCTATCAGCAGCATGCGGAACTCGGGGCCGAAGGTGTTGGCCAGCTCGCCGTTGATACGCAGGTCTTCGGGCGCCAGCGCCTCGGACAGCGTGACGGCGCCGTCCGACAGGCGAGTGGTGCGGCGCACGAGCCGCCCGGCCTCGAGGGCAGCCACCAGCTGCTGCAGGCTGGCCGCGTCCGGGTCGTACTCCAGCACGAGCTCCAGCGTGCCGCCGCACGGCAGGCCGAACCGGTGGGCTTCGTCGGCCGTCACGCCGTACTTCACGAAAGCCGGCGGGCCCGAGGGCATGGCCTGCTTGTGGCGGTACACGAGGTCGTCTTCGATGCAGCCGCCCGAAACCGAGCCGACCACCGAGCCGTCCTCGCACATCGCCATGATGGAACCCACGGGCCGCGGCGACGAGCCCCAGGTCCGCACCACCGTCGCCAGCAGCGCGCGCTTGCCTGCAAGCCGCCAGTCGCGCAGGGCCCGCAGCACCATCACGTCCAGGTTTTCCATCGTCGCTCCTTCAGCGCGCCAGCAGCCACAGGATGGCCAGCGCCACGATAGCGCCGGCGGCCCACACCCACACCGGCACGGGTTTCTTGCCGGCAACGGCAACAGGCCCGGCGGCGGCCGCATAGGCCTCGGGGTAGCGCTTGGCCATCTCGTCGTCGAAACGCTTGAAGAAATCCTCGGCCATCGACTTGGCCACGCCGTCGATCAGCCGCTGCCCCACCTGCGCGATCTTGCCGCCGACCTGGGCCTGCGCGGTGTAGGTGAGGTCGCAGCCACGCCCTTCAAGCGGCGGCGCCAGCTTGACCTGCGCACTCCCCTTGCCGAAGCCGGCCGGGCCGCCCTGCCCTTCGAAGCGGATCGTGTAGCTCGCGGGCGGCGTCACGTCTTCCAGCGCGATCTTGCCGTTGAACTTGGCCGCGACCGGCCCCACGCGCACCGCCATGCCGATGGCGTACTGGCCCTCGCCGGTCGGCTCGATCTTTTCGCAGCCCGGGATGCACACCTTCAGCACGCCGGGATCGTTGAGCGCTTCCCAGGCCTGCTGTTGCGACACGGCCAGGTGGCGACTGCCTTGCATGTCCATCGTGGTTTCTTCCTTGGCGTCAGGTCTTCATCACCGCAGCCAGGTGCGCGGCGAGTTCCTCGAGCTTACCGAGGTTGTGCACGGCGAGCATCCGGTCGGCATGCCGGTGCAGCACGGCGGCACCCCGTGCCAGCGGAGCGTAGCCGTCGTAGCGCAGCAGCGGGTTGAGCCACAGCAAACTGCGGCAGCGGCGCTTGAGCCAGGCGAGCTCGGTAGCCAGCTGCGCGGGCTCGCCCGTGTCGAGCCCGTCGCTGATCACCAGCACCAGCGTGCGGCGGCCCACCAGCTTGCGGGCATGGCGCTCGCGCAGCGTGGTGAGCGACTCGCCCAGCCGCGTGCCGCCTGCGTAGTCGCTGATGGCGGCGCCGGCCGCGGCCAGCATGGCGTCGCTGTCCGCGATGCGGAAGGCCGGGGTCAGGTCGGTCAGGTGCGTGCCGAAGGCGAACACGTCGCGGCGGCGCTGCCCGCGCGTGGCGGCGTGCAGGAAGGCCAGCAGCAGCCGCGCGTAGCGCTCCATCGAGCCCGATACGTCCACCAGAACCAGCAGCGGGAGCGGTTCGCGCGCGCGTTGCAGCTTGCGCAGCTCGACCAGCTCGGAGCCGGTGCGCAGCGCGTGCCGGAAGGTGCGCGCCCAGTGCAACTGCGTGCCGCGGGGGCCGGGGCGCGTGCGCCGCGACGGCACGAAAGGCACCGGCATCGCCACGTCGCGTGCCAGCCGCTCGACCAGCCGGTACTCCGAAGCGCCCAGCGCATTGAAGTCGGCATGGCGCAGGCGGTCGACGTCGCTCGCGGTCATGGCCGCGTCCAGGTCGACCTGCTCCTCGCTGGGCTTGGGCAGGTTGCCGAATGCCTTCTGGGGCGCCAGCGCCTCCTGCACGCGCGGGCGGCGCTTCACCGGCTCGGCCTTGGACTCGGCCGAAGGCAGCATCTGCGCCAGCAGCTTGTGCGCCACCTTCGGGTCGCGGAAGAAGACGTCGAACAGTTCGCGGAACACTTCGCGGTCCTGCTCGCGGCTCACCATTACGGCTTCCATGGCGGCCGACAGGTCGTCCTTGCGTTTCACGCCCACCAGCGAGGCAGCCTGCTGCGCGAGCGAGATGCGCGACGAGTCCATGCGAACCCCGGCGCGCCGCAGCGCGCGGCCGAAGCCGGCTATGTTGTCGGCGAACTTGCCGGCGCGGGAGTCACCGAGTTGCATGGCCACGAGAGCAGGTCAACTCACCTCCTCCGGCTTCAGCAACTCCACCGCCATGTCGCGCGTGAGCGCTGCAACGTCCTCGCGCTGCTTGAAGAGGATGCCCGCGGTGTCCGCGACCACTTCGGGGTCGACCACCAGCGTGTCCAGCGCCACCAGCGCCTTGGCCCACTCGACGCTCTCGGCGATGCCCGGTGCCCGCTGGAAAGCGTCGGCAAAAGGCTGGCTGCGAAGGCGCTGCACGAACTGCGCCACCTGCTGCGACAGCGCATCGCCTGCCTGAGGTACCTGCGCACGCACGATCGCGAGCTCGCGCTCACGCTCCGGGTAGTCGAGCCAGTGGTACAGGCAGCGGCGCTTCACGGCGTCGTTCAGCTCGCGCGTGCGGTTGCTGGTGAGGATGGTGACCGGGACCGCCTTGGCGCGGATGGTGCCGATCTCGGGAATGCTCACCTGGTACTCGCCCAGGTATTCCAGCAGGAAAGCCTCGAACGGCTCGTCGGCGCGGTCCACCTCGTCGACCAGCAGCACGGCCCCGGGCTCGGGCGCCATCAGCGCCTGCAGCAGCGGGCGGCGGATCAGGTAGCGATCCTGGTAGACCTCGCGCTCGACCTGGTCGGTGCTTTCCTTGCCTTCGGCCGCGCGCATGTGCAGCAGCTGGGCGGTGTAGTTCCACTCGTAGAGCGCTTCGCGCAGCTCCATGCCGTCGTAACACTGCAGGCGCAGCAGCTCGCGCTGCAGCGCGAGCGCCAGCGCCTTCGCCAGCTCGGTCTTGCCGACGCCCGGTTCGCCCTCGAGCAGCAGCGGGCGCTGCAGCTTCAGCGCGAGGAAGACGGCGGTGGCCAGGCGGCGGTCGGCGAAATAGCCGACCGCGCCTAATCCGGCCTGGAGGGAATCGATGGAATCGAACATGCCCCCATTGTCAACCCAGCGCCTTCGCTACCGCCCGCTGGGCCATCACGCTCACCAGGTTGGCGCGATAAGCCGCACTGGCATGCAGGTCCGACGACAGCTCCGAAGCGTCGATCTTCACCGCCGCCGCCGACTCCGGCCTGAAGCTCTTCGACAGCGCCTGCTCCAGCCCGCTGTGGCGGAATACCCCGTTGCCGCCACCCGTGACGGCTACGCGCACACCGGCATCGCCCTGCGCCACGAACACGCCGATCAGCGCAAAGCGCGACGCCGGCTGGCGGAACTTCATGTAGGCCGCGCGCTTGGCGACCGGGAAGCTCACCGCGGTGATGATCTCCCCGTCCTGCAGCGCCGTGGTGAACATGCCCTGGAAGAAGTCGTCGGCCGCAATCTTGCGCGTCATGGTGTGGACGGTCGCGCCCAGCGCCAGCAGCGCGCTGGGGTAGCAGGCGGCCGGGTCATTGTTGGCCACGGAGCCGCCGATGGTGCCCATCGCGCGCACCTGCTTGTCGCCGATGCCCGATGCCAGGTCGGCCAGCGCCGGAATGGCGGCGCGTACCTCGGCGCTGTCGGCCACGTCGGCGTGGCGCGTCATCGCGCCGATCACCAGCGAGTTGCCGTCGCGCCGGATGCCGGCCAGCTCCGCGATGCCGCCCAGGTCCACCAGGGTCTCGGGGCTTGCCAGCCTGAGCTTCATCGAAGCCAGCAGCGTCTGCCCGCCAGCCAGCAGCTTGGCGCCGCCGGCTGCGGCTTTCTTCGCCGCATCGGCGGTGGTGGAAGGACGTTCGAACGTGAATGCGTACATGGTGGTCTCCTTCCTTCAGGCCCTGGCCGACTGGATCGCTTCCCACACCCGGGACGGGGAGGCCGGCATGTCGAGGTCCCTGACGCCCAGCGGCTTCAGCGCGTCGAGCACCGCGTTGATCACCGCCGGCGGCGAACCGATGGCCCCCGCCTCGCCGCAGCCCTTGGTGCCCAGCGGGTTGTGCGTGCACGGCGTGCAGATGGTGTCCAGCTTGAACTGCGGGAAGTCGTCCGCGCGCGGCAACGCGTAGTCCATCATCGAGCCGGTCAGCAATTGCCCCGTCTCCTTGTCGTACACGCAGTTTTCCAGCAGCGCCTGCCCGATGCCCTGCACCAGGCCGCCGTGCACCTGCCCTTCGACGACCATCGGGTTGATGATGGTGCCGAAGTCGTCCACCGCGGTGAAGCGGTCGATGCGCACCGTGCCCGTGCCGGGGTCGACTTCCACTTCGCAGATATACGTGCCCGCGGGGAAGGTGAAGTTGGTCGGGTCGTAGAACGCGGTCTCGTTCAGGCCCGGCTCCAGCTTGTCCAGCGGGTAGTTGTGCGGCACGTAGGCCGTCAGCGCCACCTGCCCGAACGGGATCTTCTTGTCGGTGCCCTTCACCGTGAACTCGCCGTTCTTGAACTCGATGTCGCCGTCGCCGGCCTCCATCAGGTGCGCCGCGATCTTCTTGGCCTTGGCCTCGATCTTGTCCAGCGCCTTCATGATGGCCGCGCCGCCGACGCTGATGGAGCGCGAGCCGTAGGTGCCCATGCCGAACGGCACGCGGCCGGTATCGCCGTGCACCACGTCCACGTTCTCCACCGGAATGCCCAGCCGGGCGGCCACCACCTGCGCGAACGTCGTCTCGTGGCCCTGCCCGTGCGAATGCGAGCCGGTGAACACCGTCACGCTGCCCGTGGGGTGCACGCGGATCTCGCCGCATTCGAACAGGCCCGCGCGCGCGCCCAGCGCACCGGCGATGTTCGACGGCGCGATGCCGCAGGCCTCGATGTAGCTCGAGTAGCCGATGCCGCGCTTCAGCCCCTTGGCCTCGCTCGCCTTCTTGCGCGCCTCGTAGCCACCGACCTCGGCCAGCGAATTGGCGCGTGCCATCGTCGTCACGTAGTCGCCCGTGTCGTACTGCAGCGCCACCGGCGTCTGGTACGGGAACTGCGTGATGAAGTTGCGCCGGCGGATCTCGTCCTGCGCCAGGCCCATCTCCCAGGCGCAGCGGCTCACCAGCCGCTCGAGCACATAGGTGGCTTCCGGCCGCCCCGCGCCGCGATACGCGTCCACCGGCGCCGTGTTGGTGAACCATGCGTCCACCTCCACCAGGATCTGCGGCGTGGTGTACTGCCCGGCCAGCAGCGTCGCGTACAGGATGGTGGGCACAGCCGTGGAGAAGGTGGACAGGTAGGCGCCCAGGTTGGCGTCGGTTTTCACGCGCAGCGCCAGGAACTTGCCGTCCGCGTCCATCGCCATCTCGGCGTGCGTCACGTGGTCGCGGCCGTGCGCGTCGGACAGGAAGGCCTCGCTGCGGTCCGCCGTCCACTTGATCGGGCAGTTGAGCTGCTTGGACGCCCAGGTCAGCGCCACGTCTTCGGCGTACAGGAAGATCTTGGAGCCGAAGCCGCCGCCCACGTCGGGCGCGATCACGCGCACCTTGTGCTCGGGCAGGCCCAGCACGAAGGCCGTCATCAGCAGGCGCTCGACGTGCGGGTTCTGGTTGGCGACGTACAGCGTGTACTCGTCCGAAGCGCGGTTGTACGATGCGATCGCCGCGCGCGGCTCCATCGCGTTGGGCACCAGCCGGTTGTTGGTGATGTCCAGCTTGGTGACGTGCGCAGCCTTCGCGAACACCGCGTCGACCGCGGCCTTGTCACCGATGGCCCACGAGTAGCACTTGTTGTCCGGCGCCGCGTCATGCAACGCCGCCGCGCCCGCCTTGCCCATTTCCACCACGGCGGGCAGGACGTCATAGTCGACCGCCACCGCCTCGGCCGCGTCGCGTGCCTGCGCCAGCGTGTCGGCCACCACCAGCGCCACGTGGTCGCCCACGTAACGAACCTTGCCCTGCGCCAGCACGGGGTGCGGCGGCTCCTTCATCGGCTGGCCGTCGGTGCTGGTGATGAGCCAGCCGCACGGCAGGCCGTTCATCTTGCCCGCGATGTCCTGGCCGGTGAAGACGGCGGCCACGCCCGGCATCGCCTTGGCCTTGGCCGAGTCGATCGACTTGATGCTGGCGTGCGCATGCGGCGAGCGCACGAACACGGCGCACTTCTGCCCGGCGAGCTGGATGTCGTCGGTGTACTGGCCCGCACCGGTCAGGAAGCGGTAGTCCTCCTTGCGGCGGACGGATTCGCCGATGCCCGGCAGCTTTGCGAAATCGGATGCACCCATGGTTGCCTCCTATGCCTTGGCCATGTTCGACTGGCCCAGCTGGACCGCCTTCACGATGTTCTGGTAGCCCGTGCAGCGGCACAGGTTGCCCTCGAGCTGTTCGCGGATCTCGCTTTCGCTCGCGTTCGGGTGGCGCTTGCACAGGTCCACCGCGCTCATCACCATGCCGGGGGTGCAGAAGCCGCATTGCAGGCCATGGCACTCCTTGAAGGCCGCCTGCATCGGGTGCAGCGTGCCGTCGGCGGCCGCCAGGCCTTCGATGGTCGTGATTTCGGCGCCGGGGTGCTGGGCGGCGAGCGTGTTGCACGCCTTGATGGCCCGGCCATTCACGATCACGGTGCAGGCACCGCACTGCGCGGTGTCGCAGCCGACGTGCGTGCCGGTGAGCCGGAGGTGCTCGCGCAACGCGGTGACGAGCAGCGTGTTGGGCGCGACGTCGAGCGACGCCGCCTTGCCGTTGACTTTGAACTGGACCTGCATGTTGTCTCCTGGTGTCTGGCCCTGGGAGCGATCATTCTTTGGCTTGCACGGGGTGGGATTCCTAGGCGAAACCCTAGGTGACGATGGGCCTGACACGAAATTCTCAAAATGGAACAATGCGCCGGATGAGCATGCCTTCACCCGCCGCCGAGCGCCTGTTGCAGATCGCGCGCAGGCGCACCGCCGTGATGTCGGAAGGACGCGCCGGCGGCTGGTCCGACCGGCCCTGGCTGGAGCGCTCGTGGCGGCGCTGCCTGGAAGGCGGCCAGCGGCCCGAGGAGCGGGTGGCGTTCGACCTGGTGCCCGCGCAGGCGCTCAGGCGCGTGCGCGACGCCAACCAGGAGCTGCTGGCGGCCGCCCAGCCGATCCTGGGCCGGCTGGCGCGTGCCATCGCCACCACCCGCTACTTCGCGATCCTCACCGACTCCGCCGGCGTGGTGATCGATGCGCAGGGCCCCATCGACACGTCGGACCCGCGTGCCAACCTGATCACGCGCACCGGCGTGGACCTGTCGGAGCGCGCGGTGGGCACCACGGCCATCGGCGCGGCGCTGGCCGAGCTGCAGCCGGTCTGGCTGCACCGCGGCGAGCACTTTTTCCAGGACACCGGCTGCTACAGCTGTGCCGGCGCCCCGTTCTTCAACCCGGATGGCCAGTGCGCCGGCATGCTCGACCTGACCGGCATCGACGCGCTGGAGCGGCCCGAGCTGCAGCACCTGGTGGCGCAGGCCGCGCGCAGCATCGAAAACTCGCTGACCCTGGCTCGCCCGCACAGCCTGCTCGTCCGCCTGAACTGGCCGGGCCGCGCGCTGGGCGGCGACGACGACGCCCTGGTGGCGGTAGATGCCGATGGCTACGTCACCGGCAGCAACCAGGCTGCGCGCCAGATGGTGCCGCAGCTCGCGGCCGGCGGCGCGTCGCTGCATTGCAGCGAATGGATCGCGCAGCCCTGGGAGCCGCTGTTCGATGCGGCCGGGCGCTCGGCACCGCAAGGTACTGTCGAGCTGCTGCTGTGGTCCGGGCTGCGTGTGCTGGCCCTGCCCCTGCGTGCGGGCACCGCACCGCAGCACGTGCCGCGCACGCCGTTGCGCGACGTCGAAATTGCCATGATCCGCCGCGCCGTGGCGGATGCCCGCGGCAACGTCACCCAGGCCGCGCAGGCGCTGGGCATCAGCCGCGCCACTGTGTATCGCAAGCTGTCGAAACGCTAGGCTGTTGCTCGCAAGCTTCACACGAGGCGATTTTCAAGTCGGCGCAGCGCCACCGCTTTTAGAATCCGACCGGTAGGACAACTGGGCGCCGCCCGCGCAAGACGGGCGCGCCGGAGACAACTCCCCAAGGCGAACACCCATGCCGTACAGCGGCAGCCGCTTGCGTGGCTGGCGTTCGGCCGGACACGCCCTCGGAAGAAAAGGCAAGGATGCTGGACCTGAAGAAACTGCTGTTTGCCCGCGAGGCCCGCGGCGCGAAAGCCCGCCCGGCGGAAGCGGACAGCGATTACACGCCGTCCGGCCGCCGCGGCGAGGGCCTGGAGGAAGAGTACCGCGCGCTCGTCGCAGCCCAGTTCGAGCGCTGGGGCATCGCGAGCGACTGCACGACCATCGAAGTGCGCACGCTGGGCCATGCGCCCGATGGCCTCGACGTGATGGTGGCCCTGGTCCGGCTGGTCAGCTGGGAACGCACGTCGGCGCTGCGCCTGCTGATGGGGCTGCCGCTGCTCGAAACGAAAGTGCGCAAGTCGGTGCGCTCATCGTGGCTGGGCGAGTTCAGCCACTTCGGCGGCCTGTGGCTGCACGCTTCGGACAAGCTCCATGCGACCGAGGCCCACCACGACCTGCGCGACGTGCTGATGCAGGTGGCCCCGCCTTCCGGTGCCCACGCCCAGGACGGCAGCAGCCTCCCGGCCGATTACGGCCAATCGAGCCAACCGCCCCTGGCGCCCGACACCGAGATACCCGCCAGCGGGTCCCTGCGCGCCAGCAAGCCGGGCGAAGAAGAACCGGTCGCCTGAGACTCAGGGCGCAGCGTTCGGGAAGAACAGCTGCTCGCCGTTGACCTTGTACGACGCGATCGCGGCCTGGCCCGCCGCTGAAACGATCCAGTCGACGAACTTCTGCGCCCCGGCCGACTTCACGTGCGGGTGCCTGTGCGCGCTCACGGCCATCACGCCGTACTGGTTGAACAGGCGCCAGTCGCCTTCGACCAGCACCGCCAGCGCGCCCCGGTTGCGAAACGACAGCCAGGTGCCGCGGTCTGCCAGGACGTACCCGTCCACCGACGAACCCATGTTCAGGGCGGGACCCATGCCGCAGCCGCACTCCCTGTAGCCGCTGCCCCTGGCATCGGCCGCCCCGGCCAAGGCCCAGTAGCGCAGCTCGGCCGCATGCGTGCCGCTCTTGTCGCCGCGCGAAATGAAGGGCGCGTTGGTGGCCGCCACCTTCTTCAGCGCAACGAGGATGTCGCTGCCCTTTGCACGCGCCGGGTCCGACTTCGGGCCGACGAGCACGAAGTCGTTGTACATCACCGCATACCGCCGCGGCGCGAAGCCGTCGGCCACGAACTTCTCCTCGGCCGCCTGGTCGTGCACGAACAGCACGTCGGCGTCGCCGCGGCGCGCCATGTCGATGGCCTGTCCGGTGCCCACTGCCACCACCTTCACGTGGATGCCGGTGGCCCGCTTGAACTCGGGCAGCAGGTGGCCGAACAGCCCGGACTGTTCAGTCGACGTGGTCGACGCCATGGTGATGGCTTGTGCCCACGAGCCCGGCGAAGAGGCGAGCAGCAGCGCGCCCAGCAGGGCAGCCTTCAACCCAGTTCTCCCCTGACGAACAGTTCGGCCTCGTTCGACGTTTCGCCTAGCGGGCCTTCGAAGAAGTCGCGCACCGGCAAGTCCGCCAGCACCCGGCCCTGCTCCAGGTAGAGCACGCGCGTCGCCAGCCGCTTCACCTGGCCCAGGTTGTGGCTGGCGAAAACCAGCGCCATGCCGGTGGCCGCGAACTCCGCCATCAGGCGCTCGACATCGGCCTTGGCGCGCGGGTCGAGGCTGGACGTGGGTTCGTCCAGCAGCAGCACATCGGGCTGCAGGCTCCAGGCCCTGGCCAGCGCCAGGCGCTGCTGCTGCCCGCCCGACAGGGTGCGGGCGTCACGCTGCGCGACCGTGTCCAGGCCGACGCGGCGCAAGGCGTCATGGGCGAGTTCGCGCGAGCGGCCCCAGCGCAAACCTTGCAGCCACAGGCCGATGGCGACGTTGCTGGCTGCCGAAGCGCGCAACATGAAGGGCTGCTGGAACACCATGGCCTGCCGTGCCGCGCCGTCGCGCAACAGCGTTCCGGCGCTCGGCGCAACCAGCCCGTTCAGCACCCGCAGCAGCGTGCTCTTGCCGCTGCCGTTGGCGCCGATCAGCGCCACGCGTTCGCCCGCAGCCACGCGCAAGTCGATGCCGCGCAGCGCCGCCACCGCGCCGAAGCGCACGTCGACGCCCTTGAGCTGCACGAGCGCTCTCATGTAGCGTGCGCCTCCATCAACGCGCGTTCGCGCTGCACGCCACGCCAGCGCGCCAGGGCGGCGATCAGCGCGTTGAGCGCCAGCACCACACCCAGCAGCACGATGCCCAGCGCCAGCGCCAGCGGCAGGTCGCCCTTGCTGGTCTCCAGCGCGATCGCGGTGGTCATCACGCGGGTGAAGCCTTCGATGTTGCCGCCCACCACCATCACCGCGCCCACTTCGGAGATGGCGCGGCCGAAGCAGGCGATCAGCACGGTGAGCAAGGCGAAGCGTTCGTCCCACGCCAGCAGCAGCGCGCGCAGCGGCCCGCCCGCGCCCAGCGACTGCAGCTGCTCGCCGTGCGCTCGCTCGGCATCCTCCACCGCCTGCCGCGTGAGCGCCGTGCAGACGGGCAGCACCAGCACCGCCTGCGCCAGCACCATCGCCTGGAACGAGAACAGCCAGCCCAGGAAGCCGAGCGGCCCCGAGCGTGACAGCAGGAGGTAGATGACCAGCCCCACCACCACCGAGGGCAGGGCCAGCAGGGTGTTCAGCACCGTGAGCAGCGCGCCGCGGCCGCGAAAGCGCGCCACGCCCAGCCACGCCCCGAGGAACAGGCCGAGCGCGCAGGCGATCGCGCAGGCCGTGGCGCTCACGGCCAGCGAGCGCACCACGATGGACTGCAGCATCGGGTCGGCGCCGCCGATCAACTGCAGCGCCTGCGCCGCGCTTTGCTGGAAACTGCTCATGCTGCACCGATGCTATGCGGCGCTGCGCCGCACCCGCATGGGGGCAAGCGAGCTATGAACGAAGCTGCATACTAGGGCTCGTGCACAAGGTCGAGCTTTCCTACTCGCTGGCCACGCAGCGCCCGGTGGCTGCGCGTATCCGCAATGCGCTGATCGAACTGCTGCACGCCGTCAACAGCGAAGGCTCGATCTCGGGCGCCGCCAGGGCGCTCGGCCTGTCGTACCGCCACGTGTGGGGCGAACTCAGGCGCTGGGAAGCCGAACTCGGCCAGCCCTTCATCGTGTGGGACAAGGGCCAGCCCGCGCGGCTCACGCCGTTCGGCCAGAAGCTGCTGTGGGCCGAGCGCCAGGCGCAGGCGCGCCTCGCCCCGCAGATCGAAGCGTTGCACGCCGACCTGGAGCGGGCTTTCGCCGTGGCCTTCGACCCCGAGGCGCAGGTGCTCACGCTGTTCGCCAGCCACGACGACGCGCTGTCGCTGCTGCGCGACCACGCGGTGGCGCGCTCCCGCCTGCACCTGGACATCCGCTTCTGCGGCAGCGTGGACGCGATCTCGGCGCTGAACGAAGGACGCTGCGCGCTGGCCGGCTTCCACGTGGCCGAACCGGCCGCCGCGATGCCGCTGGCACGTGCCACCTACCAGCCCATGCTGCAGCCGGGACGGCACAAGCTGGTCGGCTTCGCGCGGCGCACGCAGGGCCTGCTGGTCGCGCCCGGCAACCCGCTGCACCTGCGCAACATGCGCGACCTGGCCCGCGCCCGCTTCGCCAACCGGGCGCTGGGCAGCGGCACGCGCCTGCTGTTCGACGAATTGCTGCAGCGTGAAGGCATGGCTGCGCCGGACGTCCCGGGCCACGGGCACGACGAACCCTCGCACAGCGCCGTCGCGCAGGCCATCGTGTCGGGCGCGGCCGACGCGGGGCTGGGCATCGAAGCGGCAGCGCATGCGCACGGACTGGACTTCGTGCCGCTGCTGCATGAGCACTACCACCTGGTTTGCCTGAAGGATGCGCTGGACCAGCCCGCTACGCTGGCACTGCGCGGGCTGCTCGCGGACGCCGGTTGGCAGGCGCTGCTGCAAGGCTTGCCGGGCTACGAGCCCTGGCGCAGCGGCGAAGTGCTGAGCCTGCGCGAAGAACTGCCGTGGTGGGACTTGCCGCCCAAGCGCGCGGTCAGATCGCGCAGGTCCTGAACCCCGTGAAGCCTTCGTCCGACTCGGGCAGCGCCCAGCGCCTGGCCTTCGGGTACTTCATGCGCGCACGCGCAGCGAACGAAGCGCCGCGGACCACCTTGGCGCGGCCGAACAGCGGGCGCGGGCCGAGTTCGGCGGTGGCGCACCACACATCGGGCCGGTAGCCCTCGAAAGGCCGCAGCGACCCGGCGGTCCACTCGGCCACGTCGCCCCAACGGAAGCCACGCCGCGCAGCAGTCTGTGCGGCGACCTCCCACTCCACTTCGGTCGGCAGGCGGCGCCCGCTCCAGCGCGCAAACGCCTCGGCCTCCCACCAGCTCACGTGCATCACGGGCTGCAGCGCACCCATGCGCGTGGGCCTGCCGAGCACGTTCTGCAGCACCGCGCCGCTCGCCACGCCGATCTGCTCCACGTGGCGCGGGCCGCGCCGGCCTTCGGCGCGCGCCACGCCCTCGAGCCAATGCCAGCCGCCGGCCGACCACAGCTCGTTGCGGTCATAGCCGCCGTCGTCGATGAACTCCACGAACTGCGACCACGTCACCGGCTGCGAATCGATCTCGAACTCGGGCACCGCGACCTCTTCGCTGCCCCGCTCGACGGCGGGGGCGAAGCCGGCGCCTTCGAAGCCCAGGCGCCACCTTGTCGCGGGCAACGCGATGGGCTCGCGCGGCGGCGTGCCTCCCGGGAGGGGCAGCGGCAACGCCACGCCGATCGTCTGGGCCAGCACCACCAGCTGCTCGGCGCGCACGTCCTCGTGGTACAGCGCCACCCGGTAGAAGTGCAGCGGCGCGTCGCCGTCGCCCGCTTTGTCCAGCAGTTCCAGCGTCGTCTCCAGCGTATCGAGCAGGTACGCCTTCACGGCCTCCAGTGCCGGCAGGTCCAGGGCTGCGCGTTGGGCGGCACTCGCGCTGCCCGGATGGAACCACCGGTCCGCCTGCGGCTCGATGGAACCCAGGCGCACGCCGTCGGCGGGGCACTCCGCGCCCAGCGAGCGCTGCGGATTGCGCGCGATCCAGTACTCGGCGAACCAGCCGATATGGCCTGCCACCCACAGCGGCGGCACCACCAGCGCATCGTCCGGCACGGCCAGCATCGGCCCCAGGGCCTGTTCGAGCCGGCCCAGCAAGTGCAGCGTGTGGTTGCGCGCATCCATCAGCGCCAGCGACAGCAGGTCACTGCCTGCTTCACGGACAGCCGGGTTGTCGATGGGGGCGATCGAACTCATAAGCCCTTATTATTCGCGCCGTCAGCAATTGTTCAGCGGCTTTTCAGGCGATCCCCGTAGTATTAAGGGCTTAGGGAATCAGACGGCCTCGCCGTTTCTCATTACTCCAACCCAACCGACCCGGAGACAAAGATGTCGGCCCTATTGAAACTTGCCCTGGCGTACGACCGCCTGAGCCTGAGGATCAGCCACATTGCGTCGTGGTGCGTTTTCATCTCCGCGATGATCTGCGCCGGCAACGCGTTCCTGCGCTACGGCTTCGACCTGTCGTCGAACGCCTGGCTCGAAATCCAGTGGTACCTGTTCGCCGTGATCGTGATGTTCGGCGCGCCCTATGTGCTGGAGAAGAACGAGCACGTGCGGGTCGACCTGATCTACGGCAAGCTGCCCGGCAACGGCCCGGTCTACGTGGACATCTTCGGCCTGCTGTTCTTCCTGCTGCCCGTGATCGGCCTGCTCACCTGGCTTTCGGCCCCCTATTTCTACAAGGTCTTCGTCACCAACGAGATGTCCAACAACGCCGGCGGCCTGATCCGCTGGCCGGCGGTGCTGACCATGCCGGTCGGCTTCGGGCTGCTGTGGCTGCAGGGCTGGGCCGAGGTCATCAAGCGCGTCGCGTACCTGAAGGGCATTTACGCGATGGACACGCACTACGAAAAGCCGGTGCAGTGAAGCGCCAACCGACCTTCTAGGAACACGCACCATGCAGATGCAGAACTTCGCCCCGGTCATGTTCGCGGGCCTTGTCATCGTGATGCTGATCGGCTTCCCGGTAGCCTTCTCGCTCGCGGCCCTGGGCCTTGCCAGCGGCTTCTTCGCCATCCAGATGGGGTGGTTCCCGGCCGCCTTCATGGGCAACCTGCCCATCTCGATCTTCTCGATCCTGTCCAACGAGCTGCTGCTCGCCATCCCGTTCTTCACGTTCATGGGCACGATCCTGGAGAAGTGCGGCCTGGCCGAGGAAATGCTCGACTCCATGGGCCAGCTGTTCGGCCCGGTGAAGGGCGGCCTGGGCTACTCGGTCATCATCGTGGGCTTCATCCTCGGCGCCATCACCGGCACGGTGGCGGGCCAGGTGATCGCCATGGCGCTGATCTCGCTGCCGGTGATGATGCGCTACGGCTACAACATGCGCTACGCCACCGGCGTGCTGGCCGCCTCGGGCACCATCACGCAGTTGGTGCCGCCGTCGCTGGTGCTGGTGGTGCTGGCCGACCAGCTCGGCAAGCCGGTGGGCGACATGTACAAGGGGGCTTGGGGCCCGTCGATCCTGCAGATCCTGTTCTTCGCGATCTACACCTACGCGCTGGGCCTGGTGAAGCCGGAATACGTCCCCGGCGTGCCCAAGGAGGCGCGCACGCTCCACGGCTGGGCACTGTGGGCCAAGTGCCTGAAGGGCATCATCCCGTCGGCCGTGCTGATCTTCACGGTGCTGGGCTCCATGGGCGGCCTGCCGTTCCAGGACAGCGCCATCGCCACGCCGACGGAAGCCGGCGCCATGGGCGTGGTGGGCGCGCTGATCCTGGCCGCAATGAACAGGCGCCTGACCATCGCGCTGCTGTGGGAGGCCATGAACGGCACCATGCGCCTCACGGCCATGGTGGTGTTCATCCTGATCGGCTCGCGCGTGTTCTCGCAGGTGTTCCAGGGCGTGGACGGCGCCGTGTGGGTCGAGCACCTGCTGACCGGCCTGCCCGGCGGCCAGGTTGGCTTCCTCATCGTGGTCAACCTGTTCGTGTTCTTCCTGGCGTTCTTCCTCGACTTCTTCGAGATCGCCTTCATCGTGGTGCCCATGCTGGCGCCGGTGGCCGCCAAGCTGGGCATCGACCTGGTGTGGTTCGGCGTGATCCTGTGCGTGAACCTGCAGACCAGCTTCATGCACCCGCCGTTCGGCTTTGCCCTGTTCTACCTGCGCGGCATCGCCGACACGCTGTTCAAGGAAAAGCGCATCGACCGGCCGGTGATGTCCAACGACATCTACCTGGGTTCGATCCCATGGGTGATCATGCAGCTGATCCTGGTGGCCGTGGTCATCTTCGTGCCGCAGTCGGTCACCATGTTCCTCGACAAGGAGATCAAGTTCGACCTCGACAAGGTGAAGATCGAGATGCCCGCCGACCTGCCGGGCGCCACGCCCGCCCCTGCCTCCGGCACCGCTGCCGAAGAGCAGAAGAAGATCGACGACCTGTTCAAGAAGTAGTTCGTGGACGGGACGCCCCTGGATCGGCTCGCGCCGCCGCCTTTCATCTTTCGCCCGGCCGGCGGCGAGCTGCGCGCACCGGCCTTTTCGGGCTTTTTCCGCACGCTGGCCACGCTGCTGGTGGCGGGCATCGCATCGTGGATGTACCAGCTGTGGTCGACCGGGCGGCTGGTGCCCGAAGGCACCAGCACGGCCCTGGCGCTCGGCTGGCCCATCGCCGCCATGGCCCTGATGGCCTATACGTGGTGGCACATCCAGACCAGCCGGACCACGCTGACATCGGAGCGCCTGCACCAGTCGTGGGTGCTGGACAAGAAGATGGAACTGCGCGAGCTGGCCTACGCCAAGTTGATCCGCGTGCCCGGCTTCGACTGGCTGATCGCGCCGCGCCTGTACGTGCGCACGCTGCTGGGCAAGTTCGCGGTGTTCTACACCGCCGACCGCACGATGCTGGCGGAGTTCGAGCGGCTGGTGGCGGAGCTCAAGGCCTTTCGCGAGTTCCGCTGACCCGCGTATCATGACGGCGGGGACAAGGGCAGGCTCCCCGCCATAGGCGCTGCGCGCCCAAGTTCTGCTCCTGGTCGCGGGAAAGTGCCCGCAGGGAGCCCGGCTTGAATCCATCTTCCATCACGCAACGGGTGCTCGCCGCCAAGGCGCTGCGCGGCTTCGGCGACGGCTTCGTGAGCCTGCTGCTGCCGCTGTACCTGCTGGACCTGGGCTTCACGCCGCTGGAAGTGGGCGTGGTCGCCACCGCCACCCTGTTCGGCTCGGGCCTGCTGACACTGGCGATCGGCTTCACGGGCGGGCGCTTCAGCGACCGCAGCCTGCTGCTGGCGGCCAGCGCGCTGATGCTCGCCACCGGGCTCGGCCTGGGTGGCGTCACGACTTTCTGGCCGCTGCTGGTGGTGGCATTCGTGGGCACGCTCAACCCGTCGGGCGGCGACGTCAGCGTGTTCCTGCCGCTGGAACATGCGCTGCTGTCCCGCTCGGTCGCAAATCGCGACCGCACCGCGATGTTTGCGCGGTATGCCCTCGCGGGCACGCTGTCGGGCGCGGTCGGCGCCCTGGCGGCCGGGGCAGCCGGCGCTGCTGCGATGCGCTGGATGTTCGTGATGTATGCCGTCATCGCGGTCGCGGCCGCCCTGCTCTATCGCGGCCTGCCGGCACAGCCCGCTTCGCACGAAGCCGCGCCACCTTCTGCGCTGGGCCCGTCCCGGCGGCGTGTCTACACGCTGGCCGCCCTCTTCAGCCTGGACGCTTTCGGCGGCGGCTTCATCGTGCAGTCGCTGCTGGCCCTCTGGCTGTTCCAGCGCTTCGGCCTGTCGGTGGAGACGGCCGGCGCCATCTTCTTCTGCAACGGCGTGCTGGCCGCGTTCTCGTACCTGCTGGCGGCGCGCATCGCCATGCGCATCGGGCTGGTGAAGACCATGGTCTACACGCACGTGCCGGCCAACATGTGCCTGATCGCCATGGCGTTCACCGACGCGCTTGCCGTCGTGCTCGCGCTGATGCTGGTGCGGGCCCTGCTGTCGCAGATGGACGTGCCCACGCGCAGCTCCTACGTGATGGCGATCGTCACGCCCGAAGAGCGCGCCGCCGCCGCAAGCGTCACCGCCGTGCCTCGCAGCCTGGCCTCGGCGGCCAGCCCGGCGCTGGCCGGCTGGATGCTGGGCCTGTCGTCCTTCGGCTGGCCGCTGGTGGCCGGCGGCGTGCTCAAGATCGGGTACGACCTGCTGCTGCTGGCGATGTTCCATCGCGTGAAGCCCCCTGAAGAGGGGTGATTTCAGAGCAGCGCAAACGCTGCCATGGCCACCGCGGTCGGCACCAGCGCGCCGGCGAGCAGGCCCATCGCGCCTATCGAGCCGTCCTGGAAGCCATGCTTCAGCAAGGCGACGCCGGCCGGGTTGGGCGCGTTGGCGATGACCGTCAGCCCGCCGCCCGCAACCGCGCCCGCGACCAGCCCGTACTTGGCTTCCTCGCTGAGCGAAGGGATCAGCGAGCCCAGGTACGTGAGCGCCGCGTTGTCCGTGATGGCCGTCAGCGCAGCCGCCCCGTAGAACAGCTGGCGCGGCGTGAGGCCTTCCACCAGCGGCTGCAGCCACCATTGCTGCAGGCCGCCCAGCACGACCAGGCCTGCAAGGAAGAAGCCCACCAGCAGCGCCTCGCGCACGATCAGCGGGTCCTGGTGCCTCTCGTACGCATGCGCGAAGCCCAGGAACAGCAGGAACACGCCGAGGAAGGCCACGGGGTGGTGCGCCAGCAGGACGATTGCGGCGAGGAACAGGAGGTGCACCAGCGTCACTGCGAGCGGCACGCGCGCTTCATCGGGCGCCTGCTGGTCGGCTGCGACCAGGTAGCGCCGCAGCACGGCCGTGGCGAGCGTGGCGTTCACCAGCACGGCCAGCGCCGCCTTCCAGCCAAAAGTGGCCAGCATGTAGCGCGAGGACCAGTCCCACGCATCGGCCACCATCAGCACCGGCGGCGCCGCGAACGAGGTGAGCGTGCCGCCGATGGAAACGTTCACGAACAGCACGCCGAGCGCCAGGTATTTCAGGGCCTCGGGCATCGCAGCCTGGAAGATGCGCGGTGCGAGCAGCAGGGCCGCCACCGTCATGGCCGCCGGCTCCGTCAGCAGCGAGCCGGCGAGCGGCACCGCGGCGAGTCCCATCCACACCGTGGTCACGCGCGCGTCGCCGGGTGCGAGCCGCGCCACCGCTTCGATGAGCCGGCGCACGCCCTGCAGCACCGGCCGCGACGCCGCGACCACCATCACGGCAAAGACGAACAGGGGCTCGGTGAACTGGCGCGACTCGGCATAGGCGATGGCTTCGCGCCCGCCCGCCAGCACGGCCATGCACGCCACCAGCACGATGGCCCAGAAGCCGAACACCACCTCGACTTCACCGAGCAGGTGCAGCAGCCCCGCATGCCGCGGAAAACGGCGCGCGAGGCGTTCGAACTGGTGGGCGGCAAAGGTGTGGGCCACGGCGATCGCGAAGATCGCCGCAGCCACGAAATGGACAAGGGTGGGTGTCGCCTGCGACATGGTCGGCCTCTCGTTGCGAGGCGGCCCGACCTGCGCTGAACCTGACCGGCACGGCGCCGGCCACCCAAGGGAAATCTTACACCGGCTAGAGCTTGACCGTGGCCAGGTAGCTGTCGTACCGGTACTCGGAGAATCGGCTCCACAGCACCTGGTCGCGCTGGAAGGCGCGCATCGACTGGTGGATCTTGCGGAACTCGGGCGACTTGGCCTCGTGTTCGGCAAACACCGCAGCCGACGCCTTCCAGCCCGCATCCATCACGTCCTTGGTGAAGGGCTTCAGCTGCGTCTTCGCAGCCACCAGGCGCTTCAGCGCAGAGGGGTTGCGGGCGTCGTACTTGGCCGTCATGTCCCGCGCCGCCACGTCGCAGGCGGCATCGACGATCGCCTTGTTCTCCGCCGACAGCGAGTTGTACGCCTTGCTGTTGATGAAGAACTCCAGCTCGGCGCCGCCTTCCCACCAGCCCGGGTAGTAGTAGAACGGCGCGACCTTGTTGAAGCCGAGCTTCTCGTCGTCGTACGGCCCCACGAACTCGGTGGCGTCCAGCGTGCCCTTCTCCAGCGCGGAGTACACCTCGCCGGCCGGCATGTTCTGGGCCACCACGCCCAGCCGGGCCATGGCCTCGCCGAACAGGCCGCCGCCCATGCGCATCTTCAGGCCCTTCAGGTCGGCCACCGACCGGATTTCCTTGCGGTACCAGCCGCCCATCTGGGTGCCGGTGTTGCCGGCGCTTCGGCTCGTGAAGCCGTACTTCGCATAGAACTCGTCCAGCATCTTGCGGCCTTCGCCGTGCTCCATCCACGCATCCATCTGGCGCGCGGTCAGGCCGAAAGGCACTGCGCAGCCCAGCGCGAAGATGGGGTCCTTGCCGGTGAAGTAGTACGACGCGGTCTGGGCCATGTCGATGCTGCCCTGCTGCAAGGCGTCGACCACGCCGAAGGCGGGCGTGACCTCGCCGGCCGCATGCACGGACACCTCGAACTTGCCGCCGGACAGCGAGCGCACGGTCTTCGAGAACATCTCGGCGCTGCCGAAGATCGTGTCGAGCGACTTGGGAAAGCTGGACGCAAGGCGCCAGCGCACGGCAGCCTGCGCGTGCACGGCCGGCGCCACGCCGGCGGCCAGCACGCCGGCGATGCCGGTGGTCTTGATGAGGGAACGGCGATCCATGGACAAAAAAACTCCTGTATTTGTACGAATGCGCCGGCGATGATGGGATGACTTCCACGCACATCCTTGCAGCAGGCTGGCAACGGTTTCAGCTGCGGTATCAAGGCCCCGGCAGCGGTTGCAGCTTTCGTTCGCGGATTCCCCCGGGCAAGGCGAAAGCATGCTAAACCTCGGGGCCATGAAGTGCCTGCTGCCTTGTGGAGAAGCGGTGCCGGCCCTGGGCCAGGGCAGCTGGAACATCGGCGACGAACCTGGGCGCCGCAAGGCGGAGATCGACGCCATCCGGCGCGGCATCGACCTGGGACTCACGCTGGTCGATACGGCCGAGATGTATGGCGACGGCCGCTCCGAGTCGCTGGTGGGCGAAGCCATCGCCGGGCGGCGCAGCCAAGTCTTCGTCGTGAGCAAGGTCTACCCGCACAACGCGTCGCGGCGCTCGATGCCGAAGTCGTGCGAAGCCAGCCTGCGGCGCCTGAAGGTCGACGCCATCGACCTGTACCTGCTGCACTGGCCAGGCGCCGTGCCGCTCGCCGAAACGGTGGAAGCGTTCGAAGCCCTGAAGGCAGCGGGCAAGATCCGGCACTGGGGCGTGAGCAACTTCGACACCGATGGCCTGCAGGAGCTGCTGCCCACGCCGGGCGGCGAAGCGGCACAGGTGAACCAGGTGCTCTACCACCTGGGCGAACGAGGCATCGAATGGGACCTGCTGCCGCTGCAGCGCCGCCGCCGGATGCCGGTGATGGCCTACTCGCCGTTCGACCAGGGCCGTTTGCTGCGCCACCGGGCGCTGCGCACTTTCGCCGGCGAGCACGGCATGACGCCGGGCCAGGCCGCCCTGTCGTGGTTGCTGGCGCAGCCGGGCGTGATCGCCATCCCGAAGTCGGGCAGTGCCGAACGCGTCGAGGACAACGCGGCGGCGCTGGCCATGAAGCTCAGCGCGGCACAGCTGGCCGAACTCGACCGGCTGTTCGCACCTCCCGACGGCCCGGGCCCGCTGGCCATGCTCTGAGCGCGCCGGCTGCTGGCCCGGCATGGCCTACAGCCGGGCTCGCGCCTGTCTGCTAGCAAGGCCCGGCGCCCTGCTGTGCAATGGGAGCACAAGGAGTAATCACCATGAAAAAATTCATCGTCACGGCCATTGCGGCCGGTGCGCTGGCCGCCGGTGGGGCAGCTTCTGCGCAGGACCTCGGCAGCGTCATCTCGGGCATCCTGGGCCTGACTTCGCCCAGCTACAGCAACAACTACGGCTACAGCTACCCGGGCATGGTGGCACCGCAGGCGCAGGTCTATACCGACACCTATGGCCGCCGCTTCTATTACGACCAGTACGGCCAGCAGGTGTACCTGAACAACTCGGGGCAGGTGATCGTTGGCTATGACCAGTGGGGCCGCCCGATCTACGGCACGAACTACAGCTACGGCAGCAGCTACCCGTACTACGGCAGCAACTACGCCTGGGGCAACGGCTGGGACCGCGACGGCGACGGCATTTCGAACTCGCGTGACCGCTGGCCGGACGACCCGCGCTACCGCTAGGTCCGGCTGGCCAGGCGCTACGACACCGCCTGGTAATAGATGTTCTGCGGGTGCCTGGCCTGCGCGAAGAAGAACCAGCGTTCGGCCAGCAGCCCGATAGCCTGCGAGCCGGCCGCCAACAGCCAGGCGGCTGACGAGCCGGCCAGCCACGCCCAGCTGACCAGCAGCAAGGGCACGGCGAAGGCGAAGACCTGGAAGGCGGCCTTCGCCGAGCGATATGCAGCCTGCGATACGCCGTGGAAGAACTCCCGCGTGTTGAACGAACCGCCCGTCATGCCCATCGAGGTCTGCACGACCCTGCCGGCGCGGATGCCGGTAGCCGTCTGCACGGTGGACGTGGGCTTCAGCGACGCGTTGCGGCGCAAGGACATAGCGCGCGTGAACCAGGCGACGGCGATCGCAGCGATGGCCCAGTCACCGAGCGCCGCGGCAAATGCAGGTTCGCCCGCCAGCACGGAGAGGGCGCCCGCCGTGACCACCCCGGAAGCCAGGCCTATCGTCACGTAGTTGACGATGGTGAGCGGATGCGCCCACTCCTGGATGAAGCGGATGCACACATAGATCATCGCGGTGCAGTACCACAGCGCCAGCGCGCCCGCGATCGCCAGCCAGGCAAACACGGGCGACGTGCTTGCCGTCCACGCCCACGCTGCCAGCAAGGCAATGAAAGCGGGCAGCACAATCACTTCTCGCGACATCCACGACGTGCGCCACATCGCCGCCGCGCGCCACGCACGCATCGGATGCCCTAGGTGGAAGAACGAGGCGACCAGTGCGGCCAGCAGCATCACCACCAGCACGCCCAGCAACAGCGGGACCACGCGCACCGGAGCCGCACCCGACAGCGTGGCCACCGCCAGCACGACGGCCGCGCCCTGCGCCGCGCCGGCGATGGTGGTGAACAGGATGATGGACAGCGCCGGCTTCAAACGACCTCGCCCGTGACCTTGCGCGGCAGGTAGTGGTTGGCCGGCAGCGTGTCCCACTCGGGCATCAAGCGGTAGCCGCCGCGCTCGCGGATCGCCTGCGAAACCTCGGAAGACGGGTCCTTCACGTCGCCGAACAGCCGCGCACCGGTAGGGCACGCCTTCACGCAGGCGGGCTTGCGGTCTTCGGGCGCCAGTTGTTCGTCGTAGATGCGGTCCACGCACAGCGTGCACTTGGTCATGACCTTGCGTTCTTCGTCGAACTCTCGCGCCCCGTAGGGGCAGGCCCAGCTGCAGTACTTGCAGCCGATGCACTTGTCGTAGTCGACCAGCACGATGCCGTCGCTCGCGCGCTTGTAGCTGGCGCCGGTGGGGCACACCGGCACGCACGGCGGGTCTTCGCAATGCAGGCAGCTCTTGGGAAAGTGCACCACCTGCGTGTCGGGGTACGTGCCGGCCTCGAAGGTCTGCACGCGATTGAAGAAGGTGCCGCTCGGCTGCTCGCCGTACGGCTGCTGGTCGGTCAGCGGGCCCGCCGCGCCCTGCGTGTTCCATTCCTTGCACGACGTGACGCAGGCGTGGCAGCCCACGCAGGTGTTCAGGTCGATCACCAGCGCCAGCTGCTTCACCAGTGTTTCGGGGCCCAGGCTCACGACTTCACCTGCGGGAAGGTTTCTGCCGGCTCGCCCGGCGCCGCGGGTGCAATGTTGACCCGCACGTCGTACCAGCCCGCCTGCCCCGTGATGGGGTCCGAGTTGCTGATGCGCCCTTCGCCGAACGGCAGTTCCTCGGTGATCAGGTGATTCAGCAGGAAGCCCTTGCGCGACTCGTCGGCGCCGGGCGCCAGGTGCCAGGTCCCCGAGCCCTTGCCGATCGCGTTCCAGGTCCACACCGTGCCGGGCTCCACCGCCTCGCTGTAGCGCACCATGCAGCGCACGCGGCCCCACTGGCTGGTCACCCAGGCCCAGCCGCCGTCTTCCACGCCGGCCGACCTGGCGGTGGCCGAGTTCACGTGCAGGTAGTTGTGGCTGTGGATCTGCCGCAGCCAGGCATTCTGCGAGTCCCACGAGTGGTACATCGCCATTGGCCGCTGCGTCACCGCGGCCAGCGGGAACTGCGCCGTGTCGATGCAGTCGTTTTCCAGCGGCGGATACCAGAACGGCAGCGGGTCGAAGAACTTCGCCACGCGTTCGCGCAGCGCGTCGGGCGGCTGGCGCCCCTGCGTCTTGCCTTGGGCGGCCAGCCGGAAGGTCTGCATCGTGTCCGAGTACAGCGCCAGCTGCACCGGGTCGTTGCGCTGGCGCCAGCCCTTCTCCTTG
The DNA here is from genome assembly GCA_016213325.1 of Burkholderiales bacterium. Lineage (GTDB taxonomy): Bacteria > Pseudomonadota > Gammaproteobacteria > Burkholderiales > Burkholderiaceae_C > Ramlibacter. The sequence continues at coordinate 258,119 of JACRAY010000009.1, read as the reverse complement.
GCGAAGTCCAGGTACGGCCGGTTCCAGTTGCGCATGTACTGCTGGTCCAGCGGCAGGGCGAAGTGGAAGAAGCAGTTGTTCTTCGCGTACATCTCCCACTGCTTCGGGTTGGGGTCGCCGCGCAGGTGCTCGGTCCCGTCCTTGCCGCGCCAGCCCATGAGGAAGCCCACGCCCGGCTGCGGCTGGAACCGGACGATGAAGTCCGGGTAGCCGCTGAACTTGCGCGAGCCGTCCGCGTTGGTGAACGCCGGAAACTTCAGGCGCGATGCCAGCTCCACCAGCACTTCCTGGAACGGCTTGCACTGCCCGAGCGGCGGGACCACCGGCACGCGCACCGAGTCGCACGGCCCGTCGAACTCCGAGATCGGGCGGTCCAGCATGCTCATGACGTCGTGGCGCTCCAGGTAGGTGGTGTCGGGCAGCACGAGGTCGGCAAACGCCACCATCTCGCTTCGGAACGCGTCGCACACGGCAAGGAACGGGATCCTGTATTCACCCGCCTCGTCCTTCGCGTTCAGCAGCGCACGCACCTCCATGGTGTTCATGGTGGAGTTCCATGCCATGTTGGCCATGAAGATCATCAGCGTGTCGATGGGGTACGGGTCGCCCCTCACCGCGTTCGTGATCACGTTGTGCATCAGCCCGTGCGCCGACAGCGGGTGCTCCCACGAAAACGCGTGGTCGATGCGGATCGGCGTGCCGTCGTCGTGCACCGCGAGCTCTTCGGGGTTGGCCGGGAAGCCGAGCGGCGCGGCATTGAGCGGCGTGTCGGGCTTGACCATCGCCGGGTCGTTGAACGCGCGGTAGTTGGGCACGATGTGGCGCGGGTACGGCGCCTTGTGCCTGAAACCGCCGGGCGCGTCGATGGTGCCCAGCACGGTCATCAGGATGGCCAGCGCGCGCACCGTCTGGAAGCCGTTGGAATGCGCCGCGAGCCCGCGCATGGCGTGGAAAGCGACGGGCCTCGCCTGCGTGGCGGGGAACTGCTTGCCCCATGCGTCGGTCCACGGGATCGGCAGCTCGAAGGCCTTGAGCAGCGCCGTCTCGCCGAGTTCCAGCGCCAGCTTGCGGATGCGCGCGGCGGGAATGCCCGTGATCGCTTCGGCCCATTCGGGCGTGGTCGAAGCGACCCGCTCTCGCAGCAGCTGGAAGGACGGCGCCACGCGCGTGCCGTCGGGCAGCGTGTAGTGGCCCTCCAGCGCGAGCATGCGCCCGTCCTCGATGCCCTCGGGGTACGCATGCACCACGCGGCCGCTGGCCGTGTCCCACGCCAGCTTGTTGTGCGGGTTGCGGCCGTCACCCGGCGGGCCGTTGTCCGGGTCGAAGGCGAACAGCCCTTCGCGCTCGCCTTCGTCCAGCACCACGAGCTGCGGCGCGTTGGTGAAGCGCCGCAGGAACGCGTGGTCCAGCAGGTCGTGCGCCACCAGTTCGTGCAGCAGCGCCATGAAGAGCGCACCGTCGGTGCCCGGGCGGATCGGGATCCACTCGTCGGCGATCGCCGAGTAGCCGGTGCGCACCGGGTTGATCGAGATGAAGCGGCCGCCCGCGCGCTTGAACTTGCCCAGCGCGGTCTTCATCGGGTTGCTGTGGTGGTCTTCGGCGGTGCCGATCATCACGAACAGCTTGGCGTGGTCCAGGTCCGGCCCGCCGAACTCCCAGAAGCTGCCGCCCACGGAATAGATCATCCCGGCGGCCATGTTCACCGAACAGAAGCCGCCATGCGCCGCGTAGTTGGGCGTGCCGAACTGGCGCGCGAACAGGCCGGAGAGCGCCTGCATCTGGTCGCGCCCGGTGAACAGCGCGAACCGCTTCGGGTCGGTGCTGCGGATCTTCGCGAGCCGCCCGGTGAGGATGTCGAACGCGCGGTCCCAAGAGATCGGCTCGAACTCGCCGGCGCCGCGCTCGCTGCCCGCCTTGCGCAGCAGCGGCTGCGTCAGGCGGGCGGGCGACTCCTGCTTCATGACGCCCGCGCTGCCCTTGGCGCAGATCACGCCCTTGTTGATCGGGTGCTCGGGGTTGCCGTCGATGTAGCGGACCTTGCCGTCCTTCAGGTGCACGCGGATGCCGCAGCGGCAGGCGCACATGTAGCACGTGGTGGTCTTGACTTCCGTGTTCACGCAGCGAACCACTCGCGCGCCAGCCGGTCCCAGAAGGTCGAGCCCAAAGCGATGATGTCGTCGTTGAAGTCGTACGACGGGCTGTGCAGGTTGACGCCCGGCCGCCCGCCGGGGCCGTTGCCGATGAAGCCGTAGGCGCCGGGTACTTCCAGCAGCATGAAGCCGAAGTCCTCCGACGTCATGGCGGGCATCACGTCGTGGGTGGCTGCGTCGCCAGCCAGCTGGCGCATCACCTGCGCCATGAAGCGCGCCTCGCGCGGGTGGTTGACCGTCGCGGGGTAGCCGGGCTTATGGATGGTTTCGGCGCTGGCCCGGTGCGCCTGCGCCACGTGCGAGCTGATGCGCTCGATGCCTTCGACCAGCGCATCGTGAGTCGCCGTGGTCAACGTGCGGCAGGTGCCGTAGATGAAGGCCTGGTCGGGGATGATGTTTTCTACGGTGCCCGACTCGATCTTGCCGATGGTGAGCACGGCGGCGTCCAGCGGGTCGACGGTGCGCGACACCAGTGTCTGCAGCTGGCCCACGATGGCGCAGGCCACCGGGATCGGGTCGACCGTGGTGTGCGGCTGCGCCGCGTGGCCGCCGCGGCCGCTGATGCGGATTTCGAAGCGGCTGGCCGCGGCCATGATGGGGCCCACGCGCACGCCCATCTGCCCGGCCGGCAGCGCGGGCCAGTTGTGCAGCGCGAACACCGACGCCACGGGGAAGCGGTCGAACAGGCCGTCGTCCATCATGCGGCGCGCGCCGCCGCCGCCCTCTTCGCCGGGCTGGAAAATGAAGTGCACCGTGCCGTTGAAATCGGGTTGGCGCGCGAGCAGCGTGGCCCCGCCCAGCAGCATCGTGGTGTGGCCGTCGTGGCCGCATGCATGCATGCGCCCGGCGTTCACGCTCGCGTGGCCGAAGGTGTTGAGCTCCTGCACCGGCAAGGCATCCATGTCGGCGCGCAGGCCGATGGCCCGCGCCGGGTCGCCCGCATCGGGCCCCTGCCCGCGCAGCGTCGCCACGATGCCGGTGCCGCCCATGCCGCGATGCATGGGCAGGCCCAGCGCCTGCAGGTAGGCCGCCACCTGCGCCGAAGTTCGCGTCTCCTCGAACCTCAGCTCCGGGTGCGAATGCAGGTCGTGCCGGAACCTGGTGAGCTGCCCGAGGTAGGGCGCGATGTCGGCGGTGCTCATGGCAGCGGCTTCGTCAGGTACACCAGCTCGCGCCCCGGGATCGGCTGGCGCGCAGGCATGAAGATGGTGCAGCCGCCGGCGGGCGCACGGATCTCCTCGCCGGCGTCGGTGGCGATCAGCTCACCGCCTGCGAACGACTCCATGCCGATCACCGGCCGCGAGAACTTCGCCTCGGGCGTCTTCACCACCGAGATCGACAGCAGCTCGAAGCGGCGTGGTGGCGGCGGCGGCGCCCACGACGGGTCGGCATCCACCAGCCCGAAGTGCGCGAGGAAGCGCAGCGTCACTTCGACCGCCAGCTCGCCGGAGGCGCGCGCGAAGTGCTGCCCGCATTCCGCCACCAGCCCCACGCCGTGGAAGTCCGCTTCGCCGTGGCGGCCATGCGCGATCAGGGGCGTGCCCGTGCTCATGCCCTCGGGCATGACGAGGTGGATGGACGGCACGCCGATGGCGAGCGCCGCTTTCGAGTTGTTGTCGCGCGCGGGGTAGACCCAGAACGGCTCGACCGGCTGTGCGGTGGAATGCAGGTCGAGGATGTGGTCGGCCGCGGCCACCACGGGCCGCAGCTCGCGCGCGCGGCGCAGCTCGGGGCTGTTTTCGCTGCCTTCGAGCCAGGCCTTCGACCAGATGCGGTTGAGGTTGTGCACCAGCAGCCGGCTCTTGAAAGGGTCGCCTGGGTCGAACGACTCGTAGGCCTCGACGTTGCCGAAGCTCACCGTCAGCGTACCGGCCTTCGGCCGCACCTCGCGGTCCAGCAGGTGCGTGGCCGCCACCATCCCGCAGAACTCGTTGCCGTGCGTGAGCGCGTTCACCAGCAGGTGCGGGCCGGGCTTGCCCGACTCGAAGCGATGGACGTAGGGGATGCCTGTGTTGCCGCCGCGGTAGGCCTGCAGGTCGCGGGGGAGGAGTTCGAAGTCCATCCATGCAGTGTGCCAAAAGAAGAAGAGCCCCGCAGGGCCCTTCTTCTCGGTGCAAGTACCGTTTACAGCTTCTGCGATTGCATGAAGCGGTCGAACGTGGCTTCGGTGAAGCGGAACCACAGGTTCTGGTCGGCGCGAAACTTGGAATAGTCCGCGTAGATCTTCGCCCAGTCGGGGTTCTTCGCGTTCAGCTCTTCGTACAGGGCCATGGCTTCCTTGAAGGCAGCGGCCAGCACGTCCTGCGGGAACGGGCGCAGCTTGGTGCCGGCACCCACCAGCTGCTTCAGCGCCGTGGGGTTGCGGGCGTCGTAGCGCGCCTGCATGATCACGTGCGCTTCGGCCGAGGCGGCTTCGATGATCGCCTTGTTGTCGGGGGTCAGCGCGTCGTACGCCTTCTGGTTCACGAACAGGTCGAGCTGCGGGCCGCCTTCCCACCAGCCGGGGTAGTAGTAGAACGGCGCGACCTTGTTGAAGCCCAGCTTCTGGTCGTCGTACGGTCCCACCCATTCGGCGGCGTCGATCGTGCCCTTTTCCAGCGCGGAGTAGATTTCGCCACCCGGCAGGTTCTGCGGCACGCCGCCCAGGCGCTCGAACACCTTGCCGGCGAAGCCGCCGGTGCGGAACTTCAGGCCCTTCAGGTCCTTGACGCTCTTGATCTCCTTGCGGTACCAGCCGCCCATCTGCGCGCCGGTGTTGCCCATCACGAAGTTGATCATGCCGTACTTGGCATAGAACTCGCGCATCAGCTTCATGCCGTTGCCGTCGAACATCCACGCCGTCATCTGGCGGCTGTTCAGGCCGAACGGGATGGCGCAGCCGAGGCCGAAGGCTTCGTTCTTGCCGAAGAAGTAGTACGGCGCCGTGTGCGCGCACTCGACCGAGCCCTGCTGCACGCCGTCGACGACACCCATGGCCGGCATCAGCTCGCCGCCTGCATGCACGGAGATTTCGAACTTGCCGCCCGACATCGCCTTGACCTTCGCGGCGAACACTTCGGCGGCGCCGAAGATGGTGTCCAGCGCTTTCGGGAAGCTGGACGCACAGCGCCAGCGAACGGCGGCCTGGGCATGCACCGCAGGCGCTACGCCGGCGGCGAGGACACCGGCGATGCCGGCGTTCTTGATGAGTGATCGACGATCCATGACTGACGCTCCTCGAGGACGGATGTGAAAGGAAGGCTGAATGAAACTTGACGCAACTAAAGTTCCGTTAAGCGCGGGCTCATTCTAGGAACGCACCCTCCATGTAACTCCGGGGTTTACCCTTGACGCGCGCTTGCAAACCTTTGATTGCAGTGCGGGTGTCAGCTATTTCTCAGGAAACAACCTTCAGGTTCGGCGGCTGCCGCTCGACGAGCGCAGCGTAGCGCGACTGGATGGCCGCCTCCATGCCCGCAGCGTCCAGCCCTTGCAGCGACAGCAGCCGCGCGGGGTCGCCATGCGGCACGAATTCGTCGCGCAAGCCCAACTGCAGCACGGGCTTGGTGATGCCGGCCGCGTTGAGCGCCTCGGTCACCGCACTGCCGGCGCCGCCCATGACGGATGCTTCCTCCACGGTGACCAGCGCTTCATGGCTGGCTGCCAGTTGCAGCAGCAGGTCGGTGTCGAGCGGCTTGGCCCAGCGCATGTTGGCCACCGTCAGGTTCAGCCTGTCGGCCGCCTGCAACGCGGGGTACAGCAGCGTGCCGAAAGCGAGCACCGCCACGCCCTTGCCCTGGCGCCGCACTTCACCCTTGCCGAAGGGCAGCGCGTGCAGCCCCGGCTCTATCTCGGCACCTACACCGGCGCCGCGCGGGTAGCGCACGGCCACCGGGTGGTCCTGCTGGAAGGCCGTGGTCAGCAGCTTGCGGCACTCGTTCTCGTCGGCCGGGCACGCCACGCTCACGTTCGGCACGGTGCGCAGGTAGGCGATGTCGTAGGCGCCCGCATGGGTCGGGCCGTCCGCACCCACCAGGCCCGCGCGGTCGAGCGCGAACACCACCGGCAGGTTCTGCAGCGCCACGTCGTGGATGAGCTGGTCGTAGGCGCGCTGCAGGAAGGTGGAGTAGATGGCCACCACGGGCTTCAGGCCTTCGCACGCGATACCCGCCGCGAAGGTCACGGCGTGCTGCTCCGCGATGCCCACGTCGAAGTAGCGCTCGGGAAAGCGCTTCTCGAACTCCACCATGCCGGAGCCTTCGCGCATGGCGGGCGTGATGCCGACCAGGCGCATGTCGTGCGCCGCCATGTCGCACAGCCACTGGCCGAACACCTGCGTGAAGGTGGGCTTGGGCGGCGTCGCGGGCTTCGTCAGGCCCACCGCGGGGTCGAACTTGCCGGGGCCGTGGTAGGCCACGGGGTCGGCTTCGGCGAGCTTGTAGCCCTGGCCCTTGCGCGTGACCACGTGCAGGAACTGCGGGCCCTTCAGCTGCCGGATGTTTTCCAGCGTGGGCACCAGCGAGTCGAGGTCGTGGCCGTCGATCGGCCCGATGTAGTTGAAGCCGAACTTCTCGAACAGAGTGGCCGGCACCACGATGCCCTTGGCGCCCTCTTCCAGCCGCTTGGCCAGTTCGAACAGCGGCGGCGCGATCGACAGGACGTTCTTGCCAACGTTCTTGGCGGCCGAATAGAAGCGCCCGCTCATCAGCTGCGCCAGGTAGCGGTTGAGCGCGCCCACCGGCGGGCTGATCGACATGTCGTTGTCGTTCAGGACCACCAGCAGGTCGCAGTCGGCCACGCCCGCGTTGTTCAGCGCCTCGAAAGCCATGCCGGCGCTCATGGCGCCGTCGCCGATGACGGCGATGGCCCTGCGCTGCTCGCCCTTCTGCCGGGCGGCCACGGCCATGCCGAGCGCAGCGGAGATGCTGGTGGACGAATGCGCGGTGCCGAAGGTGTCGTACTCGCTCTCGCTGCGCTGGGGAAAGCCCGCCAGGCCGCCCAGCTGGCGCAGGCTGGCCATGCGGTCGCGCCGGCCCGTCAGGATCTTGTGCGGATAGGTCTGGTGGCCCACGTCCCACACGATGCGGTCGTGCGGCGTGTCGAACACGTAGTGCAGCGCGATCGTGAGTTCCACCGTGCCCAGGTTGGAGCTGAGGTGGCCGCCCGTCTTCGACACGCTGTCGAGGACGTAGGCCCGCAGTTCCTCGGCCAGCGGCTTCAGCTGCGTCCTGGGCAGGCGCCGCAGGTCCGTGGGGTCGTTGATCGTTTCAAGCAGCATCAGTTGTCCCTGTTCACCACCATGCGAGCCAGCGCGGCGAGCGCCTGCACGTCGGCCAGAGCGCTGCGCGAGAGCGCGTCCAGCGCCTGCTGCAGCAGTTCGCGCGCGTGTTCGCGCGAGCGCTCGAGCCCCAGCACTGACACGTAGGTCGGCTTGTCGTTTGCGGCGTCCTTGCCCGCGGTCTTGCCCAGCGTGGCGGAGTCGGCCGTCACGTCGAGGATGTCGTCCACCACCTGGAAGGCCAGGCCCACGGCCCAGGCGTAGTCGGCCAGCGCCGATTCCACCGCCTCGCCCGGCGCAGCGCAGGCGGCGCCCATCATCACGCTTGCTTGCAGCAGTGCGCCGGTCTTCAGCCGGTGCATCCGGCGCAAGCTCTGCTCGTCCAGCTTGCGGCCCACACTGGCCAGGTCGATCGCCTGCCCGCCGGCCATGCCGGCGTGGCCGGCGGCGCGGGCCAGCAGACGCGTGAGCGTTGCCTGCACCGCGGGCGGGATGCTGGAGCCGGCGGGAGCCAGCAGCTCGAAGGCCAGCGCCTGCAGGGCGTCGCCTGCCAGCAGCGCCTGCGCCTCGCCGAACTTCACGTGCACCGTGGGCTTGCCCCGGCGCAGCACGTCGTCGTCCATGCAGGGCATGTCGTCGTGCACCAGCGAGTACGCGTGAATCAGTTCGACCGCGCAAGCGGCCCTGAGCGCCGCTTCTTCGTGGCCGCCCACCGACTCGGCCGCGGCCAGCGCCAGCAAAGGGCGCAGCCGCTTGCCGCCATCGAGCACGGCGTAGCGCATGGCTTCGCCCAGGCCGGCGGGCGCGTCGGCCGGGACCCATTGCGACAGGGCCTGCTCGACGCGCTCCAGCCGCCCGGCAGACCATGAAGACAGGGAAAAAGTCACTCTTGCGTCCACGGCTTGAGCGTGCCTTCGTCCAGCACCTTGATCTGGGACTCCACGGCCTGCAGCTTGTCCCGGCAGAACTTCAGGAGCTCGGCGCCCCTCTCGTAGCCTGCCAGCAGCTGTTCCAGCGGCAGCTGGCCGGATTCGATGAGCGCGGTGAGCTCCTCGAGCTCCTGCAGGGCGGCTTCGTAGCTCGCCGGGGTCTTGAATGGGGCCTTGGGCATGCAAAAGGAGGTTCGTCAAAGCGTTGATTTTAGGCCGGGGACACTCCGCGGGTAGAATCCCCTCTCTCTTGAGCGCCCCAGCGCTTCCCTGCCCCTTCATAGGGGGAGTCTCTAGGTCAGGTGAAATGTCTGATTTAAGTCTTCAGCTACAGCAGGCCGCAAGCCAACTTCCTGTCAGCAGCTACTTCGACGAGGCGCTCTTTTCGCGCGAGATGGAGCTGATCTACCAGCACGGTGCCCGCTACCTGGGGCACGAACTTGCAGTGCCCGAGGTCGGCGATTACTACGCGCTCCCGCAGGAAGGCGAGGGCCGCGCGCTCGTGCGCACGCCCAAAGGTGTAGAGCTCATCTCCAACGTGTGCCGCCACCGGCAGGCCGTCATGCTCAAGGGGCGCGGCTCGGTGCAGGCGCCGTCGAAGGGTGGGGGCAATATCGTGTGCCCGTTACACCGGTGGACCTACAGCGCCGGCGGCGGGGCCAAGGCGGGCACGCTGCTGGGCGCACCGCATTTCGCGCACGACCCGTGCCTGGACCTGAACAACTACGACGTGCAGGTGTGGAACGGGCTGGTGTTCGAGAAGAACGGCTTCGACGTGCAGCAGGCCCTGGGCCACATCGGCCCGCGCGCCGACCTGGACTTCGCGGGCTATGTGCTGGACCACGTGGAACTGCACGAGGTGGACTACAACTGGAAGACCTTCATCGAGGTCTACCTGGAGGACTACCACGTGGGCCCGTTCCACCCGGGGCTGGGCAACTTCGTGACCTGCGACGACCTGCGCTGGGAATTCGGCACGCACCATTCGGTGCAGACGGTCGGCGTGGCCAACGCGCTGGGCAAGCCGGGCTCCGACGTGTACCGCAAGTGGCATGACGCGGTGCTGCAGTACCAGGGCGGCAAGCAGCCGAAGCACGGAGCCATCTGGCTCACGCTGTACCCCAACGTGATGCTCGAGTGGTACCCCAACGTGCTGGTGGTCTCCACGCTGTACCCGCGCGGGCCGCAGAAGACGCTGAACGTGGTGGAGTTCTTCTACCCGGAGGAGATCGCAGCTTTCGAGCGCGAGTTCGTCGACGCCGAGCGGGCCGCCTACATGGAGACCTGCGTCGAGGACGACGAGATCGCGCTGCGCATGGATGCGGGCCGCAAGGCCCTGTTGGAGCGCGGCGACAACGAGGTGGGCCCCTACCAGAGCCCCATGGAAGACGGCATGCAGCACTTCCACGAGTGGTATCGCGGCGTGATGGGCCCGCGCGCCTTCGCGGCCTGAACAATTGGGGTCAGATTCCAATTATTCAGGCGTGCTGGTGCCGCTGGACCGGCGCAACGTCGACACCGACGCCATCTTCCCCAAGCAGTACGGCCGCTCCACCGCGCGCAGTGGCTACGGCGCCGTGCTGTTCGACAACTGGCGCTACCTCGACCCCGGCGACCTCGGCACCGACCATTCGAAGCGCCGGCCCGACCCTGGCTTCGTGCTGAACCGGCCGGAGCTGGCGGGCGCCACCGTTCTGCTGGCCCGCGACAACTTCGGCTGCGGCTCCAGCCGCGAACACGCCGTGTGGGCGCTGCGCGACTACGGCTTGCGCGCCGTGCTCGCGCCCAGCTTCGGCGACATCTTCCGGCAGAACTGCGCGCTGAACGGCGTGGCGGCGATCGTGCTCGATGCACCCGACGTGGACCGCCTGTTCGCGCTGTCGGCAGCCGGCGTCGTGCACGTCGACATCGACGTGCCGGCCGGCACCCTCCGTGCGGGCACCCTGCTGGCTCGCTTCCAGCTCAGCGCGCGCGAGCAGCTGCTGCTCACGCAGGACGTCGACTGGATCGGCGCAACGCTGTCGCACCGCGCGCGCATCGAAGCCTTCGAACGCGAGCGCCTCGCGCGGCAGCCCTGGCTCAGCCGGATGTATCCGCACTGATGCAAGCCCTGTGGATGCTGGCGGCCTCGTTCTTCTTCGCCACCATGGCGGTGTGCGTGAAGTTCGCCTCGGCCTGGTTTACTACCTCGGAGCTCGTGTTCTACCGCGGCGTGATCGGCATGGCCTGCATGGCGCTGTGGGCGCGGTCGGTGCGCGTCCCCCTCGCCACGCACTACCCCGCCATGCACGCATGGCGCAGCCTGGTCGGCGTGGTGTCGCTGGGCGCCTGGTTCTATGCGATCGCCGGGCTGCCGATTGCCACCGCCCTCACACTCAATTACATGAGCAGCGTCTGGATCGCGGCCTTCCTGGTGGGCGGCGCGCTCATCACCTGGAACCCGCGCGAGAACAAGGGCCTGCCCCTGCGCCAGGGACCGCTGGCACTCACCGTCATCGCCGGCTTCGCCGGCGTGGTGCTGATGCTCAGGCCGTCCATCGGCGCCAACCAGGGCTTCGCGGCACTGGTCGGGCTGATGTCGGGCCTGACGGCCGCCTTCGCCTACATGCAGGTGATGGCGCTCGGGCGCATCGGCGAGCCCGATGTGCGCACCGTCTTCTACTTCGCATCGGGCGGTGCGGTGGGCGGCGCTATCGGCATGCTGTTCACGGGCGTGTCGCCGTGGAACTGGCTGCACGCTGCATGGCTGCTGCCGGTGGGGCTGCTCGCGGCGCTGGGACAGCTGTGCCTGACGCGCGCCTACGGCCAGGGCGCCACCCTGGTGGTCGCCAACCTGCAATACTCGGGACTCGTGATGGGCGCGCTTTACGGGCTGGTGCTGTTCGGCGACGAGATCCCGCTCATGGGCTGGCTGGGCATGGGGCTCATCATTGCCAGCGGCATCGCGGCCACGGCGCTGCGGTCGCGTGCCGCACCCGACGCGCCCGGCGAGGAACACTGACATGTACACGACCCTGATCTCCGCAGACCAACTGAAGGCCCTGCACGTGAGCGCCGCGCCCCTGATGGTGTTCGACTGCAGCTTCGACCTGATGGACACCGCGAAGGGCGAAGCCCAGTACCGCGAGGCCCACATCCCGGGCGCGGTCTACGCGCACCTCGACCACGCCCTCAGCGACCACGGCACGCCGGATGCCGACGGCAAGCGCAGGCCGCATGCCGACGCGGCTTCGGGCGGCCGCCACCCGCTGCCCTCGCGGCAGAAGTTCGCCGTGTGGCTCTCCAGCGTGGGGTTTGCCAACGAGATGCAGGCCGTGGTCTACGACCGCAACAACTCCAGCTATTGCGGGCGCCTGTGGTGGATGCTCAAGTGGGTGGGCCACCCGGCCGTGGCGGTGCTCGACGGCGGCCTGCAGGCCTGGCAGGCTGCGGGCGGCGAGGTGACAGCCCGCGAGGAACCGTCGCACTTCCAGAGCAACTTCCAGCTGGGCGAGCCGCTCGTGAAGCTGGCGACCACGGCCGACGTGCAGCAGGCGCTGGGCTCGCCCGCGCAGGTGATCGTCGACGCGCGGGCGGCGCCGCGTTACCGCGGCGAGGTGGAACCGCTCGACCCCGTCGCCGGGCACATCCCGGGCGCATTGAACCGGCCGTACACCGAGAACATCGGTGCCGACGGCCGGTTCATGCCGCCGCAGCAACTGCGCGCGGAGTTCGAAGCCGTGCTGGCCGGGCGTGACCCGGCCCGCGTGGTGCACCACTGCGGCAGCGGCGTGACCGCCGTGCCGAACCTGCTGGCCATGGAAGTGGCCGGGCTCGGTGCGAGCACCCTCTACGCAGGCAGCTGGAGCGAGTGGTGCAGCGACCCCGGCAGGCCGGTCGAACGCGGTTAGCTCAGCGGGTCGGCGTGCCCGTGTTGCCGACCGAGCTGCTCGAGCTCATGTCGGTGCTGGAGCCGGTGGGCGAGCCGGTCGCGGAGCCCGAGGCGCCCATCGACGTGCCGCTGCCGGTGGAGCTGGTATCGGTGCTGCCGGTACCCGATGCGGTCGTCGAGCCGGTCGTCGACGGCGGGGTCGTCGACGACGTATCGGCACTGGTGGTCGGCGCCGGGGCCGGCGTCGGCGTCGTGGTCGTCGTCGAAGTGGTCGACGTGTCGGTGGACGTCTCGCGCTGGCACGCGGACAGGGACAGCGCGGCGATCAATGCGAGGGCGGCGCAGCGCGCCAGTTGGGTCTGAAGCATTCTGGGAACTCCTTGGGTGTTGGAAGGTAAGCACGAGGGGCATGCAGGGATGCCCTGAGCGCAAACTCTAGCCTGAGCGCGGCTGCGTCCTGTCGGCCCCTGCTGCATGAGCCTGTAGGACAGGCACGGCTCGGTCAGGTGGCCAGCGACATCGCAACGACTTCTTCCCGCAATGCCTCAGTCACCGCTTCGAGCTCGGCCTTGCGCAGCTGCATGCCGCGTGCCAGCCCCTGCACATCGGGATGCGCCGAGCGCACGGGCGGCAGCACCGTATCGCGCAACAGCATGAAGTGGCGGCGCGCACAGTTGGCCAGCACAGCCGACTTCGGCTCGCGCAAAGGATCGGTTTCGCGCAGCGCCAGCACCTGCGCGACCAGCTCGCGCAGCTGGTCCACGCCGGCATCGGCCTCGTCCACCACGTCTTCATCGTTCGAGCACTCGCGCGCAGCCGGCAGCAGCAGTTCCTGCTCCAGCCGCGTCAGCACGAGCAGCCGCACGCATGCCGCGGCGGTGCGCCGCCGCGCGAACAGGTCTTCGATGCGTTCGCAGTCGTCCACGATGAACTGCAGGGCTTCGGGCCTGGCGCGTGTCATCGCTGGCCGCCCGGGCGTTCGCTGCCCTGTTCCTGCGGGGTCTTCTGCTGCTGCTTCATCGCCGGCTCGGTGGGCGCTCTGTCCGCATCGGCGCCGCTGGCAGCCGTGCCGGCGTCTTCGGGCTGCATGTCGGCAGGCGGGGTGGTCTCGCGCCGGTCGGGCCGGTTCGCGCTGGGTTGGTCGGGCATGTCGCGCCTCCTTGTGTGACAGGCCACTGTATGGTCGGGGTGTGCAGCGGCCTTGTCGGCTGCTTCTGGCGCATCGCGTAGGACGCTGCGAGCGCCGCCCTAGAATCGCCCCTTCACCCGGCTCCAGCCATGACCCTCTTCGAACGCTACCTCACCGTCTGGGTGTTCCTGTGCATCGTGGCGGGCATCACGCTCGGCCAGGTGTTCCCGGCCGCGTTCCAGGCCGTGGGCCGCATGGAGCTCGCCAGGGTCAACCTGCCGGTCGGCCTGCTGATCTGGGTGATGGTCATCCCGATGCTGCTGAAGGTGGATTTCGGCGCGCTGCACCAGGTACGTCGCCACTGGCGGGGCATCACGGTGACGCTGTTCGTGAACTGGGCGGTGAAGCCGTTCTCGATGGCCTTCCTGGCATGGCTGTTCATCCGCCACGTCTTTGCACCCTACCTGCCGCCCGGGCAGGCGGACAGCTACATCGCGGGCCTGATCCTGCTGGCGGCGGCACCCTGCACGGCGATGGTGTTCGTGTGGAGCCGCCTCACCGGCGGGCATCCACTGTTCACGCTGTCGCAGGTGGCCCTGAACGACACGATCATGGTGTTCGCCTTCGCACCCATCGTCGCGCTGCTGCTCGGCCTGTCATCCATCGTCGTGCCCTGGGACACGCTGGTCACATCGGTGGTGCTTTACATCGTGATCCCGGTCGTGCTGGCCCAGTGGTGGCGCAAGGCTTTGCTGGCGCGCGGCCAGGCGGCGTTCGACGCTGCGCTGGCCAGGGTCGGCCCGTGGTCCATCGCAGCGCTGCTGGCGACGCTGGTCCTGCTGTTCGCCTTCCAGGGCCGGGCCATCCTCGAGCAGCCGCTGGTCATCGCCATGCTGGCGGTGCCCATCCTGGTGCAGGTGTTCTTCAACTCCGCGCTGGCCTACTGGCTCAACCGCAGAGCGGGTGAGGCGCACGACGTCGCGTGCCCGTCCGCCCTGATCGGCGCCAGCAACTTCTTCGAGCTGGCGGTCGCTGCGGCCATCAGCCTCTTCGGTTTCGAGTCGGGGGCGGCCCTGGCAACCGTGGTCGGCGTGCTGATCGAAGTTCCCGTGATGCTGCTGGTGGTGCGGGTGGTGAACCGGACCAAGGGCTGGTACGAGGCGGGCGCCTACTCCAACCGTTCAGCCATGGCGACCACGGCTTCGGCAAAGCCCCCCAGTTCGCGGTAGAACGGTGTCCCGGCACCGTCGCGCACGGCCTTGCCGAAGCGGCCGATCCAGGCGCCCAGGTGCTCGGCCAGGAAACGTTCCTGCAGCCTCTCCACTGCCGCCAGTTCGTCGATGTCCCCGGCCTCATGCGCCCGGTTGCGGCGGAACATGAGCAGGTAGAGGAACTCCAGTTCGATCGCGATGTGGTCCGGAGCGTCCATGCACGACTCGTCCACGTCGAAGCCACCTTCGCGATACAGAGCCTGCACCGCGAGCGTGGGGCCCTGCATCAGCGTTGCTTCGCCGGTGAGCCAGTAGCAGCCGTAGGGACGTGCCAGCGGTTGCGTCGGCCCGAGGAAGAGCCTGGTGTAGTCGACCAGCAGCGGCTCGAGTTCTTCTGCGGCGAATGCGTCCCGCAGGCGCCCGGCCTGCCGCGCCAAGGGGGCGTCCACCAGCTGCGCGGCCGCGACGATCGAATCGAACAGGCGCTCCTCGGCCAACTCCTCGCTTGGCTGGTAGAAGCAGGCGGCCGCGAACCGGCAGAGGTCCTCCCGGGCGAGGGCCTGCGCCGGGCTGGGTTGCAGGACTGCCGCCATTACGCCCTCGGGCTGTACTTGCCGATGTAGTGCACGTTCGGCTTCGTGCCCTTCTCCTCGAGCAGCCGGAAGGACTTCTCGGCCTTCAGCACTTGCGAAATGCGGCTGGCGGGGTCGTCCTGGTCGCCGAAGGTGCGCGCCTGCGGCGGGCAAGCTTCCACGCATGCCGGCAGCAGGCCGTTGAGCGTGCGGTGATAGCAGAACGTGCACTTCTCGACGACACCGTCGACGCGGATCGGCTGCAGGTCGCCCTCAGAACTCCAGCGGTTCATGGCGGGCACTGGCGCGCCGGCCTTCGCCGCCGTTTCGGCGCCGGACGCGGTACAGCCGGGAATCACCGAGCTCCGGTCGGCCCACTGCGGCTGCGCGGGCTTCTCGTCGTAGTTGAAGCTGATCACGCTGTACGCCGTGCCGTCGAGGCTTTCCATGCCCAGCTCGTCGCTGCTGTACGGGCAGACTTCCTGGCACTTCTGGCAGCCGATGCACAGGCTGGGGTCGTGCAGCGTGATGCCTTCCGGCGTCTTGTACATGGCCTTGTGCGAGCCCTTGGTCGACTGGCAGTTCTTCACGCACGGTGCGTCGCTGCAGTGGTTGCACATGACCGGCATCACGGTGTGCACGGCCTTCGGGAACGTGCCTTCCGTGCGGATGAGGAAGTCGCCCCAGTTGTAGCTCTGGCCGTCAGCGCGCATGCGCGAGTTGTTCTCCGCCTTGCACGCCAAGGCGCAGGCGCCGCAGCCGGTGCAACGGGCGAGGTCGATGACCATTCCGAATCTCATGTCAGGCTCCTGTAGTTCTCGGTGTCAGGCCTTCTGGATGCGCACGCCGGTGAAGCCGCCGTTGCGGCAGGTCGCGCCGCTCAGGCGGTCATAGTCGTCCACCAGCACCTCGTTGTTGTTGCCGCCGCGCGGCACCGACTTGGCGTAGTCCTTCGCTGCGATGCGCCCGAAGGCCCAGTGGCCCTGGCCGTAGCACTTGGCCACCGTCCCGGGGCGCACGCCTTCCCACAGCCGCAACTGGGTGACGATCGAGCCCGCCAGCGAAGTGACGCGCACGGTCTCGCCCGATACCAGGCCGAGGCGGCGGCCGTCCGCCGGGTTCATCTTCACCACGTCGCCCCAGGACACGTCGCCCGGATCCACCTTCTTGAACTCCTGGTACCAGGTGAGGTTCTGCGAGGTGCCTTCACGGTTGAGGCGCGACTTGTAGTCCACGAACGCGAACGGGAAGTCCTGCACGGTGCCGTGGCGCTTCGGCGGCTCGTAGTGGGGAACGAATGCCCGCTCGCCGCGTGCCGTGTAGCCGGTCACCGCCAGGATGTCGTCCACTGTGGAGTCGTACTTCTTGGCGTGCTCCAGCAGGCCCTTCTTCAGTGTCTCGCTGTAGAACTCGAACTTCTTCGTGGCCGTGGCGAACTTGCCGCCCCAGTTCTTCTTCAGCGCGTACTTCGGGCCGTTGAACACGCCCTTGCTGCGGAACTCCGCCCAGCCCTTGACCGGCGCGTCGCCCTTGAGAGGCTCCTTGCCGCCCCACAGGGGCAGGCTGCTCATCTTGGCTGCGACCTGCGCGAACTCGAGCGCGCTGGCCGGCGCCTGGCCGGTCTCGGGGTCCTTGAACTCCCTGGAGTAATAGTCGAACAGCTGCGGAAACCCCCTGGCCTTGAGCTTCTCGGCCAGCAGCCACATCACTTCGGTCTCTTCCTGCTTCACGTCCCACAGGCGCCGGGCCACGGGTTGCTGGATCGTGGCGAAGGTGTGGCCACCGCCGTTGTTGGTGATCACCGACCAGCCTTCGACGCTGTTGAACGTGGCCGGCAGCACGATGTCGGCGAACTGCGTCATCTCCGACGGCATCACCACCATGTGCACGAAGAACGGCACCCGGGCCATGGCCCGGTCCCACCGGTCCGCGCCGGTGCAGGAGAAGTTGAAGTTGGCCCAGGAGGCGAGTACCACCTTGGCGGCTTCGGGATTCTTCAGCATGCCGTTGGCGATGTTGTTCGTGACCACGCCACTGCCCGGCCGGGCATTCATCATCGCGGGCATGTCCTTGGCGCCGCGGCCGTCGAGCTTCTTGCCCGCGGAAGCCTTCTTCGCCACGTCGTCGACGTACGCGTCGGCCTTCGGAAATGCGGCAACCGGCACGCCGCCCGCTGTCTGCCACACGCCGCCTTCGACGTCGATGGACCCGAGCAGGCCGTTGAGCGCATGCACCGCCATGGCGGCATAGGTGCCGCGCGGGCTCATCGCCACGCCAGGCCCCATCCAGACCGCCGTGCTGGGCGCTGCCTTGCCCATGGCGCGCGCCACCCGGACGATCTGCGCAGCCGGAATGCCGCACTCGCTGGCGGCCCACGCCGGCGTCTTGTCCTTCAGCTCCAGGTTCCACCACTTCGCGAGGCCGTAGGTCTCCTTCTCGGCGAAGGCCGCCTCGTCGATGGCCTGGCCGGCAACAAACTGGTTGCGCCCGTCCCTGAAGTCACCGACGAACTCGCGGTTCCACAAACCTTCCGTCAGCAGCACGTGCGCCACGGCTGCAGCCAGCGCGCCGTCGGTGCCCGGTATGACGGGCAGCCATTCATGCGCCTTGGTGCCCACGTTCGACAGCCGCGGGTCCACTGCAATGACAGTCCCGCGCTTCACGATCTCATGGAAGCGTTGCAACGTGTACGGCACCATGCGGTTCGAAGCGAGCGGGTCCGTGCCCCACAACACCAGGCAGTCGGTCTTGCCGAGGTCGTAGTCGCGGTAGCCGAAGAAGCCCTGCGTCAGGCCGGGCCCCATCTTCTCGGCCTCGGCGCAGATGGCGCTGTGCGAGAAGTAATTGGGCGTGCCGAACACCTTGGGCAAGGTGCCGTACAGCAGCTCCGTGGACGTGGAGGAGTAGCGGCCGCGCAGGTAGACCAGCTTGTCGCTTTCGCCGTTCCGGCGCAGCTCGATCATCTTGTCGGCCACCCGGTCCAGCGCTTCGTCCCAGGTGATCGGTATGAACTTCGGGTCCACGCCGCGGCCCTTGGCGGGGTTGGTGCGGCGCATCGGCACCTTGATGCGGTCGGGGTCGTAGGCCATCTGCGGAATCAGGTGGCCCCGCGCGCAGCAGTAGCCGTTGTTGGCCTTCGACAGGGGGTTGCCGCGCACGCGGACCGCCCGGCCTTCCTGCGAGTACACCTGGATCGCGCACCATTGCGTACAGCCCTGGCAGGCGGTGGAGATCCACTCGCCCTGCCCGGGGCTGGAGGCCTTGGCCTTGAAGGGTGCCAGCGCGCTATGCAGGGGTTGGGGCGGGAGCATCGCGCAGCCGGTGATCGACCAGCCTGCCGAAACTCCGGACGCCATGAGGAAGGTTCGCCTTGTCAGTCTCATGCTTGCTCCAGGATCCGCTGAAAGTGGATGGCCGCCACTTTGTGCTTTGCAGCATTTCCGTCGTTGACTGCGGTCAAGATGCGAGTCGAAAGCCACAGAGCCCGAGTGCCGTTGTCGGGCATGGCGATAGCCCGGAGGCGCGCGCGTTCACCCAGCCCGCGGCTTGGCCTTTTCGTACATGGCCATCAGCGGCGTCACCGAGATGCCGTGCACGACGATGGAAGTCACCACGGCAGACAGGGTCAGCGCCACCAGCGTATCGGCCACGGACCCGGGCAGCCCGTGGTTCAGCGCATACATCAGGTAGTACAGCGAGCCGACTCCGCGGATCCCGAACCAGCCCATCAGCCAGCGCTGCGTCTTCGATGCGCGCGAGCGCGCCAGCCCCAGCTGCACCGACACCGGCCTTATCACCAGCAGCAGCAGCGGCACGAACCACCAGGCGGCGCCGGTCCACGGTACGGCCCACAGCAGCGCGCCGATGGCGATCACGATCGCCACCTCGCCGATGCGCTCGGCATGCTGGTTGAAACCCAGCACTGCCTGCGCCATGAACGTGGGCGCGTGCTCACGGTCCACCGCCACGGCGTCGGCCACGGTCTGGTCCGGATGCGCCATCGCCTGCTCGACGGCATGCGCATCGCCCGAACCCTGCGACTGCTCCAGCTGGCGCAGCGCGACGCCGGCCGCAAACACGGCGAGGAAGCCATAGGCGTGCAGCGTCAGCGCCGCCCCGTACGACAGCGCCACCAGCCCCAGCGCGAGGAAGTCGTCCAGGCCCACCGCTTCCTTGTGTTCGCGGCGCAGGAACAGCACCAGGCGTCCCACGGCCAAGCCCAGGGTGGCGCCTATCGCCAGCCCTGCCGTCGTGGCCCACAGCACGTCCACCGCCAGCCAGCGCACGCCCGACGGGCCGAGTTCGTGCAGCCCCAGCAGCCCCAGCCCCAGCATCACGAAGGGAAAGGCCGTTCCGTCGTTCAGGCCGCCCTCGGCCGTGAGCGAGAAGCGCACCTTGTCCACGTCGTCGGAGTGGGCGAGCTGCACGTCCGATGCGAGCACGGGGTCGGTCGGCGCGAGGATCGCCCCGAGCAGGATGCACGCGCCCACGGGCAGGTCCAGCAGCAGCCAGGCCGCCGCTGCGATCAGCCCGATGGTGACGATCATGGAGACCAGCGCCAGCCGCACCGGCAGCACCCAACGCCGGTCCGACAGGCCGGGGCTCAGCTTCAGGCCCGCGGTAAAAAGGGACAGCAGCACCACCACCTCGGCCATGCGCTCCAGCAGCACGCCGTGGCGTTGCGGGTGCGCCGCCACCAGCCCCAGCCACACCGGGCTGACGGCAACGCCCACGCCCAGGTAGAACATCGCGGTGGACAGGGGCAGGCGCTTCAGCACCGTGCCGCTCAGCGCCATCAGCACGAGCAGCAGGCCCACGATCACGCACCACAGGGCGAACTCCATCGCTACAACGCCGCCAGCTCTCGCTTGAAAGCCTGCTGGTAGGCCGGGAAACCGTGGATGTCGTTGTGGCCCGCGCCTTCGATGGCATCGAGGTGCAGGTGGGGGTGATGCTGCTGGAGCCGGCGTGCATGTGCCACACCGATCAGCGCGTCGTCGACGCCATGCGCCATCCACACGCGCCCCTTCACTTCCTTCAGGTGCAGCGCGGTCTCCAGCGGGTAGCGCAGCAGCGCGCCCGGCACGAAGGGATAGTGCTCCGAGGCCAGGTCGCGCATGCTGCTGTATGGCGACACCAGCGCCGTCAGGTGCGGCGGCCTGCCCTCGCGCCCGAGCTGGGCGGAAAGGTCGGCCGCCAGCGCAGTGCCCAGCGAGCGCCCATAGATGACCTGCTTGCGGCCGGCGTACAGCGGTGCGATCACGTTCCACACCGCGCGCACGTCGTCGCGCAGCTCGCGCTCGCTCGTCACGCGGCCGGTGCTCTTGCCGTAACCGCGGTAGTCCATCATCACCAGGTCGTAGTTGGCCTCACGGTACAGCGGCGTGTTGCTGAACCAGCTGGCCAGGTTGCCGGCATTGCCGTGCAGGAAGAACACGACGCCCTTTGGGTCGGGCAGCTTCATGTGCAGCACCGACAGCTTCGCGCCCGGCACGTCGACCGTGAGCTCGTCCACGTCCGGGTCCACGTCGAACCGGTGGCCCTGCGGCAGCGGATCGGGATAGAACAGGATGCGTTCCTGCATGAACCACAGCACCGCGAGCAGCAACACGTAGACCGCGAGGCCGCTGGCGAGCAGGGATGCGAAGGTGCGCATCCCCCTAGGGTAGCAGCCGCGTACGGCCGAGTCAGAGCCGGCCCAGCGCGGACACCAGGGCCTTGCGCACGCTGGGGAACTGGTGCACGTCGCTGTGGCCCGCGCCGTCCACCCGCAGCAGCTGCGCCGACTTCATCGTCTTGCACAGGGCCTCGCTGTGGTGGATGGGGATCAGCTCGTCCTTTTCGCCGTGGATCAGCATCACCGGCCCCAGCAGCTTGGCCGCGTGTTCCAGCGTGCGCAGCGGGTAGCGCAACACACCCATCGGCACCCAGGGGTACAGCTCGGCCGCCAGTGCCTGCATGCTGCTGTAGGGCGACACCAGCAGCGTGAGGTCGGGCGCGCGGCCTTCGGCGCACAGGTGCGACGAAAGCCCCGCGGCCAGCCCCGTTCCCAACGACTGCCCCGAAATCACCACCCGCTTGCCCGCATACAGGGGGGCAAAGTAATCCCATACCGCGTGCACGTCGGCGCGCAGCTGCTCTTCGCTTTCGATCTCGCCGGTGCTCTTGCCGAAGCCCCGGTAGTCGAACATGACCACGTCGAAATTGGCCTGCCGGAAGGCGTCGAGCTCGACGAACCACTTCTTCAGGTTGCCGGAGTTGCCGTGCAGGAAGAAGAACACCCCGCGCGGGTTGGGCAGTTTCAGGTGCGCGGCCGACAGGCGCGCGCCCGGCACGTCGATGAAAAGTTCATGGGTATCGCCGTCCGTGCAGATGGGCTCGTCGGCGGGCAACGGTGCCGGTTCGAACAGCACCCTTTCCTGCCAGAAGTAGAGCCAGCCTACGGCCGCGGCATACACGGTGCCTACCGCAAGCAGCACAGAGGCGGAGAAGATCGCATAGACCATGGTGCGCCTCCCTCGGCGTTTACTACTCGTTGTCTCGCTTGCCCTTGGCGTCGGGGTCGCTGGGGCCGTTGCGATCCGACATTCCTACGTTCGGCGCACCCAGGTCCCCCGCATCCGAAGGACGTTGCTCCTCCCGGGTCCGCCCGGCCCCCGTGACCTTGCCGCGGGGATGCACCATGTCGCCGCCGTCGTCGAAGTCGAGGGCGCCCTCACCACCGGACTCGACCCGGTCTTCATTGGACTTTGGCTGCTTGGGCATTCCCGGCTCCTTCTAAGGCACCGTTGGTGCGGCGTTGGAACAAGTGTGGAATGCGGCCGGGTTCAGGTCCTGTCGGCCCTGCCCGTCGGGTTACGTAGGAAACTGTCGCTCTCAGGTGTAGAGCGCGCGGAGCCTCGCGCGCTCGGGCTCACCCAGCGCCAGGCCGTCGCGCAGGTAGCCTTCCAGCGAGCCGTAGTCCGCGTCCACCGCTTCGAACGCTGCGTGCAGGAACTCCGGTTGCACGCGCGCCAGCACGTACGCCACGTGCGCCGGCAGGCGCGTGCTGGAGAGCCAGCGCGGCTTGTGCATTTCGTTGGTCAGCATGTAGTCGCGCATCACCTCGTCGGGCGAGGCGCCCAGCGCGCCGAGCACGAGCGCCGCCGCAAACCCGGTGCGGTCCTTGCCCGCGGTGCAGTGGAACACCGTGGGCTCGTTGGACTCGAGCAGGTGGCCGAAGAACTTGGCGAAGCGGTGCGTGTTCTCGCGCACGAAGCCGCGGTAGGTGTCCTGCATCAGCCCCACGATGTCGGCTTCGCTCACCTGGTGACCGGCGTCCAGCAATGCCACCAGGTTCTGCACCACGGTGGGCTCGATGGCGAGCGAGTGCACCTTGACGTCGGGCAGGCGGCACACCGCCTCTTCGCGTTCGTTGACACCGCGGAAGTCCAGTACGCGCGTGATCCCGAGCGCCTGGATCTGCCGCGCGTCGTCTTCGTCCAGCGCGCCCAGGTGTTCCGAGCGGAACAGCGTGTGGGGGCGCACGAGGGGGAGGGGGCGGAAGTTGGTGGGGCCTGTGAGTTGCATGTTCGTGCTTATTGTCTTTCATTGGCGCGCTCGTCGCGACGGGCGGTGCGACGAGAGCGGCACCACGAAGGCAAGAGAGGGAGCCCTGGTTCCCCGCCTTCGCGAGGATGACGAAGAACAAGAGCGGCGAGAACTACCGCCAAGCCGCCCGAGCCTTCGCCCGCACCTGCATCACCGGCTCCGACGGACACGAAGCAGCGGCAGCTTCAGCCGCCTCCGGCCACGTCACAGCCTCGAAGTGCGGCACCATCGCTTCGGTGATGAACCGCGTGCGCCCCGCATACATGTGCCGGTCGCCGCCGCCCGCCTGCTGCGTCACGTAGAAGCGCTGGGGCACGACCAGGTGCAGGTGCTCCTTGGCCCGCGTCATAGCCACGTAGAGCAGGCGCCGTTCTTCCTCGATTTCGTCCGTGCTGCCCGTGGCCATGTCGCTCGGGATACAGCCGTCGACCACGTTGAGCACGTGCACCGCCTTCCACTCCTGCCCCTTCGCGCTGTGGATCGTCGACAGGATCAGGTAGTCCTCGTCGCGCAGCGGCGGGCCGCTCTGGTCGCTGGTGGACTCGGGCGGGTCGAGCGTGAGTTCGGTGAGGAACCGTTCGCGGCTCGCATAACCCGTGGCCAGCCGCGCGAGCTGCTCCACGTCGAGCTTGCGCACCTGCGCATCGTCGTGGATGCGCTCCAGGTGCGGCTGGTACCACGCCCGGGCCAGCTCCATGTCGGTGGCCCACGCAAGGCCCGGTTCGCGCAGGCGCGCATACAGAGCGGCGAACGCAGCCCACTCCTGCTTCGCCTGCGCGGGCGGCTCGAAGGCCTGCAGCGCGAGCGCCGGGTCGGGCGCTTCGGCCATCGCGTCGAGCAGCCGAGTGGCGCTGGCCGCACCGATGCCCGGCACCAGTTGCACGGTGCGAAAGCCCGCCATGCGCCCGCGCGGGTTGTGCGCGAAGCGCAGCACGGCCAGCACGTCTTTCACGTGCGCGGCCTCCAGGAACTTGAGCCCGCCGAACTTGATGAATGGGATGTTGCGCCGGGCGAGCTCCAGCTCCAGCGCCGCGCTGTGGTGGCTGGCGCGGAACAGCACCGCCTGGCTCTTGAGCGTGGCGCCACCTTCGCGCTGGCGCAGCACCTGGTCGGCCACCCAGCGCGCCTGCTGCGCCTCGTCGGGCACCAGCACGAGCTGCGGGCGCCCACTGGCCAGCTTGTCGGTGAACAGGTTCTTGGCATGGCGCTCGCGCGCCGCCGCGATCACCGCGTTGCTCGCGTCCAGGACAGGCTGCGTGCTGCGGTAGTTGCGCTCCAGCGTGACGATGCGCGCGGGCTGCGTGAAGCGGTGCGGGAAGTCGAGGATGTTGCGCACGGTGGCGCCGCGGAACGAATAGATGCTCTGCGCATCGTCGCCCACCACCGTCACGCCCGCGCCGTCCGGCTTCATGGCGAGGATGATGGCGGCCTGCAGCCGGTTGGTGTCCTGGTACTCGTCGACCAGCAGGTGGTCGAAGCGAGCGCCGATCTCCTGCGCGATGGCCGGCTCTTCCACCATGTCGGCCCAGAAGGCCAGCAGGTCGTCGTAGTCCAGCACGTTCTGCTGCTGCTTGGCCTCGACATACGCCCCGAACAGGCGCTTGAGTTCCGCCTCCCATTGCGTGCACCACGGGTACAGCGACTGCAGCACGTCCGCCAGCGGCTCGCGCGTGTTGAGCACGCGCGAGTAGATGCCCAGGCAAGTCGCCTTCAGCGGAAAGCGGTTCTTCGTTTCCGACAGCCCGATCTCGTGGCGCACCAGGCCCATCAGGTCCTCGGAGTCCCCGCGGTCGTGGATGGTGAAGTTGTCTTCCAGCCCGATGCGCGGCGCGTACTCGCGCAGCAGCCGCGCGCCGATGCCGTGGAAGGTGCCGCTCCACGGCAGGCTGGGCAGGGCCTGGGTGCCGGACTGTCCCAGCGAACGGCGCAGCACGGTGCCGACGCGCCGCTCCATCTCCTGCGCGGCGCGCCGGCTGAAGGTCAGCAGCATCATGCGCTGCGGGTCGGCGCCGCTGCGCACCAGGTGCGCGACGCGATGGGCGAGCGTGTTGGTCTTGCCCGTGCCCGCACCGGCAATGACGAGCAGGGGGCGCGCGTCCGAGTGCGTCGCCGCTTCACGCTGCTGGGGGTTGAGGTCGTCTAAGGGGTCCAATGCCTGTATATTAATCCAGTGGCACCGAACATATTGGTCGGCTCCGCCTCCTGGACCGACAAGACCCTGATCGACTGCGGCCGCTTCTACCCCAAGGAAGCGAAGACCGCCGAGGCGCGCCTGCGCTACTACGCCACGCAGTTCCCGATGGTGGAGGTCGACTCCAGCTACTACGGCATGCCCACCCCGCAGAACGCGCAGCTATGGGCCGATCGCACGCCCGAAGGCTTCGTGTTCAACGTGAAGGCGTTCCGCCTGTTCACCGGCCATTCGGCGCAGCCGCAGGTGCTGCACAAGGACATCCGGCAGGCCCTCGGCCCCAAGGTGGCGCGCTCGCTCTACCTGCGCGACCTGCCGGCCGAAATCCAGTCCGAGCTGTGGCGCCGCTTCGCCGAGGCGCTGGCTCCGCTCAAGCAAGCCGGCAAGCTGGGCGCCGTGCACTTCCAGTTCTCCCCTGGCGTGCTGCGCAACCGCGAGGGCCTCGCCTTCGTCGAGCATTGCGTGGCCAGCCTGCCCGGGCACCTGCTGTCGGTGGAGTTCCGCAACCGCACCTGGTTCGAAGGCGACCATGCCGCCAAGACCATCGAATTCGAAGAACGCATCGGCGTCGTGCACACGGTGGTCGATGCCCCGCAAGGCTTCGCCAACACCGTGCCCTGCGTGTGGGCCGTCACCCACCCGGCGCTCGCGCTCGTGCGCCTGCACGGGCGCAACAGGAACACGTGGAACATCACGCACGCCGTGTCGTCCAGCAGCCGCTTCAACTACTGGTACGGCGCCGACGAACTGGGCGCCATGGTGCCCGAGATCGAACACCTCGCCGGGCTGGCGCAGGCGGTGCACGTGGTGTTCAACACCAATTACGAAGACCAGGGGCAGGTCAACGCGCGCCTGATGCGCGAACTGCTGGTAAAAGGGAAGTAAAAGGGTGTACTCCCCACGATGCGCCGTTCGCCGCAGCTAGACTTACGCGCATGAACCTGAGCTTCCGTATCGCCCTGCTGGCCGCCGTCCTGGCGGCCCCTGCCCTGAACGCCCAACAGCCCGCTACCCCGGCCAAGCCGCCCGCGCCCGAAGGCATAGCCCACGACACCAAGAAGGAAGACGAAGGCAAGCTGGCCGCCACCGGCTGGATCGGCCTGCTGGACCGCCGCGACTGGGGCACCGCCTGGGAACGTTCGAGCGCGGTGTTCCGCAAGAACGTGCCGCTGGGCAACTGGATGGACAACATCCCGAAAGTGCGCGAGTCCTTCGGTGCGTTCCAGCAGCGCGAAGTGGTCGGCGTGGTCTACAAGACCACCATGCCGGGCCAGCCGAACGGCGACTACGTCACCGTCAGCTTCGCCAGCAAGTTCGACAGGAAGGTCGACGTGAAGGAACTGGTGGTCACCGTGCGGGAGCCGGACGGCCGCTGGCGCGTCACCGGCTACTCCGCGCAGTAGGCTGCCGCCGCTTCAGCGGTTGCCCATCGCGGCGCCTGCCTTGCCGGACTGCGGCAGGGCCTGCGCCTTCGCCAGGTGCTCCTTCAGCGTGGGCAGCGTCTTCGCCGCAAAGGCCTTCAGCTCGGGGTCCTTCAGGTCCCGGCCGGCCTTCTCGAACAGCGCGATGTCCTTCTCGTGCGCCTTGATGCCCACGCTGCGCACGAAGTCGCGGTCGAACTCGGCGCCGGTCTTCCTGGCCAGCTTCGCGATGTCGCGCCGCAGGCCGCGCCGCGGTGCCGCCGGCAGTTCGACCTTCTTCGCGTTGGCCAGCCGGACCAGTTCGTCGTTGGCCTTCGTGTGGTGGTCGACCAGCATGCCCGCAAAGCCCTTGACGTCGGGATGCACGGCCCGTGTCGCCGCCAGCTGCGCCACCTGCACTTCGAACATGCCGCCCTCGGCCGCCTTCTGCATGAACTGGCGGTCGCCGCGCGCCAGGCGGTCGTCCTGCTTCGTTTCTGCATTGCGCGTGCCGGCGCCGGGCTGCGCCGCCGGCGCGGCGCCGCCGCCGGTGACGGACGAGCCCGTGCCCGGCGCCGCCTGCGCGAACACGAGGCCCGACGCCACGGCGAGCGCCGCGAGCAGGCCGATGGACCGCCTGTATGGCTTCATGGCCTGCTCCCTGCTCACGTCTTGCGGGTGGTGGAAGAGCCCGACGACGACGCCGAGCCGCTGCCCGTGCCGCCGGTGGTCTGGCTGCCGCTCACGGTGGAGCCGCTCGCGTTGGATGTGCCGCCGATCGAGCCACCCGATGCGCTGCCCTGCGTCGTGTTCTGGCCCTGGCCGCCGCTGCGGCTGGAACGCCAGCTGTTGAACTCGTCGGAGAACTTGCGATAGCGCTCCTGGCGCCAGGTGTCGTAGTCGTTGTCGAGGTTGCGGATCTGCTCGTCGCGCCACTGGTGGTAGTCGGGGTCGTGCTGGCCGTAGGCGTGGCTGCCCGAAAAGCCCTGCTGCTGCTGGAACGAGCCGTGCTCACCGGACAGGCCGTACTGGCCGTACTGGCCATAGGGGCTGCCGCCGTACTGGCCGCCATAGCCTTGCCCGCCGAAGCGCTGCTGGCTGCCGTAGCCCTGGCTGCCGTAACCCTGGCTGCCATAGCTTTGGCCGCCGTAGCCCTGCGCACCGTAGCCTTGCCCACCATAGCCCTGGCTGCCATATCCCTGGCCGCCATAGCCCTGTCCTTGCGAGCCCATGCCGCCCTGCTGCTGGTAGCGGCTCCAGTCGCCCTGCGAGCCGCTGCCCCAGCTGCCGCCCGAGCTGCCCGGCATGCCGCCCGGGCTGCGGCCCCAGTTGCCCTGGCTGCCGAACTCGCCGCCGCCCGAGCCGAACTCGCCGCGGCCGCCGAACGACTGCTGCGAGCCGCCGTAAGACGGTTCACCCCGGCCGTACCCGTGGCTCTCGCCGCCATAGCCGCCATAGCCGCCCGACTGCGGCGAGCCGAACTCGGTACCGCCGCGCTGGTTCCAGCCCTGGCCCTGCGGGCCACCCCAGCTGCCGCCCTGCTGGCCGCCGCCCTGCTGCCCGCGGTCCTGCTGCTGGTCGCTGCCCCAGCGACCTTGCCGGTCGCGATCGTCGTAATCCCGTGATGCCATCTGAAGTTCTCCTTTGGATTGAAGTCTGCTTCTGTCGGCCGAGCCTGCCGCTCGCCAACGACGGTGACGATAGGCCGCCCAGGCTCGTCGATTTGTCGGACGCCGCGACGTTGGCTGTCGGACGCAGCCGACACCTGCGAGTCAGTGCGCGGCCGTACTGACGGCTGTAACCAGGGCGATGCCGGCCAGCAGCCACGCGACCTGCGCGAAGGTCTCGCGCGCGCCCAGGCGCTTCTGCAGTTGCGGGATCAGGTCAGCCAGCGCCACGTAGATGAAGCTGCTGCTGGCCACCACCAGGAAGTACGGCAGGTAGCCGACCAGGCGGTCCACCAGCCACCAGCCGACGATGCCGCCGAGCGCGGTGACGGCGCCTGCCAGCGACACTTTCAACAGCGCTGCGTCGCGATCGCGGCTGGCCTGCCGCAGCACGACCAGGTCGCCGATGTGGTGCGGCACCTCGTGCGCCAGCACCGACAGCGCGGCCACCAGGCCGAGCCGCAAGTCGGCCGTGAAGGCCGACGCGATCAGGATGCCGTCGCCGAAGCAGTGCACGCTGTCGCCGGTGAGCACGGCCCAGCCACCGGAACGCGGCGGCGCGTGGTCATGGGCGTGGTGGTGATGCCCATGGCCGTGGGCTTCGCCCTCGTGATGGTGCTCATGGCCGTGGTGCCACAGCTCCGCCTTGTCCAGCAGGAAGAAGAACACCAGCCCGACCAGCAGCGTGGCGAACAGTTCCTTGGCGCCGGCCTGGCTTTCCAGCGCCTCGGGCAGCAGGTGCATGAAAGCGGTGGCCAGCAGCGCGCCGGCCGCCAGGCTCAGCAGGTGCTGCTCGCCCTTGCCGCGGCTGTCGGGCCCGCTGCCCGGCAGCCAGCCCAGCCGCATGAGGCCGGCGGCGAGCCACACGCTGCCGATGCCCGTGACCAACGTCGCGACGAGGATGACGAATAGCGAGCTCACGCAGCCCCGTGTTGCTTGAACCAGTCGCGATAGGCCGGCACCTTGAGGCCGTTCACCTCGAATTCGACCTCCCCGGCCACCAGCCCGTCGGCCGGCGTGCGAATCGCGGTCTGCGCCGCCAACGGACCGGCCGCGGCGGTGTAGCCGGCCCCGAGCGCAACTTTCAGCGCCGTGCGCCGGGTGGTGCCGCTGGCGGTGGCGGTGCCGGGCAGCAGCGAGTCGAAGTGGGCTTTCAGGTCGTCACCAAGCATGGCCGGGGTCTCCTTCCGCAAAGAAAGCGCCGAGTCTATGCACAATCGCCCCTTTGGTCCCAAGGAGTTCCCATGCCCACCATCCGGGTCGACCTGTTCGAAGGCCGCACGGCCGAACAGAAGCGCGATTTCGTCAAGGCCCTCACGCAGGCTTGCGTCGACGCCCTCGGCAGCAAGCCCGAGTCGGTCGACGTGATCCTGTACGACATCAAGCCGTCGGATTGGGCGACGGGCGGGGAGTTGTGGGCGGACAAGAAGTCGACATGAGGACGCCTTCGGCGCCGCATGTCTCCGCCGCCTGTCCAAGCGGACCGCTACGCGGCCGCTGACAGCCGGCGTAGGGTGGGCAGCTCCGCTGCCCACCTGCATCAGTGGGCCTTTTCCCAACTCGGCCCCACGCCGAACTCCGCCAGCAGGGGCACGCGCAGTTCCGCCACGCCCGCCATCAGGCGGGGGATTTCGGTGCGCGCCCACTCGACCTCGTCTTCGGGCACCTCGAACACCAGTTCGTCGTGCACCTGCATGATCATCTTCGTCGCGCGCTGCTCGCGGTCCAGCACCTGCTGCACCTGCACCATCGACAGCTTGATCAGGTCGGCGGCGGTGCCCTGCATCGGCGCGTTGATGGCCTGCCGCTCCGCGCTGCCTCGGCGCGGGCCGTTGGGTGAGTTGATCTCGGGCAGGTAGAGGCGCCGGCCGAACACCGTCTCGACGTAGCCCCGGCTCTTGGCGGACAGGCGCGTCTCGTCCATGTACTGCTTCACGCCCGGGTAGCGCGCGAAATAGCGCTCGATGTAGTTCTTCGCCGCGGTGTTGTCGATGCCCAGGTTGCGCGCCAGCCCGAAACTCGACATGCCGTAGATCAAGCCGAAGTTGATCACCTTGGCATAGCGCCGCTGCTCGCTCGACACCTCGCCCGGCGCGACGCCGAACACTTCGGCGGCGGTCGCGCGGTGCACGTCCATGTTCTCGCGAAATGCGCGCACCAGCGCTTCGTCCTCGCTGATGTGCGCCATGATGCGCAGCTCGATCTGGCTGTAGTCGGCACTGGCCACCAGGTGCCCCGGCGGCGCGACGAACGCCTCGCGGATGCGCCGCCCTTCCACCGTGCGGATCGGGATGTTCTGCAGGTTGGGGTCGTTGCTGGACAAGCGCCCGGTGATCGCCACGGCCTGCGCGTAGTGCGTATGCACGCGGCCCGTGCGCGGGTGCTGCATCAGCGCGAGCTTGTCGGTGTAGGTGCCTTTCAGTTTCGACAGGCTGCGGTGCTCCAGCAGCTTGGCCGGCAGCGGGTAGTCTTCGGCCAGTTGTTCCAGCACCTCTTCGTCGGTGCTGGGCGCGCCGCTCGCGGTCTTCTTCTTCACCGGCAGGCCGAGCTTGACGAACAGGATCTCGCCGATCTGCTTGGGGCTGCCCAGGTTGAAGGGCTGGCCCGCCAGTTCGTGCGCTTCCTTCTCCAGCGCCATGATGCGCTGGCCCAGCTCCTTGCCCTGCCGGTCCAGCTCGGCGGCGTCGATCAGCACGCCGTTGCGCTCGACGCGGTACAGCACCTCGCTGCACTGCATCTCCAGGTCGTAGATGAAGCGCAGCTTCTTGTCGCGCTGCAGCTTGTCCCACAGCGCCAGGTGCACGTCGAGCGTCTGGTCGGAGTCTTCGCACGAATACTCGGCGGCCTTGTCCACCGGCACCTGATTGAAGGGGATCTGGTGCGCGCCCTTGCCGGTGATGGTCTCGTAGTCGATGCCCGCGCGGCCCAGGTGGCGCTCGGCCAGCGACGCCAGCCCGTGCGGCTTGTGCACTTCGAGCACGTAGCTTTGCAGCATGGTGTCGTGCGCGTAGCCCTGCACCTCGATGCCGTGGTTGGCAAACACGTGGCGGTCGTACTTGATGTGCTGGCCCAGCTTCTGCTTCTGCGGGTCCTCCAGCCAGGGCTTCAGCCGGGCCAGCACCTCGTCGCGCGGCAGCTGGTCGGGCGCACCCTGGTAGTTGTGGGCCAGCGGAATATAGCAAGCGATGCCCGGCTCGGTGCTGAACGACAGGCCGACGATGGTGGCCAGCATCTCGTCGAGCGAATCGGTTTCTGTGTCCAGCGCGACGAGCTCGGAGCCCTCGATCTTCGCCAGCCATGCGTCGAACTCGGCCCACGTGAACACGCAGTCGTACTGCAGGTTGGTCACCTTCGACAGGCCGCTCAGGTCGGGCTCGTCGAACAGCCCGCCGGCACCCATCCTCTTCGAGCGCTGCTCCTCGATCAACTCGGGCGGCACGCCGTGCGTTTCGAGCTGCTTCACCAGGCCCTTGAAGCCGTAGCGGTCGTAGAAGGCCTTCAGCTGCTCGGTGTCCTGCCCGCCGATGACGATGTCTTCCAGCTCGGGAAAGCCGGGGATGTGGTCCTTCAGGTCGCAGTCGGTGCGGATGGTCAGGATCTTGCGGCCGGTGGGCAGCCAGTCCAGCGCCTTGCGCAGGTTCTCGCCGACCGCGCCCTTCACCTCGGCGGCGCGCGCCACCAGGTTGTCGAGCGAGCCGTATTCGAGCAGCAGCTTCACCGCGGTCTTGGGCCCGACCTTGTCGACGCCCGGCACGTTGTCGACCGAGTCACCCACCAGCGCCTGGTAGTCCACCATCAGCCGCGGCGGCACGCCGAACTCGGCCTGGACACCCGCCACGTCGCGCTTGCGGTCGTTCATCGTGTCGATCACGGTCACGTGCTCGTTCACCAGCTGCGACAGGTCCTTGTCGCCGCTGGAGATGATGGTCTGCAGGCCGCGCTCGGTGCCCAGGCAGGCGAGCGTGCCTATCACGTCGTCGGCTTCCACGCCGGGCACGTTCAGCACTTTCCAGCCGAGGAGTTGCACGACTTCGTGGATCGCATCCACCTGCGTGCGCAGGTCGCTCGGCATGGGCGAGCGCGTGGCCTTGTAGTCGGGGAAGATCTCGTCGCGGAAGGTCTTGCCGGGCGCGTCGAACACGCAGGCCGCGTAGTCGGCCCGCACGTCCTTGCGCAACTTCTGCAGCATGTTGATCATGCCCCGGATGGCCCCCGTCGCTGGGCTCGTCGGGTCGCCCGGCACCGCCCGCAGGTCCGGCATGGCATGAAATGCCCGGTACAGGTAGCTCGACCCGTCGACCAGCAACAGGACCTTCTTTTCTTCTGGCTCGCTCATGGGAGGGATTGTGCCTTCGGCTTGGAAAGGAACGCAGAAGACGCAGAAGTGCGCAGAAACCGCAGAAAGACCTCCATTCCTGAATTTTCTTCTGCGTCTTCTGCGCAACTTCTGCGTCTTCTGCGATCAAGGCCCAACCGACCTCTACAATTCAGGCATGCGTCTCCTGACCGCCTCGATGACCATCCTGCTGGTCGCCTCTGCCCACGCCCAGAAGCCCCCCGCGGACATGCCACGCGAAACGCTGGATCCGAGAAAGAACCAGAAGGTCGAAATCATCGTGACGCAGAACGACAGCAACCGCATCCACGAAGTGCGCATGGGCGGGCAGACCGAGAAGGTGACGGTGCAGCCCAAGGACGCGCCGGCCTACGAGATCGAGCCGGCGCACCTGCTGCGCAACCGGCCGGCCGACGAGCGCAACGGCATGTCCGGCGCCGGCGGCAAGCGCGTCTGGAACATCTTCTCCTTCTAGGCGCGTGGCGGTCTTCACCCCGGTCTCCGACGAAGAGGCACAGGCGCTGCTGCGCCGCCTGGGGCTGGGCGAGCTCAGCTCGCTGCGCGGCATCCAGGGCGGCATCGAGAACACCAACTACTTCGTCACCTGCGAAGCCGGCGAATACGTGCTGACGCTCTTCGAGCGCCTCGACTTCGAGCACCTGCCGTTCTACCTGCACCTGATGAAGCACCTGGCGCACCACGGCGTGCCGGTGCCCGACCCGCAGCCCGACGCCAAAGGCGAGATCCTGCACACCGTGCACGGCAAGCCGGCCGCGCTGGTGAACAAGCTGGCCGGCGCCAGCGAGCTGGCCCCCACGCCGGACCACTGCGCAGCGGTGGGCGAGATGCTGGCACGCATGCACCTGGCCGGGCGCGACTACGACCGCCGCCAGCCCAACCTGCGCGGGCTGGCCTGGTGGAACGAGACCGTGCCCGTGGTCCTGCCCTACCTGGAGCCGCCCCAGGCCGCCCTGCTGCGCAGCGAACTGGCCTACCAGAACCACGTGGCGGCCGGCTCGGCCTACGCTGCGCTGCCGCGCGGGCCGGTGCACGCCGACCTGTTCCGCGACAACGTGATGTTCGAGGAAGGCCGGCTCACGGGCTTCTTCGACTTCTATTTCGCCGGGGTCGACAGCTGGCTGTTCGACCTGGCGGTGTGCCTCAACGACTGGTGCATCGTGCTGGAGACGGGCGAACACCACGCGCCGCGGGCCCAGGCCTTCCTGCAGGCCTACCTGCGCGTGCGGCCGCTGGCCGCCGCCGAAAGGCGCCTGCTGCCCGCCATGCTGCGGGCGGGGGCGCTGCGCTTCTGGATTTCGCGCCTGTGGGACTTCCACCTGCCGCGCGACGCCCACATGCTCAAGCCGCACGACCCCGGGCATTTCGAGCGCGTGCTGCGCCAGCGCGTGGCCGAGCCCGTCGTGATTTAACGCAGGCTTGCGTTAAATTTGTCACGCAAGCAGGAACAGGCGACCATAGGCGCCTGCAATAGGCTGCCTCCAATAACGACCGAAGTGCGTACCAGCCCGTGAAACTCAACATCGTCCCAGCGCGTACCGGCATCCTGTGGGTCAAACTCGGCATCCAGACCTTCCTGAAGCAGCCCCTGGCCCTGGCGGGGCTGTTGTTCATGTACATCGCGGTGGTGCTGGTGCTGTCGGCCATCCCCGTCATCGGGCGCCTGCTGGCGGGCCTGCTGGTGCCGGCCGCCACCCTGGGGCTGATGGCCGCCACGGCAGAAGCGGCCGAGGGGCGGTTTCCCATGCCCACCGTGCTGGTCAGCGGCTTCCGGGTGGGCCGTCAGCGGGCGCGCGCCATGCTGGTGCTGGGCGTGATCTACGTGGCGGGGTCGGTGGTGGCTGCGCTGGTCGGCTCGATGTTCGGCACCGGGCCGCTGGTGGCGCCGCCCGCGGGCAGTGCGCCGGGCACGCCGCAGCTCGACACGGCCACCTTCGCCACGCTGCTGCTGCACCTGCCGCTGATCGTCTGCTTCTGGCATGCCCCTGCGCTGGTGCACTGGCACGGCATCTCGCCGGTGAAAAGCCTGTTTTTCAGCGCGGTGGCCTGCATGCGCAACTTCTGGGCCTTCACCGTCTACAGCCTGGTCTGGACCGCGGTGCTGATGTTCGCCGCCACCATCCTGGGCACGCTGGGCGCGCTGCTCGGCGGCGAGGCGCTGATGCAGGCCGTGCTGATGCCCACCGTGGTCCTGGTCATGGCCATGACCGTGACTTCCATGTACTTCACCTTCAGGGACAGCTTCATCGCCACGCCTGAGAACCCACAACCTACCGGAGGAGACCCGCCATGACACAGCACATCCTGCAAGGCCGCACCGAAGCCGAGGTGCTCTGGTTCCGCCGGCGCAGCTTCCTGCAGGCAGCGGCCGCGTGGACCGCCATGGGGTGTTACGAGGGCGCCATGGCGCAGCAGCGCGGCAACATCGTCGAGCTGGTCGGTGAGGCCACCGTCAACGGCGAGCGCTTGCGGCGCGAGTCCATCATCCAGTCGGGCGACAGCATAGAGACCGGGCGCAACTCGGGCCTCGTGTTCGTCATGGGCAACTCATCGTTCCTGGTGCGGCCGAACTCGCGCATCACGGTGGAACGCGGGGCCACGCTGTCGGCGGTGAGCGTGCTGCGGATGCTGACCGGTGCGGTGGTCAGCGTCTGGGGGCGCGGCAACACGCGGCAGATCCAGACGCCGACGCTCACCGCAGGCATACGCGGCACCGGCGTGTACACCGAGATCTACCCGGAGCGGAACAACCGCACCTACTTCTGCAACTGCTACGGTGTGGTCGAGATCGGCGCAGGCAACCAGAAAGTGGAGTCGCGGGCCGACTACCACCAGTCGTTCTGGGCCGAGCCCGAGCCGGTGAATGGCCGCATGCTCACGCCCGCCGGCGCCATCAACCACACCGACGAGGAAGTCGAGGCGCTGGCCCGCCTGATGGGCCAGCGCACGGCGTGGCAGATTGCCGGGCGCAAGGGGGTGAAGGACGGGCGGGGGTATATGGAGCAGCAGCCGCCCACGATGCACCCGGCGATGCCGCGGTAGCCCTTGTCACCGCGCCCGCTCTGTGTCGTCGCACTGGCGCTGGCCGCTTGCGGCGACCGCCCGCCGGCGGCCTGGCCCGGCTACGCCGAGGCCGAGTACGTGTACGTCGCCTCTTCCGTCGCCGGCCGACTGCAGCGGCTGGATGTGGCCGCGGGCCAGCAGGTCACCGCGGGCAAGGTGCTGTTCGCACTCGACGCCGAAGCGGAGCGCGCGGCGCGCGAGGAAGCCAGGGCGCGGCTGGCCAGCGCCACCTCGCAGGCGCGCAACACCGACAAGGGCAAGCGCCAGACCGAAGTGGAAGTGCAGCTCGCGCAGCTCAGGCAGGCCCGCTCGCAGGTGGAACTGGCCCGCAAGGACTTCGACCGCAAGCAGGAACTGGTGCCCACCGGCGCCGTGTCGCGCGCCGACTTCGACGAGGCGCGCACCGCCCTGCAGCAGGCGCAAGCGCGCGTCGAGGAGCTGTCGGCCGCCGTGCAGGTAGCGCGGCTGCCCGCGCGGGTGGACGAGCGCGCCGCAGCCGAAGCGCAGGTCGAGGCGGCGCGCCAGCAGTTGCGCGCCACCGAATGGCGCGAGCAGCAGATGCAGCAGCCGGCGCCCGTCGCGGGGATCGTGAGCGACACGTTCTTCCGTGCTGGCGAGTTCGTCAACGCGGGCCAGCCGGTGCTGGCGCTGCTGCCGCCCGGCCAGGTCAAGGCGCGCTTCTACGTGCCGCAGGCCGAGCTGCCACAGGTCACGCTGGGGCAAGCTGTGCGCCTCGCGTGCGACGGCTGCGGCGAACCGATCACGGCCCGGGTGAGCTTCATCGCCACGCAGCCCGAGTACACGCCGCCGGTCATCTACTCCAACGCCCAGCGCAGCAAGCTGGTGTTCCTGGTCGAGGCCCGGCCTTCTGCCGCCGACGGCACGCGCCTCAGGCCCGGCCAGCCGCTGGACGTACGCAAGGCACCATGACACCAGAGCTCGCCATCGACGTGCGCGGGCTCACCAAGCGCTTCGGCCATCGCGTCGTGGTCGACAAGGTCGACCTGCAGGTGGCGCGCGGCACCGTCTGCGGCTTCCTCGGCCCCAACGGCAGCGGCAAGACCACCACCATCCGCATGCTGTGCGGACTGCTCAGGCCCGATGCAGGTGAAGGCACCTGCCTGGGTCTCGACGTGATCCGCGAGTCGCGCCGCATCAAGCTGCTGTCCGGCTACATGACGCAGAAGTTCGGCCTGTACGAGGACCTGTCGATCCGCGAGAACCTGGAGTTCGTGGCGCGCCTGTTCGGCATCGCGCAGCGCGCCCAGGCCGTGGACCAGGCGCTCGAGCGGCTGGGGCTCACGGCCCGCCAGGACCAGCTGGCGGACACCCTGTCGGGCGGCTGGAAGCAGCGGCTGGCGCTGGCCGCCTGCCTGATCCACTCGCCCCAGCTGCTGTTGCTGGACGAGCCCACGGCCGGCGTGGACCCGAAAGCGCGCCGCGAGTTCTGGGACGAGATCCACCGCCTGGCCGCCGAGGGCATGACGGTGCTGGTGTCGACGCACTACATGGACGAGGCCGAGCGCTGCGACGAGCTGGTCTACATCGCCTACGGTGCGGTGCTGGCGCGCGGCACTGCGGAAGCGGTGATCCAGCAGGCGGGGCTGGCACCCGGCGCCACGCTGGAAGAAGCGTTCGTGCAGCTCATCGACCGCGCGCACGACAACTACGCACCCGCATGACACGGCTGTCCTGGCAACGCACGCTGGCGGTGTTCATCAAGGAGTTCCAGCAGATGATGCGGGACCGCCTGACCTTCGCCATGGCCATCGGCGTGCCGGTGCTGCAGCTGGTGCTGTTCGGCTATGCCATCAACACCGACCCGCGCGGGCTGCCCACCGCCCTGGTGGCCGCCGATGCGAGCCCGATGGCACGCAGCGTTACTGCCACGCTGCAGACCACCGGCTACTTCCGTATCGTCCACCAGGGTGCCAGCGAGCGCGAGGCCGAGGCGCTGCTGGCGCGCGGCGACGTGCAGTTCATCATCATCATCCCGCCGCAGTTCGGCCGCTCGCTGGTGCGCCGCGAGCGGCCGGCGCTGCTGCTGGCCGCCGATGCCACCGACCCTTCGGCCTCGGGCAATGCGCTCGCGGCCTTGCAGGGCGCGGCCGCCCAGGCGCTGCAGCGCGAGCTGCACGGCCCGCTGGCTCACCTGAGGGGCAAGGACCTGCCCTACGAGATCGTGGTGCACCGCCGCTACAACCCCGAGGGGCTGTCGCGCTACAACATCGTGCCGGGGCTGGTGGGCACCATCCTGACCATGACCATGGTGATGCTGACCTCGCTGGCGATGACGCGCGAGCGCGAGCGCGGCACCATGGAGAACCTGCTGGCCACGCCGGTGCTGCCGGCCGAGGTGATGGCGGGCAAGATCCTGCCGTACGTGGTGATCGGCTACATCCAGCTCGGCGTGATCCTCGGGGCGGCCTGGCTGCTGTTCGACGTGCCGATGGAAGGCAGCCTCGTGCTGCTGCTGGCCATGATCGGCGTTTTCATCGTGGCCAATCTCGGCGTCGGCTTCACCTTCTCCACGCTGGCACGCAACCAGCTGCAGGCGATGCAGATGACGTTCTTCTTCTTCCTGCCCAGCATGCTGCTGTCGGGCTTCATGTTCCCGTTCCGCGGCATGCCCGAATGGGCGCAGTGGCTGGGCGAGCTGCTGCCGCTCACGCACTTCCTGCGCATCGTGCGCGGCATCATGCTGAAGGGCAGCGAGCTGCCGCAGCTGGCAGGCGAGCTGTGGCCCATGCTCGCCTTCATGGCCGTGGCTGCGGCGGTGGCGCTCAAGCGCTATCGGCAGACGCTGGACTGAGCGTGAAGTAGAACGTGGAGCCCCGCCCCGGCTCCGCCTCGACCCACACGCGGCCGCCGTGCCGGCGCACGATGCGCTCCACCACGGCGAGGCCCACGCCCAGCCCGGGAAAGTCGGCCACCTTGTGCAGCCGCTGGAAAGGCTGGAACAGCTTGTCGGCATAGGCCATGTCGAAGCCGGTGCCGTTGTCGCGCACGTAGAACACGGGCGCGCCGTCGTGGTCCGCTGCGCGCCCGACCTGGATCTCGGCCAGCGCCTCGCCCGCTGTGAACTTCCAGGCGTTGGCGATGAGGTGGTCCACCAGCAGCTTCAGCAGCGCACGGTCGGCGCTGACCTCGAGCCCCTGGGCCAGGTCTACCTGCACCTGCCGCTGCGGCTCGCGCGCCATGTGCGCTTCGAGCGCGTGCGCGGCCAGCTCGCCCAGGTCCACGGCTTCGCCCGTGCCCTCGTGCAGGCTCAGGTGGGCCAGCGACAGCAGCGCCTCGGTCAGGGCGTCCACCTGCTTCACGCCGGCGCGGATGCGCGACAGGTAATGGCGGGTGCGCGGATTCTCCGCGTCGCCCAGCTGCTCCTCGAGCAGGCAGCTGAAGCCGTCCAGCGCACCCAGCGGCCCGCGCAGGTCGTGCGCCATGGAGTGGCAGAACGACTGCAGGTCGAGGTTGGCCGCCTCGAGCTGCGCGGTACGCTCGCGCACGCGCTCTTCCAGCTCGCTGTTCATGCGCGCCAGCTGCTTCTGGCTATGCACCAGCCTCAGCTGCGTGTGAACGCGCGCCAGCGCCTCGTCCAGGTTGAAAGGCTTGGTCACGTAGTCGGCGGCACCCGCTTCGAAAGCGGCGACCTTGGTGGCCGTGTCGTTCACCACCGTCATGAAGATGACCGGGATGTCGCGCGTGCGCGCCTCGGACTTCAGCACCGCGCACGCCCCGAAACCGCCCAGCCCTTCCATCTGCACATCCATCAGGATGAGGTCGGGCTGGTGCTCCAGCGCGATTTCGATGGCGCCATGGCCGTTGCCCGCGCTGAGCACGTCCAGGCCCTCGGCCTGCAGGACGTCGGTGAGCAGCGCCACGTTGTCGGGCGTGTCGTCCACCACCAGCACCAGGGCGCCCTGCGCCGGCCGCTGTACATGCCTGCTGCGCTCGGTTGCCGGCGGCGAATGGGTGGGCTCGAAGTCGACCGGTGCCATGCCGCGCTGTGCCAGCAGGGTGTCGATGCTCCCGAGCAGGCGCCGGCCGGCCAGCTCGATGGTGGCCAGCCGCTCACGCTGCCGGTCGGTGAGGTTGTCGTCGCGCTGCATCAGCGTGCTGAAGCCGAGGATGGCGTTCAGCGGCGTGCGCAGTTCGTGGCCCAGGCCGTCCGCGTCCATCGAAGGGTCTTGCTTCAGTTGCGGGCCTTGAATTCGGCGATCGCTTTCGCGAGCTCCTGGTACTCGGGGCACGCGCCGGCGCAGATCTTCTGCAGCTCGGCGAGGTGCTGCTCGGCCTGCACGATGCGTTTTTCCATCAGGTAGGCCTGCCCGATGTATTCCTGCGCGCCCTTGTGGGTGGGGTTGATGCGCAGCGCGATGTAGTAGTGCTCGAACGCCTTGGTCACGTCGGGATTGGGCGTGCGCTTGCGCCAACTGTAGCCTAGCAGGTTGTGGGCGTCGGCGTTGTTGGGGTCTTCTTGCACGACACTGCCGAGCTCGGACACTGCGCGCGACCAGTCGCGTGCGTCGATCGCCTTGCGCGCCGTGGCCATGCGTTCGTCGACGCCGGGTTTGCGCGGCGCCGGGTCGGGCGTGTCGGCTGCCCATGCGGGAACCGCGATCACCAGGGCCGCCAATGCGGCCAGGACATACCGGTGGGTCATGGCTTGCTCTCCTGGGTGGATAGGCGGCATTAAGTCACGCTTACATTGTGCCGGGCTTACAAGCTGGACCCATAATGGAAAGACTCGGCAGGAGCGAAAGTGAAAGGCAGCAGCCCACCCCCCAGGAAACGCCCGGCTTTCGGCAACACCGTCCCTGCGGGCGACGTCAAGGAACTGGGCGACGAAACCGGCTGGGCCGCCTGGAACGATGCCCTGGAGAAGTCGGACAAGCAGTTCGCCCCTACCGCGCCGGGCACTTCGATCATGCCGCCGGGCGTGGATAGGCGCTACGCCAAGACCGAGCCTGCCGCGCTGTCGCCCCTGCGTGACGGCAAGGGACCGCCGGCCGGGGCCGCCAAGGCCCGCGCCCTCTCCGCCAACGAAGTGATGGTGGAAGCGCGCAAGAACAACCGGGTCTGCCCCAAGCAGCGGCGCTGGGCCGAGCTGTTCGGCCAGTTTCCGCAATGGGTGCCCGGCAGCGACGACCTGCCTTCGCCGCCGCTCACCGGCGACAGCTGGCTGCGCACCCCCGCGCTGGCCAAGCGCATGGCCTTTCGCGACCACATCGAGTGGTGCGAGAAGCACGGTTGCCTGCAGCAGATGCTGGCCTTCGTGAAGGGCTTGCCCGAGGAAGAGTGGCACCACATGGGTGACTGACTCTTCTTGAGTCAGTGCCTTTGGCTAGCTTTCGGCGCAGCCGAAAAGCATGCCGACGGCACGATGCATCGTTAGGGCACAGGCGTCAGCTTCGCCACCGACAGCGCCAGCCACTTGTGGCCGTGCCTGGGAAAGTTGATCTGCGCCCGCGCGTCTTCGCCGCTGCCTTCGAGCGTGAGCACGGTGCCCTCGCCGAACTTGTTGTGGAACACCTGCATGCCGGGCCGCAGGCCATGGGCGGGGCCGGCTTTCTGCGCCGGGACCGGCGGGCTGGCATACGTCTCGCGCGGGCGTGAGGTGGGGTAGCCCATGCCGAAGCCGAATGCCGACTTGCCGAAGGCCTGGTTCTTCGGCGTCAGCCACTTCAGCGCATGTTCCGGCAACTCGTCGAAGAAGCGGCTGCGCACGTTGTAGCGGGTCTGGCCGTGCAGCAGGCGCGTCTGCGAGTGCGTGAGGTACAGGCGCTTGCGCGCCCGCGTGATCGCCACGTACATGAGGCGCCGTTCTTCCTCCAGCCCGTCGCGGTCGGCCATCGACCGCTCGCTGGGAAACAGCCCCTCTTCCAGCCCGGTCACGAACACGCAGTCGAACTCCAGCCCCTTGGCCGCGTGCACGGTCATGAGCTGTACCGCGTCCTGCCCGGCTTGCGCCTGGTTGTCGCCGGACTCCAGCGCGGCGTGGGTGAGGAAGGCGGCCAGCGGTGACAGCGTTTCGCCCGTCTCCGAATCGGGCGGAATGTAATCCGGCGCGGGTTCGTTGATGTCCGGCTGGCTGGGGTCCAGCCCCTGGCTCGCCGGGGACTGGCGCAGGACCGTGCCGCCGAGCTCGTCGATGGGCAGCGCGACAGCGTCGCGGCCGAAGCCCTCCTGCGTGACGAAGCTCTCCGCCGCGTTCACCAGCTCTTCCAGGTTCTCGATGCGGTCGGCGCCGTCGCGCTCGGAGCGGTAGTGGTCGATGAGGCCGCTGTCGCGCAGCACCACGTCGATGATCTCGCGCAGAGTGAGCCCCTCGGTCTGGCTGCGCATCGAGTCGATCATGGCGACGAAGGCCGCCAGGTTGTTGCCGCCCTTGCCCGTGGTGAACGCCACCGCGTCGTGCAGCGACGACTGTCTCGCGCGCGCCGCATCCTGCAACTGTTCGATGGTGCGTGCGCCTATTCCACGCGGCGGGAAGTTGACCACGCGCAGGAAGCTGGTGTCGTCGCTGCCGTTTTCCAGCAGGCGCAGGTAGGCCAGCGCATGCTTGATCTCGGCGCGCTCGAAGAAGCGCAAGCCGCCGTACACGCGATACGGCACGCTGGCGTTGAAGAGCGCCGTTTCCAGCACGCGGCTTTGCGCGTTGCTGCGGTAGAGCACGGCGATCTCGTTGCGCTCGATATCCTCACGCACGAGGTTGCGAATCTCCTCCACCGTCCACTGCGCCTCCGACATGTCGGTGGGTGCCTCGTACACCCGCACCGGCTCGCCCGCGCCCTGGTCGGTGCGCAGGTTCTTGCCCAGGCGCTGCTTGTTGTGGCTGATGAGTTCGTTGGCCGAGTCCAGGATGTTGCTGAAGCTGCGGTAGTTCTGCTCCAGCTTGATCTGGTGGCGCACCTCGAACTCACCCACGAAGTCCTTCATGTTGCCCACGCGCGCGCCGCGGAAAGCGTAGATGCTCTGGTCGTCGTCACCCACGGCGAACACGCTGTTGGCCTCGCCCGCGAACATCTTGATCCACTGGTACTGCAGCCGGTTGGTGTCCTGGAACTCGTCGATCAGGATGTGGCGGAAGCGCCGGCGGTAATGCTCGCGCAGCGGGTCGTTGTCGCGCAGCACCTCGTAGCTGCGCAGCATGAGCTCGCCGAAATCCACCACGCCTTCGCGGTTGCACTGGTCTTCGTACAGCTGGTAGATCTCGACCTTGCGGCGGTCGTCCTCGGTGCGGGTCTCCACCATGTTGGGGCGCAGGCCTTCCTCCTTGTTGCCGGAGATGTACCACTGCATCTCGCGTGCCGGGAAGCGCTCTTCGTCGACGTTGTGCGCCTTCATCACGCGCTTGATCGCCGACAGCTGGTCCTGCGTGTCCAGGATCTGGAAGGTGGACGGCAGCGCGGCCAGCTTCCAGTGCGCGCGCAGGAAGCGGTTGCACAGGCCATGGAAGGTGCCGATCCACATGCCGCGCACGTTGACGGGCAGCATGGCCTGCAGCCGCGTCATCATCTCCTTGGCGGCCTTGTTGGTGAACGTCACCGCCATCACGCCGCCGGGGCCGACCTGGCCGGTGGACAGCAGCCACGCGATGCGCGTGGTGAGCACGCGCGTCTTGCCCGAGCCGGCGCCGGCCAGGATCAGGGCGTGCTCGTTGGGCAGGGTGACCGCGGCCCGCTGCTCCGGGTTGAGGTTGTGTAAGAGCGGGGAGGCGTCGGCGACTTCTGGGAACATGTGGCATTGTAGGAAGGGCCACACCCCGATGCTCCTGAAACTGTTCACTGTCCTGCTGGCCGGCACCGCAACCGCCGCCGCCGCCCAATCGGTGTGCTCCAGCGACGCCCAGCCGCGGCCGGTGCACCTGCTGGAGCGCTTCGTCAACGCCGACTGCGAGGATTGCTGGAACCACCCGGCCACCCCACAGGCAGCCCGCGCAGCGCTGGTGCTGGACTGGATCGTGCCCGGCAGCAAGGGCGAAGACGCGCCGCTTTCGGCGGCCGCCAGCAACGACGCCCTCGCCCGCCTGCAGGCCCTGAAACGAAAGGCGCCCGCAAGGATGGCCGCGGTGCGCGCCGCGGCCGCCGGGCCGGCGCCCCGCGTGCGCATCGCCCAAGGTGTGCCGATCAACGACTACATCGGCACCTCCATCGAGCTGAAAGGCGGCCCGCCGGGCCGCTGGCGCGCCTG
This sequence comes from Burkholderiales bacterium, assembly GCA_016213325.1. GTDB lineage: Bacteria > Pseudomonadota > Gammaproteobacteria > Burkholderiales > Burkholderiaceae_C > Ramlibacter. The sequence continues at coordinate 214,542 of JACRAY010000009.1, read as the reverse complement.
GCTGCTGCTGGTGGAAGCGCTGCCGGCCGGCACCGAAGGCAGCCCGGTGGCGCGCAACCTCGTGCGCAACGCGTTCGTCACCGGCTGGGACGGCCGCCGCCCGCTGTACGAGGCCCGCTCGATGCAGTTGCGCGAAGGCACCCACCCCTCGCGGCTGCGGCTGGTGGCGCTGGTGGAAGATGCGCAGGGCCGTATAAGGGGTATGGCCCGCAGCGAATGCGCGCCGGAAGGTGAGCAGAGGTAGAATCGGTCACCGGGCCCGAGCATTTGTTTGCGGCCCGGTTTTTCGTTTGCGGGGCAACCATGGACATCTTCGACTACGACAACGTGCTGTTGCTGCCGCGCAAGTGCCGCGTCCAGAGCCGCTCGGAATGCGACCCGGGCATCGAGTTCGGCGGGCGCAAGTTCCGCCTGCCGGTGGTGCCGGCCAACATGAAGACGGTGGTAGACGAGAAGATCTGCCGCTGGCTGGCCGACAACGGCTACTTCTACGTGATGCACCGCTTCGACCTGGACAACGTGACGTTCGTGCGGCAGATGAAGGAAGCAGGCGCCTACGCATCGATCTCGGTGGGCGTGAAGCCCGCCGACTACGAAGCGGTCGACCAGCTGGCTGCGCAAGGCCTGGTGCCCGACTACGTCACCATCGACATCGCGCACGGCCACGCCGACACGGTGAAGGCCATGATCGCGCACCTGAAAGAAAAGTTGCCCGACGCCTTCGTGATCGCCGGCAACGTGGGCACGCCCGAAGCGGTGATCGACCTGGAGAACTGGGGCGCCGACGCCACCAAGGTGGGCATAGGCCCCGGCAAGGTGTGCATCACGCGCATGAAGACCGGCTTCGGCACCGGCGGCTGGCAGCTGTCGGCGCTGAAGTGGTGTGCCCGCGTGGCCACCAAGCCCATCATTGCCGACGGCGGCATCCGCGAGCACGGCGACATCGCCAAGAGCATCCGCTTCGGCGCGTCGATGGTGATGGTCGGCTCCATGCTGGCCGGCCACGAAGAGTCACCCGGCGCGACGGTGGAAGTCGACGGCAAGCTGTTCAAGGAGTACTACGGCAGCGCGTCGGACTTCAACAAGGGGCAGTACAAGCACGTCGAGGGCAAGCGCATCCTCGAACCCGTGAAGGGCCGCCTGTCGGAGACGCTGCGCGAGATGGAAGAAGACCTGCAGAGTTCGATCAGCTATGCGGGCGGCACCCGGCTGACGGACCTGCGGCGGGTGAACTACGTGATCCTCGGCGGGGAGAATGCCGGGGAACACCTGCTGATGTAAGGCAATCCGCCAGGGGCTGTCAGCGCCGGCGCGGCCGGCTCAGGTGGGCCAGCGTGTCCAGCGACTCCACCACCGAGCGCGAGTGCTGGGCAAATACGCCTTCCAGCGTCTTGCGGGCTTCGGCGGCGTGGCCCGCCTGGAACTGCGACACCACGTTGGAGGCGTCGTAGTGGAACATCTTGTGGTGGCTGACCAGCGCGGTGAAGCCGGGGAAGCGGCCCAGCCGCTGCTTGCCTTCGCCGTGGATCCACTTGCCCAGGTCGCAGCGGTCGTCGAAGCAGATCACCTCGGGGGCGAAGTTCTCGTTCGACTTGCCTTCCAGGTAGGCGTGCAGCCGGATCTTCCAGTTCAGGTGCGCCGCCTTCGCGGCCTCGATGTCGAGCAACTCCAGCGCCTTCTGGCTGCCCGAGTCGAGTTCAGTGTGTTCCGGGGCACCGCCCAGGAAGCGCTTCAGGGCTTCAAACATGTCCGTCGTCTCCTGCGGGGGCGCCAGCTGCGAAGGTGGCTGGATGGCCCGGCAGGCGGATGTTAAGGAGCCCACGGCCTTCGTCCTACGGGAATTGTGCGGCTAGTTTGTCGCCGATCAACTGCGCGCGGTTGCGCGCCACGGCAACAACCACTCCCCCGGGCCCTACGACCACCTGGAACTTCGTCTCGGTATTCGCCGCCGGCTCGTCGTTCACGAACACCTGGCTCTTGACCGGATACACACCCTGCGGCACGCCCTGGGGCATCGTGAACTTGAAGTTGGTTTCGAACGCGCCGCCGCCCGGGCTTTGCGCAGCGGACTTGCGCGCGGTCTTCCCGGTTGGTTTGCCGTCGGGGGTGAAGAGCGCGATCTCCTGCTCGACCTTGGGCTGCGGGTCGTTGGTGCCGGGAACGACCTCGATCTGCGACCTGACGTCGACTGCGGTGCCGGCCTGGATGTTCGCGTCCGGACTGATCGCCGCGTCGAAGCGGGTGATCGTCGTGGCGGTCGGAAGCACGCCGCCGTTGGCGGCCTTGAACTCTTCGCCGACCTGCTGCGAAGACTTGGTCTGGCTGGCCGAGTAGTTGTAGGCCATGCATCCGAACGCGCCGACGCTGGCGCCGATGGCCACGCCGCCCAGCCGGCCGCTGCGGCCACCGATCATCGCGCCGAACACGCTGCCGATGGCGCCCGTGACCACCGGGTTGCAGCCGCCGGAGAAGAAGTCGTCGGCAGCAGCAGCGGGTGACGCGCCGGCGAGCGCGAAAACGGCCAGCGTGACTGCAGCGGCAGGGCGTGTATGCATCTGGTTCATTCTCATGACTGCTCTCCTAATCGATCCTGATCTGCGATAACGCTCGCCGCTGGGCTTCCTCGGCGGCTTCCTTCAGCCTCTTCGCGCGCACGCTCGTCGGCTCGGCCCGCAGGGCCGAGTTGGCGTTGGCGATCGCGCAGCTGTACTCCTTCGACCGCAAGCACTTCTCGCCGTCGAAGAGCGCTGCGGCGGCCAGGGCGGCCATCTGGTTGGCTGCCTCGGGCGCAGGTGCCTCGCGCGGCTGCGTCGGCGCAGGCGGCCTCGACACCACAGGGCGACGCGGCGCAGGCGGCTTAACCACCTTCGGCTCGACGGGTACCGTTGCGACAGTTGCAACAGGTTCCGGGGCAAGGATGGCCTGCGGCACTGGGGCCGGTTCGGGTGGCAGGGCTACGGGAACCGGCACTGTCGGGGCCGGGCTGGGCGCGGGCGCCTGCGCAACTGCGGGTTCGTTGTTGTTGTACAGGACCAGGCCAGCGCCGGCCGCAATTGCAAGCGCTACGCCACCACCGACCCAGGCAAGCGCAGGCACCTTCTTGCGGGGCTTGGCGACCACGGCCACGGCCGGCCCGTCGCCCAGCAGCGAATGGAACTCCGTGGTGTTTTGCGGGCGGCCCTCCGGCTTCACGGAGAGCGCGCGATCGATCGCGCGCAGGAACCGGGCACTGTAGCGCCCCGCGGCCGCCTGTTCGAGCGGCATATACGGATCGGTCATCGTGCGCGCGATCGCCTGCGGGGGCGGCGAGCCCGTAATCGCGAAATGCGCCATGCCTGCCAGCGCGTACAGGTCGGTCCAAGGGCCCTGCTTGAGTCCGGCGATCTCCGCGTACTGCTCGATTGGCGCGTAGCCGGGCTTGAGGATGACCGTCAGCTGCTGCGTGCGATCGGTGATCACGCGCCGGGACGCCCCGAAGTCGAGCAGCACCGGCCGGTTGCTTGCGAGCATGAGGACGTTGTCGGGCGCGACGTCACGGTGAATGCAGCCCGCGCCGTGCAGAACCGCCAGAGCATCAAGAAGCTGGTGGAGCAGCGTCGTCAGCGCAGGCTCGTCGAGCCTGCCGCTGCGCTGGATCGTCTGCTTGAAAGTGGGGGCATCGTAGAACGGCATCACCATGTACGCCGTGCCGTTCGCTTCCCAGAAGCGGTACACCTTCACCAGGGCCTGGTGATCGAACTGGGCGAGTAGCCGTGCTTCGTTGAGGAAGCTCCTCAAGCCGAGCTGGAAGGTTTCCTCGTCACGCGCCGACCCGACGCGTACGCTGAGATTCGCGCCGCGGTTGGCGAGCGACGAAGGCAGGTATTCCTTCAGCGCGACCCGGCGCTGCAGCACCTCATCGTGGGCGAGGTAGACGATGCCGAAGCCGCCTTCGCCGACCAGCCCGAGGATTTCGAACTCGGCCAGGCGCGTTCCGGCAGGCAACGCATTCTCACAAACGTGGCCGCCTTTCGGCATGACGACCGTGCGATCGTCGTCTCCGGAATTCGTCAGGGCGACCGCCCGCCACCGAAGAGCTTGCCTGGGGCCATGAATCTGCTTGTGCGCGACTAGCCACCCGAAGTCAATTCGGCAGCCCAGTGATGAGCATCAGTCGGCAAACATGCCCGGCGGGTCGACGTCACCCACCAGCCGCATCACCGAAGGCTTCGCCTTCCTCTGCGCCGCGGTCACCGGGCACTGCCCTGTCCGCGCCACATGCAACGCCGCAGCCAGCCGCGCTTCGTTCGGGTCGCCCAGCGCGTGGTCCAGGTCATCGGTCACCTGGCAGTCCGCCGGCATCCCCTGTGCATAGTCTCCGATGCCCAGCGAGTTGAGCGTCGTGAAGTGGATCGCGTTGTAGGTGGTCCCGCACAGGTGCTGCACCAGTGAACCAAAGGGCTTGCCGTATGTCTTGTCGCCCACCAGCACCACCGGGAGGAAGGGCTTGAGCCCGTTGATGACCAGCTCGCTCGCCGACGCCGTGCCCGGTGACGTGATCACCACCATCCGCTGCAACGTCTCGAGTGACGGGCCAGGCAGCGTCGCCGACCCCGGCGGCGCGAACAGCAGAGACTGGTTGCGCACCGTGAGGTTGGGATTGAACTTGAGGTAGGCGTACAGGCGGTTGGCCGTGCGCGAGCCGCCGATCATCGATGCGAGTTCGCGCGAAACGCCGACGCTGCCGCCGCCGTTGTAGCGCAGGTCGAGCACCAGCTCCTCGATGCCCGCATCGGCGAACGCCTGCATGGCCGCACCGACTTGCTCGTCGCCGAACGCTGCGAACGACTGGTAAGCCAGGTAGCCTACTTTGGCCGGCGCGCCGCCATCGCGATGCACGGTGAACACCGTGCTGGCCGGAACCAGTGTCAGCGGGTACTCGGCCGAGACCATGTCGAGCGTGCGCTCGACGCCCTGCGCATCGCGCACCACGATGCGGCGCGCCACGCCCGGCTCGCTGACCCCGGGCGGCTGCCCCGCAGCCACCTGCGCCGGGGTGAAACCGTCGATGGACACGATCACCTGCCCGCGCGAGAGCCCCGCCGCCGCGGCGGGTCCCCGCGGCTCGACGTTGCGCACACGCAAGGCCGACTTCAGCGTGTCCTGCCAGACCAGCGTGTAGCCGTAGCCCACGCGCACGCCCAGCGACGAGCGCTGCTCGTACGTTTTGGTCGACTCCGTGAAACTGTAGCGATCGGTCGGCTTGTACAGCAGCGATTCGAAGTACTTCGAGATCGTGGGTGCAGCCGCATCCGCAGTGCCCAGGTGGTCGTACCAGAAGTAGTTCTTCGCCATGTAGGCGCTCACCGCCGCCTGCTGCGCCGGCAGCGCGCAGGCTTCGCCCATAGGTGGCGGGTCCTGCGGCGGCGCTTCCACCGGCAACAGGTCGGCGTCGGAAGAACCACCGCCGCAAGCGGCCAGCAACAGGGACAGGACAAACGGGTACAGCCGGCGCATGAGGAGAGTGGTAAGGGGGATTCAGCCTTGCAGCAGGTCCAGCGCCAGGCCGTTCAGGCGCGAGCCGGGTTCCACCAGCGACTCGAGCACCGAGAAGTGGTTGAGCCCGGGCAGCGCCTCGCACACCGGCACGCGGCGCGAGCCCCATGCGTGGCGAATCAGCTCATTTTGCCGCAGGTATTCCTCGCTCTCTTCGCCACCGACCACCGAGTACAGCTCGCCGTGCAGCGGCGGCGGCAGGTGCGCGGGGCTGGCCTGCTGCACTTGCTGCGGGGTGAGATGCAGCGAGGACTGCAGGAAGGGCGTGTTCATGATGGGCTCGAGGTCATGGAGCGCAGAAATGGCCAGCGAGTTCCGCACCAGCGCATCGGGCAAGGCGTGATCGTACGCGGGCCACACGCAGGCAGCCATCATCCCCGCCAAATGACCCCCTGCCGAATGCCCTGCCACGGTGATGCGGTCGCGGTCGCCGCCGTGCGCGCCGATGTGGCGCCAGGTCCACGCGAGCGCGCGCACCATCTGCATCGTGATTTGCGGCACGGTGACGGCGGGGCAAAGCGTGTAATTCGGCACGACCACGCACACGCCCTCTTGCGTGAAGGACGGCGCCACGAACGAGTGGTCGGCCTTGTCGAGAGCGCGCCAGTAGCCGCCGTGGATGAAGAACAGCACCGGCGCACCGGCTTCGGCCGCGGGGAACACGTCGAGCTTCTCGCCGGGCGCATCGCCGTAGGCAATGTCGAGCATGCAGCGCTGCGTGCGCCGCGCGTCGGCCGACTGCGCGGCCCAGCGCTGGAGGTATTGGGCACTGCCAGGCACACGGTCGCGGTTGTTGTACATGCGGTCGTGCCAGGCGCCGTCGCGTTGCATTTCTTCCATGGTGGGTCCCCTTGTTGTGCGAGCGCTCCTGGCCCAGAATGGGCGGCAACCCAGGAGACGAGCGATGCGCCTCACGCCGCAGCAGCTGGAGCGGTTCGACCGCGAAGGTTACCTGTTCTTCCCCGGCCTGTTCAGCGCCGATGAAATCCGCGTGCTCAATGAGGCAGTGCCCGAACTGTACGCCCGCCGCGAAGCCTACAACGTGCGCGAGAAGGGCAGCGAGGCGGTGCGCACCAATTTCGCCGCGCACCTGTACTGCGAACCCTTCGCGCGGCTGGCGCGCCACCCGCGCATGGTGCGGCCGGTGATGGACCTGTTCGGCGAGGCGCTGTACATGCACCAGTTCAAGATCAACGGCAAGATGGCCTTCGAAGGCGACGTGTGGCAGTGGCACCAGGACTACGGCACCTGGCTGAACGACGACATGATGCCCACCGAGCGCGCGATGAACGTGGCGATCTTCCTGGACGACGTGAACGAGTTCAACGGGCCGCTGATGTTCATACCCGGCAGCCACCAGCGCGGCGTGATCGACGCGAGCCACGACCTGAGCACCACCAGCTACCCGCTGTGGGTGGTGGACCCAGGGCTCGTGTCGAAACTGGTGGAGCGTGCCGGCGGCAAGGACGGCGGCATCGTTGCGCCCAAGGGGCCGGCCGGGTCGATGATCCTGTTCCACAGCTGCCTGGTGCATGCGTCCACCAGCAACCTGTCGCCGTGGAACCGCGTGAGCGTGTACCTGAGCCTGTGCGCGGTGTCCAACCATATCCGCAGGTTCAAGCGGCCGGAGTACATCGCGCACCGCGACTTCACGCCCATCGAGTGCCTGCCGGATGATTGCCTGCTGAAGCCGTATCCGGTGGATTTGCCGTGGAAGGCGGGCATGCCGGCGAGTGCGCTGGTAACTTCGCCGGAACCCATCGACGCCATCCAGCAGGCTGCATGACATGAGCCTCTACACCCAACTCCAACGCCGCGCCGCCGCCAACAACCCCATCCGCGTAGGCCTCATCGGCGCCGGCAAGTTCGGCTCGATGTACCTCGCCCAGGTGCCCAACACCCCCGGCGTGCACCTGGCAGCAATAGCCGACCTCTCCCCCGCCGCTGCCCGCACCAACCTCGCCCGCGTCGGCTGGAAGCCCGAACGCATGCAGGCCACGTCCATCGACGACGCCCTGCGCTGCGGCGCCACCCATATCAGCGACGACTGGCAGGCGCTGGTGCGGCACCCGCAGATCGACGTGGTCGTCGAATGCACCGGCAATCCCATCGCCGCCGTCGAACACTGCCTGCAGGCTTTCGCCAACGGCAAGCCGGTGGTCAACGTGACGGTCGAAGCCGACGCCTTCTGCGGCCCGCTGCTTGCGCGCCGTGCGCAGGATGCCGGCGTGATCTATTCACTGGCCTTCGGCGACCAGCCCGCGCTGATCTGCGACCTGGTTGACTGGGCGCGCACCTGCGGCTTCCCGGTGGTGGCGGCGGGCCGCGGCCACAAGTGGCAGCCGCACTTCTGCGAGTCGACGCCCGACACCGTCTGGGACAACTGGGGCCTGACGCGCGAGCAGGCTGCGCGCGGCGGGCTCAACCCGAAGATGTTCAACAGCTTCCTCGACGGCTCCAAGCCCTCGATCGAAAGCACCGCCGTTGCCAATGCCTGCGGCCTGCACGTGCCGTCGGACGGGCTGCTGTTCCCGAGCGCCAGCATCGACCAGATCCCGGCCGTGACGCGGCCGCGCAGCGAAGGCGGCGTGCTGGAACGCAAGGGCATGGTCGAGGTGATCAACTCGCTGGACGTCGACGGCAAGCCCATCGACTACGAGATCCGCATGGGCGTGTGGGTCACGGTCGAAGGCGAGACCGAATACATCCGCAACTGCTTCGAGGAATACAAGGCGCAGACCGACCCGAGCGGGCGCTACTTCACGCTGTACAAGCGCTGGCACCTGATCGGGCTGGAGGTGGGCCAGTCGGTCGCGAGCGTGGCGCTGCGCGGCGAGCCGACCGGCGTGGCCACCTGCTGGAACGCCGACGTCGTCGCCACGGCCAAGCGCGACCTGGCACCGGGCGAACTGCTGGACGGCGAAGGCGGCTACACCGTGTGGGGCAAGCTCACGCCGGCCGAGAAGTCCGTGCGCAACGGCGGCCTGCCGCTGGGGCTGGCGCATGAAGTGAAGGTGGTGCGACCCGTGAAGAAGGGCCAGAGCCTCAGCTGGGCAGATGTGGCCATCGACCAGACGACGCCGGCGTACCGGCTGAGGCGCGAGATGGAGACCCTGTTCGCGCGGTAGGCCTTTCGGATTTGCTAGAATACCGGTCGTTGTGGGGGGGTAGCTCAGCTGGGAGAGCGTCGCGTTCGCAATGCGAAGGTCGGGAGTTCGATCCTCCTCCTCTCCACCACAACACCGGTCTTTTCGAACAGTGGGTTCTTAGCTCAGTTGGTAGAGCAGCGGACTCTTAATCCGTAGGTCGTAGGTTCGAATCCTACAGGACCCACCACTTTCACCCCGCCAATACTGAAAAGCCTGCTACCGAATTCGGAGCAGGCTTTCTCTTGCTCAGCGCCAGGTCATGAAGGCAAGGCCGATCCCGGTGCCGGCTGGTGTGCGGTGCACCGGGATGTACTCGGTGAAGTCGCTGCGCAGGTGAGCGATCATGCCGCTCACCATCACCCAGTTGCGAATCTCCGACGAGCCGGACAGCATGGCTTCGGGCGGAATTGCGCACAAGCTCACCGCGTCATGTGCCTGCAACGCCGCAACGATCTCGCGGTCGAACTGCTCCTCGCACATGAAGTGGCTGAGGCCGCCGGAAGCGACCACGGCCACCCGCGCGGTCGAGGCGGACGCCGTCAGGATCCTTCCGATCTTGGCGCCCACCTCGTGGCAGCGCGCCGCGGTCGGCGTGTTGGGCGGGAAGTAGGTGTTGAGCATGACGGGCAGCATCGGCACCTGCACGTCCTTCATCAGGCGCTCGATGACGAAGCCGAACGCGTGGCCGAAGCCGCGCTGCGTCGGATCCGGCACGCCGGCACACGAGGTCACGTCCACGCCTTCGCGGATCAGTCCGTGCACGAGTTCGGTGGCGAGTTCCGGCGCGCCGGGGTAGCGATGCGGCAAGTCCATGCGATAGCCCGACCAGAACTTCCGGTCGGCCCACGGCGGCATGCCCTCGAGGTGCTCGGAGGGCTTCATCACGAGTTCCTCCCCGCGGTACACCGCAATCGCGGGGAAGTTGTCCGGGCTGAACAGCTCGCCCTGGTCATCTCCCACGACGAGCACCACGTCGGGTCCCGCGGCCTTGAGCTGCGCTGCCAGCCGGTCCAGCGCCGCCTCGGCTTTCGCGGCAAGTGCCGGGAAACCTGCGGGATCGCTCTCGCGCGTGAAGGGTTCTCCACGTTCCGCAACCAGCTGGTCATATGAAATCAACCTACCGTCGAGCGTATTGAGGCCCTTGTTGCGCCTGTCATCGTTGGAGCGGAGTTCCCATTGGAGGCCTCCCAGTACCAACAACGGGCTGTGCGAGGTGCCGATGCCCAGGACGATGCGTGCCACGCGTGCGCTCCTACATGCCGATGCCCTTGCGGGCATCGGCGGCATTGAGGTACTTGTTGTCACCGGCCTTGCGCTGCGGCGCGCCACCCTTCGCCTTGAGGCGCGGGAACAAGCGGCGGGCGTTGTTCTCGTAGATGTTGGCGCGGTCTTCGGGCGTGAGGAACTCGATCTCGTCGACCAGTGCCTTGATGTCATCGAAGGCGCGGCCGGTCTCGGGGTTGAGCGCCGTGCCGGACCCGGGGTTCTCCGTTCCGAACACCACACGGTCACTGCCGACCAGCTTGACCAGCATGGCGATGGAGTCCTTCGAATGGATCACGGTGTCGTAGTAAATGCGCTTGATGCTCTCGTCGAAGCTTTCCTTCAGCGGGAAGCTCTTGGCCATCACCGGGTGCATCCGCTCGGCGCGCCAGCGACCGACCTGGTAGGGCACAGCGCCACCGCCGTGGGAGACGATCACCTTCAGCTTGGGGAAGTCGAGGAACACCCGCGAATTCGCAAGAGCCAGCACCGCCAGGCTTTCCTCGTCGATGAAGTGCGTGCTGTAGGTGCCGCGGCCCGTCTGGTTGCCGCTTGAGTGGACGTGCGCCGGAATGTCCAGCTCGCACAGCTTCTCGTACAGCGGATACCAGTACTCGTTGTCGAGGGTCGGCGTTGCGTTGTCGCCCTCGCCCGGGTCCGGGTTCAGCAGGCAGCCGACGAAGCCCAGCTCCTTCACGCAACGTTCCAGCTCGGCAAGCGAGGTCTGGATCGGTTCGCCCACGGGCTGCGGCAGGCCCGCGATGCCCGCGAAGCGATCCGGCAGCAGGCGGGTGAACTGGCCGATGTAGTTGTTGACGCCCTCGATCCAGCGGTGGGCCACGCGACCCGGCTTCTCGGCCTGGAACAGCGTGAAGGGACGCGGAGAGATGAACTGGACGTCGGTGCCGGCGATGTCGATGGCGTCGAGGTTGCGCTTCGTCTCGGGCAGCGCCAGCATCTCGTCGTCGGAAATCGGTGGCGGCGGCGTGCCGTAGGTGGCGCGGCTGGCGAGCAGCAGCGTGTACCAGGCATAGAGTTTGGGGGAGGCGCAGAGGTGACCGTGAACGTCGATGATCATGGGAAAGCTCCGGTAAGAGGGTTAGAAGTTGTAGACCTCGAGGGTCCGCTCGCCGCCACGCAGGCGTTCGAGGATGGCGGCCTCCCTGGCCTGCCGTTGCTGGGCGGCGGCGACCACCTCCGCCGCGCGTTCGCGCGGGATGGCCACCACGCCATCGGTGTCGCCCACGACCAGGTCGCCGGGGTTCACCGTGAGGTTTCCGAACAGAGTGGGATGGTTGATCCAGCCGCGGGCGCCATGGTCCTTGCCTGTGCCACGGATGCAGAGGCCGCGTGCGAAGACGGGCAGGCCGACGCCCGCCAGCACCGCGCCGTCGCGCACGCAGCCGTCGATCACCAGGCCGCCCAGGCCGCGCGCGTGGGCGGCGCACGACATGATCTCGCCCCAGTAGCCGAAGTCGTACTCTCCGCTCACGTGCACTACCAGCACGTCACCCGGCTGGGCGACGTAGATCGCGCGGTGCAGCCACAGGTTGTCGCCGCCCGGTGAATGCACGGTCACGGCAGGGCCGCAGACCCGCAACTGCGCAGCGACCGGCTTGATCGCCGAGGGCATCACGCCGATGCGGCCTCCAGCCTCGTGCAGCGTGGCCGCATCGAGGCCGCGCGCCGCCGTCACCACATCGGGCGAGACGCGTTCGATGTCCGGTCGAATCGTGGACCCGTTGGGAATTGCCGCCCCGCTCACGACTCCTCCCGGGTCTGGAGCTGGTGGTAGCGATGCATCTCGCGTGCTTCGCGCAAGCTCATGCCGGCACGCACCGAAGCGCGGATGGCGTCTTCCGCCTGCTGGATCTGCTCCGCAGCGGCCAGGACCTTGTCCTCGGCATCGCGAGGGATTGCAACCACGCCGTCGGCATCGCCGCGAACGAGGTCGCCTGGCGCCACCCGTACGTTGCCGATGCTCACCGGGACCTGCGTCGCCTCGACCTGCACGCGATCCTTGCCAGTGCGCATCCAGTTGTCGCGGCTGTAGATCGGGTAGCCGAGTTCCAGTGCCAGTGCGACGTCCCGGTTGATGCCGTCGATCACCGTGCCCGCAATGCCCTTCTTGTGCGCGACTTCGGTGAGGATGTCGCCCCACACGGTCACGTCGTCGCGTCCGCCATTGGCCAGGACGATCACCGTTCCGGGCTCGATGTCGTCGATGTAGTCACCCACGGTGCCGGGCGGGTTTCCAGCGGGGCCGTAGAGAAGCGTCCAGGCACGGCCTGTCATGCGCGATGAAGTCGAACGGGGCTTGATCTTGTAGCACTGCCCGGCCACGCCGACACGGTCGAGCGCGTCGCTGAGCGTGGCGGTGTCGAGTTTCGCCGCGCGGGCGACGTTTTCATCGGTCATGGTCTTTCTCCGTGCGCTTCACGCAGCATGTGTTCGTAATCGGCGCCCATCACCTCGGTGATCGGCTTGCCCGAGAGCAGCGCCTTGGCCATGGCCGCCTCGCGGCCGGCGATGGCCTCGGCGGCATCGAGCACCCGCGAAGCCTCTTCCGCCGGGATGAAGGCAACCCCGCTCGCGTCGGCGATCACGTAGTCGCCGGGTTGCACCGTCACGCCGCCAATGGTCACGGGACCATTGCACGCCACTTCCGCGACGCGCCCGCGGGCGGTGCGCGCCGTCAGGGCGCGGCAATACACCGGGAAATCGTAGGCGCGGGCTTCGTCGATGTCGCGCACGGGCCCGTCCGCGACGACGCCTGCCACACCCTTGACCTTGGCACCCAGAGTCAGGATGCCGCCCCAGCTGCCGGCATCGATGCCGGTACGTTGTTCCACGACGATCACGTCCCCGGGCTCGGCGGTCTCGATCGCGGTGGTACCCAGATGGCGAGGCGACCCTGTAGCCGGCGGCGCTTCAGCGGCGGGCACCAGCCGGAAAGTGACCACCCGGCCCGCGATGCGGCGCGTGGTGGAACGCTGTTCGAGGCCGCTGGCGACCCGGTCCTTGAGTCCGAGCTTGTCCATGGCGTCCGAGACGGCACAGCAATCGATGCGCAGGAGGCGCCTGATGATGTCTTCCATGTCCTGTGCCCGGTCAGGCGTAGCGTTGGCGCAGCTCACGCTTGAGCAGCTTGCCGCTGGGGTTCTTGGGAAGGGAGTCGGCCAGGATGACGCGCTTGGGCACCTTGAAGCCGCCCAGGCGCTCGCGGCAGGCGGCGATCAACGCCTCTTCCGTCAACGTGTGCCCCGGTTTGGCAACGACGACGGCAGTCACGGCCTCGATCCACCGCGGATCAGGCAGTCCGATGACAGCCACTTCGGAAACGCCGGGAATGCCGTACATGGCCTCTTCCACTTCCCGGCTGGCAACGTTCTCGCCGCCCGTCTTGATCATGTCCTTCTTGCGATCGACGACGGTGATGTAGCCTTCCGCGTCGATGGTGGCGAGGTCGCCGCTATGGAACCAGCCGCCCTCGAAGGCCGCCCGGGTGCGTTCGTCATCGTGGTAGTAGCCGGTGAGAAGCTGCGGCGAACGGTGCACGATCTCGCCGACTTCGCCGACGGCAACGTCCTGCATCGCGTCGTCCACCACCCGGGTTTCGATGTTCAGTCCGGCGCGGCCGGCCGAACCGGCCTTGCGCAACTGGTCTTCCGGCTTCAGGACGGTCGCCACCGGCGCGATTTCCGTCTGCCCGTACAGGTTCCACAGGCGCACCTGCGGCAGCCGCTTCTGGATTTCCCTGAGCACCTCCACCGGCATGATCGAAGCCCCGTAGTAGCCCTTGGCAAGCTTCGAAAGGTCGGTGGCATCGAACGCCGCCGACCGCAGCAGCGAGATCCACACCGTCGGCGGAGCGAAGAACGAGCTGATTCCGTTGGCCGCCATCAGCGCCAGCAGGTTGTCCGGCGTAGGCTTGGAGGTGATGACGTTGGTCGCGCCCACATAGACGCAAGGCCCGAGGAACACGTCGAGTTGCGCGCAGTGATAAAGCGGCAGTGCGTGCAGCACGCGGTCTGCCTCGGCGATTTCGGCGTCCACCAGGCAAGTGACGTACTCGGAGATGACGGCGTCGTGCGTCAGCATGGCGCCCTTGGGCCGCGACTCGGTGCCGCTGGTGTAGACGACCTGCGCCAGCATGGAGCCCGCCAGCTCGCGCGCAGGAGGCATGTCACCATGCTTCAGCAGGTCTTCGAAGCGCAGCAGGCCGGGCTCGGGCGAGCTCTCGTCTTCCGAGGGCAGCCACAGGAGCTTGCTGGCGGCAGTGCCCTTGCTCGCCTCGCGCCCCAGCGCGGTGAGCCCGGAGTCCACGCAAAGCAGGCGTGCGCCGGAGTGCTCGAGGATGAACCGGACCTCCTCGGCATTCAGCATGAAGTTGATCGGCACCAGGACGGCGCCGAGCCGCGCCAGTGCGAACCGCATCGCGGCGAATGCGTGCGAGTTGCGGGCAAGCATGGCCACGCGGTCCCCCGGCTGCACGCCATTCGCGGCCAGTCCGGCCGCGACACGATTGCAGATGGCGTCGAACTCCGAGTAGGACCAGTCGACCTGGCCGCAGCGGATGGCGAGCTTGCCCGGATGGCGGCGCGCGGTGCGGCGCAGTAGGTCACCCAGCGTCTGGCGGGCGTGTTCTGTGCTCATGAAGTCTCCTGCAAGAATCAGTTGTCGGCCACCACGGCGACCACTTCGAGTTGCAGCAACATTCCGTGCCGCAGGTCGTTTTCAGGGTGTGGCGCGCCGGGCGGTCATGCGGGTCCGGGAAGCACGCCACCCATTCGGCATTGACAGGCTCGCGTGCGGACGCGTCCTTCACGTACACGGTCATTCGAACCACGTCGTCGAGGGTGGCGCCACCTGCCGCCAGCAGGGCGCGTACGTGCTGGAAAGCGAAGCGGGCCTGTGATGCGGCATCGGGTGCGACCTTGCCGGTGTCGGGGTCGACTCCCGGGATGCCGGACGAGTAAATGGTGTTGCCCACTCGGGACCCCATGGGAATGGGCGCCCCTCCATGGGTGACGCCAGCAACCTCGAGCGAGCGGCGACGGCGTTGTGACATGAAAGATTTCCTCGTGTGAAGGCTTCAGGCAGCCACGCCAAGCAGGCGCTCGAGCAGCGGCTGGTCGGCCAGCAATTCGTCGCTGGGGCCGGTGTGAACCACACTGCCGTGATCGATGACTGCACAGCGCTCCCCTTGGGCAAGGGCCACGTCGTACTTTTGTTCGACCAGGACGATCGCCATGCCGGCTTCGCTTCGCATGCGCCTGATGGCCGCCAGCATTTCGTGGACGATCAACGGTGCGAGTCCTTCCACCGGCTCGTCGAGCAACAGCAGGCTCGGATTGGTCATCAGCGCCCTGCCAAGGGCCAGCATCTGCTGCTCGCCCCCCGAGAGCTGGTTGCCCAGGTTGGTGCGCCGCTCTTTCAGGCGCGGAAACAACTCATACACTTTCCCCGCGTTCCACGGCCCGCGACCCCTCGCCACCACGCCCAGGTTTTCGTCGACGGTCAGCGAGGGGAATATCTCGCGCTGCTGGGGAACCCACGCCATTCCTGCGCGGTTGCGCCGGTGCGGCGCTTCACGCTCCACCCTGCAGCCATCGAACCAGATCTCGCCCGAGTGGTAGGTGGTGAGCCCGACGAGGCTCTCGATCAACGTGGTTTTTCCCACGCCGTTGCGCCCCAGCACGACGAGCGCCTCGCCCCGCGCGACCGTCAGGCTGAGCTCATGCAGCACGCGCGCCGGGCCATAGCCTGCACAGACCTGGCGCACTTCGAGCAGGACATCAGTTGCCAAGATAGGCATCCCTGACATCGTCATTGCTGCGCACATGCTCGGGCGTTCCTTGCGCGATCATGTCGCCTCCGGCGAATACGGAGACGCGGTCCGCGAAGCGAAAGACGAGATGCATGTCGTGCTCGATGAACAGCACGGTGGTGTCCCCCGCCAGGTGCGACAACTGGTTGAAGAGAGCCACCCCTTGCGCCGTCGAGAGTCCGGCAGCCGGCTCGTCGAGCAGAAGGACGCGTGGCCGCATGGCGAACGCCAGCACGACCTCGAGGACGCGCTGCTCGCCGTACGACAGTTCCTGCGTCGTCGTCCGGCACCCGGCCAGCAGGCCGAAGCGCTCCAGCAGTTCCCCCGCCTCATCGATCTGGGTCCGGCATCGGTGAACGGCGCGCAGCGAGGGGCTCGCTACACCGTCGCGCTGACAGAGGGCGATGACGACGGACTCCAGTGGTGTCAGGGAGGGAAACAGCGTGTTGATCTGGAACGTGCGTACCAGGCCGGCCTTCACGCGTTCCTGCGGGCTCGCACGGGTGACGTCCGCTCCGTCGAGCAACAACTCGCCTCCCGTGGGTCGAAGCAACCCGGTCACCAGGTTCACGAAAGTGCTCTTGCCGGCGCCGTTGGGGCCGATCACGGCATGGCGTTCGCCCTTTCGCAGGTCGAAGTCGAGGCCCTTGAAGATGGTGAGGCCACCGAACGCCATCCGCAACTTTCGCGTCTGCAGAACCATGGTCATGCGAGTCCCTGCCTGGCAGGCGGCTTGCGCACCCAGGCTGCTAGCGTCGGCAGCATGCCCTTGCGGAACGCCGAGACAATCAACACCAGCAGGAGCCCGATCCAGAAGTACCAGTAGATCGGGTTGAACGCCGACAGGAAGTCGCGCATCAACAGGAATACGGCAGCACCCACGAAACCGCCGTACAGCACCGCACCGCCGCCGATAACGAGCATGACCAGCACGTCGGCGGAGCGGGTGAAGGCCATGACCTCAGGAGATACGAATTGCGTGGTCTGGGTGAGAAGGGCGCCGGCCAGGCCTGCCAAAGCCGCGGACATGCCGAACACCAGGGTGAGGTCGCCCTCGATGGGCGCACCGAGCATCGCCATCCGCCTGGGGTTCTCGCGTGCACCCAGCAGCGACAGCCCGAAGGGCGACTTCACCAGTGCGCGCACCGCCAATACGCACAGGAATACGACCACGAGGGTGTACAGGTACGCAGTCCGTCCGGACATGTCGAACCTGAAGAGCCCCAGCACCGGTGCGATCACCACGCCCTGCAGGCCGTCGTCGCCACCAGTGATCCCGGTGGAGCGCAGCACGAAGTCGAACAGGATCATGTTCAGCCCGAGGGTGACCATCAGGAGTCCCAGGCCGTGCAGGCCGCGCACGATGCGGCCGGTGGCCAGCCCGACCAGCCCCGCGACCAGGGCCGACACGAGCAAGCCGCTCAAGGGCTCGTTCCAGCCGTACTTGGCCAGGAATCCCGCCGCGTAGGCGCCGATCCCGAAGAAGGCCGCATGGCCCAGGGAAGGGATTCCCCGATAACCCAGGAGCAGGTCGAGCGAGAGCGCGAACAGGCCCCAGACGAGCACCTGCGACAGCAGCACCAGGTTCGACTGGGGCACGAAGAACAGGACCACCCATGCCGCCCAGAACGCGATTTCCAGGGTTGACCAGCGCACGCGCTGGGCGAAATATCCGATGAGTTGTTCGCGCATGGTCAGGCCGCTTTCCTTCCGAGCAGCCCTTGCGGACGCCACATCATGATGGCCACCGTGAGCACGTAGATGAACACCCCACCCGCGCTGGGGAGGTAGTACTTGCCCACCACGTCGGCCACGCCGATCAACAAGGCCGCCAACAAGCTCCCCGTGATGTTGCCCATGCCGCCCACGGAAACGACGATCAGCACGTACACCAGGTAGCGCAGCGGGAAATTCGGGTCGAGGCTCAGGAGGTTCGCCGACAACGCCCCCCCGAGCCCCGCGAGGCCGCCGCCAAGGGCAAACGTCAGGGCGAAGACCAGGTTGGTGTTGATGCCACAGCCGGAGGCCGCGCGCCGGTTGTCCACGCACGCGCGCACCATGGCGCCGAAGCGCGTGCGCTCCAGGCCGATGACCAGCGCGGCGGCGATCAGGCCGCCCGCCAACAGCAGGAAGATGCGGTAACGTTCCAGCATGAGTCCCAGCACCGGTTCCTGGCCGCTCAGCCACGCGGGCACGTTGACCGGCTGGAACGAGGGTCCCCAGACATACGCCACGGCGGAGATCGACATGAACACGAGGCCGAGCGTGAGGAGAACCTGCGTGAGGTCGTCGCTGCCGTAGAAGTGCCGCAGCACCAGCCGTTCGAGCACAATGGAGAACAACCCCACTGCGACAAAAGCCAGCGGAAGGCTCGCCAGGAACGGCACCCCCAGGGAACCCATCGCCGTCACCATGACGTAGCCGCCCAGCATCGAGAAGCTGACCTGCGCCAGGTTCACGAACTGCATCATGCCCATGGTCACCGACAGCCCCACGGCAATGATGAACAGCAAGACCCCATAGGCAAGGCCGTTGAACACGACAGTCAGGAAGGCGGACATGGGCTTCGGGGGAGACGACCTGGCAGCGCCTGCCTACTTGGCCGGAACGTTCGGGATCGTCGCGAACTCGACGTTCTGCAGCATGCCCAGTTGCTTCTCGACCCGGCGCAAGTAGATGTTCTGCGTGATGTCGCCCGTTGCCTTGTCGATGGTGACCGGGCCGCGCGGGCTCTCGAAGGTGCGGCCGCGTGCGAAGGCCATGAACTTGTCGGGATCGAACGTGGCGCTGCCCTGGGCCGCCACGCCGTCGTAGATCAGCCGAAGCGCGTCCCACACGGCGATCGTTCCCGAGGTATGACGCGGCGTCTTGCCGAAGCTTTCGGTGTATTCGGCGACGAAGCGCCGATTCAGGGTGCTCTCGTGGACGTGCGAATAGGCACCCGCGGTGATCAGGCCCAGCGCGGCGTCGCCCGCGGCGTCCACCACGCTCTCATCGCTCATGTCACCGGTGCCCAGCAACTTGATGTTCGTGTTCTTGAGGCCCGAGTCGGAGTACGCCTTGAGGAACTGGGGTACCAGTTCGCCGATCGGCAGGAAGACGAACACGGCATCGGGCTTCGCGTCCTTGATGCGTTGCATGTAGCTGGAAAACTCCGGGTTGCGCAGCGACACGCGGCTGGAGCCGGCGACCTGGCCGCCGAGGTCCCCGAAGCTCTTCGCGAACGTCGCTTCGGTATCGTGCCCCGGACCGAAGTCGGCCACCACGACATAAGGGCGCTTCACGCCGTTCTGGTGGGCCCACTGCGCCATCGGGCGCACGACCTGCGGAACGGAATAGAACGTGCGTATGTAGTACGGTGACTTTTCACCGACGATGCCGCCCGTGGCGGCACCGGTGATGATGGCCGGAACCCTGGCTTCGGTCACCAGCGGCGCGACAGCGAGCACATTCGGCGTGAAGTCCGGCCCGATGAGGATCTGGACCTTCTCGCGCACGATCAGCTCCTGCGCAAGGCGCTTGGCGACCTCGGGGTTCGGCCCTGTCGTGTCACGCTTCACGAACTCGATCTTCTTGCCGCCGGCAGTGGTTCCGTGCTTCTGCTGGAACAGCTTGATGGCGTTGTCACTCAGCTGCCCGCTGATCCCCGAAGGACCGGAATAGGTGAACAGCAGGCCCACCTTGATGGTCTCCTGCGCCGTTGCGGGCAAGGCGACCGAGAGTGCGATCGCCGCCGATCCAAGGATCTGCCGGGCGCGGGTGATGCAATGCTTCATGCTTGTCTCCGAGTGGTTGGGGTGGGACTTAGAGGTCGAGGGTGAGCGAAGGAGTGCGAGCGCGTGACACGCAGACCATCATGCGGTCCGTGCACTTGGCGTCTTCGCCGCACAGCACCGAATCGCGGTGGTCCGGAACGCCTTCGAGCACACGCGTTTCGCAGGTGCCGCAGACGCCGTCGCAGCAAGAGTGCTGCACCGACACCCCGGCTTCGACGAGCACGTCGAGGATCGATTTACCTGCGGGCACCGGCAACGTCATGGCGCTGCGGGCCAGCTTCACCTCGAGCGCATCGTCGCCGGCGGCGTTCGGCGCCGCCGCGGCGGCGGGCCGTGGCTTGAACCACTCGACGTGAATCTGGTGCGAAGGACGGCCGCCAGCCGCGCGCTCGAAGGCCTCCATCAGGGAAGTCGGGCCGCAGCAGTACAGGTGCGCGTCTGCCGCTGCCTGCGCCAGCACGGCGGGCAGGTCGATGGGCTTGCCTCCCGCAACGCCGTCGTAGACCGGTATCACGGTGCCGGGCAGCGCGGCCAGCTCCTGCAGGAAGGCAGCACGCACTGGCGTCCGGGTGCAGTAGTAAAGAGTCCAGGTCCGGCCAAGCGCACTCAGCCGCCGCACCATCGCCAGCAAGGGCGTGATGCCGATCCCACCGGCAACCAGCACGGAGTGCGGCGCTGCTTCCACGAGCTGGAAGTGGTTGCGCGGCGTGCTGATGCGAAGCGTGTCGCCTTCCTTCAAGGTGTCGTGCAGCCATGCCGAGCCGCCCCGGCTGTGCGTATCCCGGCCCACAGCGACCACATACCGATCGTGCTCCGCAGGGTCATTGCACAGGGAATACTGGCGAACCATGAAGTGCCCTGCGGCATCGCGAACGGGCAGTTCGACGTCGATGTGCGCTCCGGCCGCAAAGGGGATGAGTGCATAGCCATCGCACGCCCGCAGTTCGAGCGCGATGACATCCTGGGCCACAGGATTGATGCGAGCCACGCGGACATTCAGCCCGGTCGTGCTCGACGGAGCGAGGGACGGCACCATCTTGGGCTCAGTGCCTGGTGACGCTGACCGGCATGGAGCTCAACCCCCGGAATACCGGCGAGTGCATGCGCACCACGCGGTCGTGATGGACCGTGAAGCTTGCGACACGCTGGAACCATTCCTCCAGGAAGATCCGGCTCATTGCCTTCGCGAGCTGCGCGCCCAGGCAGAAGTGCGTGCCGTGGCCCATCGCAAGGTGACGGCCGGGCGTCCGTGTGAGGTCGAAGCGTTCGGGATCCGGGAACTTGCGGTCATCGCGATTCGCCGAGCCGTACATCACCAGCACGCTTTGGCCGGCACGGATCGTCTGGCCATGGAGTTCGATGTCCTGCGTGGCTGTCCGGTGGAAGCGCTGCGTCGGGGTGTCGTAGCGCAGCATCTCCTCGATGGCCTGGGGAGCCATGGCCAGCTCGGAGGCCAGCAGGGCTGCCTGCTCTGGGTGCTCCGAGAGCGCGAGCATGGCGTTGCCGATGAAGCTGGAGGCGCTTTCGATACCGGCGCCGAGCAAGGTGGCAACGGTGTGCATCATGTCGGCCGGCGTGAGCTTGCTCCCCTCCACTTCCGCCGCGATCAGTGCACTGATCAGGTCGTCCCGCGGCTCGACTCTGCGGGCTTCGATCGTCGTGGAGGCGTACGCGACCATCGCCTTGCGCGCCTCGTGGCCGGAAGGCGGAAGCTGCCGCGTCACGGGATCGCGGTACACCAGTCCATCGACCCACTTCTTCAGCTGGACGTGGTCGGCGCGTTCGAAGCCGAGGATGTCGCAGATCGTCGAAGTGCTGATACGGGCGGTCAAATTCTGGATCAGGTCGCCTCCGCCGGTCGAAACGAACTCATCCACGTACTCGCGAGTGATCGAACGCAACTGGGCCTCGCGTTCGAGGACGCGTCCGCGCATGAAGGCCGCATTGACCAGCCCGCGCAGCCTGTCGTGCTTGGGCGGGTCGCTCGTGCCCAGCGTGTTCCCCATGCGAGCAGGGTCGTCGTCCAGCACGTTGCCACGCGCCGACGAGAATCGGGCGGGGTCGCTGCAAGCGGCGGCGATGTCGTCATAGCGCGAAAGCGCCCAGGTGTTCGCGCTGGCGCACCAGTACAGGGGGTGCCCGTCGCGCAGGACTTTGTAGAAGGGGTACGGATTCTCCTGGACAGCAACGGAGTACGGGTCGAAAACGAACGGTTGGGGTAGTGCCATGGCTGCCTCGCGGTAAGCGCCTTTTGATCTGGCGCAGACTATATTGAATTCAATACAGAATTCGATAAGGGATAACCCGTAAATTGAATTCAAACATGTATGTCAATGCAGCGGTTACACTGGAGAAGAGGTTTCCCGAATGACACCCAGCCCTACTGCCCCCAAAGCCAAGGCCATGGAAAGCGCCCTCCAGCGATTGCGCGCCAAAGTGATCTCCGGTGAACTCTCCCCGGGTGAGCAGATCCGGCAGCAGGAGATGGCCGAAGAGCTTGGGGTCAGCCGCGTTCCACTACGCGAGGCGCTGAAT
The DNA here is from genome assembly GCA_016213325.1 of Burkholderiales bacterium. Classification (GTDB taxonomy): domain Bacteria; phylum Pseudomonadota; class Gammaproteobacteria; order Burkholderiales; family Burkholderiaceae_C; genus Ramlibacter. The sequence continues at coordinate 192,454 of JACRAY010000009.1, read as the reverse complement.
GTCCTGGCCGACCAGGGCTTGCTGCTGCACCGGCCCAACTCGGGCTATTTCGTAGCGAAGCGCGCCCCGAACGAGATGGCGCAGATCAGGCGCATCCTGCAATTGCTGGAAACCGAGTTGCTGGCCTCCATCGAATGGCCCGACGCCCAATGCATGCAGGAGCTGCGGGCGCTCAATGACGAGATGCGCGAATGCGCCACCGCGGAAGACTGGACGCCGCTGGTGCGCCTGAACCGCGAGTTCCACATCCAGATCTATGCGCTCTCGCCTTACCGCTTGATCCTCGAGGAGGTCAAACGCCTCTGGGCGCTGGCGGACGTCTTCATCGCTACGAAGATGGCGGACGGCAGCGCGCGCGTGCGAACCGTCCAGGAGCACGACCAGCTGCTGGAATGCCTGGATGCGCGCGACATGCCTCGATGCCTGGACATGATGGAACTGCATCGACGCAGTACATCGAGTGGCCTGCCCCCGGAACGGCCAGGCGCGGACAGGCGCTCTTCACCAGTTTCGGTGGCGTAAGCGGCCATCAGAACACCGACAACCCCGTCCTCGCCGTAAACATCTCCAGCGCCTTCATCCCAAGCAGCGAGTTGCCGCTCTCTTCCAATGCCGGCGACCAGACGCACAGCGTCAACTTGTCGGGCACCACCGCCACGATGCCGCCGCCCACGCCGCTCTTGCACGGCAGCCCGATGCGGAAGGCGAACTCGCCCGCGGCGTCATAGGTGCCGCAAGTCAGCATCAGCGCATTGACGCGGCGCGCCTGCCGCCCCGTCAGCACCGGCTCGCCGGAGTAAGGATGCAAGCCATCGCGGCACAGGTACCCTGCGGCGCGCGCAAGCTGCAGGCAGCTCATGCGGATCGAGCAATGGTGGAAGTACACGTCCAGCACCGTTTGCGCATCGTGGTCGATACGCCCGAAGCCCTTCATGAAGTTCGCCAGCGCGATGTTGCGAAACCCCGTTTCCGCCTCCGACGCCGCGACTTCCTCGTCGAAGCGCACCGGCTCCTCGCACAAGCCGGACAGCAGCTCCAGGACGGCGCGCTTCGGGTCGCAGTAATGCAGCAGCCGGTCGGTCACCGCAATCGCCCCGGCATTGATGAAGGGGTTGCGCGGGATCCCCTGCTCGGACTCCAACTGCAACAGCGAATTGAACGGGTTGCCCGAAGGCTCGCGGCCGATGCGCTCCCACAGCCGCTCGCCCACATGCTGCATGCCCAACGTCAGCGTGAACAGCTTCGAGATGCTCTGGATCGAGAAGCCGGTGGTGCTGTCGCCCGCATGCGCCTCCACGCCATCGGCGGTGCGCAGCGCAATGCCGAAGTGCGCGGCCGGCACCCGCGCGAGCGCGGGGATGTAGCTGGCCACGTGGCCGGCCTTGCCCAGCTCGGGCCGCAGCGAGTCGGCGATGTCTTCGAGCACGAGCTGGTAGTCGTCCATGGCCGCGCTCAGTCGGGAATCTGCGGCTCTACGAGCTGCGCGAGCGCAACCAGCGACTCCTGCCAGCCCAGGTAGCACATCTCGGCCGGGATCACGGCGGGAACGCCCTCTTGCACCACCAACATCTCGGTGCCGCACGACACTTGCTTCAACGTCACGGTGGTCTTCATCGTGCCCGGCAGATGGGGATCGTCGAAGGCGGCGTCGTACACCACGCGCTGGCCCGGCACCAGCTCGTGGTACTTGCCGCCGAACGAATGCGTGAACCCGGTGCCGAAATTGGTGAACGACATGCGCCATTCGCCCCCCGCAACCGCGTTCATGCCGTGCACCTTGCCGGTAAAGCCGAACGGCGGCAGCCAGCGCTCGAAGGCCGACGGCTCGGTGAAGGCGCGGTAGACGCGGTCGGGCGAGGTGCGCAGCACACGGTGCAGGCGGATGGTGTTGGTTTCCATGGTCGATCTCTCCAAGTGTTGGCAGGGGATGTCCCCCTGCCAGCACGACGATCGAGCCTGCGCGAAATCGACAGGCCATGAGTCGAGGGGAAACCCGGATTCTGCGCTGTCCGGTGTACGCTTGGCGCCATGCATGACGTGCTGGTGATCGGCGGCGGCAATGCCGCGCTCTGCGCCGCCCTGATGGCGCGCGAAGCCGGCGCCGGCGTGCTGCTGCTCGAGTCGTCGCCGCGCGAATGGCGCGGCGGCAACTCGCAGCACACCCGCAACCTGCGCTGCATGCATGACGCGCCGCAGGACGTGCTGGTGGAGGCGTATCGCGAAGAAGAGTTCTGGCAGGACCTGCTGAAGGTGACCGGCGGCAACACCAGCGAAGAGCTGGCCCGGCTGGTGATCCGCGCCTCGTCCAGCTGCCGCCCGTGGATGCGCAGGCACGGCGTGCGCTTCCAGCCGTCGCTGGCCGGCACGCTGCACCTGTCGCGCACGAACGCCTTCTTCATGGGCGGCGGCAAGGCGCTGGTCAATGCGTACTACCGCAGCGCGCAGGCCTTGGGCGTCGAACTCCGCTACGACACGCCGGTGGATTCGCTGGAGTTGCGCGATGGCCGCTTCGTCGCTGCCCTGTCAGGCAACCAGCGCTTCGAGGCCAGGGCCTGCGTGCTGGCCTGCGGCGGCTTCGAGTCCAACCGCGAATGGCTGCGCGAGGCATGGGGACGCAACGAGCGCGGTGAATGGCCCGCCGACAATTTCCTGATCCGCGGCACCCGCTTCAACCAGGGCGTGCTGCTCAGGCACATGATGGCGCAGGGCGCCGATATCATCGGCGACCCGACGCAGGCGCACTGCGTGGCCATCGACGCGCGCGCGCCGCTGTACGACGGCGGCATCGTTACGCGCGTGGATGCCGTGTCGCTCGGCGTCATGGTCAACCGCGAAGGCCGGCGTTTCTATGACGAGGGCGAGGACTTCTGGCCCAAGCGCTACGCCATCTGGGGCCGCCTGGTCGCCATGCAGCCGGGGCAGGTCGGCTACTGCATCATCGACAGCAAGGCCATCGGCCGCTTCATGCCGCCGGTGTTCCCGGGCGTGAAGTCCGACACATTGCCCGAACTGGCCCGCGCGCTGGCGCTGCCCGACCACGAATTCATGAAGACGCTCAACGCGTACAACGCCGCCTGCCGCGTGGGCACCTTCGACCACACCGTGCTGGACGATTGCCGCACCGAAGGCGTGGCGCCGCCCAAGACGCACTGGGCGCGCCCCATCGACACGCCGCCGTTCTACGGCTATGCGCTCAAGCCCGGCATCACCTTCACCTATCTCGGCCTGAAGACGGATGCTAGGGCGCGCGTGTACTTCGGCGCCGAGCCCAGCCCCAACCTGTTCGTTGCCGGCGAGATGATGGCCGGCAACGTGCTGGGCCAGGGCTACACGGCCGGCGTCGGCATGAGCATAGGCACGGCTTTCGGGCGCATCGCAGGGACGGAGGCCGCGCGTGCTGCAGCTTGAGGCCCTGATCTCGCAGGCGCAGGCCGAGGTGTCGCGGCAGATGCAGGTGTGCAACGCCTGCCGCTACTGCGAGACGTTCTGCGCGGTGTTCCCGGCCATGACGCGGCGGCTGGAGTTCGACGCGGCGGACACGCACTACCTGGCCAACCTGTGCCACAACTGCGGCGCCTGCCTGCACGCCTGCCAGTACGCGCCGCCGCACGAGTTTGCGATCAACGTGCCGCGCGCGATGGCGCAGGTGCGGCAGGAGACCTACATCGAGTACGCTTGGCCGCGCCCGCTGGGCGAGCTGTACCGGCGCAACGGCGTGGCGCTGGCGCTCGCGACCGTTGCGGGGCTCGCGCTGTTCCTGGTGATGCTGCTGTCGATGAAGGGCAGCCTCATCCACCAGCCGCTGTCCGGCAATTTCTACGCGATCTTTCCGCACAACATGCTGGTCTTCATGTTCGGCCTGGCGTTCGGCTGGGCCGTGCTGGCGCTGGGCATAGGCGCGGCCAACTTCTGGCGCGGCCAATCGCCCGGCCCGGTCGGTCGCGACGCAGCCACCGAAGCAGCGCGCCACGCCCTTACCCTCACCTACCTGGACGGCGGCCACGGCGACGGCTGCAACGAGGAGAGCGACCGCTTCACGCTGGTGCGGCGGCGCTTCCACCACCTTACCTTCTACGGCTTCATGCTGTGCTTCGCGTCCACCTGCGTGGCGTCGGTCTACCACTACGTGCTGGGGCTGAAAGCGCCTTTCGCCATCACGAGCTTGCCGGTTGTGCTGGGCACGCTGGGCGGCATCGGCCTGCTCGTTGGACCTGGCGGCCTGCTATGGCTCAACCTGAGGCGCGATCCGTCACACGGCGACCCGAAACAACGGCCCATGGACCGGGCCTTCATCGTGCTGCTGTTCGCCACCAGCCTTACCGGGCTGGCGCTGCTGGCGTGGCGCGACACGGGGTTCATGGGATTGCTGCTGGCCATTCACCTCGCGACGGTGATGGCCTTGTTCTTGACCCTGCCCTATGGCAAGTTCGCGCATGCGGTTTACCGTTGCTCTGCGTTGCTGAAATGGGCCGTGGAGAAGCGGCAGCCCAGCCGGCTGCAACTGGGCGCCGATTGATTGCAATGCATTCATTGAATACAATGCGGGTGACCCAAGGAGCTTCCTCATGGCCACACTCACCATCCGCGACCTGGACGAGTCACTCAAGCGCGGCCTTCGCATGCGAGCCGCGAGCCGGAACCGCTCGATGGAAGAGGAGGCCCGGCAGATACTGCGTGCTGCACTTCTCGAATCACCTGCCCCCGCCAAGGACCTGGCATCGCGCATTCGTGCCCGGTTTGCCGGCCTGGGTGATGTGAAGCTGAACGTGCCCTCGCGTGAGCCAGTGCGGGCTCCTCCCAGCTTCGAGGAAGATTCGAAGGCCACCCGTGCAGCGACCTCCAAACGCCGGCCGCCAAGCAAGCGGCGCGCATGAGCATCCTCCTCGACACCAATGTTCTCTCCGAGCTCCTTCGCGCGCAGCCCGATGCGACGGTGCTCACCTGGATTGCATCGCAACCTGCCAACGGCCTGTTCGTGAGTTCGGTGACCCAAGCCGAGATGATGCTCGGGGCACGCCTTTTGCCTGCCGGCAAGCGACGACAACGGCTGGAGCAGGCGCTGGAGGCGATGTTCCTTGAGGATTTTTCCGGCCGCGTCCTCCCGTTCGACTCAGGATCCGCGGCCGAATATGCCGTAGTCGTCGCTACCCGGCGCAGCGCAGGGACGCCCATCTCCCAGTTCGATGCCCAGATCGCAGCGATTGCCCTGAGTCACCGTCTGGGCCTGGCCACACGCAACGTCTCCGACTTCGAGGGCTGCGGACTGGCTCTGACCAATCCCTGGGACATCGGCGAACGCACATAAGACTTGCGCCTCTGTCAGACCCGGCCCGTCACGGGAATACCCGCACCGGTGATCGCACGCGCCCCATCCGACAGCAGGAAAGCGATCACGTCGGCCAGCGCTTCCGGCGCCACCCACTTGGCAGGGTCCGCCTTCGGCATGTCCTTGCGGTTGGCGGGTGTGTCCAGGATGCTGGGCAGCACCGCGTTGACATTGATGCCGCGGTCCTTGGTTTCCTCGGCCAGCGCCTCGGTCAGGCGCAGCACCGCGGACTTCGACGCGGCATAGGCGCCCATGCCCGCCGCGGCCTTGCCTGCGGCCGCAGCACCCACGTTGACGATGCGCCCGTGCCGGCTGCCCGCCAGGTGCGGCAGGCTCGCGCGGCAGGTGTTCAGCGCCGTCTTCAGGTTCACGTTGAACAGGAAGTCCCAGGTGGCCGGGTCGCCGTCTGCCACGGTTTCCCAGCGGAAGGCGCCCGCGATGTTGACCACCGCATCGAGCGAGCCGAGCTTCGCGACGACCTCGGCCACCATCGCCTGCGTGGCCGCCGCATCCGACAGGTTGACACCGGGCAACACGAGCCCATCGATCGCGTCGGCCGGCGCCTGCCCCGCATCCACCAGCGCCAGTTTCGCGCCGTGCCCCGCCAGCGTGCGCGCCGTCGCACGGCCGAGCACCCCGAAAGCGCCCGTCACTATCACTACCCGGTCTTGCAGCATTCCCATGGCGCTACGTTAGCATGGTCCGCTTCCCATGCAAGGAGTGTCCCCATGTCCCTGTTGTCCAACCACCCCGACACGCAAGCCGGCCTCGCCACGCGGCGCGCCGTGCTCGGCTATGAGTACGTCGACGCCGCGCTGGGCCGCGTGACGCCCTTTACCGCGCCCCTGCAGGAGCAGGTGACGCGCCATGCCTGGGGCAACACCTGGCAGCGCGATGGCATCGACCTGAAGACGCGCAGCATCGTCACCGTGTCCATGCTGGTCGCGCTGGGCCGCACCCACGAGCTGAAGGTCCACGTGCGCGGCGCACTGAACAACGGCGTGACGCCCGAGGAGCTGCAGGAAATCTTCCTGCATGCCACCGTGTACTGCGGCTTCCCGGCGGCGCTGGACGCCTTCCGCACGGCCTCCGAAGTGATCGACGCCAAGGTTTGAACCCCCTACCATTCGCGCCATGAACCCCCTGGACACCCCCACCGACGTGGCGCTCGCCTTCGAGCGCCAGCGCGCTGCCCGGTTCGCCGCGCCCTTCCCCACCTGGGAGACGCGGGCCGAACGGCTGCGCAAGCTGCTGCAGATGCTGCAGGACGAGGAAGCCGCAATCTGCCGCGCGATCGACGCCGACTTCGGCGGCCGGCCGGCCATCGAAACCGAGCTGGCGGAGATCTGGCCCAGCCTCGAAGAGGTGAAGACCGGCCTGCGCCACGGCAAGCGCTGGATGAAGCCGCGGCGCGCGGGCGTGGGCAAGTGGTTCCTGCCGGCGCGCGCGCAGGTGCTGCCGCAGCCGCTGGGCGTGGTGGGCGTGATCGTGCCGTGGAACTACCCGCTGTACCTGGCCATCGGCCCCATGGCCGCAGCCATCACGGCGGGCAACAGCGTCATGGTGAAGATGTCGGAGTTCACGCCCGCGTTCAGCGAGTTGTTCCAGCAACTGTGCGCCAAGGTGTTCACCCCCGAAGAAGTGTGCGTGGTGACCGGCGACGCGAACGTCGCGGCGCAGTTCAGCGCGCTGCCGTTCGACCACCTGCTGTTCACCGGCTCCACCCCGGTCGGCCGCAAGGTCATGATCGCGGCCGCGGCCAACCTGACCCCGGTGACGCTGGAACTCGGCGGCAAGTCGCCGGCCGTCGTGGCACCCGGCTATCCGCTGGAGCATGCGGTCGAGCGCATTCTCGCGGGCAAGCTGCTCAATGCCGGCCAGACCTGCATAGCCCCCGACTACGTGCTGGTGCCGCGGGGCGACCTGCCGGCCTTCGTCGACCTGGCGCGGGCACAGGCGAAACGCACTTACCCGCTCGGGCTGGCCGATGCCAACTACTGCAGCATCGTCAACGCGCAGCAGTACCACCGTCTCACCGGCAAGATCGACGATGCGGGGCGGCACGGCGCGCGAGCCGAAGTCCTGTTCGACGGCGCTGCGCGCGACGACGCACGCCACCGCCTTGCGCCCACGCTGCTGCTGGACGCGCCGGCCGATTGCACCGCGATGCGGCTGGAGATCTTCGGCCCGGTGCTGCCCATCGTGCCCTACGACAGCATCGACGAGGCGATGTCTTTCGTCATGTCACGGCCGCACCCGCTGGCGCTGTACTGGTTCGACCGCGACTCGCAGCGCACCGAGCACGCGCTGCGCACGCTGCCCGCGGGCGGCGTCACCGTCAACGACACGCTGCTGCACATCGCGCAGGACAACCTGCCGTTCGGCGGCGTCGGCGCTTCGGGCATGGGCCACTACCACGGGCAGTGGGGCTTCGACACCTTCAGCAAGTTGAAGCCGGTGTTCCGCCAGTCGGCTTTCAACGGGATGAAGCTGTTCTTGCCGCCGTACAGCCCCGCCATGCGGCGCCTGCTGGGCCTGATGAAAAGGTTCTGAGGGGCTTGCGATGGCGCACGCGGCTGCCCACGAGCACAGCAGCAGCAGGCACTTCGCCGTGGGGCTGGCGCGCGCCTATGCAGGGGCTGCCATCTTCAGCCTGCCGCTGCTCATGACCATGGAGATGTGGTCTCTCGGCTTCACCATGCAGCCGGCGCGACAGGCCCTGTTCCTCGTGCTGTTCTTCCCGTTCCTCGTGGTGCTGTCGTGGCATGCGGGGTTCGAAGAGACCTTCAGCTGGCGCGACGACGTGCTCGATGCGCTGGTGGCACTGGCCGTCGGTTTCACGTCGGCGGCAGCGGTGCTCTTCGTGCTGGGCATCCTCGGGCGCGGCACGCCGCTGCGCGACGCCGTCGGCACCATCGTGCTGCAGGCCGTGCCGGCCAGCGTGGGCGCGCTGCTCGCGCAGTCGATGCTGGGCCTGCGCCATCCTGCGCAAGCCTCGTCCGGGCCCGGCAGCCGGTATGCCAGCGAACTGTTCATCATGGCCGTGGGCGCTGTGTTCCTCGGCTTCAACCTGGCGCCGACCGAAGAGATCCTGCTGCTGGCCCTGCGCGCCGGCGAGGCGCAGGCGCTGGGGGTGATGCTGCTGTCGATCGCCCTGATGCACGCGTTCGTCTACAGCGTCGAATTCCATTCGCGCGCGCCGGGCACCGCGACCGAAGACTCGGTGGCCAGCGTGTTCCTGCGCTTCACCATCGCGGGCTACGCCATCGTGCTGCTGTTGTGCGCCTACATCCTGTGGTCGTTCGGCCGGCTCGACGGCCTGTCGGCCCTGGAGTCCCTGAAGACCGTTACCATCCTCGGCTTCCCGGCAGCCATCGGCGCCGCATCGGCGAGGTTGATCCTGTGAACGGCAACGACGCGCCGCCCGCCTGGGAATGGCTGGTGGGCCTGCTGGGGCTGGTGCTGGTGTTGTCGGCGCTGGGCTACCTGCTCGCGCAGGCGCTCGATGGCGAGCGTGTGCCACCCTCGCCGGAGGTGCGCGTCACGGGCATCCACGCGCACGACGGCGGCTACACCGTCGTCGTGCGTGTGCACAACCGCAGCGAATCGACCGCCGCGGGGCTGAAGATCGAAGGCACGCTGACGCAGGACGGGCGACAAGTGGAGCAAAGCGGCTTCGACCTGCCCTACCTGGCCGGGCATTCGACGCGCGAGGGCGGCCTGTACTTCAAGCGCGACCCGCGCAGCCTGCAGCTCGACGTGCGGGCCAAGGGCTACGAGAAGCCCTAGCGTTTGACAACGTTATCATTTGTAGGCGAAAATCGCCTACTCTCCAAATGAAACCGCCGGATGTTACCGTTGTCATGTGAAAACCATCACCCTGCACGACGTAGCGCGTGAGGCGGGCGTTTCGCTGATCACGGCCTCACGCGCGCTCAGCAACCCGGGCGTGGTGTCCAAGGCCACCATCGAGCGGGTGCAGGCCGCGGCGCGCGCTACCGGCTACATCCCCAACCTGCTGGCCGGCGGGCTGAAGTCGAAGCGCTCGATGACGGTCGCCGGGCTGGTGCCCATCATCTCGGTGCCGCAGTTCCTGCCGACCATCCAGGCCCTGACGCAATCGCTCGACGAGAGCGGCTACCAGCTGATCCTGGGACAAAGCGGCTACGACTACGCACGCGAAGAATCGCTGGTCGACACCATGCTGGGCCGGCGGCCCGACGGCGTCGTCGTGACCGGCCTGCTGCATTCGCCGAAGGCGCGCGAGCAACTGCGGCGTGTCGGCATCCCCGTCGTGGAAACCTGGGACCTCACGGATCGCCCGGTCGACATGGTGGTGGGCTTTTCGCACCTGAAGGTAGGCATCGCGCTCGCCGGCTTCTTCCAGTCCAAAGGCTGGCAGCACATCGGCATCGCCACCGGCGACGACCCGCGGGCGCTGCAGCGCCGCGAGGGCTTCGTGGCCGCGCTCGGCCGTGGCGCCGCGACGGCTTACGTGAAGGCGCCCAGCAACCTCGCGCTCGGCCGCCGGGCGCTGGCCAACCTGCTGGAGCAGGACCCGAAGCTCGAGGCCGTGTGCTGCAGCTCCGACGGCCTGGCACAGGGTGTGGTGGTCGAGGCGCACGCGCGAGGCCTGCGCATCCCGCAGGACCTGGCGGTGGTGGGCTTCGGCGATACCGACTTTGCCGCGCACTTGCACCCGGCCCTGACCACCGTGGAGATCGACGCGGCGGGCATCGGCCGCACCGCTGCGCAACTCATCGTCAAGCGCTGCAACGGCCAGCCGGCCGGGCAGCCCATCGTCGACCTGGGCTTTCGCATCGTCGAGCGCGCCTCGACCACCACTTCCTGAAGATCCCCATGCAAGCCCACACCATCCTCATGCACCCCGCCGACAACGTGGCGATCGTCGCCAACGACGGCGGCTTGCCTGCCGGCACCACGCTCGCATCGGGCCTCGTGCTGCGCGAGAAAGTGCCGCAGGCGCACAAGGTGTCGCTCAGCGACCTGCCAGCGGGCAGCGCGGTGCGCCGCTACAACGTGACCATCGGCTATGCGCTCAACGATATCCCCGCGGGCAGCTGGGTGCACGAGCGCCTGCTGCGCATGCCTGAAGCACGCGAGCTCGAGGGCCTGCCCATCGCCACCGCCAAGCGCGAGCCCATGGCGCCGCTGGAGGGCTACACCTTCGAGGGCTACCGCAACGCCGACGGCTCGGTGGGCACGCGCAACATCCTGGCCATCACGCAGACCGTGCAGTGCGTAGCCGGCGTCACCGACTTCGCCGTGCAGCGCATCAAGCGCGAGCTGTTGCCGAAGTACCCCCACGTGGACGACGTGGTGGCGCTGGCGCACGGCTACGGCTGCGGCGTGGCCATCGACGCGCCCGACGCGGTGATCCCGATCCGCACGCTGCGCAACATCAGCCTCAACCCCAACTTCGGCGGCGAGGTGATGGTGGTGAGCCTCGGCTGCGAGAAGCTGCAGCCCGACAGGCTGATGCCGCCCGGCACCATCCCACTGGTCGACGAGCGCAACGTGGAGACCGCGCTCGACGTGGTGTGCCTGCAGGACGATGCGCACGTGGGCTTCATGTCGATGGTGGACTCGATCATGCGGCAAGCCACGCATCACCTCGAGCGCTTGAACGCACGCCGCCGTGAGACGGTACCGGCCAGCGAGCTGGTGGTGGGCGTGCAGTGCGGTGGCAGCGATGCGTTCTCCGGCGCGACCGCCAACCCCGCCGTGGGCTTCTGCACCGACCTGCTGGTGCGCGCCGGCGCCAGCGTGATGTTCTCGGAGACCACCGAAGTGCGCGACGGCATCGACCAGCTCACGTCGCGCGCCGCCACGCCCGAAGTGGCCGAAGCGATGATCCGCGAGATGGCCTGGTACGACGCGTACCTGTCACGCGGCTCGGTGGACCGCAGCGCCAACACCACGCCCGGCAACAAGAAGGGCGGCTTGTCCAACATCGTCGAAAAGGCAATGGGCTCGATCGTGAAATCGGGCTCGGCGCCCATCACGGGGGTGCTGGCGCCCGGCGAGAAGCTCAAGTCGAAAGGCCTCACATACGCCGCCACCCCAGCCAGCGACTTCATCTGCGGCACGCTGCAGCTGGCCGCCGGCATGAACCTGCACGTCTTCACCACCGGCCGCGGCACGCCTTACGGGCTGGCCGAAGTGCCGGTGATCAAGGTGGCCACGCGCAGCGACCTGGCGCGCCGCTGGCACGACCTGATGGACGTGAACGCCGGCAAGATCGCCGACGGCGAGGCCACCATCGAGGAACTGGGCTGGGAGCTGTTTCGCCTGATGCTCGACGTGGCGAGCGGCCGCAAGCGTACCTGGGCCGAGCAGTGGAAGCTGCATAACTCGCTGGTGCTGTTCAATCCGGCGCCGGTGACGTGAAAGGCAGCTGGGGTTTCACCCCAGCCTACGGTTCACCCACGCGACCGGGAGTGATCGGGTTCACCCGAGAGACCCGGGGTATCGGTAGGCTGGGGTGAAACCCCAGCGCCCCAGCGCTACACTTGCCAATCATGACCACCTACCGCAACACCCAGCTCTTCATCGACGGCCAATGGCAGGACGCCGCCGACGGCCGCACGCTCGCCGTGCACAACCCCGCCACCGGCGCCGAGATCGGCCGCGTCGCGCACGCGGGCAAGCCCGACCTGGACAAGGCGCTGGCCGCCGCGCAGAAGGGCTTCGAGACCTGGCGCGACATGGTGCCGGCCGAGCGCGCCAAGATCATGCGCAAGGCCGCCACGCTGCTGCGCGAACGCGCCGCCGAGATCGCCCCGCTGCTCACGCAGGAACAGGGCAAGCCGCTGGTCGAGGCCAAGGGCGAAGTGATGGCCGCCGGCGACATCACCGACTGGTTCGCCGACGAAGGCATGCGCGTGTATGGCCGCATCGTGCCGTCGCGCACCAGCGTGCAGATGCGCCAGATGGTGATCAACGATCCCGTGGGCCCGGTCGCCGCGTTCACGCCGTGGAACTTCCCCATCAACCAGGTGGTGCGCAAGGTCGCGCCCGCGCTGGCTGCCGGGTGCTCGGTGCTGGTGAAGGCGCCCGAAGAAACCCCGGCGGCGCCCGCCGCGTTCGTCCAGGCCTTTGCCGATGCGGGCATTCCGCAAGGCGTGCTGCAGCTCGTCTATGGCAACCCGGGCGAGATTTCGGGCTACCTCATCCCGCACCCGGTCATCCGCAAGATCACCTTCACCGGCTCCACGCCGGTGGGCAAGCAACTCGCCGCCATGGCCGGCCAGTACATGAAGCGCGTGACGATGGAGCTGGGCGGCCACGCGCCGGTGATCGTCGCCGAAGACGCCGACATCGCGCTGGCCGTGAAGTGCGCGGGTGCCGCCAAGTTCCGCAACGCGGGCCAGGTGTGCATCTCGCCCACGCGCTTCCTGGTGCACGAAAGCATCGCGGATGAGTTTGCCGCGGCGTTCACCGCGCAGACTCAGAAGCTGAAGGTCGGCGACGGCCTGGCGGAGGGCACCACGATGGGCCCGCTGGCCAACCCGCGCCGCGTGACGGCCATGGCCGAAGTGACCAAGGACGCGGTGGACCGCGGCGCCAAGGTGCTGGCCGGCGGTGCGCGCATCGGCGATACCGGCAACTTCTGGCAGCCCACCGTGCTGGCCAACGTGCCGCTGGAAGCCAAAGTGTTCAATGACGAGCCGTTCGGCCCCATCGCCGCCATCCGCAGCTTCAGCTCGCTGGAAGCCGCCATCGCCGAAGCCAACCGCCTGCCCTATGGCCTGGCCTCGTACGGCTTCACGCGCTCGCTGAAGAACGCCGACCTGATGACCCGCCGCATCGAAGCGGGCATGCTGTGGATCAACATGCCCGCCATGCCTTCGGCCGAGATGCCTTTCGGCGGCGTGAAGGATTCGGGCTATGGCTCCGAGGGCGGCCCCGAGGCGGTGCTGGCTTACTGCAACCCGCGTTCGGTCGCCATCATGAACTCCTAGCCATGACGACGCGCCTGCGGCGCGCGTCACGGCTGGTGCCGGCGGTGCAGGCGGACGCTTCGCGCCGCTGACCGCCCGCAGCGCGTGCCTGACGCACGCGCGAAAACGGAGCCCGTGGCTGCGCCCCAGCTTCGCCCGACAAGACGAGTCGACTGGCTCCTACATAGCGCTGCTCAGCCTGCTCCCAGCATGAGCCCTCATATGACTTACCGGGGGCCACCATGGGCGACAGCAAGCAGGACAAGCGGCGCGCGCCGCGCTACAGCTCACGATTTTCACTCGACGTGAGCGGCGCCAAGGCGAAGCTCACCGACCTGAGCGAGACCGGCGTCGGCTTCGTCACCGAACAGCCGCTGGCGCCGGGCGCCAACGTGCAGGTGAGCGTCAGGCACCTGCCCGACGACAAGCACCCCGAGCCGATGGCGGCCGAGGTGGTGAGGGTGGAACGCGACGCACAGGGCCGCTACGCGGTCGGCGCACGGCTAGGCAAGGGCTCGACCCGCTGAGCGCTTCGCCCGCCCGCCGGTGGTACGCTGGCGGCCGATGCGCACCCTCATCGTCACCGGCGCCGACGAAGCCTTCTCCGCCCTGCTGCGCGGCCTGTTGCGGTCGTTGCAGCAGTGGCAACCACAACCCTATACCGACCTCGCCGTGCTCGACCTCGGGCTGTCTGCCGCCAGCCTCGAATGGGTCGGCCGGTACGCCCGGCACGTCGTGCGGCCGGGCTGGGACCTGAAGGTCGACCCCGCGCTGCGTGTTGCGAAGCCCCACCTGCGCGCGTTGACGGCCCGCCCTTTCCTGCGCGACTACTTTCCCGGCTACGACCTCTACCTCTGGCTCGACAGCGACACCTGGGTGCAGGAGCAATTCGCCGTCGAATGGATGTTCCGCTCGGCCGCCTCGGGCGCCATGGGGCTCGTGCCCGAGCACGACCGCTGCTACCACCCGCAGCCCGCTTTCGTGACCTGGCGGCAACGCGGCATGCGGCACTACTTCGACGAGAAGGCGGTGCAACGCGTGCTGTGGGACCGCTACTTCAACGCCGGCGTGTTCTCGCTGCACGTCGACGCGCCGCACTGGGGCCTGTGGAACCGCTACTTCACGCAAGGCATCGCGAAGTCGCAGGGGCACCACGTGTGCGACCAGACGGCGCTGAACCAGATGCTGTGGGTGGAGCGCCCGCCCGTGCTGCCGCTGCCAGCGCTGTGCAACTGGCTGTGCCATTCGGCCACGCCGGGGTGGCGCGAGGACCGCGCCAGGTTCTGCGAGCCCTACCCGCCGTGGCATGTGCTGGGCATCGTCCACCTGGTTGGCGGGACCAAGGACACGCGGGTGAAGATCTCGCGCAACGGCGTGGAGGAAAACTTCAGCCTGCAGTTCCCGGTGCCCTAGCAGCGCATCCCCTGCTGCACCACCACCTGGTCCTGCTCGAACTGCAGCGACAGTTCGTTGCAACGCTCGCGCAGCCAGCCGAGCTCGCCCGCCTGCGCGTGCGCGGTGATGCGCCGGCTCATCTCGCTGGCGGTGTCGAAGCCGTACATCCCCAGGCTGCCAGTGAGCATGTGTGCGGTGGCATGCAGCGTGCGCCGGTCGCCCTGCTCGGCCGCTTCGCGCAACTGGCCCAGCAGCATGCGGCGCGACTCGACGAACTCGGGCATGAGGGCCAGCGCTTCGGCATCCACCGCCTCGGGCCGGTCATCTCCGGAGTCCACCGGTGCGCGGCCGCGCAGGATCGCCAGCACTTCCTCGCGCGACGCGGGCTTGACGATGTAATGGTCGAAGCCGGCTTGCGCGCACTGGTTGCGGGTCACCTCGTCGTCCCATGCCGAGAAGGCGACGACGACGCTGGGCGGATGGCCCAGCTCGCGCTGCAGCTCACGGATGCGGCCGATCGTCTCGGGCCCGCCCATCACCGGCATCTGCAGGTCGAGGAACACGATATCAGGCCGCTCGGCAGCTACGCATTCGAGCGCGGCGCGCCCGTTGATCGCTTCGCGCACCTTCAGCGGCGGCACCGGCAGCAGGCTCTTCAGCACGATCAGGTTGTACGGGTCGTCGTCCACCAGCAGCAGCGACAGCGGCGGCCACGCATCGGCCGCGCCGGGCGCGGGCAGCGCTTCGGTGCTGGCCTCGGCAACGGCCTGGACCGCGGGCTGCGAGGCGGCGTTCCACGCCGGCAGCACCAGCGTGAGCGTGGTGCCCGCATCGGCTGCGGTCGCCATGCGCAGGTCGCCGCCCTGCACCCGGGCCATCAGCCGGGCCGAGTAGGCGCCCAGCCCCGTGCCGCCGGCTTTGCCGTGCGTGGCGTACTTCTCGAAGAAGGTGGCGCGCACAGGCTCGGGTACGACGCCCTGGTTGTGGAGCTCGAGCTCCACCCTGCCATCGCGCTCGCGCACCGTGATGCGGACCGTGCTGCCGTCGGGCGCGGCTTCCACCGCGTTCTTCATCAGGTTGGCTACCGTGGAATAGCAGAGCAGGTCCTCGCCGCGCGCGGCCGGCGCGTCCAGCGCGAGGTCCAGGTGCAGCGACACGCGCTTGGTGTCGGCGTGCCCGTGCAGTTCGCGCGCCACCGTGCGCGCCACCTGTGCAATGTCCACCGGCTGCGGGCGCAGGCGGTAGCTGCCTTCTTCCATGCGGTACAGGTCGAGCGACAGGTTCACCATGCTCAGCACGCGCAACGCGCCGTGCTCCACCATCGCCAGCAGCTCCTCTTCACGCGGGCCGAACCGGCCGCCTTCGCGCAGCATGCGAGGCACCGACGCGATGCTCGCCAGCGGCGTCTTCAGGTCGTGGCGCGCGATGCGCTCGACCTCCTCGCGCATGCGCATGGCCTCGCGCAGCCGCGTGTTCTGCTCCTCGAGCTGGCGCGCCTGCTCGCGCACCTGCTCGTGCCAGCGCAGCAGCGACAGCTCGGCCTGCACCCGCTCGGTCATGTCGAGGAACGAACACACGCAGCGGCGCGTGCGGCCGCGCGAGTCGGTGACGGCGATGCCCTCGGTGTGCACCCAGATCTCGGAGCCCGAGGCGTGCAGCAGCCTGAAGTCGTCCGGCGGCAGCGGGACGATCCCCATGGGCGGGCCGACCTGTGCGAACTGCGAAAGCACCCGGGCTTCCACGCGCTGCCGGTCCTCGGGATGCACGATGTCCATGAAGCTGTGCTGGTCGCCGTCGAGCTTGCGCCCCAGCATGCGGCGCAGCCGCGCCGAGTAGCGCATGGTTCCGTCGGCGTCCCATTCCAGCGTGCCGGCGTTGGTGCCGCGCACCAGCAGGTCGAGCCGCTCGCGGTGCTCGGCCTCCTTGCGCCGCTGTGCCTCGGACATCCACGAGAAGATGTTGGCGAACAGCAGCGTGAGCACCAGCGTCACCGTGACGCGCAGCGTGATGGCGGGGCCCAGGTGCGTCCACGACATCACCGTGGCCAGCACGATGATGGTCGCGTTGAAGAAGTTGGCCGTGCCGCGCGGCAGCACGAAGTGGAACAGCAGCAGCGCGGCATACGACCACAGGATGCCGATCAGGCCCTGCTCGTACATCGCAACGCCCAGCCCCACCAGCGCCGGCCCGAAGATCAGCACCGGCGGAAACGGGGCCTCGCGCTTGGACCCTATGGCCACTGCGTTGCCGACCAGGCACAGCGCGACGATCGTGGCCAGCGAACCCAGCAGCCAGCGCTGCTGCACGAAGTTGTTGACGGCGAACGGCAGCAGGAAGAGCGCCCCCACCGCCGACAGCGCCAGGAACACCTGCGCCCCGTACGCGTCCACGAACTCGCCCCTCAGGTCGAGGCTGCGCTGGTCGGATGCCGGCCTGGGTTCTTCGAGCGTACTGGTCGTGGGTGCGTCCACGCAGGATTATGCGAAGAAGCGGGCCTTCCGTGCGGCGTAACGGGGGTACCGTTCGTGGCTGGTGCGGGCCCTTTCGTCGCGCGCCCTTCCTGTCGAGCAGGCCCATCGTGAAATAAGTGGCACCCCCTCACCCACGGTTGCACCTGCCCTTCATACCATGCGTCCCATGCG
Source organism: Burkholderiales bacterium (assembly GCA_016213325.1). GTDB lineage: Bacteria > Pseudomonadota > Gammaproteobacteria > Burkholderiales > Burkholderiaceae_C > Ramlibacter. The sequence continues at coordinate 175,127 of JACRAY010000009.1, read as the reverse complement.
CAAGAAGATCCTGCTCGTTGACGACGATGACGGCGTGGTGGCCTACCTGGCGGCCAAGCTCTCGCAGCGCTACGAAGTGGTCTGCACGGTGCAGCCGCGCGTGGCGGTGCCGCTGGCCCGTTCGGAAAAGCCCGACGTCATCCTGTGCGACATCGACATGCCAGGCATGAGCGGCGGCGAGGTGGCAGCGGCGCTGGCGGCCCATGCCGACACGGCCTTGATCCCGGTGATCTACCTCACGGCACTGGTGAGCCCGGCCGAGGCGCGCGCGCTGCACGGCGAGGTGAGCGGGCGCCCGGCGCTGTCCAAGCGGGCGACGATGGGTGAGCTGTTCGAGAAGATCGACGCGGCCTGCAAGGCCACGGTTACTGCGGTGCCGGGCTGGTCAGCGACCTGAGCGCCGGCGCAGGTCGGCGACGGCTTTTTCGATGACGGAAGGGCCGGGCTCGGCCGGGAAGCCGCCCAGCGCTTCGTTGGCAGCTTTCAGCTCTTCGGTGGCGGCCTTCAGGGCCGCCCGTTCTTCGGGGGTGGGCTGCCGGCCGGTGAGGAAAGGCAGGGCTGCGGCAACGGCGGCCTCGGCCTTCTTGACGCGTTCGAGTGCGGCCTGGCGATCGGGTTTCGGTTGGTCCATGCCCGCCATTGTGCCGTGGCCGCGCGAGGGGCCGGTCACGCGAACAGCCGCGAAGCCTTATCGGAGAGTTCCTTCTGTCGCATCATGATTCGCGGCACGTCCGGATGGGTCGGGTCGATTTCGCTCATGGCCCAGCGGTAGAAGGCCTGGGCAAGCACCACGTGGAGGTAGGTCATGATCTTCATGGGGTTGTATGGTGCCGTGCCGGCGCGGCCGGTTCGTCGGAACGGCGCCTGTCAAGGCTCACGACGAATGCCCGACCGCGTGTCGGACGTTACTGATGAGCCAGCCTAGCCCCGCGGGTGGTGGTGCGCATGCAGCTGCTTCAGCCGCTCGCGCGCCACGTGCGTGTAGATCGTCGTGGTCGAGATGTCGGCGTGGCCCAGCAGCATCTGCACGGCCCGCAGGTCGACGCCATGGTTGAGCAGGTGCGTGGCGAAGGCGTGGCGCAGCGTATGCGGCGACAGCGGCGAGCGGATGTCGGCCAGTGCGGCGTACTTCTTCACGATGAGCCAGAACATGGCGCGCGTCATGCCGTGGCCGCGCGCCGTGACGAACAGGTCTTCGGTCTGGCGGCCGCCCAGGATGTCCGCGCGCGGCCCGGCCAGGTAGCGCTGCAGCCAGTCGCGGGCCACTTCGCCGAACGGCACCAGCCGCTCCTTGTTGCCCTTGCCCACCACCCGCAGCACGCCTTCGGCCAGGCTGGCGTGGAAGGTCTTCAGGCCGACCAGCTCGCTCACGCGCAGGCCGCACGCGTACAGCACTTCCAGCATCGTGCGGTCGCGCACGCCCAGTGGCGTGTCGACGTCGGGCGCCTCCAGCAGGGCTTCGACCTGCGCTTCGGTGAGCGTCTTGGGTACGCGCAGCGGCTGCTTGGCCGATTGCAGCTTCAGCGTGGGATCGGCCTCGACCAGCCGCTCGCGCAGCGCCCAGCGGAAGTAGCGCTTGAACACGGTGAGCCGGCGGTTGGCCGTGGTCGGGCGGCTCGCGCGGTGGCGCGCGGCGAAGTAGCCGAGCAGGTCGGCCTCACCTGAAGCATCGAGCTGCCGGCCCCTGGCCGCCAGCCAGCCGGCATACAGCGCCAGGTCGCGCCGGTAGGCCGCCAGCGTGTTCTTCGACAGGCCCTCTTCCAGCCAGAGGGCGTCGATGAAGGCGTCGATGTTCGGTTCGTTCAATGTGGGGTGGGCAGCTCGGCTGCCCACCATTTTGGCCTCAGTCCAGCTTGAGATTGGCCGAATCCACGACCTTCTTGTACACCGCGTACTCCGCCTTGATCTGGTCGGCGAACTGCTGCGGCGTGTTGCCGACGATCAGCGAGCCGGTGTCCTCGATGCGCTTGCGCACGGCCGGGTCCTGCAGCGCCTTGGCCGTCGCGGCGTGCACGCGGTCCACCACGTCCTTCGGCAGGCCCTTGGGGCCGAGGATGCCGTAGTACGCCATGCGGTTCACCGGCTCCAGGCCCACCTCCTTGAAGGTCGGCACGTTGGGCAGTTCCTTCAGGCGCTGCGGCGCTGCCACCACGATGGGAATCAGGCGGCCGTCCTTGATGAAGGGCAGCGCCGAGGGCAGGTTGTCGAAGATCACCGGCACCTGGCCCGCGACGGTGTCGTTCAGCGCGGGGCCCGCGCCGCGGTAAGGGATGTGCGTGACGAACAGGCCGGCCAGGTTCTTGTACAGCTCCATCTGCAGGTGGCCGATGCCGCCCGTGCCCGACGACGCGTACGAGTATCGGCCCGGGCTCTTCCTGATCGCTTCGACGAAGGCCTTGTAGTCCCTGGCCGGGAAGCTGGGGTGCACCGCGATCACGTTGGGCGTGGCCGCGATGTTGATGATGGGCGTGAAGTCGGTGACCGGGTTGTACGGGATCTTGGGGTTGATCGCCGGGTTGGCCGCGGTGGTCGACACGGTCGCCATGCCCAGCGAGTAGCCGTCAGGTGCCGAGCGAACGGTCTCGGTCGCGCCGATCACGCCGCCGCCGCCCGCCTTGTTCTCGACCACCACGGGCTGGCCCAGCGCCTTGCCCAGCGGCTCGGAGATCACGCGGGCAATGATGTCGGTGGTGCCGCCGGGCGCGAAGGGCACCTGCAGTTTCACGGGCTTGGCGGGATAACCCTGTGCATACGCCATGCCGGCGACGGCTACCAGTGCGGGCAGGACAATCAACGAACGTCGCTTCATCGGAACCTCTCCTTGGATTGCGGGAACGATGGGGATGCTAGCGGCCCGGCGGGGCGCGGCGCGTGTGGGTTTCCACAACGCGGGTTTGCCCTGAACGCTCGTCTATGCTTGCGCCGGTGAACTTCGCGCAGCTGCTCTTCCCCGACTTCTCGCTGATCCTGTGCGGCTGGCTCCTGTGCCGCTACACGGCACTGGACCGTACTGTGTGGGAGCAGGTCGAGGCCCTGGTGTATTACTTCCTGTTCCCGGTGTTGCTCTTCCAGTCGATCATGAAGAGCCCGCTCGACGTGGGCTCGACGTCGAGCCTGATGGCTGCCGGACTGCTGCTGGGCACGAGCGGGATCGCGATGGCCTACGCGCTGCCGCACCTGCCGGGGCTGAAGCGGTACATCGATGCGCGCGAGCACGCCTCGAGCGCGCAGGTGGCTTTTCGCTTCAACTCCTTCATCGCGCTCGCGCTGGCCGAACGCATTGCCGGTGCGCAGGGGCTGCTGCTGATCGCCGTGCTGATCGGCGTGTGCGTGCCGCTGTTCAACATCGGCGCGGTGTGGCCCATGGCGCGGCATGCGCAGACCGGCTTTCTCGGCGCGCTGCTGCGCAACCCTCTGGTGATCGCGACGGCGACCGGCATGGCCGCCAACCTGCTGGGCTTTCGGGTGCCGGGCTGGGTCGCGCCCACGCTCGACCGCATCGGCGCGGCGTCGATCGCACTGGGCCTGATGGCGGCCGGCGCCGGCCTGCAGTTTTCGTCCCTCGCGCAGTCGAAAGCGCTGACGGTGTCGGTGCTCGCCATCCGCCACCTGCTGACCCCGCTGGTGGCGCTGGGCATCGTGCATGCGCTCGGGCTCGATGCGGCGCAGGCTTCGGTGCTGCTGCTGTTCTCGGCGATGCCGACCGCGTCGAGCTGCTACGTGCTGGCATCGCGCATGGGCTACAACGGGGCGTATGTGGCGGGGCTGGTAACGCTGTCGACCCTGCTGGGCATGGTGAGCCTGCCGTTTGCGTTGGGGGTGTTGCGGCCGTGACGGCAGCTACGTAGGCTGGGGTGAAACCCCAGCTTCGAGCGCCCACAACACATGCTCGCGCACCAGCGCACTCGGGTGCCCCACCCGCGCCTGCAACGCAGCACGCATTCGTGAGTCATCCTGCTTCGCCAACGCATTCCCCATCGCCACCGCGATATTGCGCAGCCACCGCTCGTGCCCGATGCGCCGGATCGGGCTGCCCTCGGTGCGCTGCAGGAATTCTTCCTCGCTCCATGCAAAGAGTTCGGCCAGCTGCCCACCGGCCAGGCCTTCGCGGGGGTCGAAGTCGGGCAACGGGCTGCGCGCCGCGAACTTGTTCCACGGGCATGCCAGCTGGCAGTCGTCGCAGCCGTAGATGCGGTTGCCCATGAGCGGGCGCAACTCCTCGGGGATAGGGCCGTGGTGCTCGATCGTCAGGTACGAGATGCAGCGGCGCGCATCCAGCCGGTACGGCGCCACGATGGCCTGGGTCGGACACACGTCGATACAGGCGGTGCAGGTGCCGCAATGGTCGGACTCGGGCGGCGTGGGCGCCAGCGGCAGGTCAGTATAGATCTCGCCCAGGAAGAACATCGAGCCGCCTTCGCGATGCAGCGCCAGCGTGTGCTTGCCGCGCCAGCCCTGGCCGCTGCGTGACGCCAGCTCCACTTCGAGCACCGGCGCCGAGTCGGTGAACACCCGGTAACCGAAAGGCCCGGCCTCGGCTGCGATGCGGTCGGCCAGCCGCTGCAGGCGCGCTCGCACCACCTTGTGGTAGTCGCGGCCGCGGGCGTACAGGGACACGATGCCCTCGCCCGGACAGCGCAGCCGCCCGAATTCGACGGCCTGCCAGCCCTCGGGCGTGGCGCCCGGCAGGTAGTCCAAACGTGCAGTAATCACGCTGATCGTGCCCGGCACCAGTTCGGCGGGCCGCGCGCGCTTCATGCCGTGGGCGGCCATGTAGGCCATCTCACCGTGAAATCCGTTAAGAAGCCACGCGGCGAGGCCCGGCTCGGCGTCGGAAAGGTCGACGCCGGCCACCCCTATCTGGGAAAATCCGAGCTCGCGGGCCCACGAACGAAGGCGCTCGTGGTCCACCGGAATCCCGACCTGGCTGCCGTTGAAAGTCACTTTGCCGATTCTAGAAACCGCCACGCGCACCGAGCGCTGGCGCACTGAAGAAGACACCCGGGCCTCCGCCGCCCGGCTGGCTCGCCATCCCTGCATCGCCTCGGCTTTCATCGAGCTGCAGGGCGACCTGGGTGCGGGCAAGACCACCTTCACGCGCCACCTGCTGCGCGCGCTGGGCGTGCAGGGCCGCATCAAGAGCCCCACCTACACCGTGGTGGAGCCGCACGAGGCCGCCGGGTTCCCGGCCTGGCACTTCGACTTCTACCGCTTCGACGACCCGCGCGAGCTGGAAGACGCGGGCCTGCGCGACATTTTCGCCGGTCCGGGCCTGAAGGTGGCCGAATGGCCCGAGAAGGCCGCGGCAGCGCTGCCGGTGGCCGACCTGCAGGTGCGCATCGAAGCCCTGGCCAACGACGAGCGGAACGTCACGATCACGGCCAACACGCCTCTTGGCGAGGAGCTGCTGGCATGAAGCGGCGCGACATCCTGCGCTCCGGCCCCGTCGTGCTGCTGCTCGGCGCGCACCAGATCGCGCGCGGCGCCACCATCGTCGCGGTGCGCATGTGGCCCGCGGCCGACTACACGCGCGTCACCATCGAATCCGACGGGCTGCTCGCGTCGAAACAGGTGATGGTGAGCTCGCCGCCGCGCTTTGCGGTGGACATCGAAGGCATCGAGCTGAACCCGGCGCTGCGCGAACTGGTGGCGCAGGTGAAGACCGACGACCCGTTCGTCGCCGGCATCCGCGTGGGGCAGCAGGCCCCCAACGTCGTGCGGCTGGTCATCGACCTGAAGCAGCCGGTGCTGCCGCAGGCCTTCAACCTGCCGCCCATCGCGGCCTACCAGCACCGGCTGGTGTTCGACTTCTACCCGTTGAAGGCCGCGGACCCGCTCGAGGCGCTGATCGCCGAGGTGAAGGACCGCGGGCCGGTGCCGGCGCCGGCCCCGGCGCCCGGCGACCCGCTGGGCGAACTGATCGCCGAGCGCAGCGAGAAGGCGAACCGTCCGTCGACCACGGTGGCCAGCATGGACCGGCCGCTGAAAGTGCCCGCCCCCAAGACCGACCGGCTGATCATCATCGCTCTGGACCCGGGCCATGGCGGCGAGGACCCGGGCGCCATCGGCCCCAACGGCACGCGCGAGAAGGACGTGGTGCTGCAGGTCGCGGTGCGCCTGCGCGACCGCATCAACGCCACCACCGTCAACGGCAACCCGATGCGCGCCTACCTCACCCGCGACGCCGACTTCTTCGTGCCCCTGCACGTGCGCGTGCAGAAGGCGCGGCGCGTGCAGGCCGACCTGTTCGTGAGCATCCATGCCGACGCCTGGATCGAGCCGACGGCGCGCGGGGCTTCGGTGTTCGCGTTGAGCCAGGGCGCCGCCTCCAGCACCGCGGCGCGCTGGATGGCCGACAAGGAGAACAAGGCCGACCTGGTGGGCGGCGTCAACGTGAAGGCGCAGGAAGCGCACGTGATGCGCGCCATGCTGGACATGAGCACCACGGCGCAGATCAACGACAGCCTCAAGCTGGGCAGCGCGCTGCTCGGCGAGATCGGCCACGTAGGCCGCCTGCACAAGAGGCACGTGGAACAGGCCGGCTTCGCCGTGCTGAAGGCGCCCGACATCCCCAGCGTGCTGGTGGAAACCGCCTTCATCAGCAACCCCGAGGAAGAGGCCCGCCTGCGCAGCGACGCATACCAGGACCAGCTGGCCGACGCGCTGATGCGCGGCATCGAGCGCTACTTCGCGAACAACCCGCCGCTGGCGCGCACCCGGCCGCTTTAGCTAGTGTGCACTCGACCACTTTAGTGGGATTGACCGCGCAGGGGGCCATGGTTCCAATGCCTGCACACTTTGAGCCAAGTCAGCACCTTCACGCCCATCGAGCCCGCGGCTCCTGCACCTGCCGGATGGCGCACCTGCGCGTTCGGCGCGCTGGAAGCGGCCGCCTTCACGGTGCCCCTGAGCCTGGGCTCGGCCACGCTGGTGCTGTCGCAATTCGGCCCCGAGGTGCTGAGCGCCGGGGTGCTGGCCACGCTGCTCGCGCTCGCCTTCCTGCACATTGCCGCGGTGCGTTCGCGCCGGCCCCTGTTGTACGCCGCCCGCTTCTTCGAAGCCACCACGCTCGCCGCCATGCTCGGCCAGCTGGTGCCGCACCTGGCCGACTGGTCGCTGCCTGACACGACCGGTGTGCGGCTGGCGTTGCTGGCAGCGCTGGTGACGGGTGCAGGCATCTGGATGGGTGTGCTGTACATGGTGCGTGCCGACCGCTTCTCGCGCTACATCCCGGCCCCGGTATTCGCCGGTTTCGCCACGAGCATTGCGGTGGTGCTGGTGATCTCGCAAGTGCAAGCCGCGGCAGGCCTGCTCGCATCCGAACCCGCCCGCGTGGTGTTGTCCGTGGCCGGCGTGTCGCTCGTCACCGGCTTCGCGGTGCGCCGCTGGCGTCCGCGCTGGCCGGCCGCCACCACCGCGCTCGCCGTGGGCCTGCTCGCCGGACTGGCGTGGAAGGCCGGCGGGTATGCCGTCGCCATGCTGGGCACCGCAGCACCTGACGCGCGGCTGCCGTGGATGGCGGCCGACTTCGGCGCCTTTCTCGCTCCTGGCGTGCCGGTGGGGGCCGTCGCAGGCGTCGTCGCGGGCCATGCGGCGGTGCTGGGCACGATGATGTTCGTGAACACGACGCTCACCGCGCAGCTCCTGAGCCACGCCGACGGCAAGCCGCGCGAGGGCCGCCTATCGCAGGCGTGGCTGGCCGGGTGGCATGCCCTGGCGGGGCTCGCCGGCTCCGCGCCGTTGTCGGGGTCCGTGCAGTCGTCTTCCGTCGGCGCCCGTGACACGCCGATTGGCCCCGCCACCATGGTGGCCACTGCGGTGATCATGGGCGCCATCGCCTTGAGCGGGCTGGTGACCTGGACCCCGCTGGCGGCGGTGGTCGGCACCCTGCTGGCCGAGGCCTGGTTCATCGTCGACCGCACATCCACCGGCAACCTGCGACGCTGGCTGGCCGGGCAGGAGCTGCAGGGCCATGCGCGCGAAGACCTCGCGCTGGTCGCCGCAGTCACCTTCACGGCGGTGATCGTGAACATGATCGCCGCCGTGTTTGCCGGCCTGGGGCTGGGGCTCCTGCTGTTCGCCGCGCGCAATGCACGCCGGCCCGTGCGGCGGGTGCTGAGCGGCGCGCAGGTGTCGTCCAACTGCGCGCGGTCACGTGCCGACGTGCGCACGCTGGCCGCGTTCGGCGAGCGTCTGCGCGTGCTCGAACTGGAACGCGACCTGTTCTTCGGCGCCGTCGACAGCCTAGAGCGCACGCTCACGGAGGAACTGAACCGCTGCGAATGCGTGGTGCTGGACTGGACGCAGGTGCGGCACCTCGATTCGAGCGCAGCCCAGGCCATCGCCAAATTCCAGCAGGCCGCCGCCCTGGTGGAGGCGCCGGTCTTCCATGTGGAGCCCCTGCACGGCACCGAGGTGGCCACCGTGCTGGCGCATTACGTGAACCGGCGGCAGGGAGGGGCCGACCTCGACCGCACGCTCGAACTCGCGGAAAACCACCTGCTGGTCCTGCACCGCGAAGCGCGCGGCACCGAGGCGACGTCGATGGTGGAAGCCGCCTCGCTGCTGCACGGGCTGAGCGATGCGCAACGCACGCGGGTGGAAGGCGCCATGCTGCAGCAGCTGGTGTCGCGCGGCCAGGCGCTCGTGACTGCTGGTGACGCATCGTCCGCACTCCTGCTCGTGCTGCAGGGTTCGGCCAGCGTGGTGCTGCCGCAGGCCGACGGGCACGCCCTGCGCATCGCGGGCGTGCGGCAAGGCGCTACGGTGGGCGAGATGGGTTTCCTCGATGGGTCGCCGCGGTCGGCCACGGTGGTGGCCGACGAGGAGACGCTGGTGGCCGTGCTCACGCGCGATGCTTTCGAACGGCTGGGCCGCGAGGACCCGCAGGCGGCCCAGCAGGTGGTGGTGAACATCGCGCTCGACGTCGCGACGCGGCTGAGGCACGCGAACCGGCTCGCCACCGCGCGACAGGGGCGGCAGTAGGGGCCGACAGCAGCCGACAAGGTGCTCCTACAGCCCTGCAGCGCCGCGCTGCCTACAGTGGACTCGCTACGGCCGCGGCTTGACCTCTTTCATGCGGCCTCCAACCAACATGAAGGTGAACCGTATGAAGACTCGTATCGTTGCTGCGGCCATTGCGGCTGCTTCGCTGCTGGGCCTGGGTGGCTGTGCCACGATGGATCGCACGACCGTGGGTACCGTGGGCGGTGCCGTGGTGGGCGGCCTGGTCGGTAATGCCGTTGCCGGTACCGGCGGCGCGATCGTCGGCGGCGCCGCCGGCGCGTATGTGGGCAACCAGGCCGCGAAGCGTTAGCGAGTGGCGCAGTCCCCGCGCAGGCGGGGACCCATTGCCGTAAGCTGGGGTGAAACCCCAGCTTTCGTTTTCAGATCGGGTAGATCAGCGAATTCAACACCATCTCGCTGTCATACACGCAAGTGCGGCTCTTGAACCTCAGGCCCTCGGTCGTGCGCACGATCTCGTCCATGTAGCGCCCGACGTTGTACACCTCGCTCGCATCGCCCGGCCGCGTGCGGAACACCGCATAGTTCGCCTGCGCGCGAACCACGCCGCCTTCGTCGCCCAGCACCAGCGCCGGCCCCACCACATGCCGCGTGTAATACGGCGCGTGGTAGATCGTCTGCGTGACGCCGTACACGCGGTCCTTCATCATCCCGCGGCTTTCCAGCGCGATCAGCGCCAGCGGCAGCCCGCGGTCGAAGTTCTCGCGCGCCTGCACCTTGTACATGGCGTCTTCCAGGAAGAAGCCCGGCCACTCGTCGAAGCGGCGCTCGTCGAGCGCGGACGCGTAAGCCGCGTTGAGCTGGTCGACCTGCAGTTGCAGCATGTGCCTTTCGTTCATTGCCCCATCACCTTGCGCCAGTAGGCGTACATGCTGCGGATCAGCGTTTCGGTGACCATGTGCTCGGCGGGGCCGGTTCCCGTGCCGCCCAGCTCGCACAGCGTGGCTCCTTCCCCGCCCCACTGCGCGAAGCCGTCCTGGCTGAACTCGATGACTTCGCCGTCGTCGGCACTGACGAAGCCGGCCGGCCCGAACAGGTTGGCCTGCCGCAGGCGCCGCCGCGTCATTTCGGGCGTGTCGTCGGCAAAGCCGAAGTGCGTCCACACGAAGTCGAATTCGCCTTCACCGCGCGGCACGATGTGGCGCGTGGACAGCGAGTTCACCTGCTGCTGGATGATGAGGCTGGGAAACAGCGTGATCATGGTGACGGTCGGCGTGATCTCGCCCACCTTCCACCATGCCTCGGGCACCACGTCGAGCAGGCGGTCGTCGTTGAGCGCCATATTGGCCTTGAAGCTGGTGACGCCTTCGGTCACCGTCTTGTTCTCGCCGCCGTCGTTGCGGCGCGAGACCATCACGGCGTGGCGCCCGTGCGCGTCCGTCACCATGCGGCTCTTCTGGTCGGCGCGCCACAGCCCGAAGGTGACGAACCAGGTGTGCAGCAGGCCCGGGTGGTACGGGTCCTTGATGTTCTCCATCATCAGCTTCCAGTTGCCCGGGATGCGCTGTCGGTTGTAGCCCAGCAGCGTGAGCGTGCGGCCCTTGAAGATGCGATCCAGCCAGGGCATGACCTGGGGGCCGATGTAATCCTCGAAAGCCTCGGCCTCGTCGCTGAAGGTCGCGAACACCAGGCCGTCCAGCACCGCCACCCGCAGCTTCACCAGGCCGTGCTGCTTCAGGTCGAAGCCGGCGGGCATGCCGCCGTTGGTGCAGTCGCCGTCCTTCACGCCGTCCTTGAAGGGCAGGCCCGCCAGTTCGCCGTTCAACTTGTACGTCCACTGGTGGTACGGGCAGACGAAACTGCGCGCGTTGCCGTGCGGCTGCTGGCAGAACCGCACGCCGCGGTGCGCGCAGCGGTTCTCCACCACGCGGATGCCGGTGTCGACGCCCCGGTCCTTCGGCGCCACCCGGTCGCGCACCATGATGACCGAGCGCTCGCCGACCCAGCTGAGCTTGTAGTCGCCCACGTTGGGGATCTCCACTTCCAGCCCCACGTAATTCCAGTGCGGCCCATAGAAGATGCGATCGAGCTCGCGGCGGTACAACTGCTGGTCGGTGTAGGCCCAGAAGGGCACGCGGCTGGAACCGGTGCCTGGCCAGCGGGACAGGGTTTCGGGGGCGTTCATCGGGTTTCTCCTGCCCGAATGATACGAATACTTATTGTTTTTGGGTAGCGGTGCCGCGCGAGCGCCAGGCGCCGGCCAGCACGACGACGCCGGGGATCAGGATCATGGCCCAGATGATCTTGTCCAGGTTGGCCTTGACCCACGGCACGCTGCCGAACAGGTAGCCCGCCGTGATCAGCGAGCAGACCCACAGCGCGCCGCCCGTCACGTCGTAGAAAGTGAACTTGCTGCGCGTCATCTGCGCCACGCCCGCCACGAACGGCGCGAACGTGCGCAGGAAGGGCATGAAGCGCGCGGCCACGATGGTGACGCCGCCGTACTTCTCGTAGAACGCGTGCGCCTGGTCGAACGCGCGCTTGTTGAAAAAGCGCGACTGCTCCCACTGGAACACGCGCGGCCCGAAGTGCCGCCCGATCGCATAGTTGCTCTGGTTGCCCGCCACCGCCGCGATGAACAGCAGCAGCATGGACAGCGGGTAGTTCATCAGTCCCAGCCCGCACAGCGCCCCCACCACGAACAGCAGCGAGTCGCCCGGCAGGAAAGGCATGACCACCACCCCGGTCTCGACGAAGATGATCAAAAACAGCAGGGCATACACCCAGGCGCCGTAGGCGGTGACGAAAGCTTCCAGGTGCCGGTCGACGTGCAGGACGAAGTCGAACAGGAAGGCAAGTAATTCCATGGGGGCGATTATCATTGGGCGAGTGAATGCCGTCCTGTCGCCCGCCCCGCATCGCCCCATCCGCGAGCTGCCCGATGAGCTGGTGAGCCAGATCGCCGCCGGCGAGGTCGTGGAACGGCCGGCGTCGGCCGTGCGCGAGCTGGTGGACAACGCACTGGACGCCGGCGCCACGCAGGTGACAGTGCGCCTCGCGGCCGGCGGCGTGCGGCTGGTGAGCGTGGAAGACGACGGCTTGGGCATCGCGCGCGAGGAACTCCCGCTGGCCCTGAAGCGCCACGCCACCAGCAAGATCGGCTCGCTGGCCGACCTGGAATCGGTGGCGACCATGGGATTCCGTGGCGAGGCGCTGGCGGCGATCGCATCGGTCGCCGAAGTGACGGTGCTGTCGCGCCCCGCCCAGCAGGCAACCGCCTTCATGCTCGAAGCCGCCAGCGGCGAATTGCGGCCTGCTGCCCGCGGCACCGGCACCACGGTCGAAGTGAAGGAGCTGTTCTTCAGCACGCCCGCGCGCCGCAAGTTCCTGAAGACCGATGCCACCGAGCTGGCGCATTGCGTCGAGGCCGTCCGGCGCCACGCGCTGGCGCGGCCCGACGTGGGCTTCGCGGTGTGGCACGACGGCAAATTGCTCGAACAGTGGCGGCCCGGCACCTTCGAGCAACGACTCGCCGATGTGCTGGGCGAAGACTTCCTCGCGCAGAGCGTGGCCGTGGACCACCACGCCGGGCCGCTGCACGTGCGCGGCCGCGCCGGCATCCCGGATGCCGCGCGGGCCCGCTCCGACTGGCAGTTTGCCTACGTGAACGGCCGCTACGTGCGCGACAAGGTGCTGGCCCATGCGGCGCGCAGCGCGTACGAAGACGTGCTGCACGGGCAGCGGCAGCCGGTGTATGCGCTGCATGTGCAGATCGACCCCACCCGGGTCGACGTGAACGTGCACCCGACCAAGATCGAGGTGCGGTTTCGGGACGGGCGCGAAGTGCACCAGGCGGTGCGGCGCGCGGTGGAGGTGGCGTTGTCGACACCGCGTGCCGGGACCGCTGCTGCGGTGCCGTTGGCGCCGCAGGCGCCGGCATGGCGGCAGCCGGAGATGGCGCTGGGGCACCAGGTGTCCGACCTGGGGGCCCTGTGGAACGTCAACCCTTCGCCCCCCCTCGTCATCCCCGCGCAGGCGGGGACCCAGGACGAGCCAACCGACTGGCCGCTCGGCCGCGCCATCGCCCAGCTCCAGGGCATCTACATCCTCGCCGAAAACCGCCACGGCCTGGTCATCGTCGACATGCACGCGGCGCACGAGCGCATCGTGTACGAGCAGCTCAAGGCGCAGGTGGACCGCCACGAAGTGCGCAGCCAGCCGCTGCTGATCCCGGCCACCTTCGCCGCCAACGCGCAGGAAGTCGCTACCGCCGAAGCGCACGCGGCCACGCTGGCGGCGCTGGGCCTGGAGGTCACGCCGTTCTCGCCGCGCACGCTGGCCGTGCGCGCCGTGCCCGGCACCCTGGCCAACGGCGACCCGGTGGAACTGGCGCGCAGCGTGCTGGCCGAACTGGCGCAACACGACGCCAGCTCGGTGGTGGAGCGCGCCCGCAACGAGTTGCTGGGCACCATGGCCTGCCATGGGGCGGTGCGCGCCAACCGGCGCCTGACCCTGGAGGAGATGAACGCCCTGCTGCGGCAGATGGAAGCCACCGAGCGCTCGGACCAGTGCAACCACGGCCGGCCGACCTGGCGCCAGCTGTCGGTGAAGGAACTCGACGCGCTTTTCCTGCGCGGGCGCTGAACTTTCCGCGGCCCAGCTGGTCAGCCGTTCTCATGAAGCGCCGCCTCCTGTTTGCCCTTGCCGCCCTGGTGGCCGCCCTGTCCATGGGCTGCGCGTCGCTCGACGAACGCCAGCGCGAATGGATCTTCCAGCCTTCGGACCGCAGCTGGGGCGGCAGCGCCGAGCTGGCGCGCGAGATGGACGACGTGTGGATCGAGTTCGATTCGAAGGTCACGGGCGAGCCCGTGAAGCTGCATGGGCTGTGGCTCGCGAGCGAAAAGAACCCGGCGAGCGGCCCCGTGCTGCTGTACCTGCACGGCGCCCGCTGGAACGTGGCCGGCTCCGCGCCGCGCATCCGCCGCATGCAGGAGCTGGGCTTCTCGGTGCTGGCCATCGACTACCGCGGCTTCGGCAAGAGCACGCAGGCGCTGCCGTCCGAAGACATGGCCTACGAGGACGCGCGCATCGCGTGGGACTGGCTGGCTGCGCGCTACCCGGGCCGCCAGCGCTTCATCTTCGGCCACTCGCTGGGCGGCGCCATCGCCATCGACCTCGCCTCGCGCGTGGAAGACGAGCGCGGCACCATCGTGGAAGGCACCTTCACCTCGATTCCCGATGTGGCGAGCACCATGAAGTGGGGCTGGCTGCCGGTGGGCCCGCTCATCACGCAGCGCTTCGAGTCGATCCGCAAGGTCGACAAGGTGGGCTCACCGCTGCTGGTGGTGCACGGCTCCAATGACCGGCTGATCGAAAGCGGGCTGGGACGCCGCCTGTACGAAGCGGCCACCGGCGCCAAGCGCTTTATCCTGGTCGAAGGCGGCTCGCACTTCAGCACCATGTCGATGGGCCAGCCGCAGTACCGCGAGGCGCTGAAAGAGCTCTTCAGCCTTCGCTGACGCGCCGCAACACCTCGGCTACCAGGCGCACGTCCTCGATAGGCACCTGCCCCGGCGCCGACGCTTCGCGCCCCACGGCAAACGTCAGCGCCGAGCCGAACACGCCCCCTGCCAGCCGCGAGACGGCGCCCAGCCCCGCCATCGACATGCTGACCACGGGAATCGCGAGCTGCCGGCTCGCCTGCAGCGTCGCGTCGAACAGGCACAGCACGTCTTCAGCCGACCGCGGCATCACCGCCACCTTGGCGACGTCGGCACCCAGCCTTTCGGCCTGGACGAAACGCGCGACCAGCTCGCCGGCCGGCGGCGTGAAATGGAAGTTGTGGTGCGACAGCACCAAGCCCAGGCCATGCCCGCGCGAAGCTTCGCGCACGGCCCGCACGTCGGCCTCATCGTTGGACGCCTCGAAATCCACCAGGTCGGCGGCGCGTGCCTCGCACACGGCGCGGTACATCGCCACCACCTGCGCTTCGCCGATGGCGATCGCCTCACCGCCTTCGCGGCTGGACCGCCGGGTGAAGAGCAGCGGGATGCCGCCGGCTGCCGATCGCAATGCGGCCGCCGCGTCCAGCACGGCCGCCACGTCGACTATGCCTTCGAAGAAGTCGACGCGCCACTCCAGCAGGTCGGGCCGCTTGGCCGCGACCACCCGGCACTCGGCCAGCAGCGCATCGCGCGTGCGGCCCACCAGGGGGGCGCACACGGCAGGCAAACGGCCGCCCGCGAGGGGGCGGCCGGAAATGGAGATCGGGCGCGCAGTCATGCGCGATTGTAGGCAGGCGCTACTGGGGCACCGGGCTGCGCTCGCGCGCTTCGTTCAGCAGCGAGATGAGCGCATCGAGTTCCACCGGCTTGGTGAGGTGGCCGTCGAAGCCCGATGCGCGCGTGCGCCGCTTGTCGTCCTCGTTGCCGAAGCCGGTCATGGCCACCATGTACGCGCTGTCCATGCCGGGCTCCAGCAGCAGCTGCCGCCGGGTCTCGAAGCCGTCGATGCCCGGCATGGCCAGGTCGAGCAGGATCACCTGCGGACGGAAGCGCCGCGCCACGTCCACCGCCGCGGCGCCGTCGTAGGCGCACTCGACCTGGTTGCCCAGCAGCCGGATGATGTCGGTGGCACTGTCTGCCGAGTCGCGGTTGTCGTCGACCACCAGCACGCGCATGCCGGTGACCTTGGGCCCTTCCGCCCTGGCTTTCTGGGTCTCGACGCCCGTGGCCACCGGCAGGCGTGCGGTGAAGCGGCTGCCTTTGCCGATGCCCGCGCTGTAGGCCGACAGGCTGCCGCCGTGCATTTCCACCAGCGACCGCGCCAGCGTCAGGCCGATGCCCAGCCCGCTTTCGGTGCTGCCGACACCCGCCTCGGCCTGCATGAAGAGCTCGAAGATGCGTTCCAGGTGCTCGGGCTCGATGCCCCTGCCGTTGTCCGAAACGATGATGCTGGCGAAGCCCTCGGCCTCCTCGAGGGCCAGCACGATGTCGCCGCCTTCGGGCGTGTACTTGGCCGAGTTCACCAGCAGGTTCTGCACCACCTGCGACAGGCGCACCGAGTCGCCGTTGACGTACACGGGGTACGAGGGCAGCTCGATGGACAGGCGGTGCCGCCGCGACTCGATCATCGGCCGCGCCATCTCCACGCTGCGCGTGATCACCTCGGCCAGCCGCAGCAGCTCGCGGCGCAGCTTGATCTTGCCGGTGGTGAGGCGGCCCACGTCCAGCAGGTCGTCGACCAGCCGCGTCACGTGCGTGAGCTGCCGGTCGATCACGTCGCGGCAGTTGCGCAGCACCGGGCTTTGCAGCGACTCGAGCTGCATGATGGTCACCGCGTTGCGGATCGGGGCGAGCGGGTTGCGCAGCTCGTGCGCCAGCATGGCCAGGAACTCGTTCATGCGCCGGCTCGAGCGCTCCAGTTCCTCGAGCCGCCGGCGCTCGCTCATGTCGCGCGTGACCTTGGCAAAGCCGACGAGCGCCCCGGCCGTGTCGCGCACCGCGGTGATCACCACGTTGGCCCAGAACAGCGACCCGTCCTTGCGTACGCGCCAGCCTTCGTCTTCCACCCGGCCGAACTCGCGCGCCTCGACCAGCTCGCGCGAGGGCTTGCCGGCCTGCCGGTCGTCGGGCGTGTAGAACTCGCTGAAATGGCGCCCGATGATCTCGTCGGCCGTGTAGCCCTTGATGGCCTGCGCGCCGCGGTTCCAGGTGCGCACGTAGCCTTCGGCGTCGAGCATGAAGATGGCGTAGTCGCGCACGCTCTCCACCAGCAGCCGCTGGCGCTGTTCGCTCTGGCGCAGCTTCTCCTCCTGCATGCGCCGCTCGGTCAGGTCGCGCGTGATCTTGGCAAACCCCTGCAGCGTGCCGTCGGCGTCGCGCAGCGCCGTGATGACCACATTGGCCCAGAAGCGCGTGCCGTCCTGGCGGATACGCCAGCCTTCGTCTTCGAAGCGCCCGAGCTGCTCGGCCCGCCGCAGTTCCTCCTGCGGCCAGCCCGCCGCCACGGACTCGGGCGGGTAGAAGATCGAGAAGTGCCGGCCCAGGATTTCATGGCGCTGGTAGCCCTTGAGGCGCTGCGCACCAGTGTTCCACGAAACGATGTGTCCGTGCGGGTCGAGTACGAAGATGCCGTAATCGGTGACCGCATCGATCAGCAACTGCAGGCGCCGGTCGAGTACGGCATCGAAGGGCTGGGGAGGATTGATCGGGCGGTCCAACGTGCGCGCGTTCCGGGGGGAGTAGCTTCGCTCGGCATTATCGGGCGCGGCGTGTCGCCGCCCGGCCCGGCGCAAGCCGAATGCGGCCCCGTCCTACAAGCTTCTGCTACCCTTCCGCCCGATGCCCGACGAGCCCATGCCCCACCCCGTGTATGCAGTGGCAGGGCCCACGGCGTCGGGCAAAAGCGCGGCTGCGCTGCCGCTGGCCCGACTGCTCGATGCCGAGGTGATCAGCGTGGACTCGGCGCTGGTGTACCGCGGCATGGACATCGGCACGGCCAAGCCATCCGTGGCCGAACGCGCCGAAGTGCCGCATCACCTCATCGACATCCGCGACCCGGCGCAGCTGTACAGCGCGGCCGATTTCGCGCGCGATGCGCTCGCGCTCATCGCCTCGCTGCACGCGCGCGGCAAGGCCGCGCTGCTGGTGGGCGGCACGATGCTGTACTTCAAGGCCCTGTTCGAGGGGCTCGACGACATGCCGGCGGCCGACCACGCCATCCGCGCGGCGCTCGACGCCGAGGCGGCCCAGCGGGGGTGGCCCGCGCTGCACGCCGAACTGGCCGCGGTCGACCCCGAGACGGCCGGCCGGCTGCCGCCCGGCGACTCGCAACGCATCCAGCGCGCGCTGGAGGTGTACCGCGCCACCGGACGACCGATCTCCTCGTTCCATGCCAACGCGCGCCGTGCGCCGCCGGTGGTGCCGCGCCTGTTCATCTCGCTCGAGCCGCAGGACCGCGCGTGGCTGCACGAACGCATCGCGCAACGCTTCGACGCCATGCTGGCCGCCGGCTTCGTCGACGAGGTTCGCGCATTGCGTGCGCGTGGCGACCTGACGCCCGACCTGCCCAGCATGCGCAGCGTGGGCTACCGGCAGGCGTGGGAGCTGCTGGACGCTCAGAAGGCTGCGGGCGGCCCCTTCCCCATCGCCGAACTGCGCCAGCGCGGCATCGCGGCGACGCGCCAGCTCGCCAAGCGCCAGCTCACGTGGCTGCGCAGCATGCCCCAGCGGCGCGTGGTGGCCTGCGATGGCCCCGGTGCGCTCGACGAAGTGCTGGCGCTGGCGAGGGCAGCGTTATGACGGTGGCGGTTCGCGGCCTCGGCAAGCGCTATGGCGAAGTGGCCGTGTTCCGTGGCGTGACACTGGATGTGGCCGCCGGCGAGTTCGTCGCCATCGTCGGCGAGTCGGGCGTGGGCAAGTCGACGCTGCTCAATTGCATGGCCGGGCTGGACACCTGGGACGAGGGCACGGTGGCCGTCGACGGCGCCGACCTCGGCACGCTGGACGACGACGCGCGCGCGCTGCTGCGTCGCGCCAAGGTCGGCTTCGTGTTCCAGGCGTTCCACGTGCTGCCGCACCTGGACGTGGCGCAGAACGTCGCGCTGCCGTTGCTGCTGCTCAAGCGCCCCGATGCCGCGCGGGTCGCGGCCATGCTCGATGCGGTGGGGCTCGACGGGCTGGCCCACCGCCTGCCGCAGGAGCTGAGCGGCGGGCAACTGCAGCGCGTCGCGATTGCCCGTGCACTGGTTCATTCACCCAGCCTGCTGCTGGCCGACGAACCCACCGGCAACCTCGACCCGGCAACCGCCGGCCGCGTGATGGACGTGCTGGCGCAACAGGCGCGCCGCGAGGGCGCGGCGGTGGTGCTGGTGACGCACTCGCAAGCCGCGGCGGCCGGCGCCGACCGCGTGCTCCAGTTGACCAGCGAGGGGATCAGACCCCGATGAAGGCGGCCAGTGCGTCGGTGGGGAGCGCGCCTTCGCGCTTCACCACGCCGCCCTGCGCGTTCTTGGTGACGATGGTGGGCACCGAAGCGAAGCCGTAGGTATTGAACAGCTCGGTGTTCTTCTTGATGGCGGCCTTCTGCGCGTCGAAGCTGCCTTCGGCCACGATGCCGCCGCGTTGCGCCTTCAGCGAGGCTTCATGGCCGTCCATGGCCGTCACGGGGTCCTGCGCGGCCAGCAAGGCCGCACCCTGGTTGGTGCTGTTCGCGTTGATCAGGCTCACCGGGATCCAGACGAAGCGCGCCTGCGACTTCAGCGGCTTGGCCGCGGCCCACAGGTTGGCGCAATGCGGGCACTGCGGGTCGAAGAACACGTAGACGACGCGCGCGCTCATCGCCGGGCCGACGCTGAAGCCCTGCGCCTGCGTGGAGATGGTGTCCAGGGACAACTCCTTCTGTTCCGCGGCAGGTACCACGGGCGCGCCGCCCGATGCGGCTGGGGGCGCCGGTGCATCCTTGCATGCGCTGAGCAACGTTGCGGCCGAGAGGAGGAGGACCGTCCAGAGTTTCATGGGGTTCAAGGTTTCAGGTAGTGAGGGGATCGCAGCAATTCGGCCACGCGTTCGAGCTCTTCGGCCAGCTGCTTCAGTTTGTGCTCGACAGCCGCATTTTGCCCGATGGCCCAGGCAACGTCACCCCGGCGGACGGCAACGGGCAGGTGCGACTGGAAGGCTTCGTGGGCCAGGTGGAGTTCCGCGGCTGCAACCCTGAGGTCTTCGCGGAGCTGGCGGATCTTCTGGAGGGCTTGCTCCAGGAACGGATTGGACATGCAGACAGGTTACGCAGCCCGCCACGGCTGGGCTGTCGGCCTTGCTCCGGCCCTGGCGCGGTAAAGGGCCCCATCGGCAAGTGGGAACAGTCTCACCGGAACTTCTCCTACAAGGCCGGGCCACGGCAGTCGCCAACATCGGGAGGTTTTCAACAAGGAGATCAGCACATGCCGAACAGCCGTGGACAGAAAGATGCTTGCGACCTGCTGGATGCCGACCACAAGGCGGTCAAGAAGATGTTCAAGGAGTACGAAGAACTGACCAGTTCGAAGTCGCGCAGCGCCGCGCAGAAGAAGATGGACCTGGCCCGGCAGATCTGCCACGAACTGACGGTGCACGCGCAGGTCGAGGAAGAACTCTTCTACCCGGCGCTGCGCGAAGCGCTGAAGGAAACCGACCTGCTCGCCGAAGCCGAGGTGGAACACCAGACCGCCAAGGACCTGATCGCGCAGATCGAATCCATGGGCGATGCCGACGAGATGTTCGACGCCAAGGTCAAGGTGCTGGGCGAATACATCGACCACCACGTGAAGGAAGAGCGCGGCGAGATCTTCCCGAAGGCCCGCGCCAGCCGCAAGCTGGACCTGCTGGCCATGCGCGACGAGATCGAGGCCCGCAAGGAAGAACTGATGGCCGAGATGGCCTGAGCGTTCAGGCCTTCCAGTACTCGTAGGTCCACGCAGTCGCAAAGCCGCCCTGGCGGTACAGCGACTGCGCGCCTTCGTTGCCCTCTTCGACCTGCAGGTAAGCGCGTGCGACGCCGCGTGACGCGGCTTCGCGGGCGAAGGCCGCGAGGATGCCCGACGCCAGGCCCTGCCCGCGGTGCGACGGCAGCGTGCGCATGCCGTGGATGCCGCACCAGCCGTGGCTGAAGCACGCGGTGCCGACGGCACGGACCTGGCCGTCGATGCGCACCGCCGCATAGACCGAATCTCTCGAGCGCCGCAGGATGCCCATGCGGCTGGCCCCATCGACGGGGTCGAAACCCTCGCCCAGGAACACGCCGGACCAGCCGTCGGGCGGGTCGGCGGCCACCGTCACCTGCGCATGGCTCCTGAATGCGGTGAAACGGTCGATGGCCGAAACCTGCACCAGCGTCGGCTTGCAGGCGGAGTACCCCATCGCCGCCAGTTCCTGCTGCAGGCCGCGAAAGCAGTCGAGGCGCGCCACGCGGAATTCGGGCGGCAGGCCGTGCGCGCGATAGCGTGCCTCGATCAGGCGCGGCATGCCCGCAACCGCCGGTTCGTGGCGCAGCGGCACCGCGCTGCGCGCGCGGCCCACGGTGCCGGTGTCCAGCGCCAGCAGCCAGCCCGCCATCTCTTCCTGCGCACGGGGCGGCACGGCGGCGATGGTGGCGCGCTCCAGGCTTTCGACGTCGTCCATCGGGCAAGCATACCGCCTGGCTGCATGCAGAATGCGGCCATGCTCGCGCTGCTCGGCACGTTCTCCTGGCAGGAACTGCGCCACCACCCGTGGCGCAGCGCGGTGGCCGTGGCCGCCGTGATGCTGGGCGTGGCGCTGGCGTGGTCGGTGCACCTGATCAACGCCTCGGCGCTGGGCGAGTTTGCCAGCGCGGTGCGCGCGACGGGCGGGCAACCCGACATCGAGCTGCGCGCTGCGCAGGGTGGCTTCGACGAAACGCTGTTCGAGAAGGTGGCGGCGCACCCCGACGTGGCACTGGCCGGCCCGGTGCTGGAACTGCAGACAGCGGCCTTCGACCGCAACGGCACGCGCAGGCCCATACGGGTGATGGGCATCGATGCGCTCACCGTCGCAGCCATTGCACCCGCCATGCTCCCGGTGCCCGGCGCCGACAGCGACCGGCTGGCGGTGCTGGCGCCGGATACGGTGTTCCTCAACGCCGCCGCGCAGCGGCTGTTCGGCCCTTCGATCGCCATGCAGGCCGGCTTGCAGCCGCGCGAGTTGCGCGTGGCCGGCACCGTGGCCGCTGTCGGCGGGCCGCTTGCGGTGATGGACATTGCCGCCGCGCAGGAGGTTTTCCGACGCCTCGGCGAGCTCACGCGCATCGACGTGCGGTTGAAGCCCGGCGCGGATGCGCAGCGCTTCGTGCGCTCGCTCGCCCTGCCGGCATCGGTGGTCGCCGCCGAACCTGGCGATGCGGAACGCCGGGCCGGCGAGCTCTCTCGCGCGTACCGCGTGAACCTGACCGTGCTGGCGCTGGTCGCGCTGTTCACCGGCGCATTCCTCGTGTTCTCGGTGCTCGCGCTGAGCGTGGCCCGGCGCGCGCAGCAGTTCGCGCTGCTCGCCGTGCTGGGGCTCACCGCTGCGCAGCGCCGCGCCATCGTGCTGGCCGAGTCGGCGCTGCTGGGCGCCGTGGGCAGTGCAGCCGGTATCGCGCTGGGCACGGCGCTCGCTGGAGCCGGGTTGCAGTGGCTGGGCGGCGACCTCGGCGGCGGCTACTTCCCCGGCATAGCGCCGCAGTTGCACTGGAGCACGGCGGCTTCGCTCGGGTACTTCACGCTGGGTGTGGCAGCGGCCATCGCCGGTGCGTGGTTGCCGGCCCGCATGGCCGAGCGCCTGCCGCCGGCGCAGACACTGAAGGGGCTGGGTCCGGCCCTGCACGCGACGCGCGGTGACCCGTGGGCATTGTTGCTGGTCGCAGCCGGTGCCGGTCTCGCCCTGCTGCCGCCGGTGGCCGGCGTGCCGCTGGCCGCCTATCTCTCGGTGGGTTGCCTGCTGGTGGGCGGCATCGCGGCGCTGCCGTGGGCCGTGGCGCTGCTGTACGACCGCATCGCACCCGCTGTTGCGCACCACTTGTTGCCCTTGCTGGCCGTGGAGCGCGCGCGCCGCGTGCGCGAGAGCGCGGCGGTGGCGGTCAGCGGCGTGGTGGCGGCACTCAGCCTTGCGGTGGCGCTCACCGTTATGGTGGCGAGCTTTCGCGAGTCGGTGGCGCAATGGCTGGACCGCGTGCTGCCGGCCGACCTGTATGTGCGCACGGCCGGCTCCAGCGCCGCGGCGGAGACGGCTTTCCTGCCGGCCGCCTTCGTCGAGTCGGTGGCGGCGCTGCCGGGCGTTCGCAAGGTGAGCGCGCAGCGCTGGCGCGCCTTGCTGTTCGACCCCGCGCGGCCCACCGTCACGCTGATTGCACGGCCGGTGGAGGACCCCACGGCCATGCCGCTGGTCGAAGGTCCGCTGCCCGTGCCCGCCGGGCAGGTGGCCGTCTACGTGAGCGAGGCCGTGGTCGACCTGTACGGCGCGCGGCCCGGCCATGAACTGCCGGTGCTGGCGCAAGTGCTGGCCCCCGGCACGCGCTTCTTCGTGGCCGGTGTCTGGCGCGACTACGTGCGCCAGACCGGTGCCGTGGTGATCGACGCCCGCGACTACCAGCGCCTCACCGGCGACCGCCGCGCCACCGACCTGCACCTCTGGCTGGCACCGAATGCCGATGCGGCGCAGGTGCAGCAGGCCATCCGCGCGGCAGCGGCGCGCATTTCGCTCGGGCGCGACGTGATCGACCTGGCCTCCGCATCGGAGTTGCGCGCGGCATCGCTGCGCATCTTCGACCGCAGCTTCGCCGTCACTTACTGGCTGCAGGCCGTGGCCATCGCCATCGGCTTGTTCGGCGTGGCCGCGAGCTTCAGCGCGCAGGTATTGGCGCGGCGCAAGGAGTTCGGCCTGCTCGCCCACCTGGGCCTCACGCGCGCCCAGGTGCTCGGCGTGGTGGCCGGCGAAGGCGCCGCCTGGACGCTGGTGGGCACACTCGCGGGCATCGCGCTCGGCCTCGCGGTGGCCGTGGTGCTGGTGCACGTGGTCAACCCGCAAAGCTTTCACTGGACGATGGACCTGCTGGTGCCTTGGGTGCGGCTCGCGCTGCTGGGCTTTGCAGTCATCGTGTCGGGCACGCTGGCCGCGTGGCTGGCAGGCCGCGCGGCGGCTTCGCGCAATGCCGTGCTCGCGGTGAAGGAGGACTGGTGATGCGCCGCCGCGACCTGCTGGCTGCGCTGCCGCTCTTCGGCACAGCCACGCCCTCACTCGCGCTGCCGCCGAGGAAGATCGTGTTCCCGCGCGACCACGGCGCGCACCCGGACATGCGCACCGAGTGGTGGTACGTCACCGGCCATGCCAAGGGCGGCGGTCGCGAGTTCGGCTTCCAGGTGACCTTCTTCCGCTCGCGCGTGGACGCCACGCGCGACATGGCTTCACGCTTTGCGGCGAAACAGCTCGTGTTCGCGCACGCGGCAATTACCGACGTGCAAGGACGCAGGCTGTGGCACGACCAGCGCATCGCCCGCACCGGCTTCGGCGTAGCGACGGCGGAAGAAGCCGACACCCGCCTGAAGCTGCGCGACTGGTCGCTGGAGCGCCGCGGCGGCGCCTACCATGCGCGCCTGGCCGCCAGCGACTTCAGCATCGACCTGGCTTTCCAGCCGACGCAGCCCGTGCTGCTGCAGGGACGCGACGGCCTGTCGCGCAAGGGGCCGGAAGAGAAGCAGGCGAGCTACTACTACAGCCAGCCGCAGCTGGAGGCGCTGGGCCGCATCACACTGCAGGGACGCAGCCACGCGGTGCAGGGACAGGCCTGGCTGGACCACGAATGGAGCGAGGAACTGCTGCACCCCGAGGCCGTGGGCTGGGACTGGATCGGGATGAACCTGGAGGACGGCAGCGCGCTCACCGCTTTTCGCCTCAGGCGCCGCGACGAGACGGCGCTGTGGGACGGGGGGTCGTTCCGCACGGCGCGCGGTGAACACTACGTGGCGGCGCGCGGCGAAAACGAGTTCAGCCCGCAGCGGCGCTGGACGAGCCCGGTGTCGGGCGCGCGCTACCCGGTGGAATGGATCGTGCGCACGCCGGCGGATTTCTACACGGTGAAGGCCGTGATCGACAACCAGGAGCTCGACAGCCGCGCGTCCACCGGTGCGATCTACTGGGAAGGGTTGTCGGACCTGTACACGAGCAATGGGCGGAAGGTGGGGCGGGGGTACCTGGAAATGACGGGGTATGCGCACAGGTTGCGGCTCTAGGAGCCAGGTGTATGCCGTGCCCCCAATTTCGTGCCTGGCCGTTACAGCACCCGCACCACCGCCATCATCCCGCCCTCCTGGTGCTCGAGGATGTGGCAATGGAACATCCAGTCGCCCGGGTTGTCGGCGACGAACGCGATCTCGACGCGCTCCATCGGCTCCATCAGCACGGTGTCCTGCCATTCGCGGTGCGTCGTCGCACGCCCGCCGCGCGTGAGCACGCGGAACGTATGGCCATGCAGGTGGATCGGGTGGTGCCATCGCGTGTCGTTGCGCATCGCCAGCACGACCGAGCCGCCTCTTGGCAGCGTGAGGAGCGGCGCCATCCCGTGGCCGGATGCGACGACACCGTTGACGGCCCACGCCTTGCCCTGGCGCAGCAGGGACCCGAAGTCGCGTGGACTTCCATCGAGCAGCGCCCGGTGCATCCCGCCCATCATGCCGCCTTCGAACACGATCTCGTGGCGGATGGCACGCGCAAGGTCGGGCTCGGGTAGCGGGTTCGCCGCCAACGGCGGCAGGGCGTCCGGCGGCCGTTCGCGCAGCGGCGCGTCCGGATACGCGATGTGAACGAGGTCGTACGACTGTGCGCGGTAGAAGGTGTCGCGCACCGCATACCGGCGGCCGGCAGCCGCCGTGGCGTCGAGCACGAGATCGCAGCGCATGCCGGGGCCCAGCACCACGCGTCCCCGGGCCGGCTCGTGCGGCGCGACCGGCTGGCCATCGAGCGCAATGATGCGCGGCGCATGGCCTTCGAACTGCAGGCCGAAGATGCGCCCGTTGGCCGCGTTGAGCAGCCGCAGCCGCACGCGTTCACCCCGGCGCAGCACCAGGTCGGGCGGCTCGCCGCTGCCGTTGAGCGTGACGACGTTGCCGATGCGCCCGGCATGCGACACGTCGTGCGCGGCGAGGAAGCCTTCGGCAATGCGGCCCTCTGGCGTCAAGCGCCAGTCGTCCAGCACCCACGCGAGGTCGCGGTCCACCGCGGGCGGCTCGCGCTCTTCCACGACCAGCACGCCGTAGAGGCCGCGCTCGACCTGTTCTGCGCTTTGCAGGTGCGAGTGGTACCAGTACGTGCCCGCGTCCGGCAGCTGGAACTCGTAGCGGAAGTCGCCGCCGGGCGGCACCGGCGGCTGCGTGAGGTGCGGCACTCCGTCCATCGCGTTCGGCACGCGCACGCCGTGCCAGTGCACGGTGGTCGCTTGCGGCAAGGCGTTGCGCAGCACGACGCGCAGGCGTTCGCCCTGGCGCGCGCGCAGCAGCGGCCCCGGGACCGAGCCGCCAAAGGCCCAGGCCGGCACCGCCCGGGCCTGCGGATCCACCGCCAGGACGGCCGGTGCGGCGTCCAGCTGGAATTCGCGCGTCGCGGCAGCCGGCGTCCGCAGGGCGCAACCCGCCAGCAACATGGGCAAGGTCGCGACGAAGTCACGGCGCGAAACGGAATGCGGTCCCATGGGCGCACTATAGCCAAGCGGCGCTATCGGTACACTCGGACGCATGGGGACTCCCGCCGCCTTGCCTGCCACGGGTTCACCCCGTTCGCTCACGGGGCTCGCGCCCTTCATCCGGCCCTACGCGGGCCGCATCGCGCTGGCCGTGGTGTTCCTGGTGCTGGCGGCGGCCGCGACACTGGTCTTCCCGGTCGCGCTGCGCCACATGATCGACGGAACGCTCTCCACCGTGGGCCGGGGCGAGCGCATCCTGGAGATCCGCGGACACTTCCTGGCGCTGTTCGCGGTGGCGGTGGCGCTGGGCCTGTTCTCCGCAGCGCGCTTCTACATGGTGAGCTGGCTCGGCGAGCGCGTGACGGCCGACCTGCGTGACGCGGTCTATGCCCACGTGCTGGAGCAAAGCCCCGAGTTCTTCGAGACCACGCAGACCGGCGAAGTGCTGTCGCGCCTGACCACCGACACCACGCTGGTGCAGACCGTCGTCGGGTCTTCCTTCTCGCTGGGCCTGCGCAACGTGGTGATGGGAATCGGCGCGCTGGCGATGCTGGTGATCACGCACCCGTACGTGATGTCGCTGGTGCTGCTGGTGGTGCTGCTGGTCGTGCTGCCTGCCGCATGGTTCGGGCGGCGCGTGCGGCGCCTGTCGCGGGCCAGCCAGGACCGGGTGGCCGACTCGAGCGCGATCGCCGCCGAAGTGCTGAACGCCATTCCCGTCGTACAGAGCTACACGGCGGAGCCGCGCGAGGCCGCGCGCTTCGAGTCGGCCACCGAGAACGCCTTCCGCACCGGTGTTCGGCGCACGAAGGCCCGCGCCGCGCTCGTGGCTTTCGTCATCATCGCCAATGCGGCGCTGATGCTTTGGGGCCTGTACCAGGGCACGCAGGCGGTGCTGAAGGGCGACATCTCGCCCGGGCAGCTCGGGCAGGCGACGCTCTACGTGGTGATCTTCGCGGGAGCCGTGGCGATCCTCGGCGAGGTGTACGGCGACCTGCTGCGCGCCGCCGGTGCCACCGAGCGGCTGATGGAGCTGCTGGATGCGCGCTCGCCCGTGGGTTCGCCGCCGCAGCCGAAGGCGCTGCCTGCAGCGGGCAGCGGCAGCATGGTGCGCTTCGCGGGCGTCACCTTCCACTACCCTTCGCGGCCGGCGACGGCCGCACTGGCGGACTTCGACCTGCACGTGGCGCCGGGCGAGACGGTGGCGCTGGTCGGCCCCAGCGGCGCCGGCAAGAGCACGGTGTTCCAGTTGCTGCTGCGCTTCTACGACCCGGCCAAGGGCGCGATCGAACTGGATGGCATGGCCACGCGCGAGCTGGCGCTGCACGACCTGCGCGGGCGCATCGGGCTGGTGGCGCAGGAACCCGTGGTGTTCTCGACCAGCGCTCTGGAGAACATCCGCTATGGGCGGCCGAAGGCGAGCGACGATGAAGTGGTGGCTGCGGCGCGGGCTGCCTTCGCGCACGACTTCATCACGGCGCTGCCCGAGGGCTACGCGACTTTCCTGGGCGAGCGCGGGGTGCGGCTGTCGGGCGGGCAGCGGCAGCGCATCGCGATCGCGCGCGCCATGCTGAAGAACCCTCCGCTGCTGCTGCTGGACGAGGCCACCAGCGCGCTGGACGCGGAGAGCGAACGCATGGTGCAGGCCGCGCTGGAGTCGGCGATGCGCGACCGCACGACGCTGGTGATCGCGCACCGGCTGGCGACGGTGCAGAAGGCCGACCGCATCGTGGTGCTGGACCACGGGCGGGTGGTCGAGGTGGGCACGCACGACGAGCTGGTGGCGCGCGGTGGGGTCTATGCGCGGCTGGCGGGGTTGCAGTTCATGGTTTGAGGGGCAGGGAGCGGACAGCCGAATACGGACAGCCGAATACGGACAGCCGGAACGCAGGAGACGCAGAAACTACGCAGAAGGCGCAAAAGGAAATTCAAGAAAATTTCCTTCTGGTTTTTCTTCTGCGCCTTCTGCGCAACTTCTGCGCCTTCTGCGTTCCGGCTGTCCGCTTCCCTACTGCAGCGGCTCTTTCAACGCAATGGGCACGGGCATCACGCTGATGCCTTCTTCCAGCAGTTCGCGCGTCTGCTCGGCGCTCGCCTGCCCGCGGATCGCGCGCTCCTCGACTTCGCCGTAATGGATGCGCCGCGCCTCCTCGGCGAAGCGCTCGCCGACGTCTTCGGACTGCGCCACCAGGCGCCGCATCACCTGGAGCCATTCGCGCTGGAGGTTGGCATCGGGCGCGGCCATCACTTCCTGCTGCTGCTGCGGCTTCGCGCCCAGGTTCAGGCGCGGCGCCGTCGGCAGCTTGGTGACTTCGGCGTCGCCGCACATCGGGCACTCCACCAGCCCGCGCGCCAGCTGCCCCTGGAAATCTTCTTCCGAGGCGAACCAGCCTTCGAAGGCATGGTCCTGGCGGCAGTGGAGGTTGAGGACCTTCATCTACCCCAATTATGGGCGCCAGTCCAGATCCCAAGCTCCCGACAGCACATTCTGCAGCCAGAGCGCGCCTGCCAGCGTCTTGGCGTCGCGCACTTGCCCGTCGCGGCACCAGGCAAGGAAGTCGCCGGGATCGGCGGTGATGACCTCGACGAACTCGCCTTCGTCCAGTTGGGGCTGCGTGAGCGTGAGCCCGCGCGCGAACCACACGTGGATGATTTCGTCGGAATAGCCGACCGCGAGGTTCAGCGCCCCCGCGCGCGCCCACTCGCGGGCCGTGTAGCCGGTTTCCTCCAGCAGTTCGCGCTGGGCACAGGCCAGTTCGCCCTCGCCTGCATCCAGCTTGCCCGCCGGGAACTCGACCAGCACCGCCTTGACCGGGTGCCGGTACTGCCGCTCCAGCACGATGCGGCCGTCGTCCAGCAGCGGGATCACCATCACGGCGCCGGGGTGCAGGATGTATTCGCGGGTGGTGAGCGCGCCATCGGGCAGCTTCACGGTGTCGCGCACCGCGCGCAGGAAGCTGCCGCGCAGGATCTCCTCGCTGGCGATGGTTTCTTCGGTCAGGTGGGCGTCCATGGGCTCAATGCCGGCCATGCTTGTAGAGGTAGCGCCAGACGAAGCCGGGAAAGGCGAAGGTGAGGAAGAGCGCCGCGGTGATGGCGTAGAACTCCCAGCCCTGCCGCGCGACCTGCCCCACCCGGTTTTCCAGCAGCAGGCCCAGCGCGCCGACGATGAAGTACAGCACCACCAGTTCGGCCAGCCGCGCGGCCAGGTTCTTGGTGCGGCCGAGCGGCACCACGACGAAGTAGCGCTGCGTGACAAAGGGCAGGTTGGCGGCGGCCACGGCGGCCAGCAGCACGAGCCAGACGAAAGCGGATTGGGACACCTGGTAAAGAGCGGCCCCGCCCCGCTCAGGTTCCCAGCGTCTTGACGATCGCGTCGGCGCAGATGGTCATGAGCCCGCCGGGCACGATGCCCAGCACCAGGATCAGCGCGCCGTTGACGCCCAGCACCACGCGCACGTCGGCGGGCGCGGCCACCGTGGTGGCGGTGATCGGCTCGTCGAAGTACATCACCTTCACGACGCGCAGGTAGTAGAAGGCGGCCACCAGCGACATCATCACAGCGAACACCGCCAGGGTGATGTACAGCGCCTGGCCCGAGGCCACCAGCGCCTGCAGCACGGCCAGCTTGGCGTAGAAGCCCACCAGCGGCGGCACGCCGGCCAGCGAGAACAGGCACAGCGACATGATGCCGGCGTACAGCGGGCTGCGCTGGTTCAGCCCGGCCAGGTCGGCGATCTCGTCGCTTTCGAAGCCCTCGCGCGCCAGCAGCAGGATGATGCCGAAGCTCGCCAGCGTGGTCAGCACGTAGGTCACGACGTAGAACATGGCGGAGCTGTAGGCATTGGCGGCCGACAGCGTGTTGCCGTTGACCACGCCGGCCACCAGGCCCAGCACCACGAAGCCCATCTGGCCGATGGTCGAATAGGCCAGCATGCGCTTCAGGTTGGTCTGCGCGATGGCGGCCAGGTTGCCGATGGCCAGCGAGCAGACCGCCAGCACCATCAGCATCTGCTGCCAGTCGATGGCCAGCGGCAGCAGCCCTTCGACCAGCAGGCGGAACGTGATGGCGAAGGCGGCCAGTTCGGGCGCGGTGCCGATGATCAGCGTGACGGCGGTGGGTGCGCCCTGGTAGACGTCGGGAATCCACATGTGGAACGGTGCCGCGCCGAGCTTGAATGCCAGCCCGGCCACGATGAACACCAGCCCGAACACCAGCACCTGGTGCTGCACGCGGCCCGAGTTGATGATCTTGAACACGGTGCCGATGTCGAGCGAGCCGGTCGCACCGTACAGCATCGACAGGCCGTACAGCAGGAAGCCGCTGGCCAGCGCGCCAAGCACGAAGTACTTCATGGCCGCTTCGGTCGCGACCGAGTTGTCGCGGCGCAGCGCCACCAGCGCATAGCTCGACAGCGTCAGCAGTTCCAGCCCGAGGTACAGCACCAGGAAGTTGGTGCCGGAAATCATCACGCAGATGCCCAGCAGCGAGAACAGCGACAGCGTGAACAGCTCGCCGCCCTTCAGCATGTCGCGGTCGGCGGCATAGGGGCGCCCGTACACCAGGCAGACCATCATGGCGATGGTGGCGAAGCACTTGAGCCAGTTGCCCATGGCGTCGTTGACCACCATGCGGCCGAAGGCATACCAGGTGTCGCCGTTGACCGCGAGGTCGGCGAACAGGAACGCCACGACACCAAGCGTGAGCATCGAGAGCCGGTAGGTCAGGTCGCGCAGGCGCGTCTTCACGCCCAGGTCGACCAGCGTGATCACGCACGCCATGACCAGCAGGATGATTTCGGGCGAGACGACGAGGAGGCTGAATTTGTCGAGCATGTTCTTTTACAGCTTCGAGGCCGCCACGTGTTTCAGGAAGTCGGCCACCGACGCGTTCATGATGTCGGTGAACGGTTTCGGGTAGACGCCCATCCACAGCACGGCGATGGCCAGCAGGGCGAGCATGAGGAACTCGCGGGCATTGATGTCGGTGAGGCCGCGCACGTCGTCGTTGGCCACCGGGCCGAAGTACACGCGCTTGACCATCCACAGGGTGTAGGCAGCGCCGAAGATCAGCGCGGTGGCGGCGCCGAAAGCCAGCCAGTAGTTGGCCTTGACGGCGCCCAGGATCACCATCCACTCGCCGACGAAACCGGCCGTGGCGGGCAGGCCGCAGTTGGCCATGGCGAACAGGACAGCGAACGCCGTGAAGGTGGGCATGGTGTTGACCACGCCGCCGTAGCTGGAGATCTGCCGCGAGTGCACGCGGTCGTACAGCACGCCCACGCACAGGAACATGGCGCCCGAGACGAAGCCGTGGGCGATCATCTGCACCAGCCCGCCGGCGACGCCGAGGTCGTTGAAGATGAAGAAGCCGAGCGTGACGAAGCCCATGTGCGCCACCGACGAGTAGGCGATGAGCTTCTTCATGTCCTGCTGCACCATCGCCACCAGCCCGATGTAGATCACGGCGATGAGCGACAGCGCGATCATCAGCCAGGCCCATTCGTGCGCGGCGTCGGGCGCGATCGGCATGGAGAAGCGCAGGAAGCCGTAGGCGCCCAGCTTCAGCATGATGGCCGCCAGCACGGCGGAGCCGCCGGTGGGCGCCTCGACGTGCACGTCGGGCAGCCAGGTGTGCACCGGCCACATCGGCACCTTGACCGAGAACGCCGCGAAGAAGGCGAAGAAGATCAGCGTCTGCGCCAGCGCCGGCAGCGGCAGCCTGTGCCAGGTGGCGATGTCGAAGCTGCCGCCCGACTTGGTGTACAGGTACACCAGCGCCACCAGCATCAGCAGTGAGCCGATCAGCGTGTACAGGAAGAACTTGAAGGCCGCGTAGATCTTGTTGGGCCCGCCCCAGATGCCGATGATCAGGTACATCGGGATCAGCGTGGCTTCGAAGAACACGTAGAACAGGATCGCGTCGGCCGCGCAGAACACGCCGATCATCAGGCCCGACAGGATCAGGAAGGCGCCCATGTACTGGTTGACGCGCTCGGTGATCACTTCCCAGGCCGAGATGACCACCACCACCGTGATGAAGGCGGTGAGCAGCACGAACCAGAACGAGATGCCGTCCAGCCCCAGGTGGTAGTTGACGTTGAAGCGGTCGATCCACGGCGCCTTCTCGACGAACTGCAGGGCCGAGGTGGTGCGGTCGAAGCGCGAGTACAGCGGCAGCGTGACGAGGAAGCTCACCACCGAGCCGACCAGCGCGAGCCAGCGCACGGTGCGCGCCTGGTCGTCGCGGCCCAGCGCGAGGAGGACGGCGCCGAAGAAGACCGGCGTCCAGATTGCAAGACTCAGGAGTCCCATTGTTGTTGTTCTCCTACTTCCCGAGCCAATTGCTGATCATCGGCCAGCTGACGAAGTACGTCAGGAGCACGACGACGCCCAGCAGCATCGCGAAGGCGTAGTGGTAGATGTAGCCGGACTGCACCCAGCGCACGATGCCGGCGAACCGGCGCACCGCGTAGGCCGAGCCGTTCACCGCGAAGCCGTCGATCAGCCTTTCGTCGCCGCCCTTCCACAGGCCCATGCCCAGGCCACGCGCCGCGCGCGCAATCACGTTCTCGTTGAACCAGTCCATGTAGT
The DNA here is from genome assembly GCA_016213325.1 of Burkholderiales bacterium. Lineage (GTDB taxonomy): Bacteria > Pseudomonadota > Gammaproteobacteria > Burkholderiales > Burkholderiaceae_C > Ramlibacter. Next base: position 142,364 of record JACRAY010000009.1, on the reverse strand, counting down.
ACTTGTTCTCCAGCAGCCGGTACAGCGGCCCGACCTTCGACTTGATGGCCGCCGGCAGCGCAGGATTCTTCAGGTACATGTACCAGGCCGCCAGCACGCCGGCGGCGGCGAGGTACAGCACCGGCGTGGTCACCGCATGCAGCGCCATCTGCAGCGGGCCGTGGAACAGCTTGGCCAGTTCGGCCATGGCCGGGTGCCTGGCGGCGTCGACGACGATCGAGTCCTTGAAGAAGTCCCCGAACAGCATGGTGCCGATGGTGAGGAAACCGATCACCACCGAAGGGATGGCCAGCAGCACCAGCGGCACCGTCACCACCCAGGGCGACTCGTGCGGCTTCTCGTGGTGGCCGTCGTCGTGCCCGTGGTCATGGTGCGCGTCCGGGTTCTGGTCGTAGCGCTCCTCGCCGTGGAACACCAGGAAGTACATGCGGAACGAATAGAACGCCGTGACGAACACGCCGGCCATCACCGCGAAGTAGGCGAAGCCCGAGCCCGGCAGGTTGCTGAAGTGCACGGCCTCGATGATGCTGTCCTTGGAATAGAAGCCCGCGAACAGGGGCGTGCCGATCAGCGCAAGCGACCCCAGCAGCGACGTGATCCAGGTGATCGGCATGTACTTGCGCACGCCGCCCATCCAGCGGATGTCCTGGTTGTGGTGCATGCCGATGATCACCGAGCCGGCCGCCAGGAACAGCAGGGCCTTGAAGAACGCGTGCGTCATCAGGTGGAACACCGCCACCGAGTAGGCCGACACGCCGAGCGCCACCGTCATGTAGCCCAGCTGCGAGAGCGTGGAGTACGCCACCACGCGCTTGATGTCGTTCTGGATGATGCCCAGGAACCCCATGAAGAGCGCCGTGATGGCGCCGATCACCATGACGAAGCTGAGCGCCGTGTCCGACAGCTCGAACAGCGGCGACATGCGCGCCACCATGAAGATGCCCGCCGTCACCATGGTGGCGGCGTGGATCAGCGCGGAGATCGGCGTGGGGCCTTCCATCGAGTCGGGCAGCCACACGTGCAGCGGAAACTGCGCGCTCTTGCCCATCGCGCCGATGAACAGGCAGATGCAGATGACCGTGATCAGCATCCAGTCGGTGCCGTAGCCGAACGGCAGCTTCGCCAGCTCTGCGCCCTTGGCGAACGCCTCGGCATAGTTCAGGGTGCCGGCAAAGGCGACGATGAGGCCGATGCCCAGGATGAAGCCGAAGTCGCCCACGCGGTTGACCAGGAAGGCCTTCAGGTTGGCGAAGATCGCCGTGGGCCGCTGGTACCAGAAGCCGATCAGCAGGTACGACACCAGCCCCACCGCCTCCCAGCCGAAGAACAGCTGCAGGAAGTTGTTGCTCATGACCAGCATGAGCATGGAGAACGTGAACAGGGAGATGTAGCCGAAGAAGCGGTTGTAGCCCTCGTCTTCCTCCATGTAGCCGATGGTGTAGATGTGCACCATCAGCGACACGAAGGTCACCACGCACATCATCATCGCCGTGAGCCCGTCGACCAGGAAGCCCACTTCCATCTTCAGGCTGCCGACCACCATCCATTCGTAGATGGTGGCGTTGAAGCGCGCGCCGTCCACCGCCACGTCCTTCAGCGTCATGGCGGAGATCACGAAGGCGATGAACACGCCGAGGATGGTGGCCACGTGCGAGGCGCGGCGGCCCAGCCAGTTGCCGCCCAGTGTGGTGCCGAAGACGCCGGCCAGCACCGCGCCCGCCAGCGGGGCGAGCGGCACGGCGAGCAGCGTCGATGCGTTGAGTGTTGCGCTCATGTTTCTTTCGCCCCTTCTGCAGGGCATCAACCCTTCAGGGTGTTCAGTTCTTCGACGTTGATGTTCGACTTGTTGCGGAACAGCAGCACCAGGATCGCCAGCCCGATGGCCGATTCCGCGGCGGCCACCGTCAGGATGAAGAACACGAACACCTGCCCGTGCATGTCGTTCAGGTAGTACGAGAACGCCACGAAGTTCATGTTGACCGCCAGCAGCATCAGCTCGATGGCCATCAGCAGCACGATGAGGTTGCGGCGGTTCAGGAAGATGCCGACCACCGACAGCGCGAACAGGATGGCGCCGAGGGTGAGGAAATGTCCGAGGGTGAGTGTCATGCCTTGGCCTCCCCGGCAGCCGGAGCAGCCTCAGGCTCCGCGGCGCGCACCGCAGGCATCTTCACGACCTGCAACCGGTCGGCGGAGCGCACGCGCACCTGCACCGAAGGGTCGATCGCCTTGCTGTCCTTGCGCCGGCGCAGCGTGAGCGCGATGGCGGCGATGATCGCCACCAGCAGGATCACGGCGGCGATTTCCAGCGGGTACAGGTACTGGGTGTACAGCAGCTTGCCGAGCTCCTTCGTGTTGGAATAGTCGGCCGCGACGGGCGTGGCAGCGGCGGCGGCGCGGGCGTCTTCCGAGGGACGGAAGCCGCCCATCAGCACCGCCGCCATTTCCAGCGCGATCAGCACGCCGAAGGCGGCCGCCAGCGGGAAGTGCTTCCAGAAGCCCTTGCGCAGGCTGTCGACGTTGATGTCCAGCATCATCACGACGAACAGGAACAGCACCATCACGGCGCCCACGTACACCAGCACCAGCGTGATGGCGAGGAACTCCGCCTTCAGCAGCAGCCAGATGGCCGAGGCCTGGAAGAACGCCAGCACGAGGTAGAGCGCCGCATACACGGGGTTGCGCGCCGTGATGACGCGAAACGCCGCGAACAGCAGCACGGCGGAGAAGAAGTAGAAGAGGCCGGTCCGGACGTCCATGTAGGTCTCTTATCGGTAGGGGGCGTCGGCCGCCCTGGCCGCCGCGATCTCGGCTTCGTAGCGGTCGCCCACGGCCAGCAGCATGTCCTTGGTGAAATGCAGGTCGCCGCGCTTTTCGCCGTGGTACTCGAGGATGTGCGTCTCCACGATCGAGTCGACCGGGCAGCTTTCCTCGCAGAAGCCGCAGAAGATGCACTTGGTCAGGTCGATGTCGTAGCGCGTGGTGCGGCGCGTGCCGTCGGCGCGCTGCTCCGACTCGATGGTGATGGCCATCGCGGGGCAGACGGCCTCGCACAGCTTGCACGCGATGCAGCGCTCTTCGCCGTTCTCGTAGCGGCGCAGCGCGTGCAGGCCGCGGAAGCGCGGGCTGAGCGGCGTCTTCTCTTCGGGGAACTGCACCGTGATCTTGCGGGCGAAGAAGTACTTGCCCGTCACGCGCAGGCCCTTGAACAGTTCCACCAGCGCAAAGCTGGTGATGAAGTCCTTGAACGAGAAGGCGCTTTGGTGGGATGCCAATGTCTGGGCCATGGCCTACTTCCAGGGGTTCCAGGGCGTCTGCATCAGGCCGCCCACGAAGACCAGCCACACCAGCGTGACCGGGATGAAGATCTTCCAGCCCAGCCGCATGATCTGGTCGTAGCGGAAGCGCGGGAAAGTGGCGCGGACCCACAGGAACATCGTGACCATCACGAAGGTCTTGGCACCCAGCCAGATCCAGCCGGGCACCCAGGCGAGCAGCTGCGAGTCGATAGGGGGCAGCCAGCCGCCCAGGAACATGATGACCGCCAGGATCGAGACCAGCCACATGTTGGCGTATTCGGCCAGGAAGAACATGGCAAAGCTCATGCCCGAGTACTCGATCATGTGGCCCGCGACGATCTCCGACTCGCCTTCCACCACGTCGAACGGGTGGCGGTTGGTCTCGGCCAGGCTGGAGATGAAGTACACGAGGAAGATCGGCAGCAGCAGCAGCCAGTTCCAGGACAGGAAGTTCAGCCCGCGCTGCGCCCAGTAGCCCTTGTCCTGCTGCATGACCACGTCGGTCATGTTCAGGCTGCCGGTGACCATGAGCACCACCACCAGCGCGAAGCCCATGGCGATCTCGTAGCTCACCATCTGGGCCGACGCGCGCAGCGCGCCCAGGAAGGCGTACTTCGAGTTCGACGCCCAGCCGGCGATGATCACGCCGTACACCTCGAGCGAGGTGATGGCCATCAGGAACAGCAGGCCGGCGTTGATGTTGGCCAGTGCCACGTCGGGGCCGAACGGGATGACCACCCAGGCGACCAGCGCCGGCATGATGGTCATGATGGGGCCCAGGTAGAACAGGCCCTTGTTGGCCACCGTCGGGAGGATGATCTCCTTGGTGAGCAGCTTCAGGGCGTCGGCGATCGGCGTGAGCAGCCCGAGCGGGCCCACGCGGTTGGGGCCCGGGCGCAGCTGCGTGAAGCCGATGGCCTTGCGCTCCCACAGCGTCAGGTACGCGACCGCGCCCATCAGCGGCGCGATGACCAGGATGATCTTGGCGAGCGTCCACACCACGGGCCAGCCGAGGCCGGTCCACCAGGGCGCCGCGATCAGGCCGTGGCCCATGCCGTAGATCGTGTCGATCATGCGAGCGCCTCCTCGGGCTGCACCGCGGCCGTCCGGCCATCGGTGGTGAGCTGCAGCGACGGCGCGCGGCGCACCAGGCCGTCGAGCTGGTAGATCGCCGCCACGGCAGGCTTGCCGGCCGGCGCGGCCAGGGTGATCGCGGCCCTCGTTTCATTGGAGAGGCGCCCGCCCTGCACGAAGGACTGGGCAGCGTCCTGCGCGCCGCGCACGTCGAGCAGGACGTCCTGCGCCGACTCGTAGTCGAAGCCCTGCAGGCCCAGCACGTTGGCCAGCACGCGCAGCACCTTCCACGCGGGCCGCGTCTCGCCCAGCGGCTTCACCACGGCGTGGAAGCCCTGCACGCGGCCTTCGGCATTGACGAAGGTGCCGGGCGTTTCGGTCCACGGCGCAATGGGCAGCAGCACGTCGCTGAATGCCATGTTGGCCTTGAACGGGCTGAGCGTGACCACCATGCCGGCCTGCCCCAGGCCCGCGGCCGCACGGCCGCCTGCAGCGCTGTCGTGCACCGGCTCGGTGTTCAGCAGGATCGCGGCCTTCAGGCCGCCCGCCAGCATCTGCGCGGCGTTCAGTCCGCCGGCGCCGGGCAGCGCACCCGCGAGCTGCGCGCCGACCGTGTTGGCTGCTTCGGTGAGGTAACCCACCGTCGCGCCCGTCTGCGCGCCGATCCAGTTGGCCAGCGCCAGCAGCGACGAGGCGTTGGCGTGGTGCGCGGCCCCGTTACCCAGCAGGATGGCCTTGCGCTCGCCGCCCAGCAGCGACTGGGCGATGGCCTTGGCTGTGTCGGTGGCGTTGCCGCCGGGCACCGGCGCCTGCGCGCCCTTTTCGGCGGCGACTGCGGCTGCCACGTCGGCCAGCGCCTGCGCCCACTGGGCGGCCGGCACCACCGACTTCGCCGCGATGTTCATGGCCCAGTCGTTGTCCGCGTCGTTGATCACCGCGACCTTCGCGCCCTGGCGCACGGCTGCGCGCACGCGCATCGCGAACAGCGGGTGGTCCTTGCGCAGGTTGGAGCCGACCACCAGCACGCGCTGCAGGTCGGCGAGCGTCGCGATGGTCGTGCCGAGCCACCGCACCGCAGGTGCGTCCCGGCCTTCGCCGTCGGGCCGCGCGAATTCGGCGTTACGCAGGCGGTAATCGATGTTCTCGCTGCCCAGCGCGCGCACCAGCTTGCCGGCGAGGAACAGTTCTTCCACCGTGCTGTGCGGGCTGGCCAGCACGCCGATGCTGCTGGGGCCGTGCTCGGTGCGGATCTGTTTCAGGCCGTTGGCCACGTACTCCAGCGCGGTCTGCCAGTCGACCGCCTTCCACTCGCCGCCCTGCTTCACCATCGGCGAAGTGAGGCGCTCGGGGGAGTTGAGCGCTTCGTACGAGAAGCGGTCGCGGTCGGCCAGCCAGCATTCGTTGACCGCCTCGTTTTCCAGCGGCAGCACGCGCATGACGCGGTTGTTCTTGACCTGCACGATCAGGTTGGCGCCGGTCGAGTCGTGCGGGCTCACCGACTTGCGGCGCGACAGCTCCCAGGGCCGCGCGCTGTAGCGGAACGGCTTGCTGGTGAGCGCGCCCACCGGGCACAGGTCGATCATGTTGCCCGACACCTCGGAGTCCACCGTCTCGCCGGTCACCGTGGTGATCTCGGAATGCTCGCCGCGGTGGATCATGCCGAGTTCCATCACGCCGGCCAGTTCCTGGCCGAAGCGCACGCAGCGGGTGCAGTGGATGCAGCGGCTCATCTCCTCCATGGAGATCAGCGGGCCCACGTCCTTGTGCAGCACCACGCGCTTTTCTTCCTCGTAGCGCGAACCGGAGCTGCCGTAGCCCACCGCCAGGTCCTGCAGCTGGCATTCGCCGCCCTGGTCGCAGATGGGGCAGTCCAGCGGGTGGTTGATCAGCAGGAACTCCATCACCGACTGCTGCGCCTTGATCGCCTTGTCGCTCTTGGTGCGAACGATCATCCCGTTGGTGACAGGCGTGGCGCAGGCGGGCATGGGCTTCGGGGCCTTCTCCACTTCGACCAGGCACATGCGGCAGTTGGCGGCGATGGAGAGCTTCTTGTGGTAGCAGAAGTGCGGGATGTAGGTGCCGGCCTTGTCGGCGGCATGCATCACCATGCTGCCTTCCGGCACCGAGACTTTCTGGCCGTCGAGGTCGATTTCGATCATGTGATTAAGCGCTCCGCGCTTCCGTTCTCACCCTCTCCCCCTGGGAGAGGGCCGGGGTGAGGGCATCGCCTGCCTGGGTCTTGGCGATCTTCGCTTCGAACTCGTGGCGGAAGTGCTTGATCATGGCGCGCACCGGCATCGCAGCCGCGTCGCCGAGCGCACAGATCGTGCGGCCCTGGATGTTGTCGGCCACCGAATTCAGCAGCTCGATGTCGCTCGGCTTGCCCTGCCCATGGTGGATGCGGTCGACCACGCGCCACAGCCAGCCCGTGCCTTCACGGCAGGGCGTGCACTGGCCGCAGGACTCGTGCATGTAGAAGTACGACAGGCGCAGCAGGCATTCGACCATGTCGCGCGTCTCGTCCATCACGATCACGGCGCCCGAGCCGAGCATGGAGCCCGCCTTGGCGATGGAGTCGTAGTCCATCGTGCAGTTCATCATGATGTCGGCCGGCAGCACCGGGGCCGAGGAGCCGCCGGGGATCACGGCCTTCAACTTCCTGCCGCCGCGCACGCCGCCGCACAGTTCCAGCAGCTTGCTGAAAGGCGTGCCCATCGGGACCTCGTAGTTGCCGGGCAGCTCGACGTCGCCCGACACCGAGAAGATCTTGGTGCCGCCGTTGTTCGGCTTGCCGCACGCCAAGTAGGCCTGGCCGCCGTTGCGGATGATCCAGGGCACCGCCGCGAAGGTTTCGGTGTTGTTGATCGTGGTCGGCTTGCCGTACAGGCCGAAGCTCGCGGGGAACGGCGGCTTGAAACGCGGCTGGCCCTTCTTGCCTTCCAGCGATTCGAGCAGGCCCGTTTCCTCGCCGCAGATGTAGGCACCGAAGCCGTGGGCGCCGAACAGCTCGAAGCTGAAATTCGTGCCCAGGATGTTCCTGCCGAGGTAGCCTGCGGCGCGCGCCTCTTCCAGCGCTTCCTCCCACCGGTCGTAGGTCTGGAAGATCTCGCCGTGGATGTAGTTGTAGCCCGCCGCCGTGCCCATCGCGTAGGCCGCGATGACCATGCCTTCGATGACGATGTGCGGGTTGAACTGCAGGATGTCGCGGTCCTTGCAGGTGCCCGGCTCGCCCTCGTCGGAATTGCACACGAGGTACTTGGCGCCCGGGAACTGGCGCGGCATGAAGCTCCACTTCAGGCCGGTGGGGAAACCCGCGCCGCCGCGGCCGCGCAGCGCCGACTCTTTCAGCGTGGCGATCACCTGGTCGGGCGTGATGCCCTCGGTGAGGATCTTGCGCAGCGCCTTATAGCCGTCGCGCGCCTCGTAGTCCTTCAGGCGCCAGTTGGTGCCGTCGAGGTCCTTGTAGATCTGCGGCTCGATGTGGCGGCCATGGAAGCAGGTCTGCACGCCGGTCGCCTGGAATTGGGCCAGCACCTGTTGCGCGTTCATCGGGCTTCCCCTGACGAGCGCAGCCCGTCGATCAGCTGGTCCAGCCGGTCGGCCGACATGAAGCTGCACATGGTGCGGTCGTTCACCAGCATCACCGGCGAATCGGCGCAGGCGCCCAGGCATTCGCTCTGCTGCAGCGTGAACAGGCCGTCGGCCGTGGTCTCGCCCATCGAAATGCCCAGTTTGTTTTCCAGGTACTGCAGCGTCTTCACGCCGTCGCGCAGCTGGCACGGCAGGTTGGTGCAGACGTTCAGCTTGAACTTGCCCACCGGCCGCTGGTTGTACATGTTGTAGAAGGTCGTCACCTCGTGCACGGCGATCGGCGCCATGCCCAGGTAGTCGGCCACGGCCTGCTCGGCCTCGGGGCTGACCCAGCCCTGCTCCTGCTGCACGATCGCCAGGCAGGCCATCACGGCCGACTGCTTCTGGTCGGCGGGGTACTTCGCCACTTCGCGATCGAAGCGGGAACGCGTCTGTTCTGAAATCATCGGTCAATGTCCCCGAACACGATGTCCATCGTGCCGATGATCGCGACGGCGTCGGCGATCATGTGGCCCTTGCCCATCTCGTCCAGCGCGGCCAGGTGGGCGAACCCCGGCGGGCGCAGCTTCAGGCGGTACGGCTTGTTGGCGCCGTCGCTCACGATGTAGACCCCGAACTCGCCCTTGGGGTGCTCCACGGCGGCATAGGCTTCGCCCTCGGGCACGCGCATGCCTTCGGAGAAGAGCTTGAAGTGGTGGATCAGCTCCTCCATGTTGGCCTTCATCGCTTCGCGCGAAGGCGGCGCCACCTTGTGGTTGTCGGTGATCACCGGGCCGGGGTTGGCCTTGAGCCACTGCACGCACTGGCCGATGATGCGGTTGGACTCGCGCAGCTCCTGCACGCGCACCAGGTAGCGGTCGTAGCAGTCGCCGGTGCGGCCGATCGGGATGTCGAAGTCCATCCGGTCGTACACCTCGTACGGCTGCGTCTTGCGCAGGTCCCACGCGATGCCCGAGCCGCGCAGCATGGGGCCGGCAAAGCCGAGGTTGAGCGCGCGCTCGGGCGTCACGACGCCGATGCCCACCGTGCGCTGCTTCCAGATGCGGTTGTCGGTGAGCAGCGTCTCGTACTCGTCGACGTAGCCGGGGAAGCGCTTCGTGAAGTCCTCGATGAAGTCCAGCAGCGTGCCGGAGCGGGCGTCGTTCAGCTGCTTCAGCGAACGCTCGTTGCGCACCTTGCTCGCCTTGTACTGCGGCATGCTGGCGGGCAGGTCGCGGTACACGCCGCCGGGGCGGAAGTACGCCGCGTGCATGCGCGCGCCCGACACCGCCTCGTACATGTCGAACAGGTCCTCGCGCTCGCGGAAGCAGTAGATGAGGATGTTCATCGCGCCGCAGTCGAGGCCGTGCGCGCCCAGCCACAGCAGGTGGTTGAGCAGGCGGGTGATCTCGGAGTACATCACGCGGATGTACTGCGCGCGCAGCGGCACCTCGATGCCCATCAGCTTCTCGATGGCCAGGCAGTAGGCGTGCTCGTTGCACATCATCGACATGTAGTCCAGCCGGTCCATGTAGGGCAGCGACTGGATGTACGTCTTGGTCTCGGCCAGCTTCTCGGTGGCGCGGTGCAGCAGGCCGATGTGCGGGTCGGCACGCTGTATCACTTCGCCGTCGAGCTCCAGCACCAGCCGCAGCACGCCGTGCGCGGCCGGGTGCTGCGGGCCGAAGTTGAGGGTGTAGTTCTTGATTTCAGCCATGGTCGGTTTCGGCTGGGGCCTTGAACGCAGAAGACGCAGAACGGGGACAAAAATCGCAGAAGGAATTCAATGGAAGTCCTTCTGCGACTTCTGGATTCCTTCTGCGACTTCTGCGTTCAAGGCTTTGGCCCGTCACTGCAGCCCCCCGTACTTTTCTTCCCGGATGATGCGGGGCGTGATCTCGCGCGGCTCGATCGTGACGGGCTGGTAGATCACGCGGCCGCGCTCGGGGTCGTAGCGCATCTCGACGTGGCCCGACACCGGGAAGTCCTTGCGGAAGGGGTGCCCGATGAAGCCGTAGTCGGTGAGGATGCGGCGCAGGTCGTCGTGGCCCTCGAACACGATGCCGAACAGGTCGAACGCCTCGCGCTCGAACCAGTTGGCGGCGCTCCACAGCCCGGTCACCGAGGCCACCACCGGGAAGTCGTCGTCGTCGGCGAACACGCGCACGCGCACGCGCTGGTTCAGGCTGACCGACAGCAGGTGCGACACTACCGCAAAGCGCAGGCCGTCCCATTCGCCCGCGCGGTACTCGGAGTAGTCCACGCCGCACAGGTCCATCAGCTGGTCGAACTGGCAGCCGGGGGCGTCCCTGAGGGCGCGCATGGCCTCGAGGTAGTCCGCGGCGGCGACCACGACGGTCAGCTCGCCCAGGCGGATGTCGATGCTTTTCGCCCGGCCGCCGAGCGCCGCGGCAACGGCCTCGCGCGTGGTCTCTACGGAAGGGGCGACGGCGGAAGGAATCATGTCGGTCGGCTCCTTCAGGCGCGCGCGATGGTCTGCGTGCGGCGGATCTTCTGCTGCAGCTGGATGATCCCGTACAGCAGCGCCTCGGCCGTGGGCGGGCAGCCCGGCACGTACACGTCGACCGGCACCACGCGGTCGCAGCCGCGCACCACCGAGTAGCTGTAGTGGTAGTAGCCGCCGCCGTTGGCGCACGAGCCCATGGAGATGACCCAGCGCGGCTCGGCCATCTGGTCGTACACCTTGCGGATGGCGGGCGCCATCTTGTTGCACAGCGTGCCGGCCACCACCATCAGGTCGGACTGGCGCGGGCTCGGGCGGAACAGCATGCCGAAGCGGTCGATGTCGTAGCGCGCGGCGCCCGCGTGCATCATTTCGACCGCGCAGCAGGCGAGGCCGAAGGTCATGGGCCACAGCGACCCGGTCTTGGCCCAGTTGACGACCGTGTCCACGGTCGTCGTGACGACACCTTTTTCGAGGATGCCTTGGTTGGTCATGGCAATACTTTCCCTTGTGGCGTGCGGCGGGGACTCACTCCCAGTCGAGCGCGCCCTTCTTCCATTCGTACACGAAGCCCACCACCAGGATGGCCAGGAAGACCATCATCGACCAGAAGCCGACGGCGCCGATCTCCTTGAGCGCCACGGCCCACGGAAACAGGAATGCGATTTCCAGGTCGAACAGGATGAACAGGATGGCGATGAGGTAGTAGCGAACGTCGAACTTCATGCGCGCGTCCTCGAAGGCTTCGAAGCCGCATTCGTACGGGGAGTTCTTGGCGGCGTCCGGCCTCTGGAAGCCCATCAGCGTGGAGGCGGCCCAGCCCGTCAACTGGGGGGCGACGCCGACACCGATGCCAACGAGGATGAACAGGAGGACAGGCAGGTACTGGTCGAGGTTCATCTTCAGGCTGGATCCGCGCATGCATGCCGGTGCGGTGCCCGGCAGGCTCGTTTTGTTGGTGCCGTCGGCGAGACTCGAACTCGCACAGCTTTCGCCACTACCCCCTCAAGATAGCGTGTCTACCAATTTCACCACGACGGCGTTTTCTTACGGCCCGGGACAGGCATGAGGCTTGCGTTTCTCCAGAGGGAAAACGCGGCTTCCCGAACGCCCTGAAGTGTACTCCTACTCGCGCGGCCTACCGTTGACTTCGGGCATGTGCGGCGGCTGCGGAGTGTGCTAATGCATCACTTCGTCGGAATCTGCGCGGCACCCGAAGCCGGGGCCGCCGCAGGGGCGGGAACGGCCGCCGCCGAGGCAGCCGGAACCGGGGTGGCCGGGATCAGGCCGGCGGCGCCGGAGGCGGCGCCAGCCGGGGCCGGCGCCACGGCCGGCGCGGGGGCGCCGGTACGCTCCAGGATGCTGCCGGAGTCGGCCGGGCGCAGGTTGCCGAAGTACGCCAGCGCGAGCGTGCAGACGAAGAAAACGGCCGCCAGCACGGCGGTGGTGCGCGACAGGAAGTTGGCGCTGCCGGAGGCGCCGAACAGGCTGCCCGACGCACCGCTGCCGAAGGCCGCGCCCATGTCGGCACCCTTGCCGTGCTGCAGCAGGATGAGGCCGATCATCGCGACGGCCGAAAGCATCTGCAGGGCGAGGACGGCGTTCAACAGGACTGTCATGGATTCACTCCGGATGGTGTTGAGGCTTTCAGGCCGCGCGGGCCGAAGCGATGATCTGTAAGAAGTCGGCCGCCTTCAGCGATGCGCCGCCGACGAGGCCGCCGTCGATGTCGCGCTGGGCCAGCAGGCCGGCAGCATTGGCGGCGTTCATGCTGCCGCCGTAGAGGATGTGCACGCGTTCGGCGTGCGGCGTGGCCGCGGCAAGCTGCTTGCGCAGCAGCGCATGCACCTGCTGGGCCTGCTCCGGCGTGGCCGTGCGGCCGGTGCCGATGGCCCAGACGGGCTCGTAGGCGACGCAGATTTCGCTGATGCAGTGGCCGTTGACGTGGATGATGGCGGCCATCTGGCGCTTGACCACTTCCTCGGTGCGGCCGGCTTCGCGCTCGGCCAGCGTCTCGCCCACGCACACGATCGGCGTGATGCCGTGGGCCAGCGCGGTCTTGGCCTTTTCGGCGACCAGCGCGTCGGTTTCGCCGTGGTACTGGCGCCGCTCGGAGTGGCCGACGATGGCGTAGCGCACGCCGAACTCGCGCAGCATGGGCGCGCTCACCTCGCCGGTGTAGGCGCCCTGCACGTGCTGCGACACGTCCTGCGCGCCGAGTTCCAGCGCCGAGCCTGACTTGAGCATCTGCACCTGCGCCAGGTAGGCGGCCGGCACGCAGACGGCGGCCGTGCACTGCGCACCCGCCATGCCCGCGACCAGGGCGCGCACAAGCGCGTCGTTCGCTTCCAGGCTGCCGTTCATCTTCCAGTTGCCGGCAATCAGCTGCTGCTTGTTCATGGCTTTACCAGGCGAGCACGATCTTGCCGACGTGCTGGTTCGATTCCATCAGGGCGTGCGCCCTGGCTGCGTCAGCCGCCGGGAACGTGCTGTGGATGATGGGTTTGATCGCGCCGCTTTCAATGAGCGGCCACACCTTTTCCTTCAGCGACGCCGCAATGGCAGCCTTGAAGGCGACCGGGCGCGGCCTGAGCGTTGAGCCCGTGATGGCCAGCCGCCGGCGCAGCACCAGCCCCGCGTTGAACTCGCTCTTGACCCCGCCCTGCACCGCGATGATGACCAGCCGGCCGTCTTCGGCCAGCGACTTCACTTCGCGCTCGACGTAGCTGCCCGCGACCATGTCCAGGATCACGTCGACACCCTTGCCGCCGGTGATCTTCTGCAACTCCTCGGCAAAGTCGTGCGTCTTGTAGTTGATGGCGTGGTCGGCGCCCAGCTCCAGGCAGGCTTGGCACTTGTCGTCGCTGCCGGCCGTGGCGATTACCTGGCCGGCGCCCATGGCCTTGGTCATCTGGATCGCCGTCACGCCGATGCCGCTGGTGCCGCCCTGCACGAGGAAGCTCTCGCCCCTGGCCAGGCGGCCGCGGTCGAACACGTTGCTCCACACCGTGAAGAAGGTCTCGGGCAGCGACGCCGCCTCGATGTCCGACAGCCCCTTGGGAGCCGGCAGGCACTGGCCAACCGGCGCCACACACAGCTCGGCGTAGCCGCCACCGGCCACCAGCGCGCAGACGCGGTCGCCCTTGGCAAAGCCGGCCGCCGCCATGGCTTGCGCGTCGCCGTCGACGATCTCGCCGGCCACTTCGAGGCCGGGGATGTCGGAGGCGCCCGGCGGCACCGGGTAGTTGCCGGTGCGCTGCAGGACGTCGGGGCGGTTCACGCCGCTGGCGCGCACGCGGATGAGCACCTCGCCCGCACCCGCGACGGGGTCCGGGCGTTCGCCCAGGCGCAGCACATCGGGCGCGCCGTACTGGCTGATTTCAACGGCCTTCATGGCGGCGCTGCGTGGCCGGCTTCAGGCCTGCTGGCCGGGCTTGTCGTTGGCGCCCGCGTCCTGCTGCTGCTGCGGTTCCTGGCCGGTAACGGCCACAGGCGCGTCTTCTACCGGCTGCTGCTGCGGGGCCGGGCGCTCGCCGCGGTCACCGCCGCGGTCGCCGCGGTCGCCGCCGCGGTCGCCACGGTCACCCCGGTAGCCGCCGCGGTCACCGCCACGGTCACCGCGCGGTTCGCGGCGCGGCTCTTCCGGCATGCCCGCCGGACGCTCGGTCAGCGCCTTCATGGACAGCTTCACGCGGCCCTTGTCGTCGGTCTCGAGCACCTTCACTCGCACCACCTGGCCTTCGGACAGGTAGTCGGTGACCTTCTCCACCCGCTCGTGGGCGATCTGGCTGATGTGCAGCAGGCCGTCCTTGCCGGGCAGCAGGTTCACGAGCGCGCCGAAGTCCAGGATCTTGGTGATCGGGCCTTCGTAGACCTTGCCCACTTCGACTTCGGCCGTGATCTGCTCGATGCGCTTCTTCGCCTCGGCGGCCTTGTCGGCATCGGTCGAGGCGATGGTGATGGTGCCGTCTTCCGCGATGTCGATCTGCGTGCCGGTCTCTTCGGTCAGCGCGCGGATGACGGCGCCGCCCTTGCCGATCACGTCGCGGATCTTCTCGGGGTTGATCTTCATCGTGTACAGGCGCGGCGCGAAGTTGCTCACTTCGGTCTTGGCCGTGCCCAGCGCTTCCTGCATCTTGCCCAGGATGTGCATGCGCGCTTCCTTGGCCTGCGCCAGCGCGACCTGCATGATTTCCTTGGTGATGCCCTGGATCTTGATGTCCATCTGCAACGCGGTGATGCCGTTGGCGGTACCAGCCACCTTGAAGTCCATGTCGCCGAGGTGGTCCTCGTCGCCCAGGATGTCGGTGAGCACGGCGAAGCGGTTGGCTTCCTTGATGAGGCCCATGGCGATGCCGGCCACGTGGGCCTTCATCGGCACGCCGGCGTCCATCAGCGACAGGCAGCCGCCGCACACCGAGGCCATCGACGACGAGCCGTTGGATTCGGTGATCTCGGAGACCACGCGCATTACGTAGGGGAAGTCCTCCTTGCTCGGCAGGCACGGGATCAGCGCGCGCTTGGCCAGGCGCCCGTGGCCGACTTCGCGGCGCTTGGTGGAACCCATGCGGCCCACTTCACCGGTGGCGAAGGGAGGCATGTTGTAGTGGAACAGGAAGCGGTCGTGGTATTCGCCCATCAGCGCGTCGATGCGCTGCGAGTCCTGCTCGGTGCCGAGCGTGGTGACCACCAGCGCCTGCGTCTCGCCGCGCGTGAACAGCGCCGAGCCGTGGGTGCGCGGCAGCACGCCGGTGCGGATCTCGATGGGGCGAACGGTGCGCGTGTCGCGGCCGTCGATGCGCGGCTCGCCGTTCAGGATCTGGCTGCGCACGACGCGCGCTTCGATGTCGAACACCAGGTTGTCGACCTTGATCGGGTCGAACTCCACGCCCTGCTCCTTCAGCGCGGCCTGCACCGAGCTGCCGGCTTCGCGCAGCGCCTGCGTGCGGGCCTGCTTGCTGCGGATCTGGTAGGCGGCGCGGATCTTCTCTTCGGCCAGCCCGGTGACCCTGGCGATGAAGGCCTCGTCCCTGGCGGGCGGCTGCCAGTCCCACACCGGTTTGCCGGCTTCGCGCACCAGTTCATGGATGGCGTTGATGGCGATGTTGCCCTGCTCGTGGCCGAACACCACGGCGCCCAGCATCACTTCCTCGGACAGCTGCTGCGCCTCGGACTCGACCATCAGCACGGCGGCTTCGGTGCCGGCGACGATCAGGTCGAGCTGCGAGTCCTTGCGGGCCGTCTGGCCCGGGTTCAGCACGTATTCGCCGTTGATGTAGCCCACGCGCGCGGCGCCGATCGGGCCCGCGAACGGGATGCCCGAGATGGCCAGCGCGGCCGACGTGCCGATCATGGCGGCGATGTCGGCGTCGACTTCGGGGTTCAGCGACACGGTGTGGATCACCACGTGCACTTCGTTGTAGAAGCCTTCGGGGAACAGCGGGCGGATCGGGCGGTCGATCAGGCGCGAGGTGAGCGTCTCGTGCTCGCTCGGCTTGGCTTCACGCTTGAAGAAGCTGCCGGGGATCTTGCCGGCGGCGTAGGTCTTCTCGATGTAGTCGACGGTCAGGGGGAAGAAGTCCTGGCCCGGCTTGGCGTTCTTGGACGCGACCACGGTGGCCAGCACCACGGTGTCGTCGATGTTCACCAGCACGGCGCCGCCGGACTGGCGCGCGATCTCGCCGGTTTCCAGCGTGACGGTGTTGCTGCCCCACTGGAACGTCTTGGTGACCTTGTTGAAAATGCTCATGTTCTGCTCCTTCTTGTCGATGGGAAGAGGGCGGAGGACCGAACACGATGCCATTCCATCAGGGCCCGCTCGCGGGGTCCTCGTGGAATGACACGGCGTGTATTCGTTTCCGGCCTCCTGGATGTGAAACGCGCCTGAGCCAGTCGCGAAACCGTGCCCAGGCGCGAAGTCACAGGAATGACGCAAGCGTCATGTGTGGTTGCGCTTACTTGCGCAGGCCCAGCTTGCCGATCAGGGCCATGTACCGCTCGGCGTCCTTGTTCTTCAGGTACGCGAGCAGGCTCTTGCGCCGGTTCACCAGGCGCAGCAGTCCGCGGCGGCCGTGGTGGTCCTTGGCATGGGTCTTGAAGTGCGGCGTCAGCTCGTTGATACGGGCGGTCAGCAGGGCTACCTGCACTTCGGGGCTGCCGGTGTCGTTCTGGCCGCGCGCATTGGCGGCCACGATCTCGGCCTTGTTCAGGGCGGTCATGTATGTTCCTTGGGTGACTTGCGTTGGCGCGGGAAATCGCCCCAACGTGCGATCTGCGGGATGCAGAACCTGTGGATTATAGCAGCTGGTGGCCGCTAGGGTGGGCAGCTTGGCTGCCCACCAGCCATGTAGCCAGCCGGTCCACCCCCTGCCCCAGCCTTGCCACATCCTTCGACGCAAAGCACCACCTCAGCCACCCCTGCGCCTCCGGCGCAAAGGCGTTGCCGGGCGCCAGCCCCAGCCCCGCCTCGGCCACCAGCCGCTTGGCGAGCGCCAGCGAGTCGTCGAAGCCTTCGAGCTTGAAGAAGGCGTACATGCCGCCCTTGGCAGCCTGCACCTCCACTCCGGGAAGCTGAGACAGCAGCGGCACCAGCGTGTCACGGCAGAGCTTGAGGTGGGCCACCACCCGCGGCGTCACCTCTTCGGTGCGCTCGATGGCCACCAGTGCCGCCCGTTGCGTGAACACGCTGGCACAGGAGGTGTTGAACTCGATCAGCTTGCCCATCGAATGCGTCATCGAAGGCGGCATGACCAGCCAGCCCAGCCGCCAGCCGGTCATGAGGAAGCTCTTGGAGAAGCTGTGCGCCACCACCAGCCGGTCCTCGGGCTGCGCCAGGTCCAGGAACGAGGGGGCACAGCGGTTGGCCGTTTCTTCGTAGTAAAGGCGCTCGTACACCTCGTCGGCCAGGATCCAGGTGCCCGTCGCGCGGCAGTGATCCAGGATGGCCTGCTGCTCGGCGCGCGTCAGGGTCCAACCCGTGGGATTGTTCGGCGCGTTCACCACCAGCAACTTGGTCTTCGGCGTGACGGCGGCCAGCAGCTCGGCCAGGTCCAGTCCCCAGGCGCCGCCGCGCGGCCGCAGCGACACCCGCTTCAGCTGCGCACCCAGGATCAGCGGCTGGGCCGTGAGGTTCGGCCAGACGGGGGTGACGGCGACGACCTCGTCGCCGGCATCCACCAGCGCCTGCACGGCCAGCATCAGCGCGTTGACGCCGCCCGAAGTGATGGCGATACGGTCGGCACCTACCGGCCCGTGCAGCCTGGTCGTGTAAGCCGCAACGGCCTCTCGCAGCTCGGGCAGCCCGAGGTTGTGGGCGTAGAAGGTCTCGCCGCGCCGCAGCGACTCGATGGCCGCTTCGCGGATGAACTCGGGGGTGGCTTCGTCGCTTTCGCCGAACCAGAAGGCCAGCACGTCGCTGCGGCCCATGCCGGCGTTGGCGACTTCGCGGATCTTCGATTCTTCGAGGTGCAGGATGGCTTGGCGCATCCCGTCAGTGTGACCCAGGACGGACCATCGCGCACGTGTGGGGCAATTCGGCCTGGGCGGGCGTCACGGCCTTCACCACCCGGAAACCGTAGCCCGAGCCCTCGACGTCGAACTTCACGCCCGGCGTGCCCTGCCGGTCCATCACGCCTACCACCAGCGCCTGCTGGAACTGGTGGTCGGCCGCGCGCATGGCGCCCGAACGGCCCGCCACCGTCACCGAGGCTTTCTCCAGCGCCGTGGCCAGCGCCAGTGCGTCGGCGCCGCCCGCCCGCTCGACGGCCTGCGCCAGCGACTCCACCATGAGCTGCATGCGCATGTGCACGTAGTCGTCCGACGGCTTGGCAAAGCGCTGGCGAAACGACTGGTAGAACGCCTCGCTTGGCGCCGTGGGCACGTTGGGCAGCCAGTCGGCCACGGCCACCACCTTGCCTACGCCGGCTTCGCCGATGGCCGCGGGCGCGCCCAGCGCGTTGCCGTAGAAGGTGTAGAACTTGCCCTCGTAGCCCACTTCCTTGGCCGCCTTCACCAGCAGGGTGAGGTCGTTGCCCCAGTTGCCGGTGATGACTGCCTGCGCGCCGCTCGCCTTGATCTTCATCGCATACGGCAGGAAGTCCTTCACGCGCCCCATCGGGTGCAGCTCCTCGCCGGCCAGCTGCACGTCGGGGCGCTGCGCGGCGAGCTGGCGCCTGGCTTCACGCAGCACCGCCTGGCCGAAGCTGTAGTCCTGCCCGATGAGGTACACGCTCCTTACCGCGCGGTCGTCCTTCAGCACCTGCATCAATGCGGCCATGCGCATGTCGGCGTGCGCGTCGAAGCGGAAGTGCCAGAAACTGCACTTCTCGTTGGTGAGGATGGGGTCGACCGCCGAGTAGTTGAGGAACACCACGCGCTTGCCCGGCTCGCGCTCGTTGTGGCGGTTGATCGCTTCGATGAGGGCTGCGGCGGTGGCCGACGAATTGCCCTGCAGCACGACGCGTGCGCCGTCGTCGATCGCCGCACGCAGTGCGGAGAGGGCCTCTTCGTTCTGCCCCTTGCTGTCGTAGCGCTCCAGCGCCAGCTTCACGCCGCCGCGCGCATTGACCCGCTCGATGGCCCACACCAGGTTGCGGAAGACGGCTTCGCCGGTGTTGGCGAACGGGCCCGAAAGGCTCTCGATCATCGCCAGCTTCACCGGCGCGGCGGCCGGCTGCGCCCACGCGAAAGCGGGCGCACATAGCGCTGCCACCACCGATTTCAAGACCCACCTGCGCAGAAATTCCATTCGTGTTGCTCCCTTGAAAACCGCCTTGCCGTGCTCAATTGCCCGGCATGCGGCGATCACTTCGAAAGCCGCGCAGTTTACGGGGACCCCGGTACGCGTTCGTGCCAGACAACCCACTTTCCACGCCAAGGAGCCAACATGTTCTTCGCCCCCGTCCATCGCACCCGTGCCTACACGCCCGCTGCCCGTTCGTTCGACCGCAGCTTCGAGCGCTTCCTCACCGACTCGTTCTTCGGCGCTTCGTCGGGCCTGAAGGTGGAGCAGGACGACAAGTCCTGGACGCTGTCGCTCGACCTGCCCGGCGTGGCCAAGGAGCACCTGTCGGTGGACATCGAAGGCGCCGTCGTCCGCATCGAGACCGCCAAGGAAGCCACCCGCCCCTTCAAGGCCGCCTACGAGCTGCCCGAAGAGATCGATGCCGAGGCGACCGTCGCCACTTTGGAAAACGGCGTGCTCACGCTGAAGCTGGCCAAGAAGGTGCCGGTGTCGACTTCGCGCAAGGTCGAAGTCAAGTAAGGCAAAGGCCGGGATCTCCGGTCGGGCTTTGAACGCAGAAGGCGCGGAAACTCGCAGAAGTCGCAGAAGAACTATCTTGAAAAATCTTCTGCGACTTCTGCGAGTTTCCGCGCCTTCTGCGTTCAAAGCTCAACCGGAGACTACTTCCCCCAGAGCCCACCGAGGCTTCACGTCGAAGGCATACGTAAGCCGAGGCGCCTCGACCCCAGCCTGGATGCGTAGCGCGGCGGCCATGGCGATCATGGCGCCGTTGTCGGTGCACAGGTGCAGCTCGGGATAGTGAACCCGCACGTGCCGCTTGGCACAGGCCGCATTCAACTGTTCCCGCAACAGCCGGTTGGCGCCCACGCCGCCCGCCACCACCATCCGCTTCAGTCCCGTGCGGTCCAGCGCCGCCAGCGACTTGCGCACCAGCACGTCGACGATGGCCGCTTCGGTCGAAGCGGCCAGGTCGGCCTTGCGCGCCGCGAGGTCCACGCCCAGCTTCTTCGCCTGCACCAGCACCGCCGTCTTCAAGCCGGCGAAAGAGAAGTCGAGGTCGCCGCTATGCAACAGCGGGCGCGGCAGCTTGAAGGCCGTGGCGTCACCCTGCTGGGCCAGCTCCGACAGTGCCGGCCCGCCGGGGTAGCCCAGCCCGAGCAGCTTGGCCGACTTGTCGAAAGCCTCGCCGGCCGCGTCGTCGATGGTCTCGCCCAGCAGCAGGTACTGGCCGACGCCATCCACTTCCATCAGCTGGGTGTGGCCGCCCGACACGAGCAAGGCCACGAACGGAAACTCCGGCGGGTCGGCACTGAGGAAGGGCGACAGCAGGTGCCCTTCGAGGTGGTGCACGCCCAGCACCGGCCTGCCCAGCGCGGCGCCCAGGGCGCAGGCAATGCCGGCACCGACCAGCAGTGCCCCGGCCAGCCCGGGGCCTCGCGTGTATGCCACGACGTCGATGTCTGCCAGCTCGCAGCCAGCTTCGCGCAGCACCTGCTGCGCCAGCGGCAGCACGCGGCGGATGTGGTCGCGGCTGGCGAGCTCGGGCACCACGCCGCCGTAGGCCTGGTGCATGTCGACCTGGCTGTGCAGCGCCTGTGCACGCAGTTGGGGCACGACAGCGCCGGTCTCGACCAGGGCCACGCCCGTTTCGTCGCAGGACGACTCGATGCCAAGCACTTTCATGCTGCGAGTTTAGTCTGGCTCGGTTCTTGCACGACCCCAGCATGACTCCCGCCCAGACGCTTCGCCTCGTCGTCATCGCACCGGACACGCTCACGCCGGACAGCGAGGACGAGCACGCGGTCGAGCAGGCGGAGCGGTCGCGCCAGCTGCGCATCTCGCTGCTGGAGGCCGGCTACAACATCATCGCCGTGCTGCCGACCGACTCTTTCCTGGCCGAACGCGTGGCGCAGCTGCAGCCCGACATGATCATCGTGGACGCCGAGAGCGAGGCGCGCGATGCGCTCGAGCACGTGGTGATGGCCACGCGCGACGCCCGCCGCCCCATCGTGATGTTCACCAATGACGACGACACCTCGCACGTGAAGGACGCGGTGGCTGCAGGCGTCTCTGCCTACATCGTGGCGGGCCTTGCACCAGAACGGATACGCCCCATCATGGACGTCGCGCTGGCGCGCTTCCAGCACGAGCAGGACCTGCGCCGCGAACTCGCCGACGCGCGCGACGAACTGCGCGAGCGCAAGGTGATCGACCGGGCCAAGGGCCTGCTCATGCAGCGCCAGGGCCTGAACGAACAACAGGCCTACGACAAGCTGCGCAAGACGGCGATGGACCGCGGCCTGAAGCTGGCCGACGTGGCCCAGCGCATGCTCGACGTGGCCGACCTGCTGGCGTGATTCACATTGGTGCACAGGCACCGGCAGCAGGTTGGCACGCACCTTGCTCAATCCCCTGCATGAACCAATGATGGTTCGCTGACCGCAAGTGCTTCAACGGCGAAGCACGCCTCAAGCGGTCGTTCCGGACGAAGGCGTCCCCACCGGCACGGTGCTACGTGCCGAGTGCGGACGCCTGTTTTGTTTTGTGCAACTGCCTCGTGGAGCCCGACATGACCGACCTTCTGAAATCCCGACTGACCCGACGCACCGTGCTGCAGGCCGCAGCCGCGGGCGCCGTGGGCATCTCGCCCGCCTTGCGCAGCGCGGTGTACGCACAGGGCTCCGACAAGCCCGAGAAGGAGGAGGTGAAGATCGGCTTCATCCCGCTGACCGACTGCGCCAGCGTGGTGATGGCTTCGGTGCTGGGCATCGACAAGAAATACGGCGTGAAGATCATCCCGACCAAGGAAGCCAGCTGGGCCGGCGTGCGCGACAAGCTGGTGAACGGCGAGCTGGACTTCGCCCATGTGCTGTACGGCCTGATCTACGGGGTGCACATGGGCACCAGCGGCCCCAAGAAGGACATGGCCATCCTGATGAGCCTCAACAACAACGGCCAGGCCATCACGCTGTCGAAGAAGATCGCCGACAAGGGCGCGGTGGACGCAGCTTCGCTGGCCAGGCTGATGGCCTCCGACAAGCGCGAGTACACCTTCGCCCAGACCTTCCCGACAGGCACCCACGCCATGTGGCTGTACTACTGGCTGGCCAGTGCGGGCATCAACCCGTTCAAGGACGCCAAGGCCATCGTGGTGCCGCCGCCGCAGATGGTGGCGAACATGCGCGTAGGCAACATGGACGGTTTCTGCGTGGGCGAGCCCTGGGGCCACCGCGCGATCATGGATGGCATCGGGATCACCGCGGTGACCACTCAGGACATCTGGAAGGACCATCCCGAAAAGACCCTCGGCACCACGGCCGAGTTCGTCAAGAAGTATCCCAACACGGCCCGCGCGGTGACGGCGGCCATCCTGGAGGCCGGCCGCTGGATCGATGGGGGCCTGCAGAACAAGATGAAGATGGCCGAGACCGTGGCCGACAAGAGCTACGTCAATACCAGCGTGGATGCGATCAACCAGCGCATCCTGGGCCGCTACCAGAACGGCCTGGGCAAGACCTGGGACGACCCGAACCACATGAAGTTCTACAACGACGGCGCGGCCACGTTCCCCTACCTGTCCGACGGCATGTGGTTCCTCACGCAGCACAAGCGCTGGGGCCTGATCAAGCAGCACCCCGACTACCTGGGCATTGCCAGGCAGATCAACCAGATCGAGATCTACAAGCAGGCCGCCACCGCCAGCAAGACGCCCGTCCCCAAGGACGTCATGCGCACCAGCAAGATGATCGACGGCGTGGTGTGGGACGGCAAGGAGCCGAAGAAGTACGCCGACTCGTTCAAGGTCAACGCAGCAGGAGCCGCATGATGGTCAGCGCCGTTTTCCACTCTCCCCTGGAAGCTCGCGAGCCGCGCACCGAGGCCGTGGCCGCACCGAAGCGCAGCGTCAAGGAGGTGCCGGCGGCAACGCCGGTCGCCGCCAACGACGCGCCGATCCGCACGCCTTTCGACTGGCGCGCACTCTGGCTGAGAGTCCTGCCACCGATCCTGGGCCTGGGATTGCTGGTGGGCATCTGGGCGCTGGTTTCCATCAGCAGCACCAGCGGCTTCCCCTCGCCCGTCGACACGTACAAGCAGGCGCTGGTGGTGTTCGGCGACCCGTTCTACTCGAAGGGGCCCAACGACCAGGGCATCGGCTGGAACGTGCTCTCCTCGCTCAAGCGCGTGGCCATGGGCTTCGGCATGGCGGCCGCCATCGGTATCCCGCTGGGTTTCATGATCGGCCGCTTCACCTTCCTGTCGCGCATGTTCAACCCGCTGATCAGCCTGCTGCGCCCGGTGTCGCCGCTCGCCTGGCTGCCGATCGGGCTGATGGTGTTCAAGGGCGCGAACCCCGCGGCCATCTGGACCATCTTCATCTGCTCGATCTGGCCCATGGTCATCAACACCGCCGTCGGCGTGCAACGCGTGCCCGCCGACTACATGAACGTAGCGCGCGTGCTGAACCTGTCCGAATGGAAGATCGTCACGAAGATCCTGTTGCCTGCGGTGCTGCCCTACATGCTCACCGGCGTGCGCCTCGCGGTCGGCACGGCCTGGCTCGTGATCGTCGCCGCCGAGATGCTGACCGGCGGCGTGGGCATCGGCTTCTGGGTATGGGACGAGTGGAACAACCTGAACGTGAAGAACATCGTGATCGCGATCTTCACGATCGGCATGGTGGGCCTGCTGCTGGAGTTCGCGCTGATCAAGCTGGCCACCGCATTCACCTTCGAAGACGTCAAGGCCTGAGGAGACAAAACATGAACGAGAACCTGACCACCAGGTACATCCAGGTCCAGGGCGTGGCGCAGACCTTCAAGACGGCGAAGGGCCCCTTCCCCGCGCTGCGCGACATCGACCTCACGGTCGCCAAGGGCGAGTTCGTGGCGCTCATCGGCCACTCGGGCTGCGGCAAGTCGACGCTGCTCAACCTGCTGGCCGGGCTGGCCAAGCCCACCGAAGGCAGCCTGATCTGCGCCAACCGCGAAATCTCGGGTCCCGGCCCCGATCGCGGCGTGGTGTTCCAGAACCACTCGCTGCTGCCCTGGCTCACCTGCTTCGAAAACGTGTACCTGGCCGTCGAGCGCGTTTTTGGTGCAACTCAGTCCAAGGCGCAGCTGAAGGCGCGCACCGATGCGGCGCTCAAGCTGGTGGGCCTGACCCCTGCTGCTGCCAAGCGCCCGGGCGAAATCTCGGGCGGCATGAAGCAGCGCGTGGGCATCGCCCGCGCCCTGTCGATGGAGCCGCAGGTGCTGCTGATGGACGAGCCGTTCGGCGCGCTGGATGCGCTTACACGGGCCAAGCTGCAGGACGAGCTGCTGCAGATCGTCGCCGAGACGCACAGCACGGTGGTCATGGTGACGCACGACGTCGACGAGGCAGTGCTGCTGGCCGACCGCATCGTGATGATGACCAACGGCCCGGCCGCGACCATCGGCGAAATCCTGGAAGTGAAGCTCGCGCGCCCGCGCAACCGCGTGGAACTGGCCGAAGACAGCGACTACGTGCACTACCGCAAGGCGGTCATCGACTTCCTGTACACGCGCCAGGCCCACGTCGAGAAGCTTGCAGCCTGAGAAAGAAGAATCGATAGGAGGAATCCCATGTCTGCCGTACTCACCCTCGACCCCCCGACAGGAGCCACCACCCGCACGACGGCGCCGCAGCGCGTGCGGGCGAATCGACAGGGATTCTCGTTCGGCAAGTACCGCGAGATCATCATCGCGGTCGCCTTCTTCCTGCTGTTCGACCTGGGCGTGCTGGTGCTGAACTTCTACACGTCGTTCAGGATCGCCGAGGACGCGCTCGGCGTGAACCTGTCGGGCCGCCAGCGGATGCTGTCGCAGCGCACCGCCAAGGCGTTGTTGTCGGTCGACGCAGCCCGCGCCAAGGGCGCACCAGCCGATGCGGACCTGGAAGAATTGCGCAACGCCGTGAAGCTGTTCGACGCATCGCTCAAGGGCTTCCAGCACGGCGCCACGGTGCCGGGCGGCGACGGCAAGCCGGTGCACCTGCCCGCGGCCGAGGGGCCGAAGGCCGAAGCCATCCTGGCGCAGGCCCAGGGCATCTGGACGCCCTACCAGCAACTGCTCGCCCCGGTCCTCGCGGGCAGGGCGACGGACGCCGAGTTGCAGTCCGCCGTCGCCTACGCCCGGGCCAACAACCTGAAGATCCTGGGCCTGATGAACGAGTTGACCACCGCGCTGGAAGCCGTGGCCTCCGAACGTGCCAGCAACCTGCGGGCGGTACAGACCGGCGGCATCGTGCTGGCGCTGCTCAACTTCGCGTTCATCCTGTTCAAGTTCCTGGGGCGCCTGCGCACCTCCGACGCCGCCATCGAGGCAGCCAACGAGGAAAACCGCGAAATCCTGACCAGCGTGCGCGAAGGGCTGTTCCTGATCACGCCTGACTTCAAGCTCGGCTCGCAGCTGTCGCAGTCGGCGCATGCCCTGTTCGGCCGCCTGCTGCATCCCGGCGACGACTTCTTCGCGCTGCTGCAGCCGCTGGTGAGCGAGAAGGCGCTGGCCGACGCGCGCGACTACGTGCAGCTGCTGTTCGCGCCGCACGTCAAGGAAGCGCTGGTGCAGGGCATCAACCCGCTGTCCGAGGTGGAAGTGTTCATGAGGAACCGGCTGGGCCAGGACGTGAGCCGGCACCTGTCGTTCCACTTCAACCGCGTGCAGGAAGGCGGCGCCGTGCGCCACCTGCTCGTGACGGTGCAGGACATCTCGGCGCGCATCCTGCTGGAGCGCAAGCTGGCCTCCGAGCGGCAGCGCTCGCAGAAGGAATTCGCGATGCTGCTGTCGGCGGTGGACACCGACCCGGCCATGCTGCGCCAGTTCGTGCTGCGTGCCGAGTCGAACCTGCTGGAAGTCAACGACCTGCTGCGCAGCACCTCGTCGGCCCAGGGCGAGGCCGCCATCGTGAAGCGGCTGGACGAAGCCCGCCGCCGCGTGCATGCGGTCAAGGGCGACGCCGCCACCATGGGGCTGGAGACCATCGCGAGCCAGGCCCACCAGTTCGAGAACGAACTCGACCGCGTGCGCCAGGGCGGCGGCTCAGGCGACATCGGCAATTCGCTGCTGGCGCTGCCGATGCCGCTGGAAGAACTGCTGAACAAGGTGGCCGCGCTCAAGAGCCTGGGCGGGCTGCAACGCCATACCGCGCCCGACGCCGCAGGGCCGGAAGCCGTCAACTCGATGCTGTCCCGGCTGGCCGACACCGTGGCGTCCGAAACCGGCCGACAGGTGCAACCTGTCATCGCAATGGGCGGATTGGCCGACCTGGAGCCCCGCGCGGGCGACCTCGTGCGCGAAATCGCGGTGCAGCTGCTGCGCAATGCGGTCACGCACGGCATCGAGCCCCCGCAGGAACGGCGCGCCGCCGGCAAGGTCGAAGCGGGCAAGCTGTGGGCGCAGCTGATGCGCGGCGACAGCGAGTGGACGCTGGTCGTGCGCGACGACGGCGCCGGGATTTCCGCCGGCCGGGTGCGCTCCAAGCTGCTGGCCTTGAAGTGGTACTCCCCCGAGCAGCTGGAAAGCTTCGACGACCGGCAGGTGGTGGCCCACATCTTCAAGCCAGGCTTCTCCACGGCCGCTGTCGTGGGCATGCATGCCGGCCGCGGCGTGGGCCTGGACGTGGTGCAGGCCAACGTGCAGAAGCTCGGCGCGCGCATCACGCTCAGCTCCACGCCGGGCCAGTTCACCGAGTTCCGGGTCCGGTTCGCAGTGTGAAGGGCGCGGCGATGCGACTCATGATCGTCGACGATTCCAACATGATCCGCTCGCGCATCTCGCGGGTGGTGCAGAACGGCGGCCTCACCCGCGTATCGCTGGTGGGACTGGCCCGCAACGGCGCCGAGGCGATCCGCATCGCCCGCTCGACCCTGCCCGAGGTGGTGACCATGGACCTCACCATGCCCGAGATGGATGGGGTGGAGTGCATCGGGGAGCTGCTGCGCATCCTGCCGCGCACCAACATCCTGGTGGTGAGCGCGCTGTCCGACAAGTCGACGGCGATCCAGGCCCTGAAGCTGGGCGCGCGCGGCTTCGTGGCCAAGCCGTTCACCGACGACGAGCTGAAGATGGCCCTGCTGGACGTGATGGACCCCCGTTAAGGGACGCTGGAGACAACCATGGATTCCCTCAACGAAGCCGAGCTCAAGCTGTTCGTCGACTCGGTGCGGCGCTACTTCCAGGTGACCACGCGGCAGGAGCCGCAGGTCACCTCGGCCTTCCTCGGCACGGGCGACATCGACGGGTTCGACTTCAACGGCATCGTCACCTTCTCGGGCAGCTACGACGGCCACGTGATCGTGTCGATGCCGCCGCCGCTGCTGAAGGAACTGCTGCTGATGCAGGGCGAGACCGAACTGACCGAGCCCAACCTGCTGGACGCCGTGGGCGAGATCGCCAACACGCTGGGCGGCAACGCGCGCAAGTCGCTGGGCTCGGGCCTGCAGATCTCGGTGCCCATGAAGCTGCACGGCGCCTCGGGCATCCGGGCGCGCGTACGCAAGCATCCCTATGTGATCACCCTGCGCTGGAACCGCCAGCCGGCACTGGTGTGCGTGGACATGAGCAAGCGGT
Organism: Burkholderiales bacterium; assembly: GCA_016213325.1. Classification (GTDB taxonomy): domain Bacteria; phylum Pseudomonadota; class Gammaproteobacteria; order Burkholderiales; family Burkholderiaceae_C; genus Ramlibacter. Next base: position 114,626 of record JACRAY010000009.1, on the reverse strand, counting down.
AGGAGCCGTCGCAAACCTTGACGGAGGTCAACGACGCGGCACAAGACGGGGAGGAGAGTGCGCTCGCAAGCGAAGGAGGCGAGGATGGCGCACACCATGGCTCCCAGGATCCGGCTGCTGACTATCGCGGCCTTGCTCGCCCTGCACTGCCCGGGCATTGCCCAAACGCCGGCCGGCGGCAAGATCGAGCGGGTCGCTGTCCAGGTCGGCGGTGTCGAGCGCAGCTATCTTCGCTACGTTCCGGCGAACGCGAAGCCGGGACAGCCCCTCGTGATTGCGTTGCATGGGACGTTCCAGAGCGGCGAGGCCATGCGCCACGAGACCGGGTTCGGGTTCGAGAAGCTGTCCGAGGAGCACGGGTTCGTGGTGGCCTATCCAGACGCCTACATGCTCGCCTGGAACGATTGCCGCAGGCTCAACAGGACGTTGGCCCGCGAACACGGGGTCGATGACGTGGCATTCCTGCGCGAGGTGATCCGCGCGACGGTGGCCTCGCACGGCAGCGACAGCTCCCGGGTCTTCCTGTTCGGGTTCTCGGGGGGCGGTCACATGGCCTACCGGATGGCCTGGGAAGCGCCGCGGGACATCGCGGCTCTGGCAGCAGTAGCGGCCAACCTGCCGCCGCCGGATGCCCTCACGTGCACCTCGACCGGCCCGACGCCACGTGTCGTGATGATCAAAGGTCGAGACGATGCGGGCGACCCGTTCGACGGCGGTCCGCACGCGTTGAGCGGCAGCGTGCTTTCTGCGCAGGCGAGCGCGGCATCGTTCGCGCGGCAGAACGGCCTCGCCGAGCCCCCGGCGGAAGTGGAACTCGCCGCCCGGACGAAGTCCCACGCCTGGCCAGCCCGTGGACGTGCGCTCATCGAGTTGCATTCGGTCACTGGCCTCGGCCACATGGTCCCAGTGGAGTGGCGCGACAAGGTCGATGGCACTGCACTCGCGTGGAGGTTCTTCACCGCACCCTGACGGGCACGGCCACACACGGCCGCCGCCGCTGCTGAAGGAGCTGCTGGTGATGCAGGGCGAGAAGGAACTGACCGAGCCGAACCACCCTTACGTGATCACCCTGCGCTGGAACCGCCAGCCGGCGCTGGTGTGCGTGGACATGAGCAAGCGGTAGGAGCATCCGCCGGGCCAGCCTACAGCATGGCGAGGAGCTTGAGCGAACCCGCCGCGAACAGGCCGGCCCCCATCGCCCGGCCTACCTGGTCGCCGCGCGGCGCGAGTTTTTCGACGGCGACGGCCACCGCCACCGCGGCGACCCAGGCGAGGTTCATCACGCCGCCCACGAACAGCAGCAGCATCAGCGCCCAGCAGCAGCCGGTGCAGAGCATGCCGTGCCACAGGCCCATCACGAATGCGCCGCGCGCCCCGGCCCGCCATTCGCCCAGGAGGAAACCGAAGGGCGACCGGCATTGCGCAAGGCACGCGCGCTTGAGCGGCGAGAACTGGTAGGCGCCCGCGACCAGCAACAAGGCGGCGTTGAGCGCGGGCGATCGGCTCACGATCATGGGGTCGATCCAGTCCATGCTTTGCAGCGCCCACTGCAGCGCGGTCGCCGCTGCGCTGAAACCGGCCCACACCGCCAGGTAGGCGGCCACGAAGGTGCGGGCTCGCGCCCGTTCGCCCTGCTGCACGCTCAGTCGCACGAAAGCCAGCAGCACCGGCAGCGCCGAAGGCAGCATCATCGCCGCCATCATGACGGCCCACATCGCGAAGATCGCGCCCACGTTTTCGGGCGACCAGGACGGCCCCGTGGGCATGGTGGAGAGCACCCAGGGGTGATCCATGTCGAGGGCCATCCACGCGAGCACGGCCCAGCCGCCCAGGCTGGCAGCCGCCAGCAGGACAGCGCCGGGCAGCCGTCGCGCAGTCGGGAGCATAGCCGGCCACGATCCACTCATTCGGGGGGCCTGTCAACGGGCTTGAAGATTCGACGGCCGCGGCTATCCTGAACGTTCCGCTCCACTCTACGCGAGGAGGCATCGATGGCCTGGCAGATCTCCGGACACTACATGGAAACCTGCAACTGCGAGTTCCTCTGTCCCTGCGTCGTGACCAACATCCAGGGCATGCCCACCGAGGGCGACTGCAAGGCCGCGCTGGGCATGATGATCGAGCGGGGCGAGAAGGACGGCGTGTCGCTGGACGGCGTGAACTTCATCGCCGTCATGCAGTCGCAGGGCCCCATGGGCGCGGGCAACATGACGGTCGGGCTCGTCATCGACGAAAGTGCCACCGACGAGCAGGCTGAGGCCGTTGCCGCCATCGCCAGCGGCCAGGCGGGCGGCCCGATGGGCATGATGGCGCCGCTGGTAGGCAAGTTCGCCGGTGTGGCGCGGGCGAAGGTCGCGATCGAGCGGGACGGCGAGAAGTGGTCCGTCCGGGCCGGCAGCCTGGTCAACGAGGCCTGTGCCGGTGTGCTCAACATGGAAGGCAAGGCCCTGGCCATCGACAACGCCTCGCACCCCGTCGCTGCGCGGCTCGCGCTGGCCAAGGCTACCCTCAGCCATTTCCACGTGTTCGGCATCGACTGGGACGACGAGAGCGGCACGCGCAACGCGCACTACGCGCCATTCGCATGGTCGGGCTAGCGCGTCAACCACACCCCCCACCCGACTTGTCGCGCCGCAACTGCAGCACGATCCTCGGCTCGAAGGCGAGTTTGTCGAACTCGATGGGGTTCGGCGAACACGATTCGTACCGCTCGCCCAGCGCCGCCGGGAACGCGTAGCGCAACTGGTCCGGGCCGCCGCCCGCCAGCGGCTTCAGCGCGGGGTCGCGCGCGCCGAAGGTCGCTATCCACCGATTGATGCCGCCCTCGAGGACATAGACGTTCTGCAGCCCGGATGCCACCAGGAGCTTCCACCCCGCGACCGCCGCCGCTTCACCGTTGCCCATCACGAAGAACACCGTATTCGCCCTCGGCTCGGCCAGGAGGTCCGGGACGATCCGTTCGAGGCGTTCCAGCGGCACATGCACCGATCCGGCGAGGTGATAGAGGTTGAAGTCCGACTCGCTGCGCACGTCCAGGTATACCGGCTTCACGGCCTGCATGTAGCGCGCCTTGTAAGCTTCCGCCGGCGAAGTGAACACGAGGCGTCGCTCCAGCATTTCGTCGGCGCTGTAGGTGCGCGTGACTGCCTGCGCCGCCGATCCTTCCTGCCGGCTCGCCTCCGTGCGCTTGAAGACGAGACGGCTGTACCGGTCTTCCCGGGTGGGGCTGCCGATCGCCAGCACGACGAGCGCCGCCGCCATGAGGACCGCCGCCCCGAACCCGAGCCAGGCCGGCTGCCGGCCCGCATTCGCGGGGCCCATGCGCCGCTCCACGTACTCTGCACCCCAGAACAGCAGCAGGGCCGCACCCACGATGGTCACCACCAGCACCGGAGCCGGCACGCCGAACACCTGGTCCAGCGCCAGCCGGCCCAGGTAGCCCGCGTTGTTGTACCAGCCGTCGAAGTACGCCTCGGTCTCGCCGAACAGGAAGGCGCCGACGAATCCGCCCAGCATGAACAGCATGCCGTCGATCCTGCCGGTGGAAGCCGACGCGAGCGAGGTGGTCGGGCAGAACCCGCCGACGATGAAGCCGACGCCCATGATGAGCCCGCCCACGATCCCCGAACCCAGGTACGTGGGATTGACCCACACGTGGCTGAAGTCCACGAACCCGAGGCCGGCCGCGCCGAACAGCAGCGTCATGGCCACGGCAATCGCCGTGAACATCACCTTGAACACCGTGAGTTCCCTGAAGTAGAACTGGCCGGCGAGCTTGCGCGAGTCGCCGAATCCCGCCATTTCCAGCGTGTAGCCGAAGGCGAACCCGATCGCACCGAAGACGACGTACGTCCAGGGGTGGTCCGCGCTGACCGCGGTGAAGGCTTCGAGGGGAAAGTTCATGGCACGATCCGCTCAGAGCCAGAGTTTGCGGACGAACCACGCAAGCAGGTAGGCGCTCGCGAAGATCGCGAGCATGATCGCCCACGAACCTGCCGCCAGCGTGGCGCCGCCCGAGAGGGCCTGGCCCGAAGTGCAGCCGCGCGCCATGCGCGCCCCGTACAGGAAGATCACGCCGCCTGCGAAGGACATCAGCCAGCGTGTCCGATCGGAGATGCGTGGTCCCTTCGTCGTGGTGAATTTCAGGCGGCCGTTGCGCGCGCCCGACGCGAAGCCGCCGAGGAGCGCGCCGAAGAATACCGGCACGATCCAGTCGTCCAGCGGGTTCCTGTCGCCGCCGGCCATCTTCAGCAGGTAGGGCGTGTTGTCGACGTGCGCCGGCGCCACCATGTCGACAACGGCAGCGTCGATGCGGCTCGTGGCCCCCGACGATCCGAGCCCGTTGCCCGTGACGAGGAACGCGAGGAACAGCACCACGCCGAGCACGGCCCCGCCAAGGTAGGGGTGCGCGTAGGCCTTCTCGGGCCGGTTGAAGATCGCTTCAAGCCACCGCTGCTTTGCCATTTTCATCCTCCTTCCCCACCTCGACTTCCTCGTCGCCCGTGACCATGCCCCGGATCGCCTCCAGCGGCGTCGTTCCCGTGGTCGTGAGGTACACGTGCCCCACGATGAAACAGGCGAACAGCCAGGCCACCAGGGAGTGGAGCGTGGCGAGCAGGGGCAGCCCGCCGAGCGCGCCAGCCGCTTGCGGCCACCTCTGCACGCCCCAGATCAGCGCGCCGGTCACGATCTGCAGCGGCAGCAGCACGTTCAGGATGCCGAAGTAGGTGAGCTTCTGGATCGGGTTCATCCGGTCGTCCGGACGCTTCTCGAACGGATGGGGCTCGCCGCGGAAGATGCCGGACACGTAGTACCGGGCCTGCCTGATCGAGTCGTCGATGAAGCCGTAGGGCCGCGGAATGTATTCGCGCAGCCGTTGCGTCGCGATGTGATAGAAGAGCGACAGCGCGGCATTGGCCACCAGGATCGCCGCGAGGATGTTGTGCAGGGATGCCGCGCCGCTGAACGAGATGGCCGCGAATACGTCCGGCCGATGGATGACCAGGCCCGTCACCAGCAGGGCCACGACGCTGATCGCCTGCAGCCAGTGCCAGAAGCGCCGGTACGCGTCGTACATGCGCACGCGCCGCGTCCGCACCTGCTCCCGTGGCCGCCTCCTGGATGCGAGGTAGCGCAAGGCACCGTGGCCCGCCGCGCCGAACAGCGTGCCCGCGAAAGCCAGTGCACCGAACCCGTCCACCCATCCGAGCCGGCTGGCCCCGAAGACGTAGAGCCCGTCGCGGCCCACGGCCGGCTGGTAGAACAGGGCGCCGTCGGCTCGCCGCACGAAGTCGCCGCTGGAAACGACCCGCTCGCCCGCATCGAGAGCGGGCATCACGGGGGCGAACGCCGTCAGTTTCATCGCCTGGGTCACGCGGGAAGCGGCCGCATGGCAGGCGCGGCACTCGTTGACGGCGTGCTCGCCGCGAGTCACGTTGTGTTGGATGCCGAAAGGCTGGACCTTGCCTTCCATTCGCACGTTGCGCAGGCCCAGTTGCTCGAGGCGCGTCTTCACCGCCGCCTGCTTCTCCACGGTGTCGATGCGCAATTCTGCCGGCCCCACCCGGCCGTCGCGGTCGCGGTCGAAAACGGCGACGATCGCCGCGGCATGCGCGCCGTCTTCCAGGAACGCGGCCCTGAGTTCGGCCAGGGGAACGGGGCGCGTGCGGCCTCCGGCATCGTCGTGGACCCAGTAGAACGTGGTGACCAGGTTGTACGGCGCCAGCACCGCGCCGCCTTCCGCATCGCGGCGGCCGAGCAGGACGGGTTCGAAACCGGTCACGAGCGAGCGCACGTCGTCCGGCGGGCCATCCACTCCCCGGCATCCCTGCACCGGCGAGCCGTCGGCCGCGACCACGGTCCAGTCGTACGACTCGATCGCCGGCGCATGCATCCGCGGGACGTGGCAGCTCTCGCACGCGAGCCTGGCCATGTGGGTGCCGGTATAGGGCAGCCACGCGGCGTGGCTGGCCGCGGCATCGTGGCAGTTCGTGCACCCTCCTGCACCCGGCCCCCGCACGAAGTCGTGGTCGGGCCGCTGGAGGTACGCGCCGATGTCGAGCTTGCGCGGGTCATGGCGCAAGTGGGCCGGGCCGCCTGGCGCGGCGACGCCTCCGCGCGCCGGATTGTTCCGCGAGTAATGGCAGCCGGTGCATTGCAGCTGGCGTTCGGCGTGGATGTCCCAGGATCGGTTGAGGCGCGCCTTGCCGGCAAGGTTGAGGGCGGAGGCGCTGATCCGTTGCGAAGCGATCACCTGGCCCGTGGTCGCGGTCAGCGCGGAGTCGAGGCCGCAGGCGTCGATCTGCAGCGGTCTCGCGCTGTCCGGATGCACCTCGCCGTGGCAGGCCGCGCAATTGGAATCCGCGGGCGACTGCAGGGCCAGGCTTGCGCCTTTGACGAGACCCGCCGCAGTGAATGCCGCCCAATCCCACTTCCAGCCCTTCGAGGAGGGCTCGACGATGCCGGCACCGGAGAGCGTCGCTGTATTGGCTTCGGCGAATCGGCCCGCCCGGATCGCGGCCGACCGCGCGGCCAGGTTCGGCCTGTCCAGGTGACACACAAAGCAGTTCACTTCCGTCGTTGCGGGAGCCGGCTGCGGACTGCGCCGGGCGAACGGGCCTGGGCCGGCGTCCGGTGTCCTGCCGTCCTGCGCGAAAGTGCCGGGAGCCAAGTCCGCATGGGACATGTGCGAAGCGATGAAGCCGGTGTCGTGGCATTGGCCGCAACTCTTCATCGTCGAGACCGCGCGGCCGCTCGCCAGCACGTTCGCGCCCTCGGCATCGAGCAGCGCGAAGTCCGGGTGGAGGCGTTTTTCGGCCTGGCGTGGCGCGGGTGCGGCACCGTGGGCCACAACCAGCATGGCCGAGCAAGCCAGCAGGAAGGCACTGCGCGGGCCCATCCTCATGGCAGCTTCCTCGCGCCCCATTTCACGGGATCGCCCGGGTAGCCCAGCGCCGCCCAGTCCAGCCGGCCGGGCTGCCCGCGCGCGGAGTGGCAGGCATCGCACTGCAGCGCCTGGGCAGCCGGCTGCACCATGTGGGTGGTGGGCCAGTACATCCAGGTCTCCGTGAAGCCGTACCGGCCGCTGTAGGCGAGTCCCGTGAGCGGTACGGCGGCTTCGAACGCACGGTTCCAGTCGAAGTGCGTCCAGAAACCGTCCTTGCCCGCGGTCACGGGCTGCAGCAGGTAGCCGTTGACCTCGTCGAAGGGCTGCCTGGCCACGTGCAGCTTGAAAGGGAAGATCCGCGCCTTCGGATCGCGGATGCTGCCGGCGGGCCTGTTGATGTAGGTCGGCCCGTTGCGGCTGATCGGGTCGCCGAGCAGGTAGCGGTATTCGTTGCCGCCGTTGAACCAGAGGTACGAGGGCGTGAAGTTCGAGGCGTAGCTGAACTCGCCCTTGATCTTCAGGTATGTGTAGTGATCGTCCTTGCGGCCGGCCTGCCCGGCTTTCGACCAGTCCCAGGTGACCTTGGTCGGCTCCTCGCGCGCCATCGCCGGGATATGGCAGGTCTGGCAGGCCACGCTGCGCAGGTGAGAGGCGATGCGTGCGTCCCTGTGGACCCTGCCGGCATGGCATTGCTCGCACGACACCTGGTCGGCGGCAGCTATCGTGTAGTTGTCCGCGACCATGCGTCCGAGGATCCGGTGCCCGCGAGTCACGTGGCAATCGCTGCACTGCATGTTGTGCCGGCCACCCATGTGCACGTCCAGCGCGCGGGCCGGGAAGTACAGGCTCTCGTCCAGGTCGCCGTGCTTCACGCCGTTGCCTCCGCCGCCGTCGAAGTGGCACTTGCCGCAGTTCTCGCGCGTGGTCGCGCGCACGCTCTTCGCGGCCGTGAGCAGGTCCACCGACTCCGACGGGTTGCCGTACAGGCCCTTGCCGTAGGTCGCCGGGTCCGCATGGCAGGCCAGGCAGTCGACGTTCGCGGCATCGGCCTGCTGCGCCGCCCTGCCGGCTTCCCAGCCGTAGCCGGCGTGGCAGGTCATGCACTTGTTCTCGTTGCCTTGCGTGCCGATGCAGAAGTTGTTGATCTGGTTGACCTTGCCGATCGTGACCGGCGTCTCGCGCCGCGGTACCTTGACCGCCTTCGACTCCCACGTCCAGTGCGTAGTCTTCATCACCTCGGCAGCGGCGTGCTTGTGGCACGAGAGGCAGGCACGCGTTACATCCTGTCCCGACCTGAAGGGGCCCTTGACGATGTCACGGTGGTCGACGTGCACCGCCCTGGCGGGAAGCTCAGCGGCCGCATCGGGCGCGAGGACTTTCGCTGGCTGCAGGTAGACAGCCGGAACGACGACCACGAGTCCGATCGCCACGAGTCCCAGGATCCAGCGCGGGAATCGCTTCGCCATGAACATGACGCGATCGTCCCCCTTCATTCATCAGTATGTGCTGATATATGTCAACGATGGGGCTTCGCGCTCATGCACGCAAGATGTGCGGCCGCACCAAAGCCGACCTCCGCCGCGCCCTGCATTGATGCAGCCGCCGCGCAATCGCCATGCCCCAGGCTGGCACGGTTCTCGCACTGCTTCTGTGAACCAAACCATTCAAGATTCACGAGGACTGCACCATGGCGGGATTCCGCACCTTCCTGAAGTCGGGCCATGCACCGACCCTGTTCGCCGCCTTCCTGTACTTCGACTTCTGCTTCGCGGTGTGGGTCCTCAATGGTGCGATGGCGCCTTTCATCAGCGAGGCCTACCAGCTCACGCCCGCACAGAAAGGGTTCATGATTTCCGTGCCCATCCTGGCGGGCGCGCTCATGCGCTTCCCGCTGGGCGTGCTGGCGCAGTACATCGGCCGCAAGAACGCGGCGCTGGTGGAAATGGGCCTGATCGTGGTGGCGCTGGCCTTCGGCTACTTCTTCATCAGCTCGTACGACCACGTGATCGCCATGGGCGTGCTGCTGGGCATCGCGGGCGCGAGCTTCGGCGTGGCGCTGTCGCTGGGCTCCGGCTGGTTCCCGCCCAAGTACAAGGGCCTGGCCATGGGCATCGCCGGCGCCGGCAACTCGGGCACCGTGCTGGCGGTGCTGTTCGCGCCGCCGCTCGCGCAGGCCTACGGCTGGCAGGCCGTCTACGGCCTGGCCGCCTTCTTCATGCTGATCCCGATGGTGGTGATGGTGGTGTTCGCCAAGGAGCCGCCGGATGTCGAGCACCAGTCCTTCCGCCAGCACATCGCCTGCCTGTTCGAGAAGGACGGCTGGGCGTTCAGCCTGATCTACGTGGTCACCTTCGGCGGCTTCATCGGGCTGGCGAGCTTCCTGCCCACCTACTTCCACGACCAGTTCGGCGTCACCAAGGTGCAGGCCGGGCAACTCACCATGCTGGCGGCACTGATGGGCTCGGCCGTGCGGGTGGTCGGCGGCTTCATCTCCGACCGCGTGGGCGGCATCAACACGCTCACGGGCGTGCTGGCGATCGTCGCGGTCTGCCTGGTGCTGTGCGGTGCTTCGGGCCAGTCGCTGGCCATCACCACCCTGCTGTTCATGGTGTGCTTCGCCGCCCTCGGCGCGGGCAACGGCGCGCTGTTCCAGCTGGTGCCGCTGCGCTGGCCGCTCACCACCGCGGTGGCGGGCTCGATGATCGGCGAGATCGGCGCGCTGGGCGGCGGCTTCCTGCCCAACGCGATGGGCCTGTCGAAGCAGTATGCCGGCACGTACTTCTGGGGCTTCCTGGCGTTCGCGCTGCTGGCCATTGTGATGCTGGTGATGCTGCGGGTGATGCAGATCCGGTGGACGCGTACGTGGGCCGAGAAGGGTGGGCGGGCGCGGCCTGCAGTGGCGGCGGGCGAAGCTGGGGTTGCACCCCAGCCTACGAAGCCAGTGCCGTCCCGCCGGGCCGGATAAGCATTGGGTAGGCTGGGGTGAAACCCCAGCTCCCCCTCACTTCGGCAGGAACAGCAGCCAGTACACCAGCAGCACGTTGAACAACACGCTCACGCCCACCGCGATCTTCCAAAGCGCCGCCGGGTCGCGATGGATCAAGGGTGAAGCAGCCGGCGCAGTGAGCGGCCGCGAAGCGCCCCGCTCCAGCGCCAGCAGCATCTCCTCGGCCGTCTCGAACCGCTGGCGCTTGTCACGCGCCACCGCCTTCAGCGCGATGTGGTCCAGCCAGATCGGCACCTCGGGGTTGTGGCGGCTGGGCGCGATGGGGTCGCGCCAGTAGCGGCCGGCCTGGTACGGCAGCACGTCGCCGTACGGCAGTTTTCCGCCCGTCAGCAACTGGTACAGCGTGACCCCCAGCGCGAACAGGTCGCTCTGCGCATCGGGCGCTTCGGGGGGTGCTTCGCCACCCTGCGCGCGCCAGCCCCACTGCTCGGGGTTGATGTAGCTGGGCGTGCCGGCATGCAGCAGCCGCGCTGCTTCGGGCTCGCGCCCAGTAAGAGCCACCCCCAGGTCGAGCAGCCGCAGCACGCCGTCTTCGCCCTGGTGCAGGTTGGCCGGTTTCACGTCCCGGTGGATCACGCCCTGGCGGTGCAGCCGCCCGAGCGCCCGCGCGACTTGCGTCACGGCGTTGACGGCCTGCAGCACCGCCGGCGGCTGCTTGCGGTCCAGCACCTGCTGCAGGGTCTCGCCGCCGTGCCAGTCGTACAGCAGGTAGAAGGCAGTGGGCGACGGCACGTCGTTGACGGCCACCAGGTTCTCTGCAGCGCGGCTGGTGCGCATGCGCTTGGCCAGCCACGACTCGTGCGCCAGCATGGCGCGTTCTTCGGCGTCGTGGGCCCGGCTCGGGTGCAGCGTCTTCAGCGCATGGAGCTTGCGGGTGGCCGTGTCGCGCACCTGGTACAGCACGTTGATGCCGTTGTCGGCGACGCGCGCCGTCACCGAGTAGCCGTCGATCACGTCGCCCACCTTCAGCTTGGGCGGTACCGGCAGCTGCTGGGCGGCGCGGTTCTCGTCGTGCAGGCCGGCTTCTTCCACGCCCAGTACGCGCACCACCAGCGCGGTGGCGTTGTCGTTGCTGCCCTTCTGCAGCGCCGCCTGCACGAGCGACTCGCTGAGCGCCTGCGCCGTGTCCGTGGGCAGGGTCTTGAAGTGGCGGGCCGGCAGCACGCCGTGCACCCCGTCGGACACCAGCACGAACACGTCGCCCACGTGCATCTCGCCCTGGCTGTAGTCGACCACCAGCCGGTCCTCCGCGCCCACGGCGCGCAGCAGCTTGTGGCTCATGTCCGGGTGGTCCATGGCGTGGTCGTGCGTGAGCTGCGTCACCTCGCCTTCGCGCATCAGGTAGGCCCGCGTGTCGCCCACGTGGGCCAGCGAGTAGCCCTGCCCGCGCAACACCAATGCCGTCAGCGTGGTGAGGCCGCAGGCCGGCTGGCGGCGCCGGTTCACGCCGGCCAGCCACGAATTCTGGGCACCGATGATGCGGTCCAGCGCCACGGTGGCGTCCCATGTTTCGGGCGTGCCGAAGTAATCGCGCACCACACTGGTGACCGTGGTCTGCGCCGCCTCGCGTCCCATGCCGCCCATGCTCACGCCGTCGGCGATGGCCGCGATCGCACCCAGCGCTTCGTGCCCCGGCTCGGGGAGCATCGCCGCCGCAAAGTCTTCGTTCACCTCCTTGGTGCCGGCCAGGGAGGTGAACCCGATGTCGATCTCGAACGCCATGCACCATCGTATGCAAGAGCCATGCCCAAGTCTGGTGCAGCGCGCTTGGCATGCACCTTGCACAGACAGTGCCAGTCAATTCCTGGAGAGCGCGCGTGAAGAAATCGAAGCTGGTGATGGTGGGCAACGGCATGGCCGGCATGCGCACCATCGAAGAGCTGCTGAAGATCGCCCCCGAGCTGTACGACATCACGGTGTTCGGCGCCGAGCCGCACCCCAACTACAACCGCATCCTGCTGTCACCCGTGCTCGCCGGCGAGCAGACGCTGGACGAGATCGTGCTCAATACCTGGGACTGGTACGAAGAGAACAACGTCAAGCTGCACGCCGGCAAGAAAGTGGTCGAAGTCGACCGCGTGCGCCGCATCGTGCGGGCCGTTGACGGGACCGAGGAGACCTACGACCGCCTGTTGCTGTGCACGGGCTCCAACCCCTTCATCCTGCCGGTGCCCGGCAAGGACCTGAAGGGCGTGATCGCCTACCGCGACATTGCCGACACCAACGCCATGATCGAGGCCGCCAGCAAATACAGGCAGGCCGTGGTGATCGGCGGCGGCCTGCTGGGCCTGGAGGCCGCCAACGGCCTGAAGCTGCGCGGCATGGAGGTGACGGTGGTGCACGTGATGCCGTGGCTCATGGAGCGCCAGCTCGACGACGTGGCGGGCAAGCTGCTGCAGAAGTCGCTGGAGGACCGCGGCCTGAAGTTCATGATCGGCGCCCAGACGCAGGAACTGGTGGGCGGCGCCGACGGCCGCGTGAAGTCGGTGAAGTTCAAGGACGGCACCGAAGTGGAAGCCGACCTCGTGGTGATGGCGGTGGGCATCCGGCCCAACACAGAACTGGCCGAGAAGATGCGCCTGCACTGCAACCGCGGCATCGTCGTCACCGACACCATGCAGACGGTGACCGACGCGCGCATCTACTCGGTGGGCGAATGCGCGGCGCACCGCGGCATCGCCTACGGCCTGGTGGCGCCGCTGTTCGAGCAGGCCAAGGTGGCAGCCAACCACCTGGCGCAGTTCGGCATCGGCCGCTACTCGGGCTCGCTCACCTCCACCAAGCTCAAGGTGACCGGCATCGACCTGTTCTCGGCCGGCGAATTCATGGGCGGCGACGGCACCGAAGAAATCGTCATGTCCGACCCGTTCGGCGGCGTCTACAAGAAGCTGGTGATCAAGGACGACAAGCTGGTGGGCGCCTGCCTGTACGGCGACACGGTCGACGGCAGCTGGTACTTCAAGCTGCTGCGCGAAGGCCGCACGCTCAACGACATCCGCGACAAGCTGATGTTCGGCGAGTCCAACATCGGCGACACCGGCCACCAGGGCCACAGCAAGGCCGCTTCGATGGCCGACGACGACGAAGTGTGCGGCTGCAACGGCGTGACCAAGGGCACGATCTGCACGGCCATCAAGGAGAAGGGCCTGTTCACGCTGGACGAGGTGAAGAAGTGCACCAAGGCCAGCGCGTCGTGCGGCTCCTGCACCGGGCTGGTCGAGCAGATCCTGATGTTCACCGCGGGCGGCGACTACTCGGCCGCACCGAAGAAGAAGGCCATCTGCGGCTGCACCGAGCACAGTCACCAGGAAGTACGCGACGCCATCCGGCACAGCAAGCTGCTGTCGATCGCCGACACCATGAAGTTCCTGGAATGGCGCACCCCCAACGGCTGCGCCACCTGCCGCCCCGCGCTCAACTACTACCTGATCTCGACCTGGCCCAAGGAGGCGAAGGACGACCCGCAGTCGCGCTACATCAACGAGCGCAGCCACGCCAACATCCAGAAGGACGGCACCTATTCGGTGATCCCGCGCATGTGGGGCGGCGAGACCACGGCCGACGAGCTGCGCCGCATCGCCGATGCGGTGGACAAGTACAAGATCCCGACGGTCAAGGTCACCGGCGGCCAGCGCATCGACCTGCTGGGCGTGAAGAAAGAAGACCTGCAGGCCGTGTGGAAGGACATCGGCATGCCCTCGGGCCATGCCTACGCCAAGGCGCTGCGCACGGTGAAGACCTGCGTGGGCAGCGAATGGTGCCGCTTCGGCACGCAGGACAGCACCCAGATGGGCAAGGACCTGGAACGCGCGCTGTGGCGCATGTACGCACCGCACAAGGTCAAGCTGGCCGTGTCGGGCTGCCCGCGCAACTGCGCCGAGGCCGGCATCAAGGACGTGGGCGTGATCGGCGTCGATTCGGGCTGGGAGATCTACGTGGCGGGCAACGGCGGCATCAAGACCGAAGTGGCGCAGTTCCTGTGCAAGCTGAAGACCTCGCAGGAGGTGCTGGAGTACAGCGGCGCTTTCCTGCAGCTTTACCGCGAGGAAGGCTGGTACCTGGAACGCACCATCCACTACGTGTCGCGCGTGGGCCTCGACTACGTCAAGAAGAAGATCGTCGAAGACCACGAAGGCCGCAAGGCGCTGTGGGAGCGCCTGCAGTTCAGCCTGGACGGCGAGCCCGACCCGTGGTTCGAGTTCGACAAGGCGGCCGTGGACACGAAGCAGTTCGCGAAGATCGAGGTAGCGAAGGTATGAACATGGGTGACTGGAAATGGGTCTGCCGGGTCGACGACATCCCGGTTCTCGGGTCGCGATGCATCGGGCGCCCACATGGCATGGACGTAGCCGTGTTCCGCAACGACTGCGACCAGGTGTTCGCGCTGCTCGACCGCTGCCCGCACAAGGGCGGCCCGCTGTCGCAGGGCATCGTGTTCGGCACCAGCGTGGCGTGCCCGCTGCACAACTGGACGATCGGCATGGACGACGGCTGCGCGAAGCAACCGGACGAAGGCTGCACGCCGAAGTTCAGCGTGAAGGTGGAAGACGGCGCGGTTTACCTGAACGCCGTCGAACTGGCGAGCCTGGGCCTGGACGCCGTGAAGCCGATAGCGGGGCCGGCACGCCGATGACCCGGAAGGAGACACGCTCCACCTGCCCGTACTGCGGGGTCGGGTGCGGCGTGATCATCGAATCCGAAGGCGAGGAAATCAGGGGCGTCCGGGGCGACCCCGACCACCCGGCCAACTTCGGGCGCCTGTGCACCAAGGGCTCGACGCTGCACCTCACGGCCACTGCCCCGATCACGCGCCAGGCGCGCCTGCTGCACCCGATGCGCCGCGAGCATCGCGGCGAGGCGCCGTACCGCGTGACGTGGGAATCGGCGCTGGACCTCGCCGCCGAGTCGTTCGCGCAGGTGATCGGCGAGCACGGCCCCGACGCGGTCGGCTTCTACATTTCGGGGCAACTGCTCACCGAGGACTACTACGTCTTCAACAAGCTGGCCAAGGGCCTCATAGGCACCAACAACGTCGACACCAACTCGCGCCTGTGCATGAGCAGCGCGGTGGCCGGCTACAAGCAGACCCTGGGTGCCGACGCGCCGCCGGCCTGCTACGAAGACCTGGCGCTCGCCGACTGCCTGTTCATCGCCGGCAGCAATGCAGCATGGGCGCACCCGATCCTGTTTCGCCGCATCGAAGACGCACGCGCCGCGCGCCCGGACATGAAGGTGGTGGTGGTCGACCCGCGCCGCACCGACACGGCCGAAATCGCGGACCTGCACCTCGCGATCCAGCCCGGCACCGACGTGATGCTGTTCAACGGCATGCTGTACATCATGCTGTGGGAGGGCTGGACCCAGCCCGGCTACATCCAGGCGCATACGAGCGGCTTCGACGCGCAGAAAGCCGTCGTGCGCGACTGCACGCCCGACCTCGTGGCGCAGACTTGCGGCATCCGCAAGGAAGACCTGTACACCGCCGCCCGGTGGTTCGCCACCTCGGGCGCCACGCTCAGCCTGTATTGCCAGGGCTTGAACCAATCCTCGAGCGGGACCGCGAAGAACGCGGCGCTCATCAACCTGCACCTGGCCACGGCGCAGATCGGCCGCACCGGTGCCGGACCCTTCTCGCTCACTGGGCAGCCCAATGCCATGGGCGGGCGTGAAGTGGGCGGGCTCGCCAACCTGCTGTCGGCGCACCGCGACCTGGCCAATCCGGCGCATCGCGCGGAAGTCGCCGCGCTGTGGGGCGTGCCCGGCGTGCCGGAGAAGCCGGGCAAGACGGCAGTGGAGATGTTCGAAGCCGCGGCAGACGGCGAAATCAGGGCGCTGTGGATCGCCTGCACGAATCCCGTGCAATCGATGCCCAACGCAGCCGCCGTGCGCCGCGCACTGGACCGCGCCGAATTCGTGGTGGTGCAGGAAGCCTTCTCCACCACCGCCACCTGCGATTTCGCCGACCTGCTGCTGCCCGCCACCACCTGGGGCGAGAAGGACGGCACCGTCACCAACAGCGAGCGGCGCATCAGCCGCGTGCGCCCGGCCGTTGCGGCCCCGGGCGGGTCGCGCCACGACTGGCAGATCGGCGTGGACTTCGCGCGCCGGCTCGAGCGCAAGTTGCACCGCAGTGCCACGCTGTTCCCCTATGCCGACGCCGAGTCGGTGTGGCAGGAGCACCGCGAGTCAACGCGCGGGCGCGACCTCGACATCACCGGCATGAGCTACGACATGCTGGAGCGCGCGCCGCAGCAATGGCCCCTGCCCGAGGGCCAGTCGCAAGGCAAGGCGCGCCTGTACGAAGACGGCGTGTTTCCCACGCCGGACGGCAAGGCGCGCTTCGCCGAAGTGGCGTACCAGCCGGTGGCCGAAGCGCGCGACGCACGCTACCCCTTTGCGCTCAACACGGGGCGGCTGCGCGACCAGTGGCACGGCATGAGCCGCACCGGCACGCTGGGCCGCCTGTTCGGCCACGTGCCCGAGCCGGTGGTGCAGGTGAACCCGCAGGACATGGCGCGCCGAGCGCTGGCCGAAGGCGACCTCGTGCACGTCACTTCGAAGCGCGGCTCCATCGTGCTGCCGGTGCAGGCCTCCAGCGACGTCGGCCTGGGGCAGGCTTTCATTGCGATGCACTGGGGCTCCGAGTACCTGGGCGGCTGCTCCAGCACCGGCGAGAGGCTGGCGGGTGTCAACGCGCTGACCTTGCCCGCTTACTGCCCTTCGTCCAAGCAGCCCGAGCTGAAGCATGCGGCCGTCAAGATCCTGAAGGCCGAATTGCCGTGGTCGCTGCTGGGCGTGGCCTGGCTGCCCGAGGGCGAAGCCTTGCAGGCGCGCGAGCAGCTCAAGGGCCTGATGGGCACGGTGCCGTTTGCCACCTGCGTGCCGTTCGGGCGCGAGCGCAGCGGCGTGATGTTCCGCGCGGCGGCCTACGAGGCGCCCCCGGCCGAATGGCTGCAGCGCATCGAAGGCCTGCTGGGGCTGGCGCGAGCCGAGACGCTGCGCTATGCCGACCGCAAGAAGGGCCAGCACCGCGCCATGTACCTGAAGCGCGAGGGCGAGACGACGCGGCTCGAAGCCTTCCTGCTGGCGGGCGACACATCCGCGCAGGCCTGGATCCGCACGCTGCTGCAGGACGAGTTGCCCGCGCAGGCCTATGGCCGGCTGCTGCTGGCGCCCGGCGCCAAGCCGCCGGTGGCCGTGCAGGCCCGCGGCAAGCAGGTGTGCACCTGCTTCAACGTGACCGAGCCGCAGATCAATGAGCACCTCGCAGCGCGCGCGGGCGGCGACGACGAGCGGCTGGCTTCGCTGCAGCGGGCGCTGAAGTGCGGCACCAATTGCGGGTCTTGCGTGCCGGAACTCAAGCGGCTGGTGCGCTCGATCATTCCCCTGCGGCAGGCGGCGTGAATCCCCGCAACTTAGCTCATAGCTCCAAGTCATGAGCCATGGCCGACAATCGGCCATGCCCATCGCGCAGTACATCAAGGAAATCGGCCGGGGCGCGCGCGGCGCACGGCCGCTCACGCGCGAGCAGGCGGCCGACCTCTTCGGGCAGGTGCTCGACGGCACGGTGACCGACCTCGAAGTCGGCGCCTTCTGCCTGGCCATGCGCATCAAGGGCGAGACACCGGACGAAATGGCGGGTTTCCTCGACGCCACCTACGCCCGCATGACCCGCGCGCCCGTTTCGGGCGGCAAGCCTGTGGTGGTGCTGCCCAGCTACAACGGCGCGCGCAAATTGCCCGTGCTCACCCCGCTGCTGGCCCTGCTGGTCGCGCGGCGCGGCCTGCCCGTGCTGATCCACGGCACGGCCACCGAGTCCAACCGGGTGTTCGTACACGAGGTGCTGGGCGAACTGGGCATCCGCGCCCGGACCGAGGTCGGCCCTATCGCCGAGGGCGAAGCCGCTTACCTGCCCACCGAGCTGCTGCTGCCCGGCCTGAAGCGCCTGCTGGACGTGCGCCGCGTCGTGGGCTTGCGCAACAGCTCGCACAGCCTGGTGAAGCTCATGAACCCCGTAGCCGGGCCGGCCGTCATCGTCAGCAGCTACACGCACGCCGAGTACGCCACCTCGATGGCCGCCGTGTTCGAACGGATGGGCTCGACCGCCCTGCTCCTGCGCGGCACCGAAGGCGAGGTGGTGGCCGACGCGCGCCGGCTGCCGCAAATGGACGGCTTCGTGGCCGGGCAGCGCGTGGCGCTGCAGCAAGGGCGCAAGGGCACCACCACCGATCTCCCCGACTGGCCCAGGGACATCGCAGCCGACCGCACGGCAGCCTACATTCGGGACGTGCTGGACGGCCGCACCCCGCTGGCCGAAGCACTGGAGCTGCAGGTGGAACACATCTTGCATCTGGCATCCGCATGATGGAACCAGGCAAAGTCACCCTCGTCGGCGCCGGCCCGGGCGACCCGGAACTGCTGACCTTGAAGGCGCTGAAGGCGATCCGCGCGGCCACGGTGCTGCTGGTCGACGACCTCGTCAACCCCGAAATCGTGGCGTTCGCACCGCCCACGGCGCGCGTGATCCACGTGGGCAAGCGCGGCGGCTGCAAGAGCACGCCGCAAGCCTTCATCGAGCGCCTGATGGTGATGGCGGCGCGCGAAGGCGAAAACGTCGTGCGGCTGAAAGGCGGCGACCCCTTCATCTTCGGCCGCGGCGGCGAGGAGGTGGAGCACCTGCGGCGCTCCGGCATCCATGTCGACGTGGTCAACGGCATCACGTCGGGACTCGCCGCCGTCACTTCGCTGGGCGTGCCGCTCACGCACCGCGAACATGCGCACGGCGTGGTGTTCGTCACCGGCCATGCCCATCCCGGTGCCGCCGGGCCCGACTGGCGTGCGCTCGCCGGCACGGCGCGCGATGCGAAGCTCACCCTCGTCGTGTACATGGGTGTCAGCGGCGCGACGCGCATCCAGGACGAACTGCTGGCGGGCGGCTTGCCTGCGGTCACGCCCGTGGCCGTGGTGCAGCGCGCCAGCCTGCCGGACCAGCGCCATGCAGTCACGACCCTGGGCCGCCTGACGGAGACGATAGAGCGCGAAGGGCTGGGCAGCCCCGCGGTGATCGTCATTGGCGATGTGATCGGGGCGGTCGCGGTCGCGGCGCAAGCAGAGGCGAAGTTCCGGGCGGCTTGACAGCGGGATGCGCGCTTCGCGCTCCGACCCCGCCCTACACTTCATCCATGGAATCATTCGACGCCGTCGTGGTCGGCGCGGGCGCGGCTGGGCTCTTTTGCGCGGGGATCGCAGGGCAGCGCGGCCTGAAGGTCCTGCTGATCGACCACGCCGACAAGGTCGCCGAGAAGATCCGCATCTCCGGCGGCGGGCGCTGCAACTTCACCAACCGCGACCTCGACCCGAAGGCGCCGCACAGGCACTTCCTGGGCGCCAACCCGCACTTCTGCCGCTCGGCGCTGGCCCGCTACACCCCGCAGCACTTCATCGCGCTGGTGCAGCGGCACGGCATCGCCTTCCACGAAAAGCACAAGGGCCAGCTGTTCGGCGACCGCTCCTCCGAAGACTTCATCCGCATGCTGCAGGCTGAATGCGGCGCGGGCGGCGTGGCGCACTGGCAACCGTGCCGCGTGGCGGACATCGCAAGCTCTGGCGCAGGCTACGAACTGCGCACCGATCGCGGCGCGGTGACGGCACGCAAGGTGGTCATCGCCACCGGCGGCCTGTCCATCCCGAAGATAGGCGCCACCGACTTCGGCTACCGCGTCGCGAAGCAGTTCGGCCTGCGGGTCGTCGAGCCGCGCCCCGGGCTGGCCCCGCTCACTTTCGACGGTGCCGAGTGGGAGCCGTTCGCGCAGCTGGCCGGGCTGGCGCTGCCGGTGGTGATCGAAACAGGTGCGAAGAAGGACAAGGCGAGCTTCCACGAAGACCTGCTCTTCACCCACCGCGGCTTGAGCGGGCCGGCGGTGCTGCAGGTATCGAGCTACTGGCGAGAAGGCTGGCCGCTCGTCGTCGACCTGGCGCCCGAAGTCGACGTGGCCGGGGCACTGGCGCAGGCCAAGCTGCGCTCGCGCAAGCTGGTGGCCAACGAGCTGGCCGCGATCGTGCCGTCGCGCCTGGCCGACGCCTGGGTGCAGCGCGAACCGGCGCTGCAGCGGCCCGCCAACGAAGCGCCCGACAAGGCCCTGCTGCAGCTGGCTGGAAGGCTGAAACGATGGGAGCTGGTGCCCACCGGGAGCGAAGGCTACCGCAAGGCCGAAGTCACGGTGGGCGGCGTCGACACGAAGGAGCTGTCGTCGCAGACGCTGGAGGCCACGAAGCAGCCGGGGCTGCACTTCATCGGCGAGGTGGTCGACGTGACGGGCTGGCTGGGCGGCTACAACTTCCAGTGGGCCTGGGCCAGCGCGCATGCATGTGCGCACGCGCTGTGATCAGGCGAGCATCGTTTCCAGCAGTTCCATCAGCCGCACTGCGTCCACCGGCTTGACCAGGTGCTCGTCGAACCGGGCGCCCAGCGCCCGCGCGCGATCGCTTTCGGTGCCGTAGCCCGTCAGCGCGACCAGCTTGATGGCCTCGCCGCCCGGGCGTGCCCGGATGCGCGCCGCCAGCTCGTAGCCGTCCATCTGGGGCAGGCCGATGTCGAGCAGCGCGAGCTGCGCGTCGTAGCCCTGCAGGACGGCCAGCGCCGACGGGCCGTCGACCGCGCACCGCACTTCGTAGCCCACCATGCGCAGCAGCTCCGCCAGCGTTTCGGCGGCATCGACGTTGTCGTCCACCACGAGCAGGCGGCCGTTGGCGCCATCGGGCGTTTCCTGTGAGGGCAAGCGCGGGCCGGTGTCCCGCGCTTCCTGGTCGGTGCCGGGCAGCCGCACCAGAAAGCGGCTCCCCTGCCCCTCGCCCGGGCTCTGTGCCTCGACCGTGCCGCCATGCAGTTCGACCAGCAGGCGCACGATGGCCAGGCCCAGCCCCAGCCCACCGGCCTGCCGGTCGAGCGCCTGGCCGCCCTGCACGAAAGCGTCGAACACCCGCGGCAAAAGTTCGGGCGCAATGCCCGGGCCCTCGTCGCGCACGGCCAGCTCCACCCAGCCGGGCACTGCGTGCAGTTCGACCGTCACGTGGCGGTCGGCCGGCGTGAACTTGGCCGCGTTGGCCAGCAGGTTGCAGATCACTTGCGTGAGGCGCACCGGGTCGCCTTCCACCACCACCGGCCCCGGCTGCAGCTCGAGCCGCACGGGGTGCGCTCGCCGCTCGAAAGCCGGCTGCGTCTGCTCCAGCGCATTCATCACCATGGCCTTCAGGTCCAGCGGCACGCGCTGCAATTCCACCTTGCCCCGGGTGATGCGCGAGACGTCCAGCAGGTCGTCGATCAGGCGCGACAGGTGCGCCACCTGCCGGGCCACGATGCGCCTTTCCTCCTCGTGCACCTTGGGGTCGCGCCGCGCCATCAGTTCCAGTGCCGTGACGATGGGCGCGAGAGGGTTGCGCAGCTCGTGCCCCAGGATCGCCAGGAACTCGTCCTTGGCGCGGCTGGCGGCCTCGGCCTGTTGCCGCGCGGCCGAGGCCTCGGCGTACAGGCGGGCGTTGTCAATGGCGAGCGCCGCGCGATGGGCCAGCTCCTGCACCAGCGCCCGGTCGGCCTCGGGCAGGCTGCGGCCCGACTCGGCCTGCAGCACGCCCATGGCGCCGATGGTGCGCCCGCGCGCCACCAGCGGCAGGATGAAGTGCTCCTTCATGCCGAAGGTCTGGGTGTACTCGCGCAGCGCCGGGTCGTCCGACAGCTCGAAGCGCCCGTGGTGCGAGCGGCCGTTCCGGATGCACCACCCCATGGAACCCACGGCGTCGGGCGAGGCGTGCATGCGCCGCGCCATGTCGATGGCCAGCTGGGACACCACCGGGTTGGAGTGGTAGGCCAGGCGCCGCTGCAGCACGCCCGCGTCGTCCAGCAGGTCGATGCGGCACCAGTCGGCGATGGCCGGCACCACGGTGCGGGCGATGGCCTGCAGGGTGTCTTCGGGGTCGAGGGAACGCGCCAGCGCGGCGCCGGCTTCGGCCAGCAAGTCGAGCCGGCGCTGGAGCTCGGCCGTGGCGAGAGCGACCTGCCCGGCGGGTTCTGCGGGGCGGGTAGGCTCGGCTGGGACCACGGGTTTCATTTTGACCTATAATGCTTGGCTTTGCTGGCAAACCCCCACCGGCCCGATCACAAACCGAGGTGGGGACCAATTTGCGGAGAGTCCTCGATCTTCTCTTCGCCACTGAATCCTGAAAGTCATGACGACCATTCGAGTGAAGGAAAACGAGCCGTTCGACGTGGCGCTGCGCCGCTTCAAACGCACCATCGAGAAGCTGGGCCTGCTGACCGAGCTGCGCGCCCGTGAGTTCTACGAGAAGCCCACGGCCGAGCGCAAGCGCAAGAAGGCAGCCGCCGTCAAGCGCCACTTCAAGCGGGTGCGCAGCATGCAGCTGCCCAAGAAGCTCTACTAGAGCCTACTGCACCTGTCACAGGCTCGCCCGGGGAAGCCCGCGCGGGCCTTTGTTTTTTCCGAGGACCCCACCATGCCTACGCTCAAGGAACGCATCACCGAAGACATGAAAGCCGCCATGCGGGCCCGCGAGGCGGACCGCCTGGGCGCCATCCGCCTGCTGACCGCCGCCATCAAGCAGCGCGAGGTGGACGAGCGCATCGAGCTGGACGACGCGGCCGTGGTCGGCGTCGTCGACAAGCTCATCAAGCAGCGCAAGGACAGCATCGAGGCCTTCCAGAAGGCCGGCCGGCAGGACCTGGCCGACAAGGAAGCCGCCGAAGTGGCCGTGCTTTCCGCCTACCTGCCGGCGCGGCTGTCGGCCGACGCGGTGGCTGCCGAAGTGAGGGCCATCGTGGCCGAGGTGGGCGCCAAGGGCCCGGGCGACATGGGCAAGGTGATGGGCGCCGCCAAGCAGCGCCTGGCCGGCAAGGCCGACATGGGGCAGGTCAGCGCCGCGGTGAAGGCCGCTCTGTCGGGCTCCTAAGCGCCCGCGCAGATCCGCCGGATCTGGTCCGGCAGCGCCATCGGGTCAAACGGCTTCGGGATCACGTCGAGGCCGCCCACCGCCTTGTGCTGCGCGATCTCTTCGGCCTGCACCCGGGCCGTCATGAAGATGGCCGGCGTATCGGCCGTCTCGGGCAGCGCGCGCAGCGCCCTCAGCGTGGCATGGCCGTCCATGCCGGGCATCATCATGTCCAGCAGCACCAAGTCGGCGGCGGCGGAAGGCGCCGCGGCAATGGCTTCGGCGCCCGACGCGCAGGCCACCACGGTGAAGCCCCCCACAGCCTCCAGCGACATCACGCCCACCGCCCGGATGTCGGGGTCGTCCTCGATGTAGAGAATCCGGTTGATCTCGCGTCCCATGGTCCTCAGGCCTCCTCCATGCTGGCCTGCGCCAGCGGCAGGTCCACGAAGAAGGTGGTGCCTTCCTCGCTGCTCGCAAAGCCGATTTCACCGCCCATGCGCTCCACCAGCGCGCGCGAGATGGACAGGCCCAGGCCCGAGCCGCTCTTCTTGCGCGAGCTCGACGAGTCGGCTTGCGTGAACTTGCCGAAAATGCGGCTGCGGAAGTCGTCCGGGATGCCCGGGCCGCGGTCGCTCACCTCCAGCCGCGCCAGGCCGCCGGCCTTTGCCAGCCGCAACTCGACCACGCCCGCTCGCGGCGAAAAGCGCACCGCGTTCGACAGCAGGTTGGTCATCACCTGCAGGAACCGGTCGGCGTCGACGCTGGCGGCCAGCTCCCCATCGGGCGCGGCCAGCACCAGTGCCACGTCGTGCTGGGCGGCAAACGCCGAATGGTCGGCAATGGCCCGCTCGAGCAGCGGGCGCAGCGGCACCGGCCTGATCTCCAGCGGCATCTGGCCGGCTTCCAGCCTTTCGATGTCGAGGATATCGTTGACCAGCCGCACCAGGCGTTCGCAGCTCTGGCGCGCGATGTCCACCAGCTGCTTCGCCTTGTCCGGCATCGGGCCGGCCACGCCGCCCGCGATCAGGCCCAGCGAGCCGCGGATCGACGTGAGCGGCGTGCGCAGCTCGTGGCTCACCGTCGCCACGAATTCGCTCTTCATGCGGTCGACGCGCTTGAACTCGGTGATGTCGGTGCCCATGGCATACACGCCGACCACCCGGGTTTCGTCCGCCCCCTCGCCGAAGCGCGGGAAGTACTTCATTTCGTAGTCGTGCAGGCTGCCCTCGGCGTGGCGGTGCTGCCGCTCGTACGTGACCACGTGCCCCTGCATGGCGCGCTCGACGTGGTGCCGGATGCCCTCGTAGGCCTTGCCGCCCAGCACCTCGCGCAGGGTACGGCCCCGGATCTCCTCGGGCGGCCGGCCCAGGGCCAGTTCGTAAGCGCGGTTGTGGAAGCGCATGCGCTCGCCGGCATCGACATAGCCGAACAGCACCGGCACGGCGTCCAGTACCTGCCTCAGCTGCGCCTCGCTGGCGCGCAGCGCAGCGCCCATCCGCTCGAGCTGCGCCACCGACTCCGCCAGGCCGCGCTCGGCCCCGCGCCTGCGCTCCGCGTAGACGTTCACCAGGAAGATCGCCCAGCCCAGTGCAGCCACGGTCGCCAGGCCACCGGCCGCAAGCAGCCGCTTGGCGACCCGGCCGCCGGCCACGGTTTGCGCGCGCGAAGCGTTGACCGACGCAATCTCCCCGGCCCGGATGCGCTCGGCCAGCAGGTCTATCCTGGTGCGCAACGCGCTGTTGGAAGCATTGCCGACCAGCGCGCCGGCAGCTTCCAGCCCGGACTCGCGGCGGGTGTGCACCGCGACTTCCATGAGCCGCATGCGCTGCTCGATCACGGCTTCCAGCTGCGCCAGCAAGTCCCGCTGGCCGGGCCCCAGGTCCGCCTTGCGCAGCCGCTGCAGCGCATGGGCCACGTGCACCGTCGCAGCCTGGTACTCCTTCAGGTCCTCGGGTGCCGTGGTGATGATGAACTTGCGCTGCCACGACTCGGCGGATTTCAGCTGCAGCACGGTGCGCTCGACCAGCAGCACCGTCTCCAGCGACGACCGCTCGTCCTGCGCGTCTTCGAGGAACGCGTCGATAGCCACGTAGGCCGCGATGCCGATGGCCAGAACCAGCGCCAGCCCGCCGGCCAGGGCCAGGTTGAAGCGGGCGCGAAAGCGGCTGGCCACGCGTCAGGCGGGTGGCACGGCCTGGCGCAAGGCGGCCAGCGCCGCTTCCACGCGGGCGCGCAGCGGTGCGGTGTCGCCCTCGGCGGCGGCGCGCAGCGCCTGCACGGCATCTTCCAGCTCGCGGGCGGCCTTGCCGGCGTCGTTGAAGCCATAGGTGCCGGCAGCGCCATAGATGGTGTGCCCCAGCCGCTGCAGGCCCTCGAGGTCGGTGCCTTGCCGCCACAGGGCTTCGGCCTGCTCCACCTTGGCCGGCAGCGTGCGCCCGTACTCGCCCTTCTGGGCTTCGAGGAAGCGCTGGAAGCGTTCGACCGATTCGCTCATCGGGCAACGCCCCTACCGGGGCTTTTCGGGCCAGGGGTCATTGCCGGGCGGCTCGGCGGCGGAGTCGTCGTCCAGCCCCATCACCGAGCGCACGGCCTCGATCAGCGCATCGGCCTCGAAGGGCTTGGTAACGTAGCCCTGCGCGCCCCCGGCCAGGCCCTGGATCACCGACTCGCGCGTTGCCTTGGCGGTGAGCATGATCACCGGCACCGACTTGAGCGCCGAGTGGGCGCGCATCTTGCCCAGGATGTCGAAGCCGTCGGTGTCGGGCAGCACCACGTCCAGCAGCACCAGGTCGGGCACGGGCTTGGCCATCAGGGCCGAAATGATCTCGTCCCGGTTGGCGGCCGTGCGCACCTCGAAGCCCTCGAAAGTGAGGTAGTGCTCCAGGAATTTCTGCAGGTGGGGTTCGTCCTCCACCACCACCGCCACCAGCTGCTGGTCGCCCTTCAGCTCGCGGGCGGGCCGCTTGTGCGCGATGCGCACGAAGTAGCCGGCCTTCACCAGCGACTGCGCGCCCGCATCGGCCTCGGCCTCCACCTTCTTCAGCGCGCTCTTGGACGGCTTGAAGGAGAACTGGTCGGCAAACGGGTCCTCGTCGCGCCGCTCGAGCATGCCCTTGGTGATCAGCCCCGAGAACAGG
This sequence comes from Burkholderiales bacterium, assembly GCA_016213325.1. Classification (GTDB taxonomy): domain Bacteria; phylum Pseudomonadota; class Gammaproteobacteria; order Burkholderiales; family Burkholderiaceae_C; genus Ramlibacter. The sequence goes on along the minus strand of JACRAY010000009.1, from coordinate 88,654 downwards.
TAGTCGAAGTCGGGGGGCACGGCCGGCTGCATGCCCGCCTTGATCTGCCCGATGGTGAGCACGCCGTCCACCCGTACCAGCAGCTCGATTTCTTCCGTCGAAACGGTCGTCTCGCCGCTGCGCAGCTGGCTTTCGCCGAGCCGGGTGAGGACGTAAACCTCCTTGTCGTGCATAGGCCTCCTGGCTGCGTGCTTAGCTGCCCGCCACCTTCATCCGGTTGACGAGGACAGATCCGACTGTCTTGGCCCCGTAGTTGTACACGTCCGCACCCACCCCATCGATGCCCGCGAACATGTCCTTCAGGTTGCCGGCGATGGTGATTTCCTGCACCGGGAAGGCGATCTCGCCATTCTCCACCCAGAAGCCGCTGGCCCCCCGCGAATAGTCGCCCGTGACGTAGTTGACGCCCTGGCCCATGAGTTCGATGACGAACAGGCCCGTGCCCAGCTTGCGCAGCATCTGCACCAGGTCATCCCCGGGCTGGGTGAGCCGCGAAGTCAGCGTGAGGTTGTGCGACCCGCCGGCGTTGCCGGTGGTCTTCATGCCGAGCTTGCGCGCCGAGTAGCTCGACAGGAAGTAGCCCTCGACGCGGCCCGCGTCCACCACCTTGCGCGGCCGCGTGCGCACGCCCTCCTCGTCGAAAGCGGCGCTGCCCTTGCCGCGCCGGACGAAAGGGTCTTCCACCACGTCGATGTGCCCGGCAAAGACCGGCTTGCCCAGCGAGTCCAGCAGGAAGGTGCTGCGCCGGTACAGCGCACCGCCGCTCACCGCCTGCACGAAGCCGCCCAGCAGGCCGGCGGCCAGCGGCGACTCGAACAGCACCGGGCATTCGCGCGTGCTGATCTTGCGCGACTTCAGGCGGGCCAGTGCCCGCTCGGCGGCATAGCGGCCGATGGCTCTGGGCTCGGCCAGCTCGGTGGCCGAGCGCATGGAGCTGTACCACGCGTCGCGCTGCATGCCGGCGCCCTTGCCCGCAATGGGTGCTACCGACACCGAATGCCGCGAGCTCGCATAGCCGCCCGAAAAGCCGTGGCTATGCGCGCTGAAGAAGTGGCTTTGCTGCGCCGACACGCCGGCGCCTTCGCTGTTGGTGATGCGCCGGTCGGTGTCGAAGGCCGCCTGCTCGCATGCCAGGGCCACCTGCGCGGCGCGCGCGCTGTCGATGTCCCAGGGGTGGAACAGGTCGAGGTCGGGCTGCTCTTCGGGACGCGCCACGTCGTCGGGGTCGGGCAGGCCCGCCACCGGGTCTTCGGCGGTGAAGCGCGCGATGTCGTAGGCGGCCTGCACGGTCTGCTCGATGGCGGCGCGCGAGAAGTCGGACGTGCTCGCATTGCCGCGCCGCTGGCCGATGTACACCGTGACGCCCAGCGACTTGTCGCGGTTGCGCTCGACCGTTTCGAGCTCGCCCTTGCGCACCGACACGCTCAGGCCGCAGCCCTCGGACGCTTCGGCGCCCGCGGCCGTGGAGCCGAGCTTGCGGGCATGTGACAGGGCCTGGTCGACCAGGGCTTCGAAGTCGGCCCGGCTGTAGGCGAACCCGGCGTCGGTGCTCGGTAATGCTTTTCCCATGCGGGCTATGATACTCAGGGACATGTCACGCAAACCCAAGAGAGGCTATTACGTGAAGGGCCAGTTCGTTGCCGAGGGCAGCGAACTCGACCTGGAACTGCAGGCCGAACGCACCGGCGGCGCCCCCAGCAAGACCGAGCTGAAGAAGGAGAGTGCCGACCTCCAGAAGCTGGGCGAGGCGCTCCTCACGCTGCGCAGCGAACTGGTGGAGCGGCTGGCCCTGCCCAGCCAGTTGCTCGACGCGCTGGCCGAGCTGCGCCGCATCACCAACTTCGAGGGCCGCCGCCGCCAGCTGCAGTACGTAGGCAAGCTCATGCGCAAGCTCGACGAGGAGCAGCACGAGGCGATTCGCGCGGCATTGTCCGAACAGCAGGGCGGCTCGGCCCAGCAGACGCTGGCGCTGCATGCCGCCGAGAAATGGCGCGACGACCTGATCGCCAGCGACGACGCCCTGCAAACCTGGCTGGGCCACCACCCCGGCACCGACGCGCAGCAGCTGCGTGCGCTGGTGCGGCAGGCCCGCAAGGACGGGCAGCCCACGGCCGACGAAGTGTCCAAGGGGCTGGCGCCGCGGCGCGGGCGCGCCTACCGCGAAATCTTCCAGCTGGTGCGGGAGGCCTTGGACGATGAGTGAATTCGACCCCGTGAAGATCGGCATCGTGTCGGTGTCCGACCGCGCATCGAGCGGCGTGTACGAAGACAAGGGCCTGCCCGCGCTGAAGGACTGGCTCGCCCGCGCGCTGAAGAACCCCATCACGTTCGAACCCCGCCTCATCCCCGATGAAGCGCCTGCCATCAGCGCCACCCTGGTGGAACTGGTGGACGCCGGCTGCTCGCTCGTGCTGACCACCGGCGGCACCGGCCCGGCGCCGCGCGACGTGACGCCCGAGGCGACGCTGGCCATTGCCGACAGGGAGATGCCCGGGTTCGGCGAGCAGATGCGGCAGGTGAGCCTGAAGTTCGTGCCCACCGCGATCCTGTCGCGGCAGGTGGCCGTGATCCGCGGCCGCTCGTTGATCATCAACCTGCCGGGGCAGCCGAAGGCGATCCAGGAGACGCTGGAAGGGCTGAAGGACGCGGTGCCCGGGATCTTTGCGGCTGTGCCCTATTGCATCGACTTGATCGGCGGGCCGTACCTCGAGACGAACGACGAGGTGTGCAAGGCTTTCCGGCCGAAGTCGGCGATACGACAGCGCTGACTACTTCCCCACCAGCTGCGTCAGCTTCTCCGCCTCGAAGTGCTCCTTGACCTGCGCGTCGTCGGGCACGCAGTCCTCGCCCTTGCGCGCACTCTGCAGTTTCTCGATGGCCTGCCACAGCAGCGCCACCTGGTGCTCGTGCGACGCCGCGTTGTCGATCAGGCCCTTCATGGCCTGCGCCAGCGGGTCGTCGTTCTGCGTGATGCCGTAGGCCGAGAACCCCATCTTGGCGGCGGCTTCCTCGCGCCGGGCGCTGTCGTCGGCCTGGATGATGCGCGCCGGGATGCCCACTGCCGTGGCCCCTTCGGGCACCGGCTTGATCACCACGGCATTGCTGCCGATCTTGGCGTTGTCGCCCACGGTAAAGCCACCCAGCACCTTGGCCCCGGCACTCACCACCACGTTCTTGCCCAGCGTGGGGTGGCGCTTGGCGCCCTTGTACAGGGAAGTGCCGCCCAGCGTCACGCCCTGGTAGATGGTGCAGCCGTCGCCGATCTCGGCGGTTTCGCCGATCACGACACCCATGCCGTGGTCGATGAACACCCGCTCGCCGATGGTCGCGCCCGGGTGGATCTCGATGCCGGTGAACCAGCGCGACAACTGCGAGATGAAGCGGCCCAGCCAGTACAGCTTGTGCAGCCAGAACCAGTGCGCGAAGCGGTGCAGCACCAGCGCGTGCAGGCCCGGGTAACACGTGAGCACCTCCCACTTGCTGCGGGCAGCAGGGTCGCGGTCGAGGATGCACTGGATGTCGGAGCGCAGGCGGGCGAACATGTCGGTTCTTTGGCTGATGCCGCCACAGTCTACCGCCGCGGCCTTTTTGCTGCTTCGGCCATGGCCTTGGCGACACCACGGAGGATGTGGATTTCCTCGGGCGTCGGTTGCGCACGGTTGAAAAGCTGGTTCAGGCGGGGCATGAGCTTCTTGGGGGCGGCGGGGTCGAGGAAGCCAATGGCGGTGAGGGATTGCTCCCAGTGTTCGAGCATGCCCGCAACCGCGCGCGCGTCCGCCTTGTCCTGGTGGGCAGCGGAGCTGCCCACCCTACGAGGGTCACCAATCACGGAACGCCATTCGTAGGCGATCACCTGGATGGCAGCGGCGATGTTCAGCGAGCCATAGTCCGGGTTGGTGGGAATCGTCAGCGCTGCATGGCAGCGGTAGACGTCCTCGTTGCGCATGCCGTAACGCTCCGAACCGAACAGGAAGGCCACGCTTTCCTGCTGCGACGCCACCAGCGAAAGGTGCTCGCGGGGGGTGAACGTGGGCGGCCCGAAGTCGCGCGCAGTCATCACCGTGGCGCAGAGGTACTGCACGCCGTCCAGCGCCTCGTCCAGCGTGGCGACGATGCGCGCCTTCTCGAGCACGTCGCCCGCGCCGCTGGCCCGCTCGACGGCCTCGGCGCGCTGCAGCACGTCGGGCCAGCGCGGGGCCACCAGCACCAGGTCGTCGAAGCCCATCACCTTCATGGCGCGCGCGGCCGCGCCGACATTGCCGGCATGCGAGGTCTGCATGAGGATGAAACGGGTACGCATGGACGCGAAAGCAGCTGACAGCTTGGGCCGGTAAAATCACGCTATTGTGGCTGTCCGCATCGCCCGGCGCGCCTGTCTTAATCAGTTGGGGACAGAGCTGAAGATCTGTCCCCAAGAACGTTCATTGACAATCCATGTCGCCCAACCAGCATCCCATGCTCAACGTGGCCGTCAAGGCCGCCCGCGCCGCCGGCGCGATCATCAACCGGGCCGCCCTCGACGTCGAGGCCGTGCGCGTGTCGCAGAAGCAGGTCAACGACTTCGTGACCGAAGTCGACCATGCGAGCGAGCGCGCCATCATCGAAACGCTGCTTGGCGCTTATCCCGACCACGGGATCTGGGCCGAGGAGTCCGGCCGCGAGCACGGCAGGGCGTCCTCCGACCACGTGTGGATCATCGATCCGCTGGACGGCACCACCAATTTCATCCACGGCTTCCCGGTCTACTGCATCAGCATCGCGCTGATGGTGAAGGGCCGCGTCGAGCAGGCCGTGATCTACGACCCCACCCGCAACGACCTCTTCACCTCCACGCGGGGCCGGGGCGCCTACCTGAACGACCGGCGCCTGCGCGTGAGCAAGCGCACCCAGCTGAAGGATTGCCTGGTTTCCACCGGCTTCCCGTTCCGTCCGGGCGACAACTTCAACAGCTACCTACGCATGATGGCCGACGTCATGAAGAAGACGGCCGGGCTGCGCCGCCCGGGCGCGGCCGCACTGGACCTGGCCTACGTCGCTGCGGGATGGACCGACGGCTTCTTCGAAACGGGCCTGTCCCCCTGGGACGTGGCTGCGGGTTCGCTGCTGGTCACCGAAGCGGGCGGCCTGATCGGCAACTTCACCGGCGACTCCGACTTCCTCGAACAGAAGGAATGCGTGGCGGGCGCCCCGCGCATCTACGGCCAGCTGGTTGCCATCCTCGGCAAGTACAGCAAGTTCGCCAGCGCCGGCGAGAAGGCCGAGGCCAGGCATACCACTGTGGACGACGAACCCGCCACGCTCAGCATCAACCGGGACGACCCGTCGGGCGACGTTTCGAAGTAAACGACAAGTCCATTTCCCGACAGGCCCTGTCCGGGCGGCGGTAGCCCGCGCCGCCCTCGGTCCGAAGAATCGTCGTCGTCCAAACCAAGGAGACGACATGGCCGACAAGCAGACCAACCGCCGCGATTTCCTGTCGCTGGGGGGCGCCCTGGCGCTGGGCGCCGTAGCGAGCGCCACGCTCAGCGCCTGCGGCAGCGCAGGCGCCGCCGAGAACGACATCTGGAGCGCCAGCGGCCTCACGCAAGCCACGGCCAGCGGGCCGGGCGGCGCCGTGATCACGGGCCGCTATGCCGCCGCCTTCAAGCCGGTGTGGGACCAGTTCGTCGCCAACTTCCAGTCCGGCGGCGAAATCGGCGCTTCGGTCGCCATCACGCACAACGGGCAGTCGGTGCTGGACGCGTGGGGCGGTTTCGCCGACGCCTTGTCGCCCACGCCGTCGGCCGCCTGGAACCGCGACACCATTTCGCTGGTGTTCTCCTGCACCAAGGGCGCCACCGCGCTGTGCGCCCACATGCTGGTGGCCGAAGGCCTGCTCGACCTCGACAAGCCGGTGGCGCACTACTGGCCCGAGTTCGCGGCCAACGGCAAGGCAGGGGTGAAGGTGCGCCACCTGCTGCAGCACTCGTCGGGCGTGGCCGCCATCGGCTTCGAGAACCCGGTGCCGCCCGGTGGCTGGGCCGACTGGAACCTGATGACCTCGCTGCTGGCGGCGCAGGCGCCGTGGTGGGAGCCCGGCACGGCCCATGGCTACCACGCGCTGACGTTCGGCTGGCTGGTGGGTGAGGTGGTGCGCCGCGTCAGCGGCCAGTCGCTGGGCATTTTCTTCAAGACACGTGTGGCGCAGCCGCTCGGCCTCGACTTCGCGATCGGCCTGCCGGCCGACCAGCACTCGCGCGTGGCGCCCATGCTGCCGACCAGCGAAACGATTCCGGGCGACCCCTTTCTGCCGAAGCTGATGGACCCGACTTCCATGCAGGCGGCCCTGTTCTTCAACCTGGGCGGCTGGCTCGGCCTGCCGCCTTCGACGCCGCCTGCGTACAACTCGGCCCAGTCGCTGCAGGCCGAGATTCCCGCGGCCGGCGGCGTGGCCAACGCGCGCAGCCTGGCGACGATGTACGGCCTGCTGGCCAATGGCGGCGCGCTCGGTTCCACTCGCCTGCTGCCGGTGGCGTACGCGGCGCAGGTCGGCCTGGTCCGCAGTGCCGGGCTAGACCGCTCGCTGCTGCTCGACACGCGCTGGGCGCAGGGCTACCACGGCAGCATCGACAACCGCAAGGTCGGCCCCAGCCTGTCGACCATCCTGGGCGCCAACGCCTTCGGCCACGCCGGCTTCGGCGGCAGCATCGGCTTTGCCGACCCCGGCGCGCGCATGTCGTTCGGCTACACCATGAACAGGATGGGCGCGGGCACCGGCCTCAACTCGCGCGGGCAGTCGCTCGTCAACGCCGCGTACCACGCGCTGGGCGCCACCACGGACCAGTGGGGTGCCTGGACCTGATTGACACTTCCGTTTTCAATCCCTAGGCTCGCCGGCATGGACGCCCTGCTCCCCGCCCTGGCCCAGCCCGGCTTCCGCATGCGCGAGCACTTCAGCACGCGCAGCACCGACGAAGCGGTGTCGGTGGTGGAGCAGTTGTACGGCCCGCACACGCTGGCGCTCAACGCGCGCCGCAAGCTCGCCATGCGGCTGCGTGGCTTCGACGTGGGGCGGCTCAACGTGTCGTGCATCGAGTACGGCTGCCCCGCGACCGCCTACACCGAGCTGCCCACCGAGCACTGGGTGTTCGCATTCGCGGCCCGTGGCGAAGCATCGGCCGGCCGGTACAGGGGCACGACCGGGGCTGCAGCAGTTCATGCGCCGGACGACACGTTCGCGATCCCGATGTCGGCCGACCTGCGCCTGGTGAACCTGAAGGTGGCGCACGCCGACCTGGTGGACGCCGCGCGCACGCTGTTCGGCGATGCGGGCGCGCAGCCGCTAAAGTTCGACACGATGGTCGCGCCGGGCAGCCGGCCCGCCGTGCATCTCGCCGGCCTGGTGCAGCGGCTCAATGCCTTGCCGCAACCCGCCACGCCGCATGCGCGGCTGCTCGAGCGGCGCTGGCAGGAAGCGGCCCTGCTCGAACTGCTGCTGGTGTGGCCGCATCCGCTGTCGCGCGCCATGCTCGCGGCCGACGCGCCGCGCAGCGCCTTCGACCGCGCCGTCGACCTGATGGAGGCCGACCCGTCGGCCGAACTGACGCTGGCCGACGTGGCGCAAGCCGCGGGCATCGGCATCCGCGCGTTGACGCGCGCCTTCCAGAAGCGGCTGGGCCTGTCGCCGATGCGCTACCTGCAGCACTGCAGGCTGGAGCGCGCGCGCGCCGACCTGCTGGACCGGCGGGGTACGGTCACCGAAGTGGCTTACTCGTGGGGCTTCGGCAACCTGGGGGACTTCTCGGCGCGCTACCGCGCGCGGTTCGGCGAACTGCCGAACGAAACCTTGCGCAAGGCGCGCTGATCAGGACCGCCGGCGCACCTTCTCGCCTTCGCGCGTGTAGGCCGGCAGGTAATGCTTGTTGAAGATTTCCTCGAGCCAGTCGGCCATGTGCTCGCTCTTGCGCTCGTATTCCTTGCAGTACAGGTCCCACATGCCCTTGGGCAGGATGGACTTGCGCTTCGCCTTCAGCGCCTTGCTGAGGGCGGCGGGGTCGAACTCGCGGATGGAGCCTTCCACCGTGGCCCGCAGGGCGACCAGCGAGGCGAACTCGTGCGCGCGCAGGTCGGCGGTCGACTCCTGGATGGCCTTCTGCGCCGACATGTAGCCCGCTGCGCCCTGCGGCATGAAGAACAGGTAGTTCAGCAACTCCTCGATGGTGAGGCCGCTCTTCAGGGGGTTGTTCTCCCGCGCGACAAGCATGGTGCGGTCGGGGGAGTTGAGTTCACGTTTCAGTTCGGCCCGCACGGACAGCAGTTCGACCACGCAGGCCACGAGCTGCCGTATGGCCTGCCCGGTCGCCTCGCAGTCTTCGGGCCGCAGGTTCGAAGGTGGCGGGATGCCGAGCCCCTTGCACAGCGCCTGGATCGCATCGAACTCCTGGCGGCCGAGCGTCGGCATCTCGTGCGACGGGGTTGGCTTGGCCGGTGCAGGGGCAGCCACAGGCAGGGCGGGCGCCTTCGCCACGGGCGCCGGCGGTTGCACTACAGCAACAGGTGCCTTCGCCCCGGGCCGCCGCATGATGGGTCGTGTGCCTTCTTCCAACGCATCCAGCGGCACGTCTACCTCAATTGGGGGACGAACCGGAACCGGCGGGACCGGCGCCTCCATGCGCGGCGGCGGTGGCTGGAAGGGCGGCGGCGCCACCGGCGCAGCGGGACTGCCCCAGTTGTCCAGCGCCGCGAACGGGTCATCGCTGCGGGCGAGCGGCGGCGGCGGCGCCTTGGCGATGACGGGCGTCAGCGGCAGGTTGAAGTCGTGCACGTGGTCGGTGGCCAGCGACCGGCGCTCCTGTTGCACCTGCGGCTTGAGCATCTGAGCGGCACCGAGCGGGCCTTGCGCAAGGGGCGCCTTGCCCAGGAAGTCGTCGATGGAGGACGACCGCGCCGGCTGCGGCCCGGTGCCGAAGACGTCGAGGATGTCATTGACCTGCCCGCCACCCGGCCCGCTGAGCGACCGCGAAGCGCCGACCGGCGGGGCGCCGCTCAACTGGTCCAGCACGGACGCAGGCGTGCGCGCCGGCGCGGCAGCGGGCGGCGCCTGGAAGAAGGGGTTGTCGAATACGGATGCCGAGGGGGCCGTGGGCGAAGTGGCGAACAGCCCCAGGGGATCCGCAGGCGCCGGGGGCGGTGCGGCCGGCGCGCCGGCCGTCACCTCGATGGACAGCGAGTAGCGCCCCAGCTGCGCCTTTTCACCATGGGCCAGCAGCGTGCTCTGGCCGGCCGACACGTCGCCTCGGCTCGTGGTGACGGCATTGATCTTCGACAGCACGGTGAGCCGGGCGCCGGCGTCGGCCCATTCCAGCGAAACGTGACGCCGCGACAGCAGCCGCTCTTCGTCGGGCAGGTGCACCGGCGCCAGCGGATCGCGGCCCGCTTCGAGCGCGCCTCCGCCTTGCGATAGGGTGACTGTCTTGGTGAATGACGGTCCGGAGAAATGCACGAGGACGGTCATGTTGCGAATCCTTCCCGAGCCCCGTGCATTGCACTGGAGAGCCTTTACGTAACAGTATGAGTTAGTTACGATGAACTGTAAAGCGTGCGAGCCATGCTCCGTGGGCAACGCCCCACTCGCTGTATTCAGACCTGAATGAGGGGCCCGTCCGTGATCGAAGTTAGCCGTGCGAAGCTGTTTTCCAAACTGGATGCGACCACCTTCAAGGCGCTCGAATCCGCCACGGTGTTCTGCAAGCTGCGAGGCAACCCGTACGTCGAACTCGTGCACTGGCTGCTGCAGCTGAAGCAGGTGGAAGGCGGCGATTTCAACCTGGTGGCCAAGGCGTTCGCCATCGACGCGGGCAAGCTCGACGCCGACTTCACCGCCGCCCTCGACGCGCTGCCCCGCGGCGCCAGTTCCATTTCGGACCTGTCGGCCCACATCGACGAAGCCGTGGAGTCGGCGTGGACGTTCGCGTCGGTCATGTTCGGCGCCACGCGGCTGCGCACCGGCCACATCCTGGTCGGCCTGCTCAATTCGAGGAACCTGCGCAACGCCCTGCTGGCCATCTCGCGCGAGTTCGACAAGGTCAAGGCCGAGCGCCTGGCCAGCGAGTTCGAAGCCATCGTGCAGGGCAGCACCGAAGCGTCCACCGCGGCCTCGCACGGTGACGACGTAGGCGCCGCCTCGGGCTCGATGGCGCCAGCGGACAAGGGCAGCGCGCTGGCCAGTTACTCGCAGGACCTCACCGCCAAGGCCAGGGCCGGCGAGATCGACCCCGTGCTGGGCCGCGACCAGGAAGTGCGCCAGATCATCGACATCCTGATGCGGCGCCGGCAGAACAACCCCATCCTTACCGGCGAGGCGGGCGTGGGCAAGACCTCGGTCGTCGAGGGCTTCGCGCTGCGCGTCGCCAAGGGCGACGTGCCGCCGGGCCTGCGCGAAGTGCGCATCTGTTCCCTCGACCTCGGCCTGCTGCAGGCGGGCGCCAGCATGAAGGGCGAGTTCGAGAACCGCCTGCGGCAGGTGATCGACGAAGTGCAGTCGTCGCCCAAGCCCATCATCCTGTTCATCGACGAAGCCCACACGCTGATCGGTGCCGGCGGCGCGGCAGGCACCGGCGACGCCGCCAACCTGCTGAAGCCTGCGCTGGCGCGCGGCAAGCTGCGCACGATTGCCGCGACCACGTGGGCCGAATACAAGAAGTACTTCGAAAAAGACCCCGCGCTCACGCGCCGCTTCCAGGTGATCCAGGTCGGCGAGCCGGACGAGGAAGCGGCCATCCGGATGCTGTGGGGCGTGGTCCCCGTGCTGGAAGCACACCACCGCGTCGAGGTCCAGTCCGAGGCGGTCGAGGCCGCCGTCAAGCTGTCGCACCGGTACATCCCCGCCCGCCAGCTGCCGGACAAGGCGGTGAGCCTGCTCGACACGGCTTGCGCCCGGGTGGCGGTGAGCCAGCACGCGACGCCCGCCGCCGTCGAAGACCGCCAGCGCCAGTTGCAGCTGCTGCAGACCGAAAGCACCATCCTCATGCAGGAGCAGCAGTTCGGCTCCGACCACGGCAAGCGGCTGGCCACCATCGACGCCGACATCGCCCGCCTGCGCACCGAGCTCACCGGGCTGGAAGCGCGCTGGCAGGAAGAAAAGGAGCTGGCGGCGTCGGTGCTCGCGTTGCGCAGCCAGATGCGGGAGAACCCCGGCGACGAAGCGCTGCGTCCCCAGCTGGACGCCGCGCAGGAGAAGCTGTCGGGCCTGCAGCGCGAGACATCGCTGGTCATCCCGGTGGTCGGCGACATGGTGGTCGCCTCCGTCGTGCAGGACTGGACCGGCATCCCGGTGGGCAAGATGGTCGGCGACGAAGTGCAGAACGTGCTGCAGCTGGCCGACACGCTGGCCGGCCGGGTCATAGGGCAGCGGCACGGCCTCGACATGATCGCGCGGCGCCTGCAGACGTCGCGTGCGCGCATGGACAACCCCAACAAGCCCATCGGCGTGTTCATGCTGTGCGGCCCGTCGGGCGTGGGCAAGACCGAGACGGCGCTGGCGCTGGCCGACGCGCTGTACGGCGGCGAGCAGAACGTCATCACCATCAACATGAGCGAGTACCAGGAAGCCCACACGGTGTCTTCGCTCAAGGGCGCCCCGCCCGGCTATGTGGGCTACGGCGAAGGCGGCGTGCTGACCGAAGCCGTGCGGCGGCGGCCGTACAGCGTGGTGCTGCTCGACGAGGTGGAGAAGGCGCACCCCGACGTGCACGAGATCTTCTTCCAGGTGTTCGACAAGGGCTGGATGGAAGACGGCGAAGGCCGCTACATCGACTTCAAGAACACGCTGATCCTGCTCACCTCCAACGTCGGCACGCAGACCATCGCCGACCTGTGCGCCGACCCCGACCTGGCGCCCGGCCCCGAGGAAATCGCCAAGGCGCTGCGCGCACCGTTGCTGCAGGTGTTCGCACCGGCGCTGCTGGGCCGCATCGTCACCATCCCCTACTACCCGCTGTCCGACGAGATGCTCGCGCAGATCATCCGGCTGCAGCTCGATCGCGTGGTCGCGCGCTTCCGCGACAACCACGAGGCCGAACTCACTTACACGCCCGAGGTGGTGCAGCTGGTCGCGTCGCGCTGCACCGAGGTGGAAAGCGGCGGGCGCATGATAGACGCCATCCTCACCAACTCGGTGCTGCCTCGCCTGAGCGAGTTCGTCCTCAACCGCATGATCGAGCGCAAGCCCATCGCCAGGATCGACATAGCGGTCCAGGACAAGGACTTCACCTACTCCGTGCAATAGCCCAGGGCCCAGATGTCGATAGCCAACGCGCGCGTGATCTGGTCGGAGGGCCTGTTCCTCCGGCCCCACCATTTCCAGCAGCAGGAACGTTTCTTCGAGACGCTGATCGAGTCGCGGCTCGGGCCGCTGCACGCCTTCTCGTATGGCTTCACGCGGCTGGTGGTCGACCAGCCGCTGCTGCTGCAGGGCAAGTTCGCGGTGGCCGGCGCCGAGGGCATGCTGCCCGATGGCACGCCGTTCGCCGTTCCGTCCGAAGCGGCGCAGCTGGCGCCCCTGGACATCGCCGAGGACGTGCGCGACGAAACCGTCTACCTGTGCGCCGTGCTGCGGCGCCCGGGGCACAAGATGGTGGCGCTCGAGGAGGGCAAGCGGCGCACCCGTTTCGTGGGCCGCGACACCACCACGGCCGACGCCGTGCTCGGGTTCGACGCCAACGCCGAAGTGAAGGTGGGCGTGCTGAGCCTGGCGCTGCAATTGGGCAGTTCGCTGGACGGCGAACTCACTGCCATGCCGGTGGCGCGCATCCGCGAACGCAAAGGGCAGGTGGTGGAACTGGACGACCAGTTCGTGCCGCCGCTGCTCGACCTGCGTGCCCACCCGCGCGCGCAGTCGTGGCTGGACGAACTGCATGGACTGCTCAAGCAGCGCGGCGACGCCCTGCAGGCGCGCATCGCGGCACCGGGCACCAAGGGCGTGGCGGAGTTCGCCGACTTCATGCTGCTGCTCATGTGCAACCGCTACCAGCCCCTGCTCGACCAGTTCCGCCACACCTCGCCGCTGCACCCGCTGACTGCCTACTACGAACTGCTGAAGCTGGCCGGCGAGTGTTCGACCTTCGAAGCCAATTCGCGCCGGCCGCCGACCTTCGAGCCCTACAAGCACGACGCCCTGGCCGAAACCTTCCTGCCGGTGGTCGACGCGGTGCGGCGCACGATGGTGATGGTGATCGAGCAGGGCGTGGTGCAGATCCCGCTCACGACGCTGGCCACCGGGCTCTACGGGGCCGACATTCCCGACGTGCGCCTCATCACGTCGGGCTACTTCGTGCTCGCCGCGTCGGCGCACGTGCCGCGCGAGGCCCTCAGGTCCACCTTGCCGACCCAGATCAAGATCGGGCCGCCCGAGAAAATCCGCGACCTCGTCATGACGGCCGTCCCGGGCATCCGCATCGAGCCGATCGACGCCCCTCGCCAGCTGCCGTACCACGCCAACTTCTGCTACTTCCAGCTCGACGTGCAAAGCGAGTTCTGGCAGGGCGTCAAGACCAGCAGGCGCCTTGCGATGTACGTCGCCGGCGAGTTGCCCGGCATCGACCTGCAGTTCTGGGCCATCCGGACCTGAGCGCCGGGGCCACAGGCACCTTTCCCATGCAAGAAGCCACCCCCTCCTCGAAGGACGAGACGCTGATGTTCCGGCCGGCGAGCCCGGCGGGGTTCCTGGGCGCCACGCCCGCTTCGGTCGTCCCGGTCGAATTCCGCCAGATCAGCACGTTCGCCGCCATCAATTCGATCGTGGCGGCTGCCAACCCGCTGCTGATGATCGTGCCGGCACTGCGCACGGCCCATCCGCCCGCCGAAGTGCCGGTGACGCGCGCCCGGCTGGTGGAAATGATCCAGGACTTCGACACCGCCATGGTGAAGCTCGGCGTGTCGGACGAACACCGCACCATCGCGCGCTACGCCCTTTGCACCGTGATCGACGAAGCGATCCAGGTGACACCGTGGGGCACGGCCGCCAACTGGGCGCAGCAGAGCCTGCTGATCAGCTTCTTCCGCGAAAACTGGGGCGGCGAGAAGTTCTTCCAGCTGCTCGACCGCATGGCGGAGACGCCTGCGCGCTTCAGCCAGCTGCTCGAACTGTTCTACGTCTGCATCTCGCTGGGCTTCATGGGCCGCTTCCACCTGGCCGGGCCGGCCGGGCGGGAAGCCATCTCCGACCTGAAGGAGCGCCTGTACGTGCTGATCCAGCGGCAGCATGGGCAGGCCGACCGCACCCTGTCGGGCCACTGGCGCGGGGTCGAGATCGAGCCGCGGCGCTTCCGGGGATTTGCCGCTTTCTGGGTGGCCGCGGCGTTCTGCGTGCTCGCAGGGCTAGGCGCATTTGCGTGGTACAGCTATTCGCTGGCCGCCAGCGTGGACGAACTCGGGCTGGGCCAGCTGGCCCTGAAGAAGTCGCAGCCGGTCAAGATCGCACTGGCTCCCGCCCCCAAGCCGAGGCTGGCGCAGTTGCTGGCGCCGGAGGTGCAGGCCAAGCTGGTCGAAGTGAAGGACCTGCAGCTGGAATCGGTCGTCACGATGCTGGGCGAAGGCGCGTTCGACTCGGGCAGCGCGGAGCCGACGGCGCGCTCGATCGACCTGATGCGCAAGATCGCGGCGGCGCTCGAGCAGGTCGAGGGGCAGGTGGTGGTGACGGGGCACACCGACAACGTGCGCCCCCGGACCCTGCGCTATGCGTCCAACTTCGCGCTGTCGAAGGAACGCGCCGAAAACGTCAGGTCCCTGATCACGCTGACCATGAAGGACCCGAAGCGGGTGACCGCCGAAGGCAAGGGCGAAACCGAGCCCGTGGCCTCCAACGCCACCCCGGAAGGGCGCGCGCTCAACCGCCGCGTCGAGATCACCCTGCGCGTGCCCAGCACGCTTCAATGAGGACGGGCCCTTGAAGTCGCTCCCCTGGAAACGGCTCGCGATCGGTGCGCTGGTCGTGCTGTCGGTCGCGCTCGTCGTGTGGTTCGCCGGCCCGCTGTTCGCGGTGGGGCAGCCGCGGCTGCTCGAGTCGGCGAAGCGCCGCTGGTTCGTGATCGGCCTGGCGGTGCTGGTGTGGGTTCTGGTCGAGGCCACGCGTGCATTCATCGACTGGCGGCGCAACCGGCGCATGATCGCCGAGCTGGCGGCATCGGGCGAAGAAGAGTCGCAGTCGCGCATGGAGGCACAGCAGCTCGAGCAACGCTTTTCTTCCGCGCTGGGCGTGCTGAAGTCGGCCAAGTTCGCCGGCGGCGGCGGCGCGCGGCTGCTGTACCAGCTGCCGTGGTACATCTTCATCGGGGCACCCGGCTCGGGCAAGACCACCGCGCTGGTCAACTGCGGCTTGCGTTTCCCGCTGGCCGAGTCGGGCACGTCCGCGACGGCCGTGGGCGGCATCGGCGGCACCCGCAACTGCGACTGGTGGTTCACCGACCGGGCCGTGCTGATCGACACCGCCGGCCGGTACACCACTCAGGACTCGAACACGGCGGTCGACCGCCGGGCCTGGGGCACCTTCCTGCAACTGCTCAAGCGGTACCGGCCGCGCCAGCCGATCAACGGCATCATCGTCACGCTGAGCGTGACCGACCTCGTCACCTCGACCCCGCAGGAGAGGCAGCGCTATGCGCAGACCGTGCGGCAGCGGGTCGACGAGCTGCAGCGCGACCTGGGACTGCAGTTCCCGATCTACGTGGTGGTCACCAAGTGCGACCTGGTGGCGGGCTTCAGCGAGTTCTTCGCCACCTTCGACGCCGACCAGCGCGCGCAGGTGTGGGGCATCTCGTTCGACCTGGACATCCGCACGCGGGAACCCGTGAATGCGCGCGAAGCTTTCGACAACGAGTTCCCGCACCTCCTGCTGAAGCTCAACGAGCTGCTGCTGGCCCGCCTGCAGGAAGAGAGGGACCCCGACCGGCGCGGCGCGATGTACCCCTTCCCGCAGCAGCTCGCCGCCATCGGGCCGCTGGTGTCCGAGTTCCTCGCGTCCGCCTTTTCGGTGTCGAGCTTCAACGAACCGACCCTGGTGCGCGGGGTCTACTTCACCAGCGGCACCCAGCAAGGCGCTCCCATCGACCGGTTGATCGGGTCACTCTCGCGTTCACTCGCACTGGCGCAGGCCGGTGCCACCATCGCTGCCGGCACCGCACGTGGCGGGCTGCTGGCCGGCTCGGCCAAGGCCTTCTTCCTCACCCGGCTGATGTCGGAAGTGATCTTCCCCGAAGCGGGCCTCACCGGCTTCAGCGAGGAGCGCGAGAAGAGGCTGCGCCGCCTCAACTGGGCCCTGATGGGCACCTGCCTGCTGGTGTCGGGCGCGCTGCTGGCTGCGTGGACGATCAGCTTCCTCGACAACCGCCAGGGGCTGGCCGACGCCGGCAAGGCGACGGCGAAAGCGAAAGCAGCGGTCGCCCAGGTAGGCCCGCCGGCACCGGCGGACCTGACGGTGCTGGTGGAGGCCCTCAACAGCATCAGGGGCATCGGCCCGGCCGTGCACGACCCCGTGGGCGACCCGCCGCTAAGAATGGGCTGGGGCTTGTACCAAGGGCAGACGGTGGACGACCAGGCCAAGGAGCGCTACCGCACCGCCTTGCAGCAGGGCCTGCTGCCCCGCATCGCGCTGCACCTCGAAACCATCATGGCCGCGCCCTCCATGCGGCCCGAAGCGGTGTATGCGGCGCTGAAGGCCTACCTGATGATGTACGAGGCGAAGCGCATGGACCCGCCCTACTTCATCGCCACCGTGTCCGAGCTGTGGAACAGCGCAGGCGTGGATCGCGAAGTGGCCTCGGCGGCGCGCACGCACCTGATCGACCTGGTGGCCACGGGCAACATGCAGGTCAACCGGTTCCATCCGGCCGACGAGGCGCTCATCGCGGCCGCGCGCGGCAAGGTGGCCACGGCATCGATGGTGGACAGGGCTTACAGCCTGCTGCGCCTGTCGGGCGCCGGCACCGGCGCCGGCCTGCGCCTGAGCGAAGTGCTGGGCCCGGGTGGCGTAGGCGTGCTCACCAGGGCTTCGGGTGCTTCGCTGGCGGACCCGATCGACGCGGTATTCACGCGTGAAGGCTACCTGCGGCTGGTGCGGCCCAAGCTCGGCTCGCTGGTGAAACAGCTGGCCGAAGAGGAAGCCTGGGTGCTCGGGCCCAAGGCCTCGGGTGTTGCCTCGGGCACCAATACGCGGGAGCTGGAACGCGCGGTGCTGCTGCGCTTCCTGGCCGACTACAAGGCCACGTGGGACGGCGTGCTGGCGGACATCAGGCTGCGCAAGCTCGATGGCATCCGGGACGCGATGAACGCGGCCCAGGTGCTCGCGCAACCCGATTCGCCCTTGAAGCGCCTGGTGGCGGCCGTCGCCGAGCAGGTCCGGCTGGCCCCCGCCGAGGGCAAGAGTGCGGTGGCCGGCGCCGCCGAAGAAGCCATGAAGCAGCGGCTGAAGGACGCGGCCACCACGGCCGCCACTGGCATCTTCGGCAGCGGCACGCGTGACGTGGTGAATGCGGCCGCCGCCACCAGCGACCCGCTGCGCGCGCAGGAACTGGCCTTCGAGGAACAGTTCGCGCCGGTGCGCAGGCTGGCGGGCGACGGCAAGGCGCCCGCGGAAATCGACGCCGCCATCGCGATCATCAACGAGGTGTTCAACGAGCTGGTCGCGATCCAGCAGCGGGTGGCGTCGGGACAGGGCATCAAGGAGATGCCCGCCACGCTGGGGCGCGCCAGCGCACAGGCCGAGCGTTTCGCGCCGCCGGTGGCCGGCATCATCCAGGGCCTGGTGAACCACGCGCAGTCGGAAGCTTCGGGCGGCGTCAAGAAGGAAGTGCAGGCCGGCGTCGGCGGCGCATCGTCCATGTGCCAGCGCGCCATCCCCGGCAAGTACCCGTTTGCGCGCGGCTCGCAGCAGGACGCCGGCGTGCAGGACTTCGTCAATGTCTTCAAGGCGGGCGGCGACCTGGACTCGTACTTCACCGCCAACCTGGCGCAGTACGTCGACAAGTCGGGCGGCGTGTGGAAGTTGAAGGGCAGCCGCGACGCGGCGCCGCCGGTTTCGCCGGGCACGCTGCGCCAGTTCCAGAACGCCGAGGCGATCCGCAACGCCTTCCTGAACGGCGGCAGCACCCCGGGCGTGACCGTCGATGTGTCGGTGACCGGCGGCGACGCCGAAGTCACGCTCGAATACGACGGCGCCACGCACAAGCTGAGGGTGGGCACCCCCGGCGTGCGCTTGGCGTGGCCGGCGAAGCCCGGCGCCAAGCTGAGCGTCAACGGCCAGCCGGTAGCCGCAGCCGATGGCGCATGGGCGATCTTCCGGCTGGTGGACAAGGGCTCGGCCGATCCTTCGGCCACCGGCGACCGCGTTCGCACCGGCTTCAGCGGACCGGGCGGTGCCCGGGCCCAGCTGGAACTGCGCACCGGCAGTGCCGCCTACAACCCGTTCCGGCTGCGCGAACTCGAAGCGTTCGGCTGCCCCCGAGAATAGGAGCCTGGCGATGGCGCACACTGGCTTGTTTGGCAAGTTGCCCGCGGTGGGCGACTTCGTCAGCCGAGGTTTTTCCCCCACGCTTTGCGAAAAACTCGACGAGCTGATCCAGGCCGCGCTGGACGCGGCGTCGCGGCACGCGATCGACACGCGCCAGGTGATGGAGAACGCGTGGCCGGTGATGATGGCTTTGCGCCCGGGCGCGCTGGCACCCACCGGATTCGCCGGCTTGTGGTTCCCGTCGCAAGACCGTGTGGGCCGTGCGTTTCCCCTGTGCATCGGGCTGGAGATTCCCGAGTCGCCTTCGCCCGCATTGCCCTGGCCCTCGCATTCGACGGCGGTGGAGCTGATGCGGCTTGCGATGGAAGCGACGCAGAACGGCCTGGGTGTCGACGAACTCTTTGCGATGCTGCCTGAGCCCCAGGAGTGGGAGCTGAGCCTGCTGCACGACCAGCCGTTTGCCGACTCGAGCGACGAAACGGTGCCCGACGTGAGCTACGGCGCGAAGCTGCTGGCGCTGCAGGGGCCCGAGAAGCGCATGTCGCCGAGCTCGCGGGCGCTGGGCGCACGGCTGCCGTGGGTGTCGCAGGTCATTGGCACCGTGGTCACCGCCGAGGCCGAAGTCGAATGGTTCTTCGGCTGCCGAACGGTGCCGCCGCTGGCCCAGTTTGCGGCGTTGTTCGACCGCAACTGGGAGCACTGGTCGTGGTCCGTCTCGCCCTGCGCCGAGCTCAACGAGGGCAACATTCCGACACCTTCGTGATCCTCAAATTGCAGGATTGACAAAGTCTTACGCACGCCCCATAGTGAATTTCAGAGGAGCAGCACGCCCCGGGCGTCTTGCGCAACGACTGCGATTGCCCATGTTTTCTGAGAAGTTGGTCGAGCCGGTTTCCGAAGCCGCTCCTGCGGGCGAGGCGGGTTTGCACACCCTCGCCTTGCAGCAGCTGGCCTCCCTCACCGACTACCTGGCCGCGCGGCTCGAAGTGGAGGAGCTCGAACGCAACGCGCGCCGGCCTTTCGAAGGCGAAAACGCGAAGTCCGACGAGGTGGCCGCCAATGCCAGTCTGGACGACGGCCGCCGCAAGCTCGCACGGCTCGAGTCAGCCGCCAAGGAAGTGACCGGGCGCGCCGCACGGCCCGATTTCGTGCAGGCCGAAGTCTCACGCCGCGCCGAAAAGTTCCTGCTGGAGTCCGGCAAGGACCTGCTGGTCGTGCAGCACATGGCATTGGCTTGGCTGCTCGAGCGCGGCGTCGAAGGCCTGCAGGACGCGTTGCGGCTGGTGTGCGAACTGGTGGATCGCTTCGGCGCCGAACTGCACCCCAGGCCCGACGAGGACGACCCCACCGACCTGTCGGCGCGCGAAATTGCCGTGTCCGAAGTGCTCAATGGCGAGGCTTTCCTGTCGGCCCTGCGCGAAACGACGCTGCTCGAAGTGCAGGGCGTGGGCCGCTTTTCATGCCGTGACGCCGAGGTCATCGATGGCCGGCTGGCCGAAGACAACTCCGGCGGCGTGCGCAACCTGGCCGGGCTGAAAGGGCTGGCCTTGGCCCTGGCGCAGTCCAGCGGCACGCAACCGGCCGCCGCACTGGCGGCCGTTTCGTCGTCGATCGACCAGTGCCTGGATGCAGCGGGCCAGGTGCTGAAGCGGCTCGACATGCAAGCCGCGTCGGGCGACCGCGTGCTCAAGCTGCTGGAGCGCTGCCGCACGCTGCTGACGTCCGCCACCAAGGAACTGGTGTCGGAGGCGTCCGCTTCCAGGAACGAGGCCGAGGGCGATTCCGGCCCGGGCGTTGGCGTTGCCGGCACTGAACCCGGCGATCGGCGGCCCAAGGGCGAGTTCGGCGCCCTGCGCACCCGCGATGACGCCAGGCGGCAGATCCTGGAGATATCGCGCTTCCTCGAAGCCACCGAGCCCAGCCATCCCGCCCCGCTCTTCCTGCGCCGCGCCGAGCGCTTGCTGGGCGCCAAGGATTTCTTCGCGATCATGCGTGACATGGCACCGGACTCCGTCCACGATCTGCAGCAGCGCATCACCGGATTCGGCGAAAGCACTTCCGACACCCAGTAGCCCACACACCAAGGACCCACCATGAGCACCAGCAGCCAGAAGTTCATAGCGCGCAACCGGGCACCCCGTGTACAGATCGAGTACGAGGTCGAGACCTACGGCGCGCAGAAGAAAGTCAACCTGCCTTTCGTCATCGGCGTGATGGCCGACCTGGCCGGCAAGAGCGAGTCGGAAGAGGCGAAGAAGTCGGTGGCGGACCGCAAGTTCCTGGAAATCGACGTCGACAACTTCGACTCGCGCATGGCGGCGCTCAAGCCCAAGCTGTCCTTCAAGGTGAAGAACAAGCTCACCGACCAGCCGGACCAGGAGATCCCGGTGGACATCGAGTTCAGCTCGATGGAGGACTTCTCGCCCGCACGCGTGGCAGCCAACGTGAGCGCGCTCAAGCAGCTGATGGAGGCGCGCAACCAGCTGTCGTCGCTGCTTACCTACATGGACGGCAAGTCGGGGGCCGAAGACCTGCTCGCCAAGGTGATCCAGGACCCGGCGCTCCTCAAGAGCATCAGTGACGTGCCGAACCGTGAGCCTGGCGCCAGCTGAGGCGCGCAGGACAAGTCGCAAGATCCATCGAAACCAGCAGGAAACCAGACATGGCCAACGGCACACAGCAGACAAGCGCACTCGCGGAAGTGCAAGTGGCGGAGATGGGCGACCTCGCCAGTCTCCTGCGCAAGGAATTCAAGCCCCGCACCGAAGGGGCGGAGCAGGCGGTCGAGCAGGCCGTCAAGACACTGGCGCAGCAGGCGCTGGAGCAGACCACGGTGCTCAAGGGCGACGTGGTGCAGTCGATCGAGGCGATCATCGCCGCCATCGACAAGAAGGTCAGCGCGCAGCTCGACGACATCCTGCACCACCCCGACTTCCAGCAGCTCGAAGGTGCGTGGCGCGGCCTGCACTACCTCGTCAACAACACCGAGACCGACGAGACGCTGAAAATCCGCGTGATGAACATCGCGAAGAAGGACCTGGGCAAGACCTTCAGCAAGTTCAAGGGCACCGCCTGGGACCAGTCGCCGCTGTTCAAGAACGTGTACGAGGCTGAATACGGCCAGCTCGGTGGCTCGCCCTACGGCTGCCTGGTGGGCGACTACCAGTTCGACCACAGCCCGCCCGACATCGAAATCATGAAGGGCATGGCGCAGATCGCAGCCGCTGCGCACGCGCCCTTCATCAGCTCGCCCAAGCCATCGCTGTTCCAGATGGAGTCGTGGCAGGAGCTGTCGAACCCGCGCGACCTCACCAAGATCCTGCAGACGCCCGAATACGCCGCATGGCGCGGCTTCCGCCAGTCCGACGACTCGCGGTACGTCGGCCTGGCCATGCCGCGCTTCCTGGCGCGCCTGCCCTATGGCGAAAAGACCAACCCGGCCGACGGCATCGCCTACGAAGAAACGGTGGCCGGCGGCGCGCACCAGCACTACACGTGGGCCAATTCGTGCTACGCGATGACGGCGAACATCGCGCGCTCCTTCAAGCTCTATGGCTGGTGCACCTCGATCCGCGGGGTCGAGTCGGGCGGCGCGGTCGAAGGGCTGCCGACGCACACCTTCAGCACCGACGACGGCGGGGTCGACATGAAGTGCCCGACCGAAATCGCCATCAGCGACCGCCGCGAAGGCGAACTCGCCAAGGCGGGGCTGATGCCGCTGCTGCACCGCAAGAACTCCGACGTCGCGGCCTTCATCGGCGCGCAGTCCGCCCACCAGCCGGCCGAGTTCGACGACCCGGCCGCTACCGCCAACGCCAACCTGGGTGCGTGCCTGCCGTACATCTTCGGCACCAGCCGCTTCGCCCACTACCTGAAGTGCATCGTGCGCGACAAGGTCGGGCGCAGCGACTGGAACACGGCGTCGGCCGTGCAGCGGCACCTGCAGAACTGGATCCTGAATTACGTCGACGGCGACCCGGAGTTCTCCACCGAGATGGTCAAGGCCACCCACCCGCTGGCGGGCGCCGAAGTCGTCGTCACCGAAAACAAATCGAAGCCCGGCTATTACGCCGCGCAGTTCTACCTGAAACCCCATTACCAGCTCGAAGGCCTGAACGCCGCCTTGCGCCTGGTTTCGGATCTTCCTTCCCAGCGCGGCAAATGAGGCGCTACATCGTCGCAATGTCCAATCATCAACAAGGAGAACGCTAAGTGGCTGTTGACATGCACATCAAGATCGACACGATCGCCGGTCATTCTGAGGTCAAGGGTTTCGAGGGGCAGGTCCAGCTGGAAAGCTTCTCCTGGAACATGCAGCAAACCACGTCGTTCGGGGCGTCGAGCGGCGGCGGCGCGGGCAAGGTGAACATGGGGGACCTGGTCTTCGTGCACAACGTCGACAAGGCAACGCCCAAGCTGATGATCGCCTGCTGCACCGGGCAGCACCTGAAGGACGCCGTCCTCACCTGCCGCAAGGCCGGTGGCGACAGTGCGGTCGACTTCCTGAAGATCACGCTCACCGACGTCATCGTCTCTTCGGTCGCGCCGGCAGGCACCAACACCGGTGACACGCCGACCGAGTCGGTGAGCCTGGCGTTCGCCGAGTTCAAGGTCGAGTACCAGGAACAGGACAACAAGGGCGCCAAGAAGGGCGGGCCGGTCATTTCCGGCTTCAGCATCCAGAAGAACACCAAGACCGCCTAGCGGTTGCGGTGCACTGCGGCGCGCAGGCGCCGCAGTGCCATGACGGGGTAGCCATGCCTTCGCAGACCCTCGACCAGATGTACGAAGACGCCCGGGCGCGCGCAAAGGCGATGCCCGACGACCTTCCGACCCGCAGCGCGCTCTGGCAGATCCTGGCCGCGCGCGGCGAAATCGACCGGGCGCGCAAGCAGCTCGACTTCCTGCCTCGCCTGGACGGCGGCTGGACGATGGAGGCCCAGGCCTGCCACGCCCTGCTCGACGTGGAGGACGAGCGCATCGAAGTGCTGGCTGGCGCCAAACCGCCCGTGTGCCTGGGGCTGCCACCCGAATGGTTCGGCCAGCTCGCCGCCGCGCTGCAGTGCCTGGGCACGTCGGGCGCCCAGGCAGCGCTGCCGATGCTGGCCGAAAGCTGGAACAGCGGCGAGCCCCGTGCCGGCATCCTGAACGGCGAAGCCTTCGAATGGATACGCGACGGCGATGCGCGCCTCGGCCCCTGCCTCGAAGTGATCATCCAGGGCAAGTATTACTGGGCCCCTTGGGAGCGCATCATCTCGCTGGAAACCAAACCGCCCACCGAAGTGCGCGACCGGCTGTGGCAGCCGGCCATGCTGCAGGTGAGCGAGGAAGGGGCCATCGAGGTCTTCCTGCCGGTGCGCTATCCGCAGCCGCGCGACGAGGCGGAGATGATGGCCCGCCAGACGGTGTGGGCCCCGATCGGCGACGACCTGTACTTCGGGTACGGGCAGAAGTGCCTGGTGACTGAAGACAAGGCGGTCGGCTACCTCGACGTGCGTGAACTGCGCGTCGATGGGGCGGGCGGCCAATGAGCGTTTTCCTGCCCTGCCTGCTGGAGCGATGGGCCAGCCCCGACGGCGCCTCGGCGGGCACGCGCGGCAACATGAACACCTGGCAGGACGTGCGGCGCGACGTGCTGCGCAACCTGCAGTGGCTGCTGAACACCGAGCGGCCGGTGGCGCTGCCGGGCCAGCCATTTCCCGAGGCGGTGGCGAACTCGGTGCTGTGCTTCGGCATAGACCCGTATTCGGGCCGGGCCCAGTCGGGCCTGAAGGCTTCCGACGTGGCCTGGTCCATCCGCGAACGCATCGTCGCTTTCGAGCCGCGGATCGACCGGCACAGCCTGGAAGTGCTGATCGACGAGGATGCACACCGGCATTTCAACCGGATGCGCTTCACGGTGGTGGGGCTGCTCAGGGCCAACCCGCTGCCGCTGGAGTTCATTGCCTACGCCGAAATCGACACGGAATACGGTGAGGCGCGGGTCACCGCCTAGGCGCCATGGACCCGCGGATCATCGACCTGTACAACGAGGAGTTGCTGCACCTGCGCAGCGAAGCGTCGGAGTTCGCGCGCGAGTACCCCGACCGCGCGGCGGCGCTGGCGCTCGACGAGAACCGCGCCGAGGACCCTTACGTAGAGCGCTTGCTCGAAGGCGTGGCCTTCCTGTCCGCGCGGGTGCGGCTGAAGCTGGACGCGCAGTACCCGCAGTTCACCCAGCAGCTGCTGGACGTGCTGTTCCCGGGTTGGCTGGACCCCACGCCTTCGGCCTGCGTGCTGCGCTTTCGGCCCGACACGGACAGCAGTGCGCTGGCCGAAGGGCCGGTCGTTGCGCGTGGCAGCGTGGTGCACGCCAGCATACCGGGCCAGCCGGCGGTGCGCTGCGAGTTCCGTACCACCAAGGACCTGCAGCTGCTGCCGGTCGACCTGGCATCGGTGCAATACGTCGCTGCGCGCCCCGAAGACGGCCCGAGCTGGCCCGGCGTTGCGCGGGCGGCGTCCAGCCTCAGGCTCGAAGTGAAACTGGCGGGCGAGTGCACTTTCGCCGACCTGCCGCTCGACCGGCTGCCCTTGTACATCACCAGCCCCGACGCGTACGGCAGCCAGTTGCTGGAGTTGCTGGGTGGGCGCTGCACCGCGGTGGCGGTGTCGGCGGACTGGGCCCCGCGCAGCCCGCGCATGTGGCTGCCGGGCTCGAGCGTGGTCCACGTGGGCTTCGACGAATCCGAGGCGATGCTGCCGCTGCCGTCGCGTGGCCATGCCGGCTTTCGCGTGCTGAAGGAATACGCGGCGCTGCCGGACAAGTTCAGGTTCGTGGAAGTCAC
The DNA here is from genome assembly GCA_016213325.1 of Burkholderiales bacterium. Lineage (GTDB taxonomy): Bacteria > Pseudomonadota > Gammaproteobacteria > Burkholderiales > Burkholderiaceae_C > Ramlibacter. The sequence continues at coordinate 63,349 of JACRAY010000009.1, read as the reverse complement.
GGGCCTGCGCAAGGCGCTGGCCGCGATGCGCACGCGCACCCTGTGCCTCCATTTCCATTTCTCGGGCGTCTTTCCCCGCCTCGAAAGTGCGGTGAAGCTGCCGTCGCTTGCCCTGTCGTGTGTGCCCGCGGTCAACCTGTCCGAAAGGCAGCTGGACCGGGTCGACATCCACCCCGGCTTCACCGAGTTCCACCTGCGGGCCGACGCGATGCGGCCGCGGGACCACGAAGTGATCCGCGTGACCGAAGTGGTGGGTGGCGGCGGCGGCACCGAAAGGCCGTTCAACCCGATCTTCGAGGCGGTCGGTTCCGGCCGCGCCGCGATGGCGAGCTACTACACGGTGCGCCGCGAGCGCCGCCGCCTCACCCAGCAGGAGTTGCTGGGGCGCCCGATCACTTACCCCGGGTCCGAGGTGTACATCGCGCTCAGCGAGCCGGCAGCGCCGCCCTTCGGGCGCGACCTGCAGTACCTGTCGGTGCGCGCCCTCTGTTCCAACCGCGACATGCCGCTGTACCTGAAGGCGCAGCGGTCCGACAGCCGCTACGAAGCCGTGGACACCCTGCCGGTGAAACAGATCGACTGCATGGCCGGCCCGTCCGTGCCGCTGGCGTCGCCGGTGGATGGCTTCGAGCCGTGGATGGCGCTGAGCCACCTGTTCGCCAACTACCTGTCGCTGTTCGACGCCAGCCCGCAGAAAGGCGGCGAGATGCTGCGTGCCATGCTTGGGCTGTACGCCACGACCACCGGCCACTTCCTGCTGCGCCAGGCCGAAGGCCTGAACAGCGTGGTCACCGAGCAGATCACGCGGCGGGTTCCGGGCGGCGGGCCGCTGGCTTTCGGCAAGGGCGTGTCCGTGCGGCTCGACATGAACGACCGGGCCTTCGAAGGCGGCTCGCCCTTCCTGCTGGCCGCCGTGCTGGAGAACTACCTGGCGGCCCACGTCGGCATCAATTCATTCGTAGAGACCCACCTGGAACTGTCCGACAGGGCGGAAGCTATCGCATGGCCACCACGATTCGGACGCCGCCCGACCTTCTGAAGCCCGTGCACGACATGGTGGCGAGCCCGCGTGGCCCGCTGCTGATGTCGGCCCTGCAGGCCGCGCTGGACCAGCGCAAGGCCATGGCCCATCGGCCGCCGGCAGCATGGACCGTCCCCGAGGCCATCGAAGTCCTCGACCCCGCCGTGCAGGACATCGAACTGTTCGCCGCTCTTCGCCTGCTGCAGGGCGCGAGCCCCGATCGCGCGCGCCTGGGCTACTCATTGGTGGCCGACGAAGACCCCGTGCGGATCGACCAGGAACTGCGCAACGACTTCGCGCCGTACGAAGTGACGGCGGTGGCGGAGTCGCGCGGCACGGCGACGTCCGGCCGGCCGACGGTCTTGCAGTCGGCACTGGGACTCACCGGGCCCAACGGCGCCCTGCCCTACACGTGGACCGAGTTCGCGAACGACATGGCGCGCTCGCAGTTCCGCGCGCAGCGCGACACGAGCCTGATGGCCTTCTTCAACGTGCTGCAGCGGCGGCACCTGGCCTTCGTGTACCGCGCCTGGCAGGACAGCCAGGCCGTGGCCGGCGCGGACCGTCCCGCAGAGCCCCATCCGCTGGCCGACCGGCTGCGCGCGCTGGCGGGCCTGGCTTTGGGCGACAGCGCGCAGCGCGACTCGGTGCCGGCCGCTTTCAAGTCGGCCTTCGCGTCCGCGTTCTCCCGCAGGGTGCACACGCCGCAAGCCCTGGCAGCGATGCTGTCGCGCTTTTTCGAGGCGGAGGTCTGCGTGGAGGAGTTCGTGGCGCACTGGCTGCCGATTCCCGACGCGCAGCGGTCGCAACTGGGGATGCACTTCACGGTGCTGGGGGTCGATGCGGTGGCCGGCTCCCAGGTGTGGGACTGTTCGACGCGCTTTCGCATCCGCATCAAGGCCCTGCGGCTGGAGCGCTACTACTCGTTCCTGCCGCATGGCGAGGCGTATGCGCAGCTGGCGGACCTGGTTGCGCTGTACGCCGGCGTCGACTTCGACTGGGAACTGGTCCCCGAACTGCTGGCCGAAGAAGTGCCGCACAGCACCCTGGACAGCGCCGCGCCGCTCCTGGGATGGTCGTCCTGGCTGGGGGTGAGGACCGACACCTCGGATGCCGAAGACCTGAGGTTGACGATGTCGCCGAACCTTCGCCACCGTACTTGTCACCCCATGGGGCGGCGGGCACACTCCATGCACTCCGGCTCCTGAGGACATATGGCCCGCTCACTGGATGTCTCCACGCCACTCGGCCCCGACGCTTTCCTGCTGATCGAGTTCAACGGGCAGGAACACCTGTCGCGGCTGGGCGAATTCAACCTGCGCCTGAAGTGCAAGCAGCCCGACATCTCGGCCGAGAAGATGCTCGGGCAGAACGTCACGGTGCGCGTCGAGCTGCACCAGAACAAGTCGCGCTTCTTCAACGCGTACATCACGCGCTGGGGCGGCGTGACCGAGCAACGCGACTCGATCCGGGGCGCTCGCGAGACCAAGGCCTATGTGTACGAAGCCACGGCGCACCCCTGGCTGTGGTTCCTGACCCGCCAGTCCAACAGCCGCATCTTCCAGAACAAGACCGTCCCGCAGGTCGTCGAGGAAGTCTTCAAGGCCTACGGCGGGCTGGCGAGCTTTCGCAACAAGACGACCGGCAGCTTTCCGGTCAGCGAGTTCTGCTGCCAGTACCGCGAGACCGACTTCAATTTCGTCTCGCGCCTGCTGGAGCAGGCCGGCATCTACTACTTCGTCGAGCACGAGAGCGGCAAGCACACGGTGACGCTGGTCAACGCGAGCAGCAGCCACCAGCCCTACCCCGGCTACGACGAGGTGCGGTTCGACCGCGAAGACCGCTCCGGCCCGCAGGAGATGCTGGCCTCGTGGTCCGGCCACCGCGAGATCCAGACGGGCAGGTACACGGTGGACGACTACGACCCGCTCAAGCCGCGGTCCAACCTGCAGTCGTTTGCAGAAAAGGCCACCAAGCACCCCTACGGCACGTTCGAGTTCTTCGACTGGCCGGCCGAGTTCACCAAGCCCGCCGATGGGGACTTCTACGCGCGCGTGCGCATCGACGAACTGCATGCGCAGTACGAGACTTTCAACGGATCGGGCAACGTGCGCGGTTTCCAGCCGGGTTGCCTGTTCACGCTGGCGCGCCACCCGGTAGAGGTGTACAACGACAAGCACCTGGTCGTCGGCGCCACCTACACCAGCACCGGCAACGCCGAAACCAGCGGCGCCAGCGCGGGCTTCGAATTCAACAGTGCGATACGCGCCATCCCCTTCCGGCAACAGTATCGCCCGCCACGCCTGACGCCCAAACCCATCGTGCAGGGGCCGCAGACGGCCATGGTGGTCGGCCCCTCGGGCGAAGAGATCTACACCGACGAACACGGCCGCATCAAGGTGCAGTTCCGCTGGGACCGCTACGGCAAGGCCGACCAGAACAGCAGCTGCTGGATCCGCGTGGCGCAGGCCTGGGCGGGCAATGCCTATGGCGCTTTCGCGCTGCCGCGCGTGGGGCAGGAAGTGATCGTCGAGTTCCTCGAAGGCGACCCCGACCAGCCGATCGTGACGGGCAGCGTGTACAACGGCGAGAACAAGACGCCCTACAAGATGCCGGCCGAGAAGACGCGCTGGGGGCTGAAGAGCCGCAGCAGCAAGGGCGGCGGCGCGTCGAACTTCAACGAGTTGCGGTTCGAGGACAAGAAGGGCAGCGAAGAGGTCTACATCCATGCGGAGAAGGACCAGACGCTCCACACGAAGAAGAAGCGCACGGAATTCGTGGGTGACGAGAGCCACCTGCAGGTCAAGAAGGACGTCTTCGAGAAGTTCGGCGCCGATGTGCACCACGACGTGAAGGGCGACGAGCTGGTCAAGGTCGGCGGCGGCATGCACTTCAAGGTTGGCGAGGACTGGCAGGCGAAGGTCGGCACGAAGATGACGGCGAATGCCGGGCAGGAGATCCACTTCAAGGCCGGCATGACGCTGGTGCTGGAGGCGGGGACGCGGCTGTCGCTGAAGGTGGGAGGGAATTTCATCGACATCAACCCCGGTGGTGTGTTCATCAAGGGGACGATGGTGATGGTGAATTCCGGCGGGGCGGCGGGCAGCGGGAGCGGGGCTTCGCCGAAGGCGCCGAAGAATGCCGTGCTGGCGCAAGGCTCGCAAGGAGGGATCGACAAACCCCTCACGGCCCAGGCCCAGGCCCTGAAGACTGCGCGACAGGCTTCGACTCCTTTTGTGCAGATCTGCTGAAGCGCATATGGGAACACTACTCGCGCATTGGGCAGGTTATCGCACCGCCAACGAGGAGCCTCCGTTCGCTTTGATCGATGCAGCGGGATTCGAGGGGGGCCGCCGGGCGCTTCCGGACCTGGCGTTTTCACAGTTGGAGTGCCTCTTCACCGGTGACTTGGCAACTGAGCTGGAAGATGTCGGCCCGTACCTGGCGCAGTTCCGATCATGGGACGAGGTTTGCGCAAACGTTGCCGAGGACCTCTTGACCGCCGACACAGGCGTGCTGGTTGTCCCAGGTCCTGGAGGCGCCAACCACGCCCCCTCCTTCTCCGACTTGCATAGGCACTTCAGGAAGTTCAATGTGGTTTACGGGCCTGACTCCACTGCCTTGTTCTTCCGCTACTACGACCCTCGAGTGCTGCAATCAGCGCTTCGTGTCATGGAGCCGGACCAGCTAGCTGCCTTTTTCGGGCCCGTCCGACACTTCCTGGTCCAGGCCCCCGGCGCGATGCGCCAGATGTCGATTCGTGCGGGCAAGTTGGCAGAAGAGTCCTAGGATGCTCACATTCACTCAAGCGCAGTTCGACGCAATGCAGAGGGATACCTTCTTCAGGCTCCTGCAGGAGCGAATTTCTGCAATGGAAGGCCAAGCCGTTGTGCTGGAGCCAGACACTCGCGAAGAGCTCTGGAACATTGCGCAAGGCCTGCAGCAGTACGGGATCACTACCATTCGCGGCTGCCTCGTGATGTGCCATGTCGTTTGGGAAATGGGACCGGAAAGCCTGACCAAAATCGCAGCGTTCAACGAAATCTTGACCGATCCGACAAGTTCCGAGGCCGACAAAGTCGATGCCATCTGGCTGTTGAGAACGCAGCTGTTAGCGGCACTCGAGGAGGATTGAGCGTGGCCGGTTCTGGACTTGGATCGAAGCTGGGCGCAAAGATCGCAGCCGCAACCGATGCTGCGAAAGCCAAAGCCGCATCGGGGCTTCAAGCCGCAAAGGAGATGGCTGCGAACGGGGCGAAGGCCGTCAAGGCAGGCGTCGCCGCTGTGCTCGAGAGCGGCCTCGCCAGCACCGTTGCCGTGGCCGGTGCAAAGGTCTTGGGCGGGCCGGTGGCCGGGCTGATTGCGCAAGGTGTCAAGTCGGGCTATGACTACGCCCTCAAGGGGGAAAAGAAGTACGACGCCGCTGACCCCTACCTCGACCAAGACCTGAAGCATGCCGCACAGTTGCATTGCGGAGGCGATGCGCCTGCAGCAAAGGCGCGGAGAAAGCGCGAGCGGGAGGCGATGATCTCCGCAGGAAAGGCGAGTGGGAGCCCTGCCAAGAAAGCGGCGGCCGAGCGGTTGGAACGCGACATGGTCGGAGTGGAGCGCGCCAGATTGAGCAAGCATTCCTATGACGCGTACGATCCGACCAAGGCCGTGAACGGGAAGCCACCACCCCCCCCAGTAGGCTTCCTGGATCCGTCGCCATCCGAACTGGAGGACATGGGCATCACTGACACAATGCTGGCGCCGCCAGGCTCCACGTTCCGCGCGAAGGTGTACAAGGTCGATCCCAAGGTGGGGTCGATTCCCCCGGAGTATGTGATGGCGTTTCGAGGGACCGAAACCAAGCAGGATTGGACGCAAGCCAATATTCCCCAGGGCCTGGGGCGTCCGACAGATCATTACAACCGCTCGATGGAGCTGGGAAGGCTCATGGCCGAGTCGGGAAAATCGGCGGAGTTCACCGGCCACTCACTTGGCGGCGGGCTGGCTTCGGCTGCAGCCGTCGTTACCGGAATGCCTGCGACTACGCAGAACTCTGCTGGGTTGCACGACAAGACGACGGCCCGGGAGGGAACACCCCTGAACCGGGAAGAAGCGAAGAAGATCGTGAACGCGTATCGGATCGATGGAGTCGAGAAGACTGAAATTCTTTCTTCCCTGAACAAGCTTCCATTGGTTCCGGACGCAATTGGCACGCCGAGGACGCTTGAGCCACCGAAGGCAGGAGTCAGCCGACTCGGCCTCCATTCGATAGACGCTGTCATCGACAGCATTGAGCAGCAGAAGACCGAGGATCAGCAGGTACTTTCACCGAGATGACTCTTGCACGAGCACTTTGTTGTCTGTTGGGTGGCCTTACCTTCATCTGTTCGTTGGCAATAGGACAGGCAATGGATGCTTTTGACATTAGAGTTCCGACCAGTGTGTTTCCGGGCATGCCCGACATGCAGCGCCTGGCACAGCTGGTTACCAAGGACGATGCGGCGAAGCTGGACGAAGCCCTCCGACGCGAAAGCGGCAAGGTGAACCAGCGCGGTGTCCACGGCGTCACCCTTCTCCTCGTTGCCGTTGCCCTCAACAAGCCGAACTCGACCCGCGTGCTGCTGCGCGCGGGTGCTGATCCACACGCTCATGCCTCAAGGGAATCGAACCTCGGTCGCCCGGCTGCCATGGCCCTTCGCATGCAGACAACGCCAGACCTGTTCGGCCTGATGCTGGAAGAGAAGATCAATCTCGATGGCGGAAGCGAACTGGAGACCGAGTCGCTGTTGGCGCTCGCCGTCATGGAAGAAGGGGATCAACGCCTGCGCCAGATTCTCGCCACCGGGCGTGCAAACGTGAACCTGGCAGACAGGGTCCAGGCTACACCGTTGCTTCGCGCGATACGGTCGAATCAATATGCGAAAGCATTGTTACTGCTCGAGGCGGGCGCCAACCCCGGCTTGGGCCGTACCAATCCGCTCGTAGCGTTGCAGCGGCATAAGTGGCAGCCTGGATCTCCGAATGACGTGCTGTTGAAGCGGCTTGACGACAAGATTCGCTCGACCGGATTGACAGAGCAGACTCCAATGCAACCAGCGCCGGTAAGACCCTGAAATGCCCCTCCAGGTCGTCAACACCGCCCAACTCATGTGCTCCCAGGGCATGGCCCCGAGCGTCCTCGTGGTCCTGCCCGTCAACCGCGTCTTTTCCGGCAACCAGCCCGCTGCCAACATCATGGACCACAAGCCCATGGTGAACATCATGCCCTTCGGCATGTGCCGCAGCCCTGCGAATCCCACGGTTGCAGCGGCAACTGCTGCAGCCATGGGTGTGCTGACCCCCATGCCCTGCATCCCGAACACGCCGGCGCCCTGGATTCCGGGCGCCCCCACCGTCCTGCTGGCCAACGCGCCGTCGCTGGACAACACGTGCAAACTGATGTGCATTTGGGCGGGCGTGATCCAGGTGGTCTCGCCCGGCCAGGCGACACACATCATCCCGTAGGAGGACATCGCGATGAATCTGGCGCACCAATTCCAGCGACTGGGCAGCAAGCAGCTCGCGATCCAGGAGGGCGTGCAACTGCTGCGGCAACTGCAGAACGAGCTGGCGTCGGTCCGCGCGACCGCCGACGCGTGGGGCACCACGGCCATCATCGCCAACGTGACGATCATTCCGCTCAACATCATCGTCAACGCCTTCGAGCTGAAGGCCGCCAACGGCCTGTACCAGTCGCTGGTGCGCCAGCTCTATGGCAAGGTCGGCAAGAGCGGCACGCGCATCGACGGCAGCTGGAAGACCGCGCTGGGCCTCCTGAAGCAGGTCGCGCTGGAAGAGTTGAAGAAGAAGGGCATGAGCCAGTTCGTCCCGGGCGTGAACATCCTCGTCGGCCTGTCCGAGGACTCTCTCGCGGCGTGGCAAGCCATCCAGCTGGTGCAGACCGGCAACCAGGAAATCCACACGCAGGCGCAATCGATCGAGCGCAAGATCGCGGCGGCGATCGGGCAGGTCCTGGAAATCGGCGTGCGGCGCGCCGAGATCCTCGAGCGAATGCAGGTCATCCAGAGGACGGCGTGAGATAGCCACCGGCCATGCAGAAGGAAGACCCCTCGTCGAATGACCTGACAGACTGGCTGGCCAAGGTCGGAACCGGCGAGATCGGGCCCGTCGTCCAGCCGGCGGTCGATCCTGATGCGACGGTGATAGGCCAGTTGTCGCCGGGTGCATTCGGAACGGCCCCTTCCGGCAGCGCGAAAGCGGCCACCGCCATGGGGCTGGGCGCCCGCGCACCTGCTGCCCCGCTGGACGGCAACCTGCCCAACGGCTACCGGCTCGAGCAGTTCGAAGTGGTCGACCGCCTCGGGCAAGGCGGCTTCAGCATCGTCTACAAGGTGTTCGACCACCGGCTGCAGGCCTATCGGGCGCTGAAGGAATACATGCCGCGCGAGTTCGCGATGCGCAGCGACGGCTACGGCGTAATCCCGCGCTCGGAGCGCAACCGCGAAATCTTCGACGTCGGCTTGCGCAGCTTCGTCGCCGAAGGGGTGACGCTCGCCAAGTTCGACCACCCGTCGCTGGTGCGCGTGTACCAGAACATCGACTACAACGGCACCGCCTACATGGTGATGCAGCTGGTCGAGGGCGCGACCCTCGAACAGACCGTCGACGGCATGGCCTCGCAGCCGCACGAGGCCTGGTTGCTGAAACTGCTGGACGCGATGACGTCCGCTCTGGAAATTGTCCACGCTGAAGGCATCGTGCATCGCGACATCAAGCCTGCCAACGTCATGCTGCTCGCGGGCTCCGGCCGTCCCCTGTTGCTCGACTTCGGCGCTGCGCGACAGGTGATCGATCGCGGCGACCCGGTGACCGGCATGTTGACGCCCGGCTATGCGCCGATCGAGCAATACCCGGATTCGGGTATGCAACAGGGACCTTGGACCGACATCTATGCGCTGGCAGCGACGATCCACCGGCTGCTGGTAGGCACGGCACCCGGCAACGTGCTGGCGCGCCAGGTGAAGGATTCGTATGTGCCGCTGGCGACGAAGCTGCAAGGCCGCTACAGCCCGCGCTTCCTGAACGCGCTGGACCACGCGCTGGAGGTCGACCCCGAGAAGCGGCCGCGCACGATGGAGCAGTTTCGCGCGGAACTGGGCGTCGGCGAACACGTGGTGGCCGCGAACAAGCCCCCTGCCCTGGCGGTTGGCAAGCGGGCCGGACTGCCCGCGATGGCCTGGGCGGGCATCGCCGGCGTGGCCCTCCTTGCCATCGGTGGCGTGGCGTTCCTGGTCTTCGGTTCCTCGGGCAAGCAAGTGGCGCAGAAGCCTGCGGACCCGTCAGAAGTGGTGACTCAAGCACCTCCCCCTGCTCCCTCGCCACGGGATGAAGTGGTTGCGACGCCACTCCCTGCGCCACCGCCACCACCACCGCCTGTTGCCACCGTGCCGCTAGACCCGGCCGCGGCATTCGAGCAGATCCTGGGCGCAGCCAGTGCCGACTACAAGGTCGGCCTGTCCCTGCAGAGAGCCACGCTGAAGGTGAACGTCACGCCCCTGCAGGTCCAGCTGACTTCCTCCAGGCCGGGCTGGTATTACGTGCTGGTGCACGACACCGACCAGGAAGTGCGCATCCTGTTCCCGCGTTCCGGCAAGACCGACAACCAGCTGGCAGCCGGCAAGGGCGTCACGCTGCCCCCGAAGTCGCAAGGCGAGCAGATGGCTTTCGGCGAACCCCTGGGCAAGGCCAGGCTGCTCGCGATCGTCTCGGACGCGCCGCTGGATTTCTCTGCCGCGACGAAGAAGGAAGAGGACGGCATCCGCGTGCTGTTCAGGGGAGCCGAAGCTCCGGCTGCAGGCGCGAGGCCGCTGTACCTGGGCGTGCCGAAATGTGACACCCCCGCATGCGGCGCCTACGGCGCTGCCGCGGCCGACTTCAGCGTCGTTCGCTGATCAACGAGGCATGCGCAAGCCCGGCGGCGGCGTGTAGCCCAGCTCGCGGGCACGCCCCGTCCAGCGCCCGACCAGCGCGGGCCGGTTGGCCGCGCTGTAGAAGCGAGCGAGCTCGTAAGCCGCAATGCCATTGCCGAGTTCGGCGGCGAACTGCATCCAGCCTTCGTAGGCGGTGGCAGCGGGGCCCGTGAAACCACCGGGCTTGATGCGTTCGGCAATGCGCGCCGCCGCGTCCTTGTCACCGCGGCTCGCGCGGCGCAGGTCCTCGTTGTAGCGGTCGCCGAGGTCCGGGCGCAGCTGGAAGTCGCGGCGCTGCAGCGTGATGTCGGGATTGGCGAGCACCTGCGCGCCCTTGCTCGCGCCCGCCGACGCCACTTCCACCGCCGCGGAGGAGTTGCTCTGGGCGAACTTCTTCAGGAACTCGCCCGCGGCGCGCTGCACGTCCCTGGGCCACAGCATCTGGCGCAATGCTTCGAGCGCCTCGGACTCCTCGCGCAGGCGCGCCGGGTCGTCCGGCGGCGGCGCCGGCGGCTTGAGCGACACGCGGATGACCTGGCCCGAGTTGTCGGCGATGAAGGGCACCTGCGCGAGCGCGCGGATGTCTTCCACCGGGTGGTTCTTCATCGTGCGCTCGGTGTCTGCGGCCACCAGCCGGAACAGCTCGGGGAAGGTCAGCTCCTGCGGCCTGGCGGCCGATGCCTCCAGGCGCGTGACGAGCGCCTCGGTGAAGAACGTGAGCCGGTTCTCGTCTATGGGCGCCAGGGCAGGCTTGCCGGCACCCGTGGAGAACACCACCAGTTCGCCCGCTTTGGCCGTCACCTGGTTCAAGCCGTCTTCGGGCCGCATGCCGCGGAACGACGTGCGGCAGGCATCGACCACCGCAATCGACAGGCCCGAAGGCACCTTGGGGATTTCTTCGCGCACATCGCGGCCCAACTCCACGTTGACCGTGCGCGACTCGCTGAGCGGGCGCGTGCGCGGAAACACGTGGGAGGGCAGCAGGAAGTTCTCCGCGTCGATCTGCATGCCGTGGCCGCAGAAGTAGAAGAGCGAAACGGTGTCCGCGGGTTTCGCCTTGAGGTCGCGCCCGAAATCGGCGACGGCCTGCACAGCGACGGCCCGGCTCGCGTCGAGATGAACCGTGCACCGGAACCCCAACTGTTCCAGCGATGCCTGCAGCTTGCGCACATTGGTGTGCATCGACGGCAGGTCATTGCCGTCGGGGTACGCGCGGTTGCCTATCAGCAGCGCGACTCGATTGGGTGCCGGCGACTGCGCGGACGCGTGCCGCCCCATCCCGGCCAACCCGGCGGCCGAAGCCGCCGCCCCTGCCAGCACCACTGACCGGCGCCGCAACGGCGCGCCTTCCCACTGCTCACCCATACAACACCTGTCCCCGGCAACCTTAACCTAGCGGCACGATAGATCGGCGCCGGCCGGCGTGCAAGCCTCCGGTTGCCGCGCGCCCTGGCTGCCCGTGGTGGCGGCCGGGCCGACGCCGATTTCAACCACTATGGATTCGCGCAGGTCGCGTGAAACGTTCTCGGTGCTCACGGCACGTTCCAGCGTTTCGCGGCGGATCCGGTCCATCAATTCGGCGATGCTCAACAGCGTCGAGCGTTGGCTCTGGTTATCCGCGAACCGGCCGTTGTAGTACACGATCGCGTTCGATGCCAGGAACAGCCCGTTGGCGGTGAAGAGGTACACCGCCGGGTTCTCCACCGGGCCCACGAGGAAGATCCGCGTCGGCGCGAAGTCCTTCAGCGACGGGTCGAAAGCGCTTTCGCCGCGGCCAAGGTGCGGTTCGACCACCACCCAGCTCTTCGACTTGCCATCCGGGAGCAGGCCGATGGCGGTGCGGATACCCGGGCCTTCACCGTTGGCGGCATCCTGCGGCGACCCCAGCTCGCCGTAACTTCCGCCGTGCTCGAAGTCGGACAGCAGCTTCAGGGTCAGGCCCGGCAACTGCCAGTCGAACGGGACATTCGGCAGCTGCACCGCGCCATAGCGCGCGACGATGTAGTTCTCGCTGGTGTTGAGGCGGCTCATCGACAGCCTGACCAGGTCGCCTTCGACCCCGACGTTGATCGGTTTCTGGGAAGCCGTCGGCGAGTACGTGTTGACGGTGACCTGCTTGCCCGAATTGCCGATGTTGATGTTGGAGCCGGCCAGCTCGACCACCGACAACTTGTAGGGGGTCGAGGTCTCGAGATAGGGCGTCGCATTGAAGCTGACGCGCCAGTCCGGCGTCGAGTTGGCGCTGCTCGCGGAACGGACCGAAATCGTCCCCTGGTCGAAATTGGCGCCACCGAAGTCATTGGCCTCGTTGTTCAGCCGGATCGAGCCACCTTGCGTCGACTCGATCCGCAGTGCGACCCCGCCGTCGAGGGTGATCTTGCTGGTGGCCGTCTGCTTGATCACGGTCTCCATGATCGCGAGGCGGCTCGCCGCGTTCTCCAGGGGCACGGATGTGCCGTCGGGCAGGTACAGGGTGGTCGTGGGCACCAGGCTGCCGCCGAAGAACCGGTCGAGTTCATCCTTCAGCACCTGGACGTTCGTCTCGGGATTGGCCGCTGCCGTGGAGACCACGCGGAACACCTTGCTCGAGGCACCCGAGTCGGCCACGAAGTTTCCGCTGAAAGTGATGACATTCGGCGAAACAATCGTGACGTCGTTCGATCGCTGGATACCGGCGTAAGCGACGCCGCTCGGGGTGAGGGTGGGCACATCCGACAGGATCAGGTCGCCCCTGCTGACGAACGTGATCGTCCCGTCGCTGGCGCCGCCGGTACGCGCGGCGAAGCGCGCGACATCGTTGACCGCGTCCTTGTCCAGCAAATACGTGCCCGAGCCGCCCAGCAGCAGGGTGTGCGCCTTGATCGGGTCCGATTGGGTCTGCTCGACGTTCCCGCTCGCTGCCACCAATTCGATCATCCCGGAAGCGCTCTTCGACTGGAGGCCATTGGTCAGCGGGAACATCGGTGCCGTGGGATCCGCGGTGACCTGGCCGATGTCGAACCCGTCGGCCGTCGACAGCCAGATATTTTCCGCGGCCTGCAGGGCGACCTTGTCCACCGAGTTGCCTGCGCTGCCGAGTGTTATGGACTTGGTAGCACTGACGGCGCCGAGCGTGCCCGCGGAGATGACACCGCCGGTTTGCACGATGTCGTCCTTCGCCCACAGCCGCAATGTGTTGGCCGCGCCTACATTCACATCGGCAGCCAGCGTCAAGGGTCCGTTCGCGTTCAGCGTGACGTTGCCGGTGCGGGCGATACCGCTGACACCTGCAGCGGCCACGGTGCCCACTGTCAAGTCGTCGGCGTCTGCAAACTGGATGGCACCCGACCCGGTCGTTGCGGCCAGCGTGTCCACGTCGTTGCTTGCCAATACCAGGGCATAAGCCGCGTCGCCATTGACGACGAGGTTCGCCGCCTTGATGGGTTCGGCCTGCGAGACGGTGCCCGCTACCGTGGTCAACTTGATACCGCCAGTGGCCGCCCCGGACTCGATGCCTGCGGTGCTGTCGAACATGTGCCGGCCAGCCTGGCCGTCCGGCACGTCAACGTCGGAGCCGCTTTGCCCCACCGCGCCGATGGTGTAGCCGTCCGCTTCGCCCAGCGCGATGCTGCCGTGGGCCTCGAGGGCAACGGTGCCCAGCTTGTTGCCGACCTGCCCGAGGTTGATGTCGCCGCCGGTGGCGACGGCACCCAGTGTCCCGGCGGTGATCGTGCCCGCGGACTGGTCGATGCTTGCGGCCTGCATCGTCAACCGGCTGGTGCCTACATCCACGTTTCGGCTCAGCGCCAGAATGCCGACTGCGTTGAGTTCGACCGGTCCGGACCGCTTGATGCCTTCCACGGCGAGTCCGCCATCCGGCGCACCAACGGTCAAGCCGTCCTTGTCGGCATAGCGGATGGTGCCGGCCCCGTCGCTGGCCGCGATGTATTCGACGCCATTGGTGCCGCGAGTGAGTTCGTAGGCCGCATCGCCACGCAGCACGAGGCTCTGGGCGGTGATGTCCTGAGACTGGTCGACCACGCCGGTCTCCGTTTCGAGGTCCACGGAGCCCTTGGCCGTGAGGCCACTGGCGACGGTGAACATCTTCCTGCCGGCAACGCCGGCCACCGCGGTGTCGTCGGCGGCCATCGAGCCCACCGTGTACCCGTTGCTTTCCTTGAAGACGATGTCGCCGTTGGCGGCTGCAAGGGCGGCTGTCGTCACACTGTTGCTGGCCGCACCCAGCAGGATGTCGCCATCCAAGCTGGTGACGCCGAGTGCAGGCGCCGAAATGACGCCTGCCGTTCCCTGGGTGATGTCGCCCGTCGCTTGCAGCCTGAGCGCCGCGCCGGACGTCACCTGCTGCGTCAGCGTCAGCGTGCCACCTGCATTCAGGCCGACGTCTCCCGATGCATTCACGCCAACGACACTTTCGCCTCCCCCCACGGGAGCCACGGTGCCAACGGCCAGGTTGTCCGCATCCGCGTAGCGGAACGTCGTGGCATGCGCGGCAATCGTGGCGACATTGTTGCCGCCGTTGGTGAGCTCGAACGTTCCGGTTCCACCACTGAGCAGCAGGCTGCCGGCCGTCACGGGAGCGGCCTGCGTCACGTTACCGGTCGAATTCAACTCGAGGGTGGCGCTGCCCACGTTGACCTGTGCGTCGATGGTGAGCGTAGGCGCCAGCAGTTCCACGCTGCTCGTGCGGACGATGCCTGCCACTGCGGCGCCGCCGACCACCGGTGTGACGGATCCGACGCTAAGGCTGTCCGCGTCCCAATAGCGGATCGTGCCGCCACCGGAATCCGCGGCAATGGTGTCCACGTCGTTCGTGTTGCGAGTCAGCTCGTATGCCGCACCGCCGCGCAGCAGGAGGCTGCTCGCCGTGATATCAGCAGCCTGGGTCACCGTGCCGGTCGCGACGTTTAGCTCCAGCGTTTCACCGACCTTGGCCTTCTGGACTATGGTCAGCGTGTTCGCCTTCAGCTCGACGCTGCCCGTCCGGTCGATGCCCGCGATGGCCGAACCACCGGCCACCGGAACGACCGAGTCGACGGCCAGCGCATTGGCGTCGGTGTAGCGGATGTCTTCGCCGCCGGTGTCTGCTGCGATCTTCGCCACGTCGTTGGTGGCTCGGGTCAGCACGAAGCCCGCCCCGCCGCGCAGCAGCAGGTTGGCCGCGGTGATATCGGCAGACTGTGTGACCGTGCCCGTCGCCACATTCAATTCCAGCGTAGCCGAGTGCACGTTCGCCGGCTGCGCGATCATCAGCGTGTTCGACTTCAGTTCCACGCTGGACGTGCGGTCGATGCCGGCCACCGTCGAACCACCGCCCACCGGCGTGACCGAGCCGACCGTGAGCGCGCTCGCGTCGGTGTAGCGGATCACGCCGCCACCCGTGTCGGCCGCGATGATGTTCACGTCGTTGGTGGCGCGGGTCAGCAGGTACCCTGCCCCGCCGCGCAGCAGCAGGTTGCCCGCCTTCACGTCGGCCGCCTGCGTGACCGTGCCGCCCGAGACGTTCAGCTCCAGCGTGGCCGTGCCGACGTTGGCTTGCTGCGCGATCACGAGCGAGCCCGACTTCAGTTCCACGTTGCCCGTGCGGCTGATGCCTGCAACGGCGGCCCCGCCCGCGACCGGCGTCACGTTGTCCACGGCCAGCGAGTTCGCATCGGTGTAGCGGATCACGCCGCCACCCGTATCGGCCGCGATCCTGTCGACGTCGTTCGACGCACGGGTCAGTTCATAAGCCGCCGGTCCGCGCAAGAGGAGGTTGGCGGCGGTGATGTCGGCGGCCTGAGTGACCGTGCCTCCTGCGATGTTCAGTTCGAGCGTGTTGTCGCCGACATCCGCTTCCTGGTTGATCGCCAGCGTCGCCGCTTTCAGCTCCACGCTGCCCGTGCGGTGGATGCCGGCCACCGTAGTGCCGCTGCTCGGCGCGGTAGCGGAGTCGACAGCCAGGTCGTCGGCATCGTAGTACCGGATCGTGCCGCTGCCGGAATCCGCCGCCAGCTTGGTGACGTCGTTCGTCTCGCGCGTCAGCGTGTAGCCGCCGTTGCCGCGCAGGATGAGGCTCTGGCCCTTCACGTCCGCGGTCTGCGTGACCGTGCCGCTGTCGGTGTCCAGCTCGATCACGCCGGAGTCCGTGTTGGCCAGGATGCCGGTCGTCCCATTGAAGAACTGGCGGGCAGAACCCGCGTTGGCCACAGGCGTGACGTCTGCGCCGACGGCGCCTATCACGTAGCTGCCGGCCGACCCGTACAGCACATTGGTGCCGGTCAGCGACACGGTGCCCACCGCGTTGCTGCTGCCGAGCAGGACGTCACCGGCCTCGCTGATGGCGCCCAGCCCGCTGGCGGTGATCGCGCCGCCCGTCTGCACGATGCTGCCCGTCGTCGACTGCATCCTGACGGTCGCGGCGCCCACGTTGACGTTTTGCTCCAGGGTCACCGTGCCAACAGTGTTCAGGTTCACATTGCCGGTGCGGGTGACACCCGCTGTGGTGGCGCTGCCGTCCACACGTGCTACCGAACCGACAGTAAGCGTATCCGCGTCCGCGTAGCGGATCACGCCGGCCCCGGTCTCCGCGGCAAGGATGCCCACGTTGTTGGTCGCGCGGGTGAGCTCGAAGGCCGCATCGCCTCGCAGCAGGAGGTTGCCGGCGGTGATGTCGGCCGCCTGCGTCACCTGGCCGGACGACGTGTTGAGTTCCAGCGTGGCGGTTCCCACGCTGGCCTTCTGGGTAAGCGTCAGCGTGGTCGATTTCAGTTCGACGTTGCCGGTGCGGTCGATGCCGATCGTCGTCGCCGCCGTGCTGGGAGAGACCACGCTGTCGACGATGAGGTCATTGGCGTCCCAGTAGCGGACCGTGCCCGCACCCGTGTCGGCCGCGAACTTGGCGACGTCGTTCGTCTCGCGCGCCAGCGTGAAAGCGCCTTCCCCATGGAGCAGGAGCGCCTGCGCCTTGATGTCCTGCGTCTGCGTGACCGTGGTGCCGGTGGAACTGGTGAGCTCGACGACCCCAGCGGTGGTGTCCCCATTGATCCCCGTCGTGGCCGTGAAGATGTTGCGCGCCGGATCCACGTTGGCGACCGGCGTCGTATCGGCGGCGACCGACGCGATCTCGTACGAGATGCCGGAGTTGTAGGAAACGCTGGTGGCACCCGTCAGCGCCACCTTGGCGGCGGCATTCGCGCTGGTGAGCAGCACGCTCCCGGTGCCCGAGACAGCGCCCAGCTCGCCCGCGGTGATCGTGCCGCCGGTCTGGGTGATGTTGCCCGCCACGGTCTGCAGCGTCACGGTGGCGGTGTCGACGTCGACGCTTTGCGCGAGCGTCAGCGCGTCGGCCGTGTTCAGGCCCACGCGGCCTGTGCGCGTGATGCCTGCGATGGCGGCGCCGCCGTTCACTGGCGTGACCGCATCCACGGACAAGGTGCCGGCGTCGGCATAGCGGATCGCACCGGCACCCGAATCGGCGGCCAGCTTGGCCACGTCATTCGTCCCGCGAGCGAGGGTATAGGCGCCTGCGCCACGCAGCAGCAGGCTGTTCGCCGTGACGTTCTCGCTTTGCGTGACCGTCCCATCGGCCGTGTTCAGTTCGATGACGCCGGTAGTGGTGTTGGCGATGATGCCCGTCGCGCCGCTGAAGACCCCGCGCGGCGTGACGACGTTGGCCACTGCCGTGCTGTCTGCCGCGATCGCCGCGACTTCATAGCTGGTGCTCGAGCCGAGCAGCACATTGCCATTGGTCGCCGAGATGCCGGCCTTGGAGAACGTGTTGCCGGTATTGCCCAGGAGCACGTTGCCCGTGAGGCTCACGGCCCCCAGCTCGGTGGCCGTGATCGTGCCACCGGTCTGCGAGATGCTGCTGGTGGTCGACTCGAGCAGCAGCTTCTTGCCGGTTGCCTTCGTGTTCTGCGTGAGCGTCAGCGTGCCCACGGCGTTGAGTTCCACGTCGCCAGTGCGGTCGATGCCGGCGATGGCCCCGCCACCCGAAACGGGGGTCACCGAGCTGACGGCGAGCGCCGTCGCATCCGTGTACTTGATGGTGCCGGCACCCGAGCTGGCAGCGATGTTCTTCACATCGTTGCTGCCACGCGTCAGCAGGTACTCGGCCCCGCCGCGCAGCAGCAGGCTGGCGCCGACGATGTCCTGCGTCTGGGTAACCGTCCCGCTGGGGGTGTTCAGCTCGATCACGCCCGTGGTGGTATGGGCCGCGAGGCCGTCGGCACCGTCGAACATCTGGCGGGCTGCCGGCGAGTTCGCCACTGCCGTGGCATCGGCGGCCGCCGACGCCACCTCGTAGCTCGTGCTGGCGCCCAGCAGCACGCTGCCGCTCGCCTCGACGGCTGCCTTGCTGATCGTGTTGGTGGTGCGGCCGAGCTTCGCGTCGCCCGCGAGCACGATGGCGCCCAGGTTCGTCGCCGTCAGCGCGCCGCCCGTCTGGTCGATGTCGCCCGAGGTGACCTGCAGCGTCACCGTGCTTCCGGTGGCGGTGAAGTTCTGCGCAATCGTGAGGGTTCCGCCCGTGTTCAGGCCGACGTTGCCGGTGCGGTCGATGCCGCTGATAGCCGGCGTGCCGGCCACCGGCGTGACTGCATCGACGCTCAGGGCGTTGGTATCCACATAACGGATGGCGCCGGCGCCGCTGTCGGCGGCCAGCTTGCCCACGTTGTTGCCGTTCTGCGTCAGATCGAATGCAGCCGCACCGCGGACGAGCAGGTTGCCCGCGGTAATGGGTTCGGCCTGCGTCACCGTGCCGGATGCGACGTTCAGCTCCAGGGTGGCGGAGCCAACGTTCGCCTTCTTCGTCAGCGTCAGCAGGTCCGCCTGGAGCGAGACGTTCCCCGTGCGCGTGATGCCTTCGACCGCCGGCGCGCCGGCAATCGGGGTGACGGCGTCCAGGGTGAGGTCGTCCGTGTCGCGGTACTGGATCACGCCCGCAGTGCCGTCCGCCGCGATCTTCGTCACGTCGTTCGTGCTGCGCGTCAGCGTATAGCCGCCTGCGCCGCGCAACAGGAGGTTCTGCGCCGTGAGGTCCTGGTCCTGTGTGACCGTGCCTGCGGCCGTGTTCAGCTCGATCAGGCCCGTCGAGGTGCTGGCGGAGATGCCCGCCGCGCCATCGAACATCTGGCGGGCCGTGCCCACTACCGGTGCGGTGTCGGCCGCGATCGTCGTGACCAGGTAGCTGCCGGCGGACCCGTACAGCACGCTGCCCGGGCTCGACAGCGCCACCTTGCCGGCGGCGTTGGCGGTCTGGCCGAGCAGGACGTCGCCCGCGGCTATCGCGCCCAGTTCCCCGGCCGTGATGGAGCCGCCCGTCTGCGAAATCGAGCCCACTGTGGTCTGCAGCGTCACCGTGCTGCTGCCCACGCCGACGCTCTTGGCGAGCGTCAGGGTGCCCGCGGTGTTGAGGCCCACGTTGCCCGTCCGCGTGATGCCATCCACGGCAGCCGAGCCGTCGACGGGCGTCACCGAATCGACGGCCAGCCCGTCGGCGTCCGCGTACCTGATCGCGCCAGCACCGGTCGTCGCGGCAATCTTGTCCACGTCGTTGCCCACGCGCGTGAGCGTGTAGGCGGCGCCGCCGCGCAGCAGCAGGTTGCCGGCCGTGATGTTCGCAGCCTGCGTCACCGTGCCGGACGCGGCGTTCAATTCGACGGTCGCAGTCCCGACGTCGACCTTCTCCGTCAGGGTCAGGGTGTCCGAGCGCAGTTCGACGTTGCCCGTTCGCGTGATCCCTGCGACGGCCGCGCTGCCGTCCACCGGCGTCACCGAGTCCACCGTGAGTGCATCGGTGTCGCGGTAGCGGATCGCGCCGCTGGTGCCGTCGGCGGCGATCTTCGCGACGTTGTTGCCGCTGTTGGTGAGCGTATAGCCCGCTGCGCCCCGCAGCAGCAGGTTGCCGGCGGTGATGTCGCCGCTTTGCGTGACGGTACCCGACGCGACGTTCAATTCGAGCGTGGCCGATCCGACGTCTGCCTTCTGCGGCAACGTCAGGGTCTCCGCCTTGAGTTCGACGCTGCCGGTGCGCGTGATCCCTGCGACGGCGGCGCTTCCATCCACCGGCGTCACCGAGTCCACCGCCAGGCTGTCGGTGTCGGTGAACCGGATCACGCCGGCACCGGTGGTGGCCGCGATCTTGTCCACGTCGTTGCCGGAACGAGTGAGCGTGTAGGCGGCCGCGCCACGCAGCAGCAGGTTGCCGGCCGTGATGTCCGCCGCCTGCGTGACGGTGCCGCTGGCCGCGTTCAGCTCCAGCGTGGCGGTACCCACGTCAACCGCCTCGGTCAACGTCAATGCGGCGCCCGCGCGCAATTCGACGTTGCCGGTGCGGGTGATGCCATCGACCGCCGTGCTGCCATCGACGGGCGTGACGGAGTCCACGGCCAGCGCGTCGGTGTCGCGGTAACGGATCACGCCGCTGGTGCCATCGGCAGCCAGCTTGGCGACCGCATTGTCCGTATCGACTAGCGTGTAGCCGGCGGCGCCGCGCAGCAGCAGGCTGGCCGATGTAATCGGCTCTGTCTGCGTCACCGTTCCAGAGGAAGTCGTCAGTTCGACCACGCCGGTGCTCGTGCTGGCCCCGATGCCGGTCACGGTTGCGACCGTACCGTTGCCGCTCACGGAACCGATCGCATAACCTGCGGCCGAGCCGTACACCACGCTGCCGCCCGCCTGCAGGGCAACCGTGCCCGCCGCGTTCGTCGTGCCGGGCAGGAGCACGTTGCCATCGCTGTTCACGGCGAGGCTGGTCGCGGTGATCTTCCCCGCGGTCTGCTCGATGTCGCCGGTGGTCGTCTGCAGGCGTACCACGCTCGCCGAGACGTCCTGCGAAATCGTGATCTTCCCGTCGGCGCTGATCGACACTTCGCCCGTGCGCGTGATGCCGTCGGTGCCGTCGACGGTGTCGATCGCCAGCGCCTTGCTGTTCTCGAACCTCACGTTGCCGCTGCCGGTGGCCATGGCGATCGTGTCCACGGCGTTGTTCGAATCGGTCAGCGTGACCGCGCCGTCGCCGTTCAGCTTGAGTTCGCTCGCCGTGATCTTGCCGCCCGGCTGCGTCACCGTGCCGTCGCTGCGGATTTCCAGCGTGGTGTCGATGGTCGTGTCGCCGGTGAACTGGGTCGTTCCCGAGCTGACGATCTTCAGGTCGGCCGCGTCACCTTCCACCTCGACGCCGGTTTCCACGCCCTTCAGCAGGACGCTGCCGGCGCCGTCCAGCGCCACTTTCAGCGTGCCCTTGGACGTCAGGCTCACGTCGCCCGAGGTCTTGACGGTGACGAGCCCCTTGAAGTCGTTGCCCGTGTCCTCCAGTGTCACGGCGTACGTGCCCGTGCCGCCCCCGACGCCGCGGAACGTGGTGCTCCCGTTGACGACGATCGACGACCCTGAAGTCTGCGTGATCGCGCCCTTCGACTCCAGCGTCAGGCTGGTCGGGATCGTCACGGGCGCCTCGAAAGCGATGCCGCCCGTGTCGGCCTGCAGCGTCAGCATGCGCGCCGTGTTGTCCGGCAGCACGTTGTTGCCCGGTGAGTCGGCAATCGTGATCTTGCCGGTGCCGCCTGCTGCGTCGGGCGAGCCGACCGTCGTGACCGTGACGTCCGCGGTTTCGAGGTTGGTGCCTATCGTGGCCCACGTGATGTGCGCCCCGCCGTTGACCGCAGCGGTCGGCGTGAACGGGTCCGTCGTGCTGAAGTCCGGGTCGTTCTCCGTGTTGTCGATGATGACGTCGGTGGGGTCGAGCAGCAGCGTGCCGGTCTTGCCGCTCGGCGACGACAGGTTGGCCGTGCCTGCGTACTGCAGGAACTTCTTGCCGGAGACTTCGGACATGCCGCCCGAGCCGCTGCCGGCCCCCCGGGCCGTGATCGACCCGAAGAACCGCGTGCTCAGGTCCGACCACACCACCACGTTGCCGCCCGATCCGTCGCCTGTCGCGTCGGCATTCAGCTTGACCGTGCTGTCGACGAAGGCGGCATCCGAATTCCTTTCGGGGCCCTTGCCGAAGAAGTTGCCGCCCACCAGGATGTTGCCGCCGCCTGTGGAACCGCTCGCGTCCAGCGTGGCCGTGCCGAACAGGCCCACCTTCTGGCCGAGCACCGTCACGTTGCCGCCCGTGCCTTCGGCTGCGCTGGCATCCAGCGTGCCCCGCACTTCGGTGATGCCTGCGGTGCCGCCGTCCACGAAGATCTGCCCGTTTCGCTCCCCGAGCCCGCGCGCGAGCACGATGCCGTCGAGGTTGAGCACGGACTCGGTGAAGCCCGCGCGGGCCTGCGCGCGCAGGTCGACCACGCCACCGTCCGCCTGCAACTTGCCCAGCGCGCGCAGCCGCGTTTCGGCCGTTTCCGTCTTCACGTTCATGAAGACCAGGCCGTCGCCGTCCAGGTCGATGCGAACCGACTCGGCCGCGGCCATGCCGATGCGCGGTGCTTCGATGGTGCCCGACTGCTCGATGACGGGTGCCACCAGCGCCACCGTGCCGGTCGCCTTGATGTGTCCCTGCTGCACGATCGAGCCGGACTGCGCGTCGCCGGCCAGGTTGTAGCTGCCGGCCAGCATGGATTCATCGGACAGCTTGAGCGTGGTTGCCACCAGCGAGCCCACGTCGATGAACGAGTTCACCCCGAACACGATGCCGCGCGGGTTGCTCAGGAACACCCGCCCGTTGGCCTGCAGGCTGCCGAACAGCAGCGAAGGGTCGGGCCCGAGCACGCGATTGAAAAGGATGGACGAGGTGCCGGGCTGCTGGATCTTGACGAATTCGCCGGCGCCTATGGAGAACGACTGCCAGTCGATGCCCGCCCGCTGCGTCCCCTGCAGGATGGTCATCTTGTTGGCGTCGGTGCTGATCGACGTGGTGCCGAAGGTGGGCACGCCGTTCTGCGGCAGCGCCTGCAGGCTGCCCTGCGCCGCCAGCAGCGCCGCGGCGACGGCAACGGCGCGCCGCCTGGCCGACATGCGCGTGCGCCTCAGGGCGCTGGTGCTGCGTTGGGTGGCGTAAACCGTGTTGGCCTTGTTCATCATGACTCCTGCCCCGTGTCCGACATCAACAGCAAAAGGGCATCGGCCCAACTTCCGGGTGGAGTCGGGCCGCTGCTCCGGGTTGTTAGAAACGCTTGCGCAACTGCACGAAGAACCTGGCGCTGCGGTCGAAGCGATAGTTGCCGGCCAGGTCCTTGGGTGCCTCGAACTGGCCCGCCACACCCGCACGGGCGCTCATTCCGTCCGGGCCGTCCCACAGCAAGCCGAATCCGGCGCCGCCGTAGCGCTCCGTATTGATCACTGCACCGGTCAGCCCCGAGGTATCGTGATACCTCTCCACCGTAGCCCAGTCCACGAATGCCGACAGCGTCGCGCGGCCGCCGATGCTGGAGGCGAGCATGTCTTCCGGCAGCAGGTAGCGCAGTTCGAGCGTGAGCGAAGCGCCGGAGTCGCCTGAACCCTGCCCCGAAGTGAACGCGCGCACGCCGTCGGGCCCGCCGACACGGAACTGCTCGGTCACGTCCAGGTTGTCGAAAGCTTTCTGCGCGCGGAATGCCACGTACCCCTGCAGGGTGCCCGGCACCAGGTTCTGGAGGCGGATGGCGCGAATCGAGAACTTGGTGAAATTCGGGTCGGGGTTGCCTGCCCCGGCGGGCGCTATGTCGAAGCGAATGCGGCCGTGCGCGAGCTGCGAGTCGACCGAAGTGATGCCGCCACCCATGAAGCCGTCGCGGAAGTCGGCGGTGACGCCGATGTCGCCCATCGTGACCCGCTTTTCGGTGCTCGTGGCGCCGTTCGAGTCGTCGTAGTTCTTGCCGTCGATCGAGCCGATGATGAACAGGTTGGCATTGCGCGAACGCAGGTACGGGTACAGGGCGAAGGCAGACAGGTTGGTCGCCGAGCCGTCCATGTCGAGGGCCGCGAAGTCGCCGGCCACCACCTTGTACTTCATCATCGCGGCCGAGGCACCCATGCGCAGGCCTGTGCCACCCACCGGCGTGGTGTAGTTGGCCAGCGCGAAGGCAAGGCCCTGCCCGGCAATGGCCGTCAGGGTCGCACTGTCACCGCGGCCGAAGGGGCTGTTGCGCGTGTAGGCCCCGGTCAGGCGAAAGCGCCCCAGCTCCCGGGCGTTGGTATTGTCGAACTCGGCGTAGTAGGAGTTCTGGTCCAGCGCCCGCGGCGTCACGACGAGCGAAGCGGTGCCCGGCGCGCTGCCCGGCTTCACCTCGAATTCGGCCGCGATGCCGCGCAGGTCGTTCACCAGGAACACCACCCGCTCGACATCCTGCACCAGCAGCACGTCGCCCGGCTTCAGCGCCGCCAGCATCCTTTCGACGACGTCGCGGTCCACCGGCAGGCCGTCCTTCCACACCAGTTCGACCTTGTCGAGGCGCCCTTCCAGCACCGCGATCTGGATCACGCCGCCGGCGGGCTTCTGTTCGGGGATGTAGGCGAAGCCGAGGTAGTAGCCCAGTTCGCTTTGCAGGTAGCGCGTGACTTCGAGTGCCGCGTTGGTGATGTCCGCGTAGGACTTGCCGGGCCCCACATAGGGCGCCACCAGCTGCGGCAGCGCCGCCTTCAGGGCCGCCGGCGCCGAGTCGGGCAATGCGTAACCCGTGACGTCGATCGTGATCTCCTGGTCGGGACGGCCGACGCGCCGCGGCGCCGGTGCCCGCGGCACCAGCGCCGGGTCCGAGGAGAGTTCAGGCCGTCGCTGCCGCTCCAGTTCGCTCGGCGTCGGTATGACCGGAGGAGCTACTGTCGGCGGCGGCGCCTGCGCAATTTGCAGGATCTGGGCCGAGGCAGGAAAAGCGGCGGCCACCGCCAACACCGCCGCGGCACAACGCAGCGCAATAGGCCAGGACATCGGACCCCTCCAAATTACAGATTGTTCTGCAGGTTGTTGTTGGTTACTTGACGCGGCCCATGATTCATGAGATTGGAGCTGCGTGTCAATAGCACGCAGCCCACACTCATCAGAATTGGGTAGGCGAGCGTTGCCGGAGGTCGCGCCACCGCTACCTCCGACTACTTGCGCAGGGGCAAGCCCTGTGCTAGCGGGCTAGTTGGCGATCTGCACGCGTGCGGTCACGCGCGAGATTTCGACACGGCGGTTTTCAGCGGCCTTCGGGTCGTTCGTGTTGCGCGGCCGCTCCGAGCCGAAGCCGATGGCCGTGAGCAGCTTCTTGTCGACGCCCAGCGACACCAGGTACTCGACGACCGACTCGGCGCGCTTTTGCGACAGGATCTTGTTGAATTCTTCGTTGCCCGTGGCGTCGGCATGGCCGTCGACGCGGACCACCGGCGAAGCGCCCGAACGGCCCGAGATGGCGTCGGCAAACGACTTCAGCTGCTGCTTCATGCCTTCGGGCAGCACGGCAGACGCGAAGCCGAAGCTCACGCCGGGCAGGGAGTAGCGCGTGTAGGTGCGCACCGGGGGCATGCACTTGTAGCCCGCCTGGATGATGCGCTCGCAGGCTTCACGCTTGGAGCGCTGCTCCGCCGTCTCGAGGTCTTCCGGGAACAGGCCGGCCACCACTTCCCGCCTGGACACGGCGACGGTCGCCAGGTCGGCCAGATCTTCCTTGTCGATGTTGGTGACGTAGGTGGCCTGGACGGTGGCCGGGCCCGAAGGCACCACGGTGCCCTGCGACTGGGCCTGCGCGGCGCAGGTGGCGCCCGCGACCAGGATTGCCATCAAAGAGGATGCAGCGTTCATTGTTCTCGCCCTCGCTCGTCCCTGCCTCAACCTGACAGTCGGTTTGTAAGTATAGGTTAGCCCTCCGGAGGGTCAAGGTGGCCAAAAGGGCTATTTGGGGGCCATCGGGCAACTAAGTCACTGAAATTGTCTATGCGACGGCCGCGCCCTCGATGCCGTGCCGCGCCAGCGCCTGCTCGACGAAGCCGCTGGCCCTCATCTCCTCCACGAAGGCGGCCAGCTCGCTCGCTGCCGCAACGCCCCGCGAGCGGCGGCAGCCCATGGCCTGGCGGATGACCATGAAGCGCCCGGGCAGCAGGCGCAGGCCGGGCGTGCGCTTCATGTCGGCTTCCAGTTGCTGCTTCACCCCAGCTGCCACATCGGCGCCTTCCTGCATGAAGCAGTCGACCACCGCCGGCGTCGAAGCCGCGCGCACGATGGTCGCGGCCTTCAGCTCGCGCGTGAGGTGCAGGTCGTAGGCGCTGCCCTGCCCCACCACCACGCGGTGGCCCGGGCGGTCGACTTCCTCGTTGGCCTGCAGCGGCGAGTCGCTCTTCACCGCGTACGCGCCCTCGATCAGCACGTACGGGCCGGTGAAGGCGATCTGCTCCGCGCGCTTCGGGTCGATGGCGAAGAAGCCGATGTCGGCCTCGCCGTTCATCACCAATGCCACCGACCTGGCCGCGGTGTCCACCACCTTCAGCTCCAGCGGCACGCCCAACCGCCTCGCGAACTCGGTCGCGAGGTCCACCGACACGCCTTTGGCGCTGGCACCGTCGCGCGCCGCCAGCACGGCATTGCCGGTGTTGATGGAAGCCCTCAGGCGCCCGGCGGGCGTGAAGGCGCGGATGGTGTCGGGGGTGATGGCCATGGCAGTATTCTGCAATGCAGGACAATCGCGGCGTGTTGAAGGAAGAAGCCAAACCCGCCCCAACGCCGATGATGGCCCAGTACTTGGCCATCAAGGAGGCGCACCCCCAGACGCTCGTGTTCTACCGCATGGGGGATTTTTACGAGCTGTTCTACGGCGACGCCGAGAAGGCGGCGCGCCTGCTCGACATCACCTTGACCAAGCGCGGCATGTCGGCCGGCGAGCCGGTGGTGATGGCGGGCGTGCCTTTCCATTCGGTCGACGGCTACCTGGCGCGGCTGATCAAGCTGGGCGAGTCGGTCGCCATCTGCGAGCAGGTGGGCGAGGTGGCCACCAGCAAGGGGCCGGTGGAGCGCAAGGTGGTGCGCGTGGTGACGCCGGGCACGCTGACCGACACCGAGCTGCTGGCCGACAAGTCCGAAGCGATGCTGCTGGCGGTGCACCAGGCGGCTCGCAACCGGCTGGGGCTGGCGTGGCTGAGCGTGACGCAAGGCGCGATCCACCTGGCCGAATGCGACGCCGACGAACTGGTGGGGTGGACGGCGCGCATCGCGCCCAGCGAACTGCTGTACAGCGCCGACGTGACGCCGGCCTTCCAGCGCACGCTGGACGCGCTGCGCTTCTCGTCGCCCATGGCGCTCACGCAGCGGCCGCAGTGGCAGTTCGAAGGCGGACTGGGCCGGCGCAAGCTGCTGGAGCAATTGAACGCAGGCACGCTGGCCGGCTGGGGCGCGGAAGAACTGCTGCACGCGCACGCCGCAGCTGGCGCGTTGCTGGGATTTGCCGAACACACCCAGGGGCGCGCGCTGTCGCACGTGCAGTCGCTGCAGGTCGAACGCGACGGCGAGCTGGTCGAACTGCCCGTCACCACGAGGCGCAACCTCGAGCTGGTGCAGACGCTGCGCGGCGAGGACTCGCCCACGCTGTTCTCGCTGCTCGACACCTGCATGACCGGCATGGGCAGCCGCGCGTTGAAGGGCTGGCTGCTGGAGCC
The DNA here is from genome assembly GCA_016213325.1 of Burkholderiales bacterium. Lineage (GTDB taxonomy): Bacteria > Pseudomonadota > Gammaproteobacteria > Burkholderiales > Burkholderiaceae_C > Ramlibacter. The sequence goes on along the minus strand of JACRAY010000009.1, from coordinate 35,845 downwards.
GAAGCGCGAGCGCACGCAGGCGCAGCAGCGGCTGGATGCCGTCGAGGCGCTGCGCGAAGGCGCCTGGCAGAAGCTGCGCGCCGCGCTGAAGGGCGTGAACGACGTGGAGCGGATCACGGCGCGGATTGCGTTGCGGCAGGTGAAGCCGCGGGAACTGGTGGGTTTGCGGCAATCGCTGGAGAAGGCGGGTGAGCTGGTCGCATTGCTGCCGCCTGCGCTTGCCGACATCGCCGGCGACCTGGTCGCCCCGCCTTCCTGCATCGCGCGGCTGGAGCAGACGCTGCACGAAGAGCCCGCTGCGCTGGTGCGCGACGGCGGCGTCATCGCCACCGGCTTCGACGCCGACCTCGACGAGCTGCGCGCCATCCAGGACAACTGCGACGGCTTCCTGCTGGAGCTGGAAGGGCGCGAGCGCGCACGCACCGGCATCGCCAACCTGCGCGTGCAATTCAACAAGGTGCACGGCTTCTACATCGAGGTCAGCCAGGGCCAGCTCGACAAGGTGCCGGCCGACTTCCGGCGCCGCCAGACGCTGAAGAACGCCGAGCGCTTCATCACGCCGGAACTCAAGGCTTTCGAGGACAAGGCGCTGTCCGCGCAGGAAAGAGCCCTGCAGCGCGAGAAGCTGCTGTACGAGCAGCTGCTCGACGAACTGCAGGCGCACATACCGGCGCTCGCACGGCTGGCCCGCGCGATGGCTGCCACCGACGCGCTGTGCGCGCTGGCCGAGCGCTCGCTCACGCTCGACTGGTGCAAGCCGCAGTTCATCAGGGAACCCGGCATCGAGATCACGCAGGGCCGCCACCCGGTGGTGGAGGCGCGCCTCGCGGAAACGTCCAGCGGCGCCTTCATCGCCAACGACACGCGGCTGGGGCCCAAGCAGCGCATGCAGGTGATCACCGGCCCCAACATGGGCGGCAAGTCCACCTATATGCGGCAGGTGGCCATCATCGTGCTGCTGGCTTCGGTGGGCTCTTACGTTCCTGCGCGCTCGTGCCGCCTGGGGCCGGTCGACGCGATCCACACCCGCATAGGCGCGGCCGACGACCTGGCCAACGCGCAGTCGACCTTCATGCTGGAGATGACCGAGGCCTCGCAGATCCTGCACGGCGCCACCGCGCAGAGCCTGGTGCTGATGGACGAGATCGGCCGCGGCACCTCGACCTTCGACGGGCTGGCGCTGGCATCCGGCATTGCGGCGCACCTGCACGACCGCACGCAGGCCTTCACGCTGTTCGCCACGCACTACTTCGAGCTCACCGAGTTCCCGGCCAAACACCACTGCGCGGTCAACGTGCACGTGAGCGCCACCGAGTCGGGCTCGGACATCGTGTTCCTGCATGAGATCCAGCCCGGGCCGGCCAGCCGCAGCTACGGCATCCAGGTGGCGCGGCTGGCGGGCATGCCCACCGCGGTGGTCAACCATGCGCGGCACGCACTTTCCGCGCTGGAAAAACACCAGGAAGCCGCACGCGAGCAGGTAGACTTGTTCGCGCCGCCGCCGGCCGCCGAGGCACTTGCGCCCAGCGCCGTCGAGGCAGCCCTGTCGGCGCTGGACCCGGACCGGATGAGCCCGCGGGAAGCACTGGACGCGCTGTATGCGTTGAAGAAAAAACTGGCCGAAGCGAAATCGAAATGACCTACTGCGTCGGGATCAAGCTGAATGCGGGGTTGGTGTTCCTGTCGGACTCGCGCACCAACGCGGGCGTCGACAACATCAGCACCTTCCGCAAGATGATCGTGTACGAGCGCCGCGGCGACCGCTTCATGGTGCTGCTGTCCGCCGGCAACCTGAGCATCTCGCAATCGGTGCGCGAGCTCTTGCAGGTGGAGGCGCTGCGCGAAGACCCCGAGTCGGACCCCATCACGATCTGGAACGCCACCAGCATGTTCGATGCCGCACGCGTGCTGGGCGAGACGGTGCGCCACGTGTACGACCGCGATGCCGACGCGCTGAAGAACGCGGGCGTGGAATTCAACGTCAACCTGATCTTCGGCGGGCAGATCCGCGGCGAAGGCATGCGCCTGTTCCAGGTGTACTCGGCGGGCAACTTCATCGAGGCCACGCCCGAGACGCCCTACTTCCAGGTGGGCGAGTACAAGTACGGCAAGCCGGTGCTGGACCGCGTGATCACGCCCGACACGGCGCTGGACGAGGCCGCCAAGTGCGCGCTGGTGTCTATGGATTCCACCATGAAGTCCAACCTGTCGGTGGGCCCGCCGCTGGACCTGGTGGTGTACGAAGCCAACCGCTTCGAGACCGACCGCATCGTCTGCATCGACATGCACAACCCCTACTACCGCATGGTGCACACCAGCTGGGGACAGAAGCTGCGCGAGGTGTTCGACAGCCTCGAAGACCCGGTGTGGGACGACGCGCATACGGATATTCCGTTGATGCCGATCGATGGGAATACGAAGCCGCTGAAGAAGATCACGCGGCCGGAGGAAAAGCTGATTTAACGCAGGTCGAGCGTCAGCGAGTTTTCCTGCGCCTTGCCCAGCTGCTCGTTCGTCACCATCAGCCGGTTGACCAGCAGGTTGATGAACGCCTTGTCGAAGCGCAGCTGCAGTTCGTCGGACGCGTGCCGCAGCGCCTCGTCGCGGATCTCCAGCACCACCACGTAAGTCTCGGCCGTGGCCGTCGCGCTACGCAGCGGTTTTTCGGGCTGCAGGTAAGCCATCTCGCCCAGCGTCACGCCGGCTTCCACCGTGGTGAGCTTGCGGCCGTGCCGGCTGATCGCGACCTTGCCTTCCAGCAGGACGTAGAACGAGTCGCCCTTGGAGTCCTCGTGCATCAGCTCGGTGCCTTCGGGGTGCGAGTGCAGCGTGCCCAGGCGCAGCGCCTCCCACAGGGTGGCGTCCTGGAAGCCCGCGAAGAACGGCAGCCCGCGCATCTGCGCGAAACGTTCGCCGTCGCGGTGCGTCTCGCGCTTGCCCACGGTGGCCTTGCTCACGCCGAGGATAGCGTCGGAAAAATCGGCCCACTGCGGGAAGCGGTCCTTCGGCTTCTTGGCCAGCGCCTTGGCAATCACCTGGTCCAGCCCCGCCGGCAGCCCCGGGCGCAGCACGCTGGGTGCGGGCGGCTCCTCGTTGCCGATCTTGAACAGCGTGGCGTAGTCGGAGTCGCCCTCGAACGGGCGGCGCGCCGTCAGCATCTCGTACAGGCACACCCCCAGCGAGAACATGTCGCTGTGGTGGGTGAGCGACTGCTCCATCACCTGCTCGGGCGACATGTACAGCGGCGAGCCGACCAGCCCTGCCACCTGCGTCACATCGCCCTGCACGGACAGGGCGGCCCCGAAGTCGGTGAGCTTGACGTCACCGGTGCTCTGCAGCATCAGGTTGGCCGGCTTGATGTCGCGGTGGATCAGGCCGTTGCTGTTGGCGTATTCGAGCGCGCTGCTCACCTTGTAGATGATGTCCAGCACCTGCGGCACCGGCATCAGGCGGTCGCTGGTGCAAAAGCGCGCCAGTGACGTACCTTCGATGTACTCCAGCACCAGGTAGGGCTGCTCGGCGTCGTCGGCATCGGCGTCGTACAGGCGCACGATGTGCGGGTGGCGCAGCTTGCCGGCCAGCAGCATTTCGTTGCGCAGGTTCTTGCGCAGGCGCTTCGCCTGGTTGGGGTCGGACAGCAGGTGCGTGTGGATCCGCTTGACCGCCACCTTGCGGTTGTTGAAATTGTCCTCGCAGAGGAAGACGGCACTGGTCGCGCCCCGCCCCAGCTCCCTGAGGACGCGGTACTTCCCTATCGTGTGCGGCACGCTGGTGCTGGGGCTGATCATGGGGGGTGGCCGGGACAACAAGTGCCCGATATTCGCCGATCAGCCCATGATCGACAACCGTTCGTTGGTTGCTGCGCCGCAACACACCCTTGGCTCAGGTGTGCGACCAGTCCACCCAGCCCGTGCCGGCCGTCACCAGGACGATCACGCCGAAAGCGATGCGGTACCAGGCAAAGGGCGTGAAGCTGTGGCTGGAGATGTAGCGCAGCAGCCAGCGCACGCACAGCCAGGCGCTGATGAACGAGAACACCAGCCCCACCCCGAAGGCCGGCAGGTCGTCTGCGGACAGCAGCGCGCGTTCCTTGTACAGGCTGTAGGCCCCGGCCCCGATCAGCGTGGGGATGGCGAGGTAGAACGAGAAGTCGGTCGCCGCCTTGCGCGACAACCCCAGCAGCATGCCGCCGATGATGGTGGCGCCGCTGCGGCTGGTGCCGGGCAAGAGGGCGAGGCATTGCACCAGCCCCACCTTCAGCGCGTCCTGCCAGGTCATGGCCTCGGCTTCGGCCACCCGCACCTTTTCCTGCGGCCTGCGTTCGGCCCACAGGATGATGAAGCCGCCCACGATGAAGGTGGTAGCCACGAACCAGGGCTTGAACAGGTGCATCTGGATGGTCTTGCCCAGCAGCAGGCCGAAGACCACGGCGGGGAAGAATCCGATGGCGACGTTGGCCGTGAAGCGCTGCGCTTCCTTGTCCGAAGGCAGGCTGGCCACGGTGTCGCGGATCTTCTGCCAATAGACCAGGATCACCGCCAGGATCGCGCCGGTCTGGATGGCGATGTCGAAGACTTTCGCCTTCTCATCCTCGAAGCCGAGCAGCGCTCCTGCCAGGATCAGGTGGCCGGTGCTGGAGATGGGCAGGAATTCCGTCAGTCCCTCGACGATCCCCATGACGGCGGCCTTGGCCAGCAGGACGAAATCCACTCGCGCTCCGAAGCAAAGCGCGGATTATCGCCCCCCTGCGTAGCCGCCCTCGATGTCGCGCTTGTCCTGCAGCGCCGCCTCCACCGTCTCCTGCATGGCCTGCTTGTGCAGCAACGGCGCCAGGAAGCCCAGCAGCGGCGGCGTCTGCAGCGAGATGCGGATCTGTACCAGCGTGCCCGGCTGGCCGCCTTCGGTGGCCGGGTTGAAGCGGAAGTGCAGCTTGGCGCCCTTGTTGAAGCCGTCGATCGACTCGTCGAGGATGGAGCCGTCGTCTTCGATGCGCCGGTCGATCAGGTCGCGCTGGCGCATGCCCAGCAGCTTCACCTCTTGCGTGAAGCGGGCGCGGCGCGGCTCCTGCGCCAGCAGCTCGAACCTGAGCTTGGGGTGCACGTTGGCATCGATGTGGTGCTGTACGTCCGCGAACTGGGCCTGTACCACCGGCACGGGTGCGGCGATGAACAGCTGGTGGTCGACGACTACGGAACGGCGCATGGCTGGATTCCCCCGGTTGAATGCCTGGCTCCATTACGCACCGCGGACACCGGCGGATGCATCCACCGCCGCCCGCCATCCGTAATCAGGGTGTGAACCACCCGGCTCCCCACTTTCGTTGCGCCGCCGCTTTCGTGCTAGCCTTGTTGCCCTACGGCATGCAAGACCCTGCGAACGACCCCGCGGGCGCGCTGAGGGAGCGCGACGAGCGCCTGGCCGGCCTGCTGCGGGCCGCGGCCGGTGGAGACGGGCGTGCCTTCGAAGCCTTCTACACCGCAACGGCGCGCCACGCGATAGCGGTGGTGCGCCGCATCGCCGGCGACGCGCTGGCCGAAGACGTTCTGGCCGACTGCTACTTCCAGGCGTGGCGCAACGCGGCGCAGTTCGATGCAGCGCGCGGCAGCGCCATCACCTGGCTGCTGACCATGGCACGCAGCCGCGCGCTGGACCGCATCCGGCAGGAGACCCTGAGGCACGGCGGGCTGACTGGCGCGCCCGACTTCGATGCTTCGGTCGTGGAACAGGGCCAGGCCCCCGGCCCCGAGGAACTGCTGGAGAGTGTCGAGTCGCGCACACGCCTGCATGCGGCATTGCGTGAACTCTCGGCCAACGAGCGCTGGGTGCTGGGCCTGGCCTACTTCCGCGATTTCACGCAGTCCGAGATCGCCACCATCACGTGCATGCCGCTGGGCACCGTCAAGTCGCTGATGACGCGTGCGCAGCACAAGTTGCGCGAAACCCTTTCGACCGGGTTGACGGCATGAGCCGCACGGCCGCCCGAAGGCTCATAGCCCCGCAGCGCGTAGCGCGGAGGGTAGTCGAATGAGCGAGCCAGGCCGCCTGGACGACGACATCGTGCGCGCCATCACGGCTGCGCAGCGTCCGCTGTCCGAAGCGGACGACGCTTCGCTGGGCCGCGTGCGCGCCAGGCTCATGAAGCGCATCGCGGCCGATTCGGTGCAGCACCACACCTCGATCCACGCCGACGACGGCAACTGGCACGCGCTGCTGCCCGGCATCGAGCGCAAGGTACTGCATGAAGAAGGCGGGGTGATGTCGTACCTGCTGAAGTTCGCGCCCGGGGCGGTGCTGCCGGCGCATCGTCATCCGGTGGATGAGGAATGCGTGGTGGTGTCGGGTGTGCTGCGCATCGGGCCGCTGGTGCTGCCGGCGGGGAGTTATCACCGTGTGCGCAAGGATGTGCTGGATGCGGACAGTACGAGTGATGAAGGGGCCGTCATCTTCTTGCGTGGTGCTACGCCCAGGGCGGAACAGTTGGTGTAGTTTCAGGGTCCAACCCCCATGGACCGAGACAAACCCCAAGCACGATCGAGCCCGCTGGGCAACCACCCGGTCAGCACAGCAGTGGGCGGTTTCACCGGTGCCGTCACCGGCGGTGCCGTCGCGGGCACAGCAGCTGGCCCGGTTGGTACGGCAGTCGGTGCCGTCATCGGCGCAGCCGTGGGCAGCGCAGGCGGCAAATTGCTGGCCGACATCGTCGACCCGCGCATGGAACGCGACTTCTGGGCGCGCCACGACCTTGGCCCGTGGGACATGCCTGAGCCTGGCCACGCACCCGGCGACGACCTGGAAGCCGTGCAGTGGGCGCACGACCTGGCTGAGCCGGAACCCGGCGACGGCAAGGCGTAGGACCGCACGGACGGGCATGCGGCGCACGCGCTCCTTGGCGCGCGCAGCTGCTCGTCCCTACCCTTGAAGGCATGAGGAATGTCCCTCGGCGCTATCGATGAGGTACCCACCATGAACAAGCAGCAAGTCAAGGGCCTGGCCAACCGCGCAGCCGGCGAGATCAAGGAGCAGGTCGGCAAGATCACACGCAACCGTTCGCTGGAAGCCAGGGGCCACGCGCAGGAAGCCAAGGGCAAGGTGCAATCGCGCTACGGCAACGTCAAGGAAGACGTGAAGCAGGACCAGCGCGAGATGTTCGCCGACAAGGAACTCGCCAGCAAGTCGCGCAGCGGCAAGGGCGAGTGGTAAGCCCGCCTACTCGTAACGCAGGGCCTGGATAGGCAGCAGCTTGCTGGCCCTGCGGGCCGGGTAGAACCCGAAGAAGATTCCCACAAAGGCCGCAAAGCCGGCCGCCAGCACGATGGATGCGGCGGTCATGCTCACTTGCCATCCCGCGAATTGGCCCACGGCCCACGTGGAGATGGCTCCCAAACCGATGCCGATGGCGCCGCCGATCAGCGAGAGCGTCACGGCTTCGATCAGGAACTGCGTAAGGATGTCCTTGCCACGCGCACCGACCGCCATGCGCAGCCCGATCTCTCGCGTGCGCTCGGTCACGCTCACCAGCATGATGTTCATGATGCCGATGCCGCCGATCAGCAGGCTGATGCCGGCTACGGCGGCCAGCAGCATCGTCATCACGCGGCTCGATGCCTCCTGCGCCTGCAGGATTTCGGTGAGGTTGCGGATGGCGAACGGGTCGTCCGCGCCCGGCTGCACCTTGAAGCGCTGTCTGAGGAGCTCCTTGATGCTCTCTTCCACCTGCTTCATGTCCTGGCCCTCGCGCACCTTCACGCTGATGGAGCCGATGCGCTTCAACTTGCCGCCGCTCGAACCCTGCACACGGTTGCGGTAGGTGGAGATAGGGACGATCACCACGTCGTCCTGGTCCTGGCCCATCGAGTTCTGGCCCTTCTTCTCCAGCAGGCCGACGATGGTGACCGGCACCTTCTTCACGCGGATCACCTGGTCCAGCGGGTCGGCGTCGCCGAACAGTTGCTGCGCCACCGTCTGTCCAATGATCGCGACCTTGGCCGAGCCGGCCACCTCCGCCGCTTCGAACAGGCGGCCCGCGGCCAGCGGCCATTCGCGCGCCTCGAGGTAGTCGTTGGTGGTGCCGAAGATCGACGTGCTCCAGTTGGTGTTGCCCACCACTACCTGTGCGCCGGTGCGCATGTTGGGCGCAGCGACCTGCACTTCGGCGATCTCGCGCGCAATCGCCAGCGCGTCTTCTTCGGTCAGCGATTGCCCGGTCTGCGCCCCCAGCCGCACCCCGCCTGCCGTGATGCCGCCCGGCAGCACCAGCATGATGTTGGAGCCCAGCCCCTTCATCTGCTCCTGCACCCTCTCCGTCGCCCCGCGCCCCACCGCGATCATCGTGATGACCGCGCCCACGCCGATGATGATGCCCAGCATCGTGAGCACGCTGCGCAGCTTGTTGGCTGCCAGCGCTCGCAGCGCGGATCGGAGTGCGGCCAAAGAATTCAATTGGGGTCAGATTCCAATTAATTCGGCACGGCCAGATTCCGCCGGAAATTCGAATCTGACCCCCATTTATCTTCGAGGATCAGGCCATCGCGGAAAGTGACCTGCCGATGCGCCCAGGCGGCGATGTCATGTTCGTGCGTCACCAGCACGATCGTCATGCCTTGCGAGTTGAGCTCGGTGAGCAGGCGCATGATTTCCTCGCTGGTCTGCGAGTCGAGCGCGCCGGTGGGTTCGTCGGCCAGGATCAACTGCGGGTGATTGACCAGCGCACGCGCGATGGCCACGCGCTGCTGCTGGCCGCCCGACAGCTCGGAAGGCGTGTGGGTGGAACGGTCGGCGAGGCCCACCTTGCGCAGCGCCTCCAACGCACGAGCCCGACGCTCCTGCGAGCGCACGCCCGCATAGACCATCGGCAGCTCCACGTTCTCCACCGCCGTCGTGCGCGGCAGCAGGTTGAACTGCTGGAACACGAAGCCGATGCGGCGATTGCGCACCGACGCCAGCTGGTCGGGCTGCATCTGCTCCACCGACTCGCCGGCCAGGCGGTATTCGCCCGTGGTCGGCAGGTCCAGGCAGCCCAGGATGTTCATCAGCGTCGACTTGCCGGAGCCCGACGCGCCCATGACGGCCACGAACTCGCCTTCCTCGATGTCGAGCGACACACCGCGCAGCGCGTGCACGGCCTGGTCGCCCATGGTGTAGGCCTTGGTGACGTCGCGAGCCTCGATCAGCGCCATCGTCAGAAACCCATGCGCGGGCCGGCAGGCGGACGCTGCGGCTGCGGCTGCGACGCGTTGACGACGCCGGTGATCACGTTCGCGCCTTCCTTCAGCTCGGCGGCCTCGGGCGAATTCGGCCCCACCAGCAGTTCGGTGCTGGTGCCGTCGGTGATGCCCAGCCGCACGTTGAAGGCCTTCGGCTTGCCGTCTTCGCCCAGCAGGAAGATGCGGCCGCGCGTATTGGTGCGGCTGGCGGCTTCGGCTTGCAGCACGGCGAATTTCGGCTTCTGCTCCGGCGTGAGGATGTCGCCGATGCGCGCGCGAATGTCGGCCATGATGCGCTCGCGCGCCTTCTGGCGTTCTTCCGGCGGCAGGTCGCGCAGCTGCGTGAATTTCGGGCGGGCATCGGCATAGATGGCGTCGAGTTTCTCGACCTGGGGCGGGCTCAGTTGCAGGTCGGTGACGAGGCGATTGCGGACTTCTCCCAAGGGCCCAGAGGGGCCACCGGCAGGTGGCGGGGGGCGGGCCGCGGAAGGGGCGGAAGGAGCGGCGGACTGCGCGCCTTCGGCGCTTCGACTCGGCCCTGCGGGGGCGGGGGAGGAAGCAGAAGGTGCAGCAGCGGAAGGGCGCGAAGCCACGGGTGCCGCCATTTCCGCATACTTCTTCTTCTGCTCCGCATTGAGCATCGCGCTGATCTTGTTGCGCATCTCGCCCAGCAGCTTCTCGCGCGCGGGCCCACGCTGCTCTTCGGGCACGTCGCGCAGGGCCATGAACTGCGGCCGCATGTCGGCGGAGATCGCGTCCAGCTTCGCCTGCTGCTCCAACGACAACTGAAGCTCCGTCACCAGCCGCTCGCGCATCGCCGCCATGCCGCCGCCTTGCGGCTGCGCATGCGCCTGCGAGAACAACGACCAGCTCACCGCCCCCGACGCCGGCCTGGCCGCCGATGCCCCACCGGCCGCAGGCTCGACACCCGCGATGCGCACGCGCAGCGCCGCGTTCGGTATCTTCAGCACGTTCTCGCGAAAGTCGGTGATCACGCGCACGTTCGCCGTCATGCCCGGCAACAACCGCCCGCCGGTGTTGGAGAAACCAACGACCGCCACATACGTCACCACGTTGGCGACGTTCTGCGCGGCCTTGCGCACCTGCCGGATCTCGCCTTCGAAAGTCTGCCCCGGGTACGCATCCACCGTGAAAGTGGCTCGCTGCCCGGTGCGGATGCGACCCACGTCGCTCTCGTCGATGCTCGCGTCCACCTGCATGTCCTGCAGGTTCTGCGCGATCACGAACAGCTCGGGCGCCTGCAGGCTGGCCGCCACGGTCTGGCCCTTTTCGACGGCGCGCTTGATGACGATGCCGTTCACCGGCGACAGGATGCGCGTGCGGCTCAGGTCGATGCGCGCCTGCGCCAGTGCGGCCTGCCGCTGCGCCACGTTGGCCATGGCGGCCTTCACCTGCGCTTCGGTCACGCCGATCTGCGCTTCCACCGACTTCAGCGCCTCGCGCGTGGTGTTGACCAGCGCTTGCGCCTTGTCGGCTTCGCTCTGCGCCACGAACTGCTTGTCCACCAGCATCTTCTTGCGGTCGTAGTCGCGCTGCGCTTCGACCAAGTCCACCTTGGACCGCGACACCGCAGCGCGCGCCGCGGCGCTGTTGGCCTGCGCGGTCAGCACGGCGGCCTGCGCGGCGTCCACGTCGGCCTGCGACTGGCGCACGCGGTATTCGAAAGTCTCGGGGTCGATCAGGGCGATGAGCTGGTTGGCTTTGACCTCGGAGTTGAAGTCGACGTACAGCTCCTTGATCTGGCCCGACACCTGGGTGCCCACGGACACCTGCGTGACCGGGTTGACCGCGCCCGAGGCCGACACGGTGGCCTGCAACGGGCCGCGCTCGATCCTGGAGGTGCGGTAGGAAACGTCGGGCGATCGCCCCTGCACCCACCACCAGGCGCCGCCGCCTGCCAGCACCACCACGGCACCGGCGGCCGCCCACACCTTCCACGAGAGCTTCTTCATTGGACGATTGTAGGAATTAGCTCTGCCGTAGTGTTTACGGAGAGTAAAGGAAGCCCTGGCGTTCATTTCACGCTCCAAACCCGTCGTTTCGCTCAGCCCAACCCGCACTTCGTCCCGCCGCCCTCGCCCCTTCACCGGCCGCCCGGCAAAGTCAAGCCATCGAAGGAGCCACGCCATGTCCCTCACCCCCGCCATCACCATCCACCTGGTATCCGCCGCCGCTGTACTGGCCCTCGGCCCGGTGGCCTTGTGGGCGCGCCAAGGCGCCAGGGCGCGCCCGCGCCTGCACCGTGCCTTCGGCTACGCCTGGGTCACGATGATGCTGGTGGCTGCCACGTCGGCACTGTTCATCCATGACCCCCGGCTGCCCGGCCTGTTCGGTTTCTCGCCGATCCACCTGCTGGTGCCTTTCGTGTACTACGGCCTGTACCGGTCTTTCGCCGCCCTGGCGCGTGGCGACATCGCGGTGCATCGCCAGGCCATGCAGGGCCTGTACTACCAGGCTTGCGTCGGGGCCGGCGTGTTCGCCCTGCTGCCCCAGCGGTTCCTGGGACAGATCGTCTGGGGCCAGTGGCTGGGCCTTCCGTCCATTGCCGTCTGGCCGTTGCTGGCCGCCATGGTCGTCATGGCCGTGATCGCCCATCGCGCCAGCGCGCGCCCCTCACTCATCGCCAACTAAGAGAACCAAAGCACCATGTCGCACCCTTTCCGCCAGGAGACCCCCATGACGCACGAAGACGTTGAAACCCTCGCCCGCCGCCGCGCCGGCGCCAAGATGGGCTGGTACATCCATGCCACCGTGTACATCGCCGTCAACCTGTTGCTGGCCGTGCTGTCGCTGGCCAGCGGCAAGGTCTGGGCGGTGTTCCCTGCGCTGGGTTGGGGCCTGGGCCTCGCCATCCACGGCTTCGTGGTGTTCATGGTCACCGGCGGCGGCGGCCTGCACGAGCGGCTGGTGGCCGCCGAGCGCAACCGCCTGGCCCTGCAGCGCGACCCGTGGTGAGCAAGCTGCTCCCCTAGAATCACCCGCACATGAGCCAGCGCCTGTCCACCGAAGAAATCGAGGCGCTCGCGCGCAAGCGGGCCGGTGCCAAGCTGGGCTGGTACGCGCACGCAGCGGTGTACGCGTGCGTCAACCTGTTCCTGCTGGCCCGGTCCGATCTCGCCTTCGGCACTCGGCCCTATGGACTGGCCCCGCTGCTCGGATGGGGCATCGGCCTGGCGCTGCACGGCATATCGGTCTTTGTCCTCGCACGCGGCAGCAGCCTGCGCGAGCGCATGGTGCAACGCGAACGTGAAAGGCTGCAGCGCGAGCAGGACCGCCAGCCATGACCATCGACTGGGTGGGCAAGCTGCAGAACCTGCTGCATACGATTGCGTTCTGCCTCGCCATTGCCACCCTGCGATACGCCTTTACCCCGGACCGGCCGTACGCACCGCCGGTGGCGCATTCGCTAGCCATCGGCATCGTGATCTGGGCCGTGATCGACCTGGGCCGGCACTTCTTTGCGTCGGCCCGCGAGACCGGCTGGCCGGTGGGCATCCCGGGCGTGCTGCTGGTGGCGGGCGGCATCGTGGCGGGCTACTTCATCGGCTCCACCATCGGCGACACGCTGTGCCGCGCCTTCGGCTGGTATGGCGCGTTCGCCCCCGAAACGGGCCAGCATGCCGACCTGCGCGCGTCGGTTGTCATCACCGCGCTCGCCGGCATCGCGGGCTCGTACTACTTCTACGCCAAGAACAAGGGCGCCTACCTGGAACGCAAGATGGGCGAAGCGCGCCAGCACGCCAACGAGTCGCGCCTGAAGCTGCTGGAAACGCAGCTGGAGCCGCACATGCTGTTCAACACGCTGGCCAACCTGCGCGTGCTGATCGGCGTGGACCCCGCGCGCGCGCAGACGATGCTGGACCACATGATCGCGTACCTGCGCGCCACGCTGAATGCGTCGCGTGCAGCGAACCATGCGCTGCAGCTGGAGTTTGACCGCTTGCGCGACTACCTGGAGCTGATGGCGATCCGCATGGGGCCGCGGCTGCAGTTCACGCTGGACCTGCCCGCGGAGCTGGCGCAGCACAAGGTGCCCGCGCTGCTGCTGCAGCCCTTGGTGGAGAACAGCATCCAGCATGGGCTGGAGCCTAAGGTGACAGGTGGGACCATCGCCGTTTCGGCCCGTGCTGAGGGCGGTTCGCTGGTCCTCACCGTCGAAGACACCGGCACCGGCCTCCCCGTCATCCCCGCGGAGGCGGGGACCCAGAGCTTCGGTTTGACGCAAATCCGTGAACGCCTGGCGACCGCCTACGGCGATGCAGCCTCGCTGGACATCTCGTCCACCGATCCGCAAGGCACCCGCGCCACCATCCGCCTGCCCCTATGACCACCGCCGTCATCGCCGAAGACGAACCGCTGCTGGCCCAGTCGCTGCAGCAGGAGCTGGCACTCGCATGGCCAGACCTGCAAGTGGTGGCCACCTGCGGCGATGGCGCCTCCGCCGTGCAGCAGGCACTGGCCCGGCACCCCGACGTGCTGTTCTTCGACATCCGCATGCCCGGCCAGGGCGGCCTGGAAGCCGCTGCCGAACTGGCCGAAGAGTGGCCCGCCGGCAAGCCCTTTCCGGCGCTGGTGTTCGTGACCGCCTACGACCAGTACGCCGTGCAGGCCTTCGAGACGCAAGCGGTCGACTACCTGCTGAAGCCCGTGCAGCGCGAGCGCCTGCAGAAGGCCGTGGCCAAGGTCAAGCGCATGCTGGCCGCGCGCAGCGGCGACATGCAGGGCACGCTGGACCAGTTGCGCCACCTCCTGCAGCCGGCGGCGGCGGCCTCACCGTTGAAAGTGATCCAGGCCAGCGTAGGCAACAGCATCCGAATGGTGCCCATCGACGAGGTGCTGTACTTCGAAGCCGCCGACAAGTACGTGCGCGTGCTGACGGCCGAGCACGAGTACCTGATCCGCACGCCGCTGCGCGACCTGCTGCCGCAGCTGGATGCGCAGGTGTTCTGGCAGGTGCATCGTGGCACGGTGGTGCGGGCGACGTCCATCGACAGCGTCACCCGTGACGAGGCGGGCAAACTCCACCTGACCTTGAACGGCCGCAACGAGAGAATGCCGGTCAGCCGCCTGTACGCCCACCTGTTCAAGGCGATGTGATTCACCACTGGGCCAAGACAAGTTTCAGTCTGGCAAGGCATGTGGGCGCTGTCCTACATGAACCCGACCGCACAGCCGTTTTACTTATGGCTCACCCCGACTCCTCTGAGTCCCCTCCTCCTCCGGGGTGAGCTGGTCCGGCCCTCCGTCCCGCGACTGGCATTGGCACCCCCAGGTCAAGCACCTGGGGGTTCTTTTTTTTCCTGCTTGGGTCGGTATCGTCCCACCCATACAGCCGGGCAATCCCGTCATGCAAACCTTGCCGCCTGTCGCAAAGTAGGTCCTGACAACACGGAATTGGCAAAGTGGCACGCAACGAACGGAACTCGGGCCGCAACGGCCCCGAGTACAGGACCAGGACGACGCAGCTGCGCGATAGCGGGCCCCGCAAGCAGCAGGGCGGCTCCATCGGCCGCGCTGGGGCGAGCGAGCCCGGGCACGGCGGCTACGGGTCGGAAAGCGTGCGCCCCTACCTGCGAGCCCAGTTGCGGCTGAAGGAGCTGATGGCCCGCAGCGGCAACCTCTTTCCGGACCCGTGGGATGAAGAGCGGCTGGCCCCCAAAAAATGACCCCGGGTGCTTGCGCACGCGGGGCAATAGGTCACCTTGGAGAACGGTCCCATTTAAGGTGAACGCCAGCCCGACGGCTACGCACCAGCCGTGAGATGCGTTGCCAGCTGTAACTTTCGCTCGCAAGCCGTTGATTTTGTTCGGGACGCGCCTTCGTCGTCCCGGGCCAGACCCGGGACCCATCGTGGCGCGCCCACCACGCCCGCCATGACAAAATCTGTTGCATATGGCTTCCCCTCCCCCCGAGAAACCCAGCAACTTCCTGCGCCAGGTCATTGAACGCGACCTGGACCATGGCACCTACTCGCAGCGCCACTGGGCCGGCCAGCCCGGCGACAAGGCCGCCCACCTGGCCGGCACGCCCGACCCCGCGCGCATCCGCACGCGCTTTCCGCCCGAGCCCAACGGCTACCTGCACATCGGTCATGCCAAGAGCATCTGCCTGAACTTCGGCCTGGCGCAGGACTACGGCGGCGTGTGCCACCTGAGGTTCGACGACACCAACCCCGAGAAGGAAGAGCAGGAATACGTAGACGCCATCCGCGATGCGGTGCACTGGCTCGGCTATTCGTGGGAGGCGAACGGCACCAACCACGACTACCACGCCAGCAACTACTTCGACTTCATGTACGAAGCGGCGGAGTCGCTGATCGTGAACGGGCACGCCTACGTCGACGAGCAGTCGGCCGAGGAGATGCGTGCGAACCGGGGCGACTTCGGCAAGCCGGGCGTGGACAGCCCGTATCGGTCACGCACGCCTGAAGAGAACCTGGCGCGGTTTCGCGAGATGCGCGACGGCAAGCTGCCCGATGGCGCGGCGGTGCTGCGCGCCAAGATCGACATGGCCAGCCCCAACATCAACATGCGGGACCCCACCATCTACCGCATCAAGCATGCGGAGCACCACAACACGGGCAACAAGTGGTGCATCTACCCGATGTACACCTATGCGCACCCCATAGAGGATGCGCTGGAGAACATCACGCATTCGATCTGCACGCTGGAGTTCGAGGACCAGCGGCCGTTTTACGACTGGCTGCTGGACCGGCTGGCGGAGGAAGGGTTGATCAATACGCCGCATCCGCGGCAGTATGAGTTTGCGCGGCTCAATCTCACGTATGTGGTGACCAGCAAGCGGAAGCTGCGGCAGCTGGTGGATGAGGGGCATGTGAGCGGGTGGGATGACCCGCGGATGCCGACGATTGTGGGGTTGCGGCGGCGGGGGTATACGCCGGAGTCGATCAGGTTGTTTGCTGAGCGGATTGGGGTTAGCAAGGCTGATTCGTGGATTGACTACTCGGTGCTGGAGCAGGCGCTGCGCGATGACCTGGACCCGAAGGCGGCGCGGGCGATGGCGGTGCTGGATCCGGTGAAGCTGGTGATCACCAATTGGGCTGAGGTGTACGGGTCCGATGGGTATCTGGATCCGTGCTCGGCACCTGTGCATCCGCATTCACCTGAGCGGGGTAGGCGCGAGTTCATGTTTGGTAAGGAGCTTTGGATCGAGCGGAGTGACTATGAGGAGACGCCGCCGAAGGGGTTCTTCAGGTTGTTTCCGGGGAATCGCGTCCGCTTGAAGTACGGGCATGTCGTCGAGTGCACTGGGGCTGTGCGGGACCCTGCCTCAGGTGAGATCGTCGAGGTGCACGCGAAGCTGGTGCCGGATACGAAGAGCGGGACGCCGGGGGCGGATGCTGTGAAGGTGAAGGGGAATATCACCTGGGTGGGGGTGGCGGATGGGGTGAAGGCTGAGGTTAGGTTGTATGACCGGTTGTTTGCGGTGCCGCAGCCTGGGGCAGGGGATGGGGACTACTTGGAGGAGATCAATCCGGAGTCATTGAAGATACTGACAGGTTATGCCGAGCCGGCTTCGGAGGGGATGGAGGCTGGTGACAGCGTGCAGTTTGAGAGGCATGGGTACTTTGTTGCCGACTGGAGGGATCACCATTCCCACCAAACGACCGAGGACGAAAAGGGAAACACGGTGTTTAATCGAACGGCGGGTTTGAAGGATGGTTGGAATAGGTGATATGCGCGGCCGAGATGAGCAAGAGAAAATGCGTTCGAAATTGGCTGCGAGTGGTGCCCGCCCATTTCTTCGGTGGGCTGGAAGCAAGAAGAAGCTTTTGCCAGTTCTCGCCAAGTACTGGCGCCCAGACTTCACTCGTTACGTCGAACCGTTCTGCGGCTCCGCTTCTCTCTTCTATGCGATAACGCCTAAGCGAGCGCTGCTCACTGACATCAATCTGGAGCTGATCGAAGCCATGCAGAGTGTTCAGACGAATCCTGAATTGGTCTATGCATCCCTAGCCAAGTTCGGGCAGTCTGAGCAGGACTACTATGGAGTTCGCTCGCTCGACACCAAGAACCTGACTGCCATTCAGCGCAGCGCACGATTCATTTACCTGAACGGCCTCTGCTTCAACGGGTTGTTCCGCGTGAACGCAGCCGGAGAATTTAATGTGCCGTACGGAGGACGTCGGACACGTACACCCTCCGCAATAGAGCTGAAAGCCGCCTCAAGAACCTTACAGGCGAGTGAAATCAGGCACGGAGACTTTGAGACAGTCCTAGAGGAGACAAAGGCGGGGGACTTCGTCTACCTCGACCCCCCCTATGCGACCAGCGCCATCCGAGTCTTCCGAGAGTACGGCGTCCAGCCTTTCTGTGACTTTGACTTGCATCGGTTAAAGGACGCGCTCGAATCGGCGGAAAGTCGTGGCGTGAAATTCCTCTTGTCTTACTTGGATGTACCTGAACTCGGCATTTTCCCCAGCAGGTGGTCGCGACGAGCAGTCCGCACGCGGCGCAATATTGCGGGCTTCACGGGAGCACGGCGAACAGTGCAAGAGTTGCTTTTGGGCAATACATAGGTATTGGACCGATGCGTCTCAAATGAAGAGAATGGGGAAGGTCGAAGTTTTCGGAGAACGAATGCTTTTTTGAATCGCCATTAGCTTGCGCGCTGAAGGAGGACCCATGCGAAATGCCAAGTTGCTCTTTGGGGAACTAGTCCGGTCACACCGCGAGCATCGAAAGGTATCGCAGGAAGCACTAGCTAAGCAGATCCCAAACTGCAACCGGTCGATCATTGCTCACCTGGAGCAAGGACTTCGGCTCCCAAAACCCGACATGATCGAGAGCATCTGCACTGAGCTGGACATCCCGCGCTCGCAGTGGCAGTCGCTCGCCAGTAGTGACGTCCAAGAGCGATTGGATTTTGAAGAATCCCTGGCTGAACTTAGCGGTCGAAGCATGAGCCTGGATGGGCATGATGAGACGTCCGCTTCTTCAGCCGATCGCGCAAGAAAGCTCCTCTTCAGTACAGAAACCACGCACACGTTAAGTCAAGCGCATGATCACTTCAACAGTGTCTTGATCTTCTATGGTGTACGGCCGAGCACGCGAAGCTTCTTCGAGCACTACTTCACACCGAGTAGCTTTGCATCGCTCGAAAAATTCAATGCCTCTGTAGAGACTTACCAAAAAGACGCTGTCAGACTCTTTAGCACCATCGAACGCGCATACAGCGAACTCAATTCAGTCTCCGATATCGAACAAAAGCTTCGTGCTCTGCAGCCGAGAGAAACGCATGGGTACAGCGCGAGAGCTGAGTGGAGGATCCCATGCGACATTGCCGACGAAAGGCTGCCCTATCTCGGATACATATCGGCCGCGCGAGTTCGTGGCGAGCAGAATGAACGAGAGCAACTTCGAATCTTCCTCCTCGACTTGGCGACCCAATTTAGAAGCCATACACCGGCGTCTGTCGTTGCATCAATACCCGAGAAGACGAAGCGGAGGATGGACACCTTGCTCCGGAAGTTCAAGACGAACTTTGATCATGGCTTGTTCTCCCCTCTTTGGGCACCTGATGCTGACGTGGTTGAACGCGAAGCTGCCAGACTTGCGCCGAAATCAGTTGAGGAATTGGGGGTAATGGAAGAGACACAGGCCGCGGCACTCAAGAATCTGGCGCATTACTTGTCCTCTGACTTCCTCGATGTATACGTTGCGACTTCGATGCGATCAGACGCGGACTTTGTTTCAGTCAATACGTTTGCACGAAATCTCTTCCAACATGAAGATGTTCGGTCTCTTAAGCTTCGATACTTCAACCCAACACAGTCTTGGATCGAAGACCGAATTGCAAAGGGCCTGGTTGAAGCGCTAATGCTCAGGAGAGCGGCTGTCACTATCTACATGGCTCAGAAGAGTGACACTTTCGGCAAGGACTCGGAAGCAAGTGTATCGCTTGGTCAAGGAAAGCCAGTGATAGTGTACGTCCCACGGCTGACATTTCCTGACCGGTCGCTCGACACTGAGACTCTCTTCAAACGGCCCAGGTCCGAGCTCATGACCATGTTGAACGCTCAGGATCGCTTAGACGTAGACGATGGCATCGATGAGCAAGCGCTGTTTGCGAAGATTCTCTCCACCCGCCTCGAAGACATGGACAACGCGGCGATGTGCCAACTGGTAAGGGAACATTGGGCAGACTTTGACTTAATAGAGGAGGAAAAGCGCATCCCTGAAAATGGTCGCCACCTCTATCGCGAATGGGTGAGTGAATGCATCAATAGCGGAAGCAGTGGCAAAGATGTCTCTCTCATCCGGACAGCCATCGCTGGAGTATTCGTCGCGAATGCCATCACCTTCGAAAACAGAGCGCGGATGTTCCGTGAGATCCACCCCCTTGCACTCCAAGTGATTCTCTCATCCGGTGTACTGAACGGAATCCTTGTTGTCCGGACCGTAGACCAGTGCGCAAAGATCCTCTCAAGACTCATCAGAAACGACTTGGAGCTGGCACTCAGCAACGAGCAAATGAACTATAGATTGGTTGAAAAATTGACAGGTAGCACTATCCGAGTTATCTCGAAGCACACATTACTTCGGCATGCCTTTTCTGCTCATTACTCGATTCCCGAAGCATGAACACCTATGACCCCTCTATAGAGTCGGAGATCCGCAATCACGTCTGGGCGTATTTTTCCCTTCACGCGCAACAGCGGATTAGTGTGTTCCAGTACTTTGTGACGATTGAGACGGCTTTGTTCGGAGGGGCTTTCTTTGCAATCCAGAACATCTCGGCTAACGGAATGAAGCCCTTAGCACTGGTGGGTGTCTTCATAGCGATTCTTGCGTTTGTTTTTTGGAAGATTGATCAGAGAACGAAAGGGATGATAAAGAACGCCGAGGAGGCGTTGGTCCAAATCGAGGAATTCCTGCTCAAAGAGAGTACCCTCGTCCGAGACCTCCCGTTCCTCATGGATCCTCAACGGAAGAGTGGTCTGAACTGGAAGCCACTGATTTACGGTCACCTCAGCTACTCGAAGTCATTTGGGATCATCTTCCTCAGTTGCGGCACACTGGGCCTCGCCCTGGCGGCCTGGCTCGGGATAGTCCTCAAGCCATAGCCACCCCCTACTTGGGTGGAGCCGCATAAAGATTCGGCTTGCGAACTAACCCAATCGCAAGTATGGGACGTTGGTGACCGAAGCGCAAGAAGGTGCAAGTGCTAGGTCAAGTGGGAGAAAGAAGGCATGACGGCGGTAAGCAACTCTCTGGAAGGGTCAGATTGGGCCTATGTACTCGTAGTTGGGTCCAGCCAATCCCAGAGTCAACCGACCACTAATGTTCTTCATCCTCACGACGGTGTCATCAATCGTCAGATCATTGATGCGCCTTGAGTTTAGGATCCTAGTCAGAGTGATATGTGGACGAAAGGCATCTCGGACACCATTGTGCACCGCCCGTCTCCCAATCTTCTCGAGCAAACCATTTTGGCATCGAATGAGTGCCTCGCTCTTCAGAATTGCGATCTCGACCCACAAGTGGCCTTCCTTCGACGGCACGACCGTCAAACCGACTAAAGAAAGCGGAATCGGGTCCTCCAACTCTTGCGCCACTGCAGCCCAGTCTCGCAGGTTCTCTCCTTCCCCAACCTCGAATTGAACAATAGTAGAGTGAGGTCGATTGTTTGGGCCGAGTGTGACGTCACACGCATTGGACGTTGCTAATTCTTGCGCATACGCGATGAATGCGCGCGTGGGCAATTCTTCGAACAAAAGAGCAGCATTGATCAACTTACCCAATTGCGTTCTCCAGTTTACCTATACTTGACGCCGACTTGCTCAGTAGCAAGCAAGCGCCGGCCTTGGGGTGGCGCCAATGACATCGAATAGGAGTGGCCCTCAGGAAGCAGGGGCTTTCCCATTCGCCCCAAGTTCCGTCGCGTTGCCTCCACTATTTGCCGGATGAGGCGTTCTCTCTCCCCCAAGAATGAAGTCTCGACGGCCGAAATCAACGGATCTAGCAAGTATCTTCCGAGTGTCCAGTCGTAAATTAGACTTCTTTGCTCAGCTGCGTCAGGTCCTTCAATCGACTTCATGCCTAGCACAGGAGGATCCGAGCTCGTCAGATGCCTATCAAAGCGAAATCCCTGACAGTCCCGCCACACGATGCACGTTGAACCATCTGCCGTCAACCCAAGCAGCACATTCTGGGCGTGAGGTTCAGGCCACAACCCAAACTCGCCGACGAACCCCCAGAACGAGGCGACCAGTGGCAAGACCACATGTCGAAGGATCCAATCAGGCCCACCATAGCGATTTGCCAGAGTCACGACCAAAGGAGTACGGTCATCAGGAGTCAAGTAGTCCTCGGAGAAGAGAGCGAAAAATGGAATTAGCATCTCGTAGCTCGCCCCAATGGCAAGGGGTTCGCGAAAGAGTACACCGGCCCTCCTGCCCGAGTCGGCCGAGTACTCAATCACCCCCGTCTCAGGTAGATGGTACAGGCCAAACTCATACGCTCGCCGTTGTAGCAGTAGCTCTGAGACCCCAAGCCCCTGCCTCAGCTTAACGCCCCAGAGCTCTCGAGAAAACCGTCCTAAGACCAGAGGATAGTCAAGCTTTACAAATCCAATCCAACTAGCTTCGTTGACCAAGACCGTGCGAGGCGAAGCTGTTGGCGCCACCAACAGAGGTTGCAATCTTGTGGTCGCGAGAGACGCATGATGTGACCGACTGAGAAGATGGACGACATCCGGGTGAATGGGAACGCGCAAGTTGTCATCGTTCCGAAAGAGAAGCGGAATCTCACCAAGCACGTCACAATCCGACTGGGGAATCTCTAGCAAGGGCAGGGCGAACACTGCGGGCGCTTTCCGTGGACAGGTCGCCGCGCTTGACGAGTTACTCCATGTCAAGCCAGTCGGTGATCCATCATTCCTGAAGCGTTCCAGTAAGATCATCTTGTCGACGTTTGCCCTGAACGCCGCCGTCCTATCGAAATCGTGCATGGCTCGTCCGCTCATAGTGACTTCGAGAAACATCGCGCTCTCTCGGGTAGCGGAACCAGTCAGTGCCGTACGGAAAGTAGCCTGGACTCACAGACCAGGCATCGCGAACAATCCTGCGAGTTGCACTCACAAGGTCGCTAGATCTGATTCGAAGGAAACGCGCGGCCTCCTCGATGAGCGGTACGACAAGATACTCACCAAACTTGAAATCAAAAAGGAAGCTTCTGCGTTCGAAGTAGTCAGAGCCTTCACTTTGCCTGATCGTGTGGTAGGGCACGCACGATGACTCGAGCCCTAGGCTCTCTCTTACTGTCAAATCCTTCCACAAATCCTCCATGTCCCGAAAGTAGATCTCTACCTTCTCACTATGCATCAAAACACGAAACAACACGTTCTGGGCATTGCACTCTGGAATCAGCCCCGCCTCAACTGCTAGTTGAACATACGAGTGCACCAACGGAGCGACAAACACTTCAATGAAGGAATCAGCATCCATTCGCCACCGCTCTAGAATCTGAGCAAGCAAAGATGGATCGGCGGCGTTGCGGTGATCACGAGAGAACAGTGAAAAGGCAGGCAACAAGGCGGCCCCCGCGCTAACCGTCCGCTCTGGCAGATCGCGATAGACCGTCCCAAATCCAGGACCACGTTCACTCTCGGCGAAAACGCCCCCGACTTCGTCAAGGTGCGAAAATGAACGTAGCCCGCCGCGAAGAAATTCGCGCAAGTAGTGCGCGCTCTCCTTTGCTCCGATCCACTTGTACAGCGGCATTGCCCTATTGAATCTGCCAATGCGACCGGGGAAATGCAACTTTACGAAAAACGGCTTGTCGCCAACTGCCAACACAGTTCGCCCAGAAGCCGTCGGCGCGGCATCGAAAGTTGCCGCAGGAGAAATCCCTCCAAGTGCCCTATCTTGAAGCACGCTCTCCAACGCCCCTGGGTGAACAGGGACGGGGATGCAATCCTGGGGGCATGTCCCGACTCGGTCGCGAATCGCCTCAATTCTGCCGAAAGAAACGACACGTTCCCAGGGGACATAGAAGACTGGAATTTGAATTGTCTCTGATCCTTCGAGCGGGCGATGCTGAAGGGAAAGTTCAGAGGCACTCGAGAACCCACTCGGAGATCCATCGTTTACGTACCTCTCAGCAGCAAGCAATCCGCTGAGAGGGTTCTCGAACACTTCATGGATCTTCATGCCACTGAGTCTCGAGCCAACACGAGCGCCTCGTCAAAGATCACTTGATGCTCAGTCGCGTCGAGCACTACTCGTCCTCCTATTGGTAGTACAGGATTCTCAGCTGGCCCGTGCCCGAAGATGGGCATGTACAGCACGGGCACGTCGACTGACTTGAGCAGTCCTTTAAGGAACTCGAGCTCAAGAGGCGCTAAGTCACATTCGATCCCAATCCTACCGATAAGCATTCCAGCAAAGCCCTGCAGCACCCCGCGAACGAGCAGAGCGTTCAGATACTGGCTTATCAATCGCCAATCGCGGGAACCAGCCTCCCAGAAAAAAATCGGGCACTCGACTTGTGGTTGAAATCGGCTCCCTGCAATACTCACTGTGAATGTCGATAGATTTCCACCAACCAATCGACCTTCCATCCTCCCGGGTCGGATTGATTGTGACTTCGGATGAGTGAGCATCTGAGGTGGATGGGCAATACGCAATGCACGCAGGTCTGAGT
Source organism: Burkholderiales bacterium (assembly GCA_016213325.1). Taxonomy (GTDB): domain Bacteria; phylum Pseudomonadota; class Gammaproteobacteria; order Burkholderiales; family Burkholderiaceae_C; genus Ramlibacter. Next base: position 11,955 of record JACRAY010000009.1, on the reverse strand, counting down.
GATTGGACTCATGCAAGTGGGAGAGAACATTGGGACCGTAAAACGTAGTTAGTCCAGTCGAGGCAGTGATGGCGTTCAACAACACGCAAACATCACTGAATCCTATAACTGGCTTTCTCGCCTTCGAGAACAATGCATAGTCAATGTGTGAGAGCAAACCATTTGACCCCTTCCCCCCGCGTGAAGCAATCAAAGCAGTCACACGGTCGTTACAAAGTAGCTGTTCAAGGTCTGAGATCCTTGAAGCAATGTCAGCTACAGGTTGCGATGCTTCATCCAACGCATGGTCCGCAAAGAGTACGTCGAAGCCCGCAGTTCTAAGGATGCGCTCGCCACGTTCCAGTCCGCGACGACTTGGCCCTCCGACCTGATCGGACGGGGTGAATACTCCTACAGTTCCCCCATCTGGGACCGCCAAAGGTGACAAGTGAATCATCTACGCGACCGTCCCATCGGCACGCCCGCTTGAAAGATCAGAAGACGTCTCCTGATAGTAGGCGATGCAAGTATCCAAGAACTTCCTCAACTCAGAGTCCTCGCCAGGAGCATCGAGCATTATCCAAGGCGATTCCTTGCCTCTAATGTTCGGCGTACCATATGCGTACCAAAAGTAGGCATCGTCTGCTCGCACAATCGTGGCCATTGGCAGGCAGCTAGCAGCTCGAATCTTTAATCGCCCTTGCTCTTCACTTGTCAATCTACTTTCGAGGGCTCTCCGAATACTAGCGATGTGAGTCTTGGGCCAATCGCGGCTGTATGCACGGCCCCTTAGAGCTCCATCGGAAGCCTCTTCTCGAATTCTGTTCCTAATTCCGGGGTTGCTTGGATCGCCGTAGAAGATTTCGACGGTTAGCTCTCTCACGCGATGCAAGGCAGTTGTCAGGGTCAAGACCAATGCAGTGTTCCCCTTTAAGAACGAAAGGCCCATTCCGGCGAAGACGATTGACCTGCGCGCTCCGTTGAGCTTCGCAACAAGTTGGGACGTAAACGCGGGATCAAAGTCGGACGCAAACACGTCGCTGACCCCCTCGCGCACAATGGAAGAGGACTGGCTCGTAGTCCTGCTCGTCTCAGCACCCATCGCTTCGGTGTAAGTGCTCCCCAAGAACACCTTACAGAAGGCCGCAGCAGACTCGGCAGCGAAGCAGTGATACTCGTCTTTCGCTGGAAACCCATCGAGTGGAGTGCCGTCTTTCGATTTGTCTCCAAAATCGGAAATGCCACGAACAATCAACCATGGGATCGGGGGTCGCTGGTCGTCACACGCGTTCGCAAAACCATACCCTTCCATCTCACCTATGCGGATTGAATCGTGAAACTGATTGAGCGTCGCAAGCTCTCCAGCGCCCATGACCTTTTCACCTGAGGCAATCCATTGAGATCCGTGGAATCGGGGAGCCTCTGGGATTGACCTAGGCAGCAGTTGGCGATCGATAGTAGCCACTTGTGCTGAAAGCTGGCGATGCCAGGCATTTGTCTGATTGAAGAAGGCGACGTCGCTCTGCAAATGGCTCGGAGTGACCTTGGCTCGGCTGCGATTAAGATTCTTGCCCTCTTGAGTCTTTAGATACTCGTACGCCCATACGGCTCCGCTCGTTGCCACGTCACCGAGTGAGAATCCCGCCCCGCAGCCGATGCCAACAAGTATCATCAGCTCAGGAGAAAACAGCTGAATTAGGCGATCAGTCGGGACTTGGCTCTCTGTATTTCCTGAAGCTCCAATGCAAGAGATCGCCAATCGGTACGTTCGTCCCGCTTCAGTTCGAAACGTGGAAAGCCAGTAGCGTTCTCCGCGATGAATCTCGTCAGGTCTCCTGTCAATTGGAATTTCAAAAGCACGAAGGACAGCCGGGAGTTCATACTCCGGTAGTGCAGTGAGAATTCCGATGAGAGGGGCCATAGTTGGCGCTACTTGTGTATCACCTTCGTCTTGATTACTAGTGCGATTTCGTTCGCCACCTCCTCAAATGGCTTGTCTGCCTGAATTCGCACGTAGTTGAATCGCTGGGCCAATGCAGCGTAGCGTGCTGAGATCATCTCAAGACGCGCTGGATCGCGCAGGACAGCGGGCTCATTTCGCGAGAGTATTCTCGCCCTAGCCACCGAAGGGGAAACGTCCAACCAAAAGCCGAGTTCCGGTATGAGCAATTGACTCAGCGCGATCCGGTGAACCTCTGTGCACCAGTCGACTAACACTGACAACACATATCGGTCAGACAAGACCACCAGCCCTTTCTCGAGTGCAGGGACAATGATTCTTGCTTGGTGAAGTAACCTGTCACCTAGAGATAGGAGGGAGAGACCAAACTCGCTGCTGTCCGGCCTTGTTTCGGGTCTGTGATGCCATTCAATCCAAGCCGGGTGGTCACGCAACCACGGAGAAGGCGCAGTTGTCGTCAGCACATCGATGGCACCCTCACGGAGGATTTGGGAGACTCTTTCAGTGAGGGATGTCTTTCCCGAACCATCAATTCCCTCAATCGCGAATAGTCTTCTCTCGAACAAGTTGGACGGCAGTTCCAGTGTAAGCGGGAACCAATCTCGGCCGGGTCCAAACGCAGAAGAAGAGTCGGCCATGGCTTTGTCAGCGAGTCCTCTGGCTCATACTCATGTAGCAACGGAATCTCATCGCTAAAGTCCAGAAGATCAGAGGTCGTTCGCGCGCAAGAAATCTCGAGGCGTCACAACTCCGATTTGAATCGGCATGCTTGTGGTCCCTGTCCCGATGTTCCCCATCGCGTCGCTGTTCGGCCATGGCTGGTGGTTGTCAAACGGAAGTATCTGGGCGTACAGCACTATCCGTCAAGTTCGCCTCCCGCCTTTTCAATTGCGGGTCGTACCCTGGGCCCGCCACATCTAAGAAGAGAAGGGAGAACCCACCCGGTATGCTCGCCGAAGAGGCTTGCGACCGCTCGATGCGGTCGGCCTCGGCGGCGCCGGCCAAGTATGAGAACTGTAGCCCTGCCTGATGTTGCGCAGCGCGCCAGTGCGATCCGGAGTGGGGTTCTGCGCAGCGTCACGGTCGTACGGCGAGGAGGTCCAGTAGTCGGTGGCCATCCTCTGGCGCTCCTAGCAGCTATGCAAATGGTCTTTGCCCATGGTTGACGCGGATCTGCCCGCGCGACAACAGGAACTTCAGGTCCGTGCCGCTGCGCACCTTCAGCGAGTAGGGCTTGGTGCCCTTGGCCAGCAGCTGGCTCGTGCCGGCCTCCACTTGCGTCGTGCTGCGCCAGTACAGCTTGTGGTGGACCAGGTCCACGGCCGGCGCTATGGTTACCGAATCGCCGTCGGCAGCAGAGCCGCGCGGCCGCTTAAAATGCACAGAAGCCGTCGACGTTGTCGATGCCCACATGCAGTTCGCCGTCGCCCCTGCGCGCGAGGAGTTCGCGGTTGACCACGATCTCGGCGTTCCACTTGCCGCTGGTGCGCCCCACGGGGAAGGCGTGTTCATTCACCGGCACCAGCGCGTCGTGATCGGTGAAGCCCTGAGTGGAGGCCAGCGGCCACTGCTGGTCCAGCGCGTGGCTGCGGTTCTGCGTGACGCGCAGCACGCAATCGGCCTTTCCGCTGGGCAGGTCGGGCGGCCAGTCGGGCGCTGCAGCTCCGCGCGTGGTTAGCGCGCACTGCTCGTTGCGTACGGTCACACACATGCGCTGAGCGGCTTGCAACTCAGTCCGGGCGTGAGAAGTTGTCACTCGGGGCGTTCACCTGCCGCCTCCTTTCGGAGGAGCGGGCTTGCACCAATTGCGGCGTTCGCATAGATTGGAGGCACGCGGATCACCGACCTGGCCTGAGACTCTGTGATACCGCGCCCTGGGGAGGGACTTATGTGGCATTTCCTTGTTCGTCGGTCTTGCGGGCTATTGCTCGCAGTATGGGGTCTTCTCAGCCTGCCCGCCAGCGCTGCTCCTTTTGTCTACGTGACGAACGAGCAGTCCGCGTCGGTCACTGTGATCGATGCAGCCACCAACACCCTGGTTGCCACCATAGGAGTCGAGAGTGAACCTTGGGGAGTAGCCATTACCCCGGACGGCAAGCGCGTCTATGTGACGAATGCCGTTTCCAACTCTGTCTCGGTCATCGACGCGGCCAGCAATTCGGTCGTTGCGACGGTGCCGAATGTGGGCAGCACTCCTACGGGCATAGCAATCACCCCAGATGGAACGCGCGCATATGTGGCGAACCATGCGCCAACCAGTTTCGCGACGGTGTCGGTTATCGATACCGCTGCCAACTCGGTGATCGGATCGATTGGCGTGGGCTTGGCGCCATTTCAGCTGGCGATCACCCCGGATGGGAGTCGGGTCTACGTGACCAACGGTCAGTCCAACTCAGTCTCTGTCATCAGCACGGCAACGAATACTGTGATTGCCACCGTTCCGGTCGGACAGGATCCGTTCTGGATTGCCATCACACCAGATGGCACACGTGCGTATGTGGCCAGTCAGCAATGTCACTGCGTTACCGTCATCGATACAGCCAGCAACACACCGATCGCATCGATCGGTGTCGGGATTCAACCGCTCGGCGTCGCAATCACCCCTGCGGGAAACCGCGCATACGTAGGGCTGGCCGGGTCAAGCTCCAACCCGGTTTATGTGATCGATACTTCGACCAACGCCGTCGTCGCTACGATTCCGAACAGCCGGAGTTCTTTCCAGATGGCGGCAACTCCCGACGGGAATCGAGTCTACTTTGCGAATCCATTCGATGACTCGGTGTCTGTGATAGACACGGCGAGCAACACCGTAGTTGCTGCGATCGGCGTTGGAAGCCGACCGGTTGGGTTGGCGATCACTCCACCACCTGGGTCAGGGGTCACGACTGTTGGCATCGACATCAAACCCGGGATCTTCCCGAACCGCATCAATCTCACTTCGGGGGGTGTAGTCCAGGTGGCGATCAAGGGCAGCGCCGTATTTGACGCAACGCAGATCGACCCGGGAACTATCAACCTTGCAGGAGCAGGCGTGCGCCGGGTTGGCAAGAGTGGCAAGTACTCCTGCAGTCCGCGCGACTTCAATAGCGACGGTTTTCTGGACTTGCTTTGCCACGTGGAGACAGATCAGTTGACGTTACCTCAGGGTGACTCGACAGCGGTGCTCACGGCCAAGACGTTTGGTGGCCAATCGCTGCGCGGCGAGGACACGGTCAACGTCGTTCGTTAGCGACCGAACTGCCGACACCTTTTTCTTGCGCGCAGCTTGTCTTATTATAGCTGGTCACGGCAAGGACCGGCCTTGCTCCCCGACCCCGCAAAGATCCGTCAGTGCAGAATGACGGCACACGGCTGCTGCCTAGGGGCACACGGGAGAAGTCCATGAAAGCCATCGGAGTCATGTTCGTTGCCACCGCAATGGCAACGCTCACGGGCTGCGCGACACAAAGCGCCATCTCGCAAGACCAGATAGCGACCCTGCTCGCCGCGCCAGACCGCGCGCCCGGCGACCGCTTCAACGACATCCGCCGCAAGCCCGCCGAGATGCTGGCCTTCATAGGCGTGCGGCCCGGCATGGTGGCCATGGACGTGAGCGCGGGGCGAGGCTACACGTCCGAGCTGGTCGCGCGCGCCGTCGGTCCCACGGGAAAGGTCTATGCGCAGACCCCGCCGCGTCGCGAGAACCCCACGCCTCCGCCGCAGCCCGAAGGCCAGGCGGCACCGCCTGCGCCCGGGGCGGCACCTCCCATGCCCACGCTGGCTGAGCGCACGCGCAACCCGGCACTCCAGCACATCGTCCACGTGACGCGTCCTTTCGAAGACCCCGCTGCGCCCGAAGTCGCCAGCGGCGCGCTGGACCTGGTCACGCTGATGTTCAACTACCACGACTTCGGGCACATGGGAGTCGATCGCGCGCGGGTGAATGCAGCGATTTTCAAGGCCCTCAAGCCAGGCGGCATCTACGTGGTTGCGGATCACTCGGGCCGGCCCGGCACCGGAATCTCGGAGTCGGGCACGCTGCATCGCATCGAAGAAGCTTTCCTGCGCCGTGAAGTGGAGGCCGCGGGGTTCCGGCTGCTGGACAGCGGCAACTTCATGCGCAACCCGAACGACCCGCGCGACCGCAACACGCCCGTGCCGGCCATGCCCAAGGACGAGTTCGTGCTGAAGTTCGTGAAGCCCTGAGAGCTTGTCCTCTCGATCGCCGGGGCGGCGGAGATACGATAGGCGGATGCGATGGCTCGCCTCTGCAACCCTGTGCCTGGCGCTCTGCGCCTGCGGTGGTGGTGGCGGGCTGGAAGTGTCGAAGGCCCCGCCGGCACGCAATGCCGCCGCCTTGACGCAAGACGACACCGTCTCCGGCGTCTCCTACGCCCGGTCCGACTCGATCGCTTACGAAGCCCACTTCGTGCCGCCGTCGGGCCTGCCAGGCGCCCAGGTCAGCTTGGCCGGGGCCACCGCCATCACCAACGGCATCGGCCAGTTCTCCCTGCCGGCCCCGGCCAACCCGGGTGAAGACGCACTGGCCCTGGATGTCTCGCTGCCCGGGTCGATGAGCACGACTCTGCCCTGGCTGGCGTCCGACCCGAAAACTGCGCTGGGCATCGGCATGTACCCCGCCGTTGCCACCGCACCGCGCCCGGGCTTCGTGACTGGCGTCGTCACCATGGATGCCGGCGGCTACATCCAGAACATGTTCGCCGAGAACCTGTTCGTGCCCACCTACGAGCGCATCAAGACGATGACCGGTGCCAACCTGGTGGCCTACCCCGACCCGGCGTGGCTGCTGGACTTCGACACGCTGACGCCCTCGGTGTCGATCGTGGCCGGCAGTTCGACCATCGGCGGGCCGACCCCGTTGCAGTACGCGGGGCTGGTGCAGGAGTCGCGCGCACGCGGCATGCAGTTCATGATGATGCTGGGGATCGAGCCGGGGTCCCTGCCAGGACATCCGTCCATCTGGGAAGTACCGGCGAGCAACACCGCGTTCTGGGCCGCCTTCTTCGCCGCCTACCAGCCCGTCGTCCTGCAAAAGGCGGCGCTTGCACGCGACCTGGGCATCGAATGGCTCGCGCTGGGGTACAACCGCGGCTACATGGTCCAGATGGGCGGCACCGCGCGGTGGCGCCAACTGATCGAAGCCGTGCGGGGCGTCGGCTACACCGGGAAGGTCACGTACATCGGCATGGCCACCACCGCTAACGCCCAGCATGACTTCGCTGTCTTTTCCCCCGAAGCGCGCAATGAGTTCCTGGCCCTCTTCGACGCCATCGGCCTGAGCGTCTACGACGGCATCAAGAAGGACACGCCCGACGAGGTTCTGGCGCCTGCGCAGACGCGCGCACGCATGCGATCGAGCCTGACGACCTTGTTCGCCACGTTGTCGGACGCCCCCGTGCCGCTACTGGTGATGATCGGCACGCCATCGGTCCATGGCGGCGTGGTCAACGGCGAATACATCGAGCCATGCCTCGGTTGCGGTTCGGTGGCTCCGCAGCGCACGCGCGACTACCTGCAGCAGGCCGACCTGTACCAGGCCGCCGCAGAAGTCATTGCCGCCATGCCCGTCGGCAACGGGCGGGTCATGGGGCTGCTGAGCTGGGGGTACCACTTTCGCGACAACCCGTATCGCTCATGGGCGCAGGGCGACTCGGCTTACGACAAGTCGGCCAACGTGCGGGGCAAGCCCGCCGAGGCCGTGCTCGGCGCGTGGTTCCGCAAGTGGGCACCGCCTGCGGTGGACCGGGTTTTCAACTGGGGCGAGGTGCTCTACCCTGACCTGTTCCCGCTGCCCGCCACGGCGGGGCGATACGGACCCTACACCTATCGCTACTACCCCGGCAGCGGACTCTACCTGGCCGAGGCCAATGGCCGCATCTACCTTCACAACGGGACGACCCTGGTCCTTCACGACGTCGGTGCGTTGTCCGGTTTCTTCTCGCTGGCGCAGGATGCGGGCTATTGATTCCCAACGGCGAGGGTTCGTCTTGTCGCTGGCTGCGGTGGCGGCGTTTCCGTCGCTGGCGGCCACGGGTCCTCGCGTACTGGCTGTGCCGGGTGGCGTGGCGCGCATCGCATTGGGAGCGTCAGCTGTCAGGCCGGTAGCCCGCAGCGGCGATGTGCCGCTGCTTGTCGTTGGTTCACCCCAAGGCTGGGCAGCGCTGGTCGGCATTCCGTTGTCTGCCGAGCCTGGGCCTGCACAGGTGACTGTCGACGGCCGCACGATCGACTACGTCGTTCGCCCCAAGCAGTACCCGGTGCAGAAGCTCAAGGTCAATCCCAAGCACGTGGACCTGTCGCCCGAAGACGAGGCGCGAGCCGAGCGTGAGCGCGTGCACCTGCGGCAGGTGATGGCGACTTTCACGCAGCCCGAGCCTGAGTCGCTGGCGATGCGGGCACCGGTGGCGGGGCGGCGCTCCAGCTCGTTCGGGCTGCGACGGGTGTTCAATGGGCAGGCGCGGTCGCCGCATCCGGGGATGGACATTGCGGCGGGGACGGGGACACCGGTGGTGGCGCCGCTGGCGGGGCGGGTGGTAGATACCGGCGATTACTTCTTCAGCGGCTACGCGGCCTGGGTCGACCATGGGGGCGGGTTGCTGACCTTGATGTGCCACCTGAGTGCGATCGACGTGAAGGTGGGGGACAAGGTACGCGCGGGCGACGTGGTGGGGAAGGTGGGGGCTACCGGCAGGGTGACGGGGCCGCACCTGCACCTTGGGGTGACGCTGAATCGGGTGTCGATCGACCCGGCGCTGTTCTTGATCGGTTGACGGACTAGGCCCTTTTCCTTACATTCCCGCGCAGGGGAGGAAAGGTGCATGAGGACACCTGCGCGCTGCATGGCTGTGGCCCTTGTGTGGGCCTTGCTGGTTGCCACGTCACTGGTACAAGCCCAGCCCGCGACGACCGTCGCCACCACCACTTACGCCTACGACGAGGCCGGCAACAAGACCGCCCAGGTCGACGCGTTGGGCAGGAAGACCGGTTGGGCCTTCGACGCCAAGAGCCGCGTCACCGGCCGCACCCTTCCTGACGGCAGCCAGGAGACCTTCAGCTACGGCCTGGCAGACAACCTGCTGGCGCACACCACGTTCGCCGGCGAGGCCTTCAGCTTCCAGTACGACGTGATGAACCGCCGCAGCGGCCAGGTCATACCGGCCGGCCGGGGCAGCAACGCCGGCATCGCCGGCAGCAGCGTGACCTACGGCTACACGCCGGTGGACATGCTGCAGTCGCGCCAGGAGCACGGGCCCACCACGCTCGACGGCCTGCAGACCTTCCGCTACGACACGTCCGACCGGCTGCTCGAAGCCGCGAGCCCGATCGGGCGCATCAGCTACGCGCCGGACGCGCTGGGCAACGTGCTCGAGCGCAGCGTCTCCGGCGCCGGCACGGTGCGTTACGAGTACGACGACGCGGGCCGCATGCTCAAGGTGCTCATGCCCGGCGGCAAGCAGGCGCGCTACGGCTACGAAAGCGTGGGCCGCCTGGCGGTCATCGAAAGGGACCTGGACGCCTTCAATGGGCAGCCGCAGTTCCTGAGGACATCCATCAACTACGACGCGGCGGGGCGGGTCACGCTGGTCGCCCATGTCCGTCACTTCGGGCAGGCCGTCACCTTCGTCGCGGGCCAGCGCATCACGCGCGGTCCCGGGGGAGTGATCGCAAAGATCGTGACGGACCGCGCCGACGGCTCCGTGGGCACGACAGGGCAGATGACCGCGCGGGTCGACGTGATTCAGGAGTTTGAATACGACGGCTTGGCTCGCCTTGCCCGCGAGGTGAGGGACCACTCGGGCGGCAAGACCGACACGCGCTATGCCTACGACCTGGTCGGCAACCGCACGCAGATGACGGTTGCCACGGCGAGTGGCACCGATATCACGACCTACACCTACGACGTTGCCGACCGGCTGACGCGCGAGACCTTGAGTCTGGCCAGCGGTGGGATTCGGAGCATCGACTACACCTACGACGGCAACGGCAACCTGGCGAGCAAGTCCGAGCCGGGGCGAGTGACGCTGTACCGGTTCGACCCCCGGAACCGGCTGATCGATTTCCGCATCGGGGCGAACCTGGCGGCGGCGCAGGCTGCCGCGCCTCTGGCGCGCTATGCCTATGACGACGATGGCAATCGGATTCGCAAGGTAGGCGCCGATGCAAGGACCTACCTGGTCGATACCAACCACGAGCTGCCGCAGGTGGTGCGAGAGGCGACGGGTTCGGAGGCGATCGACTATGTGCGCGGCATCGGGTTGGTCCGGCAGGCACGCACGACGGCTGCCGGGGTGGAGGAGGTCTATCCGCTGTACGGGCACTTGGGGAGCAGCCTCGGTGCCGTGAATGCCGCTGGGGACGTCGTGGAACAGATCGACGTGGACGCATTCGGCAACCTGGACCAGGCGACAGGGCTGAAGCAAAGCCACCTGTACACGGGGGAATACTGGGACCAGGATGCGCAGCTGCTGTATCTCCGGGCGCGGTGGTATGACCCGCGGACTGGGAGGTTCATCAGCGCGGATCCGTACGAGGGAGGGCAGACGGACCCGCGCAGCCTGAATCGCTATGCCTATGCACACAGCGACCCCGTGCACAACACGGATCCTTCTGGACAGTACTCGCTCGGAGAGCTCAACACCTCTGCCAACATTCAATTGACCGCAGTCCGTCAGGCTTTCCTGTCAGGCGGTAAGCAGGCAGGGGGGAAAGCTTTGCAGCAGCTCGGTAAGATTGTCGAAGAAGGCGTGGAAAAGCTGGTTAAGCATTGCCTGAAGCCTGGGGCAACGATAACTCCGAAGAAGACCCTGACTACGACCAATGGCGGCGCAAAAGCTGTCATCGACTTCTTCGTCGAGATGGGCGGCAAGGTAAAGAACATCGAAGTGAAATACCAGTTGCCGGCTGGCTCTTCCAGTGGTGCGTTCGCCCGAGCCGTCAAGCAGCTCCAGGCGATGATCGACAAGGGCGAGGAAGGATTGCTGGTCGCCTACAAGCAGCTCAAGACCGATGCCAGAGCGAAGAAGATGCTCGATTCGGTGTCTGGCAACGCTGGCACTGTTCAAGTCGTGGAAGGCTTCCTGGGACTCGGCGCGTTCCTCGGCGAGATGGTCATCGAGGGGTGCATCAAGTGAACAGGAAGTACTCGAAGCACCTGTTTCGACTGTTCGAGCAAGAGCTGCAGTCACGTTGGCCCCTGTTCAAGAAGTGCAAGCAGAAGCCCGAGCTTGGGCGCGCGTATGCATGGTTAGTTGACGGAGTCGGAAATGTGTTTCTGTTCATTTGGGTCAGTTCCAAATGGGAGAAGTTCTACTGTGAATTTGGATGGTCGGCCGAGGCATATCCGACGAAAGAACGGGCTGACTACAGGTTCCCGCTCCTAGATCGCCAAAGTGCATACGCCGAGGCTGAAATGATTGCAGGTGCACAGCGCCTGTGGGGAGACAAGGGAACCGGAGCCTGGCAGATTCCTGATCCTGTCGAATCATTCAATCCGCTGGACTACGCCAGCAACCCCGAGGCGGCGGGACACGAATTCGTGCGTCGCGTGAATCAGCAGGCGGCCATGACGGCAGAAGAAGCGGAGAAACTCGTGCGCCCAGTCGTAGACGAACTGTTCAAGAGGCTGGAGGCTGACGTGATGCCGTACCTGCTTGAGTACATCGAATTTGTACGAGCGCACGGGAAGCTATCGGCGTGACGTGATCGGAGCATGGGTTGCCGCGGCACGGGCTGCCGCAAGTCCGACGCAACCACAATGGTCGGCATGGCTGGCAACCGTCTACAAACTCGATCGGAAAGGCCACTTGCCATGAGCTGGTACGACTGGACATATGAAAACCTGGACACCTTGAACAACTCCCAGTTGAAAGAAGCGAAGTGAGCGTCCAGCCATCCCACCTTGTCTTGGGCTGACGCTCCAGAGACGATGGCGTCCACCTCAAACAGGTGGACACCAATGCACTCCAAAGCATCCCAATCCCCGAACAGGCGCATGCACGGTGCTGAGTTCAAGATGG
>JACRAY010000007.1 GCA_016213325.1 Burkholderiales bacterium | reverse complement strand
CTGGGGGCCGCACGGCATCCAGGTCAACGGGCTCGGGCCCGGCTACTTCAGGACCGAGCTCACGCAGGCACTGGTGGACAACGCCGAGTTCACCGCGTGGCTGGTCGGCCGCACGCCTTCGCGCCGCTGGGGCGACGTGGAAGACCTCGTAGGCGCCGCCGTGTTCCTCGCGAGCGACGCCTCCAACTTCGTCAACGGCCACATCCTCTATGTCGACGGCGGCGTGACTGCCACTCTCTGAGCCCCTATGGAAGCACTCATCATCCACGCGAGCGGCGACCTCCGCATCGAAGAGGTGCCGACACCCAGCACCCTGCCGCACCAGTTGAAGGTGCGGGTGCGTTGCGGCGGCATCTGCGGGTCCGACCTGCACTATTACCAGCATGGCGGCTTCGGCGCGGTGCGCATCCAGCAGCCCATGATCCTGGGGCACGAAGTGTCCGGCGTCGTCGAGACGGTCGGCTCCGGCGTGAGTGGCTTCGAGGTGGGGCACCGCGTCGCGGTGAGCCCGAGCCGCCCGTGCGCCCTGTGCCGCTACTGCCAGCAGGGCCTGCAGAACCACTGCCTCGACATGAGGTACTACGGCAGCGCGATGCGCATGCCCCACATCCAGGGCGCGTTCCGGCAGGAACTGGTGGTCGATGCGACGCAGGCGCACCGGCTCGCCGACAACGTGAGCGACGCCGAAGGCGCGCTCGCCGAGCCGCTGTCGGTGGCGCTGCATGCCGTGCGGCGCGCCGGTTCGCTGGTGGGCAAGAGCGTGCTGGTTACCGGCTGCGGGCCGATAGGCGCGCTGCTGGTGATCGCTGCGCGACGTGCCGGCGCGACGCACATCACGGTGACCGACGTGGCCGCTGCGCCGCTGCGCAGCGCAGCGAAGGTGGGCGCCGACGAAACGCTGGACGTTGCGCAGGACCCGCAGGCGCTGGCGCGCTACGAGGCGGACAAGGGCTTCTTCGACGTGCTGTTCGAGGCGAGCGGCAACGAGCGCGCGCTGGTCGGCGCCTTTGCCGCGCTGCGCCCGCGCGGGGTCATCGTGCAGGTGGGCCTGGGCGGAAACATGACCCTGCCTGTCAATACAATCGTGGCGAAAGAGTTCGACCTGCGCGGTGCGTTCCGTTTCCACGAAGAGTTCGCAACCGCGGTGGCCCTGCTGAACAAGGGCCTGGTGGACGTGAAGCCCCTGATCTCGGCCACCCTGCCGTACCGCGATGCAAGCCGCGCCTTCGCGCTGGCGGCGGACCGGTCGCAGGCGATGAAGGTCTTGCTCGACTTCGACTGAGCAGGGCTTGGGCGCCTAACCGATCGTCATCAGCGACGCATTACCGCCCGCCGCGGCGGTGTTGATGCTGAGCGAGCGTTCGATCATCAGCCGCTCGAGGGGCGCCGCCCATTCGCCGGGCTCGAGGCGCTCGACGCACACCACGGCGCCTTCGCGGCGGCTGAGCAACCTCTGCACTTCGGCCAGTTCCTCAGTCGAGCCGTGCAGCAGCACAGCGTCAAAGGCCACGGCAGGCGCCGCCCAGTCGCGCGCCAACGCCACGTGCGCATGCACTTCCGCAGGCAGCTGCTGCAGCAGCGCCTGCGCCTCCGCGGGCCAGATGGCACGGCTGCCCACTGCCAGCACCGCAGCCAGTTGCACCAGCCGGTCTTCGTCCGTGCCGGCCAGGCACAACACCGCGGAACGCGGCGCGATCGAATACACGTTGCGCTCGCCGGTGGGACCGGGCAGGGTCACCGCAGCACCGGGGCGGGCGGCGTTCTCGAATGCAGCGGCGGCCGCGGACACCTTCGGATGGCCCGAGCTGGCCCACCCCATCAGCGCCAGCAAGGCACCGGGATGTTCCGCAGGCGGCGCACTGTCCATACCGAGCGCGCGCGCCAGCACGTCGAAGGGCCGCCTGGCCAGTAGCCGATACAGGTACAGCGGCCCACCCGCCTTCGGCCCCGTGCCTGACAAGCCTTCGCCGCCGAACGGCTGCACGCCCACCACCGCCCCCACCATGTTGCGGTTGACGTAGATGTTGCCCGCATGCGCGGCGTCGACCACGCGCGCGATCGTCTCGTCGATGCGCGTGTGCAGGCCCATGGTCAGGCCATAGCCCGTGGCGTTGACCTGCCCGACCAGCGCGTCGAGTTCGTCGCGCCGGTAACGCACGAAGTGCAGCACCGGCCCGAACACCTCGCGGCCCAGCTCGGCGATGCTGTCGATCTCGATCACGGTCGGCAGCACGAAGGTGCCGGCGTCCAGCGGGTGTTCGGTGTGTCCCGCGACCTGGTGCACGCGATGGCCCGTGGCCCGCATGTCCTGGATGTGGCGGTCGATGTTGGCCTTGGCTTCCTGGTCGATCACCGGTCCCACGTCGGTGGCAAGGCGCGCCGGGTTGCCCACGCGCAGTTCGGCCATCGCGCCCAGCAGCATCTCGAGAATGCGGTCCGCCGCTTCCTCCTGCACGCACAGCACGCGCAGCGCCGAGCAGCGCTGGCCCGCGCTGTCGAAGGCGGAGTTGAGCACGTCGGCCACCACCTGCTCGGCCAGCGCCGACGAGTCGACGATCATCGCGTTCTGGCCGCCGGTCTCGGCGACCAGCGGAATGGCGCGGCCGTTCGCGTGCACGCGGCCTGCCACGCTGGCTTGCAGCAAGCGCGCGACTTCCGTGGAGCCGGTGAACAGCACACCTTGCACGCGGGCATCCGCAACGAGCTTCGCACCCACCACCGAGCCTTCACCCGGCAGCAACTGCACCGCATCGCGCGGCACGCCGGCGGCCCACAACGCGCGCACGGCTTCGGCCGCAACCAGCGGCGTCTGCTCGGCGGGTTTGGCGAGCACCACGTTGCCCGCTGCCAGCGCAGCCGAGACTTGGCCCGTGAAGATCGCCAGCGGAAAGTTCCACGGGCTGATGCACACCACGGGGCCCAGCGGTACGTGCGTGGCGTTGTCGAAGTCCTTGCGCACTTCGCTGGCGTAGTAGCGCAGGAAATCCACCGCTTCGCGCACTTCGGCCACTGCGTTCGATGCGGTCTTGCCCGCTTCGCGCACCAGCAGGCCCATCAGGCGCGGCATGTCGGCTTCCAGCCGGCCGGCGGCGGCTTCCAGCAGGCGGGCGCGCTCGCTGGGCGCCGTTGCGGCCCAGTTCGGTGCGGCGCGCGCAGCGCTTTCCAGCGCCAGCTCCACTTCATCCGGCGTGGCCGCACGTACTTCGCCCACTGTGTCATTTCGGTCGGCTGGGTTGAGCACCGGCTCCGGCAAGCCCGAGCCCGCTTCTTCGGCCAGCAGCGGCCGCGCCTGCCACGGGTCTCGCGCAGAGGCGTCGAACGCTTCTGCCAGCTCGCGCAGCTGCGACTCGCTGGCCAGGTCGACGCCGCGCGAATTGCGCCGCACGCTGCCGTACAGGTCGCGCGGCAGGGGGATCGCCGGGTGCGGCCGGCCGATGGCGCCTTCCTTTCTCGCGTAGTCCTCGATGATGTTGACCGGGTCGCGCACCAGCGTATCCAGCGCCAGGTTGGGGTCGGCGATCTGGTTCACGAAAGAGGTGTTGGCGCCGTTCTCCAGCAGCCGGCGCACCAGGTAGGCCAGCAGCGTCTCGTGCGTGCCCACCGGCGCGTAGATGCGGCACGGCCGCCCCAGCTTGCCGTGCGCCCTGTCGCCCACCACCTGTTCGTACAGCGGCTCGCCCATGCCGTGCAGGCACTGGAACTCGTATTGCGTGGGCGTGTAGCCCGCAGGGCCCGCCAGCTGGTAGATGGTGGCCAGCGTCTGCGCGTTGTGCGTGGCGAACTGCGGGTACACCTGGTCCGGCGCCGCCAGCAGCTTGCGTGCGCATGCGATGTACGACGCGTCGGTGTAGGGCTTGCGCGTGTACACCGGGTAGCCATCCTGCCCGTCGAGCTGGGCCCGCTTGATCTCCGAGTCCCAGTACGCGCCCTTCACCAGCCGTACCATCAGGCGCCGTTGGCTGCGCCGTGCGATGTCGATCACTGCGTCGACGACAAAGGGGCAGCGCTTCAGGTAGGCCTGCACCACGAAGCCCAGGCCGTTCCAGCCTTGCAGCTGCGGCTCGAACGACAGCTTCTCCAGCAGGTCGAGCGAGATCTCCAGCCGGTCCGCTTCTTCGGCGTCGATGTTCAGCCCGATGTCGTAGCGCTTGGCCAGCGCGCACAGCCGCACCAGCAGGGGATACAGCTCGCCCATTACGCGGTCGTATTGCGCGCGGCTGTAGCGCGGGTGCAGCGCCGACAGCTTGATGGAGATGCCGGGCCCTGCGTAGATGCCGCGGCCGGCGGAGGCCCTGCCGATCGCGTGAATCGCGTTCTCGTAGTCGCGCAGGTAGCGCTGCGCGTCGCCGGCCGTGAGCGCCGCTTCGCCGAGCATGTCGAACGAGTAGCGGAAGCCCTCCTGCTCGCGCGGCCGCGCGTTTTCCAGTGCTTCGGCGATGGATTCGCCGGTGACGAACTGCTCGCCCATCATGCGCATGGCCATGTCGACGCCCTTGCGGATGAGCGGCTCGCCGCCCAGGCCGACCAGCCGGCCGATGGCGGACGACAGGCCCGACTCGCTGTGCGTGGCCACCAGCTTGCCGGTGAGCAGCAAGCCCCACGTAGCCGCATTCACGAATAGCGACGGGCTTTGCCCCAGGTGCGATTGCCATTGCCCGCGTGCGATCTTGTCGCGGATCAGCGTGTCGCGTGTGGCGGCATCGGGAATGCGCAGCAACGCTTCGGCCAGGCACATCAGAGCGATGCCCTCCTGCGACGACAGCGCATATTCCTGCAGCAGGTTCTGCACGATGCCCGCGCGCCCCGCGCTGGCCTTGCGCGTGCGCAGGGTATGTGCGATGCGCAGCGCCAGCGCGCTGGCCTGGGACGCCACGTGACTGGGTACGCGCGCACCCTCCACCACGAGTTGCACGGCTTCCGGTTCGGGGGTTCGGGTGGCCGCGGTGACGGCCCGGCGCAGGGGCGTCGCGGCCAGTTCGGCGGGCTGGTAGAACATGTTCATATCCGCAATGATCCGGTTTCCCGATAGGATATTGTTTCGAAATCCCTTCCGCCTGCCGAATCATTCGCTACTGCCATGCCCAGTCTTGAGGAGCTCGACCGCACCGACCGGCGCATCCTGCAGCAGCTGCAGGACGACGGCCGCATTTCCAACCTGAAGCTCGCGGAAGCCGTGGCCCTGTCGCCCACCGCCGTGCTGGCGCGCGTGCAGCGGCTCACGCGCGACGGCTACATCCAGGGCTACGAGGCGCGGCTCAACCCCAAGCTGCTGGGCGCCGGCATGCTGGTGTTCGTCGAGGTGCACCTGGACCGCACCACGCCCAACGTGTTCGACGAGTTCCGCGCCGCGGTGCAAGTGCACCCCGAGATCCTCGAGTGCCACATGGTGGCGGGTGGCTTCGACTACCTGGTCAAGACGCGCGTGGCCGACATGGATGCGTATCGCGACTTCGCCGGCAAGGTGCTGTGGCAGCTACCGGGCGTGCGCGAGACGAGGACGTATGCGGTGATGGAGGAAGTGAAGCACTCCACCAAGCTGTACATCCCTTAGCCGCCCGCAGTACGATGCGCGCCCATGAAGAAGACAGCTGTGTCAGCACAAGAAGATCCCTCCGCACTCATCGACCGGCGCATCCTCGAGCTGGGCGACTGGCGCGGCGAGGCGCTGGCGCGCATGCGCAAGCTCATCCGGCAGGCCGACCCGAAAGTGGTGGAAGAGTGGAAGTGGAACGTGCCGGTGTGGTCGCACGGCGGGATCGTCTGCACCGGCGAGGCCTACAAGAAGGCCGTGAAGCTCACCTTCGCCAAAGGCGCATCGATCGATGACCCGGCGGGCCTGTTCAACTCCAGCCTGGACGGCAACACGCGCCGCGCGATCGACATCGCCGAAGGCGTGCAGGTGGACGAGAAGGCTTTCAAGGCGCTGGTCAAGGCCGCGGTGGCGTTCAACACGCGCGCCTGATCGCCCTCAGCCCGGCGAGCGCCGCACCATAGCCAGCCACTCGCGCGCGGGCAGGTCCCAGTGCCACTCGATATCGCTGGCTCGCCCGGCCAGCACAGCCTCATCGGGGACAGCGCCGCAGTGCGCGATGACGACCACGTTGCCCGCTTCGGTCGGCGGGAACTGCCAGACGGCTCTCGGCTGCAACCCATCGCGGATGCGAGCGACGCTGGCGCGCACGTCGAGCGCGCGGCCGACCAGGTTCACGCACACCGTGCCGCCTTCGCTCAGCGCCCTGCGGCAGTCGGCATAGAACGGCGCGGTGTCCAGCGCGGGCTTCTCGACCAGGGCGTCGTAGGCGTCGACCTGGATCACGTCGAAGCCGTGGGCGCGCGCCATGAACCCGGCCGCATCGGCGTGCACCACCTGCAGGCCATCGCCGTCGGGCGGCAGCAGGAAGTGCCGGCGGCACGCATCTATGACTTCTTCATCGATCTCCACGGCCGTCGTCTCCATGCCCAGCACGCGGTACGCGAACTTGGTGAGCGACGCCGCTCCCAGCCCCAGCGTCACCAGGTGCCCGGCCGGCTCGCGCAACAGCAGCCACGCCGACATGCGCACCGCGTACTCCAGCTCCAGCCGGTCCGGCGCGTTCAGGCGCATCGCGCCCTGGCACCAGGGCGTGCCGAACTGCATCAGGCGCAGGCCTTCCGATTCTGAAATGACGATGGGCACAGGGACCAGTGTAGGAACGTATTGATGACGCGGCAGGTGGCGGCGCAGTCCTACAGGACCGCTACACAGCCCCTCTTACCGTTTCGCCTCCAGCAAGGAGCCGAAGTTCCATGTCCAAACCCAGGAAGCCCGCCTCGAAATCGGCCGCGCGCAACACCGACAGCGGCCCCGGCAAGGCCCGCGTGGCCGACAGTTCCGACCTGCCGTCGCGCAAGTTCGAAGAGACCCAGCAGCTGGCGGCGTCGATGCCGTGGAATCCGGCCAAGGCGTCCGAGCACGGCTTCGCCAATGGACTGGCGCCGCCGCAAGGCGCGAGTTCCGAGCCGCCCTCGCGCCTGCCGACCGCCAGCACGCTGTCGGAGGCGCAAGGTTCCGGCAAGACCGGCACCGTCGCGCCGGAAGGCGAGAACGCCACCAACGCGCCGCTCGACCGCGTGCGCGTCGACTCGAGCGGCCGCGCGCTGACCACCAACCAGGGCGTGCGCATCGCCGACAACCAGAACTCGCTGAAGTACGGGGTGCGCGGCCCGGCGTTGCTGGAAGACTTCATCCTGCGCGAGAAGATCACGCACTTCGACCACGAGCGCATCCCCGAGCGCATCGTGCACGCGCGCGGTTCGGCCGCGCACGGCTTCTTCGAGTGCTACGAGCCCCTCACCGACATCACCAAGGCCGCGCCCTTCCAGGCGGCCGGCAAGGTGACACCGGTGTTCGTGCGATTCTCCACCGTGCAGGGCGAGCGCGGCTCGAAGGACACTGCACGCGACGTGCGCGGCTTCGCGGTGAAGTTCTACACCGACGAGGGCAACTGGGACCTGGTGGGCAACAACATGCCGGTGTTCTTCATCCAGGACGCCATGAAGTTCCCGGACCTCGTGCACGCGGTCAAGCCCGAGCCGCACCACCAGATGCCGCAGGCCGCGAGCGCGCACGACACCTTCTGGGACTTCGTGTCGCTCATGCCCGAGTCGACGCACATGCTCATGTGGCTGATGAGCGACCGCGCCATCCCGCGCAGCTACGCCACCATGCAGGGCTTCGGCGTGCACACCTTCCGCATGGTCAACGAGGCCGGCGACTCGGTGTTCGTCAAGTTCCACTGGAGCCCGATGGCCGGCACGCATTCGCTGCTGTGGGACGAAGCGGTGAAGATCTCGGGCGCCGACCCGGACTACCACCGCCGTGACCTTTGGGAGCGCATCGAGGCCGGCGCCTTCCCCGAGTACGAGCTGGGCGTGCAGGTGTTCACCGAGGAAGAGGCCGAAGGCTTCAGCTTCGACGTCCTCGACCCCACCAAGATCGTGCCCGAAGACCTGGTGCCGATCCGCCCGGTGGGGCGCATGGTGCTCAACCGCAACCCGGACAACTTCTTCGCCGAGACGGAGCAGGTGGCCTTCTGCGCGGCCCACATCATCCCCGGCATCGACTTCTCCAACGACCCGCTGCTGGCTGGGCGCATCCACTCGTACGTCGACACGCAGATCACGCGGCTGGGCGGTCCCAACTTCCATGAGATCCCGATCAACGCGCCGGTGGCGCAGGTGCACAACAACCAGCGCGACGGCTTCCACCGGCAGGCCCTGCCCCGCGGCCGCGTGTCCTACGAGCCGAATTCACTGGCGGGCGGCTGCCCCTTCCAGGCCGGCGCCGTGCAGGGCTTCGTGTCGGTTCCCGCGCGCATCCAGGCTGAGGAAGAGCAGGGCAAGGTGCGGGCCAAGCCGGAGAAGTTTGCCGACCACTACACGCAGGCGCGGCTGTTCTTCGAGAGCCAGACGCCGGTCGAACAGTGCCACATCGCCAATGCGTTCCGCTTCGAGCTGTCGAAGGTGACCGTGCCCGCCATCCGCGAACGCACCGTCGCCATGCTGCGCAACGCATCGGAGAAGCTCGCGAAGGAAGTCGCGCACGGCCTCGGCATGGACCCGTTGCCCGAGCCGCTGCCGCTCGCGCTGGCCGACCCGGCACCGCCGGAAGTCCAGCGATCGCCCGCGCTGTCGCTGATGGCGCGGCCGGGCGACGGCTCGATCAAGGGCCGAAAGGTCGCCATCCTGGTGGCGCCCGGCGTGGACAGCGCGCCGGTGCTGGCCGCGCAGAAGGTGCTGGAGGACGAAGGGGCGGTGGCCCGCCTCGTGGGGCCGCGCATCGGCCCGATCCCGGCGGCGGACGGCGACGCGCTCGACGCGGATGCGTCCATGGAGAACGAACCCAACTTCCTGTTCGATGCGCTCATCGTCGCCGATGGCGACGAAGCCGTGGCAGCGCTCGCGCAGGACGGCCACACCATGGAGTTCCTGCGCGACCAGTTCCGCCACTGCAAGACCATCCTGTCCATCGGCTCGTCGAGCCGGCTCTTCGCGCAGGCCGGCTTGCCGGCCAGCATGGAAAAGAGCCACACGCAGGGCGGCAGCGGCCTCATCTTCGCCGCCGCCCCGGACATAGACACCGCGCTGCAGGCCTTCGTCGAGGGCATGCGCCGCCATCGCCACTTCGGCCGTGAAATGGACCCGCCCCTGCTATGAACGACTTTCCCGCCCACGAACTCGGAGAACACGCCGTGCCCGCCCATTCCCAACCGGATGCCTGCGACCTGCTCGATGCGGACCACATCGCCGTGAAGCATCTCTTCGTCGAGTATGCGAGGCTCGCGACGGGGTCGCGCGACGACACGGGCGCCACCCGCGAGACCCTGGCGATGAAGATCTGTGACGAGCTGACCGTGCACGCGCAGGTGGAGGAAGAGGTCTTCTATCCCGCGCTGCGCGGCGCGCTGGCAGATGCAGGCGATGCGCTGGGTGAGGCCCACGCGGAACACGCGGAGGTCAAGCAGCAGGTGGACGCCATCCGTGCGCTGCCCGGACCGGGCGACGAAATGGATGTGCTCGTCGCCGAGCTGGCGGGCCAGGTCGAGCACCACGTAAAGGAAGAGCGCGACACGCTGTTCCCGAAGGCCCGCGCTTCGAGGCTCGACCTGATGGCGCTGCGCCGCGACCTCGAAGAGAGGCAGCAAGCCCTGCAGTCCGCCAGCGTCTGACGCAGGTGTCGGCCCCGTCCGACGCCACATGGACACTGCAGCAGGTAATTTCAATACGTGGCCAGTGAGGCTACGACCACATCAAGGAGTTTTCAAAGATGGCACAGAACCAGCAGAACCAGAACCCCAACCAGGACCAGGGCCAGCAGCGCCAGCAGGACCAGCAGGGCGGCCAGGGCAGCCAAAGCGGCCAGGGCAACCAGGGTAGCCAAGGCAACCAGGGCAACCAGGGCAACCAGCAGGAGCAGCAGCGCCAGCAGGAGCAGCAGCGCAAGTAAGCGCGCCGCGCTTGTCGCCGCAAGGGCCGCCCTACGCGGCCCTTTTCCCTTTCAGCGCTTCACGGGCTGCCTCACGTGCTTCTCGAGCCAGTCCACGATGCGCGCGGCAGCATCGGCGCGTACTGAAGGCTTGCCCTCGCCCAGGAACGTGTGCCCCTCATCCGGGTAGAGCACCAGCTCGGCCGGCGTATCGCCGGCACACATCATGCTCACGAACAGCTCCTCGGTCTGGCACTTGGGGCAGCGCTCGTCCTCCTTGCCCTGCAGGAAGATCGTCGGCGTCACCGCCTTCTCGATCGCGCGCAGCGGCGACAGTTGCAGGGCAAGCTTGCGGTCGAAGCAGCCCTGGGAGCCCATGTAGAGCGGGTCGGCGTAGTAGCCGCCGTCGGAGGTGCCGTAGTGCGCCTCGATGTTCCCAACCGGCGCCATCACCACGGCCGCACGGAACAAGTCGCTGTGGCCGATGGCCCAGGCGCTGAGGTAGCCGCCGTACGACTTGCCGCAGATCGCCACGCGGTCGTCGCAGGCGCCGTCCTTGCGCAGCTGTTCGATCGCGGCCTGGTGTTGCGGCCAGTCGAGCACGCCCCAGCGTCCCAGCAACCGGTCGCAGAACTCGCGCCCGTAGCTGGCCGAGCCCACCGCGTTGAGTACCAGCACGGCCCATCCGCGCGAACACAGCACTTGCCAGTACACGTTGGTGTCGAAGTCGAGCAGCGCGTAGCTTGCCGGGCCGCCGTGCACGTCGTCCAGCAGCGGCAGGGGCCAGTGGCGCTCTTCGGCCTTGAGCAGCCAGCCTTCGATCACCTCGGTGCCGCCCTGGCCGTCGGGCACGTGGAACTGGCGGGCCTCGGCCTGGACAGGCGTGCGGTCGCTCCACCACGCATTCAGGTCGCTCAGCTGCTGCTCGTTGCGGCCGTCCACACTGTCGCAGGCGTAGAGTTCGCTGGGCCGCGCGGGATGTTCGGCACTGAACGCCATGCGTGCGCCCGCCGGGCAGAACGCGCCGAACTGCCGGTCGCCGCTCACGAGCACGCTGGGTTCGGTGGCCGCCACCGGCAGCCGCACGATGCGGTGCCGGCCGCGGTGCGCCTGCGCAAACAGCACGCTGCGCCCATCGGGCTCCCAGTACAGGGTTTCCGGGTCGCAGACGCAGAGCGACGGCGTGCCCAGCCGCCGCAGGTGGCCGGCGAAGTCCACGAGCCACAGGTTGGCCTGCGCATCGCCCTCCTGCACGGCGCCCGAGAAAGCGATGCTGTTGCCCGAGGGCGACCACACCGGCCCCATCACCATCGCGAGGCCGCTGGTGAGCTGCACCGGGTGCGTGCCCTCGGCGTTGCAGCGCCACAGGTCGGTGCGATGCGCAAAGCGGCCTTCGCGCGTGCGCACGTAGGCGATGTGCTTGCCGTCGGGCGAGATGTCGAAGTCCATGACGTCGAAGGCGCCGTCGGTGAGCTGGGTGGTCTTGCCGCTCGCTGCGTCGAGCCGGAAGAGGTGAACCTCGCGCGCCAGCATGTAGCCCGAGCCGTCTGTCTTGTACGGGAGCCGCCACGCGACCTCGGGCGAGCCGGGCGTGCGCTCCTTCGGCGTGCGCCCATCGCTGCGCCCGCCACGCCAGTCCGGGTCGACGGGCACGGCGGCTGCGACCACGAGCGACTCGCCATCCGGCATCCACTTCAGGTTGTTCACTGCGCCGGGGAAGGTGCCGCACTGGCGTGCCTCGCCACCGCCGCACGGCATCAGGTAGACCTGGGCCGTGCCGCCGCGGTCCGAGACGAAGGCCAGCTGGTCCTGCCGGGGCGACCACTGGGGCGACTGGTCCTCGCCGGGGCCGTGGGTCAGCGGGACCGCCGGGCCACCGTCGAGCGGAAAGGCCCAGAGGCGCGAGATGTAGCCGTCGTTCCCACGGTCGACCGACCGCACGGTGCAGGCCGCCGTCGGCGGCCCCTCGGTGCAGTGGATCTCCGTGATCTTGCGGTGCAGGTAGAGGTCGTCGACGGTGAATGGCTGCTTCATGCAGCGACTTTGGCGCGGCGCATGTACCGGTCGTGTCGGACAACGACGACATGGTATGCGTGAATGCGTGGCGTCGGGCAGCGATGCGGTATCTTCGCCCCTGTTACCAAGGACTGCCTGCATGCCCCGCTACCGAATTGCCGACCGGGAACCCCGCATTGCCGCCACCGCTTTCGTGGCGGACGAAGCCACGCTGATCGGCGCCGTCACGGTCGGCGAGCGCGCCAGCATCTGGCCGGGCGCGGTGATCCGCGCCGACAACGAGCCCATCCGCATCGGCAACGAAAGCAGCGTGCAGGAAGGCGCGGTGCTGCATGCCGACCCGGGCTTTCCCATCGTCATCGAAGACCGGGTGACGGTGGGCCACCAGGCCATGCTGCACGGCTGCACCATCGGCCGGTGCACGCTCATCGGCATGAAGGCCACCGTGATGAACGGCGCCGTCATCGGCGAGAACAGCATCGTCGGCGCCGGCGCCCTCGTCACCGAAGGCAAGCAGTTCCCGCCACGCAGCCTGATCGTGGGTGTGCCCGGCAAGCTGGTGCGCGAGCTGGGCGAGGCCGACATCGCCGGGCTGGAGAACGCTGCCGACGTCTACGCAGAAAAGGCTGTGCTGTACACGACGAAGCTCGTGCGCCTGGACTGACTAGGCTGGGGTGCAACCCCGGCCCAGGCGCGCGCTGCGAACGCTGGGGCTCCACCCCAGCCTACCCACCAAGCAGCCCGAGCTCGCGCAGCGTTTCCGCGAGCTTGCGCGCGAACGCCTCGTAGCCCTGCGCGTTGGCGTGGATGGTGTCCGACTTCAGGGCCGGGTCGCTCAGCACCTTAGCCCAGCCCGACGGATGCAGCGGCAGCTTCAGGTCCGCGGCGATCTCCTTGAATATCGCGTGGTCGCCCAGCGACCGCACGGCCGCGGCGACGGCGCTCACTTCGGGCACGGCGATCAGCACCACCTGCGCGCCCGCGGCCGATGCTTGCTGGCAGATGGCGCGGATGTTGGCACGCGTCTCGGCGCTGGGCATGCGGCGCAGGAAGTCGTTGCCGCCGATGCTGACCAGCACCAGCTTGGGCGAGTGTTCCTGCAGCAGCCCGGGCAGGCGTGCCAGGGCACGGGCGGACACGTCGCCCGGCACGCCCGCATTCACTACGTTCCAGCCGGTGATCGCCGCCAGCACGGCCGGATAGCTCTTGTCGGGCAAAGTACCCGTACCGAAGGTGAGGGAATCGCCCAGCGCCAGCACGGTGGCGCCGGCCGGCAGCGCCGGCAGCCGGGCCTTGCGTCCGCAGGCGGCCAATGCGGCGGATGACAGGGCGCCCAGCAGGATCTGGCGGCGTGACGAGGGCATGCCCGCGATTGTGCTTCGTCAAGCCGGGCAGCAAGCCAAAGGCTAAAATATGCTTAAAGGCACCCGGAAATTCGGCTTATTCCACATAAGCATCTGAGAACTCGATAGTTCGTCCGGGGCGCCTGCCCAAGGACAATCCTGCAATGAGTGCCTTCAACGAAGAAAAAGTGCTGTCGGTCCACCACTGGACGGACAAGCTGTTCACTTTCACGACCACGCGCGACCCGGCGCTGCGCTTTTCCAACGGCCACTTCACGATGATCGGACTGCGCCAGGAAAGCGGCAAGCCGCTGCTGCGCGCGTACAGCATCGTGAGCGCCAACTACGAAGATCACCTCGAGTTCCTGAGCATCAAGGTGCCCAACGGCCCGCTCACGTCGAAGCTGCAGCACATCCAGCCCGGCGACAGCGTGGTGGTCGGCCGCAAGCCCACCGGCACCCTGCTGATCGACTACCTGCTGCCCGGCAAGCACCTGTACCTGCTGTCCACCGGCACCGGGCTGGCGCCTTTCATGAGCATCGTGCGCGACCCCGAGACGTACGAGAAGTTCGACCAGGTGATCCTGGTGCACGGCGTGCGGCAGAAGGACGAACTCGCCTACCACGACCTGCTGCTGAAGCACCTGCCCGAGCACGAAGTGCTGGGCGACCTGATCTCCAGCAAGCTGCGTTACTACCCCACGGTCACCCGCGAGACGTACAAGAACATGGGGCGCATCACGCACCTGATCGAAACCGGCAAGCTGTTCAGGGACCTGCGCATGCCGCCGATCAACCCCGACGACGACCGCGTGATGATCTGCGGCAGCCCGGGGATGCTGCGCGACCTGAAGCGCATGCTGGAAGAGCGCGGCTTCAAGGAAGGCAATACCAGCACGCCCGGTGACTTCGTCATCGAGCGTGCCTTCGCGGAGCAGTAGGACGGCGTCGCAGCGCGACAGCGCGCATGCCGCCGTTGGCGCGCTACACCCTCAGGAGGTTCATCGCCAGCCGCTCCGCCGCCTCGTCCGGCAGCGCCAGCTGTTCCCGCGCCGACGGCAGGTCGCGGTCGGCATTGAAACCCAGCAGGGTTTCGACTTCGCCCAGGCAGCGCAGGTGCTCCTGCCCGTCGATGGCATGGGCGTCGCGCAGGATGCGCTGCAGAAGGTCGGCGGTCTCTGCCGGCACCCACAGGTCGCCCTGCAGGTCGCGGATCGCCTTCGGTAGCTGCTTCATGTTGTCGGTCTCCAGGGTGGATGGCTTCCACTATGGAACCTGCCCCGCGGGCGTGCTGTCGGCTGCCGTGGCGAAGGCGCGTAGGGTGCCCGCCTCAGCCGCTGTCAGCCACCATGGCATGCGGATTGTCGTGCGCCGACATGGCGTTGATGACGCGTTTGACCCCGGCCATATCGCGCACCTGCAGCAGCAGGCCGTCGAGTTCCTTGGCCAGGATGTCGCCCGACAATCGCACGCCGCCGCCCTCCACCTGCACGTCGAGCGCGCGCGGGTGGCTGACCAGCCGGTCCAGCCGTGACTGGATGCGGTCGCGCAGCTCGGCGTCGTCGAGCGACGTGCGGTCTTGCCGCTCAGCTTCGGCCACGCCGATGCGCCGCGCGAGCCGCTGGCGGCGGCGCTCGCCCATGTCGGGGTCGAAGTAGTACATGGTGGCGGCCGCACCGGCGGCTGCCGCGGCTATCGTGATCCAGTCACGCATGGCGCTTCTCCCTCGTGGTCTTGGTGGTCCTGGCGGTCTTTGCAGCAGTCTTGCGGGCGGCGGGCTTGCGGTTGCCCTGCAGGCTGCGCTTCAGCAGTTCGGTCAGGTCGACCACTTCGGCACCTTCGCCCTCGGGCACGTGCTCCAGCGGCTCCACCGCCTCGGTCTTGCCCGCCTTCGCCTTGCGTTCGACGAGCTTCATGATGGCGTCGTGGAAGTTGTCGTGGAACTGGCCGGCCTTCCAGTCGCCGCTCATGCCGTCGACCAGCTGCTTGGCCATCTTCAGCTCCGCGGGCTTCAGCCCGGCCTTGCTCGCTGACGGCAGGTCCAGGTCTTCCCAGGGCCGGATCTCGTCTTCCCAGCGCAGCAGGTTCAGCACCAGGACCGGGCCGCACGGCATCACCATCGCCAGGTGTTCCTTGGCCTGGATGACGACACGTGCCACGCCGGCCCGGCCGGTCTCCTTGAGCGTCTCGCGCAGCAGCGCATACACCTTGCCGCCCTTGTTGATGGGCGCCAGGTAGTACGGCTTTTCGAGGTAGGTGAACGGGATTTCGCCGGCCTCGACGAACAGTTCGATGTCGATGGTCTGCGTGGTGCGCGGGTAGGCTTCCTTGATCTCGTCGGGCGACAGCACGACGTACTCGCCCTTGCGGTACTCCACGCCCTTCACGATGTTTTCCCTGGCGATCTCGCGGCCGGTGCGCTTGTTGATGCGCTTGTAGCCCACCGGGTCCATGCTGCGCCGGTCGAGCCAGTCGAAGTTGACGTCGCTCTCTTCGGTTGCGGAGTACAGGCCTACCGGGATGTGGACCAGCCCGAATGTAATCGCGCCCTTCCACAGGGCGCGGGTCGAAGTCTTCGCCATCTCCGCAGTGTGCGAAAGAGGCCGCCCGGTGCGTGTCGGCCGCTTGCCGTCAGGCGTGTAGGTGCCGGCCCCAGCGCTGCGCCAAGTGCGCAAAGCGCGCCCGGCAGCTGGCGCCGAAGCACTCCTGCGCCGACAGGATGTCGAGGTTGCGTGTGATGCGCCGGGCCAGCAGCAGCCGGTGCGCCGGCGCCTGCTGCTGCATGTAGGCGGTCATCAGCGACAGCGTGGCAAGCCAAAGCGCCCCGCAGGCGCGGGCGAGCGCCTGGGGAGCGGCTTCGGGGGAAGGAAGTTCGGGCGCCACGGACGCCGGGCTGGACAGCATGAAGCCATCCTGCGCCCGGGAGGTCCACGCCCCTTGTCAGTTGCGGCGGGAAAGCCCGGCCCGCAGAATCCTACAGTCGGCCGGGGTCAGCGCGGCGCTTCGTCGGACAGGCCCGACGCCGTGGCGCGGGCGTGGCGCTTCTTGCCGGCAGCGCGGGCTTCTTCGCTGGTGAATTCGTGGGCGTGGCCGCTCTGGTGCGCCGCACGGCCGCCCAGGCTGGCGATCTCGCGCTGGCGCTGCGGGTCCATCGCCGCAAAGCCACGCAGGGACTTCTTGGGGCTGCTGGGCTTGGTCTGGATGATCTCGGTGCCGGTCAGTGAATCCATTCGATCCTCGTCTTGGTTCGGTTGAAACAGAGTCGGGCCCAAGGCCCGGCGGTTGCACTGCGGTGTGGGGTAGTGCCACGGCAGAGTCTGTGCGCAAGCCGCATGCCCGGCTGTAGGACGAATCCGATAGCGTTGTGAGCGCAGAGCTAACGTAGACTCCTGCGGCGTGAAACCCGACCTGCCGCCTGCCGTCGCCACCCCCGCCGAGTCGCACTGGGTCGAGGGCGAACTGGTGCGCAGCCTGATGCGCACCCAGCGCAGCACCCAGTTCATCGGCATCGTGCTGATCGCCATCTTCCTGGGGGTGCTGTGGAACGACGCCAGCCCCGGCCTGCTATTGGGCTGGGCGGCTTTCGCGGCGGTGGCCGCCGGCCTGCGCTTTCGCATGATCCAGGCCTACCAGCGCGACGTGATGCAGCGCGGCTCCGCCGAGCACCTGGCCTTCTTCCAGCGCTGGCGCTTCCTGTTCCCACTGCTCGCCTTCGTCTGGGGCACCACCACAGTGCTCTACTTCGACCGCTCCTCGCTGGCCGACCAGTTCATCTGCTGGCTGATCCTGGGCGGGCTGGCCATGTTCTCCATCAACGCCCTGTCCAGCCGCCTGGACACCATGCGCACCTACCTGAACACGCTGGCCGGCACGGCGCTGGCCGTGATGGGGTGGCGCATCGCCGTGGAGCTGGAGTTCAACGGGCCCACCTACCACTGGTGGCTGGTGGGGCTGCTGGTGATGTTCTGGCAGCTGCTGCGCATGGCGGGGCGCCGGCTGCACTTCACCCACAAGCGCAACTTCGAGCTGCAGTTCCGCAACAACCAGCTGATCGAGTCGCTCACGCGCCAGACGCAGTCGGCCCTCGACGCGGTGGAGATCAAGAACCGCTTTCTCGCGAGCGCTGCGCACGACATCCGCCAGCCGGTGCATGCGCTGGGCCTGTATGCCGACTGGCTGCGCGCCGAGCCCGAGCTGGTGCACGAGATCGCGCCCAAGATCGTCGAGTCGACCAAGGCGGTCAACCAGCTGTTCGACTCGCTGTTCGACCTGGCGCGGCTGGACTCGGGCAAGATCAAGCTGAACATCGAAGAGGTGGACCTGGCGCAGCTGCTGCACGACCTGGAGCTGCAGTACCGGCCGCTGGCCGAAGCCAAGGGCCTGCAGCTGCGCGTGCACGTGCAGCCGGGCAAGGCGGTGTCGGACCCCATCCTGCTGCAGCGGATCATCGGCAACCTGATTGCCAATGCCGTCAAGTACACGCAGAAGGGCGGGGTACTGGTGGCTTCACGCGTCACGCCCAGCGGGCGGCGCATCGAGATCTGGGACACCGGCGTCGGCATCGCACCGGTACACCAGCGCGAGATCTTCCGCGAGTTCTACAAGGTGCCGTCGCATGGCGGCACCGAGGACGGCTTCGGGCTGGGCCTGTACATCGTGGCGCGCCTCACGCAGATCCTGGGGCATCCGCTGTCGCTGTCATCGCGGCCCGGGCGCGGCACCGTTTTCCGCGTGCAGCTCGTTCCCACCGACGAACGCGCGGCCGCCGATCGTGCGGTGGCTTCGGTGGCTCAGTTGGTCGGCAGGCCTTAATGCGGGCAGCCGGAACGCAGAAGACGCAGAAGTTGCGCAGAAGACGCAGAAGAAATTCAAAAAGGTTTTCTTCTGCGCCTTCTGCGTAGTTTCTGCGTCTTCTGCGTTCGGCTGTCCGCCTTCCGGGTCTCAGCTCCCCAGCAACCCGTGCATCCGCGCGTAGTGGATGGTCTGGGTGCGGCTCTTCACGCCGAGGCGGCGGAACAGGCGCCACAGGTGGACCTTGACGGTGTGCTCGCTGATGCCCAGTTCGTCGGCGATCTCGCGGTTGGACAGGCCGCGGTCCAGCATGACGATCAGCTGCTTCTGGCGCTTCGACAGCTTGTTGTCGGTGGGGGTCAGTTCCTCGAACTGGCCGTCGGCCGACAGCAGCGCGCGCAGCGCATTGCCGATCTCCTGCGCACCGGACGACTTCTCGATGTAGATGTCGGCACCGGCTTCCACGCAGGCTTCCTCGGCGTCGGCCGCGGGCGATGCGGACAGCACGGCCAGCGGCGTCTCGGGAAAGCGCTTCTTCAGTTCCACCACGCCCGAAGTGCCGGTGGTGTCCGGCAGTTTCAGGTCCAGGCAGATCAGTTCAGGGGCGCCGTGCTGCTTGACAGCGGATTCGACGCCGCCGATGCGGTCGAGCTCGACGATGTTCGCGCCGGGCTTCTGGCGGCGCAACAGCATGACCACCGCTTCCCGCATGAGGGGGTGGTCGTCGATCACGTACAGGGCCATGGTTCTCTAACTGTTGGGAAATTAACACGCAAGGATAACCCGGGTTGGACCCGGATCGGCCGCTCTAATTCCTTAGTTTTCGGGACCCGTCAGGTCTTGTAAGGCTGCAATGATTTGGGACAAATGCACCCCATCGGCCGCCTGCAGGCCGCCGTCGAGTTTCAGGGCGGCGGGGTCGGCCTTGAGCCGCGCCACGGCCTGCCCGGCGTCCCGGGGCGAGTCGAAGCCGCCGCTTTGCAGCAGCAGCTTGCCCTGGGCATCCACCAGCTTGAAATAGAACTTGCCGTCCGCTTCGCGGTACTGCTTGAAGGTGGGCAGGGCGGCCGACTTGGCCGCTTTCTGCTTCTTGCCCGGGCCCTGGTCGCCCAGGTTGCGCAAGCCCACGGCATGCCGCAGTTCGGCCATCAGGGGCGTGGCCCGTGCGCGCGCCTTCTCGGCGCCGCGCAGCAGGATGCGTTCCAGTTCGTGCGGGTGGGCCACCAGGTGGTCGTACTTCTCGCGCATGGGCGCGATCTCGCGGTCGATGCGCGCAAACAGCAGTTCCTTGGCGTCGCTCCAGGCGATGCCCGCTGCGTACGCCTTGCGCAGGGCTTCGGTCTCGTCGGCACTGGCGAAGGCCTGGTAGATCTGGAACAGCGCCGAGCCTTCGGTTTCCTTGGGCTCGCCGGGCGCCTTCGAATCGGTGACGATCGAGAAGATCTGTTTGCGCACCTGCTCGCGCGGGCCGAACAAGGCAATGACGTTGTCGTAGCTCTTGCTCATCTTGCGCCCGTCCAGCCCGGGCAGCATGGCCACCGACTCGTCGACCTCGGCTTCGGGCAGCACCAGGTGCTCGCCGTACAGGTGGTTGAAGCTCTGCGCCATGTCGCGCGCCATCTCGATGTGCTGCACCTGGTCGCGGCCCACCGGGATCCTGTGCGCCTTGAACATCAGGATGTCGGCCGCCATCAGCACGGGGTACATGAAGAGGCCGGCCGTCACGTCGGAGTCGGGGTCCACCGCGGCCGCCGTGTTCTTGTCCACCTGCGCCTTGTAGGCGTGCGCGCGATTCAGCAGCCCCTTGCCGGTCACGCAGGTCAGCAGCCACGTGAGCTCCGGAATCTCCGGGATGTCGGACTGGCGGTAGAAGAACACCTGCTCGGGGTCGAGCCCGATCGCCAGCCAGCACGCCGCGATTTCCAGCGTGGAGCGCTGCATGCGCGCCGGGTCGTCGCACTTGATGAGCGCGTGGTAGTCGGCCAGGAAGTAGAAGTTCTCGGTGCCGTCACGGCGGCTCGCGGCCACGGCGGGGCGCAGCGCGCCGACGTAGTTGCCCAGGTGCGGCGTGCCGGTGGTGGTGATACCGGTGAGGTAGCGGATCGTCATGTCAGTTCAGCAGCAGGTTCAACGGCATCATCAGGTAGCGCAGCGCCCAGTAGCCCGCGGCCATCAGCGGCCTGAGCCAGTACGTGCCGACGATGCCCACCAGCACCAGGCCCAGCACGATGAAGAAACCCCAGGGCTCGATGCGGCTGACGGCGTGGGCCTGCCGCGGCGGCAACAGCCCGACCAGGATGCGCCCGCCGTCCAGCGGCGGCAGCGGGAACAGGTTGAAGGCCCACATCACCAGGTTGGTCAGGATGCCGGCCTTGGCCATCTCCAGGAAGAACCGCTCGTGGAGGCCGAAGCCGACCAGCAGCGAGTACAACACCGCCCAGATCACTGCCTGGATGAAGTTGGACAAGGGACCCGCCAGCGCCACCCACACCATGTCGCGCCTGGGCCGGCGCAGCCGGCCGAAGTTGACCGGCACCGGCTTGGCATAGCCGAACAGGAACGAGCCCGAGGTGGCGAAGTACAGCATCAGCGGCATCAGGATGGTGCCGATGGGGTCGATGTGCGGGATGGGATTGAGCGTGACCCGGCCCAGGTTGTAGGCCGTGTTGTCGCCGAGGTACTTGGCGACGTAGCCGTGCGCCGCCTCGTGGATGGTAATGGCGAATAGCACCGGCAGGGCGAAGATCAGGACGGTCTGGATGAGGTTTTCGAAGTCCACAGGGGGGCATTGTCTCAGAGCCCCAGGGCCTCCCAGTCGCCGCGCCCTTTTCGCACCAGCGCAGGGTCACCGCCCGTCCCCATGGGCACCAGGTCCACCACCGTCGTCGGCTCGTCGGGGCAGGGCCCCGAGCCGATGACGCCGGCCAGTTCGTGCTGGAAGCGGTCGCGGATCTCCTCGGGGTCCTGGAACAGCCGTCCGCTGAAAGGCTCGAACAGCGTGGTGGCGAGCAGCGGAGCGCCGTGCAGCTCCAGCAGCATCTGCAGCACCCGGTGGTCGGGCACGCGCAGGCCGATGGTCTTGCGCTGCGGGTGGCTCACGCGGCGCGGCACTTCGCGCGTCGCTTCGAGCACGAAGGTGTACGGGCCGGGCGTGGCCGACTTCAACAGCCGGTATTGCCGGTTGTCGACGCGGGCGTAGCTGGCCAGCTCGCTCAAATCGCGGCACAGCAGGGTGAGCAGGTGCTTCTCGTCGATGTGGCGGATGGCGCGCAGCCGGTCGGCCGCCGCCTTGTCGTCCAGGTGGCAGGCCAGCGCATAGGTGGAGTCGGTCGGCACTGCCAGCACGCCGCCCTTTTGCAGCAGCGCCACGGCCTGCTTCAGCAGCCGCGGCTGCGGGTTGTCGGGATGGAGGTCGAAGTACTGGGCCATCAGCGCTCCCCTGCGGCCGCGCGCTGTTCGCGCACCGTGAGCCACGCGCCGCCGATGCCGCACGCGGCGATCAGGGCGATGCCCGCCAGGCTGGGCCCGTCGGGCAGGTGCGAGAACACGAGCCAGCCGCCGAACATCGAAAATGCGATCTGCGAGTACATGAAAGGCGTGAGCGTGGACGCGGGCGCGCGCTGGAAGCCGAGGATCAGCACGAAGTGTCCCACGGTCGCCGCCAACCCCATGAAGCACAGGGCGAGCCACAGCCACGGGTCGGGCAGCTCGGCCCAGACGAAGGGCAGCGACAAGGACGCGATGAGCGTACCCACCCAGCCGGTATACAGGTGCATGGTCAACGGGTCTTCGGTGCGCGCCATCTTCGTGGTCAGCAGCTGGAAGCAGGCGTTGGTGACCACCAGGGTCAGCGGCAGCAGGCTGGCCCAGCCGAAGCCCGCGCCACCGGGCCGGATGATGATGAGCGTGCCGAGGAAGCCGCCGGCCACCAGCGCCCAGCGCAGCGGCGACACCTGCTCCTTCAGCACCAGCGCGGCCAGCACCGTCACCACCAGCGGCGCGATCATCACGATGGCGATGAACTCGCCCACCGGCATGTACTTGAGGCTGGTGAAGGCGATGAAGCTGCTGGCCAGCAGCAGCACCCCGCGCAGCACCTGGAACGGCAGGTGGCGGGTGCGCCAGGCGGTGGCGCCGCGCTTCGGCACGATGTAGAGCGTGGTGGCCACCGCCTGGAAGGCGTAGCGGAACCACAGGGCCATGAGCAGCGGCACCGACGTGCTCACGTACTTGGTGGTGGTGTCCAGCGCGGCGAAGCACGCGCATGCGGCCACCGTCATTCCCAGCCCGGACAGGACGCGCGCGGGCTGGCTCACTGGATGCGGTGCGCGAGCAGCTCCCACACCGGCGTGAGCTCGCCGGGCAGGTAGGGCAGGGCACCCAGGTCGGTGCGGCTTTCTTCGGGACTGTGGAAGTCGCTGCCGCGCGAGGCGGCCAGCCCGAACTCGCGCGCCACTGCCGCGTATTCCACGTACTCGGCGGCCGTGTGGCTGCCGGTGACCACTTCGACGCCCAGCCCGCCGTGCGCCTTGAACTCGAGGAACAGCGCCCATTCCTCGTTGGCGGTGAAGCTGTAGCGCGCCGGGTGCGCGATGACGGCGAGGCCGCCCGCGCGCGTGATCCAGCTGATGGCAGCGGCCAGCGACGCCCACTTGTGCTCCACGTAGCCCGGCTTGCCGGGGGTGAGGAAGCGGCGGAACACCTCGTTCATGTCGGCGCACACGCCCGTTTCCACCAGGAAGCGCGCGAAGTGCGTACGCGAGATCAGGTCGGGGTTGCCCACGTATTGCAGCGCGCCTTCGAAAGCGCCGCGGATGCCCACCTTGGCCAGCCCTTCGGCCATCTCGCGCCCGCGCGCCTCGCGCCCGCCTCGCGTGGCCAGCAGGCCGCGCAGCATTTCGTCGTCGTCGGGGTCGAATCCCAGCCCGACGATGTGCACCGTGGAGCCAGCGAACGTGACCGAGATCTCGGTGCCTGTCAGGTACTTCATGCCGTGCGCGCGTGCCGCGGCGGCGGCTCGATGCTGCCCGCCGATCTCGTCGTGGTCGGTCAGCGACCACAGCTCCACCCCGTTGGCCGCGGCACGCGCGGCCAGCGCCTCGGGCGTCAGCGTGCCGTCGGAAACCACCGAATGGCAGTGCAGGTCGGCGTTGAGGATGGTCACGTCCCCGATTCTAGGTGGGGGACCCGGCGCAGCGCTGTCAGCAGGCTACTGGAGGTGCCGTGCGAGGAAGGCGCGCACCCGCTCGCGCGGCTCGCCGCCGGCCACCTGGGCCAGCGGGATGCGCAGCGCCGGCAGGCGGTTGGCTTCGTCGCTGCGCTGGTACACGCTGAGCGCGGCCGCAAAGTCGCGCGGGCGCTGCGGCTGCAGGATGAGGAAGCTGTCGATGGCCTCGCCGCCGAGCGCGAAGCCGACCACGGCCACGCGGTCGCCCTTCACGAACGGCAGCGCGGCCAGGTACTCGAGCGCGCCGTAGGCGTCGCGCGTCATCTCGCTGTAGGCGTCCGACATCGCGGGGCGGCCGCCGGCATGCAGGCCGTTGGGGCACGGGCCCAGCCCGCGCGAGCCGAAGGTGTCCACCGCCAGCGTCACGTAGCCCAGGCTCACGAAGTACTCGGGCCACTCGCGCGTCAAGGGCGCCTGCAGCCCGCTGCAGGTGTGCAGCAGCACCACGGCCGGGAAGGGCCCCTCGCCCTCGGGCTTGGTGAGCACGGCCGTCACCTGGCGCGACGGGTAGCCGGCGCCGGGCCAGTCGACGTTGCGGAAGTTCACGTCCATGCTGCCGCACGCGGCCAGCAGCAGCGCCGCGACGGCAGCCAACCAGCGGGGGAGCCTCATGGCGGCAGTTTAGCGAAGCCGCTAGGATGCCGCGATGATCACCGTGCATCACTTGAACCTGTCGCGGTCGCACCGCGTGCTGTGGGTCCTGGAAGAACTGGGCCTGCCCTACGAGGTAAAGCTGTACGAGCGCAACCCCAAGACGATGCTGGCGCCGCCGGAGCTGAAGGCGGTGCATCCGTTGGGCAAGTCGCCCGTGATCACCGACGGTGCGCTGGTGCTCGCCGAGTCGGGCGCCATCCTGGAGTACCTGGTCGAACGCCATGGGCCGCTGCTGGCCCCCGCGCCGGGCACGGCGGGGCGCGAGCGCTACCTGTACTGGCTGCACTATGCCGAGGGCTCGCTGATGCCGCCGCTGTTCATCAAGCTGCTGTTCGACCGCATCGAGTCGGCGCCGGTGCCCTTCTTCGTCAAGCCGGTCACCCGCAAGATCGCCAACCAGGGCCGCGACTCGTGGGCCTACCCGCAGTTGAAGCGCAACCTGGAGTGGATCGAGTCGGAGCTGGCCACCCGCCCGTGGTTCGCGGGCGATGCCTTCAGCGCGGCCGACATCCAGATGAGCTATCCGCTGGAAGCCGCGCGCAGGCGCGTCGGCCTCGATGCCTACCCGAGTGTCGCCAAGATCCTCGATCGCATGAAGGAGCGCCCGGCCTTCCAGCGCGCGCAGGAGCGTGGGGGGACGTTCGGGATTCCCGGTTAGGTCTTGAACGCAGAAGGCGCAGAAGGAATTCAAAAAGGACGCAGAAAAGGCAATTTGAATTCTTCTGCGTCTTTTGTATTTTTTCTGCGTCTTCTGCGTTCAAGGCCCAACCAGAAAGCTACTTTCAGTTCAAAGCACCAGCCTGCTTGCGGATATCGTGCCGAGTCGTGAGCGCGCACTCGATGGCGATGCGAAGGCCCGCCACCACCTCGGCCATGCGCATCGAGGGCTGCCCCTGCTCGGGCAACCAGGGCACGTGGACCAGGCCGCCGCGCATGCCGCCGCATTCGGGGTTGCTGGCCAGCTCGTGCATGAGGCCGTAGAACACGTGGTTGCACACGAAGGTGCCCGCGGTCTGCGACACCTCGGCATTGATGCCGGCGTCCAGCAGGGCCTGGAGGATGGCCTTGACGGGCAGGCCGGTGAAATAGGCCGCGGGGCCGTGTTCCACCACCGGCGTGTCCACCGGCTGTGCACCGGCGTTGTCGGGGATGCGCGCGTCGTTGACGTTGATGGCCACGCGTTCCAGCGAGATCGCGGCGCGGCCGCCGGCCTGGCCGGTGCAAAGGACCAGCGTGGGACGGTGCTGGCGCAACAAGGCGCGCAGGACCTGCATCGACTGCCCGAAAACGGTGGGAAGCTCGGCCCCTATCACCTGGTGGCCCAGGACTGTGCTGCCGTGCAATGATCGGACGGCCTGCAGGCTCGGATTGACGGGCTGCCCCCCGAAGGGGTCGAAGCCGGTGACCAGGACGCAAGGCATGACGCCAATTTACCGCAGCAGGAGAACACCATGCGATGGGAAGGCAACCGGGAATCGAGCAACGTGGAAGACCGTCGCGCAGGCGGCGGTGGCGGGTTCGGCCTGGGCGGGCGCAGCGTCGGCATCGGCACCATCGTCATCGCGCTGGTGGGGGGCGCCATCTTCGGCATCAACCCGCTGACGATCCTGAACATATTGAGCGGCGGTGGCGGGACGGTCGCCACCCAGCAGGGCCCGGCACCTGCGCCGCCGCAGAACGACCCCATGGCGAAATTCGTGTCGACCGTGCTGGCCGACACCGAAGACGTGTGGAAGCAGCTGTTTGCCCAGGGCGGCGCGACCTACCGCGAGCCCAAGCTGGTGCTATTCCGCGGCGCCGTGGGCACCGCCTGCGGCACCGGCCAGTCGGCCATGGGCCCGTTCTACTGCCCCGGCGACCAGAAGGTCTACATCGACCTGGGCTTCTACGAGACGCTGAAGACCCGCATGGGCGCGCCCGGCGACTTCGCGCAAGCCTACGTGATCGCGCACGAGGTGGGGCACCACGTGCAACACGTCCTGGGCATCACCGACAAGGTCGAAGCCGCCCGCTCGCGCGGCGGCCGCGCCGCCAACGAGATGAGCGTGCGGCTCGAACTGCAGGCCGACTGTTTCGCCGGCGTGTGGGGGCATCACGCGCAGGCCTCGCGGCAGATCCTGGAGCAGGGCGACATCGAGGAAGCGATGAACGCCGCCGCGAAGATCGGCGACGACGCGCTGCAGCGCTCGGCCGGCAAGGCGGTGGTGCCGGACAGCTTCACGCACGGGTCGAGCGAGCAGCGGCAGCGCTGGTTCATGACCGGGTTCAAGAGCGGCAGCGTGAAGGCTTGCGATACGTTCAGCGCTCGCAACCTCTAGTCATTGGTGGGCAGCGAAGCTGCCCACCGCCTCGAAAGTCGTGTAACCTGATTCGGTGAGCAGCACCTTCGGCGCCGCGCCCCCCGGGGCATTGCCTGACAGGCAGCGCGGCTCCGGCGTGCTCGCCGGCCTGTCGGCCGCGGCCATCACGGTGCCGCACGCCCTGGGGCTGGGGCTCATTGCCTTCGCCCCGCTGGCCGGGCAACTGCCCGTCGCTGCACTCGCCCTCTGGTCCGCCGCCCTCCCCAGCGCCGTGCTGGCGATCTTTGCGCCGCGCGCGGGCGTCGTGCACGCGCCGACGACGGTGGTGGCCTTGCTGTTCGCCAGCGTGGTCATCACTGCGATGAACATGCCGCCGCACCTGGCGCTGTCGCCTTACCAGGTGCTGGCCGTGTGCGGCGCCACGGTCGGCATCGGCTTCGGCTTCCAGTGGCTGTTCGGCGTGCTGCGGCTCGCCTCGCTGGCGCGCTTCCTGCCCATTTCCGTCACGCACGGCTTCGCCGCCGGCGTGGGGCTGTCGATGATCCTGTCGCAGGTGACGGGCGGCTTCGGCGCGGGCTCGCTGGGCCTCGACACGGGGACGCTGCGCCACCTGCTGGCGGCGCTGGCCGTGGTGGGGCTGGCCTATGCGCTGCAGAAACGCTGGCCGCGCCTGCCCGGCATGCTGCCTGCCGTGGCCGGCGTGGCGGCCTTCATTGCCATCACCGGGCTGGCCGGCTTCCGGCCGGCCGCCACCCCGGAGGCTTTTGCGTGGCCGCCGGTGCCCGACTGGCAGTCGGTGCCGTGGCTCGAAGTGATCCAGGCCAAGGGCTTCGAGCTGGTCTCGCTGGCGATGCTGATGGCCATCGTCAACAGCATCGACATCCTGGTGTTCAACCAGGAGCTCGACCTCGACCACGGCTTGCGCAGCGAACCCAACGCGGCCCTCAGGCGCGAAAGCCTGCTCGGCGTGCTGTGCGCGGTGTGCGGGATGATCCCCGCGTCGACCAGCCCGTCGCGCTCGCGCGCTGCGCTGGCGCGCGCCGGTCCGTCGCCGGTGGTCTCGCCCACGCATGTGGCTGTGCTGCTGGTGGTGGCCGCCACCGGCTCGCTGTGGCTGCCGCTGGTGCCCATGGCCTGCCTGTCGGGCGCGCTGCTGCTGGCCGGCCTGACGCAGGTGCCGGCTGTCTTGTGGTCGAAGGAATACGCCAACGCGGCGCCCGCCACCTGGAGCCAGGGCTGGCTGGTGGCGATGGTGTTCGCGGTGTCGGGCGGCGTCGGCGCGCTGGTCGCGGGCCTGGTCGTCGCCACCTTCGTGCTGCTGCGCGCCTCGGCCAACACGGCGCTGCGCCGCTCGCTGCTCGAAGGCGAGCTGCATTCGCGGCGGCTGCGCCGTGCCACGGCCGACGCGTGGCTGGCGCCGCGCATGCGCATGGTGGCCGTCTTCGAGTTGCAGGGCGTGATGTCGTTCGGCGTCGCGGCGCACCTGTCGGAACAGGTGGTATCGCTGCTGCAGCCGCAGCATCGCTGGGTGATCCTGGATGCGAGCCGGGTGCCGGCCTGGGATGCGACGGCGCTGGTGCGGCTGAACGCGCTGGTGCGCGACCTCTCCAACAACGGCAAGGACGTGGTGGTCTGCGGGCTCGACCGCCACGCCGCGCGCTCGGTGCCTGCGCAGGTGCACCAGTTCGCGGACCTCGACCGGGCGCTGGAGCGCGCCGAGGACGCGATCCTCGACGAGCGCCCGCCCGAAGCCCGAGCCGCGGCCGCGCGGCAGGAGGTGCTGGGAGAGCTGGCCGAAGGCCTGAGCGCCGCTGGCCACGACTCGCTGCAGGAGCAATTACAGGCGCAGTCGCTGCAAGCGGGCGAGCAGGTGTTCGCCGCCGGCGACCGAGCCCGCGACATGCTGATCGTGCAGTCGGGCCATGTGACCCTGTGCACCGCCTGGCCGCCCGGCAAGGGCCTGCGGCTGGCGACGGTGGGCCGCGGCATGGCCTTCGGCGAGATGGCCTTCCTGAACGGCCAGCCGCGCTCGGCCTGTGCAGGCGCAGAGCATGAGCCGACCACCCTGATGCGCCTGTCGCGCGAGCGCTTCGACCAGTGGGCGGCGGAGCATCCCGCCGACGCGCTGGTGTTCATGAGCAACCTGGCGCAGATCGGCACGCGCCGCCTGGGCGCCACCACGCGCCAGCTTCGGGCGGTCCTCGAGTGATGCGTAGCTGGGGTTTCAAGCCTACGAGAAGGCCCGTCGCATCGGAACCCGTAACCCGCAGGCTGGGGTGCAACCCCAGCAAATCGCCTGTACAGCCCCTCGCCCGACTAAGTGCGACAATACGCGGTTGACCATGACACTTTCGTTTTCCCAACTGTCGCTGGCCGAACCGCTGGCCCGCGCCGTAGCCGAGATGGGCTACGAGTCCATGACCCCGATCCAGGCCCAGGCGATCCCCATCGTCCTGCAGGGCCGCGACGTCATGGGCGCGGCCCAGACCGGCACCGGCAAGACCGCCGCCTTCTCGCTGCCCCTGCTGCAGCGCATGCTGAAGCACGAAAACTCGTCCACCTCACCCGCGCGGCACCCGGTGCGTGCGCTGGTGCTGCTGCCCACGCGGGAGCTGGCCGACCAGGTGGCTCAGCAGGTGAAGATGTACGCGAAGTACACCAACCTGCGCAGCGCGGTGGTGTTCGGCGGGATGGACATGAAGCCCCAGACGGCGGAGCTGAAGAAGGGCGTCGAAATCCTCGTGGCCACGCCCGGCCGCCTGCTCGACCACATCGAATCGAAGAACGCGGTGCTGAACCAGGTCGAGTACGTGGTGCTCGACGAGGCCGACCGCATGCTGGACATCGGCTTCCTGCCCGACCTGCAGCGCATCCTGGCCTTCCTGCCCAAGCAACGCACCACGCTGCTGTTCTCGGCCACCTTCTCGCCCGAGATCCGGCGGCTGGCCAACAGCTACCTGAACGACCCGGTCACCGTCGAAGTGTCGAAGCCCAATTCGACCGCGACCACCGTCGAACAGCACTTCTTCAGCGTGCCCGAGGACGACAAGCGCCGCGCGCTCAAGCAACTGGTGCGCCAGCGCGGCCTGAGCCAGGCTTTCGTGTTCGTCAACAGCAAGCTGGGCTGCGCCCGGCTCGCGCGCGCGCTGGAACGCGACGGCCTGCGGGCCGTGGCGATGCACGGCGACAAGAGCCAGGACGAACGCCTGAAGGCGCTGGAAGCGTTCAAGCAGGGCAACATGGACCTGCTGGTGGCCACCGACGTCGCGGCGCGCGGCCTCGACATCAAGGACGTGCCGGCGGTCTTCAACTACGACGTGCCGTTCAATCCCGAGGACTACATCCACCGCATCGGCCGCACCGGCCGCGCCGGCGCCGAAGGGCTGGCGATCACGCTGGTGTCGCCGGGTGACGGCCGGCTGGTGGCCGACCTGGAGCGGCTGCTGAAGAAGAAGCTGGAAATCGAGCCGGTGGAGTGGGACGAGGAGCGCCCCAAGGGCCGCATCAACGACGGCCGCCGCGCGTGGCGCGAGAAGGGCGAGCTGGGCGACCCGCGCGACGTGCTGGACGAACCGCGCGAACGGCGCGAGCCGCCGCGCGAGCGTGAGCGCCGCTCCGGCCAGGCGTCGGACCCGTTCTTCGACCAGCCCTACCAGGCGCCCGTGACCGAAGCCGCGCCCTCGTGGGAAAGCGCCAAGCCCGGCGTAGCTGCCAGCCGGGTGTCGGCCAAC
The DNA here is from genome assembly GCA_016213325.1 of Burkholderiales bacterium. Lineage (GTDB taxonomy): Bacteria > Pseudomonadota > Gammaproteobacteria > Burkholderiales > Burkholderiaceae_C > Ramlibacter. The sequence goes on along the minus strand of JACRAY010000007.1, from coordinate 190,651 downwards.
ATCAAGACCAAGCGCAAGGTGGCCGCGCTCTTCAAGAGCCCGGCATAAGGTCGCGCTTCACCCGGTCGGGCGACGTGCGCTCGATGGTCCAGCTCCCCGACGTGGTGGAGCTGATGTAGCCCCGGACCGACTCGTTGTCCGCGGTGAACTTGCCCAGGAACAGCAGCTCGTTGCCGCGCAGCGTGAAGGGCTCGCTCGCCGGGCCTGGCGTCATCTCTGCACGAAAGTCCCCGGCCTTGCCGTTCGGCCCGCGTTTGGCATCGAACACGATCCAATGCGTCAGGCGGTAGTTGCCGGGTGGCACGCGAACCATGGTTGTTTCGTTGTGGCCGGCCTCGAACTGCCGGCGCTTGGTAAAGGGCAACAGGTACTCCTCGCCGCTTTGCTGGTTGGTGAGCACGAAGGCCGTGACCAGCGCCGGACGCCTCAGGGTGAAGTTGCCGCCGACGTACGCGTGCGGCTCCTGCAGTCCGGCGCAGGCGGCCAGCGCCAGGAGCGGGAAGGCGAGCAGCCGATGCTGCCAATTCATGCCTTAGTGTTAACGCCCGCGGGCGTCCGGCGGCTGATTGTGCTGCGCGCAACGGCGTAGGACGCCGCCGCCGCCTCGCGTCAGAGGTCGGGGCGGTAACGCGCTTCCATCTGCTCCCGCGTCTCGATGGGCACCTCCATGCCGGTCTGGTCGGCAATGACCTGGCCGATGGTCGGCATCGCAGCGCGGTCCACCTGCGCTGCCGGGCTCCACAACTTCGAGCGCATGAAGGCCTTGGCGCAATGCAGGTAGGCCGCTTCGACCTGCAGGCGGATGACAGCCTTGGGTGCGCGCCGCTCGTTGGTGCAGGCGGCGATGTCACTGGGGTCCGTGGAGACGACGGCCGCGCCGTTCACGCGCAGCGTCTCGTCGAACCCCGGGATCATGAAGAGCAGCCCCACCTTGCCGGTGGCCACGATGTTTTGCAGCGAGTCGAGCCGGTTGTTGCCCGGCGCATCGGGAATGAGCAGCTGGCCGTCGCCGGTAACCTTGCAGAAGCCGGGGTCCCCGCCGCGCGGCGAGGCGTCGAGGTTGTGCGACGCGTCGCAACTCGCCAGCACCAGGAACGGTGACAGCTCGATGAAGCGGCGGCAGTGCTTGTCGAGTGCGTGGATTTCCTTCAGGAGCGTGCGCTCCTTGGGCGGGTCGTAAAGCGTCCTGAGTTCGATCGTCATGCAGTGACCTTGCGCATCAGTTCGGCGTGTTCGCTTTCGGTCAGCACGCGCGGCTTCGCCAGCGGCGCCACCAGCCCGGCCTGGAAGAAGGGATTGTGCTTGTACTGGCCCGTAATGCGGGCGCGTCCCATCGACGCCAGGAAGCGCAAGAGCGCAGCGCCGAACTTCACCGGCGAGTTGCCCGGCACCGGCTGCTTCGCGCGCTTGCGGTTGGCGCGCATCGTGACGGGGCCGAACACGGCTTCGGTGTCCTTGCCCAGGCAACTGTGCACCAGCCCCAGGTGCGGGATGCGCGGGTCGCGCGGCGTGTTGCCGATCGGCGAGTTGCAGCAGCTCGCGTACCAGCGCAGCAGCCCCTTGGGCGTGAGCGACATGCATGCGACGTGTTCGGTGCCCGCCGTAAAGCGGAACAGGTGCGGCCGCACCGCGATCACTTCGGTGCCGCCCGCGGCGTCCAGCATGCCGGGCGGCGGCCCCAGGAAGTGGGCGAAGGCCTGGCAGTCGCGGCAGTAGCAGACGGCGCGGGTGGCGCGCCGCGGGTGCTCGACGACGCCGCGCACCTTGCCGCAGGCGCAGCGCATGGGGTGTCCCGTGCTCATGCGGCCCCCTGTCGGTTGTCATTGCGGGCTCGACCCGCAATCCATCTCGGCCAGCCGGTATGTCGCCATGGATCCCGGGTCAAGCCCGGGATGACAAGCCCCACGGTCCGATGCTCCATTTCACTCTCCCGGAACCTGCGCCTGTTCGCAGGCCACCTGCACCAGATTCTCGCCGCCATCGATGCGCAATGCGCTGAGGCAGCCGCCCCACACGCAGCCGGTGTCCAGCGCGATGATGTCGGGGCGGTTCAGGTAGCCCAGCGTCGACCAGTGGCCGAAGGCGATGCGCACGCCCTGCGTCCGGCGTTGCGGCACGTCGAACCACGGCAGGTAGCCGGCGGGCGCATCGGCCAGCCCGCCCGAGGCCTTGAGCGCCATCACGCCGTCGGGCGTGCAGAAGCGCAGGCGCGTGAGCGCATTCACGATCACGCGCATGCGGTCTGCGCCGGTGAGCGTGTCGCTCCAGCGGTCCGGCTGGTTGCCGTACATCTGCGCCAGGAAGGTGGTGAGCTGCGGTCCGCGCAGCGCATCTTCCACCTCGCGCGACAGCGCCAGCGTGGTCGCCAGGTCCCATTGGGGCAGCACGCCGCCGTGCACCATCAGCAGGCCGTGCGCGTGGATGGCCATCGAGCGGAAACGCAGCCACTCCAGCAAATGATCGCGGTCGTCGGCGTAGAGCACCGGGTCCAGCGTGTCGTTGCCGTGCGGCGCGCGCAGGCCGTGGGCCAGCGCCAGCAGGCTCAGGTCGTGGTTGCCCAGCAGGCAGCGGGCCGCATCGCCGTAGCCCACCAGCCGGCGCAGCACCTGCACCGATTCGGGGCCGCGGTTCACCAGGTCGCCCAGCAGGTACAGCGTGTCGCGGCTGGGCGAGAACGCGATTTCGCCCAGCAGGCAGCCCAGCGCCGTGTCGCAGCCCTGCACGTCACCCACCAGCCACACGGCCATCGGCCCCTCCTTCCGTTGCAGTACATTCGGGTGGGTCGATTCTGTCCTCATTCATGGATTTCCTGCTCATCGGGCTGCTGACGCTGCTCAACGGCCTGTTTGCGATGTCCGAGATGGCTCTCGCGTCGAGCCGCAAGGCGCGGCTGGTCGCCATGGCCGAAGGCGGCGACCATGGCGCGCGCGCGGCCCTGCGCCTCATGGAGCAGCCCACCAAGTTCCTGTCCACCGTGCAGGTGGGCATCACCTCCATCGGCATCCTGAACGGCATCATCGGCGAGGCCGCCTTCAGCGACGACCTGGCAGGTGCGTTGCAGGGCTACGGGCTCGGCCACAAATCGTCGGCCATCGCCGCCACGGCGATCGTGGTGGCGGTCATCACCTACGTCACCATCATCTTCGGCGAGCTGGTGCCCAAGCGCATCGGCCAGCTGTACCCCGAGCAGGTGTCGCGCTGGGCGTCGCGGCCCATGGCCTGGCTGGCCAAGGCGGCCGGGCCGTTCGTCAAGCTGCTGTCCGCCTCCACGCAGGCCGTGCTGAAGCTGCTGGCCATAGACACCACGCAGGTGCGCGGCATGACCGAGGAGGAGATCGCGCACAGCCTGGAAGAAGGCGTGGACGCCGGCGTGATCGAGGAGCACGAGCACCAGATGGTGCGCAACGTGTTCCACCTGGACGACCGCGAGCTCGCCTCGATGATGGTGCCGCGCTCGGACATCGAGTGGCTGGACGCTTCGCTCACCGTGCCCGAAGCGCTGCGCCGCGCCGGCGGCGAGGGTGCGCATTCGTGGTACCCGGTGTGCCGCACCTCGCTGGACGACGTGGTGGGCGTGACCAGCGTGGCCCGCCTGCTGGCGCTGGCCGGCGAGCGCAGCGACACGATAGACGCGCATACCGAGCCGGCGGTGTTCGTGCCCGAGACGCTCACCGGCATGGAGCTGCTGGAGCAGTTCCGCATTCGCGCCGCGCGCATGGTGTTCGTGGTGGACGAATACGGCGTGGTGCAGGGCCTGATCACCCCGCACGACCTGCTGGAAGCCATCACCGGCGAGCTGCAGCCCGGCAAGCAGGCCGAGGCCTGGGCGCAACAGCGCGAAGACGGCTCGTGGTTGCTCGACGGGATGATGCCGGTTTCGGAGATGAAGGCCCGGCTCGACATCCGGGAGTTGCCCGAGGAAGACAGGGGCCGGTACAACACCGTAGCCGGCCTGCTGATGTCGGTGTCGGGGCGCCTGCCGGCCCCCGGCGAGCGAATAGACTGTGCAGACTGGGTTTTCGAGGTGGTGGACCTGGACGGCAAGCGCATCAACCAGGTGCTGGTGCGGCCGCTGCCGCCCGGGACCACCGCCCAGGATTGATTTCGTCCGAGGAGTTGAAGGAATGTCCGACGTTTATTACGAGAAGCCCGTGCTGCTGGACCGCGAGAAGCACCGCAAGAGGCGGGTGAAGCCCAGCACCAACTTCGGGTTCGCCCGCAAGGCCAATTCGCTGTTCGTCGCGGCGGCCGAGTTCCCCGAGGCCTACAAGGAATACGCCATCGTGTTCACGCGCGGCGGCAACGGCAAGGTGGTGCCGGTGGTCATGCTGGGCCTGCGCGCGCGCGAGAACCTGTACGTGAACGAGGCCGGCGACTGGACCGGCCGCTACGTGCCCGCCTTCGTGCGCCGCTACCCCTTCGTGCTGGCGCAGCTGCCCGGCCAGGCGGCCATGGGCGTGTGCATCGACGAGGCCTACCCCGGCCTGTCCGACACCGACGGCGAGGCGCTGTTCGACGACAAGGGCGGCGACACGCCCTTCCTGCAGAACGCGCTGGACTTCCTGGGGCAGTACCAGCGCGAGTACCTGCGCACCGAGTCGTTCTGCAAGCGCGTCGAAGATGCCGGGTTGCTGATGGAGATGAATGCGCGCGCCGACCTGGTCGACGGGCGCACCTTCACCGTGGCGAGCCTGCTGGTGGTGGACGAGAAGAAGCTGATGGCGCTGCCCGACGCGACCGTGCTGTCGCTGTTTCGCACCGGCGAGCTGCACCTGGTGTCGATGCACCTGGCTTCGCTGTCCAACATGAAGGTGCTGGTGGACAAGATCGCCGCCATGGCGGCGCCGCTGCAGCCTGCCCCCAAGCCGTAACGGCTACTTGCCGCCCGAAAGGCGGTTCTGCATGTCCTGCCGGAACTTGGCGTTGGCGGCCAGGTTGGCCGGGCCGGGCGGCCCCGTCCTGGGGCTGCCTGCGGCTGCCGGGACGAAGCCGGGTGCGGGCTCGTCCTTCGCATCGCCCTTGGCGACCGCTTTCACCAGGCCGCCCGGCGGCTGCTCGACCGGAGCCTGCACCGAGTAGGTGACGTCGATCCGCGCGCGCACATCGCCATGCGAAAGCATCACGTGGTCGGGGGCCACTGCAGCCAGTGACCAGCCTTGCGCAACCGCCTCGCCCACCTTGAAGGCCTGCGCCGCACCGCCTTCGACGCTGAGGAGCGCTTCCGAACGGGCCGCGGCTTTCTCGCCGCGCAGCAGGACGCCGTGCACGCGGATCCCGCGCGGCTGCGGCACTGCAAGCGCAGCCGGCGTGGGCACCATGACTGCCGGCGCAGCGGGCAGCGACGTGGCCTTGACCATCGTCATGGGCACGGCTACGTCGGAAGGCGCGCGCAGCGCGAGCCACGCGAACACCAGCATCGCGCCGCCGGCCAGCGCGAGCCACAACCTCATAGCAGGAAGACGAAGGCCGGGCTGGAGCTGGCGCCCGTGTACATCGTGCAGGTGCCGCCGCTGAAGGTCGACGCGCTCATGTTGACGCACGACAATTTGCTGGCCACGCCCACGTCCACCGTGAAGTTGAAGGTGTTGCCCGAGAAGTAGGCGCTGCCGTCGACGGCGTAGTAGCCGGGGTTGGGGCCGCCGCAGGCCAGGGTGCCGTACATCGTGTAGGTGGCGTTCAGGCTGCCCGGGTCGCCGGTGGCATCGACGTACAGCGTGGTGCAGGCCGAGTAGCCCGAGTGGGACGTGTCGACGTCGAAGGCGAGCCCGGAATACGTATAAGCCCAGTCGCCCCTTGCGGTCAGCACGACGGCCATCAGGGCGAAGACGGCGGCGATCTTCTTGAACGAATGCATGGAAGGCTCCCTCATGAGGTTTGGAGAGGTGCATTGTGCTGTGCGCCGCAGATTCCGTGGGGCGTTTGGCGGGCAAAATCTCATGGCTGCACTACGGCCGCGCTGGGCAGCTCATCCGTCGCACACAGGAAAAACAATCATGACATCGCAAGCAATCCGCCACCCCGAAGGCGACGAAGAGATGGCGCAGTCCACCCGCCTGGACGACGTGCGCATCCGGCAGGTCTGCCCGCTCATCTCGCCCGCGCTGCTGCAGTACGACCTGCCCGCCGACGAGAGCGTGCAGCAGTTCGTGGAAGCGTCGCGGCGCGAAGTGGCGGCCATCGTGCACGGCGACGACCCGCGGCTGCTGGTGGTGGTGGGGCCGTGTTCCATCCACGACGCGGAGCAGGCGCTCGACTATGCGCGCCGCCTGAAGGCGCTGGCGGGCGAACTGTCGCAGCAACTGCTGGTGGTGATGCGCGTGTACTTCGAGAAGCCGCGCACCACGGTCGGCTGGAAAGGTTTCATCAATGACCCGCACCTCGACGGCAGCTTCCGCATCAACGAGGGCTTGCGCCGCGCGCGCCAGCTGCTGCTGGACATTGCGCACCTGCGCCTGGCGGCGGCCACCGAGTTCCTCGACCTGTTGTCGCCGCAGTACATCGCCGACCTGGTGAGCTGGGGCGCCATCGGCGCGCGCACCACCGAGAGCCCGAGCCACCGGCAGCTCGCCTCGGGCATGAGCTGCGCCATCGGCTTCAAGAACGGCACTGACGGTGGCGTGCAGATGGCGGCCGATGCGCTCGTCGCCTGCCGTTCGCCGCACGCCTTCATGGGCATGACCAAGATGGGACAGGTGGCCGTGTTCGAGACGGCGGGCAACGACGACAGCCACATCATCCTGCGCGGCGGCACGCGCGGGCCCAACTACCGCGCGGCCGACATCGAAGCGGCTTGCGCCATCCTGCGCAAGGCCGGCGTGACCGAACGCGTGATGGTGGACTGCTCGCATGCGAATTCGCAGAAGGACCACCAGCGGCAGGTGGCGGTGGCCGAGGACGTGGCGCAACAGCTGGAAGCGGGAGAGAAGCGAATCCTCGGCATGATGGTGGAAAGCCATCTGCACGAAGGCCGGCAGGACCTGGTGCCGGGTACCGCACTGAAGCACGGCGTATCGATCACCGATGGTTGCATCGGCTGGGAGCAGACCGAGGCCGTTCTGCGCCGGCTGGCCGCAGCCGTGCGCACCTGAAAAATGCCCCCCGCGCTTGCACGCGGGAGGCGAACGAGGGCCGATCCCTCGAGGAGACAACTTGCTCGACCTTGCGATCTCGCAGGGTTGTATATGCAAGCGGTGTGCCAGCTGGGGTGCGCCAAAGAGGTGCCTTCGGGTTGGGTATTGAACGCAGAAGACGCAGAAGAGTTACAAAAGACGCAGAAGGAAGCCGAAAAAAGGCAATTTGATTCTTCTGCGTCTTCTGAATTCTTTCTGCGTCTTCTGCGTTCAATACCCAACCCGAAGGCACCCACCTCAATGCGCCGCAACCGACAAACTGCGGCGCAAAGCCAATTGCCGAACATTCGAAGCAAACGACCGCACAGCCGCCGTCTGCCGCGCATCGCGCTTCCACAGGATGCCCGGGGTGCGGATCGGCGTGGGGCTTTCGAGCGGAATCACCCGAACGTCGTCACGCGGCGGCACGGCATGGGTCGACACGATGGCGGCGAGCTGCGTGCGGGCGACCAGGCCGATCATCGGCGCAATGGTGTTCATCTCGGCGGCCACCAGCGGCTCGGCGCCGCAGGAGCGGAAGCAGTCGTCCAGCATCGTGCGCGTGGCGAACACGCGAGGCAGCAGCACCATGTGCTGGCGATGCAGTTCCACCATGCGCACGCGCTTGCGTTGCGCGAAAGGGTGCTGCGCCGACACCACCAGGACCATCTCCTCGGTGTAGAGCGGCTCGAACCACAGGTGCGACGGGTCGGCGGGCTGGTAGGCGATGCCGACGTCGAGCTGCCCGTCCTGCAGCCTGCTGCCGATGTCGTCCGCCGCGAGTTCCTCCACGCTCACCTTCACTGTGGGGTACTTGCGCATGAAGAGCGCCAGGCACTCGGGCACGAAGCCGATGTTGAAAGTGTGGGTGGCACCGATGCGCACCTCGCCCGAGAGTTCATCGGGCGCGCGCGACAGGTCGCTCAAGCCCTGGTCCACTTCGCGCAGCGCCTTCGACGCATAGCCCAGGAAGGTTTCGCCGGCCTCGGTGAGCATCACACGCTTGCCGATGCGGTCGAACAAATCGCGCCCGAGTTCTTCTTCCAGCTGGCGGATCTGGTGCGACAGCGTCGACTGCGTCACGTGCACGCGCTGCGCCGCCCGCGTGAAATTGAGGCAATCCGCCAAGGCCACGAAGTAGCGCAGGTGGCGCAGTTCCATAGGGTTTACCCCCTCGAATGATCGTTGGTGTCGATGATCATTATCGAAATTCTTCACTTTCGGTGTGCGATGTCAATCGATAGAGTCGCCGGCGAGCTCTCAGGAGAAACGACATGCCTGCCCTGGAATACGACACGCTGAGCCTCACCGACGCCGTCATCGGCCGCCTGGCCGAATGCCAGGACCCGCGCTTCAAGGCAGTGATGACGTCGCTCATCAAGCACCTGCACCAGTTCGCGCGCGATGTGGACCTGAAGGCGCCCGAGTGGTTTGCAGCCATCGAATTCCTCACCGCCTGCGGCAAGGCGTGCGACGACAAGCGGCAGGAGTTCATCCTGCTGTCGGACACGCTGGGCCTGTCGATGCTGGTGGTGGCGCTGGAACATGCGCGTGCCTTGCAGGGCCGGCAGGGCGCGACGCCACCGACCGACGCCACGGTGCAGGGTCCCTTCTACTGGGAAGGCGCGCCCGACGTGGCGCTGGGCAGCGACATCGCGCAGGGCATCCCCGGCGAGCCCGCGCTGTACAGCGGCCGCGTGACCGACCTGGAAGGCAAGCCGCTCGAAGGCGCGTTGCTCGACGTGTGGTCGGGCGACGGCGAAGGCGTGTACGACATGCAGCGCGCCGACGGCGGCATGCGCGCCCGCGCGCGCATCCGCACCGACCACGAGGGGCGCTACTGGTTCTGGTCGATCCGGCCCACCTTCTACCCCGTGCCCGACGACGGGCCGGTGGGCGTGATGCTGCGCAAGATGGGCCGCCACCCGAACCGTCCGGGCCACATCCACATGAAGGTGTCGGCGCCCGGCCACCACATGGTGACGACGCACCTGTTCGTGAAGGACAGCCCGTACCTGGACAGCGACGCGGTGTTCGGCGTGCGCGACAGCCTCGTCGTCGACTTCGAGAAGTGCGCGCCCGGCGTGGCGATGGACGGCACGAAGCAGGACAAGCCGTACCACGTGGCGCATTACGACTTCCGCTTGATTCCGGAGGGTGCATGACTGGCCTTGTCATCCCGGGCTTGACCCGGGATCCACCCAGGCATGTCGACACGCCACCATGGATTGCGGGTCAAGCCCGCAATGACATGTCATGAGCGGCGCCTCCGTCAACAAGATCGGCAAGTCCACCGTCCCGCGCACGGCCATCAGCACGTCGGACGAGCACAGCATCACGGTGCGCGGCGAAGACCTTTGCAGCGAACTGATCGGGCGGATCTCCTTCGTCGACTACTTCAGCCTGCTGGTCACCGGCGTGCGCCCCACGCCCGCCGACTCGAAGGTGCTGGAGGCGACACTGGTCGCCATCGCCGAGCACGGCATGGTGCCCAGCGTGCAGGCCAGCCGCATGACTTATGCGGCCGCGCCGGATGCGCTGCAGGGCGCGGTGGCTGCGGGCATCCTGGGTTGCGGCTCGGTAATCCTGGGCGCGTCGGAGACGGCAGGCCGGCTCTTTACCGAAGTGCACGAGCAGGGCGGTGACCTCCACGAAGCCGCGCGCACGGTGGTGCAGCGCTGGCGCGAGAAAGGCCAGCCGATTCCCGGCTACGGCCATTCGTTGCACAAGGAACGCGACCCGCGTGTGGCGGCGCTCTTTGCAGTGGCGCGCGAAGCCGGCACCAGCCTGCGCTACGTGCAGGTCGCCGAGGTGGTGGAAGAAGTCATCCCCGGCATCGTCGGCAAGGACTTGAAGCTGAACGTGTCCGCAGCAATTCCGGCCGTGCTGCTGGGCACCAACTTCCCGCTGCGCGCGTTGCGCGGCGTGCCCATCCTTGCGCGCACCGCAAGCCTGGTCGCGCACCTGACCGAGGAGGCCGTCGACCCCAGCGGCTTTGCGTTGTCGTACCAGGCCACGCGCGAACTGGTCTACGACGGGGGACCGAAGAAGTGATCGCGGTGCTGAAGGACGTGCGCGTGATCGAGCAGGGCACCTTCATCACGGGCCCGGCCTGCGGGATGATGCTGGGCGACCTGGGCGCCGACGTGATCAAGGTGGAGCAGCCCGGCACCGGTGACCCGTTCCGCGCGTTCAAGGGCGGCCTGTATTCGCCGCACTTCCAGACCTACAACCGCAACAAGCGCAGCGTGGAGCTGAACGCCAAGGACGCGAAGGACCGCGAGAAGCTGTACGCGCTGGTGCGCATGGCCGATGTGTACATCCAGAACTTCCGGCCCGGCGTGGCCGAGGACCTGGGCGTGGGCGAGAAGCAGTTGCGCGAGCTGAACCCGCGCCTGGTCTACTGCTCGATCAGCGGCTTCGGTCCCACCGGCCCGTCGGCGCAGCGTCCTTCGTATGACACCGTGGCGCAGGCCGCCAGCGGCTACCTCAACCTGCTGGTGAACCCCGCCAACCCGCGCGTGGTCGGCCCGGCCATCGCCGATGCGGTCACCGGCTTCTATGCCGCCTACGGCGTGCTCGGTGCGCTGCTGGAACGCGCCACCACCGGCAAGGGCCGCAAGGTCGAAGTGTCGATGCTGGAGGCGATGGCGCACTTCAACCTGGACGCCTTCACGCATTACTACTCGGCGGGCGAGATCATGGGCCCGTACAGCCGCCCCAGCGTGTCGCAGTCGTACGTCATGGCGTGCAGCGACGGCAAGTGGGTGGCGCTGCACATGTCGTCGCCCGAGAAGTTCTGGCAGGGGCTCGCCAACGCGATCGAGCGGCCCGACATCTTCCAGGACCCGCGCTTCGCCACGCGCGAGGCGCGCATCGACCACCAGGAAGACATGATCGCGCTGCTGCGCGGCATCTTCGCGCAGCGCACGCGCGACGACTGGTGCCGGCGGCTGCTGGCCGAAGACGTGCCGCACGCGCCGATGTACGACACCAGCGAGGCACTGGAAGACCCGCAGGCGAAGCACCTGCAGCTGCTGGTGTCGGCCGGCGACTTCCGGACGGTGCGTTCGCCGGTGTCTTTCGACGGCGAACGCAGCCTGCAGGTGCGGCCACCGCCGACGCTGGGTGAGCACAACGCGGAAATCGCCGCCCTGATCGAGGCATCTGCATGACATACAACGTGGGACTGGTGATCGGCAGCCTCCGGCGCGAGTCGAGCAGCCGGCGCATCGCCGAACTCCTGCCGTCGCTGGCGCCTGGGGCCTTGCAGTTCAGGGAACTGGCGATCGGCGACCTGCCGCTCTACAACGGCGACCTCGAAGCTCAAACGCCGCCACCCTGGCAGCGCCTGCGCGCCGAGGTGCTGGCGAGCGACGCTCTGCTCTTCGTCTCGCCGGAATACAACCGCTCGGTGCCGGGCGGGCTGAAGAATGCAATCGACATCGGCTCCAAGCCCACCGCCAGCAATGTGTGGGCGCGCAAGCCGGCCTTCGTCATCACGCAGGCCACCGGCATGCTAGGCGGCCTGGCCGGTTCGTATGCCTTGAAGCAGGTGCTTGCGGCGGTGAACGTCGCCACCCTGCCGCACCCCGAGATCTACCTGTCGCGCATAGCCACGCTGTTCGACGGGGAAGGCCGGCTCGCCGCCGATACGCAGGACCTGCTGCGCGGCGCGCTGGCCACTTTCGAAGCGTGGATCGCGCGCTTCGTCCCAAGGAGACAACCATGAGCCATAGCCGTTCCATCCATCGCCGCACCGTGCTGGGCGCCGCCGCCTCGGCAGCCTTGGCCGCTTCGCTTCCTTCACTGGCGCAGGGCCAGCCGGTCCGCATCGGCAGCACGCTGGCGCTCACCGGGCCGCTGTCGGCCACTGCGCAGGTCCACAAGCTGGTGGGCGAGATCTACGTCGAAAGCCTGAATCGGCGCGGCGGCCTGCTGGGCCGGCAGGTGCAGTGGGTGCTGAAGGACGACCAGTCCAAGGCCGACCTCACGCGCACGCTGTACGAGCAGCTGGTCACCGACGACAAGGTCGACCTGCTGCTGGGCCCGTACGCCACCGGGGGCATCCTGTCGGCGATGGGCGTCGCGCAGCGCTACAACAAGGTGCTGGTGCACCACACGCTGGGCGTGCCGTCGCTGGCCAAGTACGACATGCAGTTCCCGGCGTGGTCGCTCGGCTCCGATCCGGGCAACACGGTGACCAACAGCGTGTTCGAGGCGCTGGCCAACGGGCCCAAGCCGCCGAAGACCGTGGCGGTGGTGACCAGCAAATTCCCTTCGATCCACTTCATGTCGATGGGCGCGCGCGAGATCATCAAGAAGCGCAACCTGCAGGAGGTGCTGTTCCTCGAATGGGAGTTCGGCAACCGCGACTTCGGCCCGATCGCCGCGCGCGTGAAGGATGCCAAGCCCGACTTCGTGTGGGTGGGCGCGATCGGCCTGGACGGCAACCTGCTGCTCGACGCCATGAAGAAGATCGACTACAAGCCGCCGCAGCACTTCTACATGTACCCCGCGCCGGGGCCGCTGGTGACGCTGCCCGAAGCCAACGGCGCGCTGTCGGTGACGATCTTCGAGGACCACCCGCCCTTCAGCAACCGGCCGATGGCGGCGGAGTTCATCAAGACCTACCACGAGCGCGCGCAGAAGGCCGGCTTTCCCGACATCTCGGTGGAGACGCAGGCGGCGGCATCGTTCACCGCGTGGCAGATCCTGGAAGCGGCGGTGGTCGCCACGAAGAGCCTGGACGACAAGGTGCTCGGCGAGTACCTGAAGAAGAACCGTGTCAACACCATCCAGGGCGCGCTGCGCTTCGACGGCCCGTCGAATTACGGCGACGACCTGATGCGCATCAAGCAGGTGCAGGGCGGCAAGTGGGTGGTCGTGTGGCCGCGCGAGTTTGCCGCGCCGGGCGCGCGGATGATTGCGCCGTGACGGCATGAGCTGGCCCAGCTGGACGCTGCTCGCCCAGTCGATCCTCTCCGGGATCTTCGTCGGCGCGCTGTACGGCCTGCTGGGCCTGGGCCTCGGCCTTAGCTGGGGGCTGCTGCGCACCATCAACCTGGCGCACTTCGCCTTCGCCTTCCTCTCCGCGTACCTGTGCTACCAGATGACGGTGGTGGCGCACATCGACCCGCTGCTCACGCTGTTCGCCATCGTGCCGCTGATGTTCGCTTTCGGCGCGGGGCTGCATGCGCTGAGCGACCGCTTCAAGCTCACGCCCTTCAGCTCGCTGCTGCTCACGTTCGGCGTGATGGGCATCGTCGAATCGGTCATGCAGACCCTCTGGACGGCCGACCCGCGCAAGATGGAGTCTGCGTATGCCGACATGAAGCTGCGCGCCGGGCCGCTCTTCCTGCCGATCCCCGAGGTGCTGACGCTGCTGGTCGCGGTGGCCGTGTCGCTTGCGGCCTGGTGGGTGCTGAAGCACACCGACCTGGGCAAGGCGCTGCGGGCCTCGGCCGAAGACGCGCCGGTGGCCGCCGCCTTCGGCATCAACCAGCGATTGAACGGCTACCTGCTGGCCGGCCTGTGCGCGGCACTCGCGGGCGTAGCGGGCGTGTGCATCGCGCTGTCCACCAGCATCAGCCCGTCGCAGATGTACGCCTGGGTCGGCGTGGTGTTCGCCGCCGTCATGCTGGGTGGCCTCGGCAGTGCGCTCGGGCCGCTGGTGGCTGGCATCGTGATCGGAGTGAGCGAAGCGGTCACGATGGCGGTGACCTCGCCCTCGTGGGCACCGCTGGTGTCGTTCACGCTGCTGATCGCCATCCTGCTGGTGCGCCCGGGGCGCGTGCGGTGAAGCGCGCGCCGGCTGCGATCGTGGCGGGCGCGGCCCTGCTGGCGCTGGTGCCCTTCGTCGGGCTGCCGGCGTTCTACCAGTCCTTCCTGTACCTCGTCTTCTACTGGGTCGTGCTGGCGACCTCGTGGAACATCCTGTCCGGCTACGCGGGCTACTTCTCGTTCGGCCACGGGGCGTTCCACGGCGCCGGCCTGTACACGGCGGCGACGCTGGCAGTCACCTTCGGCTGGGCCTTCCTGTGGACGCTGCCGATTGCCGCACTGGTGGCGGCGCTGATCGGCGTGGGCGTGGGAGCCGTCGCATTCCGCGTGAAGGGTGTGCGCGGCGAACTGTTCGCGCTGCTCACGCTGGCCGTCACTTTCGTGCTGGCCACCATCGTCGGCAACACGCGCATCGACGGCGGGCCGGGCGTGTACCTCAATGCGGTGCCGGTGCCCAAGCTCGGGCCGACGGCGACGTCCAGCCTCTACATCATGATGCTGGCGGCCGCCGCGGTGACGCTGCTGGTGTCGTGGGCGGTTCGCCATTCGAAGTTCGGCACGGGCCTGTTCGCGATCCACGACGACGAAGACGCTGCGGAGGTGATGGGCGTGCCCACGTACCGCTGGAAGCTGGGCGCGCTGGCGATCTCTTGCGCGCTGGCGGGGCTGGCCGGCGGCATCCACGCGCTCTTCGTGTCGTACGTGACGACCAGCGAGGTCTTCAACATCACGGTGCCGCTGACGGTGGTGCTCATGAGCATCCTCGGCGGCACCAGGCACTGGGCGGGACCGATGCTGGGGGCGATCCTGATCACGGGGCTGCTGTATGCGTTCACGGGCGGCAAGTACGCGGTGCTGGGCAAGGGGGTCATCGGGGCGGTGCTGGTGGTGGGGATCCTGTTCATGCCACTAGGAGTCATGGGTTTGCGGCGCTGGACAGCCCCCCTCCCAGCGAAAGAACCCCCTCCCCCTCTGGGGGAGGCCCAGGGTGGGGGCGCGAGCGGCACGGTCCTGCTTCAAGTCACCGGCCTGTCCAAATCCTTCCGCGGCCTGAAAGCCCTCTCCAACGTCACCCTCGAAGTCCGCCAGGGCGAGATCCTCGGCCTGCTCGGCCCCAACGGCTCGGGCAAGTCCACCTTCATCAACGTCGTCAGCGGCCATTTCCACGCCGACGGCGGCGAAGTGCTGCTGGACGGCCGCGACATCTCGGGCTGGCCCGCGCACCGCATCGCGCGTGCCGGCATCGCGCGCACCTACCAGATCCCGCGCCCCTTCTCGCAGATGACCGTGCTGGACAACGTGGCCGTGGCCGCCATGTACGCGGGCGGCATGGACCGCGCCGAAGCGATGAGGTGGCTGCACTTCACCGGCCTGGCCGACAAGGCCAATGCGCTGCCCGGCGAGCTGAACCTGCACCAGCGCAAGTTCCTCGAGCTCGCCCGTGCGCTGGCGTCGCGGCCGCGCCTGCTGCTGCTGGACGAAGTGCTGTGCGGCCTGACCCCGGCGGAGATCCAGTCGGCCTGCGAGCTGATCAAGCGCATCCGCGGCCAGGGCACCACCATCGTGTTCGTCGAGCACGTGATGGACGCCGTGATGGCGCTCACCGACCGCATCGTCGTGTTCGACCAGGGCGCGATGCTGGCCGAAGGCGCGCCGCGCGAAGTGATGCGCAGCGACGCCGTGATGAGCGCGTACCTGGGAGTGGTGCATGCTTGAACTGCATGGCATCGACGTGTCGTACGGGCAGGCGCGTGCGCTGTGGGAGCTGTCACTGGCCGTGAAGCCAGGCGAGTTGCTGTGCGTCGTCGGCCCCAACGGTGCGGGCAAGACGACGCTGGTCAACACGATGGCGGGCCTGCTGTCGCCGTCCGCCGGCACGATGACGATGGAAGGCCGCGACATCACGCGGCTGGCGCCGCACCGCTTCTGCGAGGCCGGTATCGCGCTGGTGCCGGAAGGCCGCAGGCTTTTCACCGGCATGTCGGTGGCCGAGAACCTCGACATCGGCAGCTACCTGCCGGCTTCGCGAGCACATCGCCGCGATTCGCTGGAACAGGTGCTGGCGTTGTTCCCGGCGCTCAAGGCCAAGCTCGAGGCGCCGGCCGGCGAACTCTCGGGCGGCCAGCAGCAGATGGTGGCGATCGGCCGGGCGCTGATGGCGCGCCCGCGCCTGCTGCTGCTGGACGAGCCCTCGCTCGGGCTGTCGCCGCTGGTGGTGGCCGACGTGTTCGCCGCCATCCGCAAGATCAGCGCCAGCGGCATCACCATCGTGCTGGTCGAGCAGAACGTCAACATGGCGATGCGTGTGTCGCATCGTGCGTGCGTGCTGGAGCTGGGGCGCATCGTGGCCGAGGGTGTGCCCGACGAATTGATGCAGCGGCCGGAGATACGGCAGGCTTATCTTGGCGTTTCGTGAAGGAGACATCGACATGCTGTTCCCCACCACCATCGTCGGCAGCTTCCCCCAGCCCGAATGGCTGATCGACCGCGCCAAGCTCGCCGGCCGCTTCCCGCCGCGCGTGCGCGCACGCGAGCTGTGGCGCATCCCCGAGCCCTACCTCGCGCAGGCGCAGGACGACGCGACGCTGCTTGCGATCCGCTTCCAGGAAGAGGCGGGGCTCGACATCGTGTCCGACGGCGAGATCCGGCGCGAGAGCTACTCCAACCGCTTTGCTACCGCGCTGGAAGGCGTGGACCTCGACAACCCCGGCAGCGCGCTGGACCGCTCGGGCCACCCGAACCCTGTGCCGCGCATCGTGGGCCGGATCAGGCGCAGGCACGCGGTGGAAGTGGAGGACCTGAAGTTCCTGAAGCGCCACACGACGCGCATGACCAAGATCACGGTGCCCGGGCCGTTCACCATGCTGCAGCAGGCGCAGAACGACTTCTACAAGAGCGAAGAGGAAGCCGCCGCCGACTACGCCGACGCGGTGAACGCCGAGATCAAGGACCTGTTTGCCGCCGGTGCCGACGTGGTGCAGATCGACGAGCCCTACATGCAGGCGCGTCCCGAGAAGGCGCGCCAGTATGGCCTGGCGGCACTGAACCGCGCGCTCGAAGGCGTGCAGGGAACGACCTGCGTGCACATCTGTTTCGGCTATGCCGCGATCATCCACTCGCGGCCCAGCGGCTACTCCTTCCTGCCGGAACTGGCGGGTTGCAAGTGCAAGCAGGTGTCGATCGAGACGGCGCAATCGAACCTGGACACGAGCGTGCTGAGGGAACTGGGCGGCAAGCAGGTGCTCGTGGGCTGCCTGAACCTCGACGACCCCGCCGTGGAGTCGCCCGAAGTCATCGCGGGCCGCATCCGCAAGGCCCTGCAGCACATCGAGCCCCAGCAGGCGATCCTGGCGCCCGACTGCGGCATGAAGTACCTGCCGCGCGATTCGGCGCAGGGCAAGCTCGCGAACATGGTGCTGGCGGCGAAGATGCTTCGCGCGGAATACAACTAGGGTGGGCAGCTCTGCTGCCCACCACACAGGTTTAGCCCTTCTTCTTCGGCTTCTTCGGCTTCGGCTCGGGCAGCACCTCGTACGTCTTGAGCAAGACCTGCCGCAGCGCGTTGCGGTCGTCGAGTTCGCGCGTCAGCAGGAACCAGTCTTTGCCGCCCGGGTAGGGCGGGGCTTCGGTCACGGTGCCCAGCAGCGCGCGGCCCTCGGGGGTCGGCTTCAGGAACAACTGGTCGTCGCAGACGAACGCGACCACCTTGCCTTTGACGTACAGCGCGTACTCACCGAACATGCGCTTGTAGGTGAGGTCGCCGCCCAGTCCGGCCTGGTCGGCCACGTACTGGACGGTGTCGGGATGGGAGGCCATCGCCGCAGTATGCCGCCACTGACGAAACTTGACGGCCATCAAGAAACGCCGGCCGCCGCGGCACAGAATGCCCCCAGGACTTTCCTGAAGGAGAAACGCCATGAGACGCACGTATCTGGCTATCCTGGGCTGTGCCGCCCTGCTGGCCGCGTTACCGGCGGCCGCGGCCGGACCGGCCAAGGGCAAGGGCAAGGTGGACATCGGCAGGGCCGAATACATGGAGAAGTGCGCCGTGTGCCACGGCAGCGACGCGCGCGGCACCGGCGGCATGGCCGACTTCATGAAGAAGGCGCCGGCCGACCTGACGGTCCTGGCGAAGAAGAACGCCGGGGTGTTCCCGGCGGGACAAGTCTACGAGGTGATCGACGGGCGTGCCGTCGTCAAGGGCCATGGCGACCGCGACATGCCGGTCTGGGGGAACGCCTACAACGCGGAAGGCACCCGTGCCGCGGAGTACTACGGCGACATGAACTACGACATGGAGATGTTCGTCCGCGCGCGGGTCGTGGCGCTGATGGACTACCTGCACCGCATCCAGGCGAAGTGAGGGTCCCTGTCACCCGTGGCCCGCGGGCTGCGGGTCGTTCTTGCGCGCGCCGCGCAGGTTGAGCACGAACAGCCCCACCTGCAGCGCGATGAGCGCGTACGCGCCGTCGTGCCAGCCCCAGATGGCCCACAACACGTTGCTGGCGATGAAGCACCAGAAGCCCCACTGGCGCCTGGCCTTGCCCTGGGAGGCGACCAGCCACGCGGCAACGAGGGTGACGACCATGGCAGGCCATTGCAATGCGTTCAACAGCGATTCCATGCCCCTCAGTATGGCTCGAATGCGATGTGGTGGGCGGCCAGTTCCTGCACGACCAGCCGGCGCCACACGCCCCGCGGCGACCAGATGCGGATGACCGATTCGTAGGCATTGTCGGGGTCCTCGCGCAGCTGGACCGTGCGATACAGGAACACCAGGGCCGAGGCCCGCATGTTGATCTCGCAGTGGACGAGCACCTTGCGGTCCTTCAGCCTGTCGAGCGCCGCGTAGAAGGCCTGGAGGTGCGATGCGTCGGGGCTGCCGAACGGGATGGGGATATGGACGAACTCGATGCCCTGCGCAGCGAGCAGCCCGGCTTCGGCCGGGACGGCCGTCGACACGTTGCCCGGAGCAAGGTACACCACGGCCTGGAAGCCGTAGGCCGACAGGCGCTTCAACGCCTGCTCGGGCGGCTGGCCGGAAGTGACCAGCAGCGGCGAGATCGGGATGACGTTGGGCGCGTCGAGCGCCTGCGCGTGGGCGGCCAGTGGCAGCAGCGCCGCTGCGCCCATGACCAAGGTGCGCCGGCGCATTCTCAAACGCCCGCCGTCACTTGGCTTCCTCGACGCGCCTGCTCGTGACGACCCCGCCTTGCATGGAGAGCAGGAGGTAGCGTTCGTGTCGGGACTGGTAGCCCATGTGGACGTACTCGACCATCTTGCCCTGCGGGATCCTGAGCGTGCCCGTAAACCAGGTCGCGGCAATCGGCGGGGATGCGCCGGGAAACAGCTCGGACAAGGGCACTTCGGGCGGGTCATTGTTGCACGGATTGGCGTGCAGCGACAGCAGGAGAAGCTGGCCTTCGCGAACCTCCCACTTCGCCCGGTAGCCGCGCCACGAAGCTGAACAGCGTTGGCTGGCGCGCTTCATCAGGGCCACGAGGACTCCTTGTTGTCGCGCAGGTAGGGGAACAGCGGCTCCGAGAACATCTGGCTGTCTTGCCCATCGACAACGATGCTGTCGGGAATCTGCGCCGTCGCGAGCGCATATCCATGTGCAAGCAGCCAGATCAATGCAAGCAGCGCACGCACGTGAGCACCAATGTGAAGTTGACCGGCGCGCTCGGATCACGCAGGAAGTAGTCGCACGCCGCGAAGCGTCCTTCCTGAAGAAGTGTGCTAGGGTGCATTTCGACTCTCCCTGCGATGCACACTGCCGTTGGGCGGCCACTTGCTAAGTCTCACCTTAGGTTCCCTTCGAGCAACTCCAGCGTTATCTCTCGCGCAACTCCATCCAAGTCCGGGAACAGGAGAGAGTATCTTGCACCCAGCATTCGGATCTCAAGCCGCATGCGGCGCTTGCTCGCCGCAGGGATCGTGAATTTGTGACATCGAATACCCTCGACCCCGCGGTAAGAGGCCGGAAGCTGGTCCAAAGCTGGCAACGGGTCCGAGTTTCCGGGCAACGGATAGCAGATGAACGCACCCTCCTGAGCAGTCAGTCGAGGGTGTATCTGCGCAGGCAAGAACGGAGTAATTTCAGAATCCCAGAAATTCTTGTACTTCTCATCTAGGTCCTCCCGCCAACCGTTATATGCGAACACCCATAGCACCCCGTCGTACTGGTCTTCGCGCGGGTCACTGACGGCAAAGTGCATAGCCTTTAAGGGATTCAGTGCCGTGTCTAAGAGCCGTGTGGGAACTCCGTGATGTTGAGCAAAGACCCATCTCTCCACGTCACTCGACGGTGTCGAGGAGAAGTAAGGTGCACCTGATCGCAAGAAGCGTTCTATCACCCGTTCGTGGAAGGCCCTCCAGTTCTCGGCGAGTTCACGACACGGAAACCGGCCGATTGCTGGCAGAAGCGGCCAGTCCCGGCTTTGACCCCGGAACATCAGCTCGCCGTCTGCGTCGTCGGTCAAGTTCACGACGACTTTCAGCAAATCTCCTACCGAGGCTACCTGGGTATTCGATGAATGTCGCTTCCTTGTTGTCATTGGATTGCCGTGGTTGGCCAGTCAATTCCAGTATGGGCATTGCCATTGGACACACCTACATTTCGGCGCAATTGACATGCTCCCGTGCTCAGCCTGCGACGCGGCGGACAATCTACGTGTCCTCGCATCTGAAAGTGTCCAGACGGGCTAACAACGAAAGAAGATCGCTTGGCACCTCCGACGGAGTGAACTCGTCGATGATCTGCACGTCAGTCAAATTCACTCCCACATCCGTCTGTATTGCTTCTCGAAGCGCGCGAAGCACAGTTTTTCCGGGAACGATCTGGAGTCTTGTGGGAAGCGCTTTCCAGGTTTCTTCAAAGTGCTGCATCACTTGCTTGCTAAGCGTACTATGATCGATGTGCGAACCTTTGTGAAAGGTCAGCTTCTTGGCAAGGTACTGTGACTGCGCATCGATGCGTTCTTTGTCCGTAATCTCTAGCAAGTAGTTTTCGACCCTCTTCGACGCGCTGACACTTGTGCCCAGACGCTTGTTACGTGCCGCAAGCTGCTTGTCGAGCGTCCTCTGAAGAACGTCAACTTGAAGTAGGTAGTTTTCCATCTCTTTGCGTTCGAGAATCACTGCGTCAGTCAACTCCTTCATCAGCTCCGTCGAGATTGCCGAAATTTCCTCTTGACAATGATAGTCGCGGTCATAAACCGCGAACATCTTGATCTTTGCGTCGATCGCTCGCTTCACCCCCCAAGCGAAAGACCGGATGCGTTCCCATGAAGAAAATCCTCCAGACTCAAAGGCCGTTAAATCAGATCCGGCTGCAAGCTCTGTCCGCCCGATCAGCTTGGCGAAGCGACGCAGAGTACGGAAATCATCTAACCCCTCAACAAAGATAATCTTCTTGGTACGAGCCAACTGCGCCAGTGCGACGTTGTGCGCAGAACCGATGGATTGAAGCGCAGCCTGCATTCCCTCCACGTCCCGAAGGCGCTGTGCAGACTGCTTGCCCTTCTGAACCAAGAGTAGTTCGGCAGGATCTGCCTCGCTGATGATCTCCACCGAGTGTGTCGCCAGCAGAACGTCCGCTTCTAACCCGCGCAGGATCGCAAGGAGTTGCCGCTGAACGTCCGGGTGCAGATAGATCTCAGGCTCATCGATCGCGAGCAGGGTCGTTCCGGATGCACGAGAAATGTGGGTGAGGAGCTGGCACCACACCTGAAACCCAAATCCCGCCCAGTAGATCTCGCGATCAATCCGGTCTTCCGAAACGAACATGGTGAGTTGCTTGCTCGTAACGTGAAGCTCAGGGCGTTGAATCTTCATTCCCGACCAAGTGGCTTCGATCATGTCGGCGAACAGCTGCCACCCCTCAGGATAATAACGCCAGTAGTTCCGAAAGTGACGACTCGCCCGATGAGTGCTCAGCGACTCTCGCACAGTTTCCTCGGTAACGTACGCCTCATTGTGCTCGAGAGGGCCCAGAACCGGGACGACTTGAACTGAGATGGGGAACGCTGTGACGAACCTCCCTGCGGTAGTGACGGCAGTGCCTTCGGTTTCCCAGTACAGGGTGCAACCACCATCGGACGGAAAGTACAAGTGCAACTTGTTGCGGTTTGAAAGACGAAATTCGATCTGGCTGTCTTCCGAGTTGTAGTCCGTTGCGACGTTCTCTAGCGAGACACTTAGCTGGTTTAGGGATAAGTGATGGCCATAGCCGTACCGACCAGCAGGTATGCGAACACGTTCCGCATTCTTGCTTCTCGCCCTTCGAAGGGCCACTTCTAGAATGCGAAGTGCGCTGATGATCGTCGACTTCCCAGAGTTATTGGGGCCAACGAGGACATTCATGTCCTGAATCGAGAGGACATAGTTCCGGAGCGACTTAAAGTTCCAGAAGCGAATTGATGTTATGTTGACGCTTGCCACGGGTCCCTCTGTGTACGGTCCTCACATGAACGGATCGTACAGGCAATGAGGGAGAAACACCCGGCGCATTGGTTCCGAAGCATCCCTTTCTCGCGGCGGCCGCGCTCTCCGCGGCGACAACACTTGCTGGCAAACCGCTAGGGCTCGCCGTCCCAGTAGTCCTTGCTCTCGCCCTTGCGGTCGATCACCTCGAAGGGCGTCTTCGATTCCAGGCTGCCCTCAGCCAGGAACTTGCCCGAGTCCGGATATTCGCAGATCTCGGGCTGCTCCATCGTGCTGATCGACAGGTACTTCAGCGGCGCGTCGCCCGTGTTGATGATGTGGTGCGGATAGTCCGGCCCGGGCGGGATGAAGATCACGTCGCCCGGCTTCACCGGCAGCATCTCGCCCGCCACCCGCAGCGTGGCATGGCCTTCGAGGATGACGAACATCTCCTCCTGGGCGTGATGCAGGTGGTACGGGCAGCCGCGCATGCCGGGCTGCAGGACGTCGTAGGAAGCGCCCAGCTTCTTCGCGGCCGTGCCGCGCGCCAAGCGTGCGCCCGCGGAGTCGTAGTGCGGCTCGCGCTTGAGCGCCTGCAGCGGCACTTCGTGGAAATTGCGAATGAGCTTGGTAGCCAGCTCGGCGGCGCGATCGGTCATGGTAGGGTCCTCTCGTGAAGCCCCGATTCTCCGTGACAGAAGCTCCCAAGTGTCAGCTGCGCCGCAGCTACTTGGCAGTCTTGATGATCGTGCCCAGTTCCAGCTTCTTCACGAAGTACTTGCCCTGGATGTCGTCCACCCTCGAGATCGAGTTGCGGGCCATGATGACGCCCATGGCAGGCTCCTGCTGGATGAAGATCACGTCGCCGGCGTTCGCCGTTATCTCCGCTTCGGCCCAGTTCTCGGCCTTCGAGAGGATCCTGTGCTTGCCCGGCGTCACGTGGAAGTAGATGTACTGGCTGCCGCGTGTATAGCCCATCTCGGACGCCGCTTCCTGGTCGTCCACGAAGACGTTGAAGCGGATCAGGGTGCCCAGCGAGCTCGGGCGAACCACGTAGACGAGGGCCTTGCCAGGCTCAGGCGTCTTGGGCAGCTGGAAGGTCGCGATCTCGGCCTTCATCGCTTCCGGCGTGGGCACTGTGGCGCAGCCGGTGATGAAGGCGAGCGCGAGCACGCTCGCGATGGTCAGTAGCAGTCTTCCCGTGGACATGGCATCCCTCCGGTGTGATTGTGAGAGTTCGCTTGGCGAACCACCGGGAGGATGCGGTTGAACTGCTGGTTTGTCATCCCCAGAGTTGCGGAGCAATGTGCGGCGTCGCCATGCCGCGGCTCCGGCCCTTTTCACGGCTGACCGCGCGCGTTGGCAACTTGGATACTCGCAAGCTTCAGGCGCCGTTGGGCACCCACGTCGAAGGGCCTGTCAACTTGCCTTGACGATGCTGAAGCCATGATGCTTGAGAACCTTCTCGCAAAGCTCAAGGAACGCCTCTTTGGGTAGGTCATGCTTTGAGTCATTTGTTCGCCAAGAGCAAATGCAGAACTGGGCGTCGGTGCTGTCCGCCTGGACGTGGTCCACGGTGGGGAGCAGTGCGAAGCCGGCCTTGTACCCGTGTCGGCCAACTTTCGACGCCTCGTTGTTGTACGTACTGATCAAGGACCAGTCCAGGGTCTCGCCCGTGTAAGCGTCCTTGCCTTCAGAGGCTATCACTGCCGCATGTATGAGATCACGATAATCAGCGCCCCCCTTCCACTCCCCGAAACGCTTTTGATCTCGCCGCGCATGCGCTGCCGCCTTGCGCGCAAGCCAGCGATCGTACACATCAGGCGTGACCTTGCCTTCAAGGAAATCTGGGAGGGGTCGCTTCTTTGCCATTGTGAATCAGACTGCCCGCTTCTTGGCTTCCGACTTCATCGCCTCTTGTTCCAGCTCAGCGGAGGACGGCGTTGCCAACACCTTACTCGGTGGACTGGGCTCCGTGACTTCGACAAGCTCAAAGGTCACCCTGTCACCTAGTTTCAACTGCACTCCGTTGGCCCACGTGAGTTGGCGAGGTTGTGAGCCGTGCACATCCAGGCCCATGACGAGGAACATCGCGGAAGAAGCGTCAATTGGCTTGTTCGACGCTCCATAGCCGACCTGACCGGACAACAGCGAGAGGCCCGGAGCTCCGGCGATCGCGACCAGCTCGTCGTTGATCTCGATGCGCAGTGCGGGGACTTTCATGGGGTCCAACGGGATACAGCCCGACCCGCCGTGCAAACAACCATGTGAGTGCGCATACTCTCGTCCTCCTCCAGTCTTCAGCCCGTAGCCTACACCCCCGCCACCACCCGAATCCCCCGAATCTGCCCCGCCTCCTTCGACACAGCTGGCCGCGGGTACTTCTGGGGATCGAAGCGATGCAGCAACTCCGCCTCGCGCACGCGGGCCAGCGCCACATTGGCGAGCTTCACATGCCCGAAACCCCGCATGGACAAGGGCAGCGCCGCGATATCGGTCGCCGCCTTCAGCCGTGACGCGTCGAGCGCAGGCAGCAGCGCCTCGATCCGCTGAACATACGCGGCCACCAGCTCACGCTCCATGCGCCGCTCTTCGGTGCGCCCGAAGAAGTCCAGCGCCGTCCCGCGCAGCCGCTTGCCCAGCGCCAGCACCTTCATCGCCGGCAGCATCCAGCCGCCCAGCCGGATCTTGCGCGGCGGCTGGCCGTTGCGCGATTTGCTCAGCACCGGCGGCGCCATGTAGAACTCGAGCTGCACGTCGCCTTCGAACTGGTGCGCCAGCGCCTTGCGGAACTCGCCGTCGGTGTACAGGCGCGCGACTTCGTATTCGTCCTTGTACGCCATGAGCTTCAGCAGGCTTTGCGCAACGGCGCGCGTGAGTGGCAACGAAGGGTCGGTGCCCAGGGACATCTCGCGCTCGCGCACTTTCGCGACGACATCGGAATAGCGGCGCGCATACGCCGCATCCTGGTACCCCGTGAGGTGCGCCACGCCGCGCGCGACGATCGCGTCCAGCGACTCCACTTCTTCCTTGGCCACTTCCTCGTCGCGCAGCAGCGACTCGATCGCCGCCGGCTCCTGCGCCGCCAGCCGTCCCAGCGAGAACGCCATCCTGTTGCTGTCCACCGCCACGCCGTTCAGCTCTATCGCATGCAGCAGCGCCTGCACACCCACCGGCACCAGCCCGCGCTGCCACGCATAGCCCAGCGCCACGATGTTCGAGAAGATCGAGTCGCCCAGGAAGGTTTCGGCCAGCGCTTGCGCGTCCAGCGTCTCCACGCGGTCTGCGCCCGCCGCAAAGCGCAGCTTCTCCAGCAACTGCGGCACCTTCAGGCTGGCATCCGGGTTGCGCAGGCTCTCGGCCACCGGCACCTCGTGCGTGTTGGCCAGGATCTTCGTGCGGCCATGGCGCACGGTCACCAGCGAGTCGGGCGACGCGCCCACCACCAGGTCGCACGCGAAGATCGCGTCGGCCTGCTGCGTGTCGATGCGCACCTGGTTCAGGCGCGACGGCACGTCGGCCAGCCGTACGTAAGACAGCACCGAGCCGCCCTTCTGCGCAAAGCCCATGAAGTCGAGCACGCTGGCGCTCTTGCCTTCGAGGTGCGCGGCCATCGAAATGAGCGCGCCGACCGTCACGACACCGGTGCCGCCGACGCCGGTGACGAGCAGGTCGTACGGGCCGGTCCAGTGCCATGGTGCGGGCAGCGGCAGCGCATCGACACGCCGCATGAACTCACCCGCCCCGCCTGCCAGCGCCCCGGCCTTCTTGCGCAGCTTGCCGCCCAGCACGCCGACGAAACTCGGGCAGAAGCCCTTGGTGCACGAGTAGTCCTTGTTGCAGCTCGACTGGTCGATCTTGCGCTTGCGCCCCAGCGGCGTTTCCAGCGGCAGCACCGCCACGCAGTTGCTCTGCACCGAGCAGTCGCCGCAGCCTTCGCACACGCGGTCGTTGATGAAGACGCGGCGTGCCGGGTCGACCAGCTCGCCCTTCTTGCGGCGGCGGCGCTTCTCGGCGGCGCAGGTCTGTTCGTAGATCAGCACGGTCACGCCCGGCATCTCGCGCAGCCGGCGCTGCACGGCGTCGAGTTCGGCGCGGTCGTGGAACTCGGTGCCTGCGGGAAAGCGGTTGCGAATCGAGTCGTACTTGGTGATGTCGTCGGACAGCACCGCTACGTGCTTCACGCCCTCGGCCTCCACCTGCCGCGCGATGCCGTCCACGCTGATGATGCCGTCCACCGGCTGGCCGCCGGTCATGGCCACCGCATCGTTGAACAGGATCTTGTAGGTGAGCGTGGCTTTCGCCGCCACCGCCTGCCGGATGGCGAGGTAGCCCGAGTGGTAGTAGGTGCCGTCGCCCAGGTTCTGGAAGACGTGCGGCATTTTCGTGAACATGGCGTGCGACACCCAGTCCACGCCTTCGCCGCCCATCTGGATCAGGCCTTCGGTCTCGCGGTTCATCCAGCTCGCCATGAAGTGGCAGCCGATGCCGGCCTGCGCGTGCGAGCCCTCGGGCACCTTGGTGGAGGTGTTGTGCGGGCAGCCGGCGCAGAAGTAGGGCACGCGCTTCACGCTGTCGCTCTCGTTGGCCAGCAATTCAGGCGGCGTGAAGTCGCGCACGAAGCTGCGGCGGTCCAGGTCGGCAAAGTGGCCTACCAGCCATTCGGCCACGATCTTGATCAGGCGCGAGGGCCGCAGCTCGCCCAGCCCGGACACCAGCGACGCACCGTTCCTGTCCCTCTTGCCGACGATGGCGGGGCGCACCGGCTCGTTGTAGAACATCGAGCGCAGCTGCTCCTCGACCACCGGGCCCTTCTCCTCGATGACCAGGATTTCCTTCAGGCCCTTGGCAAACTCCTTCATGCGCGTCGGCTCTATCGGGTAGGTGAGTCCCAGCTTGTAGATGCGCACGCCGTGCAGCCGCAGGTTGTCCTGCGAGATGTTCAGGCGCCTGAGCACCTCCATGAAGTCGTAGTGCGCCTTGCCCGCAGTGACGATGCCCACCGTGGCGTGGTCGCTGTCGACGATGTGGCGGTCGATGCTGTTGACGCGTGCGAAGGCGCGCACCGCATCCAGCTTGGCGTGCAGGCGCTGCTCGATCACCAGCGACGGCAGGTCGGGCCAGCGGTAATGCAGGCCGAGCGCAGGCGGTGTGTAGCCGGTCACCTGCCGCACCGTGTCGCCGTCCTGCCACGCGGCGACTCGCGCATTCACCAGGTCCAGGTCGACCGTGGAGCCGCTCTCGACGATCTCGGACAGCGCCGTGAAGCCGACCCAGTTGCCCGAAAAGCGCGACAGCTGCCAGCCGTACAAGCCGAATTCCAGGTACTCCGCCACGTTGGCCGGCGCGACGATGGGCGCGTGCCACGACTGGAAGGCCTGGTCGCTCTGGTGCGGCATGGACGACGACACGCAGCCGTGGTCGTCACCTGCCACCATCAGCACGCCGCCGTGCGGCGACGCGCCGTAGGCGTTGCCGTGCTTCAGCGCGTCGCCCGCTCGGTCGACGCCCGGGCCTTTGCCGTACCACATGGCGAACACGCCTTCGCAGGTGCGCTCGGGGTCGGCCTCGACGCGCTGCGTGCCCAGCACGGCAGTCGCGCCCAGTTCCTCGTTGATCGCGGGCAGGAAGCGAACGCCCGCCTCCTCGAACTTCTTGCCGGCCTTCCACACCTGCAGGTCCACCATGCCCAGCGGCGAGCCGCGGTAGCCGCTGATGAAGCCGCGGGTGTCCAGGCCCGCCGCGGCGTCGCGCTGCCGCTGCATCAGCATCAGCCGCACCAGCGCCTGCGTGCCGGTCAGGAAGATTGCGCCGCCGGGCGCCCAGAGGCTGTCGCTGAGCTTGTAATCGGGGCGTTCCAGGGTTTTCATCATCGGGCAAGCTTACGCATCCAGACGGGAAAAGGGGTTCTTTTTCCCCACCCTCTACCGGTACGGAGGAGAATATCCTTCTGAATTTCCCGGGGAAACGAGAATGTCCGACCTCGACCGCCACGACCTCGTCCTGCTCAGCGAGCTGCAACGCGACTCGCGCCAGACCGTGCAGCAGCTCGCAGAGGCCGCCGGCCTGTCCAGCACGCCGTGCTGGAAGCGCGTGAAGGAGATGGAGGCCAGCGGCGTGATCCGCGGCTACACCGCCTTGGTCGACCGCGAGAAGGTCGGCTTGTCCCTGTGCGTGCTGGCCGAAGTCAACCTGACGCGCCACACCGAAGACGATGTGCTGCGCTTCCAGCAGCAGGTGCTGGACTGCCCGCAGATCGTGAGCTGCTACGCCACCACGGGGCAGGCCGACTACATGATCAAGGTGCTGGTGCCCGACATCAAGAGCTACGAGTCGTTCCTGCACGAGGTGCTGTTCCGCCTGACCGGCGTGACGCACGTGCGCTCCAGCGTGGTGTTGAAGGAGGTGAAGGCAGATACGCGGCTGCCGCTGCACGCGCCCGCAAGGCCTGCGGGGAAGGGACGCGGTCGGTCCTGAACCCCGGGTAGCCGGCAAACCGCCGGTCAGCCCGCTTCCGCCTTGAGAAAGATCTCGCTGTGCGGCGCGAAGTTCTCGTGCAGCGGCAGCAGCGCTCCGCCGAGCGCGCGTGCGTCGGGGCCGATCGTGCCGGCGTGCAGTGCCGGCGTCCACAGGCCCTCCCAGTTGTAGCGTTTCAGCGCTTCGCCCGCTTCCGCGAGTAGGGCGGCCAGCGCTTCGCGCGACAACGAGCCGTCGAGCACCACGGCATCGACATCCACGAAAGCCATGCCGGCCACGATGCACTGCGCGAGCGCATTGGCGGCCGAGCGGGTCCACGCCTGGGTGTGGCGCAGCCAGGGCGCACGCATCGCACGGTCGTCGTAGGCGGCGGCAGTATCGAGTTCGTGGGCGGCGAACACCTGCTCGAGTTCCCACAGCGAAGCGTCGGCCACCAGTTGGCCGGGTGGATTGGGACCACGCGCCTGGGCGACCGGCAGCGAAGCCACCGCTCCGGCATTGCCGTGCACGCCGGCATGCAGTTTCGAGCCCAGCACCAGCCCGCCGCCGACAAAAGTGTCGACATAAAGGTAGAGATAGCTCTTGATCTGCCGCCCGCGGCCCTGAACCAGTTCTGCGACACAGGCCGCCGAAGTGTCCTTGGCATAGCTCACCGGCAGCTTCGTCAGGGCCTGGATCTCCCCGGCCAGGTCGACGCGGTTCCAGGCTTCCGCCTGCGCCTGCGACAGCCCCAGCAGCCGATGCCAGCCGCCCATGAAGAAGGGCACCGCCACGCCGGTGCCGACCAGGCGCGATGACAGGGGGCCGAGCGAGCGGCGCAGCGCCCGCAGGTTGTCGGCAATGGCCGGCAGCAGTTCCTCGATCGCGGGAAACCGGTAGGCGAGGCCGAGCCGCTTCTGCACCGTTCCCGTAAAGTCCACCAGCAGGCAGTCGGTGCTGCGCCGGCCGATCTTGATGCCGATGGCGAAGGCTCCCTTGGGGTTGAGTCCCAGCGGGATCGAGGGCTGGCCGATGCGGCCGCGCACGCGCTCGCGCCGCAGCAGCAGGCCGTCCTCCTCCAGCCGGGTGGTGATCAGCCCCATGGTCTGGGCGGTCAGCCCGGTGAGGCGCGCCAGCTCCGCCTTGGGCAAGTCCCCATGCAGGCGCAGGGCGTGCAGCACCACGCGCTCGTTGAACTGGCGCATGCCCAACTGGCTGGAGCCGCGCGGCCTGAGGGGCGCGGGCGCATCGTCCGCCGCGCCATGGCCGGCCGGTTCGTGCTTCATCCCCGCCGATTGTCCCCGATGCTTCAGCATGGTCAGTGGGCAAGCGCCGACGCCGGCAGGTCTTGCGCCGCGCAGGCGCCGGTCATCACCGCCACGGCGTCGCTCATGCCGATCGCCTTCGGGTTGACCACCGCAGCACGCCTGCCCAGGCGCTGGATGTGGATGCGGTCGGCTACCTCGAAAACATGCGGCATGTTGTGGCTGATCAGGACCACGGCGAGCCCGCGGTCGCGCACGCGCCGGATCAGGTCCAGCACCATGTTGCCCTCCTTCACGCCGAGCGCTGCAGTCGGTTCGTCCATGATCACGACGTGCTGCGCGAACGCCGCGGCGCGCGCGACTGCCACGCATTGGCGCTGCCCGCCCGACAGCGTTTCCACCGCCTGCGTCATCGAGCGGATGCCCACCTTCAGCTCCTGCAAGCGCTGGACGGCCTGCGCCGCCATGGCCTTCTTGTCCAGGATGCGCAGCCAGCGCGCCAGCGGATTGGCCCGCAGGAGCTCGCGGCCCAGGAACAGGTTCTCGGCGATGGTCATCGCCGGCGCCACCGCCAGGTCCTGGTACACCGTCTCGATGCCGGCGCGGCGCGCTTCGATCGGCGACCTGAAGTGCACCGCCCGGCCATCCAGCAGGATCTCGCCCGAGGTCGGCAACGTGGCGCCGGACAGCGCCTTGATCAGCGACGACTTGCCCGCGCCGTTGTCGCCGATCACCGCCAGCACCTCGCGTTCGCGCAGTTCGAAGTCGGTGCCATCCAGCGCGGTGACATGGCCATAGCGCTTCACCAGGCCGCGCGCCTGCATCACGATGCGGGGGCCGGCGCTCATCGTGCCCCCCTGCGCGACAGGGTGTCCGCCGCCACGGCCAGGATCACCAGCACGCCCGTGATCAGCGTCTGCACGACCGAAGGCACGCCCATCAGCGTGAGGCCGTTGCGGAACACGCCGACGATCACGGCGCCCACCAGCGAACCGAGGATAACGCCGCGGCCGCCGAACAGGCTGGTGCCGCCCAGCACGACGGCGGTAATGGCGTCCAGGTTTTCCGTGGTGCCGGCCTGGGGGTCACCCACCCCGGTGCGGGCGATGGACAGCAGCGCGGCGAGTCCGTAGAACAGCCCGGCCAGCACGTAGACGGCGAGCAGCACGCGCGCCACCGGAATCCCGGTGAGGCGTGCCGCCTCGCTGTTGTTGCCCACGGCGTAGATGTGCCGGCCCGGCGCCGTGTCGGCCAGCGCGCGCCATGCGAGCAGGTACAGGCCCAGCATCAGCACCGACCCCCAGCTGAACTGCGTGCCGCCCAGCGTGAACGTATTGCCGATGGCGGTCAGCGAGTCGGGCACGTTGCTCACCACTTGCGACTGCGAGTAGATTTGCGTCAGGGCGAACGCGATGTTCATCGTGCCCAGCGTCACGATGAACGATGGCAGGCGCGCCTGGGTCACCAGCAGGCCGTTGAGCAGCCCGAACAGGCAGGCCACGCCCAGGCCGCACAGCACCGCGAGCCACGGCGCCAGGCCGTTTTCCACGGCCAGCTTGGTGATCACCATCGAGGCCAGCGACATCACCATCCCGCACGACAGGTCGATGCCGGCAGTGAGGATCACCAGCGTCTGGCCGATGGCCAGCACGCCGACCACCATCACCTGCTGCAACACGAGGGAAAGGTTCTCGCCCGTGAGGAAGCGGTCCGACTGGGTGGCGAAGAACGCGCAGGCGGCTGCGAGCGCGAGCCAGGGACCGAGCAGGCCCCAGGGCAGTTGGCGTGGCGAGATCATCGGGCGCAGCTTTCCGGCGGCAGGAGCGAACGGTGCCGAAGCCGCCGCCGCGCTGTCCGGCAGTGCGGACTTTACTTGTTGCCCCAGCACAGTTCCAGCCCCGTCTTCGTGTCCTTGCTGTCGACGCCGGCGACCGGCTTCGCGGAGATCAGCGTCACGCCGGTGTCGGTGTAGCCCGACGCCTTCTTGCCGCCCTTCGCGTAGTCCACGCCGGCGGCGACGCCCATGGCGGCCATCTTCAGCGGATATTGCTGAGACGTCGCGGCGATCGCGCCGGCTGCGGTGTCGCGCACGCCCTGGCAGCCACCGTCCACCGACACGATGATCACGTTCTTCTCCTTGCCCGCCTTCTTCAGCGCGTTGAAGGCGCCTGCGGCGGCCGGCTCGTTGATGGTGTAGACCACGTTGATGTCGGGCGCCTTCTGCAGGCAGTTCTCCATGGCCGTCTGGCCCTTGGCAACGTCGCCGAAACTGTCCGACATGCAGGCGATGGCAGGGTCCTTCGACAGCTCGTTGGCGTCCGCGCCGGCGGCGCTCAGGCCGAAGCCCTTCATGAAACCGTTGTGGCGCTGCGCGCCCACAGGGTGGCCGGGGAACAGGTCGAGCGTGGCGATCTTCGCCGTCTTGCCGCCGAGCGCGGCCTTCGCATACTGGCCGATCAGCCGGCCAGCCTGGTAGTTGTCGGTGGCGAACAGGGCGTCGGCGCCGTTGAACGGGCTGTCCAGAGCGATCACCTGCACGCCCCGGGCCTGCAGCTTCTTCACGGTCGGCACGATGGCGTCGCCGCTGGACGTAATGAGGATCGTCTTTGCGCCGGCCGAGGCCATGTTCTCCAGCGCGGCGATCTGGCTCGCGGTGTCGCCGTCGCTCTTGCCGGCTGCCGTGAGCAGCTTCGCGCCCGCCTTCTTGGCCTCGGCCTCGGCGCCTTCCTTCATCTTCACGAAGAACGGGTTGGTGTCGGTCTTGGTGATCAGGCCGATCACGGGGGGTGTCTGCGACGCGGCGGCGCCGGCAGCAAGGGCCAGGCCGGCAGCGAGCGCGTGTCGGGCGATGAGGTTCATGGCGGTGTCTCCTGGGAGCGGGTGGGCCGGCGGGGGCAGGGCGCTCTTTACGCCGGGGCTGGCGCGAACTATAGTCGCGGCACCTTAATTAAATCAACTGGTTTTAGTTAGTGGAAAACCCTGACTTTCCCTTCATCCGCGCCGTGGCCGCCGGCGAGGCGCTGATCGACCTTGTCCGGCAGCCCGACGGCCGCTACGCGGCGCATGCCGGCGGCGCCGTCTACAACCTGGCGCGTGCGCTCGCCCTGCAGGGCGTGGGCACCACCTATCTCAATGCCCTGTCGCGCGACCGGTTCGGGCGCGAGCTGGGCCGGGCACTGCACGAAGCGGGCGTGGCGCTCGCGTACGCGCAGCCGGTGGATGAGCCCACGTCGCTCGCGCTGGTGGCGCTCGACGCGGACGGCAAGCCCGAGTACACCTTCCATCGCGAAGGCGTGGCGGACCGCGCAGGCAACGCCTCGCAGCTGATCGAAGCGACTCGCGCGCTGAGGGACATCCAGCTGGCCTGCACGGGCTGCCTGGCCCTGCTGCCCGAGGACCGCGCGCGCTATCTGCCGTGGCTGCAGGACTGCCGCAGCCGCGGCGTCCTGGTTGCGGTGGACGCGAACCTGCGGCCCGCCGTCGCGCGCGACGAAGCCGCGTACCGTGCCAGTGTGCGGGCTGCGCTCGGGCTGGCCGACATCATCAAGGTGAGCGACGATGACCTGGCGCTGCTATACCCGCACCTCGAAGACCCGCTGGAAGCCGCGGCCGAACTGTTCGCGCTGGGACCCGCCTGCCTGGTCGCGCTGACTCGCGGCGCCGCCGGCGCCGCGCTGGTCACGCGCGATGGCCGGTACCTGCATGCGGTGGAGCGCGAGCCGTTGACGGTTGCCGACACGGTCGGGGCCGGCGACTGCTTCTTCGCTGGCCTGCTGGCCGGACTGCTGGAGCGTGGCGGCGCCGCCGACACGCCGACACTGCGCGCAGCCCTCGCGCGCGGGATGGCCTGCGCCAGCCTCGATGTGCAGCGGCCCGGCTGCATGCCCCCGACCGCACAGGAAGTTGCGCAGTGGCTGGCACGCGGGTCCGTGAGGATCGCTTCCGACGCACGGGCGTGACGCACGAGCGACGGCGTCGGGTCGCGGGTTCCAGTGAACCTGTATAGTTGTTTCCCGACCAATCGGTCGGGAAACAACCCCACCCCCATGAAGACCCTCCAAAGTTTCATCGCCGGCCGCTGGATCGGCAGCGAACCTGCTCAGCAACTGCGCAGTGCCGTCAACGGCAAGCCGGTTGCCAGCACGCACGGCGAAGCGATCGACTTCGCCGAAGCAGCCGCGCATGCGCGGCGCGTCGGCGTGCCCAACCTGCTGAAGCTCGACTTCCAGCAGCGCTCGGAACGGCTGAAGGCGATGGCCAAGCTGCTGGCCGAACGCAAGGAGGAGCTGTACGCGGTGTCGGCGCACACCGGTGCCACTCGCACCGACAGCTGGATCGACATCGAAGGCGGCAGCGGCACGCTGTTCGCATATGCCAGCGTGGGCGGCAACGAGCTGCCTTCGGGCAACGTGGTGCACGAAGGCCCGGCCATGCCGCTCGGCAAGAAGGGCGGCTTCGCAGGCACGCACATCCTGGTGCCGCGCGGTGGCGTGGCGGTGCATATCAACGCCTTCAACTTCCCGGTGTGGGGCCTGCTGGAGAAGTTCGCACCGAGCTTCCTGGCGGGCATGCCCTGCATCGGCAAGCCGGCCACGTCCACGAGCTACCTCACCGAAGCGGCGGTGCGCCTGCTGGTGGAGTCGGGCCTGCTGCCCGAAGGCGCGCTGCAACTCGTGATCGGCAGCACCGGCGACCTGCTCGACCGGCTGGATGGCTCGGACGTGGTGACCTTCACCGGCTCGGCCGACACCGCCGCCAGGCTGCGCGTGCACCCGAACGTGGTGCGCCAGTCGATTCCCTTCAATGCGGAAGCCGACTCGCTCAACTGCGCCGTGCTGGCGCCCGACGTGACCCCCGACGACGAGGAGTTCGACCTGTTCGTGAAAGAGGTCGCGCGCGAGATGACGGTGAAGGCCGGCCAGAAGTGCACGGCGATCCGGCGCGCGATCGTGCCGAAGGCGTATGTCGACGAAGTGGCGAAGCGGCTGGCCGCGCGGCTGGCCAAGGTGGTGGTGGGCGACCCATCGATGGAGGACGTGCGCATGGGCGCGCTGGCCTCGCATGCGCAGCAGGCCGACGTGGCCGACCGCGTGCGTGCGCTGGCTGAAAATGCCGAGGTGGTGTTCAGCGAGCGCAACGGCTTTGCGCCGAGAGGGGAAGGCGTGGCCGACGGCGCTTTCTTCTCTCCGACGCTGCTGCTGGCACGCAACCCGATGACCGACGATGCGGTGCACGACATCGAAGCCTTCGGGCCGGTGAGCACGCTGATGGCGTACGACGGGCTGGACGAGGCGCTGGCGCTCGCGGCCCGCGGCAAGGGCAGCCTGGTGGGCACGCTGGTGACGAAAGACCCGGCGACGGCGGCGCGCTTCGTGCCGGCGGCGGCGGCGCTGCATGGGCGCATCCTCATCCTGGACCGCGAAGCGGCAGTCGAGTCGACCGGCCACGGCTCGCCGTTGCCGGTGCTCAAGCACGGCGGCCCGGGCCGCGCGGGCGGGGGCGAAGAGCTGGGTGGCGTGCGCGCGGTCAAGCACTACCTGCAGCGCACCGCGGTGCAGGGCTCGCCCACCATGCTGGCTGCCGTCACCGGCGAACACATCCGTGGTGCCAAGGTCCGCGAGTCCGATGTGCACCCGTTCCGCAAGTACTTCGAAGACCTGCAGATCGGCGACTCGCTGCTCACGCACAGGCGCACCGTGAGCGAAGCCGACCTTGTCAACTTCGGCGGCATCTCCGGCGACTACTTCTACATGCACTTCGACGAGATCGCGGCGAAGGACTCGCAGTTCGGCAAGCGCATCGCCCACGGCTACTTCGTGCTGTCGGCGGCGGCGGGCCTGTTCGTGTCACCCGCGCCGGGGCCGGTGCTGGCCAACTACGGGCTGGACACGCTGCGCTTCGTCAAGCCGGTGGGCATCGGCGACACGATCCGCGCGCGGCTCACCGCCAAGCGCAAGGTCGACAAGAAGAAGGACCAGGGCGTCGTCGCCTGGGACGTCGAGGTGACCAACCAGGACGGCGAACTGGTGGCGAGCTACGACATCCTCACGCTCGTTGCCAAGCGCGGCTAGTCTGCCGCGAAGCAGTAGAACAGCCCGTCGCCGCCGGTCGGGCGGATGCGGTCCATGCTGCAACCGACCGTCGGGTGTCCCGAGTTCCAGGACGTGGCCCACGGCGCGCCGATGGGGCCTGCGCGATCATGGTGGCCCGTCATGGCCGAGCCTTCCGCGGTGCCCTTGGTCCAGTTGCCGCAGGTCATGTCAGGAAGGCGCGATCCGCCCGCCGGCCCGCCCCCGAAGGCCGTTCCATCGGGCCGGGAGCCGGTCAGCATGTCATGCTTGTTGGGCGTCTCCGTGCGCCCGTTCACGAGGCGTCCGCGCTCGTCGAGGGCGGTTTCCTTGGTGATCCTGTTGTTGGCTGAGTGCAGGTCGTCGACATCGCGCGCGATCACGTCGCCCTTGGCGTTTTGCCACGGACCCTTGCCGATGCGGTCGCGCGCATTGACGAACTCAGGGCTGTTCAGCGCGGGCGCCTGCGTGCTCAGGTAAGCGCGCCACTTGCGGGCGCCGGCACCCGCGGCCTGCGCCAGCGACTGGCAGTGCCGGTCGGCGCCTTCGAGTCCGCCCAGGTCGCCGCCCTTGCCGGGGTTGACGCTGGTCACGAAGAAACTCATTCCGGCGGGGCCGGACTGCATGGTCGTGCATCCCGCCACTGCAATGGCGCTGGCTGCGGCCAGCAAAGCGATTCTTGTCCTGTTGTGCATGGCTTCTCCTTCTGCGGTGAAATCGGCCAGCGCAAATCGTACGACTCGACCGGCCCCGGCAGCGAGTGTTTTCCCGGCGTCCGGCCACGGAACTCGGCGTTCGAATCGGGATCAGGGGCAGCCGGCAAGGTACAGTCCCGCATGAGCACCATCACCCTGTCTGAAGGCGGCGCGGCGCCGCTGCCGCCGGCCGAACGCCTGGCCGGATCGAACTGCGGCACGCCCGGCGTGTGGCGCTTCGAGAGCGACACCGGCGGCCCGCATGTCGTGATCACCGCGCTGGTCCACGGCAACGAGGTGTGCGGTGCGGCGGCGCTCGTGCCCTTGCTGGAACAGCCACCCGCGCTCGTGCGCGGCCGGCTCACGCTGGTGTTCTGCAACCTCGAAGCCTACCGGCGGCTGGACGATGCCAACAAGTCCGCCTGCCGCAAGGTGGACGAAGACCTCAACCGGGTGTGGGGCCGGGTCGACGCCGCGTTGCCCGGCGACGCCACCGTCGAACTGCGGCGTGCCCGCGAGATCCTGCCTTTCGTGTCGGGCGCCGACGTGCTGCTGGACCTGCATTCGATGACGCAGCCGGCACCCGCGCTGGGCCTGGTGGGGCGCGCCGCGAAGAACGTGGAGATGGCACGCCGCATCGGCTTTCCCGGCCTGCTGGTGCAGGACCCGGGCCATGCGGCGGGGCTGCGCCTGATCGATCGCGCGCCGTATGGCGACGCCGCCGCGGCACCGGTTGCGATGCTGGTCGAGTGCGGCGAGCATTTCAGCCTGGCGGCCATCGATGCGGCTCGCGAAGCGGTGCGCAGGACCTTGTTTGCGTACCTGGGTTGCGGGTCAGCGGATGCGCCCGTTGCGCAGACCGTGATCGAGGTCACCGAAGCCGTGACCATCACAACCGACAGCTTCGAGTTCGTGCGCGAGTGGGGCAACATGGAAGTGGTGCCGGCTGCGGGAACCCTGGTCGGCCGTGACGGCGAGCGCGAAGTGCGTACGCCGCATGACGACACCTACCTGGTCATGCCGGCTACCGAAGCGTTCCGCAAGCGCGGCGAAACCGCCGTGCGCTTCGCGCGCCGCGTGCCCTAGCCCATCACCGATTGGTAGAGCGCTTCCATGCGCTTCTCCACGGCCTGGTCCATGCGGATCGGCCGCCCCCATTCGCGCGTGGTCTCGCCCGGCCACTTGTTGGTGGCATCCATGCCCATCTTGCTGCCCAGCCCCGCCACCGGCGAAGCGAAGTCGAGGTAGTCGATCGGCGTCTGCTCCACCATCATGGTGTCGCGCGCGGGGTCCATGCGCGACGACATCGCCCACAGCACTTCCTTGAAGTCGCGCACGTCGACGTCGTCGTCCACCACGATGATGAACTTGGTGTACATGAACTGGCGCAGGTGGCTCCACACGCCCATCATGATGCGGCGCGCGTGGCCGGGGTAGGCCTTGCGGATCGCAACCACGGCCATGCGGTAGCTGCACGCCTCCGGCGGCAGGTACAGGTCGACCACTTCCGGGAACTGGCGCTGCAGCAGCGGCACGAACAGCTCGTTCATGGCCAGCCCCAGCATCGAAGGCTCGTCGGGCGGCTTGCCGGTGTAGGTGGAGTGGTACAGCGCGTGGCGCTTCAGCGTGATGCGGTCGATGGTGAACACCGGGAACGAGGCCTGCTCGTTGTAGTAGCCGGTGTGGTCGCCGTACGGGCCTTCGAGCGCATGTTCGAAGCCGGAAGCATGTGTGGCGTCGGGGCGGATGTGGCCTTCCAGCACGATCTCGGCGGTGGCGGGAACCTGCAGCGGCACGCCGATGGCCCGTGCAACCTCGGTGCGCTGCCCGCGCAGCAAGCCGGCGAACTGGTACTCCGACAGGCTGTCGGGCACCGGCGTCACCGCACCCAGCAGCGTCGCGGGGTCGGCACCGAGTGCGACGGCCACGGGATACGGCTGGCCGGGGTTGGCGATGGCGTGGTCGCGGAAGTCCAGCGCGCCGCCGCGATGCGGCAGCCAGCGCATGATCACCTTGTTGGGCCCCAGCACCTGCTGGCGGTAGATGCCCAGGTTCTGGCGCGACTTGTGCGGCCCGCGGGTGATCACGAGTCCCCATGTGATGAGCGGTGCCACGTCGCCGGGCCAGCAGTGCTGGATGGGCAGGCGCGACAGGTCCACTTCGCGGCCTTCCCACACCACTTCCTGGCAGGCGGCCTTGCCGTTCTCGCGCGGCGCCATGTTCCACAACTGCTTGAGCAGGCCTGCCATGCCCAGCATGTCCTTGAAGCCCTGCGGCGGCGCGGGTTCCTTCAGTTGCGCCAGCAGCTCGCCGATGGGCCGCAGGCTGCGCAGGTCGTCCACGCCCATCGCCCGCGCCACACGCCGCACCGAGCCGAACAGGTTGGCCAGCACCGGCATCTGGTCGTCGCTGGGCTGCTCGAACAGCAGCGCCGGCCCGTCGGCGCGCAGCACGCGGTCGGCCAGTGCCGTCATCTCCAGGTGCGGCGAGACGGGCTCCTTGATGCGCTTCAGGTCGCCCGCCGACTCCAGCTGGGCCATGAAGTCGCGCAGGTCGCGATACGCCATCTACTCTTCGGACTCGCCCGACCACGGCGTCGTGAGCTCGTGCGGGATGTCCAGCAGGTCGAGCACCCGCCCCACGGTGTGGGACACGATGTCTTCCACCGTGCGCGGCCTCAGGTAGAACGCCGGCACCGGCGGGCACACGATGGCGCCCATTTCGGTGACAGCCACCATGTTGCGCAGGTGCACGAGACTCAGCGGTGTCTCGCGCGCCACCAGCACCAGCCGGCGGCGCTCCTTCAGCATCACGTCGGCGGCGCGCGCGATCAGGTTGTCGCCCAGCCCGTGCGCGATGGCAGCCAGCGTGCGCATCGAACACGGCGCCACCACCATCGCCGACACGCGAAACGAGCCGCTCGCGATGCTGGCGCCGATGTCGTCGATGTCGTGGACCTGGTCGGCGATGGCGTCGACCACGCCCGGCGCCATGTGCATTTCGTGCCGGAGGTTGCGCCAGCCGGCGGGCGACACCACCGCGTGCGTTTCCACGCCGGGCGACTCGCGCAGTGCCTG
Source organism: Burkholderiales bacterium (assembly GCA_016213325.1). GTDB lineage: Bacteria > Pseudomonadota > Gammaproteobacteria > Burkholderiales > Burkholderiaceae_C > Ramlibacter. Next base: position 150,774 of record JACRAY010000007.1, on the reverse strand, counting down.
CAGCAGGCGGATGCCGTACTGCGCGCCGCTGGCACCGGATATCCCCACCACGATGCGTCTCGGGGGAACGTTCGAGTTTTCGTCTATTGCCATGGCGAGTGCCTTCCGCGCGTGGACTTGAAGCGGGTGAGGTCCAGCACGGGCAGCTCCAGCGCGTCCAGCGTGTTCTTCACGATCAGGCCCAGCTCGGTGTCGCCCTCCATGCTGAGGCGGCGGCTGAAGAACAGCGTGTCGGGGTCTTCCTGGCGCCGGCCCAGCTTCACGAAGTCGGGCGAGGTGGCGGTGATCGTGAGGTCGGTGGCGGACTGGCGCGCCAGCGGCGTGAAGCGCCGCCCGTTCCACGTGAAGTCGAACTCGATGCGCATGTCGCGCACCGCGATGCGCATGCGCTTGCCCAGCAGGCGCTCGCCGACGTCGGCGGGCAGCTGGGGCGCCAGCCCGAGGTTGAGCGCGCCCGTGAGCAGCAGCGAGCCTGGATAGGCGGGCAGGCGATTCAGCAGCGCCGCAACCGGCGCGGGGCATTCGGGGATGTTCATGCGTTGACCTGTTCGAGTCCGGGGCGGCCGTGCCAGTAGCCGTTGCACAAGCCTGAAGGCACCAGCTCCTGCAGCCGTGCATCGTCGCGGGGCGAGCCACGCCGCGCCGCGTCGAACAGGCCGATGATGGCCGCCATGCCCTGCGACTGCGGGCTCAGGCGCAGCACGTCCACGGCCAGCTCCTGCATGGCTCCCACCTCGGCCAGCAGGCTGTACGCCAGTGCCGATTGGGTCTGGATGCCGTTGAGCACGAGGAAGGCGTCGCCCTCGCGCGTGCGCAACACCTCGCCGTCGCGCGGCTCGGCACACAGGAAGCGGCAGTCGTCCTTGGGCAGGTTGTGGTGGCGAGCCGTGAAGCAGCGCGCCGAGAAGGCGAGGGGCAGGCGGCCGAAGGCGAACACCTCGGTCTGAAGCCCCGCGGGTCGCTGCGCCTGCAGCACGGCGAGGTCGTCGCGCTTCATCTCCAGCGGCATCACCCAGCGCGTGGCGCCCAGCTGCGCCATCCATTCCAGCGTGCCGGTGTTGTAGACGTTCAGGTGCGGACCGGCGACGAAGGGCCGCGACTGCCCGGCCAGCATGGCGACCGCACCCATGTCGTTGGCTTCCACGAGGACGTGTTCGTTCTCCGCCATGCGGCGCATCGCGGCGACGTCGCTGCCGGACTCCAGCAGCACCTGCGTCGACAACACGACTTGCTTGCCGGCATCGGCCAGTCTGGCGGCGATTTCGAGCCAGTCGGGCAGGCGCAGGTCATGCCGGCGCGAGCAGACGGCCTCGCCGAGGTAGACGATGTCGACCGGCGTGGCGGCCATCTCGTCATAGAAGGCAACCACGTCGTTGTGCGGCCAGTAATAGAGCAGGGGTCCGAGTGACAGCTTCATGTTGGGCTACTTCCAGGGGCGGTGGTAGGCGCCCAGCGTGTGCTGCTGGCCTTCGGCCACCTGGTCCAGCTCGGACATCCACGAGGTCTTCACGGCGTAGCGGTGGCCCTGCGCCAGGCACGAGTCGATCGCCTGCCGCCACACGCGCGTGACCTGCGCCACATAGGCGGGGCTGCGCTGGCGGCCTTCGATCTTGACGGCGCGCACGCCCATCTTCACCAGTTGCGGCAGCAGTTCCAGCGTGTTCAGGCTGGTGGGCTCCTCGATGGCGTAGTAGCTGTGTTCGTTGGCCACGTCGAAGCGGCCCTTGCACAGCGTGGGGTAGCCCGCCTTCTCGCCGGGCGCATAGCGGTCGATCAGCACGCCGCCCAGCCGCGCTTCGAGACCGGCCGGGGTTTCCTGCCAGCGCACGGCCTTGGCCGGCGAGCACACGCCGTGCGTGTTGGGCGATTCACCGGTGACGTACGACGACAGCTGGCAGCGCCCTTCGACCATCACGCACAGGCTGCCGAAGCCGAACACCTCGATTTCGACCGAGGTCTTGTCGATGACCTGCCGCACCTGCTCCAGCGACAGCACGCGCGGCAGCACCGCGCGCTGCACGCCGAAGTGGCGGTGGTACAGGTTGATCGCTTCGTAGTTGGTGGCCGAGCCCTGCACCGACAGGTGCAGGCGCAGGCGGGGATGGTGCTTGACCGCGTACGCCATGAGCCCGGGGTCGGCCAGGATCACCGCGTCGGCGTCGAGGTTGGCCGCTTCGTCGATCGCGTGGTGCCACGGTTGCACGTTGGCGGCCTGCGGGTAGGTGTTGATCGCCACCAGCACCTTGCAGCCGCGCGCGTGCGCGTAGGCCACGCCGCTCGCGATGGCGTTGTGGTCGAAGTTCAGGCCCGCAAAGTTGCGCGCGTTGGTCGCGTCACGCAGGCCGAGGTAGACGCAGTTGGCGCCGTTGTCCACGGCGGCTTTCAGTGCTGGCAGGCTGCCGGCGGGGCAGACGAGGTCTAGGGAGGGGCCTGTCTCGGCCAGGGCAGGGGACATGGGCCGAGGTTAGGGATTCCCCGGGGAGCGCGTACTGATGCGGGTCAAAGGTTGGCTGCACGGCCTGCCAGGAAGTGGGCCAGCAGCGCCACGGGACGACCGGTGGCTCCCTTGTGTGTACCAGTGCGGGCCGCCGTGCCGGCGATGTCCAGGTGCACCCACGGGTAGCGCCGCGTGAAGCGCGAAAGGAAGCAGGCGGCGGTGACGGCGCAATCGTCGTGGGTGCCGATGTTGGGCAGGTCGGCAAAGTTCGACTTCAGCGCGTCCTGGTACTCGTCCCAAAGGGGCATGGGCCATGCGCGGTCCCAAGCCCGGTCGCCGGCTTCGACGATTTCGCGCGCCAGCGCGTCGGTGCTGGCGAACACGCCGGAAGCGACGTCGCCGAGCGCGGCCACGATCGCGCCGGTGAGCGTCGCGATGTCGACGACGACGGCGGGACGGTAGCGCTCGGCATAGGTGAGCGCTTCGCACAGGACCAGCCGGCCCTCGGAATCGGTGTCGAGGATTTCCACGGTCTGGCCGGACATCGTGGTGACGACGTCGCCGGGCTTGATCGCGTTGCCGTCGGGCATGTTCTCGGTGGCCGGGACGATGCCCACGACGTTGAGCGGCAGCTTCATGAGCGCCGCCGCACGCAGCGCGCCGAACACGCTGGCCGCGCCGCACATGTCGAACTTCATCTCGTCCATCTCGCGCGCGGGCTTGATGCACAGGCCCCCGCTGTCGAACGTGATGCCCTTGCCCACCAGCACCACCGGCGGCGCGTCGCGCGCGGCGCCCCGGTACTCCATGACGATCAGCTGCGGGGGCTGGCTGCTGCCCCGCGCGACCGCCAGCAGGCCGTTCATGCCGAGCCTGGTGATCTCTTCGGGCCCGAGGACTTGCACCTCCAGGCCGTTGCGTTCGCCGAATATCCGCGCCTGCGCGCCGACGTAGGGGGGCGTGCAGAGGTTGCCGGGAAGGTTGGCGAGGTCCTTGGCCAGGCGGATGCCGTCGGCAATGGCTGTTGCGCGTGCGATGGCGGCTTCGGCGGCAACGGCCTCGGAGGCGTTGCCCACGTGGAAGACCACGCGCTGGAGCGGCGACGCCCTGGGCTGCGGCCGGCTCTTGAGCGAATCGAAGCGGTACGTGCTCTCCATGACGGCGAGCACCGCCTGTTCAACCTTCCAGTCGCTGCCTCGGCCCTTGACGGTCAGCTCGTGCAGCCCCATCACCACGTCGGCGGCGCCGGTCGTTGCCAACGCTTTCATCGCAGCGGAGAGCGCCGCGCGGTAAGGGCCTTCGTGGAACTCGCCTTCGGGCCCAAGCCCCACCAGCAGCACGCGATGGGCGGGCAGCTGCGGCACGTCATGCAGCAGCAGCGTCGTGCCGGGCGCGCCTTCGAGGTCGCCGCGCCCCAGCACGCGGCCGAGCGCGCCGCCCGATGCCGCATCGAGCGCCGCCGCCGCAGGCGAGAGCCGGCGGCCTTCGTACACCCCGGCCACCACGCAAGCGCTGCGCAGCCTGGCAACGCCGTCGCTCGTTACGCTGAACTCCATGAACCCCTTCGCTCCGCGATGCGGCGCGCGAAGACGCCGACGACTTCGCGGTACAGCGCGTCGCCCAGCACCTGGTCTTCGTTGCCGGCATCGATATTGGGATTGCAGTTGACCTCGATCAGGTAGACGCGGCCGTCCACCTGCTTCAGGTCCACCCCGTAGAGCCCGCGGCCGATCAGGTTGGCCGCCCGCACGGCGATGCCGACCACCGGCTCGGGCGCTTCGCCGACGGCCATGGCCACTGTCTTGCCCTCGATCAGCCGTTCCCCTTCGGTCACCTGGTTCACCTTCCAGTGGCCGGGCGCCATGAAGTACTTGCAGACGAACAGCGGCCGCCGGTCGTAGACGCCCACGCGCCAGTCGAAGCCCGTCGGCAGCCATTCCTGCGCGACGATGAGCTCCGACACCTGGAAGAAGCGTTCGGCCTCGCGCCGCAGCTCGCCTTCGGATTCGATCTTCACCACGTCCAGCCCGAAGCCGCTGTCGGGCAGCTTCAGCACACAGGGCAAGCCCAGCGTCGCTACCACCTGGTCAAGGTTGTTGCGGTGAACGATCAGGGCGCGCGGCTGGTCGATGCGGTGCCGGCTCATCAGTTCGTGCATGTACACCTTGTTCAGGCACTTAAGGATCGACTCTGGGTCGTCCACCACCGGCATGCCCAGCGATTCGGCCCGCCGCAAGAACTCGTACGTGACACCGTCGACTTCCGGGCTGGCGCGGTTGAACAGGCCGTCGAACTCAGGCAGCCGCTCCAGGGCGTCCGGCGTGACCAGCTCGGCTTCGAGTCCTACCAGTGGGGCGGCCCGCAGCAACCCCTGCAGGGCTTCTTCGTTGGAGGGCCTGTGGGCCTCCTGCGGGTCCCACAGGATCGCCAGCCGCGGCCTGGCAACGCCAGGACGCTCGGGCTTGGGGGCCGGTGCCTCGGCCATGAAGGCTTTCATGGCTTCCAGCAGGAAGGCGCGGTGCTGCGCCGGCACGTCGGCCAGGCCGATCGCATACACGGCATCCAGCCACCACTCGGCCTGCTCGCGCGCGAACACGGCGCGCAGCAGCGGCGCGTGCACGTTCGCGAACAGCTTCTCGGCCAGTGCCTGGTGGCGCTGCGCGGGGTCCTTGCCGAGGTAGGCGTTGAGCTCGAAGCGATCGCTGTCGTCGTGGTGCAGCGTCTCGCGCAACAACGGCTGAAGCTGCCCCGAGAGTGACTGCACGCGGGCTTCGGACTTCAGGTCCTCGATGGTCTTCACGTCCGGCAGCGAGCGCTGGCCGCGCGCTTCCGCCAGCAGCGACACGTAGTAGCCGCGCCCTTGGTAGCGGCCCGTACGGCACAGGTTGATCACGCGCGCGTCGGCCTCGCGGCCGCTGTCGTGTTCGGTCAGGTAGGCGCGCGCGCCCAGCACATGGGCGTCGGGCAGCTCGAACCACTCCTGCGGGTGGTCGATCACGATCACGTTGCGCATCGCGTCATGCTGGCCTGCCGCCGGCGCGCGCGAAGTCGGCGGCGGTCGACGGCCGCTGTCGGGCAAGGATGGCGCGCGCCTCGGCCGTGGGCGGTCGAGTCTTTGACGCCAGTCAAGGTCCCGCAACCTCAACCTCTGCCGCCTTTGACTTGGATTCGCACAAGGTTCACCCTTTTGCGCGCGGGTTCGCAGACCGGCGAACGAGTCCGTGCGCTGTGGAATATGCCTACGCGCGTCGACTGCCGGCAGACAGGAAGAGAAAAGAAATGAAGAACACAGCGAATGTCCTGATCGGACTCGGCCTGGCTCTTTGCGCTGGAGGCGCGCTTGGCCAGACGTCATGGCGGATGAACTGCATCAGCAGCGGGTCCGGTGCGCCCGAGCCCGTCGGCGAAGGGCACGCGTTCTGGGTGGCAGCGGCTGCGTGCGTGGAAGAAGGCGGTCCGCTCGGCAGCAATGCCGTCGCCACCCAGAACACGATCTGGGAGAACTTCAAAGGTGCCGGCACGATCCTGTCCGGTGACGGCGTCGGCCGCAGTCCCAACGGGGCCATTGCTTACCGGCAGAACGGTGGCACCATGAAGGTGCTGATGCAGGATGGCCGCCCGGTGGGCTGGGAGGCTTCCGGTTCAGGCGTGTGGACACTGGCAACGGGCGCGGCAGCTCCCTTCAAGGGGAAGACTTTTGCCTGGACCGCCAAGCCGACCGGGCCGCGAACGTACGTCATCGACGTCAAGGTGAACTGAAGCCGGACGATCATGCACTGGATGGCACGCCGGCCTCGATGCGCTTCGCGAGGCTAGCTTGCCCATGCCGGGCAAGGAACGGGCCGGCCCGTTCGGTTCCGCGCGCCTGCCCGGTGCCTGACGTACGTCAAACGCCGAACCGACCGCGCCCCTAGAGTCGGCAATAGTGAACCGACCGATACCCTTTCGCCGCCGGCACTGGTGGCTTGCCGCCGGCGCGACGCTGGTCGTCGCGGCCGCCGCCCTGTACGCCTGGTCCGGGCGTGCCGTGCCGGTCGCCCTCGCCAAGGCGAGCAGCGGCAGCGTGGTGGCGCACGTTTCGGGACCCGGCACCGTGCAGGCGCGGGTGCCGGTGACCCTGAGCGCACGCATCACATCCACCGTGCTGGACGTTGCCGCAGATGTCGGGGACCTCGTGCAGCGCGGTCAGGTGCTGGTGCTGCTGGACAGCCGTGACCTGGCGGCGCGGCAGGCCGCCGCGCAGCGCCAGCAGGAGTCGCTGGAGCGGCAGGTGGACGCCGCAGCCGCGTCCGTCGCCAAGGCCCGCTCCGACCTGGAACTGGCGCGCGCACGCGAACGGCGCGACATGGACCTGCACGCGCAGGGATTCCTCGCGCGTGCCTCGCTCGACATCTCCGTCATGGGCGCGCGCGCCGCCGAGGCCGGCGTGCAGAACGCCGAGGCGACGTGGGGCGCGCGCCGCGCCGACCGGTCCGCCATGGCGCAGGAACTGGTGGTCGCGCGCACCCAGGTCGGCTACACACGACTCACGGCGCCGATGCAGGGCCAGGTGGTGCAACGCCTGGTCGAACCCGGTACCACGGTCGGACCCGGCACGCCGATCCTGCGTCTGGTGGACCCGCGCAGCCTCTGGGTGGCGACCCGCGTGGACGAGGCGGTCATCGAGCGAATCGCGGTCGGACAGCCCGCCACCATCCGCTTGCGCAGCGGCAGCGTCGTTGCGGGCACGGTGGCACGCATCTCGATGCAGTCCGACGCAGCCACCCGCGAACTGGAAGTGCATGTCGGCTTTGCCGCGCCGCCGCAGCGCGTGGCCATCGACCAGGAGGCGGAGGTACGCATCGAGGTGGGCCGCGAGCAGGGGGTCGTGGTGCCCGTCACATCCGTCATGCACGACGCCAAGGGCGGGACAGTGGCGATGCAGGTCGCCGGCGGCCGCACGCGCGCCGTGCCGGTGACGCTCGGACCGGAGTCGGGCGGCATGGTGCTCGTGCGCACCGGCGTCGCCGAGGGCGACACCGTGCTCGCCAACGCAGCGGCGGCGAAACCGGGCGTTCGTGTGCGGCCGTCGGACTGATGCGCGCAGGCCGCCGGCATGGAGCTCGCCCTCAAGGACATCCGCCGCCATCTCGGCAAGTTCCTGGCCACCGTCGCCGGCGTCGCCCTGCTGCTGACGATCGTCCTCATCATGAACGGCATCTACCGCGGCAACATCGAGGACGGCGTGTGGCTGATCGAGAACACCGCCACCGACCTGTGGGTGGTGGAAGGTGGCCGCGGCGGCCCGTTCAACGAGTCGTCGCGCATGCCGCTGGACAGCTATCGCAGCGTGGCCGCGACGCCCGGCGTGCAGGTGGCCAGCCCGATCGTGCTGTACACGGCGCAACGGCCGCTCGGCGGCACGGGGGAGAGCCAGCAGTTCACGATCGTCGGCTACGACGTCTTCGGCGGCCTCGGCGGGCCCGGGCGCATGGCCGAGGGCCGGCCGCTGCGGGCCGCGCACCGCGAGATGGTGGCCGACCGCAAGCTCGGGCTGAAGCCCGGCGAGAGCGTGAGCCTCGGCAACGACAGCTACACGGTGGTGGGCATCACGCAGGGAGCGGTGGATGCGAGCGGCAACCCGCTGGTCTACCTCTCGCTGCCCGACGCGCAGCAGGTGCAGTTCGAGCAGGACAAGCATGCCATCGTCGCCGCGCGCGCGGCGGCATTGCGGCAGCTGGAGCGCCTGGGCCTGCGCGACGAGCAGGCAGCCGCGCTGTTGCCCCTGGTCACCGGCAGCGGTAACACGGTCAACGCGGTCCTGGTGCGCGTTGCCCCGGGCGCGAACGGCGCGCAGGCGGCACAGCACATCCGGGACTGGCTGCACCACAACGTTTACACGACCGCCGAAGAGCGCACCCTGATGCTGCAGGGCCGCCTGAACCGCATGTCCGCCGTGCTGGGCCTGTTCCGCGGGCTGCTGGTGCTGGTGTCGATCGTCATCATCGGCCTGATCGTCTACGTGCTCACGATCGAGAAGATCCGCTCCATCGCTACCCTCAAGCTGATCGGTGCGCCGAACCACCTCATCGTGCGGCTCATCCTCACGCAGTCGCTGCTGCTCACCCTGGCCAGCTTCCTCATCGCTTACATCCTGCGCGGACTCGTTGCACCGGGGTTCCCGCGCACCCTCGCGTTCACGGACGCGGAAACGTTCACCACTTTCTCCGTGATGCTGGCCGGCGGCGTGCTGGCGAGCCTGCTGGCGATCTGGCACGCGCTGCGGACACCCCCGCAGCTCGCGCTCGGAGGCTGAAGTGGCCATCGTCGAGATCGACAACGTCAGCCAGACCTTCGGCAGCGGGGACAGCGCGGTGCAGGCGCTCAAGCCCACGTCACTCTCGGTCGAGGCGGGCGAGCTGGTTGCGCTGCTGGGTCCCAGCGGCTCGGGCAAGAGCACGCTGCTGCTGGCGATCAGCCTGATCCAGCCGCCCACCACCGGGCGGATCACGATCGCCGGGGAACTGCTCTATGACAACGGGCCGACCGGCGTGGATGTCCGCGGGTTTCGCCGCCGCAGGGTCGGCTTCATCTTCCAGCAGCACAACCTCATCCCCTTCCTGAACGCGCGCGAGAACGTGATGCTGGTGCCGCAGCTCAATGGGGCCGGGCGGCGCGACGCCACGCGCCGGGCGCAGGAGCTGCTCGATGACCTCGAGATCGGCCATCGGGCCACCGCCTTGCCCGCCGTGATGTCGGGCGGCGAACAGCAGCGCGTGGCCATCGGCCGGGCGTTGTCCAACGATCCGGTGCTGATCCTCGCCGACGAACCGACGGCCGCCCTGGACACCGCGCGCGGGATGAAGGTCATGGCGATGCTGCGCAGCATCGCACGCGAGCGGCGCTCGGCGGTCATCGCCGTGACCCACGACCAGCGGATGATCCAGGACTTCGACACGGTCTACCACCTGGACGACGGCCGCCTGGCGCAGGTGGAGCGCAGCGCTCAGGGCGGCACCGCCGCGTGAACGGGCGACCGGGCTTCACGGCCCGGTCCCGCACCCAAACCCCGCTGTTGCGTGACTGGCGCCCAATCCCCGCTGCGCGCGACCAGCAGTTCGCCCTCGGCCAGCGCACGCCAGCCCGGATGGTCGTCCAGGGGAACGCTGGCGACGAAGACGACTTCCTGGTCGGCGGCGGAGTCGATCACCAGGCCGGCTCCCGCGCTGTGCTCGCCCGCCACCGGGCACCTGCGCCGCAGCACGTGCAGGCCCGGCGGCCGGATGCCGTCGGGATGGGTGCGGCGGTCGCCGTGGACGAACAGCGCGTCACCGTCGGAGTAGATGAAGTTGGCCGGTCCGAGCCGCCGCAGCATGGCGGCGAAGTGGCCGACCAGGGTGGTGCGGTCGGCCAGTGCGGGCACGGAGCCCGCCCGCCAGATGGTGCGCATCGACTCCAGCAGGCCGCAGAACGCATGCTCGGAGTCCGTGTCCCCGACGGGCGCGAAGGTGCGCAGGCCGAACACCTGTTGCAGCCCGGCCGCCTCGAGGTGGCCGTTGTGCGCGAACACGTGCATGCGGCCTCCCAGTTCGCGCACGAACGGCTGGCAGTTCCTCAGCGCCACGTCGCCCTGGGTCGCACGCCGGATGTGGCTGAGCACCATGGCCGAGCGGAACGGGTGATCCTGGAGAAAACGCACGCACGCACTGTCGGCAGCGGGATTAGGCTCCTTCAGGAGGTTCACATCGGCATCGACGTAGTGCGCCAGCCCCCAGCCATCCTTGTGCGGTCCCTCCAGGCCGCCACGCCGTGCGAACGGCTCCAGCGACAGGCGTACCGTCGCCGGGAGGCGGCTGCACATGGCGAACAGCTCGCACATGCGCTACGAGTGCAGCGACTCGTACTTCGCCACCAGTTCCTCCGGCGTCTCCACGAAGTCCGGATGCTGCACGATGCAGTCGGCCGGGCACACCAGCTTGCACTGCGGCTCGTCCTCGGCGCCCACGCACTCCGTGCAACGCAGGGGATCGATCACGTAGATGATGTCGCCCACGCTGATCGCCTCGTTGGGGCATACCGGCTTGCAGGCGTCGCAGGCGGTGCAGTTGTCGTTGATGAGCAATGCCATGAAGAAGGTCTCCTCGATGTCAGGCGGCCGCGCGGGCCTGCAGGTCCTGCAATTTTTCGTGCCGGTAGGCACCCCACAGCGCGGCGCCGATGGCGCCGGCATAGATCGAATCCGGGTGGTTGAGCGCGGTGACGTTGACCTTCTCGTTGGCCATCTCTTCCTGCACGGCGGCCAGCAGCCCCACGTCCAGGGCCAGGCCGCCGGTCAGGAGGGCGCTGCCGCTCTTGATGCCCGTCACCTTCAGCAGCTTGACGATGCGCGAAGCCATCGACAGGTGGATGCCCTTCAGGATATCGGGCGTGGCGATGCCGCGGCTCACCATGTTGATCACGTCGGTCTCGGCCAGCACCGCGCAGATCGAGCTGACCTTCTCGGGGTCCTGCGAGCTCTTCGACAGCGGGCCGATCTCCTCGATGGCCACGCCGAGGTAGCGGGCGATGTTCTCCAGGAACTGCCCCGAGCCCGAAGCGCACTGGCTGGTCATCTTGTACGACAGCACCTTGCCGCGCTCGTCCACGTAGATGGCGCGGCCGTTGAGCGCGCCGACGTCCACCACCGCGTTCACGCCCGGTTGCAGGTACACGCCGCCGCGCGCATGCGTGGTCATCGAATAGAAGTGGCCGGTGGCGAAGGTGACGTTCTCGCCTTCGCCCGTGGTCGCGATGTACTCGATGTCGTTGCCCGCCAGGCCCGCTTCGGCGAGCACGCCGTCGAGGCCCTCGCGCGCCAGGGTCATTGGGTCGCGCCGCCTGATGCGCTCGCAGCGCTTGGCCAGCCAGTGGGTGCCCTGGCCGTCCGTGCGGAACAGGACGCTCTTGACCGCGCCGGAGCCGATGTCGATGCCGATCGTCGTAATCATGCTGCCACCTTTTCCTTCACGCGGTGTTCCGCGGTCTTGCCGTCTTCTTGCACCGCGCGCCATGCGAAAGTCGCGGCGCCCAGCGCGCCGGTGAAGATCGAGTCCGGGTCGATGTTGAGCTGCACCGCCCCGTAGTTCTCCAACACCAGCTCCTTCAGCGACTTCACGGCCGCCTCGTTCTTGGCCACGCCCCCGGTAAAGGTGAACTGGTCGCGCACGCCGCCCGAGCGCGCCAGGATCGACATGGCGCGCAGGATGATGGCGCGGTGCAGGCCGGCCATGATGTCCTCGCGCTTGTCGCCCAGGCTCAGGCGGTCGCGCAGTTCGGCGCCGGCGAACACCGTGCAGGTGGAGTTGATGCGGATCGACTTGGTCGACTGCATCGCCATCGGCCCCAGCTCGTGCAGGCCCATGTTCATCTCGTCGGCGATGTAGCCCAGGTAGCGTCCGCACCCGGCGGCGCAGCGGTCGTTCATCTGGAAGCTTTCGACGATGCCGTTGGGGTCGACCTGGATCGCCTTGGTGTCCTGGCCGCCGATGTCCAGCACCGTTGCCGTGCCCGGGTACATGACGTGGGCGCCGAGGCCGTGGCACAGGATCTCGGAGCGCACGTGCTCCTTCGAGAACGGCAGGCGCGCGCGCCCGTAGCCGGTGCCGACCACGTAGGTCTCGACCATCTCGGTATCCAGCACGCCTTTGATCGGCGCCTCCACGCCCTCGCGCCGTGCCACGCTGTCGGGCAGCGCGGCAAACGTCTTCTCCAGCGCGGCCAGCAGGTGGTGGCGCATCTGGTCGCCGTACACGCGGTTTTCCACTTCGATGATCGAGCGGTCGAACACGTTCAGCAGGAAGTCGTAGCGCGTGTTGGCCTCCTTGGCCACCGTCTCGCCGATGGCCAGGTACTGGCTGCCGGCGATGTCGCGGAAGAAGTCGCTCTTGCGGCGCGCGCCGGGCGCGAACAGCGAGGGCGCCTCCACCAGCAGGCGGCGGAACACCTCGGCCAGCGCTTCGCCCACCGCATCGGTCGCCGCGCCGAAGCGCGCCGTGGCGAGGTTGCGCACGCAGGTGTCCTGCAGGTCCAGCAGCTGCTCCATGTACTGCTCGGCGCGGAAGTCGCGCTCCAGCTGCTCCATGAAGGTGTCGAGCCCGCCGCCCAGCGCGCCCGAGCGCGTGAGCGCCTGGCGGAACAGGTAGAAGCGGCCGTTCAGCAGCGCTTCCTGCTTGGCGACCGCGGCTGCCGTGTCGTAGTTGGACCGCGAGTTGGTGATGCCGCGGCCGATGAGGTTCTGGTTCTCGTCCATCACCACCGCCTTGGTGGTGGTGGAGCCCAGGTCGATGCCGATGAAGCAGCGCATGGTGTCAGGCCTCCGCAGCGGCAGGGTGGATCTGGAACACCGGCTTGGCATCCGCGCCGATGCCGGTGATGCGCTTCTGCTTGACCATCTGGAAGTAGCTTTCCAGCCGGTTCTTCACGTTGGCGGCGGAGAAGTAGCGCGGGTCCACCAGGTCGGTCTCGATGAACGCCGCCGGCTTGCCGGTGCGCCGCTCCACCTCGCGCAGGATCAGCAGCTGCCCGGCCGAGAAGCTGTTGCAGCTTTTCACCGAGTTGATCAGCAGGCCGTCGGCCTCGTACTCCTCGATGTAGCGGCAGATCATGTCGATGCGCGAGGGCAGGTTCAGGTTGGTGTAGCAGCCCAGGCAGTACTCGGCCAGCGACTCCAGCGGATGGTCGGGGTCGTGGCGGAAGCCGAAGTCGTACAGGCCGCCGACCTTGGCGTAGGTGGACGACACCACCACTGCGCCTTCGTCGGAGAACATCTTCCAGAAGTCGCGGAACGACGTCCAGTTGGGCGGGCCTTCCACGATCAGGCGGTACTTCTCCTCGCCCATGTCGCCCTCGGGCGTGACCGGGCCCTTGCCGTCGCGTATGCGCTGCTCGATCTCGGCGCGCAGCACGCGGTAGTACTCGGTGGCTTCGGGCGTGCCGCGGAAGGCGGTGAAGATCGGGCCGATGTAGTACACGGCGCCGAAGTAGCCGTCGATGGGCGAGGGCCGGTGCTTGGCCGAATGCAGCACCTTCACCAGGTCCTCCTCGGCCTTCACCGACTCCTTCATGTACTGGCGCAGCCGGTCGATGTCGAACTTGACGCCCGAGATCTTCTCCAGCCCCGGGATGATGGTCTCCTTCAGCTGCTTGACCACGTAGTCGCGCATGTTCCTGTTGATGTGGCCCTCGCCCTGGTAGGGCACGTGCAGCATCAGCGTGGGGATGTCGTACTTGTGGCGGATCAGCTCGAACCACTTCATGAAGGTGAAGCAGCCGGTGTACGACAGCAGCAGCACGTCGGGGCGCGGCAGCACCGCGCCGGTGGGGCCGATCTCGCCGCCCATCATCATGCCGAGGTCGGCCTTCACGTAGGTGCAGACGTCCTCGCTGTGACCGTCGCGCTCGGCGTCCATGATCATCTTGCCCGACTTCTTGCGCATGCCGTTCTGCAGCGCGTTGGTCTCGGGCAGGCTGCGCGCGAAGTCGAAGCACATCAGCAACTCGTTCAAGTTGCCCGGCACGAACGTGGCCGACACCTTGCGGTTGTTCTCGCGCGCCGTGGCGAGCTCCATGTAGTTGCGGTTGATGAGCTCCTTCTGGAGGTTCATCGCGTCGTCCTTCACCGCTACGGGTTTGGCCTTCTTGCTGGCCGGCATCTGGATAACATCGTTCATGCATCACTCCACAGCTTGATGGAATCGGCGAAGGTGCCGGCCTGCTCGCGGATCGGGGCCATCTGCCCCGTGTTCTCCGCGTACTTGAATGCGGTGTAGGGAACCTTGTGGTCCTTCAGGATGTCCTGCAGCATCGGCCGCTCCAGCAGCGCCGGGTCGCAGAACGAGGGGGCGGCGAACACCACGCCCTCGGCGCCGCGCGTCTTCACCTGCTTCAGCAGGAACACACCCTTCTCGGCCCGCGTGGCGTCGTACTTGGCAGCGGTGGAAGCCGACCGGTGCAGGAACGCCTTGGACAGCTCGTCCAGCGGGTCGGCGTCGGCCGGCACGTCGTCCAGCAGCCAGCGCGTGACCAGCATGAAGTCGTCGTCGACCACGTAGCAGCCCGACATCTCGATCGACTTGATCAGCGCCAGCGGCGGTTGCTCGCAGAACGAGCCGGTCAGCACCACGCGCGCGTTGTCGCGCTTCGTGCGCTGCACCGTGTCGGCCGCGGCGAGGTACTCGCGCACCAGCGCCGTGTGTTCTTCCGGCGGCAGCACCATGCCGGCGCGCAGCAGCAGGTAGATCTCGGAGGTCGGCGCCTGCCACGGCTGGGCGGCGCGGTAGGCATACAGGTCGCGCACCGCGGCGCGGTTGTCGTTGTAGACCGCGATGGAGGCGTTGAGCTCGGCGTCGGTGATGGGCGAGCCGCGCAGCTTGCCCAGGTCTTCGCGCAGCGCCTGCATCTCCTGGATGTAGAAGTTGCCGCCGATCGAGTCCACGTAGTTCTGCGGCACGTCGAGGTACTTGACGTACTTGTCCTTGAACATGATCTGCCACATGCCCGACAGGTTGCGGATCACGTCGCAGATGGAGGGAAACAGCATGCCGTCCAGGCAGTCGAGCCGTCCCGTCAGGCCCAGCTCCAGCGTCGAGCGCGGGATGCGGCAGATGTAGCTCTGGTAGTACGCATCGCCCTGGATCACTTCGAGGTTGTCGCCACCACCGAGGATGCCCACGGGCAGCATGCCGGCTGCATGAACCAGCTCGCGCGGCACATAGATCGGCAGGTAGCCGATGGCCTTGCGGCCCGGCACGGCGGCTTTCCAGGCCTTCACCGCGGTGAGGTCGAGGTCGTCGAAGAGTTGCTGGCAACGCTCGACGATGGGTTGGACGGACATGGGGTGGCTCCTCGTTCTACTGGTGGTTCCAGGCGGGCTGGCGCTTCTCAAGGAAGGCGTTGAGTCCCTCGTTGGCGTCGTGCGTGCGCATCAGCCAGTCGAGGTACAGCCGCTCGACTTCCTGCAGGCGCTCGCGCACGGGCTTCTGCATGCCGGTGCGTGCTGCCACCAGCGCGCAGGCCAGAGCCGCGGCGCTCTTGCCGTGCAGGTGCTGGTCGAACCAGTCGAGGGCGGCGGCTTCGGGGTCGTCGGCCAGCACTTGCACCAGGCCGGTGGCCAGCGCCTCGGGCGCGCCCATGCTGCGCCCGGAGAGCAGCAGGTCTTCGGCCACGGGCTGCTTCACCCGGTAGGGCAGCAGCACGGACGCAGCGGGTGCGAACACGCCGAGCTTGATTTCAGGCTGGCCGAACTGCGCCTCGGGCGACGCGAAGATGTGGCTGCCGGCCAGCGCCACTTCGAGCCCGCCGCCGAGGCACTGGCCCTTGACCGCCACCAGCACCGGCACCGGAAACTCCAGCAGCTCCAGCAGCATCGAGTGCAGCGCGTCGAGCATCTTCGCGCACTGGCCGGGCAGGTGTTCCTCCACGCTGGCCCCGAAGCTGAAGTGCGGCCCTTCGGCGTCCAGCAGCAAGCCGCGCAGCAGGTTGTGGCGGCGGTACTGGCCCAGCGCCTCGTGCAGCGCACGGATCATTTCGGCGTCGACGATGTTGGCCTTGGGCCTGGCCAGGCGCAGGCGCAGCAGGGCGCCGTCGCGGTCCAGCCAGTGCTTGAGGGGGGCGTTCACTTCTTGCCCTTGGGCTGGATCTCGTCGTGCAGGCTGCCCACCCAGCTCTGCCCGGCCGCGAGCTTCTGGCGCAAGAGCACGAAGTCGACTTCACGGTCGTCCTTCGGTCCCTCGTTGAAGGCCGTGAAGCCCGAGCGCGCTTCGGTCATCATGTTCAGCGCCAGCCAGTCGCGCGCGTCTTCCTTATTGCGGTTCCACGCTTCCAGCTTGGGCTTGCGCAGTTCCTCTACCGTCTTCAGCGTGCACTCGGGGAAGGTGAGCAGGATCTTGGCGCACAGCGCCTCCACCGCTTCATCCAGCATTGACAGGTCCACCGTGCCGCGCGCCACCAACGCCTTGGCCTCCCTGGCGGCCTCGCCCTTCTTGAAGTCGCCGTAGACCATGCGGCCGTACTCGTCGAACTGGCGCTGCGTCTCCACCATCGGATTGGCGACGAACTTGCCGTCCACCTTCAGCGCCGGTACCACGTCGGTCAGGATGCCCATCTGGTAGGCCTTGTGCGCCGAGAACGGCTCGCACAGCACGCATGCCGCCATCGCGCGCTCCGCGCCCACCATCAGCGGCAGGAAGTCGGTGGCGCCGCCGATGGGCGCCGAGCCGTGCTTGGGGCCGGCCTGGCCGAAGCGCGCCATGTCCTGCGCGACGGAGAAGTCGCAGGCCATGCCGATCTCCTGCCCGCCGCCGATGCGCATGCCGTTGACGCGGCAGATCACCGGCTTGTCGGCCAGCAGCAGCGCCGTGACCATGTCGTTGAACAGGCGCATGTACTGGCGGTACTCTTGCGGCTGCCCGGCGTAGTACTCGGCGTACTCCTTGGTGTTGCCGCCGGTGCAGAAGGCCTTGTCGCCCGAGCCGGTGAAGACGATGCAGTTGATGTCGCGCGAATTGGAGGCCGCGCGGATCGCGAGGATCACGCCCTTGACCATGTCGGTCGTGTACGAGTTGTACTGCGACGGGTTGTCCAGCGTGATCCAGGCGTTGTAGATGCCGGGCACCACGGTGCCGTCGGGCTTGCGCGCGGGCTTCTTCTCGTACAGGACGCCGGGGCGGTGGAAGTCGGCCGCCAGGTCGTGGTTCTTGAATTCGAAGGCGGGGCGGATATCGGATGCGTCCATGGGGTCTCCTCGGGTGTTTTGTGGGTTAGCGCGGCTCGAGCACCACGCGTTGGCGGATTTCGTGGGCATGCACTGCCTCGAAGATCCGGTTGATGTCGTCGAGCGGGCGCGGGGTGACGAAGGGCGCGATCTGCACCTTGCCGTCGAGCACGAGGTCCAGCGCGGCGGGGTAGGCCGAAGGCGGGCAGCCCCAGTTGCCGATGGCGCGGGCGTCGAAGGCCATCAGGTTGGACAGTCGCACTTCGACCTTGTCCATGGTGAAGCCCACCACCGACAACGTGGCGCCATGCACCAGCAGGCTGTAGGCCGTGAGCTGGCCGGCAGCGGTGCCCGAGCACTCGAAGATGAACCACTCGGTGCTGCGCAGCCCTTTCTCGCGTGCGAATGCCGAAATGGCTCCCTTGAGCGCCTTCGCGTCCATTCCGCGGCCGTTGAGGACCAGCGAGGCGCCGTGTTCCTTGATGGCATCGAGCTTGCGGTCGTCGACGTCGATCGCGACCACCGTGGCGCCGAAGGCCGCTGCCACCTGCACGCAATAGCCGCCGACGCCGCCGGCACCCACCACCACGGCCAGCGACCCCGGCGTGACGCCAGCCTTGCGCACCGCCTGGTAGGGCGTGGTCAGCGCGTCGGCCACGATGGACACCTGCGACAGCGTGAGGCCCGCTGCTTCCAGCCGCTTCATGTCCACTTCGCACAGGCCGCGGCCCGGCACCACCATGTGCGAGGCGAAACCGCCCTGGATGTCGTTGCCGGGCATCTTCTGGGCGCGGCAGATCGTCTCGAGCCCGCGCTTGCACAGGTCGCATTCGCCGCAGGGCAGCACCGCCGGCACGATCACCGGCTTGCCGAGCCATTGCGCGGCGCCGTCGCCTGCTTCCACCACGTAGCCGCTGACTTCGTGGCCCAGCGCCAGCGGCAGCGGCTGGTTGGTGCGCACGCCGTCGTAGTAATAGCCCAGGTCGGTGTGGCACACGCCGCAGCCGGCCACCGCCACCACCACTTCGCCGGGGCCGGCGGTGGCCTCGAATTCCTGGCGAACCATGGGTTGCCTGGGTGCCGTCATCAGCCATCGGTAGGCGCGTATGCCCATGGTTCAGCTCCTTCGCGGGGTTAAATTGGTACTGCGATGCAGGTTTAGCGCATTTTCTGCATGCCACCGAAAAGAACCTTGATGCGAATCAAGGTCCGGCGGCGCCGCAAACCGTTTACTCGCACCTGTACTGCAAAAGAGGAGCATCGATGGCCAACCCGACGCGAGCGAGCCTTTCCATCGCCATCGCGGGCAGCGGCGGCAGCGGCGTGATGACCGCCGGCGAGCTGCTGCTGGACGCCGCGGCGCGCGCCGGCCTGTACGGCCTGATGGTGCGCACCAGCGGCCCGCAGATCCGTGGCGGCGAGGCCGCTGCGCTGCTGCGGCTGGCGCCGCAGACCGTGGAGTCGCTCGACGACCGCTTCGACCTATTGCTGGCGCTGGACTGGCAGAACGTACAGCGCTTCGCCGACGAGATCCCGCTGGACCCCGATGGCCTGATCGTCTGCGACGCGGACGGCGGCGAAGTGCCCGAGGTGTTCAAGGCCGGCGGCTGCCGCGTGCTGTCGCTGCCGCTGAAGAAGACCGCCAAGGGCATCCCGGGCAGCTGGATCAACATGCTGGCGCTCGGCATCGCAGGAACCGTGGCAGCACTGCCGCTCTCCGCGCTCGAAGAGGCGGTGCGCGCGAGCTGGACCCGGGGTGAAGAGGCACTGGCTGCCAACCTGCAGGCGATGCGGCAGGGCATGCTGGGGTTGCACCCCAGCCTACAGGACGGCACGGTTGTCCCCGTAGGCTGGGGTGAAACCACAGCCCCGCGCCAGGAGAGCACCACGCGCTGGAAAGTCACGGGCAACGAAGCCGCCGGCTACGGGGCGCTGCGCGGTGGCGTGCGCTTCGTCGCGGCCTACCCCATCACGCCGGCGACGGAAATGCTGGAATGGATGGCGCCCGCGCTCACCAAGGTGGGCGGCACGCTGGTGCAGGCCGAGGACGAGCTGGCATCGATCAACATGGCCATCGGCGCTTCGTTCGGCGGCGTGCCCTCGCTCACCGCCACCGCCGGGCCGGGCCTGTCGCTGATGACCGAGAGCATCGGCCTGGCCGTGGCTTCGGAAACGCCGGTGGTGATCGTCGACGTGATGCGCGGCGGCCCGTCCACCGGCATTCCCGCCAAGAGCGAGCAGTCCGACCTGTCGTTCGCGGTGGGCGGCCTGCATGGCGATGCGCCGCGCCTGGTGGTGGCGCCGGCCTCCATCTCGGACTGCGCGCCCACCACGCACTGGGCGGTGGAGCTGGCCGAAGCGCTGCAGGCACCCGTCATCGTGCTGTCGGACCAGTTCATGGGCCAGTCACGCGCCGTGGTGGAACGCCCGGCCCAGGCCCGCACCGCGGTGAAGCGGCTCGTCGCCGAAGCGCACACCCCCGACTACAAGCGCTACCGCGACACCTGGAGCGGCGTGTCGCCGATGGCGGTGCCGGGCACGCCCGGCGTCACCTACACCGCCGACGGCCTGGAGCACAGCGAAGCCGGCGTGCCCAGCAGCCAGGCGAGGGACCACCGGGTGCAGCTCGACAAGCGCGCGCGCAAGCTCCTGCAGCACGACTACGGTTGGCGCTGGGCCGACATCGAGGGCGACGCACCGCTGGCCGTCATCACTTTCGGTTCATCGTCCGGGCCGGTGCGCGAAGCGGTGCTGCGTGCCCGCGCCGACGGCGTGGAACTGCGCCTGATCGTGCTGCGCCTGCTGGCGCCGGTGCAGACCGCCGTGTTCGACGCCGCGCTCGAAGGCGTGCGCCGCGTGATGGTGATCGAACAGAACCATGGTGCGCAGCTTTATCGCTACCTGCGCAGCGCCGTCGACCTGCCGCCGCGCACCGCCAGTTTCCACCGCCCCGGCCCGCTGCCCCTGCGGCCCGCGGAACTGTGCACGGCGCTGCTGGCGTGGGCCGATGCCGAAATGAAGGAGCCCGCATGAACGACATGTGCCTGCCGCCGGTGTACACCGCGGCCAACTACAAGTCGGCGACCAAGCCGATCTGGTGCCCGGGATGCGGCGACTACACGGTGCTGGCCGCCATCAGCAAGGCGCTGGCCATGGTGCAGTCGCCGCCGCATGAAACGGTGGTGGTGTCGGGCATCGGCTGCTCGTCGCGCATCCCGGCCTACACCTCGTGCTACGGCTTCCACGGCGTGCACGGGCGCTCGCTCGCCGCAGCCACGGGGCTCAAGGTCGCGCGGCCCGAGCTGACGGTGCTGGTGGCCGGCGGCGACGGCGACGGCTACTCGATCGGCGGCAACCACTTCCTGCATGCCTGCCGCCGCAACGTGGACATGACCTACATCGTGATGGACAACCACGTGTACGGCATGACCAAGGGGCAGGCATCGCCCACTACGGAGCCCGACTGGGACAACAAGCTGTCGCCCGGCGGCACCGGCGTGCGGTCGTTCCACCCGCTCGTCATCGCGCTGGCCTCGGGCGCCAATTTCGTGGCGCGCGCCTTCTCGGGCGACCAGAACGGCACGGCGGAGATCATCGCGGCGGCCATCCGCCACCCGGGCTTCTCGTTCATCGAGGTCCTGAGCCCCTGCGTCACCTTCCGCCCCGAGCAGCGCGGCTGGAAGGACATGGTGCACGACGCTTCGGTGCCCTTCACCGACGACCCGGCCCGTGCGGCGCGCCGGATCATGACCGACGACGGATTCAACATGGGCATCCTGTATGCGGGCAGCCGGCCCGAATACCGGGCCCTGCGCGGCAAGGAGCAGCACGACGTGGAAGCGCTGGAGAAGGAGTTCGAAGTATGACCGCGTGGCCCGTTGCGGCATTGCCGCCTACGCTGGAGCACTTCATGGCCGAGGCGCTGGTGATGGAGTCCGAAGCGGCCCAGCGCTACGCGCAGCTGGCCGACGTGATGGAGGCGTGCAACAACACCGAGGTGGCCGAGCTGTTCCGCAAGATGGCCGGCTACGAGCGCGAACACGCCAATGCGATTGCCGAGCGCATGGGCTGGCACGAGCACACCATGCCCGACGTGGTGCTCGCCCACGAACCGCCCGAGGCGATAGCGCCGGAGGAACTGCACTACCTGATGCAGCCGTGGCATGCGTTGCGGCTCGCGCTGGCGGCCGAGAAGAACGCCGAGCTGTTCTTCTCCACCGCGGTGCGCATCGCCGAATGCGACGAGGTGCGCAAGGCGGCTGCCGAAATGCAGGCCGAAGAGGCCGAGCACGTGCGACTGATCGAAGAGTGGCTGGCCCGGCTGTCGCCGCCCGACGCCAACTGGAGCGACGACCCGGACCCGCCGCGCTACACCGACTGAAGGAGCGCGCCATGCGCACACTGTTGCCCGCAGGCTGGGCCGAGCCCATCGGCTATGCGAACGGCATCGAGGTGCCCGCGGGACGCATCGTGTTCGTCGCGGGGCAGGTGGGATGGGACGCGTCGCAGCAGTTCGCGTCGGAAGACCTGGCGCCGCAGTTCGACCAGGCGCTGGCGAACGTGATCGCGGTGCTGGCCGAGGCGGGCGCGGGGCCGCAGCAGGTCTGCCGCATGACGGTGTACTGCTGCGACAAGCCGGCCTACCTGCGCTCGCGCGAGCGGCTGGGCCCCATCTGGCGCAAGCACATGGGGCGCCACTACCCCGCCATGAGCATGATCTTCGTGAGCGACCTGCTGGACCACCCGGCCAAGGTCGAACTGGAGGCGACGGCGGTCATCCCGCGTCCGTAAGCCCCATGCTCGAAGTCCGCAACCTGCACAGCTTCTATGGCGAAAGCCACATCCTGCACGGCGTGAGCCTGGCGCTGCCGGCGGGCAGCTCGCTCGGGCTGCTGGGGCGCAACGGCATGGGCAAGACGACGCTGATCAAGAGCATCATGGGCCTGGTCAAGCCGCGCGAGGGCACGGTGCAGGTCGACGGCGTCGACATGACGCGCCGCGCACCCTACGACATCGCGCGCACCGGCATCGCCTACGTGCCCGAGGGCCGCGGCATCTTCGCCAACCTGTCGGTGCGCGAGAACCTGGCGATGGCCGCGCGGCCCGGCGTCGACGGCAGGCGCGAATGGACGCTGGAGCGCGTGCTCGACACCTTCCCACGGCTGAAGGAACGCATGGACACCGGCGGGCAGCTCGTGTCCGGCGGCGAGCAGCAGATGGTGGCCATAGGGCGAGCGCTCCTCACCAACCCGCGGCTGATGATCCTGGACGAAGCGACCGAGGGCCTTGCGCCACGCATCGTGGCCGACATCTGGCGCGTGATCGGCGAGGTGGCGCGCACCGGCATCAGCACGCTGATCGTGGACCGCGCGTATCGCACCGTGCTCGCGCATACCCACCGCGCGGTGGTCATGGAAAAAGGCCGCGTGGTGCTGACGGACGACTCGGCCAGGCTGGCTGCGGACCCGGGGCCCCTGAAGGGGTTCCTGGGAGTTTGAAGGGGAACACACATGCTGCAGATCATCATCCAGGGCCGCGGCGGGCAGGGCGCCCAGACGGCGGGCAACCTGCTCGCGGCGGCATACTTCGCCGAGGGGCGGCAGGTGCAGGCCTTCGCCAGCTACGGCGGGGCGCGGCGCGGCACACCCGTCAGCTCGTTCATCCGCGTGTCCGACCGGCCGATCCGACTGCGCTGCGACATCGAGCGGGCCGACGCCATCCTGTGCTTCGACGCAAGCCTGCTGCAGCCGCCGCTGCTGGCGGCAGCCGATGCGCAGACGCTCATCGTCGTCAACTCGTCGCGCAGCGCGGACGACTTTGCCGAGGCCCTCCCGGGCTACCGCATCGTGCCGGTCGACGGCATCGCCATCTCGCGGCGCAACGGGCTGGGCCGCATCGTCAATTCGGCGCTGCTTGGCGCGTTCGCCCGCGCAGTCGGCGAGCCGCCGCTTGCCGTGCTGGAGAAGGTGCTGCTGCAAGAGGCCGCGAAGCTGCAGGCCGAGAACGTGGCAGCCTGCCGCGAGGGCTACCACGCCGCGGCCGGGCTGCTGGAGGAACCGACGCCATGAACATGCCCCTGCCCCCCACCGCCTGGACCACGGGCACCACCGAGGTCTTCAAGACCGGCACGTGGCGCACCGCGCTGCCCGAGCACGTGGCCGCGCCATCGCCCTGCCACCAGGCCTGCCCGGTCAGCGGCGAGATCGCCGAGTGGATCGCATTGGCGCGCGCCGGCGACCTGCGCGGCGCATGGGACGTGCTCACGAGCAACAACCCCTTCCCCGCAATCGCGGGCCATGTCTGCCACCGCCCTTGCGAGGCCGCCTGCAATCGCAAGGAGTGGGACGAGCC
Source organism: Burkholderiales bacterium (assembly GCA_016213325.1). GTDB lineage: Bacteria > Pseudomonadota > Gammaproteobacteria > Burkholderiales > Burkholderiaceae_C > Ramlibacter. Next base: position 127,258 of record JACRAY010000007.1, on the reverse strand, counting down.
GGTTGCCATCCGCTGCCTGGAACGGGCGGTCGGCGAGATGGCGCTGAAGCAGGGCTGGCAGTTCGCGCCGCCGGTGCAGCAACGCGACGGGCACATCGCGGTGGTCGGCGCGGGCCCGTCGGGCCTGTCGGCGGCCTACCACCTGCGCCGTCGCGGCTGGCGCGTGACGGTGTACGAGCAGGGCGGGCAGGCGGGCGGGCTGATGCGGCACGGCATCCCGGACTACCGATTGCCGCGCGAGGTGCTGGACGGCGAGATCGCGCGGCTGGGCGGCCTGGGCATCGAAATCCGGTACGGGGTACCGGTGGCGACACCTGACGGCTTCCAGCAACTGCGCGACACGCACGACGCCGTGTATGTCGCGGTTGGGGCGGGCGTTCCCAAGGCCTTGCCGCAACTGCCCGCCGCCGCGCCGTGGCTGGTGCAGGGAGCGACCTACCTGGCGCAAGCCAATGCGGGCACGGCGCCGAGACTGGGTCGGCGCGTGCTCGTGATCGGCGGCGGCAGCGCCGCGATGGACGTGGCGCGCAGCGCCAAGCGCGCGGGGCACGACGTGACCGTGCTGGCCCTGGAACCGATGGAGCGCCTGCCGGCGCAACGCGAGGAAGTGCAGGAGGCGCTGCACGAGGGCGTGCGCATCGTCGACGGCGCCATGCTGCGCAACGTGGCGCCCGCCATCGGCGACGGGCTGGCCATCCGCTGTGTGCGCGTCGACTTCATCCCGGGCGAAAGGCGCGGCGAGTTCCGCGTGGAGCCCGTGGCCAACAGCGACTTCCTGCTGGGCATGGACGCGGTCATTCCCGCGATCGGGCAGGACGCATACCTGTTGCCCTTTGCCAGCCTGCCGGCGCAACGGGGGCTGCTGGCGAGCGACGAGGCGCAAGCCACCGGCGCCAAGGCCGTGTGGGCCGGCGGCGACGTGGCCAGCATGGCGCGCTTCGTCACCGAAGCCATCGGCATGGGCAAGCGCGCCGCCATCGACATCGACCGTGCGCTGCGCGGCGAATCGCGCGTGGCGCGCGAGCCGGAGGCCGGCGTGAGTGCCAGTGCCATCGCGACCTTCTACCACGCGAAGCACGCACGCGCCGCCGAGGTGCAACTGGGCCTCGATGTCGAGCAGGCGCTGGAAGAAGCCTCGCGCTGCTTCTCCTGCGGCCGCTGCACCTCTTGCGACAACTGCTTCAGCTACTGCCCGGACCTCGCCATCGTGCACAAGCCCGAAGGCGGCTACGCCGTGCTGGCGGACTACTGCAAGGGCTGCGGCATCTGCGTGCGCGAATGTCCCACGGGCGCGATCGTGATGAGGGAGGAACTGCGATGACCACGATGCTGCTGAACGGCAACCACGCCGTGGCCTGGGCCGCGCGGCTCGCGCGGCCGCAGGTGGTGCCGCTGTACCCGATCACGCCGCAGACGCCGGTGCTGGAACTCATCACCGAGTTCCAGGCGCGCGGCGAGTTCGACGCCGAGGTGCTGACGCCCGAGTCCGAGCATTCGGTGCTGGCGGCCTGCATTCCCGCGTCGCTCGCAGGTTCGCGCGTCTTCACCGCTACTGCTTCGCAGGGCTTGTTGCTCATGCACGAGGTGCTGCACTACGCCAGCGGTGCGAGGGCGCCCATCGTGATGGCCAACGTCAACCGCACGGTGGCTTCCCCGTGGGCGTTCTGGCCCGACGAGACCGACAGCCTGTCGCAGCGCGACACCGGCTGGATCCAGTACTACACCGAGTCGCCGCAGGAGTCGCTGGACACTGTGCTGCAGGCCTTTCGCGTGGCCGAGCAGGTGCTGCTGCCCGTGATGGTGAGCCACGATGCCTTCTACGTGTCGCACTCGCTCGAGCCGGTCGACGTGCCGTCGCAGGAAGCGGTGGACGCGTACCTGCCCGCCTACTCGCCCGCGCAGCGCCTGTCCACCGAGCTGGGCTCGTCGTGGGGCAACGTGGTGTCGCAGGAGATGTATGCGCGGCACCGCCGGCAGATCGAGGACGCGATGCAGCTCGCCTTGCAGGCGGCGCAGGATGCGGACCGCGAATGGGCCGCGTCCAGCGGCCGCAGCTGGGGCATCGTCGAGCGCTACCGCTGCGACGGCGCGAGCGTGGTGGCAGTGGCCATCGGCAGCATGTGCGGCACCGCGCGCGAGGCCATCGACGCCCTGCAGGACGAGGGTGTGGCGGCCGGGCTGCTGAAGATCCGGTTGTTGCGGCCGCTGCCCGTGAATGCGCTGCGCGCGGCGCTGGCCGGCGTGCCCGACGTGGTGGTGCTGGACCGCAACCACTCGCCGGGGCTCGGCGGCATCGTGGCGCAGGAAGTCAAGGGCGCTCTGTACGGCCTGCACGATGCGCCGCGTGTGCACGCGCGGCTGGCCGGTGTAGGGGGTGTCAACGTGTCGCCTGCGGCCATCATGCAGATGGTGCGCGAAGCGGTCGGCCCGGCATTGGAGCAAAGATGATGCAAGCGATCGAGAACCGCGAACCCATGCTGTGCTCCGGCCACGCCGCGTGCCCGGGTTGCATGGAAGCCCTGTCCGCGCGCCACGTGCTGGCGCGCGTAGGCCCCGATGCCATGGCCGTGATTCCGCCGTCGTGCATGGCCATCATCGCCGGGCCGCAGCCCTTCAGCTCGCTGCGCATCCCGGTGTACCAGCCCACGCTGGAAGCCAGCGCCGCCGCGGCGTCGGGCCTGCGGCGCGCGCTCGACGCGCAGGGCAAGACCAGCACGCAAGTGGTCGTGCTGGCGGGCGACGGAGGCACCTACGACATCGGCCTGCAGTGCCTCTCGTCTGCGGCCGAGCGCAACGAGGACATGCTGTACGTCTGCCTGGACAACGAGGGCTACATGAACACAGGTGCGCAGAAGTCGTCGTCCACGCCGCACTATGCGCGCACTGGCTCCACGCCGGGCGGCAAGGTCACGCGCAAGAAGAACCTCACCGAGATCCTGGCCGCGCATCGCGTGCCTTATGCCGCCACCGCGACGGCGGGCTTCTTGCCCGACCTGATCCGCAAGGTCGAAAAGGCCAAGACCATCCGCGGCTTCCGCATGCTCACGCTGCTGGTGCCTTGCGTCGATGGCTGGGGCCTGCCCGACGACGGCGCGCTGCGCGCGGCGCGCTATGCGGTGGAGTGCGGGGCGTTTCCCTTGTACGAGGTGGAGGATGGCGTGCGCTACACGCTGAACTACGGCTTGCGCACGCGGCCGGTGCGGGACTACCTGGCCTTGCAGAAGCGGTATTCGCACATGCAGGAGGCGGAGATCGGGTCGTTGCAGGCGGAGGTGGATGAGGGATGGGGGCGGTTGATGCGGCAGGTGGAGATGGCGGAGGTTTAGCGTCGCCGTGCGCACCGAGTGGCGGGTGGGGGTTGGCGAAATCGGTGCCACGCAGGGCGGCTACCGCTTGCCACCGCCGTAGCTTGGCCTTCTGTGCTGGGGCCGAACGAGGGCGTCCGCGAGGTCTTGTTCGGCGCCGGCGTGAAGCGAATATGTCACCGAGCCAATCTTGACCGAAGGCGGTTCATGGCTTCCTCCGCAGGGACCTCGGCCACGCCGCCCGAATCCAATGATGCTTCTCTTCGATTCGCTTCCAATTCCCAGGCACTGTCGATCTCCGGGTCGGCGTCCAGGCTCGCAATAAGGCGCTCGAGGAGGTGTGAGCGGTCCGCAGGGGAAAGCTTCAGGGCTTCAGCTTCCAGGACTTCAAGGCGGGTGGACATGGTGAACTCCGACGCGATAGCGGCTAACAGCCTATAGCTTGCCACAACCAGTGCCGTTTGACGAAGGAGGACGGATCTGCTTTGGAGGCCCGGGGCCCCGGCTGCGCAGCGCGCAGGGGGCCGGGCTTCCTCTCTCGCGCTTGTGAGTGCCTCTCTGGTCGCGCCAGCCGGTGCACGGCACCGGCCCGCTGACGGCGTCGGTCGGCGCTGTCGCTGTCGTTACGAAGCTGCGGCGGCGCGGGCGCGGAGAACTCGCTGCGCGCTGTCCTGCTGTCGCAGTCCAGCGCTCCGCTCGGACAACTCCGCGCAGTCAGTCCACGTACGCCTCGCTCGATACGCGCTGCGCGCTCTCGTAGCGAGCCCTGCGCGCAGCGTGCGTGAGCGCGTTCACCCCTCCAGGAACATGCGTGCCCGCTTGTCCTCTGGCTTGCGGCCCGTGTTGATGAATTCGGCGAGCTCACGCGCAACGGCCTCGACGTCGAAGCCATGCATCCTCATGCGGACCGGCACGTCGCTGCCGCGGACGACAGAGCGGGCATAGCCCTGGATGAAGGTCTGTTCGATCACGAGTGTGCTGCCCAGCTCGTAGAAGGCAGCCATGCCCCGGATGTAGTCGGACTTGTCCACGTCAGCGAAGGAAAACGGCAGTAGCCCGCCGGCAAGAAGTGCCGCGTTGGCCGCCAGCCGGGAGGCCCGTTTGTTGCCGTTGGCAAAAACCTGGACATAAGGGATGCGCGTCATCAGGTAGAGCGCAGCTTCCACTGGACGCAATTCGCGGGCCCTGGCAAGGAGCAGGTCGAGCGTGCGCGAGGCGAATCCGGTCCCGGGGCGGAAAGGCGGAAGATACGCCGAAGCGCCCAGGTTCACTTCCTCGTATTCGCGCGGCTTGCCACGCTGGTGTTCCGGCAGGAAATGCCCGGACTCGGCCACTTCAGCCAGGCCGTGATCGTGCGTGACCAGGGCGTGCATGGCGCACACGGTGTCCCGGGTCAGTTCACGGTGCGCCCAGAGGTACTCGGCGGCCGTCTTGTGATCGAGCACGAGCACCGCGTCGGCCGTCGGCTTGTCCTTGTTCTTCTGGCCGTATCGAATCAGTGCCTCCGTGTCCAGCGCTGAATAGCTGCCGCCTTCGAGCAGGGAGGAACCCCAGGAGAAATCGACGAGGAAGTTCGTGAGAAAGCGCTTGTCGACGGGCGTCGCGATCGCCTGGATGGCCTCGCAGCGCCGCGCCTTCTGCGCATCGATGTTGGGTTGGGTGGCGAGCAGTTCTTCCTTGAACACGGCTACGGGGCGTTGCTGCCACGGGATGCCGAAGTAGGCATCGATATCGGCACGCGCAAGCGGTGAAGCCGACACATATCGGGTCGCCCGTCCGCCACCGGTTGGCCTTGCCACCCCTTCTTTCACCAGCTCCGACAGCCTGCGGTTCAGCGTCGAGCGGCTGATCCCGGGCAGCCGCCGGCCGAGTTCCTCCGGCGACAGCCCCACCGGCCCAGCGGCTGCGAGCAGTTCGGTCAGCACCTCGCGCGTCGTGACGCTATCGGTGGCCATGAGTGACAAGAAAAGTGGAAGTCTAACTTATTGAATTTTATTGTGTTTTCAGTTTCTCGTCACCCGATGGCGCGCCTCCGGCCTTGCGTGTCACGGGTGCGCCAGGCGCCCGATGGCCAGGGCCTCTTGATCCATTCGTGCCTGAAACTTCCCGTATTTTGAAAAGTGCAGATGAAGGTGGACCTTCGTTGCCCCTGCTGTGTGGATAAGGGGCAGTAGCTCAGTTGCTGGGCGAGGTGCGGCGAGCCACCCGAAGCTTCCGCTCGCAAGCATGAGCCGCACCACACCCGCCGACACGCTGAAACGGACGCTCGTTGAACAGCCGATTCAGTTCGAGACTGGGATGCTTCTGGTACATGATTCGAGTGTGCAAGGGTTGAGGGGCCGGGGATGCAGTATGGTGACACTTCTGTGCGCGGCGGCTGGCAGTATTCGCTTGAACACCTCGAAGCCGCTTTGCTGACTCACTACTGGGACTGGATAAGGCGCGAACTCCTTGGGGAGCCGCCACGCAGTGCATGCTTCGACCTGCAGGTGAACGACCGCGTTGGCGCGCGAGCACGCCGGACCGGCAGTTCGATCAGGGCGCCAGAGCCGCTGCAATCAGCCGGCATCCCCGATGTCCATCAATTGCCTGCCCGTGAGCCGGTGCCTCAAGAATTCCTGGCACGCCAGACACCAGCGCATCGCAGGCGGGTGGTCGAAGTCATGGCGTATCGCGACCACCTGCAGGCTGTCCTCGACATCGACTGGTCGAAGCTGACGCGAGCGGAGATGCTCGAGCAAGCCCTGAAAGGCTACAGGTGGCTGGACCTCCTCGAAACCACCATGGCCCAGGATCCGGACCGCTTCGTGCCCAGCCTGGACAGTGCGCGGGACGCACTAGGGACCGCTTTGCAACACGGAATGCAAGCTACCCCGAATGCCTCTCCACCAACCGCAACATCGTCGCAATCGTGATCGAACTGAAAGTCGCCCGTGCAATCTGGTCGATCTCGGCCGTGACCACGCCGATCGCCTTGTCCGCCGGTGTCGAATGCCCCTCGCCGCGATCCGGGGTGAGTTCCTCGAACAGCTCGATCACGTCCATCAGCGTCAGCCGCTTGGCGTTGGCCGAAAAGCGGTAACCGCCGCCCACACCCCGCACCGACTCGACCACGCCCGCATGCGCCAGCACGGCCAGCACCTTGGCTAAGTGGTGGGTCGACACGCCATACTTGTGCGCGATCTCGGCGGCGGGGATGTGCCGCTCGGGGTCCGAAGCGAACTCGATCACGCTGTACAGCGCCAGCATCGAGTTCACCTGCAGCTTCATACGTCCATCTCCATCGGCAGCAGCGGCGCGGCCATCATGCCCTGGCTGCGGAAGAACGAATGGATGAGCGTGTTGTCGTGCGCCAGCATCGTGCGCAGCTTGCGCACACCGGCGGCGCGCAGCGCATCCATCAGCGCCGCCAGCAGGCGAGTGCCTATGCGTGATTGGCGCGCGTGCGGGTCTACGTCGATGGTGAAGAGCCAGCCGCACGGCGGCGAACCGAACTCCCAGTCCCGCACCTCGCCGATGACGAAGCCCACCACCTTGCCGCCGGCCGTTGCCACCAGGAACCAGCGCTTCTCGCCGCGCGCGCCCAGCGCATAGCGGCGGTAGATGCCTTCCCAGTAGGCGCGCTTCTCCAGGCCGGTGATCGCCGCATCGAGGGTAATCACCTGTTCCAGGTCCGTGCGCTTCACCGCGCGGATGGTTACAGCCCCCGCTGTTGCAGGGATCGCCGACGGACGGCGGCGGGTGGCAGATGCGGTGCGGGGCAAGGTTGCGCCAGATCAAGGATGAAACTCGCACTCCGCTACCAGAATGCGTCGACCCCGGCGATTCTACCCATGTCGAGCGCCGTGGCTGCACCCAGACAGATAAAAGGAGACAACGCCATGAACCAGACCCGCATCTCGCGGTTCGCACGCAAGGCCTGCACGACTGCCCTGGCAGCCGCAGCAGTGTTCGCAGGCAGCGCCCTCGCGCAGCAAGCCGAGCCGATTCGCATCGGCGCCTTCCTCTCCGTCACCGGCCCGGCCGCCTTCCTGGGCGACCCCGAGCTGAAGACGCTGGAGCTCTACGTGGACCGCATCAACGCCGAAGGCGGCGTGCTGGGCCGCAAGGTCCAGCTGATCGCCTACGACGACAGCGGCGACGCCGAGAAGGCGCGCACCTTCGCCAAGCGCCTGATCGAGCAGGACAAGGTCGACGTGATCGTCGGCGGCTCCACCACCGGCACCACCATGGCCGCGGTGCCGCTGGCCGAGCAGGCCGCCACGCCCTTCGTGTCGCTGGCCGGCGCGGTGGTGATCGTGGAGCCGGTGAAGAAGTGGGTGTTCAAGACGCCGCACACCGACCGCATGGCCTGCGAGAAGATCTTCGGCGACGTGCAGTCGCGCAAGATGACCAAGGTGGCGCTCATCTCCGGCAGCGGCGGCTTCGACAAGTCGATGCGCGCCGAGTGCCTGACGGTGGCCAAGAAGTACGGCATCGAGATCGTGGCCGACGAGACCTACGGCGCGGCCGACACCGACATGACCGCGCAGCTGACCAAGATCAAGGCAAGCACAGCGCAGGCCGTGCTGAACGCCGGCTTCGGCCAGGGCCCGGCCATCGTCACGCGCAACTTCCGCCAGGTGGGTCTGGCGCTGCCGCTGTACCAGTCGCACGGCGTGGCCTCGCGCGAGTACGTCAAGCTGTCCGGCGCCGCCGCCGAGGGCGTGCGCCTGCCGGCCGCCGCGCTGCTGGTGTCCGACATCCTGCCGGCCAACGACCCGCAGAAGCCGGTGGTGGTGGCGTACCGCAAGGCCTACGAAGACAAGTTCAAGAGCGACGTGTCCACGTTCGGCGGCCACGCCTACGACGGGCTGATGCTGGTTGTCAACGCCATCAAGGCCGCCAAGTCGACCGACAAGGCCAAGGTGCGCGACGCGCTGGAAGCGACCAAGGGCTACGTGGGCACCGGGGGCGTCGTCAACATGGCGGCCGGCGACCACATGGGGCTGGACCAGTCCGCCTTCCGCATGCTGGAGGTGAAGGACGGTGCCTGGACGCTGGTCAAGCAGGCCGGCCCGCAGTAGCGCCGCCAAGCCAGAGGCCGCGCGCATGCAAGCCGCCCTCCAGTTCATCGCCGCCGGTCTCACCGCCGGCGCGATCTATGCGCTGGTCGCGCTGGGCTTCACCATCGTCTACAACGCCAGCGGCGCGATCAACTTCGCGCAGGGCGAGTTCGTGATGGTGGGCGGCATGAGTGCGGTGAGCTTCCTCGCGCTGGGGCTGCCGCTGCCCGTGGCGCTGGGGCTCGCCGTGGTGGCGGCGCTTGCCGTCGCGCTGGTCATCGAGAAGATCGCCATCGAGCCCGCGCGCCATGCGGGCACGGTCACGCTGATCATCATCACCATCGGCGTGTCGCTGCTGCTGCGCGGCATCGCGCAGGTGATCTGGGACAAGGGCGTGCATCGCCTGCCCGCCTTCTCGGGCGAAGAGCCGATCTCGCTGGCGGGCGCCACGCTGCTGCCGCAAAGCCTGTGGGTGATGGGCGGCGCAGCATTGGCCGTGCTGGTGCTCAGCGCGTTCTATGGGCGCACGCTGCTCGGCAAGGCGATGCTGGCCACGGCCTTCAACCGGCTGGCCGCGCAACTGGTGGGCATCAACACGCGGGGCGTGCTGTTCGCCAGCTTCGGGCTGGCCGCCGCGCTCGGCGCGCTGGCCGGCGTGCTGATCGCGCCCATCGCCTTCACTTCTTACGACGCCGGCATCATGCTGGGCCTGAAGGGTTTTGCCGCCGCCATGCTGGGCGGGCTCGGCAGCTTTGCGGGTGCCGTGCTCGGCGGCGTCGTGCTGGGCCTGCTCGAAGGGCTGGGCGCCGGCTTCGTTTCATCCGCCTACAAGGACGCGATCGCATTCATCGTGATCCTGCTGGTGCTGTTCCTCATGCCCGGAGGCCTCCTTGGCGCACGCCGCAGCGACCGGGTCTGAGCGCTCGCGCAGCGCAGGCACGCTGCTGCTGGCCGCGCTGTTCGTGCTGGCGCCGCTGGTGATGCCCAACAACTACTCGTATGACGTAGCGATCCAGGTCGCGCTGAATGCGGTGGTATGCGTGGGCCTCAACCTGCTGATAGGCTATGCGGGCCAGATCAGCCTGGGCCACGCCGGCTTCTTTGCACTGGGCGGCTACGGCAGCGCGATCCTGGCTTCGCGCTGGGGCGTGCCGGTGTGGGTGTCGCTGCCGCTGGCGTGTGCCGCGGTCGGCGCGCTCGCCTTCATCGTCGGCCGCCCCACGCTGCGCCTGAAGGGCCACACGCTCGCCATGGCGACGCTGGGCCTGGGCGTCATCATCTCCATCGCCATCACCACCGAAGACAAGTGGACCGGCGGGCCCGACGGCATGGCCGTGCCGCCGCTGGTGCTGTTCGGCTGGATCGTGCAGGGCGAGCGCACCTGGTACTGGCTGGCAGCCGCCTTGCTGGTGGCCACCGTGTGGCTGTCGCTCAACCTCATCGACTCGCCAAACGGCCGGGCGCTGCGCGGCCTGCATGGCTCGGAGGTGGCGGCCGAGACGCTGGGCATCGACAGCGCGCGCTTCAAGCTGCAGGTGTTCACCCTGTCGGCAGTGTTCGCCGCGCTGGCGGGTGCGCTGATGGCGCACTACTCGGGCTTCATCACGCCGGGCAAGGCGTCGTTCCTGCATTCGGTGGAGCTGGTGATCATGGTGGTGTTCGGCGGCATGGCCTCGATCTTCGGCGCCGTCGTCGGCGCGGCCGTGCTCACGCTGCTGCCGCAGGTGCTGACGGTGCTGAAGGACTACGAAATGATGGTCTTCGGCGCCGTGCTCATCGCCACCATGGTCTTCTTCCCGCAGGGCATCGTGCCTACGCTTGCCAAGCGGTTCAGAGGGAGGGGCCACTTGTGAAGGCTTGGAACGCAGAAGGCGCAGAAGTGCGCAGAAGACGCAGAAGAATTCCCATGAAGAACTTCGGCGTCTTCTGCGCAACTTCTGCGTCTTCTGCGTTCATGGCCCCTCCGGAGAGCGCCCCATGAGCACTCTCGAGGTCAGCGGCCTCTCCAAGTCCTTCGGCGGCGTCAAGGCCATCGACGGGGTCGACATGGTGTTCCGCAGCGGCCACGTTCACTCCGTCATCGGGCCCAACGGCGCAGGCAAGACCAGCCTGATCAACATGCTGAGCGGGGTGTACCGGCCCGATGCCGGCAGCATCCGCATGGAGGGCAAGGAACTGTCGGGGCTGCCGGCGCACCGCTTTGCCGCCGCGGGCATAGGCCGCACGTTCCAGAACCTGCAGGTGTTCTTCAACATGACCGCGCTGGAAAACGTGATGACCGGCCGGCACCTGCGCGAGCGCTGCTCGCTCTTCGCCTCGATGCTGCGCACACCGGCGCTGCGCCGGACCGAGGCCGCGACCCGCCAGGCCGCACGCGAGCTGCTGCAGCTCGTGGGACTGGCCGGGCAGGAAGACACCCCGGCCGCCGCGATGTCTTACGGCGCGCTCAAGCGGCTGGAGATCGCCCGGGCGCTGGCCGCCGGGCCCAGGCTGCTGCTGCTGGACGAACCCGCAGCGGGCCTGAACGCCACCGAAGCGCGCGAGATCGACGGCCTCATCAAGAACCTGGCCGCCGCCGGCACCACCGTCGTGCTGGTCGAACACAACATGGCGCTGGTGATGGGCGTGTCCGACCACGTGTTCGTGCTGGACCACGGCCGCAAGCTGGCCGAGGGCACGCCCACCGAAGTGTCGGGCAACGCGAAGGTGATCGAAGCCTACCTCGGTTGCGACGCCCTGGAAGAGCCTCCCCCGCAACAGGAGGCGGCCTATGCTTGAAGTGACTCGCCTGCACAGCCGCTACGGCCGCATCCCCGCGCTGCGCGGCGTCGACCTGAAGGTCGCTGCCGGCGAGCTGGTGGCGCTGGTCGGCGCCAACGGCGCGGGCAAGACGACGCTGCTGCGCGCGATCTCCGGCGTGCAGCCGTCCAGCGAAGGGCAAGTGCACTTCGACGGCCAGGACCTGGCGGGACGCCATGCCCGGCAGCGCGTGCAGCTCGGCATCGTGCAGGTGCCCGAGGGCCGGCAGGTGTTCGGGCCGATGACGGTGGAAGACAACCTGCTGCTCGGCACCTTCGCGCGCGGCGCCCGCGGCACCATCGACGGGGTCCTGGCCCTGTTCCCCGACCTCATTGCCAAGCGGCGCGAGCTGGCGGGCAACCTCTCCGGCGGCCAGCAGCAGATGCTGGCCATAGGCCGCGCGCTGATGGCGCGGCCGCGCCTGCTGCTGCTGGACGAGCCCAGCATGGGCCTGGCGCCGCGGCTGGTGGCCGACATCTTCACGCGCATCGCCGCGCTGAAGGCAGTGGGCACCACCATCCTGCTGGTCGACCAGAACGCGCGCGCCGCGCTCGGCATCGCCGATCGCGGCTACGTCATGGAAACCGGCCGCATCGTGCTGGCCGGCCCGGCCCGCGAGCTGCTGCACGACCCCGAAGTCCAGCGCGCCTACCTGGGCGTGCACGCCTGAAACCCACGAGGAACGAACACCATGAAACCTACCCTGCAACCCGGCGTGACCACCACCGCCCGCTTCGAAGTGACCCGCGACCGCACCATCGACTTCATGGGCGAGAAGGCCCGCGTGTATGCCACGCCCATGCTGGTGCGCGACGTCGAGGTCGCCTGCCGCGAGCTGCTGCTGCAGCACCTGGACGCCGGCGAAGACTCGGTGGGCACGCGCGTCGAGATCGACCACACGGCCGCTTCGCTGCAGGGCATGCCGGTCGAACTCGTGGTGACCATCCAGGAAGTGAAGGGCCGCGCCGTGGTGTTCGCGGTCGAGGGCCGCGACAGCGTCGAGCCGATCTGCCGCGCCACGCACCACCGCTTTGTCGTCGACGTGAAGAAGACCGAAGAGCGCCTGCTGGCCAAGGCGCAAAAGGCTGGGCTGGCGTGAACACAGCCGCCGCAGCCACCCGGCGCGTGCCGACGTACTGCTACCAGTGCGTGGCCGGCCCCGACCTGCTGACCGTGAAGGTGCAGGACGGCGTGGCCACGGAAGTCGAGCCCAACTTCTGCGCGGCGGCCGTGCACCCCGGCGGCGGCAAGGTGTGCGTCAAGGCCTTCGGGCTGATCCAGAAGACATACAACCCGCATCGCGTGCTGACGCCCATGGTGCGCAGCAACCCGCGCAAGGGCAAGGACGAAGACCCGGGCTGGGTCAGCGCCACCTGGGACCAGGCGATGGCGTTGATCGCGGACAAGCTCAACGCCATCCGCGCCAGCGGCCTCACCGACGAGTCGGGCTACCCGTGCGTGGCCGCCAGCTTCGGCGGCGGCGGCACGCCGCAGTCGTACATGGGCACCTTCCCGGCCTTCCTCGCCGCATGGGGGCCGGTCGACATGGGCTTCGGCTCGGGGCAGGGCGTCAAGTGCTACCACTCCGAGCACCTGTACGGCGAGTACTGGCACCGCGCCTTCATCGTGGCGCCCGACACGCCGCTGTGCAACTTCCTCATCTCCTGCGGCGCCAACGTCGAAGCATCGGGCGGCGTCGCCGGCATCTGGCGGCATTCGCGCGCCCGCGTGCGCGGCATGAAGCGCGTGCAGGTCGAGCCGCACCTGTCCATCACCGGTGCCTGCTCGGCGCAGTGGGTGCCGATCAAGCCGAAGACGGACGCCGCCTTCCTGTACGCGCTGATCCACGTGATGCTGCACGAGTCGCCGCGCGAGTCGCTGGACCTCGACTTCCTGGCCAAGCGCACCGGCTCGCCTTATCTCGTAGGGCCGCACGGCTCGTGGCTGCGCGACCGCGAGACACGCAAGCCGCTGGTGTGGGACAACGTAGCCGCCCGCGCGCGCCCGTTCGACGCACCGGACTTGTCCGAAGCGCTGCAGGGCCGCTGGACCGTGGACGCCATCGAGATGGGGCCCGACGGCGAGTTGCTGGGCGACGGCTTCCTCACCGGCGAAACCGCCTTCAGCCAGCTCATCGCGCACATGAAGCCGTACTCGCCCGAATGGGCCGAGCACATCTGCGAAGTGCCGGCCGCCACCATCCGGCAAGTGGCCAACGAGTACCTGGCGCATGCCTGCATCGGCCAGACCATCGAGATCGACGGCAAGACGCTGCCGTACCGCCCGGTGGCGGTGAGCCTGGGCAAGACCGTCAACAACGGCTGGGGCGGCTTCGAATGCTGCTGGGCTCGCACCATGCTGGCGGTGCTGGTGGGCGCGCTGGAAGTGCCCGGCGGCACCATAGGCACCACCGTGCGCCTTGCGCGCCCGATGGCCAAGCGGCTGGACAGCGCGAAGCCGGGGCCCGACGGCTTCATGGACTTTCCGCTCAACCCCACCGACAAGGCGCGCTGGTCGCCCAAGCCCAATATCCGCAACGCCTACCGCACCATGGTGCCGCTGGCGGGCGACGGCCCGTGGAGCCAGGCGCTCGGGCCTACCCACTTCTCGTGGATGTTCATGGACGAGACGCCGGCGGGCCTGCCGCGCGTGGACCCGCCGGACGTGTGGTTCGTCTACCGCACCAACCCCGCCATCTCGTTCTGGGACACGCAGGGGATCGCCGAGAAGATGGCGCGCTTTCCCTTCGTGGTGGCGTTCGCGTACACGCGCGACGAAACCAACCACTTCGCCGACGTGCTGCTGCCGGATGCGACCGACCTGGAAAGCCTGCAGCTCATTCGCGTGGGCGGCACCAAGTACATCGAGCAGTTCTGGGACCACGAAGGCTTTGCGCTGCGCCAGCCGGTGGTCGCGACGCGCGGCGAGGCGCGCGACTTCACCGAGATATCGACCGAACTGGCGCATCGCACCGGGCTGCTCGCACCCTACATCGCGTCCATCAACAAGGGCGCCGGCGGCGTGCCGCTGAAGGGGCCGCACGGCGACTTCTCGCTGGGCACCGAGCACGTACCCGACCGCGAGACGATCTGGGACGCCATCTGCCGCGCGGCCAGCGCCGAGTTGACCGAAGGCGTGGACTCGCATGGCCTCGACTGGTGGAAGGAACACGGGCTGGCCACGCGGCCCTTCCCGCGCAGCGACTGGTACCTGTACCCGACGATGGTGGAGCGCGGGCTGCGCTTCGAGCTGCCCTACCAGGAGCGGCTGCTGCGCGTGGGCACCGAGCTGGGCCGCCGGCTGCACGAACACGACATGCACTGGTGGGACACGCAGCTGCACGAATACCAGGCGTTGCCCGCCTGCAAGGACTTCGGCGAGCCGTGGGTCGCCGCCATCCGCCGCGCCGGTGGCCTGCCCGAGGAATACCCGTTCTGGCTGCTCACCGCGCGCAGCATGCAGTACGCGTGGGGCGGCAACGTGGGCATGCAGATGATCCACGAGGTCGCCGACAACATCGCCGGGCATCGCGGCGTGATCATGAACGCCGGCATCGCCGCCAGGCTGGGCATCGCCGACGGCGACGAGGTGGATATCGCCACGCGCAACCGCAAGGTGAGCGGCCGCGCCGTGCTGCGGCAGGGCATACGGCCCGACACGCTGCTGGCCATCGGCCAGTTCGGCCACTGGACCACGCCGCTGGCGAAAGACTTCGGCGTCCCCAGCCTGAACACGCTGGCCGAGATGTCGATGCACCTGACCGATGCCACGGGCTCCGGCGCCGACGTCGTGCGGGTGAGCCTGCGCCGCAAGGGGGCGCCATGACACGCTGGGCCATGGTGGCGGACTTGAGGCGCTGCGTGGGCTGCCAGACCTGCACCGCTGCCTGCAAGCACGCCAACGCCACGCCGCCCGGCGTGCAATGGCGCCGCGTGCTCGACATCGAAGTGGGCGAGTTCCCCGACGTGCAGCGCGCCTTCGTGCCCATGGGCTGCCAGCACTGCGACGAGCCGGCCTGCCTGCCGGTGTGCCCGACCACGGCCACGCGCAAGCGCGCGGACGGCATCGTCACCATCAACTACGACCTGTGTATCGGCTGCATGTACTGCAGCCAGGCCTGCCCCTACCAGGCCCGGTTCAAGGTGTCCGCCGGCCGCTTCGCCTACGGCGACGTACCGATGGCCAACGAGCAGGTGCGCGACGACGAGACCCAGCGGTCGGTGGCCACCAAGTGCACGTTCTGCGTGGAACGCATCGATTCGGGCACGGCACTCGGGCTGAAGCCGGGGGTGGATCCCGAGGCGACACCTGCGTGCGTCAATTCGTGCATCGCGGAAGCGCTGGCGTTCGGCGACATCGAAGACCCGAAAAGCAACGTGTCGCAGCTGCTGGAACGCAACCAGCACTTTCGCATCAACGAAGACGCGGGCACGGGCCCCGGCTTCTTCTACCTGTGGGACAAGAAGGAGGGCCGATGAACGCACCGGTGCTCACCCGTCTGCAACCGCACTGGGACTGGCGGGCGGCAGGCAACTTCATCTTCGGCGGCGCGGGGGCCGGGTTGCTGGTGTTCGCGCTGACAGCGGGCGGGCCCGACCTTCGCCAGAAGGTGCTGGCCGCGGCCGGCCTGGCGCTGGTCGGGCTGGGCCTCTTCTGCGTCTGGCTGGAAATCGGCCGGCCGCTGCGGGCGATGCACGTGTACTTCCACCTGTGGCGTTCATGGATGTCGCGCGAGGCGCTGGCGGCCGTCTTCCTGTTCCTGCTGGGCACGGGCTACATCATGGGCATGCATTGGCGGGCCTGGCCGATGGTGGCCGCGGCCGGCGTGTTCCTGTACTGCCAGGCGAGCATCATCGGCGCGTCGCGCGCCATTCCCGCATGGCGTGAGCCCCTCACGGTGCCCTTGCTGCTGGCCACCGGCATCGCCGAAGGCGCCGGCCTGTACTGGGTGGTGCTGGCGTGGGAACGCCCGCCGATCGCGGTGGCGACCACGCTATGGCTGCTGGTGCTGGTGCGCTGGGGCGTGTGGCTGGCCTGGCGCCAGCGCCTGAACGGCCGCGCCTCGCCCGCTGCGCTGCGCGTGATCGACGAAGACGGCCGCATCTTCTGCTGGGTGGGCTGCGCGCTGCCCGTGGTGCTGGTGCCCGTCGCGCTGAACGGCTGGGTGCGCCCGGCATGGGCCACGGCCTTGCTGGCCATCGCGGGCCTGCTGGTGCTGGCCACCGGCGCGATGTTCAAGTTCAACCTGGTCACCCGCGCCGGCTTCCACCGCGGCTTCACGCTGCCGCGGATGCCGGTACGCGGCGTGGCGCGCAACTGACCGTATCGACCATGGACATGCTGCACACCGATGTCGAGACCCTGCCGCGCGAGCGGCTGGCGCAACTGCAGCTCGCGCGGCTGCGCGAGACGCTGGACAACGCCTACACCAACGTGCCCATGCATCGCAGCCGCATGGAAGCCGGCGGCGTGCGGCCCTCCGATGTCCGCACGCTGGCCGACGTGGCGCAGCTGCCTTTCACGATCAAGACCGACCTGCGCGATCACTATCCGTTCGGGTTGTTCGCGCGGCCCGTCAACCAGCTGGCGCGCCTGCATGCGTCGTCGGGCACCACCGGCAAACCCACGGTGGTGGGCTACACCGAGCAGGACCTGGACAACTGGGCCGACCTGATGGCGCGGTCGATGTTCGCGGCCGGTGCGCGTCCCGGCGATGTCGTGCACAACGCCTACGGCTATGGCCTGTTCACCGGCGGGCTGGGCGCGCACAACGGCGCGCAGCGGCTCGGCGGCGTGGTGGTGCCGGTGTCGGGCGGGTCCACCGAGCGGCAGGTATCGCTGATCATGGACTTCGGACCGCGCGTGCTGTGCGCGACGCCTTCCTATGCGTTGGCGATTGCCGAGGTGGCCGAGCAGCAGGGCGTGGACCTGCGGCGCAGCCAATTGCGCGTGGGCCTGTTCGGCGCCGAACCGTGGAGCGCCGCGATGCGCGCCGAGATCGAGGCGCGCATCGGCGTGAAGGCGATGGACCTGTACGGCCTGTCGGAGATCATGGGCCCGGGCGTGGCCTGCGAGTGCGAGTGCCAGCAGGGGTTGCACGGCTGGGAGGACCACTTCCTGTTCGAGGTGATAGACCCCGAGACGCAGCAGCCCGTGCCCGAGGGCCAGGCCGGCGAGCTGGTGATCACCACGCTGACCAAGCAGGCGCTGCCGATGCTGCGCTATCGCACGCGCGACATCACCCGCATCACGACCGCTCCGTGCGAGTGCGGCCGCACGCACCTCCGCATCCTTCGCATCACGGGCCGCAACGACGACATGCTGATCATCCGCGGCGTCAACGTCTACCCCTCGCAGATCGAAGCCGTGCTGGTGGGCCGCAGCCAGATCGCGCCGCATTACCAGTTCGTCGTGCAGCGGCAGGGCAACCTGGACACGGTGCGGGTGGAAGTCGAGGCGTTGCCGGGCGTGCCCGAGGCTGCGTTCTTCGAGATTTCCCGCGATGCCGCGCATCACATCAAGTCGCAGGTGGGCATCACCTGCGAGGTGGTGGTGCAGTTACCCGGGACGATTCCGCGGTCGCAGGGCAAGGCGGTGCGGGTGCGGGACCTTCGTCCGAAGGGGGCTTGAGTTGGCCTTCCTCGAAATGAATGCGCTTGTGGTGGATGACACGGACCGAGTGATGGCAACACGAATTCTTACCCTCAAGGTCAACGGCCGAGTTCGCGATGTGGCCGCCAGGAGCAGCGCCCTGCTGCTCGAAGTGCTGCGCGACACGCTGGGAATGACCGGCACCAAGCAAGGCTGCGACGGCGGGGAATGCGGGGCTTGTACGGTGCTGGTGGATGGCGAGCCGAGGCTGGCATGCATCACGCTGGCGTCCAGCGCGGCGGGCCGGAAGGTGGAGACGATCGAAGGGCTGGCGGTCAACGGGCGCATGAGTGCGCTGCAGCAGGCCTTCCACGAGAAACTCGGCACGCAATGCGGCTTCTGCACGCCCGGCATGGTCATGTCGGCCGAGGCGCTGCTGCGCCGCGAGCCGAACCCCACCGAGGAGCAGGTGCGCGAAGCGCTCTCGGGCAACCTGTGCCGCTGCACCGGCTACGTGAAGATCGTGGAATCGGTGCTGTCGGCGGCGGAGGCACGGCATGAAGCGTGACGCCCCGACCCTGCTGCGGCCCCACGCCATCGGCGTGCGCACGCCGCTGGTGGACGGCATCGACAAGGTGACCGGGCGGGCGAAGTACACCGCCGACCTGCCCGCACAGGGCGCGCTCGTGGGCCTGATCGGCCGCAGCCCGGTGGCGCACGCGCGCATCGTCTCCGTCGACACCCGCCGCGCCCGCACTCTACCCGGCGTGCGCGCGGTGATCACCGGCGAAGACTTCAGCGCACCGTACGGCGTGATCCCGATCGCGCAGAACGAATGGCCGCTGGCACGCGGCAAGGTGCGCTACCGCGGCGAGCCGTTGTTCGCAGTGGCCGCCGACGACGAAGCGAGTGCCCGCGCGGCGCTGGCCGCCGTGCAGGTGGTGTACGACGAGCTGCCCGCCTACTTCAGCGCCGCCGATGCGCGCGCCGAAGGTGCGGTGCTGCTGCACGACGACAAGCCCGGCAACCTGGAGCGGGTGGTCGAGCAGGACTTCGGCGACGTCGATGCGGGCTTCGCCCAGGCCGACGTCGTGCTGGAACGCAGTTTCGAGTGCGGCGAGCTCGCGCACGGGCAGATCGAGCTGAATGCGACGCTGGCGCAATGGGAGCCGGAAGCGCAGCGCCTCACGGTGCAGTCCGTGACTCAGGTGCCCTACTACCTGCACATGATGCTGGCGCAGACACTGGGCCTGGGCGAGTCGCAGGTGCGCGTGGTCAAGCCCTTCGTGGGCGGCGGCTTCGGCCATCGCGTGGAGTCGCTCAACTTCGAGATGGTGACGGCGGCGCTGGCGCGCGCCGCGGGCGGGCTGGTGAAGCTGGAGCTGACGCGCGAAGAGGTGTTCCTCACGCACCGCGGCCGGCCGCACAGCGAGGTCAAGCTGAAGATCGGCGCGCGGCGCAACGGCGACATCACGGCGCTCGCGGCTGAAGTGGTGCAGCGCGGCGGTGCGTATGCGGGCTATGGTCTCGTCACCATCCTCTATGCGGGCTCGCTCCTGCACGCGCTGTACCGCGTGGGTGCGGTGCGCTATCGCGGCTGGCGCGTGTACGCCAACCTGCCACCCTGTGGCGCGATGCGCGGGCACGGTGCCGTCAACGTGCGCTTCGGCATCGAGAGCCTGCTCGACGACATGGCCAAGCAACTCGGCATGGACCCGTTCGAGCTGCGCCGCGCCAACCTGATCGAAGCGCCCTATCGCACGCTCAACGACCTGCAGGTGAATTCGTATGGGCTGCCGCAGTGCCTGGACGCGGTCGAAAAGGCTTCGCGCTGGCGCGAGAAGCACCGGCTGCCCATGGGCACCAGCCTCGGCATGGCCTGCTCGCACTACGTGAGCGGTTCCGCCAAGCCGGTGCACTGGACGGGCGAGCCGCACGCGGTGGTCAACCTCAAGCTCGACTTCGACGGCAGCATCACGCTGCTGACCGGCGCGTCCGACATCGGGCAGGGATCCACCACGCTGTTGGCGCAAGTCGTGGCCGAGGTGCTGCTGCTGCCGCTGTCGCGCATTCGCGTGGTGTGCGCCGACAGCGCGCTCACGCCCAAGGACAACGGGTCATACTCGTCGCGCGTGTCCTTCATGGTCGGCAATGCGGCGTTGCGCGCGGCCGAGGCGCTGAAGGAGGTGCTGCTGGAAGCCGCGGCCAGGAAGCTGCAGGCGCAGCCCGCCGACCTGGACTGGCTGGGCGAATGCTGCGTGCTGACGGGCACGGACCGCCAGCTCGACTTTGCGCAGTGCGTGCAGGCTGCGCTGGTCGACAGCGGCACCATCACGGTCAAGGGCATATGGTCGACGCCGCCTGAGACGCAAGGCGGGCGTTATCGCGGGGCGGCCGTCGGCTCCACCGCGGGCTTCAGCTATGCCGCGCAGGTGGCGCAGGTTCGCGTGGACGAAGCCACGGGAATGGTCCACGTCGAGAAGATCTGGGTGGCGCAGGACTGCGGCCGCGCCATCAACCCGCTGGCGCTGGAAGGCCAGGTTCAAGGCGCCGTGTGGATGGGCATGGGCCAGGCGCTGGGCGAAGAGAACCAGTACCACGAAGGCCTGCCGCTGCGCGCGAACTTCCTCGACTACCGCATGCCGACGATCGCCGACTCACCGCCGGTGGAGGTGACGCTGGTGGAAAGCATGGACCCGCTGGGGCCGTTCGGTGCCAAGGAGGGCAGCGAAGGCGCACTGCACGGGTGCCCGCCCGCCATCGCCAACGCGATTGCCGACGCGCTGGGGCTGCGCATGGACCACCTGCCGATCACGCCCGACCGCATCGTCGACGCGTTGCAGGCGCGGCGGCGCGCGTTGCGCCGCCAGGCCAAGGAGAAGACCTGATGCGCGCGCTGCCGGACTTTGCCACCTATCGCGCCCATTCGTGGGCCGAAGCCGCCGCTGCGCTGGCTGCGCAGCCCGATGCACGCGCTCTCGCAGGCGGCACCGACCTGCTGCCCAACCTGCGCAAGGGCTTGCGAGTCTCCCCCCTGCTGGTGGAACTGGCCGGCATCGAAGGCTTCGACGCCATCGAGCAGGGCCCCGACGGCACGCTGCTGCTGGGCGCCGGGGTCACGCTGGCCAAGCTGGCCTCGGATGCACGCGTGTCGAGCGCAGCGCCCGCGCTCGCACAGGCCGCTAACTCCGTCGCCGCAACGGCGCACCGCACGGCAGGCACGCTGGGCGGCAACCTGTGCCAGGACACGCGATGCGTGTTCTACAACCAGGGCGACTGGTGGCGTGCCGCCAACGGCAATTGCCTCAAATACCAGGGCACGCTCTGCCATGTGGCGCCCCAGGGCGAGCGCTGCCATGCGGCCTTCTGCAGCGACGTCGCACCGGTGCTGCTCGTGATGCAGGCGGCCGTGGAGGTCTTGTCTTCGCGCGGTGCGGCCTGGCGCCCTGTCGACACCTTGTGGTGCGATGACGGTGCGGCGCACCTGGGCCTGGCGCATGACGAGCTGGTGGGCCGCGTGCGCATTCCGCCGCTGCCGCAAGGCACGCGTTGCGCTTTCGCCAAGGCACGCGCGCGCGGCGGCATCGACTTTCCGCTGGCGGCCGTGGCAGTGGCGGCATCGCCGGGTAACGTGCGCGTGGCGGTGTCGGGGGCCGGCTCGGCGCCCGTGGTGGTCACCGGCGCGCTGTCGCCGCAGGAAGCGGCGAAGCAGGTGGCCCGCGCTGTCACGCCCATGCGCACCAGCGCCGCGCCCGCCAACTACCGGCGGCAAGTGGCCTCGGCCTTGACCGAACGCCTGCTGCACGAGCTGGGCGAAGGGACGAGCGATGGATGACGGCATCAACGCGGCCCACCTGCTGCTGCAAGCCGCGCCGCCCACGCGCACCGCGCTGGCCTGGGGCGAGCGCAGCCTCTCCTATGGCGAACTGCGGCTGGCCGCGGCGCGCGCAGCCTGGGTGTGGCACGACTGCGGCGTGCAGCCCGGCGAGCCGGTGCTGCTGCGCCTGCACGACCGCCTGGACCGTGCCGTGGCGCTGCTGGGCGCGATCTGGGCCGGCGCGGTGCCGGTGCCGCTGGTGACCGGCATGCCTGAGAAGGCGTGGATGGCCTGGGCGCAGCACGCCGGCAGCCGCTTCGTGCTGGACGACACGCGCGAAGGTTACGACACCGCCTATCGTGACAACGTGATGACGGTGAAGGAATGGCAGGAGGCGCTGGACGAGGCGCAGGCCATTGCGCCGGCCAGCCTGCCATCGTCTGCGCCCGCATGCTGGACCGACTTCGGCGGTGTGCAGCCGGCCAAGGTGCTGGAGCACGGCTTCGTGCTGCACATCCCGGCCGTGCTGAAGGTCGATGACACGGCGCAGGGCGGCGTGCACACGCAGACCACGCTGGGCATGCTGCGTGCCCTGCGGCGCGCCGCCACGGTGGTACTGCCATGACGCAGGCCGCGCGCGAGTGGGTGGAAGACGGCGTGGCGCACATCGACGTGCGCGGCCTGCCGCCGCCCCAGCCGCTGGTGGCCATCATGCGGCGCGTGCTTTCGCTCGTTCCGGCGCAGGACCTGGTGGTGCACCACGACCGCGACCCGGTGCTGCTGTACCCCGAGCTCGCGCAGGCCGGCTGGCAGGCCGACCGCATAGCCGCGCCGGCCGGCGAGGTGCGCCTGCTGCTGCGCCCGGTGGCGCCATGACCAGCGCCGCCGCTTTCCTGGGCGGGGCCAACACGCGGCTGCTGCCCGCGGCCATCCCCTTGCGATTCTTCGGCGCGGCGATCGTGTTCCACGTGCTGGGGTGGCTGGCGCTGCTCGCGTCCGCGCCGCAATGGATCGAGTTTCGCGGCGGCCTCGGCTGGCCGCTGGCGGCGCTGCACCTCTTCACGCTGGGCGTGCTGGCCATGACGGCGATGGGCGCGGGCGCGCAACTCATGCCGGTGGCCACGCGCCAGCCGGCGATGGGGCCGCGCTGGCTGTCGTGGATCTGGTGGACCTATACGCCCGGCGTGGCCGTGCTGGCGCTGGGCATGGGCTTGGCGCAACCGTCGCTGCTGGCGGTGGGCGCGGTTTCCGTGGTGGTGCCGCTGGCTGCATGGGCCGTGCTGATGTTGCGCCACCTGGCCGGCGCACACGGAATGCCGGGGCTGCGGCTGCATGCCTGGGCAAGCCTTGTTTGCCTCGGCGTGTTGCTGGCGACGGCGCTCGCCTTGGTATCGATGTGGGCGGGCCTGCCGCTCGCCGACCGCGGCGGGCTGTTGTCGCTGCACTTGGTGGCCGGGCCGTTCGGCTTCATGGGCCTGCTGGTGCTGGGGCTCTCGTACGTGCTGGTGCCGATGTTCGCACTGGCCAACGAACCGTCGCCGAAGCTGCAGAAGGCTTCGGGCGTGCTGGCGGTCGCGGCCCTGGTGCTGGCAGCCTTCGGGCTGGTGCTGCCGGCAGTTGCATCTGCCGCCGTTGCATTCGGCATCCATGTCTACCTGATGGCCGAGGCGCTGCGCACGGGCATGCGCAAGGGACTGGGCCGCTCGATGCTGCTGGTGAAGACCGGCTGGGCTTCGCTGGCTGCCTGCCTGCTCGCATCGGCCCTGGACTTGCCCGCACCGGTGTTCGGTGTGCTGCTGGTCGGCGGCTGGCTGCTGGGAACGCTGTTCGGCATGCTCCAGCGCATCCTGCCTTTCCTGGGCTCCATGCATGCGCCGCCCGGCAAGCGCCGCGCGCCCACGCCTTCCTCGCTGTCGCACGAACCCTCGCTGCGCGTGCACTTCGCCTGCCACCTGCTCGCCCTGGCCGGGCTGCTGCTCGCGCTTGCCTTCGGCAACGCCGTCGCGGCGGCGCTGGCGGCCGCCATCGGCGTGGCGGGCGCGGCGGCATTCGCCGCCTTCTACGTGCACCTCCTCAGAAAGATTGCCCCATGATCGACACCCAGACCGGCCGCCTCCTCGACGACGAACACCGCATCCACCTGGCATTGCTGGACCGCGTGGAACAGGCGCTGGCCCGCGCTACGCGCAACGACGGCAAGCTCGGCCCCTTGCTGAACGAGTTTGCGCATGCGATCTCGCACGACATCGAGCGCCACTTCGGCTTCGAGGAAGAGCATGTGTTCCCCCGCCTCGACGAATCGGGCGACAGCCCCGTCGCCGCGCTGATGCGGCAGGAGCACGACGACATCCGTGAACTGGCGCTGGAGCTGCTGCCGCTGGTGCGCAGGGCGGCCGAACTGGATGCCGACGGCTGGGACCAGCTCAGGCAGGGCACGCTGGAGATGGTGGAGCGGCAGGTCTCGCACATCCAGAAAGAGACCATGGCGGTGCTGCCGCTGCTGAACGACCTGCTGGATGCCGACGCCGACGCCGAACTGGCGATGGCGTACGCCACGGCATAGGACTTACTTGACCTGAGTCAAAACCCCACTCGCCGACCCTTTCCAGAATAGGTGCATCGGAAATGCACCTTAAAGGAAGAGGCCCATGAGTACCTTCGAAACAGTCGTCCGGCTCGACGCGCAGGCGATCCCGCCGCAAACCCGCCACGCCACGATCTTCGCCACCTTTGCGAAGCTTGGCGTGGGCCAGGCGATGGAGCTGGTCAACAGCCACGACCCCCGCCCCCTGTACTTCCAGTTCGCGGACCAGCTCGAAGGGCAGTTCGCCTGGGACTACCTGGAGCGCGGTCCCGAGACCTTCCGGGTCGCGATCTCGCGCGTGAAGGCCGGCGCGCCCGCGCAAGGCTCCAGCTGCTGCGGCGGCGGCTGCGGCGGTGCCTGAGGAGCCCGGCATGAAAAACACCCAACTCCTCTGGCGCTGGCTGGCACTGATCTTCGTGCTGTCGTTCGGCGCCCTCGGCTACCTGGGCTGGCAGATCTACGTGACGGCCCCGCCCATCCCCAAGTCGGTCGTCACCACGCAGGGTGAAGTCCTCTTCACCGGCGAACAGGTGCAGCGCGGCCAGCAGGTGTGGCTGGCCAGCGGCGGCCAGCAGCAGGGCAGCGTGTGGGGCCACGGCGCCTACGTGGCGCCCGACTGGTCGGCCGACTGGCTGCACCGCGAAGCGGTGGCGCTGAAGGCGATCCGCGCCCAGGCGTACCAGAAGGAAGCCTCGCAGCTCACCGCCGCCGAGCGCGGCGCGGTCGCCGCGGTGCTGAAGGAAGAGATGCGCCGCAACACGTACGACGCGGCCTCCGGTACCGTCACCGTGTCGCCGGAACGCGCCGAGGCGATCCGCACGGTGAGCCAGCATTACCAGGGCGTGTTCGGCACCGACCCGGCGCTGGCGAAGCTGCGTGACCAGTATGCGATGGTCGACGGCACCGTGACCGCGAAGGCCGACCGCGAGGCGATTGCCGCGTTCTTCTTCTGGACTTCATGGGCCGCGTCCACCGACCGTCCCGGCGAAGAGAACCTCAGCTATACCAGCAACTGGCCGCACGAGCCGCTGGTGGGCAACACCCTGACCGACACGGCCGCCATGTGGTCGATGGTCAGCGTGGTGCTGCTGCTGGCCGGCATTGCCGCCATGCTGTGGCTGCACGGCATGGGCAAGCACGAAGGCGATGCGGTTCCGCCGTCGACCGACCCGCTGGGCGGTGCGAAGGCCACGCCTTCGATGAAGGCCACGCGCAAGTACTTCTTTGCCGTCATCGGCCTGATGCTGCTGCAGATCGGCATGGGAGCGATCACCGCGCACTACGCCGTGGAAGGGCAGGCTTTCTTCGGCATCCCGCTGGCCGAAGTGCTGCCCTACGTGGTGAGCCGCACGGTGCACACACAGGTGGGCATCTTCTGGATTGCGACCGCGTGGCTCGCCACCGGCCTGTACATCGCGCCGCTGCTGGGCGGCAAGGAGCCCAAGCTGCAGAAGCTGGGCGTGGACGTGCTGTTCTGGGCGCTGATCCTGATCGTCGTCGGTTCCACCGCCACGGCATGGCTCGGCACGCTGGCGAAGAGCGGCACCGACTTCAGCTTCTGGGTGGGCAACCAGGGCCTGGAATTCACCAGCATGGGCCGCGTGTGGCAGATCCTGCTGTTCGTGGGCCTGCTGTTCTGGGCCTTCCTGCTGGGCCGCGCCCTGTGGCCCGCGCTGAAGCGCCCGTCGGAAACGCGTGGCCTGATCGCCATGGTGTTCCTGTCGGCCGTGTGCATCGGCGGGTTCTACGCGTCGTCGCTCACCTGGGGCCAGCGCACGCACTACTCGATGGTGGAGTACTGGAGGTGGTGGCTGGTGCACCTGTGGGTGGAAGGCTTCTTCGAGGTGTTCGCCACCGCCGTCATCGCGCTGATCTTCACCAAGCTGGGCCTCGTGCGTGCGGCCAGCGCCAACCGGGCCATCGTCGCGGAAACCATCGTCTTCCTGTTCGGCGGTATCCTGGGCACGCTGCACCACCTGTACTGGACGGGCACGCCGACTTCGGTGATCGCCGTGGGCGCCGTGTTCTCCGCGCTCGAGGTGGTGCCGCTCACGCTGATCGGCATGGAAGCGCTGCAGACGTGGCGCCGCAGCCAGGGCATAGTCTGGCTCGAAACCTACAAGTGGCCCACGCTGTGCTTTGTCGCCGTCGGCTTCTGGAACACTGTCGGCGCCGGCCTGCTCGGCTTCGCGATCAACCCGCCCGCCGCGCTGTACTACGTGCAGGGCCTCAACATGACGCCGGCCCACGGCCACGCCGCCCTGTTCGGTGTGTACGGCATGCTCGGCATCGGCCTCATGCTGTTCTGCCTGCGCGGCCTGTATGCGCGCGCCCTGCATGCCGACGGCCTGCTCAAGCCCGCCTTCTGGGGCCTGAACATCGGCCTGGCCATGATGGTCTTCCTGTCGCTGCTGCCCGCGGGCATCTACCAGGCCTGGGCCAGCATCTCGCAAGGCCTGTGGTACGCCCGCTCGCCGGAAGTGGTGCACTCGGGCGTGATGGAAGCACTGGTGTGGCTGCGCGTGCCGGGCGATGTGGTGTTCTCGGTGGGTGCGGTGTTGTTGGCGGTGTATGCGCTGAAGCTGCTGCGCAGCGAGAAGCCGCAGACCGCCGACCTCACCGGTGCCATCCCGGCCAAGTGAGATGAACCTCACGACCTTCACCGACTACAGCCTGCGCGTCCTGATGTACCTGGGCGCGCAGCCTGGGCGGCGGTCGACCATCGCCGAGATCGCCGGCTCGTTCGGCGTCTCGGAGCACCACCTGACGAAGGTGGTGCACTTCCTCGGCAAGAACGGCTGGCTGGCCAACGTGCGCGGGCGCGGTGGCGGGCTGGAACTGGCGATGGCGCCTGCCGGCATCCGCATCGGCGACGTGGTGCGCCAGACCGAAGGCGGCCCCATCGTCGAGTGTTTCGGCAAGACCGGCGGCAATTGCACCATTTCGCCCTGCTGCCAGCTGGCAGGCGTGCTGTCCGAGGCGGTCAACGCGTTCCACGCGGTGCTGGACCGCTACACGCTGGCCGACATCGTGGCCAACCGTGAGGAGCTGGCAACCGTGATGTTCCTGCAGAGGCGCGCATGACCGAAGAGCAGCGCTACACCTACGAAGGCCCGGAAGAACTGGCCGGGACTATCCTCGAGGCGCTGAAAGGCGTGGTCGACCCGGAAATCTCCATCAACATCGTCGACGTGGGACTGGTGTACGGCGTGGCCGTGCGCGGCGACACGGTTCACGTCGAAGTCACCATGACGTCGGCCGCCTGCCCGGTGGCCGACGTGATCCTCGAGGACATCGGCTTCCAGGTGGATGCTGCCGTCGGCCCGCGTTACCACACACAGGCCGAACTGGTCTGGGAGCCGCCATGGTCGCCCGAACGGCTGAGCGAACGCGCGCGCCGCTTCATGGGGTGGTGATCTTCCCCTTCATCGCCCTGGCGCTGGTGGCCGGCGTGCTGGGCGGGCTGGCGCGCGTGGGCGTGAGCGCAGGCAATGCCGACTGGCTGGGACAAGCCGCGGTGTGGCATGGCGCGCTGATGATCGGTGCGTTCATGGGATCGGTGATCGCCATCGAGCGTGCAGTGGCATTGAAGCTGCGCTGGGCGTGGGCGGCGCCTGCTTGTTCCGCTGCAGGCGGACTGGCCTTGCTCGCGGGGTTGTCCCACGTCGGCGCCATCCTGCTGGTCATGTCGTCCGTTGTGTTCACTGCCGTCAACTGGGTGCTGGTGCAAAGGCAACGCGCCGACCACACCGTGCTGCTGCTGGCCAGTGCCCTCGCATGGCTGGTGGGCAATGGGCTGTTGGCAGCGGGCTGGGGCCAGCTGGCGGTGCCTTGCTGGTTTTCGTTTCTGGTCATCACCATCGCCGCCGAGCGGCTGGAGATGACGCGGCTGATGCGCAGGCGCCCGGGCGCGCATGCGCTGCTGTATTCGATCGTCGCCGCGCTGCTCGCAGGCGCGCTGGTGTCCGGCGTCCTGTTCGGCATTGCGCTGGTGGCGTTGGCGGGTTGGCTCTTCACGTACGACATCGCGCGCAGAACGGTGTTCGCGCAGGGACTCACGCGCTACATGGCCATCTGCCTGCTGGGTGGTTATGCGTGGCTGGCCATCGCGGGCGTGGCCTGGGTTGCGGCAAGCCGCGACCTGGCGCTGCACGCGCTGGGCCTGGGCTTCATCGTCAGCATGATGATGGGCCATGCACCCGTGATCCTGCCGGCCGTGGCGCGCGTCAAGCTGCTGTTCGGCGGCTGGTTCTATGTTCCACTGGCTGCGCTGCACGCGTCGCTGGCCGTGCGGTTCCTGTCCGAACGCGGGCCCGGTGCAGTGGGCAACGCGCTCGCCATCGTCCTCTTCATCGCAACCGTGGTGGCTTCGGCCATCGCATTTCGCAGGCGTCACCCATGAAAGCCATCTGGCAACTCGGCTTCCGGCCGTTCTACCTGGCAGCGGGCACGTATGCCGCACTGTCCATCGCCCTGTGGGGTTTGCAGTTCACGGGGCGGCTGCCCATGCCTTACCTGCCGTCCCCGCTGTGGCACGCGCACGAGATGCTGTTCGGCTTCGCGTTGCCCGTGATCGTGGGCTTCCTGTTCACGGCGGGCCGCAACTGGTCGGGCCTGCCCACGCCGACCGGCGGCAAGCTCGCGGCTATGCTGGCACTGTGGCTGGCCGGGCGTGTGCTGGTGCTGACGCCGTGGGTGATGGTGTCCGCGGTGGTCAACGCCGCGTTCCCGATTGCCGCAGCGATAGCGCTGGCGTTCCCGTTCATCCGCTCCGGCAACCGGCGCAACTACTTCTTCATTGCGTTGCTGGGTCTGATGGGCGCGGCCACGGTCGCCGTCCACTTCGGCCGCGTCGAAGGCGTGCAGGTGGGGCTGGACGTGGTGCTGTTCATCATGGCCGTGATGGGCGGGCGCGTGATCCCGATGTTCACCAACAGCGGCGTGCCGGCGGCAGGGGCCGAACGCAGGCCGTGGGTCGAGAAGGCGGCGCTGGGTTCGGTACTGGCGCTGCTGGCTGCCGACGTGCTGCAACTGCAGGCGCCGTGGCTGGTGGTCATCGCGGCCGCCGCAGCCATCGCCCACTTCGCGCGCTTCGTGCTGTGGAAGCCCTGGCGCACGGGTTCCAACGCGCTGGTGTGGGTGCTGCACGCGGCCTACGTCTGGATCCCGCTGCACCTTGCGCTGCGTGCGCTGGCGGCGGCTGGCTGGGTCTCGGGCTCGCCGGCCGTGCATGCGTTGACGGTGGGAGCGCTGGGAGCGCTGGTGGCCGGCATGATGACCCGCACGTCGAAAGGCCACACCGGGCGGCTGTTGAAGGCTGACCGCTGGGACGTGGCCTGCTATTCGCTGGTGTTGCTGGCCGGCGTGGTGCGTGTGGGGCTGCCGATGGTTGCGCCGGTCATGTTGATGCAGGCGGTGCTGGTGTCGGCCGCGCTGTGGGCAGCGGGGTTCGGCCTGTTCGTGGCGAGGTATTGGCCGGTGCTGACGAAGGCGCGGCTGGATGGAGCGGCGGGGTAGCCTGCCGATTCCGGCGGCCACCCGCCTGACGGCGCCAGCGGGCTGATGCTGTCATTGCTGCTGGACAGCCGCGAAGCCGCCGACGCGATGAACCGCGCCGCCAGCACGCGTAGCGCCGCATCGGCCCCTGAAAGCACGATGCCCGCCGAAGCGGGCATCGTCGAAGCGCAGGGAACGATTACTTCTTCGCTTCCTGCTTCTTGGCGTCGGCCTTGACTTCGGCCTTTTGCTGCTTGGCATCAGCGTCGGTGATGGCCTTGGTCTTCGTCGCGTCGGCGGCGGTGGTCTTCTTGTCGGCCTTGGCGGTGGCGGCTGCCTTCTCGGCGCTCTTCTGGTCTGCGGCAGCCTTCTTGGCGGCCTTGGCTTCGGCCTTCATCTCGGTTTTGGCGGCAGACGAGGCGGGCATGGGCGCTCCCGCATGCGACGCCGCGAAGGAGGAGGCCGCGAACAGCGTGGCGGCCAAGACGGAAAGAAGCTTGATCATGTGGGATGTTTTCGCGGGTAGTCGATGGGTCGCTGCCCGGACGGGCCGCTCACGTGTAACGCGCAACGGCATGGAAACGTTGACCCGAAGCAGAAAGACTTCAGGCGCTCAGCAGGGCCGCACCCAGCTCTCAGCCTCACGGAAATCGGAAAACACGCGCACCGTAGCTTGAGAACGGCCTGAGGCCCGCTCGCTGTTGTAGGAGATTTCTGCTTCGGGCGCGACGATTGCGATTCGCGGTGCGCCGCGGAAGGTCGTGGCCAGGTGCTGGCCAAGTATGGCGTCGTCGCTGTGAGCCCTCAGGCCTGCCGGGCGGTGACGGCAGATCAGTCCACTTCGATGTTATCGATCAGGCGGGTGCGGCCAAGGCGCGCTGCGCCCAGCACGACCCGTGCGTCGCCCGGCTGTGGCGCCTGCAGATCGGCTCGCGAGCGCATCGTCAGGTAGTCCGGCACCCAGCCGCGCGCCCGCAGGAAATCCATCGCATCCCGTTCCGCGTCGGCGACTCTCACGCCTGCCCGAACGCGCTCGGCCATTCGCTGGAGCGCGAGCGACAGCTGCACGGCCTCGTCGCGCTCGGGCGCCGACAGGTAGCCGTTGCGCGATGACAGCGCGAGGCCATCGGCGGCTCGCGCCGTTTCGCCGGCCACGATCTCGACCGGCATCGCGAACTGCCGCACCATGCGGCGGATGACCATCAGCTGCTGGTAGTCCTTCTTGCCGAAGACCGCCACACGCGGCTGCACGCACATGAACAGCTTCATCACGACGGTGCACACGCCCGTGAAGAAACCCGGGCGGAACTGGCCTTCGAGCACGTCGCCCAGGTGCGGATCGCATTGCACCTTGAACGCCTGCGGCTCGGGGTAGAGATCGGCCTCGGAGGGCGCGAAGAGTACGTCGCAGCCTGCGGCCTGCAGCTGGTCCGCATCGGCCTCCAGTGTGCGCGGGTACTGGTCGAAATCCTCGTGCGGCAGGAACTGCAACCGGTTGACGAAGATGCTGGCTACCGTGATGTCGCCTAGCGGCTTCGCCTTTTGCACGAGCGAGATGTGGCCCTGGTGCAGGTTGCCCATGGTGGGTACGAACGCGGGCGCTCGATGCGGCGCGAGCGCCTCGCGCAGTTCGGCGACGGTATGGATGATGAGCATGGCGTCAGTAGGTGTGGAGTTCGGGATCGGGAAAGCTGCCGTCCTTGACGGCATCGACGAAGCGGCGCACCGCGTGCGCGATGCCGTTGCTGCCCTGCAGGAAATCGCGCACGAAGCGCGCGGGCTTCTCGTGCAGGCCGAGTGCGTCGTGCAGCACCAGCACCTGGCCGCTGCAATCGGGCCCGGCGCCGATGCCGATCACGGGGATGGCCAGCTCCTTCGCGATCGACGCGGCCAGCGGCGAGGGCACCAGCTCCAGCACCAGCATCGCCGCGCCCGCATCGGCCAGCGCATGCGCATGCTCCTTGAGCAGCGCTGCCGCTTTGTCGTCGCGCCCTTGCACGCGCCAGCCGCCGAGCGCGTGCACCGACTGCGGCGTGAGGCCAAGGTGTCCGCAGACGGGAATGCCGCGTTCGGTGAGGAAGCGCACGGTCTCGGTCGTCCAGCCGCCGCCTTCGAGCTTGACCATGTGCGCGCCGGCCTGCATCAATACGGCCGCGCTGCGCAGCGCCTGTTCCTTCGATTCCTGGTAGCTGCCGAAGGGCAGATCGCCGATGACCCAGCCCGCGCGGTTGCCGCGCGCGACGCAGCGCACGTGATACGCCATGTCTTCGAGCGTCACCGGCACCGTGGTCGCCTGGCCTTGCAGCACCATGCCGAGCGAATCGCCCACCAGCAGGCAGTCGACGCCGGCCTCGTCGAGCACCCGCGCGAAGGTCGCGTCGTACGCCGTCAGCATCGTGATCTTCTCGCCTTGCGCATGCATGGTGCGCAGGCGCTGCAGCGTGAGGGGCTTGCGCGAAGTCGTCGATCGATGAACCGTGATCACGGACATGAAGGTCTCCTCGAATGAAAGAGCGGCCCGGGGCCGATGCAGGTTCGCCCCTGGATGCGCGGGCGCGATGGCCCTAAGCCTGTTGTACGGGCACGAAATCGCGAGAGGCGATCTGGCGGTTGGCCTCGTCGACGAACACGAGCTGCGGCCTGAAACCGCTCACTTCGTGTTCCGGCACGTGCGCGAAGGCGGCGATGATGATCAGGTCACCCACGGCGGCGCGCCGCGCGGCGGAGCCGTTCACCGAGATCATCCCCGTGCCGCGCTGCCCCTTGATCGCATAGGTGACGAAGCGCTCGCCGTTGTCGATGTTCCAGATGTGGACCTGTTCGTTCTCGACGATGCCTGCGGCCTCGAGCAGGTTCTCGTCGATCGCGCACGAGCCTTCGTAGTGCAGCTCGCACTGTGTGACGGTGACGCGGTGGATCTTGGATTTCAGTAGGGTTCGGAACACAAGCCTGTCTCTGCTGGCAAAAACCGCGATTGTGGAGAAGAAATCAGCCGAAACGACGCGGTGCTACCGACCGTTCGGTCGCTGTTCAAGAAGCTCAAGGGCGCGAACGAGAAGATTGGCGTCGCGGTTGCGGCGCCGGCTTGGCTGGACTATAAACAGCGGATCCGGAGACCTGCGAGGTCCCCCATGACGAAACCCATGCAGCAGCCCGTTTTCTCCGCCGACATGTCCCTGGCGTGTGGACGCATGGCCCACGGCGAGGATGTCGCGGCGCACTACCATGACTTCGGGCAACTGCGCTACGCGCTCTCCGGGGTGCTGGTCACCATCACCGAGACAGGCAGCTGGATGGCGCCCGCGAACCGCATCACCTGGGTGCCGCCGTTCCAGGTCCACAGCAGCCGTGCCTATGGCGAGGCGGATGTCCGCTTGCTGAACGTGCCGGCCCCGCTGTCCGATCAGTTCCCTGCCGAGTCGTCAGTGTTCGTGGCCAGCGCCCTCATGCGCGAGGCATGCCTGGCGCTGCTGAAGGACCAGGAGCCCGTGGACAGCCCGCGCTCGCTGCTTCTCCTGGGCGTGGTCGCTACCGAACTCGCTCGCGCACCGCGCGACCTGCTGCGAGTCCCCGAGCCCGTCGACAGGCGGCTCAAGGCCGTCACCAGCCTGCTGCATGCGGACCCCGCCAATCCCGCGACGCTCGCGGAGCTGGGCCACCGGACCGGCGCGAGCGAACGCACCCTCAGCCGCCTGTTCAGCACCGAACTGTCGATGAGCTTCCACCAGTGGCGGACGCTGCTGCGCATCCAGCGAGCCCTGCTCGCGCTGGACCAGGGTGCGTCGGTCACCGAGACCGCGATGGAGCTGGGCTGGGCCAACCCCAGCAGCTTCATCGATGCTTTCACGGAGGTCGTGGGCGAAACGCCGGGCCGTTACCGCGCGACGGCGCGTGCAGTTCACGGCTGAAGGCGCGCTGGCGGGTTAGTCGTATTTGTTGGCGGAACACGGGTGGCAGGCCCCTGGGGGTCTACCTAGGATCAAGCCATGCCTGATCCTCACATCGCCCAAGCCGCACCCATCTCAGAAGCTGCCCGTCTTGCCGCATCCGGCGTGACGCTGGGCGACCTGATCGTGCAGGCCCTGTCCCGCCACAGCTCGAACGAGGCTTTCGTCGCCGGTGACCGGCGCTTGACGTACGCGCACGTCACGACGCTCGTCTCGCGGTTCATGGGTGCCCTGGCAAGCCGCGGCGTCGGGCTCGGCGTGGGTGTCACGATGCTGAGCCCAAACATGCCCGAGTCCTGGATCGTGCAGGCGGCGACCTACCTGCTGGGAGGGCGCTTCACCGGCTTGCAGGCCATGGCCGCCGTCGGCGACCACATCGTCGTGTGCGAAGACGCGCAAGCCTCGGTGCTGGTGGTCTCCGCGGCTTTCGAAGGGCATGGTCGCGAGGTGCTGGATCGCGTCGCCTCCCTCCAGCACCTGATGGTGATCCCGGCGGCGGGTGGCCTGCCCGCCGGCGAGTCGCACGTCGTGCGCCGGCTCGACCGCGGCCCGGCCAGCGAAGCCGACGTCGCCTGGCTGCAGTACACGGGCGGGACCACCGGCAAGCCCAAAGGGGTGATGCTGCCGCATCGCGCAATGGTGCACAACGTCATGACGCACCTGGCCGACCTCGAACATCCGCACCTGCCGCGCTACCTGGCAGCGGCCCCGCTCACGCATGCCACGGGGCTCGGTGTGCTGCCGACCCTGATGCGTGGTGGCACCGTCGTGATCCAGCAGGGGTTCGATCCGCGCCGATTCCTGGACGCAATCGAGGCCGAACGCATCAACTGCATGAGTGCCATCCCGACGATGATCTATGCCCTGCTGGATCATGAGCGTCCCGAGACGAGGAACCTGTCAAGCCTCGAGACGATCTGGTACGCGACCGGCCCTATGTCACCAGTGCGGCTCGCGGAGGCCCGTGAGCGCATCGGCCCGGTGTTCACCCAGCTCTACGGCCAGACGGAATCGACCGGCGTGGGGACGGTCCTGCCGAAGGCGGCGCACGATGGCGCCAGCCTCGAGCGGCTGGCCTCGTGCGGGCGCCCGGCGGTTGGCAACCAGATCCGGCTGGTCGACGACGGCGGCCATGATGTTCCCTCCGGCGAGGTGGGTGAGATTGCCATGCGCAATCGCGGCGTCATGCTCGGCTATCGCAACCTTCCCGAAGAGACCGAGGCGGCGCTACGCGGCGGCTGGCTGCGCACGGGCGACCTCGCCCGCCAGGACGAAGAAGGCCTGCTGTACATCGTGGACCGCAAGAAGGACATGATCATCTCTGGCGGATTCAACATCTACGCGAGCGAAGTCGAGCGCGCCCTCACCGGGCACCCTTCGATCAGCGCGGCCGCCGCTATCGCGGTTCCGGACGAGAAATGGGGCGAAAGGGTCACCGCGTTCGTGGTCGCGCGCCCCGGGCAGCAGGTGGACGTCGCGGCGGTCCAGGCGTACGTGAAGGAGGTCAAGGGCTCGATGCACGCCCCCAAGGACGTCCTGATCGTGGACGCGCTTCCCATGACCCCGGTCGGCAAGGTCGACAAGAAGAAGCTGCGTGCGCCCTACTGGGGCGACGCGAAGCGCAACGTGCACTGATGACCACCGCCACACCTCCCCGAGTGATCGACTTCCACTCGCACTGGGGCACCGAGCGGGGCTGGAAGGGCAGCCCCTACGCGACCGCCGACGACCGCAAGGCGCTGAAGGGCTATTTCAAGTGGGACATGCAGTTCGTCAGCGACGAAGAGCAAGCCGCCCAGTTCCGCCGCGACAACGTGCGGGTCATGCTGGACTTCGCCTACACGTTCCGGATGGATGTGGGTGCCGTCCGGGAGCAGCATGACTACGCCTTCGACTACGCCCGCAAGTATCCCGACGTCGTTCTCGGCAACTGGATCGGCATCGATCCCACCCAGCCCGAACACGTCAGGGAACTCGAACGCTGCCTGCGTGAGGGCCCCGGGCTCGTCGGCCTGGCCGTGCACTCGTACACGCCGGCCGGGACGCCAGACCAGCCAGGTTGGGAAACCTGCCTGAACCTGTGCATCGAGGCCGGGCGGCCGGTGCTCATGCACGTGGGCATGTCGGCGACCGGCGCAGGCACCCGTGGCGGCATGGGCATCACCCTGGAAGGCTGCCATCCCAAATACGTGGATCGCGTCGCGGCCAGGTACCCCGACCTGAACGTGATCGCGGCGCGCGTCGCGTGGCCCTGGCAGTCCGAGATGATCGCGACGGCATTGCACAAGGCCAACGTGTGGATGGAGCTGCACGGCTGGTCGCCCCGCTATTTCCCCGACGAACTGAAGCGCGAAATCGGCAAGCGCCTGCGCAAGAAGGTGATGTTCGGTGCCGACTACCCCATGCTCAGCCACGAGCGGCTCGTGAACGAGTGGAGCGAGCAGGGATTCACCGCGGACGTTCTCGAGGACGTGTTCCATAACAACGCCCGGTCCTTCCTGGCGTCGATCGGAGTCGAATGATGGATCTGGATCTTGCAGGCAAGGTGGCGATCGTCGGCGGGGGCAGCGATGGCCTGGGCTTCGCGATGGCGGATCGCCTCCTGGGGGAAGGCGCCCTGGTCACGGTCTTCGCGCGGCGCGCCGAGAAGGTCGAGCAGGCCGTCGCCGAGCTGGCGCGCAAGCACGGTGGGGAACGCGTCCTGGGCGTGGCCGCCGACTGCTCGGAGGCGCCCGACCTGGACCGGGTAACGGCATCGGCCGTCGCACGGTTCGGCCCCGTCGTGCATGTCCTGGTGACCAACGACGGTGGGCCGCCGATCCGCCGGATCGCGGAACTCACGGACGAAGTGTGGATGCAGGCGCTGGCCCGGCACTTCTTCTACGTGGTGCGGTCCGTGCGGGCGACCCTGCCGCACATGACGGCGGGCGGCAGCATCCTGAATGTTGTCTCCGGAGTCGTGCAGCGGCCCGCCGTCGGAATGGCTGCGCCTGTGGCCGTATGGTCCGCAGTGATCGGCTATGCCAAGACGCTGGCCCTGGAGGTCGCAAAGGACAACATCACGGTCAACACCCTCATGTCGGGGTTCTTCGACACGCCGCTGCTGGGCCGGACGCTCGAACGACAGCCGGAGCTGACCAAGGCGAGCCTCGGCAAGGGCATCCCGATGGGGCGCATCGGCGAGCCGCATGAGTTCGCCAGCCTCGTCGCCGCGCTGGTGTCTCCGAACGCGAGGTTCGTGACCGGCCTCGTCGTCCCGGTCGATGGCGGGTCGAGCATCGGCATGGGCGCCACCTTCGATTCGCCACGCATCCCGAAGCCGGCCTGAGGGCCTGGCCGGGTCCTCCCCCTTTCTGCAGGAAGTGCACGCGGCGCCAGTGCCGGCGGCCGCTCCTGCCTCGCCAACTGAGACCCTCGGGTGAACAACAACATGAAAATTGCCGTCGTCGGAGCCACCGGAAGAATCGGGGCCCAGCTCACCCGCAAGCTGCTGCATGCGGGTCACAAGGTGCGAGCCCTCTCGCGGGGCGGCCATGGGCTCGATGCCTTGGCACAGGCTGGTGCGGAACCCTTCCTGGGCAGTTTCGACACCGGTGCCGGGGACCTCGGCAGGTTCTTCGACGGCGCGGATGCCGCGTTCCTGATGGTGAAGACGGACTGGAGCAACATCCACGGGCACTATCCGGCGGTGGCGCAGCGCTTCGTCGACGCGTTGCGCGATTCGCCGGTCCGGCTCGCCGTGAGCCTGACGGCCATCGGCTCGGAAGTAAAGGGGGACACCGGCCACTTCGCCTGCTTCCACCAGCTCGACCAGAAGCTGAACGAGCTCGAGAAGATCGACCTCGTGCACCTGCGTGCCGGCTGGTTCATGGAGAACCTGCTGGCCTGGACGGGGGCCATCGCGAAGCACGGCCGCATCGGCTGGTCGCTGGATCCGGGGGTGAAGATGTCGTGGGTGGCCACGCATGACATCGCCGACCTGGCGGCCCATGAGCTCGGTCATCCCACGGGGGAGCGGCGCACCGTGCGCGAGGTCGGTTCGGAAGACCTCACCATGCCCGAGGTGGCCGCGATGATCAGCCGCGAGATCGGGCGGCCGGTGGAATACCGCTACGTCGACAGGAACCGCAAGGAGGTCGAGGCCGAGTTCCTGCAGCGGTTCGGTTCCCCGGAGCTGTGGCTCGACGCCAACCAGACGCTGGCCGCGCTGAACGATGGCCGCGTGCGCTTCCATCGCGCGCGCCGCCCGCTGCCCACAACGATGGAGAGCTTCCTGCGCAACACATGGAAGCCCCGCATGCTCGAGTCGCTCGCCGACGAGCACGAGCCCGAGTCTTTCAACACGTGGAGCTCCAGGGATGCCTGACGCGATGGACAACATTCTCGACCTCAAAGGCCGCGTCGCGCTCATCACCGGCGCAGGCCAGGGCGTGGGCCGCCAGACCGCCTTGCACTTCGCGGCCCATGGCTGCCGCGCAGTGATCGTCAACGACTACTTCCCAGAGCGCGCCGAAGCCGTCGCCGCCGAAGTGACGGCGCTCGGCTCATGCGGGATTCCCATGGCGTGCGACATCACCGATTTCGATGTGGTGATGGAGAAGACCGCGACGCTGGCTCGGGAAGCAGGCGGCCTCCACATCCTCGTCAACAACGCGGGCAATGCGGGGCCGACGGGGCAACTGGACAACTTCCCGGCATTCTGGGAGACCGGCCCCGACGACTGGAGCCGCTGGCTCGGGACGAATCTCTACGGGGTGTTGAACGCTTCCCGCGCCGCCGTACCGGTCATGATCGCCAGCGGTGGCGGCAGCATCGTGAACGTGATCTCCGACGCCGGCCGCGTCGGCGAGCCGCACCTGGCCGTCTATTCCGCGGCAAAGGCGGGCGCTTCGGGCTTCTCGCGTGCCCTGGCGAAGGCGGTGGCGGTCCACAAGATCCGTGTCAACGCCGTGGCGCTGGCAAGCATCAACACCGCCGGCATCCAGAGCATGCTGGCCGACGAGGCGGCCGTGAAGAAGATGCTGCGCAGCTACCTCATCCGGCGGCTGGGCGAGCCCAACGATGCCGCCAACATGATCCTGTTCCTCGCGTCGCCAGCGGCGGGATGGATCACGGGGCAGACGTACCCGGTGAACGGCGGCTACTCCCTTTCGCAGTGAAGCCATGAGTGCCCCATTCCAGGACGTGACCGTGCTCTCGCTCGCGGAGCAGTTGCCCGGGCCCTATGCCACCTTGCTGATGGCGGACCTTGGTGCCGACGTCATCCTCGTCGAGCGGCCGGGCATCGGTGACCCCGCCCGCGCATTTCCCGACTTCTTCGCCTCGGTGTCGCGCAACAAGCGAAGCGTCTGCCTGAACCTGAAGCACGCCGAGGACAAGTCCGCCTTCCTGGAGCTGGTGGCGCGCGCCGACGTGGTGCTGGAGGGCTATGCCCCGGGCACAGCCGCGCGGCTGGGGGTGGATTACGAATCGTTGCGGAAGGTGAAACCGGACCTGGTCTACGCCTCCATTTCGGGCTTCGGCCAGACCGGTCCGTATCGCTCGCGCCCGGCGCACGACATCTCCTACCAGGCGATCGCGGGGGTGCTGGCGGACCAGGCGAAGCACCCGGGCAAGACCCCCGAACTGCCCCTGGGCGACATGTCGGCTGCGATGTACGCGGCATGGGCGATCGCTGCCGCCCTGTTCGCCCGCGAGCGCACCGGCAACGGGACGTTCATCGATGTATCGGTAGCGGACGGGCTCGTCTCCTGGATGAGCACCTTGCTCGTTCCGGTGATGAATGGCGGCTCCATCGTGAACGTGACGGAGAGTCCGGGCTATGGCAATTTCGCGTGTGCCGACGGTGGCGTGCTGAGCCTGAGCATCGCCCACGAGGACCACTTCTGGCGCGCCTTGTGCGGCGTGCTGGCGCTGCAGGACGTGGCGGCCTTGGGCCACGCACAACGTGTCGAGGCAGCCCACACGCTGCGGCCGCGTGTCATGGAAGGCATCCGGGAGAAGCCGCTGGCGTACTGGGCATCGGTGTTGGACCAGCACGGGGTTCCATGGTCGCCGGTGCATGCGCTCGAGCAGGTGGCCCGGGACCCGCACTTCCAGGTTCGCGGCTTGTTTGCGCACGTCGTGGCCGCGGACGGCAAGCCGCAGATGCATATCCGGCAGCCGGTGCATTTCTCGGCTTACCCGCCGTTGCCGCTCACGCGTGTGCCGGCGCTCGGCGAGCACAACACGGATCTCGTCGGAAGGAAGGCGTCATGACGCAATCGGCCGAAAGCCATGGATCCGTCGGACTCTCCTACGACGGCGCCGTCGCGACGCTGACACTGCAGCGTCCGGGCGTCTACAACGCGATCGATCTCGAGATGGCGAAGGCATTGCGCGCCGCCGTTGTCGCAGTCGCGGGGGACGACGCGACCAGCGTGCTGGTGATCCGCGGCGCGGGCCGCGGGTTCTGCGCCGGCGGCGATGTCGCCCATTTCGCCGAGCGCCTCGACGATGTCGAGACTGCCGTGGAGCACTTCCTGGTGGAGTTCCACGCCTTTCTCTCGGTCCTGCACGACATGCCGAAGGTCGTCATCACGAGCGTGCACGGAGCGGCTGCGGGCGCCGGCTTTTCGCTCGCTGCGGCGGGCGACCTGTGCATCGCGTCCGACGACGCGCGTTTCGTCGCCGCCTACGCGAAGCTGGGGGTCTCCCCGGACTGCGGCGGCAGCGCGGGGGTCGTGCGTGCCGTCGGCGTGCGCGCGGCGATGGAGATGTTCCTGCTGGATGACGAAACCTCGGCCGCCGAGGCCTGCCGCAAGGGGCTGGTCAGCCGCGTGGTTCCGCTCGCACAGCTGCAAGAGGCGACTTCGGCCGTCGCCAGGCGCATTGCGGCTTTCCCGATCGAAGCCTCCGGGGCCACCAAGCGTCTCCTGCTCCAGTCCCCGACGA
Source organism: Burkholderiales bacterium (assembly GCA_016213325.1). Taxonomy (GTDB): domain Bacteria; phylum Pseudomonadota; class Gammaproteobacteria; order Burkholderiales; family Burkholderiaceae_C; genus Ramlibacter. The sequence goes on along the minus strand of JACRAY010000007.1, from coordinate 86,741 downwards.
CCTCGCTGGAGACGCAGCTCGCCTGCGAAATGCGCGCGCTCGTGCGCTGCATGAAGACCCCGCAGTACCGCGAGGCGGCGGCGAGATTCCTTCCTGCCCGCGGTGCCGCGTGACGCCCTCCCAGCAACCAGGAGACATGACATGACGAAAAAACTGTGGCCCGCGGAGCTGGCCGTCCAGGCTTTGCAGGAAGAAGGCGTGGACACGATGTTCGGCCTGCTGGGCGGGCATATCCAGCCGATCATGGACTACGCGTACCGGGCGGGTATCCGGGTCATCATGGTTCGCCACGAGCAGGCGGCGGTGCATGCCGCCGACGGCTACGCGCGGATCATGAAGAAGCCGGGTGTCTGCTTTGCCACCGGGGGTCCCGGGATGCTGAACATGATCACCGGCATCCACATGGCCTACGTCTCGCGCACGCCCATGGTTTGCCTGTTCGGCGGGCACAAGGAAAAGGAAAGCCACCGCGGCGCCATCCAGGAAGCCTATGCCGCGGAGCTGTGCAAGAGCATCACGAAGTGGACGGTGCGGGTAACCGACCCGGCCATGGCGTCGCACTTCATCCGCAAGGCCTTCCGCGACGCGATGACGCCCCCGTACGGGCCGGTCGGCATCGAGTTCCCGCTGGACACCTTCAACTTCGAGCCGGTCGACCCGGCGAGCCAGGTGGCCTACCTGCCGGGTCCGTGGCGCCAGGGCCAGCCCGGGAAAAGGGCGACCGACCCGGCTTCGGCACGGCGCGCCGTGGAGATCCTGGCGGCGGCGAAGCGCCCGCTCATCATGGCCGGTGAAGGCATCCATTGGTCCGGCGCCGGACCGCAGATGCAGGCGCTCGCCGAGCGTCTGCAGATACCGCTCAACGTCCGTCGCCTTGGCCGCGGGGCCATCCGGGAGGACCACCCGCTCGCCATCAGCGGCGGCGCCCGCAAGCAAGTGGTGAGCGAGGCCGACGTGGTGCTGCTGGCCGGCCTGCAGGTCAACTATCTCGAGAGCTTCGGCGAGTGGAAGACGAATGCGCGCTTCATCCAGCTGCAGTCCTGCAGCGAAGACGTGCTGTTGTCGCTGCCGACCGCGCTCGAGATCGTCGCGGATCCAGGTGTGGTCCTCGAGCAGATGCTCGCCGTCGACGCGCAGCCCGTGGCCCTGGCGGAGCGTCCTGCCTGGGTCGACCGCGCCGCGACACTGCAGCAGCAGTTCCTGGAGAGCATGGCCGACGGTGCCCGGAAAGTGGCGCAGGAAGCGCCCATCCACCCGCGGTGGCTGTCCAAGATCGTGTCCGATCTCGCTTCGCCGGACATGACGCTGGTGTTCGACTCGTTCACCGCATCGACCTTCCTCGGCGAGCAGCTGCTCGCCAGCCAGAGCGGCCAGGTGCTCGATGCCGGCCTTTCAGCGGCTTTCGGCCACGGCATCGGCATGGGGATCGGGGCCAAGCTCGCGCGGCGGGACGATCGCGTTCTGGTGATGATGGGAGATGCCGGGATCGGCCTGGGCGGCGGCGACATCGAGACGGCCGTGCGGTACGGCCTTCCCGTGGTCTACCTGGTCTACAACGACAGCACCTTCTGCGCCGGGCTGGAGCAGTACTGCTATGGCGAGAACTTCCGGGTGCTCGGACCCGAAGCCCACAAGGGCTTCCGGCTCACCCAGGACGTGCGCTACGACCTGATGTTCGAGCCCCTGGGCTGCCATGTGGAGCACGTCGAGAACCCGGCCGACATCGCCGCGGCGGTGGAGCGGGCCTTCGCCTCCGGCAAGACCGCGGTCATCAACCTCATCGGCACGCGCCATGTGCAGCACCCGCTGTACGACACCGCGACCGCCCGCGAGATGTTCTGGCACCTGCCGCCTGACGAAGTGGAGGCGCCCACGAGGAAGCGCCACCACGAGATCCACTACCCCAGGTACCACAACGGAGTCCGGCCATGAGGATCATCGACTTTTTCGACCGGGGCGTCCTGCTGCACGGGGCGCGCGCCTGCACGGTGGACCACGAATCCGGCCGTTCGCGAACGTTCGCGCAGGTGCAGCGGGCATCGCACCAGATCGCGCATGGCTTGCTGGCCGCCGGCGTGGTCCCGGGCCAGAGCAAGGTGGCCATCTGGAGCCCGAACTGCGGGCGGGCCCTCGAGGCGGTGCTGGGCGTCCTGCGGGCGGATGCGATCTGGGTCGCGGTCAACGCGAGAAACGCGATCCAGGACATCGCCTACCACCTGGACAACAACGACGTCGAGCTCCTTCTCTACCACACCGACTTCTCGAACGAACTGGAGTCGCTGCGAGGCAGTTGCAGCAAGCTGCGCCTGTGCGTGCCGATCGACGCGGGCAGTGGCGGTGCCGTGTCCGTCGATGCATGGACCGAAGCGGAATTCCGCCCTGCGCCCGAGCGGGTGGAGCAGCTGGATGCGCCGGTGGCCATCTTCGGCTCCGGCGGCACGACGGGTCGGCCCAAGGGCGTCGTCTTCTCGCACCGCTACTGGGAGTGCCTGGTCCTCGGCGTGAACGTGGCCATGCCGCCGAAGCATGACGACCCGGTGCACCTGGTGGTCTCACCGATGACGCACGCGGCCGGGGCCCTGGGGATGCCGCTGCTGGCCGTCGGTACGACGCACGTGTTCATGAAGGCCTTCCGCGCGGGCGACGTACTGGCGGCGATCGCAACGCACAAGGTCACGCATCTGTTTCTTCCGCCGACGGCCATCTACATGCTGCTGGCCGACCCGGCGGTGCGGCAGCACGATTACGCCTCGCTGGAGTACTTCCTGTATGCAGCGGCGCCCATGTCGGTGGAGAAGGTCCGCGAGGCGATGGAGGTCTTCGGCGACGTGATGGTGCAGGGATACGGGCAGACGGAGGCGGGCGCGCTGATCGGCACCTTCTTCTCCGCACCGGCGCATCGCGATGCCCTTCGCAAGCGCCCGGAGCGGCTTGCGAGCTGCGGCCAGCCGAGCATCTTCACCCGGGTGCGCATCGTGGACGAGTCCGGCCGGATGGTCCCGAACGGCGAACGGGGCGAGATCGCGATCGGCGGCGACTTCCGGATGCTGGGCTACTACAAGAATGAAGCGGCTACGAGGGAAGTGCTGCGCGACGGCTGGATCCTCACCGGCGACATCGGCCGGATGGATGACGAGGGCTTCGTGTACATCGTCGACCGCAAGCGCGAAATGATCGTGACCGGCGGCTACAACGTCTATCCCTCGGAAATCGAACAGGTCATCCTGACGCACAAGGCAGTCCAGGATTGCGCGGTGGTCGGCGTGCCGGACGAGAAGTGGGGCGAGGCGGTGAAGGCCGTCGTGCAGCTCAAGCCCGGAGAACGGGTCGAGGAAGCCGAGGTGATCGCGCTTTGCAAGGCGCGCCTCGGCGGCGTGATGGCACCCAAGAGCGTCGAGTTCTGGGCGGATCTCCCCAGGAGCGCTGTCGGCAAGGTCATGCGGCGCGCAGTGCGCGAGCCATTCTGGAAGGGCCGCGAGCGCCTCGTCGTGTGATTCAACCCAAACGAACCATGAACATTCCCCTCTCGTCTTCCGACGTCGTGTTGACGCGCCACGCCGACGTGCTGCGCCTGACCCTCAACCGGCCCCAGGCATTCAACTCGCTGACGAACGCCATCGCACGCGGGCTGGGCGAAACGCTCGAGCTGGTCGAAACGGACCGGACGATCCGCGCGCTCGTCATCACCGGCGAAGGTACCGCCTTCTGCGCCGGCGCCGACCTCAAGGACATCGCGGCCGGTGGCGGCGAGCTCGATCCGGCACTGGTTTTTCGGCGCTTCCTCGACCGCACGGGCGAAGTCTTCAACCGCCTCGAGCGTTGCCGGGTTCCCACCATTGCCGCGCTCAACGGGGTGACGATTGCGGGCGGGCTGGAACTGGCGCTGTGCTGCGACTTCATCATCGCGGACGCAGCCGCGAAGGTGGGGGACGGCCACGCCAAGTTCGCCCAGTTGCCGGCGGGCGGCGGCTCGGCGAGGCTGCATCGCCGCATCGGTGTCGCGCGTGCCAAGTACCTCCTGTTTACGGCCGAGTATCTCGAGGCGTCGACAGCGCTCGAATGGGGCCTGGTAGACGAAGTGGCTCCGGCCGGCCGGCTGATGGCCGTGGTCGACGCGCTGGTCGCCAAGTTCGTCCGCAACAGTTCGCTGGTCATCGAGCGGGTGAAGACCCTCGTGCGGGAGAGCCAGGAGCAGCCGCTGGAAGTCTCGCTGCGCACCGAGATCGCCATGTCCGAGTGGCACCACGCCTCGGTGGACAGGAACGAGGGACTCGCGGCCTTCGTGGAAAAGCGCAGGCCGGCCTATGTCGGCCGTTGACCCTCGACGGGCGAAGGAGTCGCAATGAAGGACATCTACGTGGTCGGTGTCGGCATGACACCATTTGGTCGCCACCCCGACAAGAGCGTCAAGCAGCTCGCGTCCTGGGCGGTGGAGGATGCGCTGCAGGATGCGGGTTGCGGGCGCGAGCACGTGCAGGCGGCGTTCTTCGGCAATTCAGCGCAAGGCTACATGGAGGGCCAACTCTTCATCCGGGGGCAGGTCGCCCTGCTGCCGCAGGGGTTCGGCGGCATCCCCATCATCAATGTCGAGAACGCGTGCGCGACCGCGTCGACGGCTTTTCACCTCGCGGTGAACCAGTTGCGCGCGGGCGCGGCTGACGTCGTCCTGGCTGTCGGCGTCGAGAAGATGTATTCGAGCGACAAGGCGAAGATGTTCGCGCTCTTCGATTCCGGCTGGGACCTCGAGACGGTCGAGGCCAATGCGCGGCAGCTGAAGAAGTTGGGCGAGGGCGTCGAGGCTCCGGCCGGGACAACCTCGGACAAGCCGTACAGCGTCTTCATGGACGTCTACGCCGCATTCGCTCGCCAGCTCATGCGTCGTCACGGCATCACGCAGCGGCAGATCGCAGCCGTGGCCGCAAAGAACCATGTCCACTCGGTGCACAACGAGCGCGCCCAGTACCGCAAGCCGATGACGGTCGAGGAGGTGCTGGCGAGCGCGCCGATCACCTTCCCGATCACGCTGCCCATGTGCGCACCGATCTCCGACGGCGCCGCCGCAGCCATCCTGTGCACCGGAGAAGCGATCGCCCGGTACGGACTCGACTCCTCCCGAGCGGTTCGCGTCCGTGCCAGCGTGATGCGGTCGGCGACGGCGCGGGACTGCGATGACCTGGCGAACCACATTACGCGGCTGACCGCGAACGCCGCCTACCAGCAGGCGGGGATCGGTCCGGCGGATATGCATCTCGCCGAGGTGCACGACGCCACGGCGGTCGGTGAGCTGATCCAGACCGAGAACCTCGGCTTCTGCGAACCGGGCGGCAGCGGAGCGCTGGCCGAGTCCGGCGCCACGACGCTCGGTGGACGCATTCCCGTCAATCCCTCCGGTGGCCTCGAATCCAAGGGCCATCCCATCGGGGCGACCGGCCTGGGACAGATCTTCGAGCTCGTTTCGCAACTGCGGCACGAGTGCGGGCCGAGGCAGGTGCAGGGCGCACGCTTCGCCGTGCAGGAGAACGGCGGCGGTCTCTGGGGCGTCGAGGAAGCCGCTGCCCACGTGGGCATCTTCGAACGCGTGGCGGGTTAGTCGTATCTCTTGGCGGGACTCGGGTGGAAGCCCGCCGGCCTCGTCCGTACGATGAAGTCATTGCAATCCCTGGCCTGCGGCCAACAGAGAAGCGACCCATGATTCCTTCCCGATTCCAGGGCCGGCTGCGCCTTCCGATGATCGCGGCCCCCATGTTCCTCGTGTCCAACCCGGACCTCGTGGTTGCCAGTTGCAAGGCGGGCATAGTGGGAACCCTGCCAAGCCTGAACCAGCGCACCGCCGCCGGCTTTGACGACTGGCTGAAGGAGATCCGGGAGCGTCTCGGCGACGACGCCGTTCCCTACGGCGTGCAGTTCCCGGTCCACAAGACGAACACGCGGCTGGCGGAGGACCTGGCGACCACCATCCGCCACAAGGTGCCGCTGCTCATCACCTCGCTCGGCATCACGCGCGAGGTCACGGACGCGATCCATGCCTATGGCGGCCTCGTGTTCCACGATGCAATCAGCGTGCGGCACGCCAGGAAGGCGCTGGAGGCGAATGTCGACGGCATCATCGCCGTGTGCGGCGGCGCGGGTGGGCACGCGGGCACCTACAACCCATTCGCCTTCCTCGGCGAGCTGAAACCGCTGATGGGCCCCAACCGGACCTTGCTGGTGGGCGGCTGCATCGGCGACGGGTATTCGATGGCCGGGGCCATCGCGGCCGGCGCGGACATGGTGTATGTCGGCACACGCATGCTGGCCACCAAGGAAAGCGGTGCCATGGACGCCAACAAGCGGCTCGTCGTCGAGTCCGACATCACGGACGTCGTCTACTCGGACCAGGTCGACGGGGTCGGCGGGAACTGGCTCAAGTCGACCATTCCGCCCCCCACCGCGGCACTCGGCAAGGACGACGTCGATACGTCCTCCATGCTGTCCGACCTGAAACGCTGGCGCGACATCTGGAGCGCCGGGCAGGGCGTCGGCTCGATCAAGGACACACCGACGACGGCCGAACTCATAGCCCGCATGGAAGGCGAATTCGTGGCAGCCACCCACCGCCTGCGCGGCGTCGAGAGTGCCCGTGCGCCTGCCGAGGCCACTGCGTAATTGGCGTTGCCAGGTAGTTGCCAGCAGCCGCCCACTGACCATCCAATCCATAACGGAGACCGCCATGTTGAATCGACGTCTGGCCTTGTCACTCGCCCTTGCGTCCCTGTCGAGCCAACTGCTCGCCCAGGGCGACAAGCTCTTGCGCTTCGTCGTCCTGCAGCCTCCGGGCAACGTGGGCGACGGCATCGTGCGCAAGCTCTCCCTGCCCTTGCAGAAGGAGATGGGCCAGACGATCGTGGTCGAGAACCTGCCGGGCGCCGGCGGCCTGATCGGCATCGCGAAAGTCACGGGAACGCCGGCCGAGCAATTGCCGGTCCTGATGCTGGGATCGCAATCGGAAACGATCCTGTCGCCCTACACGGTTCCGGGCACCAAGTACAAGCCCGAAGACCTGCGCGCCGTGGCGATGGTGGCTTCAGCGCCCATGATCCTCGCCACACGACCGGACCTGCCGGCGAGCAACGTCGAGGAGCTGCTGGCGCTCGCCCGCAAGACACCCGGCAAACCGCTGACTTGCGGGAACATCGGGCCGGGCTCGATCATCCACGTGGTGGGTGAGATGTGGGCACGCAAGGCCGGGATCCCGCTGAGCCAGGTCCCCTACAAGGGCGGCGCACCGATGGTCCAGGATCTCCTGAGCGGCCAGATCGATCTCTCGTTCCTGCCGCTCGGCGGGCCCACGCTGCCCATGATCGAGACCGGAAAGCTCCGGGCCCTCGGCATCACGAGTGCGGCTACATCGCCCCGGCTGCCGAAAGTGCTGCCGCTCGAACAGCAATCGGCCGCGTTCAAGGACTTCAACTACGAGACCTGGGCCGCCGTGTTCGTCCCGCGACTGACCCCTGAAGCGCTCGTCCAGCGGATTCACCAGGCACTGGCCGTTTCCGTGAAGGACACGGATCTGCAGACCTACATCGTTGGCGGCGGTTCGGACCCCGCGCCGGCCATGACGCTGGCCCAGCTCGATCGCTGGTACCAGCAGGAGATCCGCACGTACCAGACCATGGCACGTGAGGCGGGGCTGAAGGTGTCCTGAAGGACGAGATCATTCCGGCCGCCATGGCGTCATCCGCGGTATCCAGCGCGGGACGGCGGTGCGGAACGCCTCGTACTCCTCGCCGAAGGTCTGCTCTAGCGTGGGCTCTTCGTACGCTACGACAAAGGCGTGAGAGGAAAGCCAACGACCAGGGAACGAGCCCGGCCAGCGTGCATGGGGCGACCACGAAGAAAACCGCCGAGCCCAGGACGGCTATCGTTCGTTGCACGGCGGTTCCCGATACTCGTCGCTCGCCAGGAAGTTGCTTCATTTCTCACCCCAGCGCCTTCCCCAGCACCGGCAAACTCACATCCATCCGGTAATCCACCGAGCTATGGTTGTCCGCAAACTCCTCATAGATGTGCGGTACCCCCATCGCCACCAGCCGCTTGTGCATGCGCCGCGCGCCATAGACCAGGTTGTACTGGTCGACGTCGCCGCAGTCGATGTACAGCGCCTTCAGCGCCTTCAGCCCCGCGCCGTGCTGTTCCACCAGCGTCAGCGGGTCCCAGGCCAGCCAGTTCGCCCAACGGTCGGGGATGATCTCGCAGGTGTCCAGTGTCACCGGCAGGCGGATGCCGTAGGGCGATGACGGGTCGGGATCGAAACTCGCGGCCTGCGCGAACATCATCAGCACGTGCACGTCGCTGTCCTTGGTCTTCTTCGCTTGCCAGAATTCGTCCACCCACTGGCCGATGTCGGGCTGCTTCGCCAGCGCGCGCAGCACGGGCGCGAATTCGTGGCGATAGATCAGCTCGAACCCCATGTCGCCTGAATGCACCGCCGCTGCATTCCAGAAGTCGGGATGCAGCAGGGCATGGACCATGGCGCCGTAGCCGCCGCTCGACTTGCCGAAGATGCCGCGCCGGCCCGCGCCGCCGCAGCCGAATTTCGATTCGACCAGGGGTACGGCTTCGGTGACCAGGAAGTCGTCCCAGCGGCCCATCGCCACCGAGTTCACGTACTGGTTGCCGCCCAGCCGGGTAAAGCAGTCCGGAAAGGCCACCACCACCGGCGACATGTGGCCACCGCCGATCAGGCGGTCCAGCCGTTCGGGCAGGTTCTCGCTGAAGTTCTTCCAGTTGGTGTGCGCCGGCCCGCCGCCGGTGAACCCCACCACGTCCACCAGCAGCGGCAAGCCGCGGCCGTCATGGCCGTGCGGCACATACACGTCGACGATGCGGCGGGTGGGGTCGCCCAGCAGGTTGCTTTGCAGCACTTCGCTGTCGAGCGACAGGCGGTGGACGGTGCCGGCGGGGAGGTCTGGATTTTGTCGCATGGGTTCTTCGCTGAAGTCCGGGCGGCCATTGTCACCGCCTTCCCCGGCGCCCAAGAAATTTCACGCGGCCGCCGCGCGTTTTCACGCGGTGGGGCGCGCCCTTGCGTACAGTCAGCCCAGTCACTGATGAGGTAGCTTCACCATGCGCTTGGGCAACTGTCACAACTTCCACGACTTTCGCGAGCTGGCGCGGCGGCGGCTGCCCGGCCCCATCTTCAACTACATCGACGGCGCCGCCGACGACGAGGTGACCTATCGCCGCAATACGGCGAGCTTCGAGACCTGCGACCTGCTGCCCGGTGTGCTGCGCGGGCTGGGCGATGTGGACTTGTCGGTCACCGTCATGGGCCAGAAGCTGGCGGTGCCCTTCTACTGCTCGCCCACCGCCCTGCAGCGCCTGTTTCACCATGAAGGCGAGCGCGCGGTGGCCGCCGCCTCGGCCAAGGCCGGCACGATGTTCGGCGTGTCGTCGCTGGGCACCGTGAGCCTGGAAGAGCTGCGCAAGGCCCATTCCACGCCGCAGATGTACCAGTTCTACTTTCACCGCGACCGGGGCCTCAACCGGGCGATGATGCAGCGCGCCAAGCAGGCCGGGGTCGAGGTGATGATGCTGACCGTGGACAGCATCACCGGGGGCAACCGCGAGAGGGACCTGCGCACCGGCTTTGCCATCCCGTTCCGCCTCACGCTGGGTGGCATGCTGCAGTTCGCGCTCAAGCCGATGTGGGGCCTGAACTACGTGACGCACGAGCGGTTCAGGCTGCCCCAGCTGGAGGAGCACATCGACATGGGCGGCGACGCCATGTCGATCGGGCGCTACTTCAGCGAAATGCTCGACCCCACCATGAGCTGGGACGACGTGGCCGCGATGGTGCGTGAATGGGACGGCCAGTTCTGCCTGAAGGGCGTGATGTCGGTGGAAGATGCCCGCCGGGCGGCGGACATCGGCTGCACCGGCATCATCCTGTCCAACCACGGTGGCCGGCAGCTGGACGGCTCGCGCTCGGCATTCGACCAGCTGGCCGAAGTGGTCGACGCCGTGGGTGACCGGCTGGACGTGATGATGGACGGCGGCGTCCAGCGCGGCACGCACATCCTGAAGGCGCTTTCGCTGGGCGCCAAGGCCGTGGGTATCGGGCGCTACTACCTCTTTCCGCTTGCGGTGGGCGGCCAGGTGGCGGTCGAGCAATCGCTCGGCCTGCTGCGTACCGAAGTCGAACGGGGCATGAAGTTGATGGGATGTTCTTCCGTGAGCCAGCTGTCGCGCGCAAACCTGCGGTTCAGGTAGGGGCCGCTTCAGCCCGGTATCGGATACGGCTGGTCGTCCGGCGTTCCCAGTTGCAAGTCACGGTACGCCTTCTGCCAACCCACCGGGAAGCTCGCGGGGTCGCGTGCCGCGAGAAAGGGCACCAGGTCGAAGTGATTGACGTTGTGCGTGATGCGCTCCAGCCCCAGGTCGGCCGTGCCGCGGATGTGCGACATGATCGAGCGGCACGACAGCGAGAACGCGAACGACGTGGAGCCGACGCCGTCGAGGCCGACGGCCGTGAAGTAGAGCTGCGGCGCGTCGAGGCTGCGGAACACGCCGCCGCAGCGCTGCCGCAACTCCTGCGTGTTGCGCACCGCGGCGAGCGCGGGCACATCGAGCCACGAGAGGTCGGTGGTGTAGCCGGTGCCCCACAGCAGCAGGTCCGGCCGCAAGGTGGTGCCGTCGGACAGGGTCACCGTGGTGCCTTCGATCACTTCCGGCGTGGCCGGCAGGCGGCGGATTGACGCGAAGTGCTCGATCATGCGGTGCCGGCCGGGCATCACCTGGTGGTGCAGGATGTCGAAGGCAAACGCCGGCACGATGGCCCGCAGGCCGAACTTGTCGTAGCGCCCGCGCAGGTCCGACTCGATGGCGGCGCTCTGCTGCGCGTGCGTCATGCCCGAGGCTTGCAGGCGCGACAGCTCGCGCACGCTGCCGGCTACGGCCTTGGGCTTGCGCGTCGGCGTGAACCAGCGCAGCCCGCGATGGGCCCACGCGATATCGCGCGCGCCGTGCTGTACCGACAGGTCCAGCAGGTCGAGTGACGATGCACCCGCACCGACGACCAGCACCGACTGGCCGGCGAGCACCGCAGGGTCAGTGAGTGCGGACGAATGGAGTTCGGTCACTGCGCTCGAGACGCGCCGCACCGCAGGCATGAAGGGCCGGTTGTGCGCACCCGTGGCCGCTACCAAGTGCGTGGCGGCCACTTCGCCATCTGGCGTGGCCAGCGCCCACCCGCCCGGCCGCGGTGTCGCGCGCACCGGCGTCGTTAGCGAGATGTCCGCAGCCAGGCCGAAGCGCTCGACCCAGGCTTCGATGTTGGCAAGGATGTGCGGCTGGAACGTCCCGCCCAGCGGCAGGTCGCCCACCGTCCAGTCCGCCGCGGCGATCTGGATGTCCTGCCAGGCCGGCAACTGGCGCCACAGGCCGCCCACGCCCGGCTGCGCGTCGAACAGGCGGGCGCGCAGGCCCGCCCGCCGGGCGTAGTACAGCGCGATCACGCCGGCGATACCGGCGCCGACGATCGCGACGTCCAGTTTCCCCTGCGGCTGCGTCATGGCGGCTCCCGGCCCGTGCGTTGGCGCAGTATAGGCACCGGCTGCTGCGTAAAATCCCGACCCACCCCCCCATTTCGACGCATTCCCTGCGCCCCGCCCATGCCGTTGACCGTGTCCCGCCAAGTGCTCGAAGACGTCCTGAAGACCCATGGGGTCAAGCCCAATGACCTGGCGGGCATCGACCGGCTGTTCGGCGGGACGGACGGCTACTACTGGTACCACAGCATGCGGCACATGTGCCCGGGCACGGAAACCATCACCTGGGGCAGCGTGGAAGAGATGCGCACCGCGCTGCAGGACCACGAGAACGAGACGGCCGCCGAGGACGAAGTGAAGCCGCAGGCGCTGAAGGACGAGCACGTCGCCGCCATCGCAAGGCTGCTGGGCGGCCCGTGATCGCGGTCATCGGCGGCGGCCCGGCCGGGTTGATGGCCGCGGAAGTGCTGTCGCAAGCCGGCGTGCAGGTCGACCTGTTCGAGCGCATGCCGTCGGTGGGCCGCAAGTTCCTGCTGGCCGGCCGCGGCGGGCTCAACCTGACGCATTCCGAACCCACGCCGCGCCTGCTGGCACGTTACGGCGCGCGCATGCACGACCTGCACGATGCCGTTACTGCATTCGACGGGCCGGCCCTGCGCGTCTGGGCGGCGGGTCTGGGCATTGAGACCTTTGTCGGCACGTCCGGCCGCGTGTTCCCGAAGGACATGAAGGCTGCGCCGCTGCTTCGCGCGTGGCTGCACCGCCTGCGCGCTGCGGGCGTGCGTGTGCACGTTCGCCATCGCTGGACCGGCTGGCGCGCCGACGGTGCGCTGCTGTTCGAGACACCCGCCGGCGAGGTGGCGCACCAGGCACAGGCCACGGTGCTGGCACTCGGCGGGGCCAGCTGGCCGCAGCTCGGTTCGGATGGCGCCTGGGTGCAGCCGCTGCAAGGGCAGGGCGTGGACGTGGCGCCGCTGGTGCCTTCCAACTGCGGTTTCGACGTGGCGCCGACCGCGCCAGGGCGTGCAGGCTGGAGCCAGCACCTGCGCGAGCGGTTCGCGGGACAGCCGGTGAAGCCGGTAGCCGCGAGGATCGGCAACGAGGAAGAGCAGCAAGGCGAGTTTGTGCTCACCGACACGGGCATCGAAGGCAGCCTGGTCTACGCGTTCTCGGCGCGGCTGCGCGACTGCATCGCCCAAACCGGCGAGGCCACCTGGACGCTGGACCTGTTGCCGCAGCACACGAGCGCGCAGGTCCTGGCCGCCACCTCCCATCCGCGCGGTTCGCGCAGCCTGTCGCAGCACCTGAAGAGCCGGCTGGGCCTGCACGGTGTGAAGAGCGCGTTGCTGCACGAACTGCTCTCTTCTGAAGCACTGCACGACCCCGCGCGGCTGGCACTGGCCTTGAAGTCGCTGCCCCTGCGCCTGGCCCGCGCACGCCCAGTGGAAGAAGCGATCAGCACCGCGGGCGGCGTGCGCTTCGAGGCTTGCGATGCGCGCGGCATGCTGCGCGCCATGCCCGGTGTGTTCTGCTCCGGTGAAATGCTCGACTGGGAGGCGCCCACGGGCGGCTACCTGCTGACGGCTTGTTTCGCAACGGGGCGTGTGGCAGCGCAAGGTGTGCTCGACTGGCTGGCGCGATAATTGCCGTCAACACACACACTACCTGGCGAGGAGCCGGCATGAAAAGCGAAGTGACCGTCACGTTCAAGGATTGCGCCCCGGTGCGGATCCCGCTGGACGGCGTGCAGCCCATGACTGCGCAGGAGGCGCGGGCCTGGCTCGACGACCAGTTTGCCAAGTTGGGGTGCGAGCCTTTCCGCCCCACCGGCAAGGTCCTGGTGGCCGACAAGGTGTTCGTCGTGGCGCAGGCGGCCGGCCCGGCCCTGTTCGCCGACGCGGCCTGGGCCGGCGAGTTCGCGCGCGCTGCCAGCGCGGCGCTGGACCGGCCGGTGGTGAACGTGGACGTGCCGGCGCAAAGCGTCGGGTACTGACGCTGCGCCTCGCGTTGCTCCTGGGTCCACGTCGGGCCACATTTTTCGGCCGCGCTGTAACTTTTGCGCGGCCCGCCCGACTAGCGTAGTGAATGCCTCGTGCCCGAGCCGGCGCGGCGCGTTCGCATCCGCAACCCAACCGAAGGAGAAACCCGAGTGAACCCGACTTCCAACCGCATCCCCGCCGCCGCCATCGCCCTGGCCCTCGGCACCGTGCTGGCCTCGCTGCCCGTCGCCGCCCAGCAGCCGCCCGCCGACAAGGAGAAGTGCTTCGGCGTCGCGCTGAAAGGCAAGAATGACTGCGCTGCAGGCCCCGGCACCACGTGCGCCGGCACGGCCAAGAAGGACTTCCAGGGCAACGCCTGGTCTTACGTGGCCAAGGGCACGTGCGAAAAGACCATGTCCAAGACGTCCCCGACCGGCTTCGGGCAGATGAAGGAATTCAAGGAAAAGGCCTGACATGCTGCCGGCCGCGGCCGGCGTCGGGCTCAAGCCGCAACACTGGCACCAGGTGCTGGCGGCTCGCCCGGCCGTCGGCTTTTTCGAAGTGCATGCCGAGAACTACATGGTCGACGGCGGCCCGTTCCCGCACTACCTGGAACGCATCCGCCGCAACCACGAGCTCTCGCTGCATGGCGTAGGCCTGTCGATCGGCGGCGAAGAGCCGCTGGACGAAGCGCACCTCGGCCGCTTGGCGGCACTGGTGCGCCGCTTCCAGCCCGCCGAGTTCTCCGAGCACCTCGCGTGGTCCAGCCACGGCGGCGTGTTCTTCAACGACCTGCTGCCGCTGCCCTACGACAACGCCAGCCTGGCGCGCGTATGCGCGCACGTCGACCGCGTGCAGGAGCGGCTGGGACAGCGCATGCTGCTGGAGAACCCCTCGACCTACCTCGAGTTCGATTCGTCGACCATGGCCGAAGCGCAGTTCATCGGCGAGGTCGTGCGCCGCACCGGTTGCGGCCTGCTGCTCGACGTGAACAACGCGCACGTGGCCTGCGTGAACCGCGGCGCCGACGCGCTGGCCTACCTGCACGCGCTGCCGCTGCAAGCCGTCGCCCAGGTCCACCTGGCCGGCTTTGCGTGCGACCTCGACGCATCGGGCGCGCCGCTGCTCATCGACGACCACGGCAGCCCGGTGGCCGAAGTGGTGTGGCGCCTGTACGAGGCGGTGATCGAAAGCGTGGGGCCGGTGGCAACGCTGATCGAATGGGACAACGACGTGCCTGGGTTCGACGTGCTGCTGGCCGAAGCTGGGCGCGCAGAACACGCGATGCAATCCATGGAAGCCACCGCATGAACGCCGCGATCGCCGCCACCTTGCTCGCCCCGTGGGAGCGTTGCCCGCCGGGCCTGCGCGCGTGGAACGGATCCGACCCGGCCCAACGCCTCGATGTCCATCGCAACAACGTCGTCGTTTCGCTGGTGGCAGCACTGGGAGAGACCTTCCCGGTTGTGCGCGAGCTGGTCGGCGAGGAGTTCTTCGGGGCGATGGCTGCGGTGTTCGTGCGCAGCAACCCGCCGCGTTCGCGCGTACTGGCGCACTACGGCCGGGGCTTCACCGAGTTCGTCGCGGAGTTCGAGCCGGTCGAGCACCTGCCTTTCCTGGCCGATGTGGCGGCGCTGGAGATGGCCAGGCTCGAAGCGCTGCATGCGAGCGACGCCGAGCCGCTGTCGCCTGAAGCGGCGCACGCTGCGCTGGTGGCTGCGCAATCATCAGGCGATGCGCGCATCGTGCTGAATCCTTCGCTGCAGGTCGTGGGTTCGCGCCACGCCGTCGTGTCGATCTGGGCAGCGCACCAGGGGCAGGGCAAACTGGAAGACGTGGACTGCGGCCAGCCGGAAGCGGCGCTCGTGCTGCGGCCCGCACTGGACGTGCTGGTCGTGCCCTGCGACCTGGCCACCAGCCGGTTCGTGCTGGCCCTGCAACGCGGCTGCGCGCTGGCGCAGGCCGCTTCCATTCCCGGTCTCGACCTGGCCGCGGCGATCGCAGCGCTGCTGGCGCATGGGGCCATCGTCTCCATCGAACCCGTCATGGGGGAAGCATGAACCCTTCACAAGCGCTGGCCAGCGCGCGCGGCGACACCGCTGCGTCGCGCACCGCTGCCCTCGTCCACCTCGCCATTGCGTGGTGCAGCCGCATCCCGCATTCGCTCATCGCCTTCGTCGGCCGCTTCTCCATGGCGGCGGTGTTCTGGAACTCCGGGCAGACCAAGGTGGAAGGCTTTGCCGTCAACATCGTCAACGGCGAGTTCAACCTCGGCTGGCCGCGCCTGTCCGACACGGCCGTTGCGCTGTTCCGCGACGAGTACAAGCTGCCCATCGTGCCGCCCGAGCTGGCCGCGCCGATGGCGGCCTTTGCCGAGCACCTGTTTCCCCTGCTGCTGCTGGTCGGGCTGGCCACGCGTTTCTCGGCATTGGCGCTGCTGGGGATGACGCTGGTGATCCAGCTGCTGGTGTATCCCGGGGCGTATGCCACGCATGGCACCTGGGCTGCGGTGTTGCTGTACCTGGTGGCGCGCGGGCCGGGCACGCTGTCCGTGGACCATTGGCTGGCACGGCGGGCAAGCCAGCCGCGGTGACAGCGATGGCCCGATCGGCGACACTTCAGGCCCGGACCATCGACAGGACGCGTGCAAGCTACGGAACAAGGACTGCGGGAACTGTTCGTGCCGGCCCTGGCAGGCGACGCGGTTTGCTACCGCGCTTTCCTGGCCGCGCTGGCGCCGCACCTGCGCGCGTACTTCCGCCGCCGCCTGACCCACTGGCCCGACGACGTCGAAGACCTGGTGCAGGAAGCGCTGCTGGCCGTGCATGCGAGCCGCCACACCTGGCAGCCGCAGCAGCCGCTGACGGCGTGGGTGCACACCATCGCGCGCTACAAGCTGGTGGACCTGCTGCGCGCCAAGTCGCGCCGCGAAGCGCTGCACGAACCCTTCGATGACGAGATGCAGCTGTTCGCCCACGCCGACCACGACGCCGCCCTCGCGCGGCGCGACCTGGCACGCGCGCTGGCGGCGCTGCCGGACCGCCAGCGCCGCCTGCTGGAGCTGGTGAAGCTGCAGGGCGCCACTTCGGCCGAAGCGGCGCGCGCCATGGGCATGACCGAAGGGGCCGTGAAGGTGGGCGTGCACCGGGGCGTCAAGGCGCTGGCCGCGTTATGGAAAGGGCAGTCATGAGGACGGACGAGCTGCTCGACGTGCTGGCCGCGGGTGCCCAGCCCGTCGATCCTGCACGCACCCAGGCACGATTCGGCCTTCGGCTGGCTGTCGCAGTGCTGCCTGCCGTGGTGCTGGTGCTGTGGCTGCTCGGCCCGCGCCCCGACCTGGCGCAGGTGGCCACGTTGCCGATGTTCTGGCTGAAGGTCGCGATGCCCGTGGCCATTGGGCTGGGCGCGGCGGTGCTGTTGTACCGCCTGGGCTTGCCGGGCGTGCGGCTGCGCGCTGCGCCGGCTGCAGCGCTTTCACCCATCGTGCTGCTATGGGCGATGGGTGCTGCGTCCTTGCTGCTGGCACCAGCCGGCGAGCGACTTCCCCTGCTGCTGGGCAGCACCTGGCGCGAGTGCCCGCTCAACGTCGCGCTGCTGTCCGTTCCTGCATGGGCGCTGGCGATGCTGGCCGTGCGCGGCCTGGCGCCCACGCGGCTGCCTCAGGCGGGCGCCGCCGCAGGTCTGTTCGCGGGCGCGGCCGCAGCAGCGGCCTATGCGCTGCATTGCCCCGAGATGGCCCTGCCGTTCCTGGCCGTGTGGTACGTGCTGGGCATGGCGATACCGGCTGCGGCGGGCGCGCTGGCGGGGCGCAGGCTGCTGCGGTGGTGAGGCGGTGTCTCAAGCCGGCGGCAGCGCGAAGTCTTCCGCCAGCAGGTGGGGCACGTCCTGCACGTCCTGCACGCCCCGAACACCTGCCGGCAACCTGCGCCTGAGCACGGGGGCCGAGCCGCCGGCCCAGATGCGGACGGACGTCGGCAACATGCCGCGCAACTCTTCCAGGCCCCTCAGCACGTGCGAGGGGTTCGTGCTGGCGGTGAAGCTCAAGCCCACCAGGTCGGCCGCGTGCGCGCGCGCGGCCTCCGCGATCTGCTCCACGGGCAAGCGCACGCCCAGTGAAATGGTGGGACAACCCTGCAAGGCAAAGAGTGCCTGCGCGATCAGCAGCCCGAGTGCATGAGCCTCCTGCGGAAAGGTCGTCAGCAGCACACGCGGGGCCTCGGCGCGTTGTGCGGTTACCAGGTGCGCGATCGCCGGCCGCAGCACGTCCTGCACGCAGTCGCTGTAGAGGTGTTCTTCGTGGACCTGCAAGTCGCCGGTCATCCAGGCCGTCCCCACGGCTGCGTTGAGCGAGGGCACTTCCTCGCCCGCGAAAGCGGCGAGCCCCCGCTGGTCAAGTCGCGCCTGCAATTCGCGGCGCACGCCGGCTGCGTCGTGTTCCTTCAGCAACAGCAGCAGTTGCCGCACGGCGCGCGGCTGCGCGCCGGCCCCGGCCGCGCCGGCCAGGGCCGGCTGCTCCAGCGACTTCAGCTCGTCGGCCGATAACGCCAGCAGGCGCCCGGGCCGCTCGCCGCGTTCCACCAGCTGGCGCACCAGGCGCAGCTTTTCCACCTGGTCGCCCGGGTAGCAGCGCTCGCCGCGGTCGTCGCGGCCGGGCGCAGGAAAGCCGTAGCGCCGCTCCCAGATGCGGATGGTGGCGCGCGGCAGGCCGGTGTCCCGCTCCACGTCCGATATCGATCTCAGCCCGTTCGACATGCGGTGATTGTGGTTTGCCCGGCGCACAAGGCGCCTTGGCCGGAGAATACCCGACGCCCCAACATTGTCATATGACAAACAGCTAAACTAATGAAAATGGACTTACCAGAGAGAGCCCTCATGTTCGGTGCCTACCAGAACCAACCTGCCGTGCGAGAGCCCCGGCCGCGCGTCGCCGTCGTGGGCAGCGGCATTGCCGGCCTGGCGGCGGCCCGAGCCCTGTCGGTGCGCGCGCGCGTCACGCTGTTCGAGTCCGGTTCGCACTTCGGCGGCCATGCGCACACGGTCGACGTCACGCTCGACGGCGTGACGCATGGCGTGGACACCGGTTTCCTCGTGTTCAACCACCGCACCTACCCCGGGCTGCGGGCACTGTTCGAGGAACTGGGTGTCGCAACAGCGCCGGCGGACATGTCGTTCTCGGTGCTGGTGCCGAACGCCCTGGGCGGACGTTCGCTCGAATGGGGCGGCGCCGGCCCGGACGCCGTGTTCGCACAGCGCCGCAACCTGGCCAGCGCGCGCTTCTGGCGCATGCTGTCCGAGCTGCTGCGGTTCAACCGGCTAGCCACTGCCATTGCAGGGAGGGGCGTGGACGAGCTGAAAGCGCAGTCGCTGGGCGACTTCCTCGACGCGCACGGTTTCGGCGAAGACTTCCGCCATTGGTACCTGCTGCCGATGACAGCCTGCATCTGGAGCTCGCCCACCGGCGCGATGCTCGACTTCCCGGCGGCCACGCTCATCCGCTTCTGCCACAACCACGGCCTGCTGCAGGTGAGCGGCCGCCCCCAGTGGCACACCGTCACGGGCGGCTCGGCCCACTACGTGCGCGCCATCGTCTCGCAACTCGAGGACGCGCGGCTTGGCTGCGGGGTGGGCAGCATCGCCCGGCACGCCGGCGGGGCCTGGGTGACCAGTACGGCGGGCCGGGAGCACTTCGACCGCGTGGTGATCGCAACCCATCCCGAAGACACTTTGCGGCTGCTGGCTGACCCCAGTCCCCATGAACGGGCGATGCTGCGTGCCATCCGCTACCAGGCCAACCGCGCCGTGCTGCACACCGATGCGTCGGTGCTGCCCGGGCAGCGTGCCTGGGCTGCGTGGAACTATGAAAGCGGCACGAGCGACGGCGAGCCGCAGGTGTGCCTGCACTACCTCATCAACCGGCTGCAGCCGCTGCCTTGGAAGCAACCCGTGGTCGTTTCGCTCAACCCGATTCGCCCGATCGACCCGCGCCACGTCATCGGCGAATACAGCTACGACCATCCGGTGTTCGATGCGGCCGCCGTCGAGGCGCAGCGGCGCTTGCCGAAGCTGCAGGGCCTGCGCCACACCTGGTTCTGCGGTGCGTGGACCGGGTACGGGTTCCACGAAGACGGCCTGCAGTCGGGGCTGGCGGCGGCACGCGGCGTGCTCGCCACGATCCCCGCCCGTGTGCGTGCGGGGATTTCCGCTTGAACCGGCCCCTGATCGGCAGCGGCCAGGTGCGCCATGCGCGGCTCAGGCCGGTGGCGTACGCGTTCGCCTATCCGACGCTCTTCGTGCTGCTGCCCATGCGAAGCTGGCGCAACGCGCGCTGGCCGCTGGCGCGCAATCGCGCGGCCCTCTTCGCCTTTCATGACCGTGAGCATGGGGACGGCGGCGAGGACGCCTTGCAGTGGCTCGACGGCCTGCTGGCGCGCGAAGGCATCGACGACGCCACGGGTGAAGCCTGGCTGCATTGCTTTCCGCGGGTGTTCGGCTACGCGTTCAAGCCGGTGAGCTTCTGGTACTGCCATCGCGCCGACGGCAGCCTGCGCGCCGTCGTGGCGGAAGTGAACAACACCTTCGGCGAACGCCACGCCTACGTGCTCGATGGCGCGGCGTGGGGACGCGAGCTATGCGCCCGGAAAAACTTCTACGTCTCTCCTTTCTGTGAAGTGCAGGGGGAATACCGCTTCCGCTTCCTCATCACGCCCGCACGTGACCGCGCCGTGGTGCGCATCGACTATGCAGATGCGCAGGGCGCGCTGCTGCAGACCAGCGTGAGCGGCCGCCTCCAGCCGCTTACCGCTGCCGCCATCCGCCGCGCCCTCGTGCGCTTTCCGCTCCTGTGCCTGGGCATCGCCTGGCGCATCCATTGGCAGGCTTTGCAGCTGTGGCTGCGCAAGGTCCCCTTGATCCCCAAACCCGCGGCACCGGCGCTGCCGGCCACCCGCGGAGGTCCCGCATGAACACCACGACGTTTCCGACCCCGCCTGCGCTGTCGCGCTTGCCCCATGCGGCCCGCCTCGCGCTCGCGCTGCTGGAGCGCATCCGCCATGGCAGCATGCGCCTGCAGCTGCCCGATGGGAGCGCCCGGATGTTCGGCCGGGGCGAGCCGGCGGCATCCATGCAAGTCGACGACTGGGAGGTCTTCAACGCGTGCCTGGCGCGCGGCGACATCGGACTGGCCGAAACTTTCATGGCAGGCGGCTGGACCACCAGCGACTTGGCCGCCACCTTGTCGCTGCTGGTGCACAACCGCGGCGAACTCGAAGGCGCCGTGTATGGCAGCGTGTGGATGACGCTGTTGGATCGCCTGCGCCACCTGCGCAACCGCAACTCGCGCGCCGGCAGCCGTCGCAACATCGAGGCGCATTACGACCTGGGCAACGCCTTCTACCGGCTGTGGCTGGACGGCACCATGAACTACTCGTCGGCGCTCTTCACGCAACCGGGCCTTTCGATGGAAGCGGCGCAGGGCGAAAAGGTGCGGCGTGCCCTGGTCGCGGCCGGCGTGAAAGCGGGCGACCGCGTGTTGGAGATCGGCTGCGGCTGGGGTGCGCTGGCCGAGACGGCGGCCGGTGCGTTCGGCGCGCACGTCACGGGTGTGACTTTGTCGCACGAGCAACTCGCGTTCGCGCAGCAGCGGCTTGCGCGGCTGGGCAACGGCACGGACCTGCGCCTGCAGGACTACCGCGACATCGCCGACGGGCCGTTCGACGCGGTGTGCTCCATCGAGATGGTGGAGGCGGTCGGGCGCGCCTACTGGCCCACGTACTTCTCCACCGTCGCACGGCTGCTCAAGCCGGGCGGCCACGCCTGCATCCAGTCCATCGTCATCGCCGACGCGTTGTGGGACCGGTACGCCAGCGGCACCGATTTCATCCAGCAGTACATCTTCCCCGGTGGCTGCCTGCCTTGCCCGCGCGAGTTCATGAAGCAGGCGAAAGCGGCCGGGCTGGAGGTGGTGGAGTCCTTCGCGTTCGGGCCCGACTACGCGCGCACCCTGCGCTACTGGCGCGAGCGCTTCATGGCCCAGCGCCACGAAGTGATGGCGCTGGGGTTCGACGCTCGCTTCATCCGCATGTGGGAGTTCTACCTGTGCTATTGCGAAGCCGCCTTCATCCATGGCAACACCGACGTGGTGCAGTACACCTTGCGAAAGCCTGCGCCGTGATGCTGCTGGCGCTGGCCACCGTGGCGGTTGGCGCCGTGCCCTGGCAGCAGGCCGTGCCGCAGGCGCGACTGCAAGGCAGCGCGCGGCTCACGTGGCTGGGCTTGCAGGTGTACGAGGCGAAGCTGTGGGTGGCGCCGGGATTCGAAGCCCTGCAGCCGGACCGGCATGCCTTTGCGCTGGAACTGGCCTACGCGCGGGCACTCCGCGGACGCGACATCGCAGCCCGCTCGCTCACCGAGATGAGGCGGGCGGGGAACATCGACGCGGACGCCGGGGCACGATGGGAACAGGCGCTGGCGGCCTTCCTGCCCGACGTGAAGGCCGGCGACCGGATCACGGGCGTGCACGCGCCCGGCAAGGGTGCGTCTTTCTTCTTCAACGACCGCTTCATCGGCGAAGTGGCCGATGTGCGCTTCGCGTCTCTCTTCTTCTCGATCTGGCTGGGCCCCCGAACCTCGGAGCCCGCCATGCGCGCCAACCTGCTGGGCCGTCCGTGATCGGCAATCGCGATGCGTGGCGCTATGGCCTTACGGGGTTGCCGCTCGCGTTCGTGGCGCTGCCGCTGTACGTGCAGCTTCCCGCGCACTATGCGAGCGAGTTCGGCGTGCCGCTTGCCACGCTGGGGGCGTTGTTGCTATTGACGCGCCTGGGCGACGCCCTCATCGACCCGCTGGTGGGGCGTTGGACCGATCGCCTGTTCCAGGCTTCGCCCGGCACATTGCTGGGCGCCGTGGCCATCGCCTGCGTGGCCCTGGCGGGCGGCTTCACGCTGCTGTTCCTGCCGCCGGTGCGCGGTGACGCACTGCTCGCGTGCGCGGCCGGCGCGCTGGTGCTCACGTATCTTGCATACAGCACGATCAGCATCGCGCACCAGTCATGGGGCGCGCGGCTGGCGGGCGATGAAGTGCAGCGCGCGCGCATCGTGGGATGGCGCGAAGGGTTCGGGCTGGCCGGCGTGCTGGTCGCGTCGGTGTTGCCGGCCTTCGCCGGATGGGCGTGGACGGCGGTGGCGCTGGCCGCGGCGCTGGTCATCGCATGGTTTGCATGGCAAGGTACCCCGCACCCGCTGCCTGCGGCCGCCGTCGCCTATGGGTCGCCGTGGCTGCCGTTCCGGCATCGCGCCTTCCGCGCCCTGCTCGGCGTCTTCGTGGCCAACGGCATTGCCAGCGCGATCCCGGCGACGCTGCTGCTGTTCTTCATCCAGGACCGGCTGCAGGCACCGGCCTCGTCGCAGGCGCTCTTTCTCGGCATGTACTTCCTGTGCGCAGCCGCATCGATGCCGCTGTGGCTGGCCGCGGTGCGGCGCTGGGGCCTCGTGCGCAGCTGGCGCGCCGGCATGCTGCTGGCGATCGCCGCTTTCATCGGCGCGGCCAGCCTGGGGGCAGGGGACACCACCGGCTTCGCCTTCGTCTGCATGGCGAGCGGCCTCGCCCTGGGCAGCGACCTCGCCTTGCCGGGCGCGCTGCTGGCCGGCGTGATTCGCGACGCGGGCGAACAGGGGCGCAGCGAGGGCCTGTTCTTCGGCTGGTGGAACTTCGCGACCAAGTTGAACCTGGCGCTGGCTGCGGGGGCGGCGCTGCCCCTGCTTGCGCTCGGCGGTTACTCGCCCGGCGCGCGAGACCCCGCCGCGCTGGCGGTCCTCACCGCTGCCTATTGCCTGCTGCCCTGCGCGTTGAAGCTCGGGGCGGCCGTCCTCCTCCAACTCACGTTCGTACGCACCGGAGCCTCATCATGACCATGACTCGCCGCACCTGCCTGGCTGCAGCGCCGGCACTGGCTCTCACGGGCTGCGCCACGCCCGAAGTCGCCGACTATGCCAGGGAGCAACCCTCTTTCCTGCTGGAGCGGTACTTCGACGGCAAGGTGCTGGCGGCCGGCATGTTCACCGATCGCAGCGGCCAGGTGGGCAAGCGCTTCACGGTTTCCATGGACTGCCGGTGGCAGGGCAACGAAGGCGTGCTGGACGAGGACTTCACGTACACGGACGGCACCAGGCAGAAGCGAATCTGGCGCGTCACGAAAACGGGCGAGGGCAGGTACGTGGGCCGCGCCGACGACGTGGTCGGCGAAGCCGTGGGCCGCGCATCCGGCAATGCACTGCACTGGACCTACACGCTCGCGCTGCCGGTGGACGGCCGCACCTGGCACGTAGCCATGGACGACTGGATGTTCCTGATGCCCGACGGCGTGCTGCTGAACCGCACAGCCATGAGCAAGTTCGGCATCCACCTGGGCGATGTGACGCTGGCTTTCCGCAAGCCATGAGCTCGTTGAATGCGTCCTTGTCGGGGTGGACCGGGCGCCGAGTGTGGATCGTCGGCGCTTCCAGCGGCATCGGCCGCGCGACGGCCGAAGCCCTGCTCAGGCGCGGCGCCGTGGTGTTCGCGTCGGCGCGCAATGCGCAGGAGTTGCAGGTGCTGGCGCAGGCCCATCCGTGGGCCATCGCCAAGCCGCTGGACGTCACATCGGCCGGCGCGGTGGCGGGCGCGGCGCGCGACATCTTCGCCGCGGGCCCGTTGGACCTGGTGGTGTACTGTGCCGGCCACTACAAGCCGATGCGCGCCACGGCCTTCGACATCGACGAGGCGCTGCGCCACCTGCAGGTCAACTACGCAGCGGCGCTCGTCCTGCTCGACGCCGTGTTGCGGCCGTTGCTGGCGCAGGGCAGGGGGCACATCAGCCTGGTGTCGAGCGTGGCGGGCTATGGCGGGCTGCCGAACAGCCTGGCCTACGGCCCCACGAAGGCCGCGCTGATCAACCTGTCGCAGGCGCTGTACATGGACCTGCAGGCCAGCGGCGTGGGCGTGAGCGTGGTGAACCCCGGCTTCGTGGAGACTCCGCTCACTGCACCCAACCGGTTTCGCATGCCGGCGCTGGTCACTGCAGCCGAAGCCGCCGAGGCGATGATCGGTGGCTGGGAGCGGGGCGAGTTCGAGATCCACTTTCCCAAGCGCTTCACGCGCACGCTCAAGCTGCTGTCGCTGCTGCCCTTCGGCCTTTACCAGTGGGTCGTGCGCCGTGCGACGGGGCTTTGAAGTGAAGACGATCGAGGACATCCAGCAGTTCTTCGAGCGCTTCGCGCCCGCAGACCTCGATTCGCTGGGCGAGTGGTACACCGGGCATGCGCACTTCAAGGACCCGTTCAACGAAGTGGCCGGGGTGGAAGCGATCCGGCGCGTCTATGCGCACATGTTCGACACGCTGGCCGAACCGCGGTTCGTGGTCACCGAGCGGATCGGGGCGGGCGAGAACTGGGCCCTGTTGTGGGACTTCCACTTCAGGACGCGTGCGCTCGGCCATGGCGTGCAAGTGATACGCGGTGCTTCGCACCTGCGCCTGGCCGACACTGACGGGCGCATCGAGTGGCACCGCGACTACTGGGATGCGGCCGAGGAGTTCTATGCCAAGGTGCCGATGCTGGGTGTGCTGGTGCGTTGGTTGCAGGCACGCGGGCGGGCATCGGGCCGGCGCTAAACTGGGCGGCTCGGAGGCCTCGCCATGAAACTTGCCAACTTGCTCACCGTGACCTGCGCGCTGCTTGCCGTAGGCCCTGCCGTGGCCCAGCATGCCGGGCACGGCCGTGCTTCTTCCTATGCGGGGGAGCAGGACCGGGAGATCAAGGCACTTTCCGCCCAGGAGCAGCGTGAATGGACCGAGGGGGAGGGCATAGGCCTGGCCAAGGCCGCCGAACTCAACGGCTATCCGGGGCCGCTCCACGTGCTGGAGCTCGCGGACCGGTTGCAGCTGACACCTGAGCAATCCGCAGCCACCCGGTCGTTGATGCACGAACACAAGGCCGACGTGCGCCGTCTCGGCGTGCAGCTGGTGGAAGCCGAGCGCGAACTGGACCGGCTGTTCCGCGACAAGCGGGCGACCGAGGCAGAGGTCAGGCGCCGCACGGAAGCCATCGCCCAGTTGCAAGCGCAGATTCGATCTTCGCACCTGCAGACGCACCTGCGGCAAACCGCCATCCTGGACGCGGCGCAGGTCGAGCGGTACAACACGTTGCGCGGGTATCGGTGAATTGCTGGTTCAGTCCAGCAAGCGCTCCATCCCCGGATCGGCCTTCTCCATCGCCACGCGATACGCCTCGCGTTGCGCAACGCGCTGCAGGTAGGCCAGTACGTGCGCATACGGCGCCAGGTCCAATGGCATGAAGTGCCGCATGGTCGTGAGCGTGAACACGATCATGATGTCCGCTGCCGTGAACTCGTTGCCGGCCAGCCACCGGGCCTGTGCCAACCGGTCGTCGAGGTAGCGCATGGCACGGTCCAGCCGCTCCAGCGTGGCTATCAGGATCGGATGGTCCGCCGGCAGCTTCAGCCGCTGCAGCTGCATGCCCCGGTGCATCAGCGGCTGCAGGTTCGAGTTGGCGAAGTGGAACCAATAAACGTACGACGGGTAGTCCGGATGCTGCGGTCCCAGGGCGAGGCGGCCGTTGCCGTGCCGTGCGATCACGTAATCGACGATCGCGCCTGACTCCGCGAGGACCAGGTCGCCGTCGGTGATGACGGGCGCCGAACCCAGTGGGTGCAGCTTGCGCATCTCAGGCGGCGCGAGCATCGTCTTCGCATCGCGCGCGTAGTGTTTCAACTCGTACGGGATGCCCAGCTCTTCGCACAGCCAGACAATCCTTTCCGACTGCGACTTGCCGAGGTGATGGACGGTCAGCATGGGGCGGATTGTCGCTTCAAAGCGGTTCCGCGTCTTCGTCATCCTCCGGCACGCCGGCGCGGCCCACAGGGGCCGCTTCGCGTTCGCCGATCTGCTGGCGCCACATCGCGTAGTACAGGCCCTTCAGCGCGACCAGCTCGGTGTGCGTGCCGCTCTCCACGATGCGGCCCTTCTCCAGCACGTAGATCGCGTCCGCGTGCAGCACGGTCGACAGGCGGTGGGCGATCAGCAGCGTGATCTGGGTCCGCTCGGCCGACACGCGGCGCACGGTCTCCGTCACCTGCTGCTCGGTCAGCGAATCCAGCGCCGAGGTGGCTTCGTCGAACACCAGCAGGCGCGGCTCGCGCAGCAGCGCCCGCGCGATCGACAGGCGCTGGCGTTCGCCGCCCGACAGCTTGGTGCCGGCCTCGCCGACCACCGTGTCCAGGCCCTTCGGCAGCCGTGCCAGCAGCGCCCCGGCTTGCGCGTGCTCCAGCGCCGCCAGGATCTGCGTGTCGGAGGCATCGGGCCGCACGAACAGCATGTTCTCGCGCACCGTCCCGCCGAACAGGCTGGTCTCCTGCGTCACGTAGCCCACCTGGCGGCGCGCTTCGTTGTAGCGCAGCCGCCGGGTGCTGACGTCGTTGAAGTAGACCTCGCCCGATGCAGGGCGGTACAGGCCCAGCAGCAGCTTCACCAGCGTGGACTTGCCGGACCCGGAAGGACCCACGAAGGCTATCGTGTCGCCGCGCAGCGCCGAGAAGCTCACGTCGTCCAGCGCGTTCTCGGTGGCGCCGCGATGGCGGAACACCACGTGCTCGAAGCGCAGCGATTCGATGGGGCCTACGTACACCGCGTCCTTGGGCCGCTGGTCGACCGGCTTGGCCATCAGCTCGGCGAAGTTCGCCATCGAGGCGCTTGCCTCGCGCCACGCCAGGATGATGCTGCCCAGCTCCTGCAGCGGCGCGAGGATGCCGACCGCGATGAACTGCATGGCGATCAGCTCGCCGGTGGACAGCACGTCGCGGAAGATCAGCCAGAGCAGCGTGAACAGCACCGACAGCTTCAGCAGGCTGAGCGTGGTGCCCTGCAGGAAGGTGAGCCAGCGGATGCGCCGGACCTTGGCCATCTCCAGGTCGAAGATCACCTTCGTCTGCGCTTCCAGCCGCCGGATCTCGCGAAAGGTAAGGCCCAGGCTGCGGATCAGCGCCACGTTGCGCAGGCTCTCGGTGATGAAGCCCGCGTTGCGCGTCGTCTCGCGGTTCAGGGCGCGCTGCTGGCCGCGGATCTGCCGGCTGAGCAGCCCCGACAGGCCGCCCAGCACCAGCAGGCCGACCAGGAACACCGGCACCAGCAGCCAGCTCTTGGTGACGGCATACCAGAGCAGGAAGGCCATGCCCACCAGCGAGGCGAACAGCACGTTGATGAAGGCGTTGATGAAGCGCTCGGTGTCGCGCCGCACGCGCAGCAGCAGCGACAGCGTCTCGCCGCTGCTCTGGTCCTCGAACTCCTGGTAGCGCAGGCGCATGGTCTGGCGAAGGCCGTCGTTGAACACCTGGGTGCCGAAGCGTTGCACGACGAGCCGGGTCAGGTAGTCCTGCATGGCCTTGCAGGCGCGCGACGCGATGGCCACCGCCACGGCCAGCGCCAGCAGGCGCAGCGCGCCTTCCACCAGCTCTGAGTCGCCCTTCACGTGGCGCTGGTTGGCGTAGTCGTCGACCAGCCAGCCGAAGATGATGGGGTCCAGCAGCGCGAGCACCTGGCTCAGCGCGGCCAGCAGCAGGGCCAGCGCCGCCAGCTTGCGCTGTGGCTTCAGGTACTTCCTGAGCAGGTTCATGGGGGCATTCTGACCGCCAGGCTTGCCCGGCGCCGGTGGTTTACCAAAATTCGAGAATTCGAGTATCATGGAAGTATTCAAGAGACGGAGGCCCCCGGATGACTGCTGCAACGCTGGCCCGGTCGCGTGAAGCGGCCGCTTCCCTGAACGCCGGGTGTTTCTGCGCGAGCCTCGATGCGGGGCGGCTGCGCGCTGCCCTCGAGTCGGAGATCGGGTCGCCGGAGGTTTTCGCGCTGGTGCAGGAGCGCTGCCCGCACATGTTCGCCGCGCGGCCGGTGTTCGTCTCGCCTGTTCACCTCGAGGAGATGGCGTCCGTCATCGCGGCAGTGGAGTCGGTCACCAAGCTGGCGGCCTATCGCCGGCTGGTGCTGGATCGCTCACCCGCAATTGCACGGCACGACCCGGGCGCCGCAGGGGCGTTCTTCGGCTACGACTTTCACGCCACCGCCGGCGGCCTCGGGCTGATCGAAGTCAACACCAATGCCGGCGGCGCGATGCTCAACTCCGTGCTGGCACGCGCCCACCTGGCCTGTTGCACGCCGGTGGAGGAGCTCGGCCCCGACATCGCCGCAGCCGAGCGGTTCGAAGAGGCCATCCTGGAGATGTTCTTCAGCGAGTGGCGGCTCGCGGGCCGCGCGGCACGCCCGCGCACCATCGCCATCGTGGACGAGGCGCCGGCTGCGCAGTACCTCTACCCCGAGTTCCTGCTGTTCCAGCGCCTGTTCGAGCGGTACGGCATCCGCGCTTTCGTCGCCGACCCGGCCGAGTTGCAGTGGGCGAACGATGGCTTGATGCTGCACGACACCCGGATCGACCTGGTCTACAACCGGTTGACCGACTTCTACTTCGACGACCCGCGCCATGCGGCCATCCGCTCGGCCTACCTGGCCGGCGCGGCGGTCGTGACACCCCACCCGCGCGCCCACGCCCTGCTGGCCGACAAGCGCAACCTGGCGCTGCTGAGCGACGCGGCAACGCTCGACGGCCTCGGCGTATCGGGGGCGACGCGCGCCGCCTTGCTCGATGGGATCCCGCGCACGATCGTGGTCGATAGCGGCAATGCGCCGGAGCTATGGGCGCAACGCAAGCAGTACTTCTTCAAGCCGTTCGCGGGCTATGGCGGCAAGGCGGCTTACCGGGGGGACAAGGTCACGCAGCGCGTCTGGCAGGAGATATCGGCCGGTGGCTACGTGGCGCAGCAGGTCGTGGCCCCCGGCGAGCGGTCGATCTCGGGCGACGAAGAGCGTCCGCTCAAATTCGACCTGCGCAACTATGTCTACCAGGGCGAAGTCCAGTGGGTGGCTGCACGCCTGTACCAGGGACAGACGACGAACTTCAGGACGCCGGGTGGTGGATTCGCACCGGTGTATGTGAGCCCGCTGTAGCAACGACGCGAATCGCGCGCGCACGCAACTGCCCGCAGCCGCCGTCGACATCCTGCGCGGCCGACTGCCGCAGCTTGGTGAGGATGCCGCGCCGGTGCAGCGTGCGGGCCATCGCGGCGGCCCGCTCCCACGATGGCCGGCGAAAGTCGAGGCCGTCCACCCGGTTGTAGGGAATCAGGTTGAGCAGGCCGTACTTGCCGCCCAGCAGGCGCACGATGCCTTCGACCTCGTCGTCGCCGTCATTCACGCCTTCGAGCAGCGTCCACTGGTACTGGATGGGATAGCCGCTGGCGCGCGCATACGCTTCGCCGCGCTCGACGATCTCCTCGCAGGTCATGCGCGGGGCGCGCGGCAGCAGGCGCTCGCGCAGCGCATCGTGCGTCGTGTGCAGCGACAAGGCCAGCGCCGGCTTGACGGCCTGCCCGGCGAGGCGCTCGAAGACGCGCGAGTCGCCCACCGTCGACAGCACCAGGCTCTTGTGCCCGATGTTGCCTGCGGTACCCAGCAGGTCGATGGCTTCCAGCACGTTGTCGAGGTTGTGCGCGGGCTCGCCCATGCCCATGAAGACGACCTTCTTCACGGCCCGGCGCTGCCGCGCCAGCACCACCTGCGCCACCATTTCGGCACTGCCGACCTGGCGCACCAGGCCGCTGCGGCCCGTCATGCAGAACAGGCACCCCACCGCGCAGCCCACCTGCGAAGAGATGCACAGGCCGCCGCGCGGCAACAGCACGCTTTCGACGGTCTGGCCGTCGGCCAATGCGACCAGCAGCCTTTCGGCGCCGTCTTCGCCGGGGTGGACCGAGGCGATGCGGGCGATGCCGTCCAGCTGCGACTCGAAGGCAGGCAGCGCATCCAGCAGCGGCCTGGGCATGAAGTGTTCGGTGCGCCGCTTGCCGCTGTGCTGCGGCAGGGCCTGCGACCACAGGCGCAGCACGCGGAACTCGTGCGAGGGCCCGGCGCCGTGGGTGCGGAGCTGCTGCCGGAGGTCGGAGATGCGCATGGGCAATATTGTCGCCTGCGAGTCCTTGACGCCAAATCGATAATTCGACTAGAATCGAAATATGGATGAATCAGACGTCGTTCGCTCCCTGGCCGCGCTGGCGCAGCCGGTGCGGCTGCAGGTCTTCCGCGCACTGGTCATCGCCGGCCCGCGCGGCATGACACCCAGCACCATGGCCGAAGGCCTGGGCATACCGGGCAGTTCGCTGTCGTTCCACCTGAAAGAGCTGGTTGCCGCCGGCCTGGTGACGAGCGAGCGGGCCAGCCGCAACCTGATCTACCGCGCCGAGTACGGCCGCATGAACGATCTGCTGGCGTACCTGACGGTCAATTGCTGCCAGGGCCAGGCGTGCGTCGATTCGTGTTCCGTGCCCGACGGCCAACTGGAGAGCTGCCGATGACATCCCTTCCCGTAGCCATCGTCGGTGCAGGCCCCGTGGGCCTGGCCGCGGCAGCGCGCCTGCTGGAGCGCGGGCTCACGCCGCTGGTGCTGGAAGCCGGCGACAGCGTGGGCGCCAACCTGCTGGATTACGGCCACGTGCGCCTGTTCTCGCCCTGGCGCTACAACGTCGACCCGGCGATGGCCGCGCAGCTGGAGCCGACCGGTTGGCGCGCACCGCCCGCCGAAGACCTGCCTTTCGCCGGCGAGGTCGTCGACCGGGTGCTGCGGCCATATGCGGCCCTGCCCCAGGTTGCGGCGGCCTTGAAGCTGCACACGCGGGTGCTGGGCATCAGCCGTGAAGGCTTCGACAAGGTCAAGACCTCCGGCCGTGACAAGGCGCCGTTCCTGATGCACGCCGAGCAGGATGGCCGGCCCGTCGTGTTCCGCGCGCGAGCGGTGATCGATGCGAGCGGCACGTGGAACAGCCCCAACCCGCTGGGCGCGAGCGGCTTGCCTGCGTTCGGCGAGGAGCAACTGAAGCACCGCATCTTCTACGGCATCCCGGACGTGCTGGGCCGCGATGTGGAGCGCTATGCGGGCAAGCGCACGCTGGTGGTCGGTGCCGGCCATTCGGCCGCCAACACGCTGCTGGCGCTGGCGGAGCTGGCGCGCAGCATGCCCGCAACGCGACTCGTCTGGGCCGTGCGCAGCATGGTGCTGGACCGCGTGTTCGGCGGTGGGGACGCAGATGCGCTGCCCGCGCGCGGCCAGCTCGGCAACTCCCTGAAGATGCTGCGGGACCACGGCGGCCTGGAGTTCGTGGGCGGCCTGCGCATCATGTCGCTGCGCGAGGAAGGCGGCACCATCACGGTGGAGGGCCTGGACGGCAAGGGCGATGTGCGCGTGCTGGCCGGCATCGACCAGATCGTCTGCGCCACCGGGCAGCGCCCGAACCTGCCCATGGTCAGCGAACTGCGGCTGCGCCTGGACACCATGCTCGAGTCGACCGAAGCCCTCGCGCCGCTGATCGACCCCAACGTGCACAGTTGCGGCACCGTGCGCCCGCATGGCCACCGCGAGCTGTCGCATCCCGAACCCGGTTTCTACACGCTGGGCGTCAAGAGCTACGGGCGCGCGCCGACCTTCCTGATGGCGACGGGTTTCGAGCAGGCGCGCTCCGTGGTGGCGGCGATCGCCGGCGACATGGCAGCGGCCGACCGCGTGGAACTCGACTTGCCCGAGACGGGTGTTTGCGGGGTGCCCGCAGAAGAGGCCCTCGATGGGGCCTCTTGCTGCGGACCGGCCACTTCATGCGCGCCCGCCGTGGCGCAGGGCGCGAAGGTGCGGGTCGCCTGCTGCGGCTGAAGCCGCGGCCTGGAGTCAGTCGCGGCGCAGCGACGCCAGCACGCGATCGACCATGACGCCCGACTGCCCGAGATAATTCACCGGGTCGCACAGCTTCGCCAGCGCAGCGCGGTCCAGGTGCCGGTTGATCTCGGGGTGCGAGGCAAGCAGGTCGAGCAGCGGCCGCTGCTGCTGCACGGCCTGCCGGCAGATGTCGTAAACCAGGTCGTGCGCATACTCGCGCCCGATGTACGGGCCCAGCCCCATCATGACGGCCTCGCTCATCACGAGGCCGTGCGTCAGGTCGATGTTCCGGCGCATGGCATCGGCGTCCACTTCCAGGCCTTCGAGCACGAAGCGCGACTGCTTGAGCGCCCCGGCCATCAGGCAGAAAGCCTCCGGCAGCACGATCCATTCGATTTCCCACGGCCCGGTCGAGCGCTCGTGGTCGGCGACCATCGCGTCCATGAGGGCGGCCGAATGCTGGCGCACCACCGAGATGGCGGCATGGATGTAGCAGCTGGAGATCGGGTTGCGCTTCTGCGGCATCGTGCTGCTCGAACCCCGGCCGTGGGCGTAGGGCTCGTACACCTCGCCCACTTCGGTCTGCATCATCAGCTTGACGTCCATGCTCAGCTTGCCGAGCGTGCCGCCCACCAGGCCGAGGAACGCACCGACTTCCGCAAAGTTGTCGCGGATGGTGTGCCAGGCGATGACGGGCTGCTTCAGGCCCAGTTCGGCACACAGCCCCGCCTGGGTTTCCATCGCGCCTTTGTCCAGCGAAGCCAGCGTTCCCGCGGCACCCGCGAATTCACCGACCAGCACCCGTTGCCTCAGTTGCGCGAGGCGCTCGCGGTGGCGCTCGATCGCGGACAGCAGGCCGGCCATCTTGTAGCCGAAGGTCACGGGGATGGCCTGCTGCAGGTTGCTGCGGCCGATCATCGGGGTATCGCGATGCTTGCCTGCCAGGTCCGCCATCGCCGCTGAAATGGCGGCCAGCTCGCGATCGACGATGGCAAGTCCTTCGCGGATCTGCAGCACGGTCGCGGTATCCGTGATGTCCTGGGTCGTCGCACCCCAATGGCAGTACTCACCCAGCTTGTCGCGGCACAGGGCATTAAGCTGCGACACGACACCGAGTATCGGGTAGCCGATGCGCTCGGTTTGCTGGCGCAGTTTCGCCATGTCGATCTGGTCCAGGCGGCAGTGGCTGACGATCTCGTCGGCGGCTTCCTGGGGGATCAGGCCGAGGCGCCCTTGCACCCTGGCCAGCGCGGATTCGACATCCAGGTATTTCTGCGTGCGGTTCTCGTCGGACCAGACGTGGCGCATCTCGTCGCTGCTGAAGATGCCCTGGAAAATGGCGGAGTCGATGATCGTGGAAGCCATGGTTTACTCCGCCGTGAGCTTCGCGCGCTGCACGACGGCCTTCCACCTGACGAGCTCGGACTTCACGAGTTCGCCGAACTTCTCCGGCGTGCTCGACTCGACGTCGGCTCCGTGCCCTTCGATGCGCTTGATGACTTCCTTGTCCGCCAGAACCTGGTTCAGCGCCTTGTTGATCTGCTCGATGACCGGCTTCGGTGTCTTGGCCGGGGCGAAGAAGCCGTACCACTGCTGGACTTCGACGCCGTCGACGCCTGCCTCCTTCAGCGTGGGCACGTTCGGCAGGAGCGGAGAGCGCTTGGGGCCGGCGATAGCCAGCGCCTTCAGCTTGCCGGACTGCACGTGCGGCAGTGCGGCGAACAGGCTGGGAAACATGACTTGGGTCTGCCCGCCGATCGTGTCGGCAATCGCGGGCGCCGAACCCTTGTACGGCGCGCCCAGCATCACCACGCCGGCATTGAGCTTGAACAGCTCGGCCGCGTAGTGCGGAGCGGTGCCGTTGCCGGCAGACGCGTAGGCGTACCGGTCGGGCTTGGCCTTCAGTTGCGCGACCAGGTCCTTCACGTCCTTCACCGGCAGGCTGGCATTGGCGACCATCAGGGTCGGCGAGTAGCCGACGAGCCCGATGGGGGCGAAATCCGCGACGGGGTCATAGCGCAGCTTCTGCAGGGCCGGGTTCATCGCATGCGTCGCGATGTATCCGAACATCAGCGTGTGGCCATCGGCCGGCGCGCGCGCCACGAACTCGCTGGCAATCGCGCCATTGGCGCCGGCCCGGTTGTCGATGATGATCGACTGGCCCAGCAGGGGCCCGAGCTTCTGCGCGATGGTCCGGGCCATTGCGTCGTTGCCGCCGCCCGGCGCGGTAGGGACGACGATCGTGATGATCTTGTCGGGGTAGGCCGTTGCAGCCAGGGGCGCAGCGGCAGCGATCACGGCGGCCACTGCCGGGGCGATGAGGCGTTTCATGGGTTTGTCTCCTTCGGGCGGTTGCGAGTAAACGTAGGGCGGGATGTGGAGTTCGCCCTGCAGGATCTTTCGGGCGGTGCGGATCAGGGCGGCGCGCTGGATGCGCGCATCGAGGCCTTCGCCCTCCAGGACGACTTCGACGTCGATGCGGCCCTGGGGATGGAGGACCGAGATCGAGCGGGCACCCGGCGGGGCCGTCGTTCCACTGGCGACGGTGCCAGGCAGGGCGAAGGCAGTGGCCACGCCGATCGCGCCGGTCACCGCATGCGAGGCATGGCAGCGGCGCGGGGTGAAGTAGCGCGACGTGACGCTGCCCGCATCGTCGCCTTCGCTCACGATCACGGGCTTGGGGATCACGCTGGCCGACACGTCACCGAGCCCCATGGCCTCGCCCGCGGCACACCGGAGCGACTCGATGCGCGCCATCAGGTCGCGATTCGCATCCAGTTCTTCCGGCTGCTCGCGACCCGTCAGTCCGAGGTCGGCGGCACGCATGATCACGAGCGGCATAGCGGCGTCGATGCACGTCACCTCGATACCATGGACGACGTCGATGCGGCGGCCGGTGGGGAACACCGAGCCGGTGACCGCGCCCCACGCATCGAGAAAGTCCAGCCGTATGGCGGCAGCGGTGCCTGCCACGCCATCGATGCCGGTCGTGCCCTCATAAGTGACGCGAGCGCCAGGGGTCTGCACGGTCACGTCGATCCGGGACCGGGTGTTCACGTTGAACACGCGCACTGTCGTTTCGCCGTGCCGTGCCGCCACAAGCCCCTGTTCGATGGCGAAAGGGGCGACACCGGAGAGCATGTTGCCGCAGTTGGGCCGGGTGTCGACGGACTTCTGCCCGACGCCGACCTGGGCAAACAGGTAGTCCACGTCGCAGCCCGGCTGGGACGACTTCGAGACGATCGCGACCTTGCTGGTCAGCGTGCTGCCGCCTCCGACCCCGTCCACCTGCAGCAGGTCGGACGCGCCGATCGCGCCGATGAGCGCCTCGTCGCGCGCCGCCTCGTCCTGCGGCAGCCAGTCGCGCAGGAAGAAGGGGCCCCGGGACGTGCCGGCACGCATCAGGACGCAGGGGAGGACTCGCTTCATGGCCCGGATCTTCGGGCGAATCATTACCAAAGTGAATTGCATATTTGGGATCAACTGATCGACAATGAACATCAATCGAAATGGAGGAAGACGACATGGCCATCAACTTCGACCTGAACGACCTGCTGGCCTTTCGCGCGGTGGCGGAACTGACCAACTTTCGCAAGGCGGCCGAGTCCGTCCACCTGTCGCAGCCGGCCTTCAGCCGCCGCATCGACAAGCTCGAGCAGGCGCTCGGCGTGCGCCTGCTGGAGCGCACCACGCGGCGGGTGACGCTCACGGCAGTGGGCCGCGACTTCGAGCGGAAAGTGCGCGAGCTGCTCGACGAACTCGACTTCACGCTGCTGGGAATCCGCGGGGTCGCGGCCACGCGGATGGGCGAGGTGACGGTGGCATGCGTGCCGTCCACCGTGTACTACTACCTGTCGGAAGTGATTCGCCGTTACCACGAGCGAAGCCCCAAGGTGCGCGTCAAGGTGCTCGATGCGGGAGCCAATGAAGTCCTGGCCTCCGTCGCCCGCGGTGAGGCTGATTTCGGCCTGAACTTCATCGGCGCGCAGGAGGGCGAACTGGAGTTCAAGCCATTGGTGGAAGAGCGCTTCGTTGCCGCCTGCCGGCGGGACCACCCTGTTGCGAAGATGCGCCGCGTGAGCTGGTCGCAGCTTGGCGCGTTCGACTACATCTCGGTGGGGCGTACCTCGGGCAACCGGGTGCTGCTGGACCAGGCCCTGGCCGGCGTGGAAGGCCGGCCGCAGGCCATCTACGAGGCCCAGCACGTGACCACCACGCTCGGCCTCGTCGAAGCCGGCCTGGGCATCGCAGCCGTGCCGTCGATGGCCATGCCGGGCCCCGACCATCCGCTGCTGGTCAGCGTGCCTTTGGTCGACCCCGTGGTCACGCGGAAGGTGGGGCTGATTCGTCGCCGTGGCCGGTCGTTGTCGCCGGCGGCCCAGCAGCTGTTCGACCTGTTCAGCGAAGTCAGGGCCAAGCGCAAGCCCCGCGGCAATTGATGCCGGATCCGGATCAATCGATCCGGATTGAGCAATTCACTTGGGGCAATGGGCTTGCCACCATCGGGGCGTCACGAACGACCTCCGAGGAGACAAACCCCCATGCAACGCCTTCACATTCCGCTCATTTCCCATGCGTTCACCAGGACCACCCTGGTCGCCCTGGCCGCAGCCGGGGCGGCAGCAACGGCATCCGCCCAGTCATCCGTGGCCGTGTTCGGTATCCTGGACACGGCCCTCACGTGGGGTCGCGGCACGGGCGCCGGGAGCGCCGACCGGTTCCAGGTCAGCACCGGCAGCTACAACACATCGCGCATCGGCTTCCGCGGCACGGAAGACCTGGGTGGCGGGCTCTCGGCTTCGTTCTGGCTTGAGGCGGGGCTCAACACCGACGACGGCACCGGGCAGGCCTCGAACACCAACAACCAGTCCAACGGTGGCGGCGCCAGCGGGTCCTGCACCGTCACCGGCGCCACGCCTGCCGCCGCGGGTACTCCCGTCGCCTGCTCGTCGACCGTCGCCTTGAATGGGACGCAGTCGGTCACGTTCAATCGCCGCTCCACGGTCAGCCTGGCCGGCAACTGGGGCGAGATCAGGCTGGGCCGCGACTACGTGCCCCAATACTGGAACCGCAGCACCTTCGACCCGTTCGGCGTCGTGGGCGTGGGGCAGAACGTCATCCACACGCTTGCGATCACCGGCGTCACCTCGGTGCGGGCCTCAAACAGCGTGGGCTACTTGCTGCCTCGCACATTGGGCGGCTTCTATGGCCAGGCGATGTACTACGCCGGCGAGAACCTGAGCAGCGCTGCAACGCATCGTGATGGATCGGGCTATGGCGTGCGCCTGGGCTTTACGAGCGGCCCGTTCAACATGGCTGTCGCCACCGGCTCTACGCGGTACGCAGCGGGCCGAGTCCGCCAGAGCAACGTCGGCGGGCAATGGAACTTCGGCGTGGGCCGGCTGATGGCGCAGTACGAGGCCGAGGCCAACGGGGCCAACGAAGCCAAGGGCTGGCTGGTCGGCGGCCTGGTGCCCGTCGGGCCGGGTGAAGTCCGGCTTGCCTATTCCCGCATGACCATAGATCCGGCAAGTTCGGCCATGGACAGGCGCTCGAGCAAGGTGGCAGTCGGTTATGTGCACAACCTGAGCAAGCGCACCGCGTTGTACGGGACCCTGGCGCATGTCAGCAACAGTGGCGGCGCAACCCTGGGCCTCGGAGGGTCGGTGACGGCCGCGAACAGTTCGTCCAGGGGGCTCGACGTGGGGATCCGCCACAGCTTCTGAGCAGACCCCCGACGACCACACGAGCGGGGCTCAGTGCCCCGCGTGCACCGGCGCCTCGTTGGAGTGGTAGATACTCGCATCGGCCGGCCCCGTGACCTGCAGCGACGCCGCCAGCCCCTTGCCGACGCGCGACAGCGCGTGGTCCACCAGCAGGTAGTTGCCCGGATAGTTGACCTTGAACTCCACGATGGTCGCGCCGCCCGGCGCCACCAGCGTCGTCTGCACGTCCTTCTTCACGGTGGTGAGCGAGCCTTCGCTGTACACCTTGTCGAAGATCTCGCCGATGACGTGGAACGACGACACCTTGTTGGGCCCGCCGACGCCGAAGTACACGCGCACGGTTTCACCGACCTTGGCCGTGAGCTTGAACTCCTTGGTCAGCGCGCCCACGGCGCCGTTGAAGGTGTAGTAGGTGGGCAGTTCGTCGGCCGCCCGTTCGTGGTTGAACTCCTGGTGGCCCTTGGTGCCGATGGCGTGCGACGTGTACAGGTCGCCCTGCATCACGTAAAACTCCTTGTCCACCGCGGGCAGGCCCTGCGGCGGCTCGACCAGAATCATGCCGTACATGCCGGCCGAGATGTGGTGCGGCACCGAAGGCGTGGCGCAGTGGTACACGAACAGGCCGGGGTTCATCGCCTTGAAGCGGATCGTCCTGGACTGGCCGGGGGCGACCTGCGTGTGCTCGCCGCCGCCGTGGCCGCCGGTCACCGAGTGCAGGTCGATCGAGTGGACGGCCTTGCTCGACTTGTTGTTGGCCAGCGTGAGTTCCACGGTGTCGCCCTGCTTCACGCGCAGCATGGGGCCGGGGACCTTGCGGCCGAAAGTCCAGTAGGTGAAGGTGGTGCCGTCGTCCAGCTTGCCTTCCAATTCGACGGTCTCTATCGTGTACTTCACGAGTTGGGCCGCCCGCGCGCCCACGGGCTTGGGCACGGCGGCGGGGTCCATGGCCACGCTGACGGCGTGGGTGGCCGCCGGTGCGATCGGCGCCGTGGCCGCATAGGGTGAAGCGGGTGCCGCGCCGAGCACGGCGGTCGCCTTCGCGGCGGGCTTGGCCGCCGAAGCGTCGGCCGGGCCGCTCACTTCGAACACGCCTTCCATTCCGATCTGGCGATGCCCGGGGATGGAGCAGTAATAGGTGAACTTGCCGGACTGCGTGACCTTGAAGCTGAGCTTGATGGCGCCGGTTGCCGCGCTGAAGTTCTTCGACTTCACCTGCAGGTCGGGAATGACGATGTCGTGCTCGGCGCCTTCGCCGCTGGACAGGGTGATCTCCACCGTCTCGCCGACGTTGGCCTTGAGCACCGGGTTCGCCGTTCCCTTTTCGTCCAGGTAGACCATCTTGCCGCCGGCCATGCCGGTCTTCAGCACGATCTTGCGCACTTGCTGCGCCTGGGCAGAGGGTGCGGCGGCCGCCTGCTTGGCGGTAACCACGGTGGCGCCGACCGACCCGAAGAGCGGGGCCGCGAGGAACAGCGCGGCAACGGCAACGGCGATGGGGGAGTAGGAGCGCTTGGACATCTTGGGACCTTTCTGGAAGAGCTTGATTCCAATGTAGGTCCGCACCCGGCTGGGCCAGTTGACGAAGCGCAAGTGAAGGTGCATTACAGATGCACCTTTGAACTCAGCCCACGCGCGCCAACGCCCCCCGGATCGCATCGAACACCTGGGCGACCTGGGCCTCGCTGATCACCAGCGGCGGCGACAGCACCAGCGTGTCGCCGGAGTTGCGCACCAGCACGCCGGCCTGCTGGCAAGCCAGCTGCACCTCATTGCCGCGCGCGCCCACGGCGCCGGCACGCGGCTGCAAGTCGATGGCGCCCAGCAGGCCGACGTTGCGGATGTCGGCGATGTGTGGCGCGCTGCGCAAGTCGTGCGCCGCGCTTTCCCAGGTGGGCGCGATACGCGCCGTGCGGGCGGCAAGGCCAAGCTCCTCGTGCACGTCCAGCGTGGCCAGTGCCGCTGCGCAGGCGAGCGGATGCGCCGAGTAGGTGTAGCCGTGGAACAGCTCGATGACGTCGGGCGCGCCGGTCATGAAGGCGTCGTAGACCTGGCGGCTGGCGAGCACTGCGCCCATCGGCACCGTGCCGTTGGTCATGCCCTTGGCGCAGGTGATGAGGTCGGGCGTGACGTCGAAGGCCTGTGCGGCGAACGGTGCGCCGACCCGGCCGAACCCGGTGATCACCTCGTCGAACACCAGCAGGATGCCGTGCTTCGTGCACAGCTCGCGCAGCCGCTGCAGGTAGCCCACCGGCGGCGGGTAGACGCCACCCGAGCCCGTGACCGGCTCGACGATGACGGCGGCCACCGTTGCCGGGTCGTGCACCAGGAACAACTGCTCCAGCGCGTCCGCGTACTCGGCGCCCGTTTGGGGCAACCCGCGCGAGAACTTGCTGCGGCCGTCGTAGGGCAGGGGCAGGTGCGCGGTGTCGGCCAGCAGCGGCCCGAAGTCACGCTTGTGGCGCGCGATGCCCGCCACCGAAAGCCCGCCGAAGCCCATGCCGTGGTAACCCTTGGCTCGGCCGACCAGCTTGACGCGGCGCGCGTCGCCGCGGGCTACGTGATAAGCCCGTGCGATCTTCAAGGCCGTATCGACGGCTTCCGAGCCGGAATTGGTGAAGAACACATGGTCGATGCCTTCCGGCGCCAGGGCGGCTAAGCGGTCGGCCAGCTCGAAGGCCTGCGGGTGGCTCATGCGGAAGGACGACACGAAGTCGAGCCGGCCGGCCACTTCGGCGATGGCGGCCGCAATGCGCGGCTGGCCGTGGCCCGCGTTCACGCACCACAGGCCGGCCATGGCGTCGAGCATCCTTTCACCGGTGGAGGTGGTGTAGTGCATGCCCTCGGCAGCGGTGAAGAGCAGGGGCTGGCCGCGGAACTGCCGCTGCGGGGTGAATGGCAGCCAGAAGGCGTTGCTGAAAGAGGTCGTCATAGGATTGTCTTTCGGTCCACTGAAATTCACTTGTCGGCGGCGCTCGACCGCAGGCGGCTGGCCACCTCGAGGTGCCGGTGCATCAGCAGCGCGGCCAGCTCGTTGTCGCCGGCGGCCAGCCGGTCCAGCATTTCCAGGTGTTCGCGGCAATTGACCTCGACGCGCTCGCGCCCGTGCTTCCAGTCGTAGTTGGACAGCCGCCGCAGGCGGTTTTGCCGCTGGATGGCGACCACGAAGTAGCGGTTGCCCGAGCCGGCCGCGATGCTTTCGTGGAACTGCGCGTTCATCTCGAAGAAGGCGATGCTCGACGCGTCGGTCCACGGCGCCGACAGGAAGGCCTGGTGGCGTTCGCGCATCTGGTGCAGCCACTCGGG
Organism: Burkholderiales bacterium; assembly: GCA_016213325.1. Classification (GTDB taxonomy): domain Bacteria; phylum Pseudomonadota; class Gammaproteobacteria; order Burkholderiales; family Burkholderiaceae_C; genus Ramlibacter. The sequence continues at coordinate 45,408 of JACRAY010000007.1, read as the reverse complement.
CGCCAGCCGGTAGCCCGGCTCGCGGATGGCGGCGGGTTCGATGGTCATGCGGAAACGATAACTCTCATGGCGCGCCGCGGGGTCCCAGGCGTCGTTGACGAAGCGCCAGCCATAGCCGAGCTTCGGGCGGGCCACCAGTTCCACGCCACGGTTGCGCTGGCGCGCGACGATGCCCTTGCCTTCCAGGTGCTCCAGCGCGGCGCGCACCGGCGTGCGCGACACGCCCAGCAGCTCGGCCAGGCGGTTCTCGTTCAGGCGCGTGCGCAGACCAGTTCTCGGCGGCACCGTGCGCGAAGTGCTGACACAGCCGCGCGAGGCCTACACGCGCAGCTTGATCGACGCGCTGCCGCAGCGTGGCAGCCGTGAAGCGCCACCCCGGCGCGGTGAAGCGTTGCTGGAAGCGCGCAACCTGTCGGTCACTTTCGGCGGCGCCAGCGGGTGGTTCACGCGCAATGCGGGCAAGCTCGCGGTCGACCGGGTCACGCTGGCGGTCCAGCCGGGCGAGGCGGTCGCCGTGGTGGGCGGTTCAGGTTCGGGCAAGACCACGCTGGGCCGCGCGATGCTGGGCTTGCTGCCGTGCAGCGGCCGCGACGTGGTGTATCGCGGCGTGACGCTGGCGCAGGCCGACGCGAAAGGTCGGCGTCGCTTCCGGCTCGACTGCCAGCTCGTGTTCCAGGACCCGTACTCGTCGCTAGACCCGCGGCAGCGCATCGCCTCGGTCGTGGGCGAGCCGCTGCTGCACGGCACGCCGATGTCGAAGGCGCAGCGCCGCGACAAGGTCGAGGCGATGCTGCAGCGACCTGCTGGCGCAACTGGACACGGCGCAGGTTCAGTCGGCGGGCTTCGCCAGCGCCTCGACTGACCCCGCCTTGAGGTAGGCCACGGCGCAAGCCACGCCAGGGTCAGCCGATTTGTACACCGCGGCGCAACGGTCCTGCGCGATGCGCGGGCGGCCGTCGCCCGAGGTCGTGTCGGCCTTGGCACCGGCCACCAGCTCGATGTCGGGCTCCACGCCGGCCTTCTGCACTTCGCGGCCCGAGGGGGCCAGGTAGAACGAGGTGGTGAGCTTCAGCGCACCGTTGTCGCCGCCCAGCGGGTAGGTCGTCTGCACGGTGCCCTTGCCGACGCTGCGCCGTCCCATCACCTTCGCGCGGCCGTTGTCCTGCAAGGCCGCGGCCACCAGTTCGGATGCCGAGGCCGAGCGTTCGTCGATCAGCACCACCATGGGAATGCCGGCCAGCAGTTCGCTGGCGTCGGCCTCCCAGGTGCGCGCGCTGCCCGGCGAGCGGCCGCGCAGGGACGCGATGCCGCCCTTGCCGAGGAACAGGTCGGCAATGCGCACGCCTTCGCGCAGCAGGCCGCCGGGGTTGCCGCGCAGGTCCAGCACGACAGCACTGGGCGGCGTCGTGCCCACCACCTGCGCCACTGCCGCCTCGACGTTGGCGGTCACGGGGCCGCTGAAAGTGCGCAGGCGCAGCACCAGCACGTCGTCTTCCATGGCCCACTGCAGCAGGCGGCGGCGGATCACGTCGCGTGTGAGCACCACGGTGAACTCCGCGCCATTGGCCGGGCGGCGGATGATCAGCGACACCGGCGTGCCCGGCTCGCCGCGCATGCGCGCCGTCACGTCCGACAAGGGCAGGCCGGCCAGCGGCAGCTCGTCCACCTGCACGATCAGGTCGCCCGGCAGCAGCCCGGCGCGCGTCGCGGGCGTGTCGGGGATGGCCGCCACCACGCGCACCGTGCCGTCCTTCGCCTCGACCTCGACGCCCACGCCGCTGAAGCTGCCGCTGGACTCGCTGCGCTCGTTGGCGTGCGCCCGCGCGTCCATGTAACGCGAGTACGGATCCAGCGTGCGCAGGCCCGCGTTGATTGCCTTCTTGAACAGATCAGCCGGGTCGCCCGTGCCGGCTGCCACGCCCTGCAGGACGGCCAGCGATGCCTGGGTGACGGCGCCAAAGTCGACTTCGTTCGCGTAGCTGCGCTCGACGCGCCTGAGGACGGTGGCTAACAGCTGCACGTGCTGGTCGGCCGGCTCGCCCGGGGTGACCGAGTGGCTGTAAGCCGACTGCAGCGAAGCGATCGCCTCGTCGGCCGTTGCCGTCGCGGCGCCCAGCGGGCTGGCCGCCAGGAAGGCGGCGGAGAGTGCGAAGGCGCGGATTGTGTAACGCATGGCCGGGCCCTGGGGTGAACGCTCAGGGACGCAGTATGGCACCACCGGGCGGTGCCGTGCGGCGCTTCAGCCCGGTGCCAGTTCTGCCAGCGCGGCGAACCAGGCGGCACCGTGCGCGAGCGCGTCGTCGTTGAAGTCGTCCGCGATATCGCGCGCCGTCATGCGGCGCGGGCCGCCGACAGGTACTGCCCCGGCGTCATGCCGCACAGGCTCTTGAAGTGCCGCGACAGGTGGCTCTGGTCGTAGAAGCCGGCTTCCATGGCGGCGGTGGCCGGTGGCAGCCCGTCCAGCATCAGCACCTGCGCGCGCTCCACGCGGCGCTTGCAGATGTAGCGGTGCGGCGAGATGCCCACCTGCTGGCGGAACACGGTGGCGAAGCGCCAAACGCTCAGGTCCACCATGCGCGCGAGTTCCGCCAGGCCGAGCGGCTGCCCGAGGTTGTCTTCGATGTGCCGCAGCACGAGAGCGATACGGTCGGGTGGCATGCCGGCAGGTTAGGCGCTTGCCGCAGAACTTGGCACCGCAGTGGCGTCCCGCGCCAGCAGCAAATGTCGAATGCGGCGGGGCCGCCAGCGTCTTATTCCGGCGGCTGCATCAGCCGCTCGATCGGGTAGTAGTTCTTCACGAACGGCGTCTTGATGACGATGTAGCTGAAGTACTTCTCGATGCCGATGTTGCGCTCCAGCAGCCCTTCGATGATCGACTGGTAGTGGTTGACGCCGCGCGTGATGAACTTGAGCAGGTAGTCGTAGCCGCCGCTCACCAGGTGGCATTCGACGATCTCGTCGATGGGGCGGATGCTGGTCTCGAAGAGAACGAAGTCCTCGCGCTTGTGGTCCTGCAGCGTCACTTCGGTGAACACCACCAGCGTGTCGCCCAGCTTGTCCAGCCGGATCTGCGCGCCATAGCCGGCGATGTAGCCCGCCTGCTCGAGGCGCTTGACGCGCACCAGGCAGGGACTGGGCGACAGCCCCACGGCGTCGGCGATCTCCACGTTGGTGGCGCGCCCGTTCTTCTGCAGGTGGCAGAGGATGCGCAGGTCGAGGCGATCCAGCTTGGGTGTCCCGGCGGCAACGTTCATGAGAACCTTCTATGCAAGTTCCACGCCCGAGTCAAGCCTTCAGTAACCACGCGCGCGGTCCACGGCGCCTTCCAGCGGCAGCCCGGCTTCGTGGCGCCGCAGGTTGTCCAGCAGGGATTCGATGGCGGTCTCGGCCTGTGTCGAGGCGGCCACGTGCGGCGTGAGCCAGATGCGCGGGTGGTCCCAGAAAGCATGGCCTTGCGGCAGGGGTTCGGGCTCGCACACGTCGAGGATGGCCGCTGAGAGCCGCCCGCGCTCCAGCGCCGACAGCAGGTCGTCTTCCACCACGTGCCCGCCGCGCGCCGCATTGACCAGCGCTGCGCCCTCGGGCAGCGCATCGAACACGCGGCGCGAGAGGATGCCGCGAGTCTGCGGCGTCAGGGGCAGCAGGCACACGAGGATGTCCGTCGCCGCCAGGAATTCGTCGAGCTGTGCGTCGCCCGCGAAGCAGCGCACGCCGGGCACGTTGTGCATGGAGCGGGACCAGCCCGCGCAGTCGAAGCCGAGCAGCCGCAGCTGCGCCAAGGCCGCGCGCCCCAGCGCGCCCATGCCCATCACGCCCACGCGGCGTGTGCCTGCCGGCCGCACCGGATGCTCCTGCCACACGCTGCGCCGCTGCTGGCGCAGGTACGCCGGCATCTCGCGGTGCAGCGACAGCACGGCCCAGCTCACGTATTCGCACATGCAGGCGGTGAGCCCCGGCTCCACCATGCGCACGATAGCCAGGTCCGCCGGCAACGCAGAGAAGTCGAACTGGTCGACGCCGGCGCCTACCGAGAACAGGACTTCCAGCTGGGGAAACGTCTCGGCGATCTGCGCGGGCGGCTCCCACGCACAAAGGAAACGGACGGCGGCCGCATCGCCCGTGTCGGGCCAGATGCGAAACGGCACATGCGGCATCCGGCGCGCGAAATGCCCGGCCCAGAGCGCGCCGCGGCGCGGCTCTCCCTTGTAGACGAAAGCCATCCTCAGCCCATTGCCTGGCTGACGAGCGCCCAGCCGCCGCAAGCCGGCCCGCGCTCCAGCGGGCCGCCGCGCACCATGGTCGTGACCGTTCCCACGCGCGGCAGCCCCTGCGCTTCCAGCCACTCGGGCAGGCCGCTGGACGAGTCGACATCGATGCGCAGGAACTTGCCGCTGTAGCGGGTGCACCAGTGGCCGATCAGCGCCTGCGCGCCCGTCAGGTCCGGCGCAACCACCGGCCCGATGACGTGGCCGCGCCCGAAGCGCCGCACCACGGCGAAGCCCACCGCTTCGCCGCCGCGCGCCAGCACGACGGTCTCGCCGTCGGCCAGCAACTGCTGCAGCATCGCTTCGCGCGGCATGCCGGCGGCGCGCGCATCCAGCGCGGCGAGCTTGTGCGCATCGTTGCGTCCCAGCGGCCGCAGGCGTTCGCCTTCGTTCAGCGCCACCAGCTGCGCCGGTGCGGCCAGCCCCTGGTGCTGCCGGATCTCGCCCGTGATGACGAAGCCGAGCCGCTCGTACACGCCGCGGCCTTCGATGGTGGCGTGCAGCAGCACGGTGCGGCCGTCCAGCCCCGCCATCACCGCATGCATCAGGTGCTGGCCGATGCGCTGCCCCTGCATCCTGGGCGTGACCATCACCATGCCGATGGTGGCGTGCTGCTTGCCCCACAGCCAGCGCAGCGCGGTGCCGACCAGTTCGCCGTCGCGCAGCGCCGCGACGCCTTCGCCATGCGCCAGGCCGAAGCGCCAGTCCTCCAGGCGGTGCGGCCACTGGAACTCGCGCGACAGGGCCTGTGCCGCTTCGAGGTCGTCCGCCCCCAGCGTGCGCAGCACCATGCCGTCGGGCAGCGCACGGCCGACCGCATGCAGCGCGGAGGGGGCAATGAGCACGGGGTCGGCCATGGGTCTCCTTTCGAGCCGGGCAGTTCGGCGGCCATCATGGAGGGGCCGCGGCCCCGGCGGCTTGTACGATCTTGGCGCCGCGTGCGGGCTTGCGAAGAACAGCACAAACATTGTTCGCGCCCCGGAACATCCGGCAAATGCTGCGCGCGGGCTGCGCAGAACCGCAACATCTGCGGCGCCTCATGCCTAGCATTGCCCCACATCTGCACCAACCCTTGAAGAGAGCCGCCATGACGTTTCGACCCAAGTACATCACCTTCGACTGCTACGGCACGCTGACCTACTTTCGCATGCACGAGCTCGCGTACGACATGTACGCGGGACAGTTGCCCGCCGAGCGGCTGCACCAGTTCGTGAAGGACTTCAGCGCCTATCGCCTCGACGAGGTGATGGGCGACTGGAAGCCGTACGACCAGGTGCTCAAGTCGGCGCTGCAGCGCACCTGCAAGCGGCACGGCGTCACCTACCGCGAGGAGGACGGCCAGAAGTACTACGACGCCGTGCCCACCTGGGGCCCGCACGCCGACGTGCCGCACGCGCTGACGCGGGTGGGCAACAAGATCCCGCTGGTGATCCTGTCGAACGCGATGAACGAGCAGATCCACTCCAACGTGCGCAAGCTGGAGGCGCCGTTCCACAAGGTGTATACGGCCGAGGACGCCCGCGCCTACAAGCCGCGCCTGCAGGCTTTCGAGTACATGCTGGACCAGCTGGGCTGCTCGCCCGACGACATCCTGCACGTGTCGTCGAGCCCGCGCTACGACCACATGTCGGCCAACGACATGGGCATCCGCAACAAGGTGTTCGTGAACCGCGGCCACGAGCCCACGCCCAATGCGTTCTACAGCTTCGTGGAGATCCGCGACATCAACGGGCTGCCGGCGCTGGTCGGCCTGTGAGGAATCGGCACCCATGAGCAACCTGACTTTCTTCAAGCTGGACGACCTGGGCCCCGGGCGGGCCGGCGTACCGCTGCCCGAGCGCCTGATCGCAGGCGACCCGCGCTTCACCAGCTGGGACGTGGAGCAGTCCCCCGACGGCCGGGTGCGCACCGGCGTGTGGGAGACCACGCCCGGCACGATGCGCTCCATCAAGGGCGGCGTCTGGGAGTTCTGCTACATCCTGTCGGGCGTGTCCGAACTCATCGAGGACGGCAAGGAACCGGTGCGTGTGACGGCCGGTGATGCCTTCGTGATGAAGCCGGACTACGTGGGCGTGTGGCGGAGCATCGAGACCACGCGCAAGATCTGGATCGTGTACGGCGGCGACTGAGGGCTGCATGAGCTCCCCACTCATCGAGCATTTCACCCGCAACGGGCTGCTGGACCGCGTCTACATCGACGGCGAGTGGGTCCTGCCTGCGGGGCAGGACCACGCGCAGGTAGTCGACCCTTCGACGGAACAGCCCGTGGCGCAGGTCGCGCTGGGCAACGCGCAGGATGTCGACCGGGCCGTGGCCGCGGCCCGGCGCGCTTTCTCAACCTGGTCCGCAAGTACGCCAAAGGACAGGGCGGCACTGCTGGACCGCCTGCATGCGCTGGTGCTCGAACGCGCGGAGCTGTTCGCGCAAGTGATCTCGCTGGAGATGGGCGCCGCCATTGCCACCGCGCGCGCCGCCCAGGTACCCGTGGCCGCGGAGCACCTGCGCGTGGCCCGTGACCTGGTGACGGAGTATCCGTTCGTCACGCATCGCGGCGACACCGCCATCGTGCGCGAGCCCATCGGCGTGTGCGCGCTGATCACGCCCTGGAACTGGCCGCTCTACCAGATCACCGCCAAGGTCGGCCCTGCGCTGGCAGCCGGTTGCACGGTGGTGTTGAAGCCCAGCGAGCTGGCGCCGCTGAGCGCCTTGCTGTTCGCGCAGGTGGTGCACGACGCCGGCGTGCCCGCCGGTGTCTTCAACCTGGTCAACGGCGGGGGCGGCGAGGTCGGCGCTGCCATGTCCGCGCATCCCGACGTGGACATGGTGTCGATCACCGGCTCCACCCGCGCAGGGGTGCTGGTGGCGCAGGCTGCGGCGCCCACGGTCAAGCGCGTCGCGCAGGAGCTCGGCGGCAAGTCGCCCAACCTGATCCTGCCGGACGCCGACCTGCAAGGTGCCGTGCGTGCCGGCGTGCTCTCGGGCTTTCGCAACGTCGGCCAGTCCTGCAGCGCGCCCACGCGCATGCTCGTGCCGCGCGAGCGGCTGGCGGAAGTCGAGCGCATCGCGCTCGAGACGGTTGCCACCGTCGTCGTCGGCGATCCCCGCGATCCGCAGACCACCCACGGGCCCGTGGCGAACCGTGCGCAGTTCAACCGCGTGCAGGAGATGATCGAGGCCGGCATCGCCGAAGGCGCGCGGCTGGTGTGCGGAGGCACCGGCCGCCCGGCTGGCCTGGAGCGCGGCTTCTACGTGCGGCCCACCGTCTTCTCGGGCGTGCAGCCGCGCATGCGCATCGCGCAGGAGGAGATCTTCGGGCCGGTGCTTTCGATCATCGCGTACGACAGCGTGGACGAGGCCGTGGCGATCGCCAACGACACGGTGTACGGCCTGGGCGCGCATGTGCAGGGCGAGGACCTCGCCGCGGCGCGCGCCGTGGCGCTGCGCATCCGCTCCGGGCAGGTGCACATCAACAACCCGGCCTGGAGCCCGTATGTGCCGTTCGGCGGGTACAAGCGCTCGGGCAACGGGCGCGAGTACGGGGTGGAGGGCCTGCAGGAGTACCTGGAAACCAAGTCCATCCTCGGCTGGCAGGGCGCCTAGCCTGGAGCAGGAGCAGGACTTTTCTCCATACCCGCGATGAACAGCATGCGGCAGCCGCTGCGCATCCTCGAAACCTCGCCTACGCTCCTGGCGCAGGCCGACGTGGTCGTCATCGGCGGCGGGATCATCGGCATCTTTGCGGCCTACTACATGGCCCGGCGGGGCCTTTCGGTCGCCGTGGTCGAAAAGGGCCGCATCGGCGCCGAGCAATCGAGCCGCAACTGGGGCTGGTGCCGCCAGCAGAATCCAGCGCCTTTCGATCCTGCGCGTTTTAGCCGGTCGTCGTGGGGGAAGGTGGCGGAGTTCTAGGCCCTTATGGGTGCCTCTCTCGTCGCGCCGGGCGGTGCACGGCACCGGCTGGTGCGACTAGAGTGGCACCACAAAGGCAAAAAGAGGAAGCTCCGGGTCCCCGCCTTCGCGGGGATGACGAGAGAGGGGGAGAGGGCACCTCAACCCACAACCCGCCGCACATCCGCCTGCTCCAGCACATCGTCCAACGTGCGCTGCAGCCGCTCGAACATCTGCTCGAACTCGGCCGGCGTGAAGCACAGCGCCGGCGCGAATCCGAGGATGCCGTCGCCGAAGGCGCGGAAGATCAGGCCGTTGTCGTAACCGGCCTTGGCCAGCCGGTCCGGCAGGTTCAGCGAAACGTCGAAGCGCGACTTGGTCACCTTGTCGCTCACCAGTTCCAGCGCACCCACCAGGCCGCGCGAGCGGGCGTCGCCCACCAGCGGATGGCGCAGCATGGCCTGCAGGCCGGACTCGAAGTGGCGAGCGACCCGCTGGCCATTGGCGAGGATGCCGCCTTCCTCGTACAGGCGGATCACTTCCAGCGCCACGGCGGCGCTCACGGGATGCGCCGAATACGTGGCGCCATGGCCCACGACGGCGCCCGCGGGCGTGCCGTCGGCGATGCCCGCGTAGACGCGGTCCGACAGCAGCAATGCCCCCATCGGCGCATAGCCGGAGGTCAGGCCCTTCGCTACCGTCATCAGGTCCGGCGCCACGCCTTCGGCTTCGCACGCGAACATCGGCCCGGTGCGGCCGAAGCCGGTGATGACTTCGTCGACCAGGAACAGGATGTCGAGTTCGCGGCATGCCTCGCGCATTGCCTTGAGCCACCCTGCCGGCGGCACGATGACGCCGCCCGAGCCCTGGATCGGTTCGCAGAAGAAGGCGGCGACGTTCTCCGCGCCCAGCTCGTGCACCTTCGCGCGTAGCGTTGCCACCGACTGGGCGATCAGGGCCTGCGGGTCGCCGCCGACCGGGCTGCGGTAAGCGTAGGGCGACGGGATGTAGTGCTGCTCGGGCCGCGGCAGGTCGAAGCCACGATGGAACGCCGGCAGCGCGGTCAGCCCCGCGCCGGTGGACGAGGAGCCGTGGTAGCCGCGCTCCAGCGTGACGAACTGCTTCTTGTGCGGCCGACCCGTGCTGTTGTAATACTGCACGATCAGGCGCACGGCCGCGTCGACGGCTTCCGACCCACCCAGGGTCAGGTACACGTGGTCGAGGCCGGGCGGTGCGAGTTCGACCAGCTTCGCCGCGAGTTCGATCGCAGGTTCGCTGGCGTAGTCGAAATAGCCGGTCGCGTAAGGCAGCTTGCGCATCTGCTTTGCTGCCGCCTCCACCACGCTCTCGTGGCCGTAGCCGATGTTCACGCACCAGAGGCCGGCGAAAGCGTCGAGCAGCTCGCGCCCTTCGATGTCGCGCAGCCAGGCGCCGCGGCCGGAGTGCAGCACGGTTGCGCCGCGCTGCTCGTGGCCGCGCCAGTTGGCGACCGGGTGGACCAGGTGCGCGCGATCCAGCGCCACCAGCGATTCGGCGAGGGAGAGTTGGTCCGTGATCATTGCGCCTGCGCCTCCACCGCGTCAGCCAGTTGCGAAAGCGACGTGAAGTGCCAGTCGGGCGTGGCGATTTCCTTCACCGCCAGCGTGCCGCCGAAGCCCTTCTGGCCCGCGCGCCGCTCGATCCAGCAGGTCTTCCAACCCAGCGACTTCGCGATGCCGATGTCGTGGTACTGGCTCTGCGCCACGTGCAGGTTCTCCGCTTGCGAGATGCCGTGCTGCGCGAGCATGTCCTTGAACCACCGGAAGTACCTGGGGTCGGGCTTCTCGCAGCCGGTATCGTCGCTCGTCACGGTCCAGTCGAACGGCATTTCCAGCGTGCGCTCGAAGTTGCCCACCGCCCAGCGCTGCGTATTGGTGGTGGCCACCAGCTTGAAGCGCTTCTTCAGGCGCTTCAGTGCCTGCACCGAATCGGCGAAGGCCGGCCACTGCGCGACCGACTGGCGAAAGCCGGCGGCAGCCGCCCCGGAGTCGGGCAGGCCGAGCTTGGGCGCCAGGGCGCGCCACACGCGTTCCAGGTCGTCCGGGTAGAAGATGGCGTCGGGCGAGGCGCGTTCGGTGCGATAGGCCACCAGGAACTCCTCGTCGGACACGGGTGCGCCGGGCGCTGCGCGATGCAGGTAGTCGAGCATGCCGCGCTCGAAGTCGATGAGGGTGCCCACCACGTCGAACGTGAGGGCCTTGAATTGCAGGAGGGACATGGGTTTTGCCTTGCTGTGGTCGATGCAGGCAAAGCTTAGGTCCCCCGGCAGCGCACAGGCAGCCGACGAGGTGGCTCGCCGCCGCATTCCATGGTGTTGTTGTGCCGCCAACAGCATCAAGTGCTGGACGACAAATCCATCCAATCGGCGTGTAGCACGCAGGATTAACTTCGCGCCCCATGACGCAACGGCGCATCCCTTTCTGGTTTTCCCTGTGTTTCGCGGACCTGCCGCATTCCATGCCGCCACGCGTTTGCAAAACCGCAGCAATTGCCAACCGGCTTCGCGTGATCGAGACAATCCGATGACGGCGCGGTGCTCCAATCCCAACATCATGAAGCTCGAATCGTTCTGGACCGACACCGCCGCACCGTTCGAAGGATGCCGCGATGCGTTGCCCGCCAAGGCGGACGTGGTTGTCGTCGGCGGCGGCTTCACGGGGCTGTCCGCGGCGCGCACCATGGCGCGCAAGGGCGCCTCCGTCGTGGTGCTGGAAGCGCGGGCCGTCGCGGCAGAAGGTTCCGGGCGCAACGGCGGCCACGTCAACAATGGGCTGGCGGTCGATTACCCGCAGCTCGCCGAGCGCGTCGGCAAGGAGCAGGCCGCCGCCTGGTACCGCGCGTATGACGCCGCCGTGGACACGGTCGAGCGCGTGATCGGCGACGAAGCCATCGACTGCAACTTCGAACGCCGCGGCAAGCTGAAGCTGGCCTCGCGCCCCGATCACTACGAAGTGCTGGCGCGCAACTTCGATCAGCTCAAGCGCGAGGCTGACCCGCATGTGGAGCTGGTCGCTCCCGGCCGCATCCGGGACGAGGTGGGCACCGACCGCTTCTTCGGCGGCCTGCTCTACAGGAAGAGTGGCCAGATGCACATGGGCCGTTTCGGCCGCGGGCTGGCGGAAGCGGCGACGCGCCACGGCGCGCGCATCCACGACTTCACGGCCGTCGAGCGCCTCGAGCGCGTGCGCGGCAGCACGTATCGCCTGCACACGGCCAAGGGCACCGTCGAAGCTTCGCAGGTGCTGCTGGCCACCGGGGCCACGCGCTACGGCAACTGGTCGAGCTTCCTGTTCTGGCGCCGGCGCATCGTGCCCATCGGCAGCTTCATCATCGTCACGGAGCCGCTGGGCCAGGAATTCGCCGAAAGCGTGCTGAAGCAACGCCGCACCTACACCACCACCTCGACGCTGCACAATTACTTCCGGCTGACGCCCGACCACCGGCTGGTGTGGGGCGGCCGCGCGCGCTTCGCGCTGTCCAACCCGCGCTCCGATGCGCGCAGCGGCGCGATCCTGAAGCGCCAGCTCGACGAGATCTTTCCGCAGCTCGCCGGCACGCCGATAGCGTACTGCTGGGGTGGCGAGGTCGACATGACCTGGGACCGCCTGCCGCACGCCGGCGAGAAGGACGGGCTGTTTTATTCCATGGGCTACAGCGGCCACGGCACGCAGATGTCGGTGCACATGGGCGAATGCATGGCCCGCGTGATGGCCGGCGACGCCGCCGCCAACCCCTGGCGCAACAACCGCTGGCAGGCAATCCCCGGGCACTTCGGCCCGCCGTGGTTCCTGCCTGCCGTAGGCATCTATTACCGGCTGAAGGACAAGCTGGCCTGATCCCCCCGAAACCCGTGCCCACTTTCTGGAGAGACTGACATGACTGAACGCAGAGAGCTCGACAACCTGATCGGCCCCAACGAGAGCGCGCGCATCCTCGGCGCGCTGCAGCGAGGCGCCAGCCGGCGCGACGTGCTGGCCATGCTGGCGGCGGGTGGCATGCAGGCTGCGCTGGCCGGCGGCATCGCCTCGGTGGCGGCGCAGGCCCACGCGCAGACGCCCCGCAAGGGCGGCAGGATCAAGGTGGCCGGCGCCACCGCCGCGGTCAGCGACACGCTCGACCCGGCCAAGCAGTCCAACCACACGGACTACATCCGCGGCTTCATGTTCTACAACGGGCTCACGTACCTGGACGGCAGCCTCACGCCGCAGCCGTCGCTGGCCGAGGAGTTCACCACCAAGGACGCGAAGACCTGGGTGTTCAAGCTGCGCAAGGGCGTGACCTTCCACGACGGCAAGCCGCTGACGCCGCAGGACGTGATCTTCTCGATCATGCGGCACAAGGTCGCCGCCACCGGCTCGCGTGCGAAGGTGCTGGCGGAGCAAGTCGAGGAAATCACCGCGACCGGCCCGAACGAAGTGACGATGCGCCTGTCGTCGCCCAATGCCGACCTGCCGGTGGTGCTGGGCACCTACCACTTCCACATCGTCAAGGACGGCACCACGGACTTCAATGCCGGCATCGGCACGGGCCCCTACAAGGTCAAGGAGTTCAAGCCGGGCGTGCGCTCGATCGCGGTGCGCAACGAGAGCTATTGGAAGAACAACCGTCCCTACGTCGACGAGATCGAGTACGTGGGCATCGGCGACGAGTCGGCGCGCATCAACGCGCTGCTGGCCGGCGAGCTGGACCTGATCGGCTCGGTCAACCCGCGCTCGATCGACCGCATCATGGCCACGGGCAAGCACAGCATCTTCGAGACCAAGGCGGGTACGTACACGGACCTCGTGGTGCGCCTGGACCAGTCGCCCGGCAACAACCCCGACTTCGTCATGGCGCTGAAGAGCCTGTTCAACCGCGAGCAGATGGTCAAGTCGATCCTGATCGGGCGCGGCGTGGTCGCCAACGACCAGCCGATCGACCCGAGCAACCGCTTCTACTTCAAGGGCCTGAAGCAGCGGCCCTACGACTCCGACCGGGCGAAGTTCCACTTCGCCAAGTCCGGCGTCGGCAGCACGCCGATCCCGGTGGTGGTGTCGCCCGCCGCGACCAACTCGGTCGAGATGGGCCTGGTGCTGCAGTACGCCGCCAAGCAGATCGGCATGAACCTGGACGTGCGCCGCATGCCGGCCGACGGCTACTGGTCGCAGCACTGGATGAAGCATCCGGTGGGTTTCGGCGCGATCAACCCGCGGCCCAGCGCCGACGTGCTGCTCACCTCGTTCTTCAAGTCGGACGCACCCTGGAACGAGTCGGCGTGGAAGAACCCGAAGTTCGACCAGCTGCTCATCGCCGCGCGCGGCGAGCCCGACACCGCGAGGCGCGCGCAGATGTACGCCGACATGCAGGTGATGATCCACGAGTCCAGCGGCATCGGCATCCCGTTCTTCATGTCGAACATCGACGGCCACACCAAGCGCCTGAAGGGGCTGTCGCCGATCCCGCTGGGGGGGATGATGGGGTACACGTTCGCCGAGCACGTCTGGCTGGACGCATGAACAAGGCCATCCTGCGGCTGATTGCCAACCGCATCGCGGTCGGGCTGCTGTCGCTGCTGGCGGTGTCTATCGTGGTGTTCGCCATCACGGCGGTGCTGCCCGGCGACGCAGCGCAGGAAAAGCTCGGGCAGGATGCCACGCCCGAGCAGGTCGACGCGCTGCGCAAGGACTTGGGGCTGGACCGCTCGGCGCCCGAGCGCTACGTCGACTGGCTGTGGGGCATCCTGCGCGGCAATCCCGGCATCTCCCCCGTCACCGGCGGCTCGGTGGGCGAGATGATCGGCAGCCGCCTGCCGGCCTCGCTGCTGCTGGCCGGCATCACGGCGGCCTTTGCCGTGCCGGTCGCCCTGCTGCTGGGCATTCTCTGCGCGCTGTGGCGCGGCTCGACGTTCGACCGCGTGACCAGCATGACGTCGGTGGCGGTCGTGTCGGTGCCCGAGTTCCTGGTGGCGACACTGGCAGTGCTGGTGTTCGCCGTCCAGCTCAACTGGCTGCCTGCGCTGGCCTACTCGGTCGACACGTCCTCGCCCGGGCAGATGATGCGTTCGTTCGCGATGCCGGTGCTCAGCCTCGGCAGCGTGATCATCGCGCAGATGCTGCGCATGACGCGCGCCGCGCTGATCGACCAGCTGGGCGCCGCCTACATCGAGATGGTGCGGCTGAAGGGTGCGTCGCCGGCGCGCACGGTGCTGGCCCATGCGCTGCCCAATGCGGTGGGGCCCATCGCCAACGCCGTGGCACTGAGCCTGTCGTACCTGCTGGGCGGCGTGATCATCATCGAAGTCATCTTCAACTACCCCGGCATCGCCAAGCTGATGGTCGACGCAGTCACCCAGCGCGACATGCCGCTCGTCCAGGCCTGCGCCATGATCTTCTGTGCCGCCTACCTGTTCCTCGTGACCATCGCCGACATCTGCGGCATCGTCGCCAACCCGAGGCTGCGTCACCAATGAGCACGGCTGCCTTCATTCCCCCCGTGGGAGCCGCCGCCAAGAAGCGCGGCTGGCTCGCCAACTGGTCGCGCTCGGGCAAGGTCGGGCTGGCGCTGCTCACGTTCTTCGCCCTCGTCGGCCTCTTCGCCCCCTGGCTGCAAACGCATGCCATGGGCGAGATGGACGGCATCTTCTTGGGGCTGAGCGCCGAGCACTGGCTGGGCACCGACTACCTGGGGCGCGACATGCTCACGCGCATCGTGGCCGGCACGCCCTACACCATCGGGGTCGCGCTGGTGGCCACGCTGCTCGCCTGCAGTGCCGGCGCCATGCTCGGTTTGCTGGCCGCAGTTGCCGGCGGCTGGCTCGACGCGGTGCTGAGCCGCACGCTGGACACCGTGGTCTCCATTCCCAGCAAGATGCTCGCGCTGGTGATCATCGCCGGCTTCGGTTCCAGCATCCCGCTGCTGATCGGCGTCGCGGCGGTCGTGTACACGCCCGGCTGCTACCGCATCATCCGCTCGCTCGCCGTCAACATCAACGCGATGGACTACATCGTGGTGGCCAAGGCGCGCGGCGAAGGGCGCGCCTACATCATGCGGCGCGAGATCCTGCCCAACATCCTGGGGCCGCTGCTGGCCGACATGGGCCTGCGCTTCGTCTACACCCTGCGCCTGCTGGCCAGCCTGAGCTTTCTGGGACTCGGCGTGCAGCCGCCCATGGCCGACTGGGGTTCGCTGGTGCGCGAGAACCTCGGCGCATTGCCGGTGGGTGGGGTTTCGGTGGTCGCGCCCGCGCTGGCCATCGCCTTCCTCACCATCGCGGTGAACCTCGTCATCGACAACCTGCCCGGTGCCACCGGGTCCGACCGGGAGACCCACTGATGGGCGCCACCGTCATCGTCGACAACCTGCGCGTGGTGGCGGGCGACAACACCATCGTCAAGGACGTGTCGTTCCGCATAGAGCCCGGCGAGGTGCTGGCGCTCATCGGCGAATCCGGCTCGGGCAAGACCACCATCGCGCTGTCGCTCATGGGCTATGCCAGGCGCGGCTGCCGCATCGCGGGCGGCATCGTGCGCATCGGCGACACCGAGGTACTGGGGCTCTCCGAAGCCGGGCGGCGCGAATTGCGCGGCCGGCGCGTGTCGTACATCGCGCAGAGTGCCGCGGCATCGTTCAACCCGTCGCGCACGATCATGGACCAGGTGGTGGAGACGGCGCGCATCCACTCGCTGATGCCGCGTGCCGAGGCCGAGCAGAAGGCGGTGACGCTGTTCCGCGAACTGGCCTTGCCGTCGCCCGACACCATCGGGCAGCGCTACCCGCACCAGGTGTCGGGCGGCCAGCTGCAACGGCTGATGGCCGCCATGGCGCTGATCAGCGACCCCGACCTCGTGATCCTCGACGAGCCGACCACGGCGCTCGACGTCACGACGCAGATCGAGGTGCTGCACGCCTTCCGGCGCGTGGTGCGGGAGCGCAAGACGACCGCGGTGTACGTGACGCACGACCTTGCGGTGGTGGCGCAGATGGCCGACCGCATCCTCGTGCTGCGCGACGGCGAGCAGCGCGAAGTGGGCACCACATCGCAGATCATCAGCCAGCCGCAGGACGGCTATACGAAGAGCCTGATCGCAGCCGCCAGCCCGAAGCCGCGCACCACCGACGCAGTGGCCGAAGGCGCGCAGCCGCTGCTGGAAATCCGCAACCTGCTGGCCGGCTACGGCCCCGTCGACAGCCAGGGCCGCCCGGCCTCGCCCGTGCTCGACGACGTGAGCCTGCGCCTGTTCCGCGGCCAGGCCATCGGCGTGATCGGCGAGTCGGGCTCGGGCAAGACCACGCTGGCGCGCGTGGTCGCGGGGCTCGTCGCGCCCGCGCAGGGCCAGGTCGTGTTCGACGGCAAGCCGCTGCCGGCGCTGGTGGAACAGCGCACGCGCGAGGAGCTGCGCCGCGTGCAGATCGTGTTCCAGATGGCCGACACGGCGCTCAACCCGGCCCACACCGTGGCCGACATCCTGGCGCGGCCGCTGCAGCTGTATCGCGGGCTGAAAGGGCCGGCGCTGGAGCAGCGCATCCAGCAGCTGCTGGACCTGGTGCAGCTGCCGGCGTCGTGCGCCAAGCGTGTGCCGGGCGGGCTTTCGGGCGGGCAGAAGCAGCGTGTGAACCTCGCACGCGCCCTGGCCGCCGAGCCCGACCTGATCCTGTGCGACGAAGTCACGTCGGCGCTCGACACCGTGGTGGGCGCGGCCATCCTGGACCTGCTGGCGCAGCTGCGCAAGGACCTGGGCGTGTCGTACATGTTCATCAGCCACGACCTGAACACCGTGCGCGCCGTCTGCGACGACATCGTCGTGCTGTATGCGGGCCAGAAGGTCGAGGCGATGAGCCGAGCGGCGTTCTCGCGCGCCGCGCGCCACCCGTACTTCCACTTGCTGGCCACCTCGGTGCCCGAGCTGCGCCCGGGCTGGCTGGACGAAGTGGGCTCGGCACAGCGCGCGGCGCTGCCGCTCGTGGCCGCACCGTCGCAGCGCACGGGCCTGTGCAGCTTCCTCGACCGCTGCCCGCTGCGCGTGGCCGGCCAGTGCGACAGCAAGACCCCGCCGCGCCGCCAGCTCGACGGCGGCGTGGAGGTGTTCTGCCACCGATCCGCGGCCGACCTGCTGGCCTTGCAGAAGGCGAACGGCGCCGCCGACGAATACGCAGCAGCCTGAACCTGGACCCGACCCATGTACGTTGAACCCGAAGTTTTCTACCGTTTCGACCCCGAGGTCGCACCGGTGCCGGTGGTGGTGGACGTGTCGCGCAGCGGCCGCTGCTACCCCATCGACTTCCGCTCGCCGGTGCCTTTCACCGCGCTGCACGACAACGTGTCGATGTACGTCGACGAGATCTGGAAGGACTCGCCGAAGTACGGCGCCACCATGGTGCAGGCGTTGTTCCCCAACACCTACATCGACGCCAACCGGCACGAACTGGACCTGACGCCGGACATGATCGATGGCGAGTGGCCGGTGCCGCTGGAGCCGGCCTCCGCCAGGACCGGGCTGGGCCTGCTGAAGTCGAAGTCGCGCTACGGCGAGCCGCTGCAGGAGCGCAAGCTGACGGTGGCCGAAATCCAGCACCGGCTCGACCGCTACTTCCGGCCCTACCACCGCGAGCTCGCGTCGCAGATGGACCGCATGCTCACGGCGTACGGCTTCTACTACAACCTGAGCTGCCACTGCATGTCGGCCGTCGGCGCGCCGACCCATGCGGACTACGGCAAGGAGCGGCTGGACTTCTGCCTCGGCAACCTGAGCGGCGCCTCCAGCAGCGCCGACTTCATCGAGTTCGTCGCCGAGGTGATTCGCCAGCAGGGGTTCAGCTGCTCGGTGAACACGCCGTACACGGGCGGTGAACTGAATCGCCGCTACGGCAAGCCCGACGGCAGGCAGGAAAGCATCATGGTCGAGATCAACAAGAGGAAGTTCATGGACGTGGCCTCGTTTCGCAAGAACGAAGGCTTCGATGCCATCCAGGGCGTGGCGCGCGCGGTGCTGGCCGCCGTGACCCAGCGGGCGCGCGAACGCAGCAAAGGCTGAACATGCAAGTGCTCAATTTCATAGCCGGCGCCTGGCAGCCGGCGGGGGCCGGTGCGGGCTTCGAGGTGCGCAACCCGGCCGACGAAACCCTGGTCGCCGAGGTGCCCGACAGCACGGCGGTCGACGCGCGCTGGGCGGCCGACGCCGCGCACGCCGCGTTCCCCGCGTGGAAGGCGCGCACGGCGCGTGAACGCGCGCAGGTGCTCAAGCGCTGGCTGGCCCTGATCGAATCGCACAGCGAAGAGTTGGCGCAATTGATCTCGCGCGAGCAGGGCAAGCCGCTGGCCGAGGCGCGCGGCGAGGTGGCTTACGCGGCCGGCTACGTCGAGTGGTACGCCGAGGAAGCGGTGCGGGCGTCCGGCGAGATCATCCAGCCACCGGTGAATTCCAAGCGCCTGATGGTGTTGAAGGAGCCGGTCGGCGTAGTGGCCGTGATCACCCCGTGGAACTTCCCGGCGGCCATGATCGCTCGCAAGATCGCGCCCGCCCTCGCCGCAGGCTGCACGGTGGTCGCCAAGCCCGCCGAGGACACGCCGCTCACCTCGCTGGCGCTGGTGAAGCTGGCCGAAGAGGCGGGCCTTCCCGCCGGCGTGCTCAACATCGTGACCTGCTCGCGCGGCCACGTCGCCGACGTGGTGGGGGTGTGGCTGGCCGATGCGCGCGTGCGCAAGATCAGCTTCACGGGCAGCACGGCGGTGGGCAAGCTGCTGGCGCGCGACTCGGCAGCCACGCTGAAGAAGCTGTCGCTGGAGCTCGGCGGCAATGCGCCCTTCATTGTGTTCGAGGACGCCGACATCGCCGCCGCCGTCGAAGGATTGATGGCCGCCAAGTTCCGCAACGGCGGGCAGACCTGTGTCAGCCCGAACCGGGTGTACGTGCACGATGCGGTGCACGACCGCTTCGTCGACAAGCTCGCCGCCCGCGTGGGTGCGCTGAAGGTCGGGCCCGCGAGCCAGCCCGATTCGCAGATCGGGCCGATGATCAACGCGCGTGCCGTGGAGAAGATCGAACGCCATGTGGCCGACGCGCTGGCCAGGGGCGCCAGGGCGGTGACCGGTGGCCGGCGGCTCGAGGGCAACTACTACGCGCCCACCGTGTTGACGGGCGCCACGCGCGACATGCAATTGTCCTGCGAGGAAACCTTCGGGCCCGTCGTCCCCGTCTTCCGGTTCGGGGACGAAGCCGAGGTGCTGCAGCTGGCCAACGACACGCCCTTCGGGCTGGCCGGCTACTTCTACTCGAACGACGTGCGCCGCATCTGGCGCGTGGCCTCGGCGCTGGAGACCGGCATCGTCGGCATCAACGAAGGCGCGGTGGCCGCGCCGAGCGCGCCGTTCGGCGGCGTCAAGGAGTCGGGTTACGGCCGCGAGGGCTCGCATTGGGGGCTGGACGAATACATGCACACCAAGTACCTGTGCCAGGGGAACCTCGGATGACACATGCACGCTTCGTGCGGCTCGGCGAGACCGGCCGCGCCGCGATCACGCTCAGCATCGACGGCCGCGAGGTGCGCGCGCTCGAAGGCGACACGCTGATGGTGGCGATGCTCGGCAACGTGTCCCACCTGCGCCATTCCGAATTCGGCGGCGAGGCCCGGTCGGGCTTCTGCCTGATGGGCGCGTGCCAGGACTGCTGGGTCTACGACGAACGGGGCGAGCGCCTGCGCTCGTGCAGCACCATCGCGCGCGACGGCATGCGCCTCAGCACTACACCCCAGGAGGCGACATGGCCGAACCTCGCGTGATCGTGGTGGGCGCCGGGCCGGCCGGCGTGCGGGCCGCCGAGGCGCTGGTGCAGTGCGGTGTCAAGCCCATCGTCATCGACGAAGGACGGCGCGATGGCGGCCAGATCTACCGGCGCCAGCCCGAAGGCTTCACGCGGCCCTACGACAAGCTGTACGGCACCGAAGCCGCCAAGGCCGAGGCGCTGCACCGCAGTTTCGAAGGCTTGCGCAGCCGCATCGACTACCGGCCCGAGACGCTTGCGTGGCACGTGCGGCCGGGCGAACTGCACGTCGTGCGCGGCGACGACACGGCGGTGCTGCCGTTCGACGCCTTGCTGGTGTGCAGCGGCGCGACCGACCGCCTGCTGCCGGTGGAAGGCTGGCACTTCGCGGGCTGCTACAGCCTGGGCGCTGCGCAGGTCGCACTGAAGTCGCAAGCCTGTGCCATCGGGCGGCGCGTGGTGTTCATGGGCACAGGCCCGCTGCTGTACCTGGTCGCTTCGCAGTACGTGAAGGCCGGCGCGCAGGTCGCGGCCGTGCTCGACACCTCGGTGGCCGGCCTGCGCATCAAGGCGCTGGCCAAGCTGGCTGCTCGTCCCGGCGTGCTGGTCAACGGCATGAAGCTAGTGGCCGGGCTTCGTGCTGCCGGCGTGACCCTGCTGACCGGCATCACGCCGCTGCGGGTCGGCGGTACCGCGGAGGGCGGTGTCACCGATGTGCGGGTCCGCGATGCCAGCGGCCACGAGCATGCCTTCGATTGCGATGCGGTGGGCCTGGGCTATCACCTGCGGCCCGAAACGCAGCTGGCCGACCTGGCCCATTGCGACTTCCGGTTCGACGCCGAGTCGCGCCAGTGGTTTCCGGTGATCGACGAGGACGGCCGCAGCAGCGTGCGCGGCGTCTACCTGGCCGGCGACGGCGCACGCGTGCTCGGTGCCGACGGCGCCGAGGCGGCAGGCAGGCTGGCGGCGCTGGCCGCCATGGCGGACCTTGCGCGTTTTCCCTCGGACGACGAGATGGCGCAGCTGCGCAAACGGCTGAAGACCATGGACCGTTTCCGCCGCGGGCTGGTGCAGGCATTTCCCTGGCCGCACGAACATGCGGCGCAGCTGGCGGACACGACGGTGGTGTGCCGCTGCGAATCCATCAGTGCCGGTGAATTGCGCCGCACGGTGCACGAACTCGGCGCCCAGGAGATGAACCGCGCCAAGGCGCTTTGCCGCGTGGGCATGGGTCGGTGCCAGGGCCGCTACTGTGGGCAGGCCGCGGCCGAAGTCGTCGCGCACGCCGCGCAGGTTCCCATCGAGCAAGTAGGCCGGCTGCGCGGCCAGGGGCCGGTGAAGCCGCTGCCGATGAGCGCGCGCCTGGCCGTGGAGGAACCGGCATGAGCAAGACACCGATCGCAGCCGACGTCGTGATCGTGGGCGGCGGCCTCATGGGCGCGTCGGCCGCGTTCTTCCTGCGCCAGCGCGGCAAGAGCGTCGTGCTGCTGGAGCGTGGCCTGGTGGGCCAGCAGGCCAGTGGCGTCAACTTCGGCAACGTGCGGCGGCAGGGCCGCTTCCTGCCGCAGCTGCCGCTGGCGCATCGCGCGCGCGACATCTGGGGCCGCCTGCCGTCGCTGATCGGCGAAGACGCCGAGTTCCTGCCCACCGGCCACGTGCGCGTGGTGCACACCGAAGCGCAACTCGCCAGCATCGAGAAGTACGCGGCGGATGCGAAAGGCTGGGGGCTGGACCTGGAGATCATCGGGCCTGCGCAGTTGCGCAAGCGCTTCCCGTTCTTCGGTCCCGACCTGGTGGGCGGCTCGTACTCGCCGACCGACGGCCATGCGAACCCCAGGCTGGCGGCGCCCGCCTTCGGCCGCGCCGCCGGGCGGCTCGGGGCGCAGGTGATCGAGAACTGCGAAGTGCTGGCCGTCGAGAAGGACGGCGCAGACTTCCGTGTGAGCGCGAAAGACGGCACGGTGGTGCACGCGCCCGCCGCCTTGATCTGCTCGGGGGCCTGGGGTGGCGCGATGTCCGCTGCCTTCGATGAACCCGTCCCGATCCGCCCCAACGGCCCCACCATGGCGGTCACTGAGCCGGTGCCCTACGGCATCGTGCCGGTGGTCGGGGTGTCGAGCCCGGTCGACCACGAAGTCGTGTACTTCCGCCAGGTCAAGCGCGGCAACATCGTGTTCGGCGGTGGCCGCCGCAACCCCGCGCACCTTGACGGCCGCCGCGCGCAGGTGACGCCGCAGTTCACGCTGGCGCAGCTGCACGAGCTGCGGCGCGTCGCACCAGCGCTGGGGAAACTGCACGTGCTGCGCACCTGGAGCGGCGTCGAAGGCTACATGGCGGACGACATCCCCATCATGGGGCCGAGCGCCAGAGCCAGCGGCCTCTACTACGCCTTCGGCTTCTGCGGCCATGGCTTCCAGCTCGGCCCCGGCGTCGGTGACGTCATGGCGGAGCTGATCGCCACCGGCAGCACGACGACCCCGATCGAACCCTTCCACATCCGCCGCTTTGCCGCCGCACCGGCCAAGGCTGCGGCCGCCCTCGCCTGAAAGGACCCCATGGACATCATTGCCGACGACACCGCCCGCCGACTGCACGACGAAGCACTCGTCTTCGACGGCCTCGCCATTTCGTACGTGCTCGACGAGAAATTCACGCAGCGCGCCCTGGAAGGCGGCGTGAATGCCGCCAACGTCACGTTCGCGCTGGAGGAGGACTGGGACCGGACGCTCAACAACTTCGAGCGCTACCTGGCCAAGATCGACAAGAGCCCGCTGCTCGCGCTGTGCCGCACCGCCGATGAAGTCGTGGCTGCGAAGAAGAAGGGCCGGCTGGGCATCGTGATCGGCACGCAGGGCGCCAGCATGATCCAGTCGGGCGAGGAGTTCTGGCGCCTGGACACCATGGTTCGCATGGGCCTGCGCTTCCTGGGCCTGGCCTACACAACGGCCAATGCACTCGGTGACGGCTGCGGCGAAAAGCGCGACGCGGGCCTCACTTACCTGGGCGAAGAGCTGATCCAGCGCGTGAACGAGCTGCCGGTGATGCTGGACCTGTCGCATTGCGGCCACCGCACGCGCGCCGAGGCCACCGCGCTTGCGCGGGCGCCGGTGGGCACCCACTCGAACAGCGACGCATTGCGGCCGAACGGCCGCAACACCACCGACGCGACGGTGAAGGCGATGGCCGCCAAGGGCGGCGTGATCGGCGTGTGCGGCCTGCCGCAGTCGCTGTCGGACGCGACGCCGACGCTGGAGGACCTGCTCACGCACCTGGACCACTTCGTGAAGCTGGTAGGCGTGGAACACGTGGGCATCGGCATGGACTACGTCGAGGCCTACCAGGAACAGGCGAGCGTGGTGGCGCCGCCTTCGGTGGTGTACTGGCGCACGCGCCGGCCCGACATCTTCGGTTCGCTCGCCTCGTTCGGCCGCCAGTCTTACCCGACCGGGGTCGACAGCGTGCGCAAGCTGCCCAACCTCACGCACGCGCTGCTGCAGCGCGGCTACACGGCGGCGCAGGTCAAGTCGCTGCTGGGCGGCAGCTGGCTGGAGGCGATGCGGCGGTTCTGCGGCTGATGCGCCTTCAGGCGGCCACGCCGCGTACGAAGGACAGGCGCTGCGTCGCGCCGAAGCCGACGGCCTGGAAGAAGCCGAGCAGTTCCAGGTCCGACACCTTGACCACCGTCTCCAGGCGCTCCACCTGGAGTTGCAGCACGTTGGCGGCCAGCTGGCCGAGCAGGGCGCTGCCGATGCCGCTGCCTGCATAGTCCGGGTCGACGCCGATGGTGTCGAGCACCGCCACCGGTTCGGTGCGGCCGTAGTCGCCGATGTCCGCGCGGGCCATCACGAAGCCCACGATCGCCTGGTCGAGCCGGCCGACGAGCGACACGCG
Organism: Burkholderiales bacterium; assembly: GCA_016213325.1. Taxonomy (GTDB): domain Bacteria; phylum Pseudomonadota; class Gammaproteobacteria; order Burkholderiales; family Burkholderiaceae_C; genus Ramlibacter. The sequence goes on along the minus strand of JACRAY010000007.1, from coordinate 21,590 downwards.
CGTGCGCGACGCTTCGGTCGTCTCCACCAGCAGGGCCCGGATGTACGCATCCCGGTCGCGGCCGGTGACCGCGTGGTCGATGCGCAGGATCTCGGCCATGTCGGAAGGCAGCAGGGTGCGGATCTCGACGGCGTCCCTGGCCATGCGCTCGTGGTCGTTGGTCTCGGGTGTGCCGAAGTTAGTTTCGCCCCTGGCCACGGTCACGTCCGGCTCCGCGGCAGGTGCGTCCTGGCGCGGGTTCATTTCCAGCACGACTTCAGGTGCCAGGCGGAAGCCCGATGCGTGCAGCCATCCGAGCATCGCGCCCTTGTTCCAGGGCGCGATGGTGCGCAACTCGCCCACGCCGTGGCGGGCCGCCCATTGCAGCAGCAAGCCGAACAGTTGCCGGCCCGCTCCCATGCGCTGGCGGTCCGGGCGCACGCCCACCAGTTCCAGCCGGAGCCCGGCGCTGCTGCGGCCGAATTCGCCCGCCAGTACGCGCGCCAGCAGGTAGCCGACCAGTCCCTCGCCATCGCAAGCCGCAAACTGCGCGTGCAGGGCAGGCTCGCGCAGCGCGGCGGCCAGGCGGCGTTCCACGTACGTGCGGCGCGAGTGGCCCTCGATCGCCGCGTCGATGGCGATGACTTCGGGCAGGTCGTCGCGCGTCAAGGAACGGATGGTGAGTGCGGGCGTGGTAGTTGGATGGTTCACAAGGGCGAGCCTAGACACGGTTGGGCAGCAAGGTTTTGCGAAAGCTCAAGCTGAGGTGAGCTCTGGGATACTTCACGGATGAACCGAGACGAGATCGAGCGGCTGGTCGCCAAGGCGGCGGCAGCGCGCAGGGCCGGCGACCTGAGGGGGTCGTTCGACGCGCTCGTCAAGGCGGCGTGCGACTTCGGCGATGCCCAGGCAGGCGCTGACCTCACGTGGATGCTCATGCACATGAAGGCATCCACCACCCACCCGGACGTGGACCGCGCGTGGCTGAAGGCGTTGACGGTGCCGTGGGAGCGCAGCGCAAGGCTTGCGCCTGCCCTGCTGCGTTACCTGCAGCTCGACCCGGCCGTCGCACAGGCGCTGGCGGCGCCATCCGATGCGGCCCTGCTCGACGGCGCGGTGCAGCGGCTCGCGGCCAGGCCGCTGTTCCAGTCGCTGGCAACGTTGGCGATCATCACGGACCCACGCTGGCAGGCGTTGCTGGCGGCGTGGCGCGCCCAGGCCTTTGCGCGCTGGTCCACCGGCGAGTTCGGGTGGGTCCTCGGGCTCGAGTGGCTCGCCTTGCAGGCCAACCTGTGCGACTACGTCTGGCCGGTCGACGAAGACCTGGGGCCGCTGCGCACCGCGAACGGCGCCGCAGCGGCACGTCTGCTGGCCTGCTTCGAACACCCGGGGCCGTCGGCCCGCTCGCAGTTCGAGGAGGCCGATGCGTTGCTCGTGCAGCGCCTGTACACCGAGCCCTTGCAGGAGCAGGCCCTGCGCGACGAGCTGGTCCGCAACGCCCGCGTGGCGCTGCCCGACACGGCGGTGCGCGACCAGTACGAGCGCTTCCCGTACCCGCGCTGGATGGTGGAGCCGACGTTCGCGCATGCGTGGCCGCCGGCGGTGCGCCCGCTCATGGAAACGCCGCGCGAGCAGGTGCTGCTGGCCGGCTGCGGCACGGGCCTGCAGTGCGTGGCCGCGCGCGCGACGTACCCCGCGTCGGACATCACCGCCATCGACTTCAGCCTGGCCAGCCTGGGCTACGCGGTGCGCAAGTGCCGCGAGCTGAAGCTGGAAGACATGGACTTCGAGTGCGCGGACCTGCTGGCGTATCCGGCGCGTGGCCTGCGCTTCGACCTGGTCGAGTGCATGGGTGTGCTGCACCACATCCCCGACCTCGAGCGCGGCGCGGCGGCGCTGCGCGAGCTGGCCAACGAGGGCGCGCTCCTGCGGCTGGCGGTGTACAGCCCGCATGCGCGCCAGTGGGTGTACGAGCAGCGCCGCCGCATCGAGCGCGAGGGTATCGACGGCTCGCTCGAGTCACTGCGCCGGTTCCGGCGCGAGCTGTTGCAGGGGGAGCTTCCGCCGGCCCTGCAGATGTCGCCCGACCTCCACTGTGCCAGCGGCCTGCACGACCTGCTGTTCAACGCCTGCGAGCACATGCTGGGCGCGCAAGCTTGGGTGGAGCTCCTGGGCCGTCACCGCTTCGACCTGGTGTGCCTGGATCCGCCCGCGTCGGTGCTGGCCGCTGCGGGGACGGGTGCTGCCAACTGGGGGGTCGCCGAGTGGGAGGACTACGAACAGTCGCACCCCTTCGCCTTCGCCGGCATGTACGAGTTCTGGTTCGTCGCTAGGGGTTGAGGGCGCCCAGCTGGGCGGAGATGCCTTGCGCGTACTTGACGAGTTCCTTCGCCGCAGGGCCTTCCTCGTCGACGTCCAGTGAAGCGCTAGGCCCGATCGCCGTGATGGCGAGCACCATCTTGCCGAAGCCGTCCACCACCGGCGCCGCCAGCGCCGACACGCCCTTGACCGTGCCATCGGTGATGCTCGCGAAGCGCCGCTCGCGGATGCGCCGCAGCTCGGCTTCGAAGCGCTGGCTGATGTGCGGGTCTTCGCCCTCCAGCTCCAGCGCATGCAGCACCTGCTCGCGCGGCATGAAAGCGGCGAACAGGCGGCCCGATGCCGTGCCGCGGATCGCCACCACCGTGCCGTGCCGCATGTGCACGTGCACGGCGGTTGGCCCGTCTTCCAGCCGCACGAAGGTCGGGCCGCGGTTGCCCCAGATGGCGACGCCCACGGTGTGGCCCACCGCCTGCGCCAACCGGGGCAGGTCAGCCGTGGCCAGCCGTATCGGGTCGACCTGCTGCAGGCTGATCAGGCCGAGCTGCAGCGCCAGCGGACCCAGCCCGTAGTAGCCGGTGCCCGGGTCCTGCTGGATCAGCCCGATCTTGCCGAAGCTCACCAGGTAGGGGTGGGCCTTGGCGGGCACCATGCCGGCCTCGCGCGCCAGGTCCTTCAGCGGCGCGGGCCGCCCCAGGTGGGCCAGCGCCAGCAGCAGCGTGCCGCCCACTTCGATGCTCTGGATACCGCGAGATTCGCTCATGCGTGTTTTTACCTACGTGAATTCGTTAGACATTAACAAATAGATTGATTAGCATCAAGGTTTAGACATAGACAAACCTATTTCACATGAGCAAAGCCTTCGCCTCCCAAGCCGACCTCGAGGAAAAGCGGGTCAGTTTCACCAGACTTTCCGACAACGCGTACGCCTACACGGCCGAGGGCGACCCCAACACCGGCGTGATCATCGGCGATGACGCGGTGGTGGTCATCGACACGCAGGCGACGCCGTTGATGGCGCAGGACGTGGTGCGCCGCATCCGCGAAGTCACCGACAAGCCCATCGAGTATGTCGTGCTCAGCCACTACCACGCGGTGCGTGTGCTGGGCGCCGCCGGCTACCAGCCGAAGCACATCATCGCCAGCCGCGACACCTACGACCTGATCGTCGAGCGCGGCGAGCAGGACAAGGCGAGCGAGATCGGGCGCTTCCCGCGCCTGTTCCGCAACGTCGAGTCGGTGCCGCCGGGGCTCACGTGGCCGACCATCACCTTCACCGGCCGCATGTCGATCTGGCTGGGCAAGCTCGAAGTGCAGCTGATCCAGCTGGGCCGCGGCCACACCAAGGGCGACACGGTGGTGTGGCTGCCCGGCGAGCGCATCCTGTTCTCGGGTGACCTGGTCGAGTTCGACGCCACGCCTTATGCGGGCGATGCGTACTTCAAGGACTGGCCGCAGACGCTGGATAACATCGCGGCGCTCAAGCCGGCGGCGCTGGTGCCGGGGCGCGGCGCGGCGCTGACCTCGCCCGAGGCAGTGCAGCAGGGCCTGGCCGGCACGCGCGCCTTCATCAGCGACGTGTACGAATGCGTGCAGGCCGGCGTTGCCGCGGGCAAGGACCTGAACGCGGTCTACAAGGAGACCCACGCGAAGCTGAAGCCGAAGTACGGCCACTGGGTCATCTTCGACCACTGCATGCCGTTCGACGTGACGCGCTGCTACGACGAGGCGATGCAGTATCCCGACCCGCGCATCTGGACGGCGGAGCGCGATGTGCAGATGTGGCAGGCGCTGGAGGGTTGAGCATGGACTACCAGGCGGTGGAGTTCGAATACCGGCGCTCGCCCGACCAGGAAGCAACGCAGCCCGTGCGGCGCCCCGTCGTCGTGGTGGGCGCCGGCCCCGTGGGCCTGAGCCTCGCCATCGACCTCGCGCAGCGCGAGGTGCCGGTGGTGCTGCTCGACAACGACTGCCGGCTGTCCACCGGCTCGCGCGCCATCTGCTTCGCCAAGCGCACGCTGGAGATCTGGGACAGGCTCGGCTGCGGCGGCCGCATGGTCGACAAGGGCGTGTCGTGGAACCTCGGACGCGTGTTCTTCCGGGATGTCGAGGTCTACAACTTCAACCTGCTGCCCGAAAGCGGCCACGAGCGGCCCGCCTTCATCAACCTGCAGCAGTACTACGCCGAGGGCTACCTGGCCGAGCGGGCGATGCAGCTGCCCCGGATCGACCTGCGCTGGAAGAACAAGGTGACGGGCATCGAGCAGCACGCGGACCACGCCGTGCTCTCCATCGAGACGCCCGATGGCGTGTACCGGCTGGAGGCCGACTACGTGGCCGCGTGCGACGGCTCGCGCTCGGCCCTGCGGCAGCTGCTGGGGCAGGAGAGCAAGGGCCGCGTGTTCCGCGACCGCTTCCTGATCGCCGACGTGAAGATGAAGCTGGACCACCCGGCGGAGCGCTGGTTCTGGTTCGACCCGCCGTTCCACCGCAACCAGAGTGTGCTGCTGCACAAGCAGCCCGACGGCGTGTGGCGCATCGACTTCCAGCTCGGCTGGGACGCCGACCCCGAACGCGAGAAGCTGCCCGAAAACATCATCCCGCGCGTGCGGCAGATGCTGGCGCACACGTCGATGAAGGATGCCGAGTTCGCGCTGGAGTGGGCGAGCGTGTACACCTTCGCTTGCCTGCGCATGGACAGCTTCCGGCATGGCCGCGTGCTGTTCGCCGGCGATTCGGCGCACGGCGTGTCGCCGTTCGGTGCGCGCGGCGCCAACTCGGGCGTGCAGGACGCCGAGAACCTGGCGTGGAAGCTGGCTGCAGTGCTGCGCCGGCAGGCCCCCGACGCGCTGCTGGACACCTACGCCAGCGAGCGCGAGTACGCGGCCGACGAGAACATCATGAACTCGACCCGCGCCACCGACTTCATCACGCCCAAGAGCGAGGTGAGCCGGCTGTTCCGCGACGCGGTGCTGGACCTGTCGAAGGAGCAGCAGTTTGCCCGCGCGCTGGTGAATAGCGGCAGGCTCTCGGTGCCGGCGACGCTGCACGGCTCTCCGCTGAACACGCCGCTCGACCACGAGGTGGCGGGGCGCATGGTGCCGGGTGCGCCGGCGGTCGATGCGCCGGTCGGCGATGGCTGGCTGCTGCGGCAACTCGGGCCGGGGTTCACGCTGCTGCTGGCGGGCAGCCGCGAGCAGGCGGCGGAACTGCGCCGTGCGGCCGAAGGGCTGGCGCCGTTGAAGGTGCTGGTTCTTGGCGAGGACGTGGTCGACGTGGAAGGGCTGGTTGCCGAGAGGTATGACTTGCAACCCGGCACTGCAGTATTGCTGCGGCCGGACCAGCATGTGTGCGCGCGGTGGCGGCGCGTCGACGCGGCGTCGTTGCGTGCAGCGCTCGCCCGCTCGCTTTGTCATGCCGGACTTGATCCGGCATCCATGGCGGCGGGCCCGGCGGGCAATGACAGCCCAGACGACTTCTACGAAGCGCTCATCGACACGCACCAAGGCCTGAGCGTCGAAGAAAGCCACGCGCTCAATGCGCGCCTTGTCCTGCTGCTGGCCAACCAGATCGGATCCCTGCCCGTGTTGCGCGAAGCCATGAAAGCCGCGCGTTGAATTTCCCCGGAGACTTCCAATGAACCTCAAGCGTTTCTTCGTGGCGGCCGCGGCCGCACTCCTGTCCCAATTCACCCACGCCCAGGACGCCAAGCCCATCGAATGGGTCGTCGGCTACGCCGCGGGCGGCGGCTCCGACGCGGTGGCACGCACCATCGCCGAAGCGATGGCCAAGTCGCTCCGCCAGCCCATCGTCGTCAGCAACAAGCCGGGCGCCGCGACCAACATCGCTGCGAGCTACGTGGCCAACGCAAAGGACAACGTGCTGTTCACCGCGGACTTCGCCACCCTGGCGGCCAACCCCTGGCTGTTCGCCAAGCTGCCCTACAACCCCGAGAAGGACTTCGTGCCGGTCGGCATGCTGGCCCGATTCCCGCTGCTGGTGGTGGTGTCGCCCAACGTGCCCGCCAAGAACTTCAGCGAGTTCCTGGCGTGGGCCAAGGCGCAACCCAACGGCGTGAGCTACGGATCGGCCGGCGTCGGCAGCCCGCACCACCTGGCGGCCGAGCTGCTGCGCGAGCGCACCGGCCTGAAGCTGCAGCACGTGGCCTATCGCGGGGCCGCGCCGGCGGTGGCCGACCTGCTGGGCGGCCAGATCCCGTTCGCGATCATCGACACCGCCAGCGTGCAGCAGTACATCGCCAGCGGCAAGCTGCGCGCGGTCGGTGTGGCGAGCCCCTCCCGGCTGAAAGCGCTGCCCGATGTGCCGACGCTGGCCGAGCAGGGCGTCAAGGACTTCGTGGCGTATGCCTGGCAAGGCCTGGTGGTGCCGGCGGGCACCCCGGGCGAGACCGTTGCGAAACTCAGCACGGCGCTGCAGGCCGCGCTGGACTCCACGCCGGTCAAGGCCCGCTTCCAGGCGCTGTCGCTGGAGGCCATGCCCGGCACGGCGCAGCAGATGGCCGAGTACGCCAAGGCCGAGCGCGCGCGCTGGGGCAAAGTCGTGCAGACTGCCGGTATCAAGCTCGATTGAGGTGAAGCATGTCTGGGCCTGTCCTCCACTACCTTTCCGGCTTCGGCAACGAGTTCGCCACCGAGTCGCTGGCCGGCGCATTGCCCGTAGGCCGTAACTCGCCCCAACGCTGCCCTTACGGGTTGTACGCCGAGCAGCTCTCCGGCACGGCCTTCACCGCGCCGCGCGCGGAGAACCGCCGCTCGTGGCTGTACCGCATTCGCCCGTCGGCCATGCACACGCCCTTCGAGCGGCTGGACGACCGCCGCATCGTCAGCGACTTCACGCGGGAGCCGGCCACGCCCAACCAGCTGCGCTGGAGTCCCCTGCCCATGCCGGACGCAAGTACCGACTTCGTGCAGGGCCTGGTCACCATGGCGGGCAACGGCGGTGCGGGCATCCACCTGTACGCCGCCAACCGCTCGATGAAGGACAAGGCGTTCTACAACGCCGACGGCGAAATGCTGATCGTTGCGCAGCAGGGCCGGCATCGCTTCGTCACCGAGCTGGGCATCGTGGACGCCGAGCCGCATGAGATCGTCGTCATCCCGCGCGGCGTGCGCTTTCGCGTCGAATTGCCCGACGGCGCCGTGCGCGGCTACGTCTGCGAGAACTACGGCGCCAACTTCCGCCTGCCCGACCGCGGGCCGATCGGCGCCAACGGGCTGGCCAACCCGCGCGACTTCCTCACGCCGGTGGCCGCCTACGAAGACGTGGAAGGCGACCATGAGCTCATCGCGAAGTTCCAGGGCCACCTGTGGACCGCGCGCATGGGCCACTCCCCCATGGACGTGGTGGCGTGGCATGGCAACTACGCGCCCTACAAGTACGACCTGCGCCGCTTCAACACCATCGGCTCGATCAGCTACGACCACCCCGACCCGTCGATCTTCCTCGTGCTGCACAGCGCGAGCGACACGCCCGGCGTGAGCAACATCGACTTCGTGATCTTCCCGCCGCGCATCCTGGCGATGCAGGACACCTTCCGCCCGCCCTGGTTCCACCGCAACATCGCCAGCGAGTTCATGGGCCTGGTGCACGGCGCCTACGATGCCAAGGCCGAAGGGTTCGTGCCGGGCGGCGCCAGCCTGCACAACAGCATGACCGGCCACGGCCCGGACGAGGAGACGTTCGAGAAGGCGACGAGCGCCGACACCTCGAAGCCGCACTACATCACGGACACCATGGCCTTCATGTTCGAGACGCGCGACGTGCTGCGCCCGACGAAGCAGGCGGTGCAGTCGGCCCAGCTGCAGCACGAGTACTACCGCTGCTGGCAGGGCCTGAAGAAGCATTTCAACCCGGCACAGCCATGACGACGATCGACGCCACCCACGACCCAACCCTGGAGAGCTGGGTCGCCAGCGCCAACGCGGCGGACACCGACTTTCCCCTGCAGAACCTGCCGTTCGGCCGCTTCCGCCGCGCGGACGACAGCGACTGGTGCATCGGCGTCGCCGTCGGCGACCAGGTGCTCGACCTGCGGCAGGCGGGGCTGGTTGACGGCGCCGACATGAACCGGCTGATGCGCCTGGCTGCCGAGCCGCGCAAGGCGCTGCGCCACGCCATCTCCGAGGGCTTGCGCGAAGGCAGTGCGATGCGCTCACGCTTCGAACCTGCCCTGGTGGCGCAGTCCGAAGTGGAGATGGGCGTGCCGTGCGACGTGCGCGACTACACCGACTTCTATGTGGGCATCCACCACGCCACGGCGGTGGGCAAGCTGTTCCGCCCCGACAACCCGCTGCTGCCCAACTACAAGCACGTGCCCATCGGCTATCACGGCCGCGCGTCCACCATCAACGCCAGCGGCCACGACTTCCGCCGGCCGGCCGGCCAGCTGATGCCGCCGGGCGCCACGCAGCCGGAGCTGAAAGCCTGCGAGCGCCTGGACTACGAGCTGGAGCTCGGCATCTTCATCGGCCGGCCCAATCCGCAGGGCGTGCCGATACCGATGGAACAAGCCGAAGAGCACGTGTTCGGCATCGCGCTGTTCAACGACTGGAGCGCGCGCGACATCCAGTCGTGGGAGTACCAGCCGCTGGGCCCCTTCCTGTCGAAGAACTTCGCCAGCACGGTATCGCCGTGGATCGTGACGACGGAAGCGCTGGCGCCGTTCCGCCGCGCTTTCGAAAGGCCGGCAGGCGACCCGCAGCCCCTGCCGTACCTGGACAGCGAAGCCAATCGCGCGCAAGGGGCGATCGACATCGGGCTGGAAGCCTGGCTGCAGACTCCTGCCATGCGCGCGGCGGGCCATGCGGGCGACTGCATCGCGCGGTCCAACTACGCGCAGGTTGCGTATTGGACGATGGCCCAGCTGGTGGCGCACCACACGGTCAACGGCTGCAGCCTGGGCGCAGGCGACCTGCTGGGTTCGGGCACCTTGTCGGGGCCGGGGCCGGGGCAGTGCGGCTCGCTGCTGGAGGCGACCCAAGGCGGCAAGCAGGCCCTGACGCTGTCCAATGGGGAGCAGCGCACCTTCCTGCAAGACGGCGACGCCATCATCCTCAAGGGCTATTGCAGCCGCGACGGCCTGCGGCGCATCGGCTTCGGCGAGTGCCGAGCGACGGTGCTGCCCTACAGCAGCTGACAGCAAAGGCGCACCCCGCACGGCCGGGTTGTGCTGCAAGCTCCGTGGCCATGAAAGCCACCACCTTGTGCCAGTGCCTCGTCCTGGCGTTCTCCATGGCCGCGCTTTCCGCATCGGCCGGCAAGGCGCCGCCGCCCGAAAAGAAGGTGGCCCAGGCCGCCAAGAAGCCCACAGCGAAGAAGCCGGCCGCGAAGAAGCCGGCTGCGAAGAAGGGCGCAGTCGCCAGGAAGGAGACGGTGCCGAAAGAGCCCGGCCCGCTGGCCGACTTCGGCGAGACGCAGGCGCCCGACGACGTGGTCCACGTGGCCAACTGGGTCTCCTACACGCACAACAACTTCAAGCGCAACTTCGTCCTCATCGACAAGAAGCAGGCGCGGCTGTACGTGTTCCAGCCCGATGGCAAGCTCAAGGGCCATTCGCCAATCCTGCTGGGCAAAGCCATCGGCGACCACACCGTCCCCGGCGTGGGTGACAAGCCCTTGTCGCAAGTGAAGGAAGAAGAGAAGACCACGCCGGCCGGCCGCTTCTTTGCGCAGCCGGGCAAGAACACCAAGGGCGAGAACATCATCTGGATCGATTACAAGGCCGCGGTCTCCATGCACCGGATGCGCATGGTGGCCGAAGAGGAGCGCCGTGCCGAACGCATGGCCACGCCCGAGCCCGACGACAACCGCATCTCGTACGGCTGTGTCAACGTGCCGGCGCCGTTCTACGACAAGGTGCTGCGGCCTTCGCTGGGCAAGCGGGGCATGTTCGTCTACGTGCTGCCCGAGACCCGGACGCCGCAGCAGTTGTTCGGCTCCTTCGACGTCCCGAAGAAAGCCTAAGCCAGCGAGCGCAGGCTGGCCTCGATAGCGGCTGCGGTCGCTATCGGCTTCTCCATCGGGAAGAGGTGGCTGCCCTCCAGCATCATGATGCGGCCTTGCACCAGGCGTTGCGTCATCGCCATGCCGACCTGCCGCATCTCTTCCGACGCCGTGCCGCCGATGAACGCCACCGGGCATTGCAGCGGGTGGCGGCGCAACAGGCGGTCGAGGTTGTCGGGCAGCGTGTTGTAGATGCGCGTCTCGACGTCGCGGTCGAACACCAGCACGCGTTCGCCGCCGCCGTCGGCCATGCCGTGCTCCACATAGTCCTGCAGCACCTGCGGGTCCCAGCGCGCAAAGGCCTTCTTGCGGCGAAAGTGCTCCAGCGCGTCGTCGCGCGAAGCCCAGCGGTTCTTGCGCCGGCGGCTCACCGCGCCGGGCGAGACCGAACCCACCAGCTGGGTCTTCTTGATGGCGCCCAGCGCATGCGCCTTCCAGCCGCCCAGGATCGGCGAGTCGACCAGCAGCACGCCGCGCGCCAAGTCCGGGTGCCGGGCGGCACACATCAGGCTCAGGAAGCCGCCCAGCGAATGGCCCACCAGCCAGGCCGGCTGGCCAGCCTTGTGCACTTCGCGCTCGGCAAAATCATGCAGCTGTTGCACCAGGTGCGGCCAGTTGTCGGTGACGGGGTACTTCGGGTCGTGGCCGAACCGGTCGACCGCACGCACGGTAAAGCCGCGTGCGCGCAGGCTCTTGAAGAGGACAGCGTAGGTGGAGGCAGGGAAGCTGTTGGCGTGCGAGAAAACAATCAGTGACATTCGCCCATCATCGCAGCCCGTAGGACAAATCCCTGTCGCACTCGTCGCATCGCCTGACAGCAAGCCCGCATGCACACGCACAAGTGACTCGTCCGTTAGACGCTACGGTCTGGGTCGTGGCATGTGTGCCACCCGATTTCATACAACCACCAGGAGTTCATGCATGTACACGAAGACCACCCTCACCACCCTGGCTGCGGCCGTATCGCTGGTTGCCGCCGGCCTGGCCTTTGCGCAGGGCACCGACCCGCGCGAGTTGCCCCCGTCCTCGACGGCCGGCAATGGCTGCACGGCAACCGCCAATGCCATGCGTGGCGGCAACATGAGCGCTTCGCCCACGGCCAAGCCCTGCATCGCGGAGCCCGCTCCGATCGCAGCGGCCCCCGCCGTCGTGGCCGAGCCCCCGGCCGTGATGGGCGCGGCACCTGCCCCGGCAGCGCCGGCGCCTGTCGCCGCTGCGCCGACCCCGGCCCCGGCCGAGCCCACCCCGGCCCCGATGCTGGTGGCCAAGGCCGACCGCAACTAAGCGTGACGCTGGTCCGCAAGGGCCAGGCACCGCCGCCGCTGGAACGCGACGCGTTCCGCGAGCGGTTCATGCGGGCCTACTACGACCCTGCCTACCAGGGGGAGCGAGCCGCCATCGAGCGGCTCGAAGCCATTGCGTGGGACGCTTACCGCGAAGGCCGCAAGGCGCCCCGCACCGAAAAGGCCGGTCCCGGTTTCGCCGACCCGGGCTACGACCTGTCGGTGGAGTGGCGGGAGACGCGCGACAAGCTGCTGGCCGCACAGGCGGCGTGGGCCTCCACGCCTTCGCGCGTGCTGGTGGTGTGCTCGTCCTCGCGCAACGACGGCTCGTGTCCCGGCGAAGTGTCCAAGACGTGGCGGCTCACGAAAGTTGCCTGTGAAGTGCTGGAGCAGGGCGGCATGCAGGTCGACATGCTGGACCTGTCGCGCCTGACGTCCGACTACGACCTGCACATCCATCCCTGCAAGGGCTGCGTGTCGACGGCGATGCCGCTTTGCCACTGGCCTTGCAGCTGCTACCCGAACCATGCCACGCGGCAGACCGGTGACTGGATGGCCGAGATCTACGAGCGCTGGGTGCAGGCGCACGGCGTGATCCTGCTGACCCCGGTGTACTGGTACCAGGCCGCGAGCCCGCTGAAGCTGATGATGGACCGCATGGTGTGCGCCGACGGCGGCAACCCCGACCCCACGTCCACGCAAGGCAAGAAGCCCGAGATGGCCAAGGCCCTCGAGCTGCAGGGCTGGCACTATCCCAGGCACCTGGCGGGCCGCTGCTACGGCGTGGTGGTGCACGGCGACGTCGCCGGCGTCGAGAGCGTGCGGCGCGCGCTCAGCGACTGGCTCGACTGGATGGGCTTTGTCGATGCCGGCGCCCAGGCGCGGCTGGACCGCTGCGTCGGCTACTACAAGCCTTATGCCACCAGCCACGACTCGCTGGACGAAGACGAGTCCGTGCAGGAAGAAGTGCGCAATGTGGCGCGCGCGGTCGTGCACGCCGTCGGCGAATTGCGCGCGGGTCGGCTGCAAAGGCCCGACCAAGGGCTGGCCCGGCCGCGGCCCAAGTAGCCAGGACCTCCTTGCGCCGGGCGCCCCGCGGGCCTACAGTGGGCTTCCAGCACCATGGAGGACCCGCCAAATGCCCAGTCGCACCGCAACAGTCACCCGCAAGCTCGCGGCCAACGGCCAGGCGCTGCATCGCGCCATGATGAGCCGCATGGAGACGGGCGGCACGGACCCGTCCGAAGCCGAGGCCGCCCTGGCCGAGGAGCGCCGGCTGTTGAAGGAGGAGCGCGAGAAGCGCAAGGCGCAGGCGCTGTTGCCGCGGCCGACCGCCCTGGACCGGCTGGTGCGCACGCACCATCCGCAGGCCCGGGAGAAGGTCAAGAAGGCGCACGAGGCCAGCGACGTGAAGAAGCCCAAGGCGCGCAAGTCGCGCGCCGAAAAGCACGCCGAGAAGGCGGCAGCGCTGGAAGCCGCGCGCAGGTCGCCGAAGAAGCCGGCGAAGTGATCGGGCGGCTCGTAGGCTGGGGTGCAACCCCGGCTCCTCGGCCAGTTGAGCGGCGCTGGGGTTTCACCCCAGCCTACGCAACAAGCTAGCGCGCGCGCTGCGGCGACAAGGCCGCCGCCTGCACCCCCTGCGCAGCCAGCGCATCCGGCATCGGCCGTTCGAGCAGCAGCGAGGCGGCGAACTCCGACGCACCGGCGGCGCTCTGGATGCCGTAGCCGCCCTGGCCCGCCAGCCAGAACAGCCCCGGGCATGCGCCGTCCCATCCGATCACCAGCTCGCCATCGGGCGAAAAGGTGCGCAAGCCCGCCCACGTGGCGGTGGGCCGGCGGATCGCGAGCGTGGTGGCCTGCTCGATGCGCCAGATGCCTGTGGCGATGTCCAGTTCTTCGGGCGCCACGTCGTGCGGCTGCACGTCGTCGGCATTGGCGGGCGAGCCGAGCAACTGGCCGGCGTCGGGCTTGAAGTACCAGCTTTCGTCGATGCCGGCGACGGTGGGCCAACCGCTCGCGTCCACGCCCTCGGGCGCGCGAAACGTGAAGGCGCTGCGGCGGCGCGGCACGAGGCCGACGCGTCGTGCGCCGAACAGCGCCGCCACCTCGTCGCACCAGGCGCCGGCTGCGACCACCACGGTGCGTGCACGCAGGTCGTCGCCGATGACCCAGGTGTCGCCATCGCGCCGCACCACCGTCACGCGCGCGTTCGTGCGCAGCTCGCCGCCGCGCGCGCGCAGGCCGCGCAGGAAGCCCTGGTGCAGGGCCGCCACGTCGATGTCCATCGCATCGCGCTCCCACAGCCCGGCGCGCAGTTGCTCGCTCCTGAGGCAAGGCGCCTTCACCAGGGTGGCGGCCGCGTCCAGCCGCTCGATGACGCTGCCGGTGGCTTCCAGTTCCGCCTGCATGGCGTCGACAAGCGCGGCCTGTTCATGCGTGGCCACGTACAGCGCGCCGCGCGCGCGCAGGAGCGGCTGGTCGGTGAATCCCACGGGCGGTGACTCGTAGAAAGCGCGGCTCGCGCGCGTGAGCGCGCGCACCATGGGCGGCCCGTAACTCTCCATGAACATGGCCGCGGACCGGCCGGTCGAGTGGTAGCCGGGTTGCGGCTCCTGTTCCAGCAGCACCACGCTTCGCTCCCCGGCCAGCCGCCAGCCTAGCGACGCCCCGGCGATGCCGGCGCCTACGATCGCAACTTCGAATTCGCGCACCACCGGATTCTCCCATGGGGCTACGTATTGACGCACTGCGGCCGCCCGGACAACATGTGGCCCTGGTCCATGGACAGTCACGACGAGGAGTATGGGGTGACTCACACCAGCGACAACCCGGCCGACTGGCTGCATTCCACGCCCTTGCTCGACCTGGGAGACACCCGGGTGCGGCTGCGTGCGCGGTCGCTCACGCAACTGGCGCGGAACGAACGCGAGAAAGGGCTGGCGATCTATGCGTTCGTCAAGAGCATGCCGTACGCCAAGCGCATCAAGCTCGAATACCCGACGGCCCGGCGCGTGCTGGACTTGCGCAGCGGCGACGGCGACGACAAGGCCACGCTGCTCGTGGCGCTGCTGCGGGCCGCCGACATCCCGGCGCGCATCCGCTACATGGAGATGCGCGGCACCATGCTGCGCGGCCTGGTGCCGGCCGAAGACCCGCCGTATGCCGCGCGGCCGCTGGCGGAAATCTGGCTGGGGCGATGGGTTCGAACCGACACCTACATCTTCGACGCGGCCTACGTCGCGGCCGCGCTGCGGCACATCCGCGAGCAGGGCTGGGATTGCGGTTGGGGCATCCATCGCAAGGCGGACCTGTTGTGGAACGGCAAGGACGACGCTTTCCTCGGGGGCTTGCCGATCGAGCAGGACCCGATGCTCACGCGCTGCCTGTGCGTGGCCAGCGACCCGCTGGAGCTGGTGAGTCCCGGCATGCGGCGCAAGGGCTACCGCTACCGGCGCACGGTGCGGGCGCTGCAATGGAACGTGCTGGCGCCGGCCATGCGCCGTTCGATTTCGCAGCTGCGGGACCCCGGGGCGCGCGAAGGCCACGGGCAAGCAGCCGCCAATCCGGACTGAAGCTCAGCGCGCGTCGAGGCCGAGCTTGGCGGGCACGGTGGCACCGGCTGCCGCCTCCACTGCTTCGGGCGCACCGGTGGCGACACGGGCCGCACCCAGGCCCGCTTCGGCCAGCGCCGCTGCAATGGCTTTCGCGCGTTCCGCCGCGAGCGCCGGCAGTGCATCGCCCGGCAAAGCCTGCTCGCGCTCCAGCCGCTCGCGCAGCTGGGTGTAGAACGCCGAGCTGTCGGCCACCTGCGGCTCGCCCTGCACGAAGCGGCCCACACGCTGCCAGACCGGCACCGGGCCCGAGGCGGACGGCGCCGCTTCGGCCGCCGCCTTTGCTTTCGAAAGGGCCGTATCGCCGAAGCGCTGCGCGTACACCTCGCGCAGCGCCGTGCGGATGCTGCGGTCGCCGAAGTCCAGCGGGCCGGGCTCCTCGTCCGCCGCCAGCTTGATGCCGGCCTTCAGGCCGACGTCGCGCCGCACGGCGCGGGCCTTGAGTGCGGCGCCATCGGAGGCCGTGCTGTACGGGCTGGCCACGGACAGCTTCAGGCCCTCGCGCCTGGCCAGGATCTGTGCCACCTGCTTCAGCTTTTCTTTCTCGGGCGGCAACAGCTTGCCGCTGCCGGGATCGAATACCACCGACTCCAGCTTGTCGGCGTTGACGCCCAGCATCGCACCCAGCGCACGAAACGGCGCCGTGACGATCTTCGTGAGTACGTTGGCGACGGCTTTCCAGATCACCGCGCCATAGCTGAACTGCGGGTCGTCGAGGTCGCCGGTGACCGGCAGGCCCAGGTCGATGCGGCCGTCGCTGTCCTTCAGGATGGCGATGGCGAGCGACAGCGGGATCTTCAACGCGTCGGGGCTGTCCACCCGCTCACCGAGCGTCAGCTTGTCGATCACGATCTTGTTGTCGCCTTCGAGCTTGCGGTCGCGGATCTTGTACTGCAGCTCCAGCGAGATGCGGCCCTCGGCGATGCGGTAGCCGGCGAACTTCATGCTGTACGGCGAAGCCGACACCAGGTCGACGTTGCGGAACACGAACTGCACGTCGGTGTTGTCGCGCGGCGCGGCCAGGCTGGTCTCGCCGCGGATGCGGGCCAGCCCGAATTCGTCGACGCGGCCATCCAGCTCGATCTGCGCGCGCGCAGTACGGCTGGTCGCGAGGCCGTTGACCACGCCGTTCAGGTCCTGGATCCTGGCGGCGAACTGCGGGCGCAGGCTCAGGTCGGTGAAGGCCAGCTTGCTGTCGGTAATACGCGTGCGGCGGATGCGCACGGGGAAGGGCTCGGCGTCGCCGGCCGTGGCTGCAACCGGCGCCGCAGCAGCGGTCGCGGCGGGCTGCTTGACGAGGAAGCGTGCGGCGTTGAAGCTGCGGTCCTCCTCGA
Organism: Burkholderiales bacterium; assembly: GCA_016213325.1. GTDB lineage: Bacteria > Pseudomonadota > Gammaproteobacteria > Burkholderiales > Burkholderiaceae_C > Ramlibacter. The sequence goes on along the minus strand of JACRAY010000007.1, from coordinate 5,042 downwards.
TCATCAGCTTGGCGTCGACACCGGCGATGCGCAGCTCGGGGATCTCCAGCCGGTTGGGCGAGACGGTGGCCGTCAACTCGGCTGCGCCGAAGTTGCGCCACGAGGCGAAGTCGTCGCCGTCGGTCTCCTTGATCGCCAGTCCTGCGATGTCGAAGTCACCGACGTAGCGCACGCCGGGCTTGTCGCGTGTGCCGCCGCCGGTGGCAAGCTTGCCTTGCGCGCTCAGAGTGCCGCCGGCGATGTTCAGCTTGAGGTACTGCGACAGCAGCGGCTGTAGCGGCTTCAACGAGATGCCGCTGGCCTTTATGCGTGCCTGCACCGCGCCCTGCGCGGGGACCACGCTGCCGTCTCCGGCAAACTGCCCGCCTTCGGCAAGCGACAAGGCCGCGTCGAACTTCACGGCCCGCTTCAAGTCGGTGCCGGCACCGTCGACCCTGGCCCGTGCGTCGACCACCTTCAGCTTGATGCCGCTGGCTTCGTCGTGCAGGTCGACGTTCACCTTCGAGACCTGCACGGTGCCGGCAGTCGCGGTCCATGGGCTGCCGTTCGCCTGGGCGGGTGGCGTTGCAGCGCCGGCCGAAGGCAACCAGCCCAGCAGGTCGATGCCGCCCTGCTTGTCGCGCACCACACTGAGCTGGCCGCCTTCGAGGAAGACGCGCTCCAGCGTGGCGCGGCGCGCGGCGAGATCCACAGCGCCGCCCGCGAAACCCAGCCGCGCGACTTTCAATGGCGGCTACGTTCCCTTGGCGATCGCAAGGCCCTCGAGCGCGAGCGCGGCGGCGGACACCTTCAGGTCGAACTGTTCGCCCTTCTGTCCGGCTTGCAGCGCCAGCTGCAGCCCCGCGCTGGCCAGTTCCACCTTCAGTGGCGGGTTCACCGTCTCGTCGACGGCGGAGACGGCGAGCCGGTCGGCGACCACCTTGCCCACGTTCAGCTTCCAGTCGGTGGGCTTCACCGGTGGCCCCGCCGACGCGATCATCAGTTGCGCCAGGTCGAGTTCGCCGCGCGCATCGCGGCGCACCGCGAGGCGGCCGCCTTCGGCGCGCACCTCCTTCACGCCGGCTTCCAGGCGCACCAGGTCCGCGTCTATGCCTTCTGCCGACAGCCGCGTGAGCGATGCAAACGAATCGCTCGCGCCTTCGCGCGCCAGCGCAAGGTCCTCCGTGGCCAGCCGCGCACCCTTGATGCGGGCTTGCAACTGGCCGTCGGCGTAGGAAACGGCATAGGGCACCGTAGCGGTGAGCTTGCCTGCCGAGATGGCGGCCCGCACCTTCGACTTCAGGTACACCGACACCTCGGGCAGCGACGCGTCCTCCAACACGAACTCGCCGCTCGCCTGCATGGGGCTGACCGTGGCCTGGCCCTTCCAGCGCAGCACGCCGCCGCGCCTGGAGCGCGCGACGAACGTGTGCGTGTCGGCCTGGCCGGGCAGCGTGCTGAAGTCGGCGAGCTCGAAGTCGATGGGCGCGAGCGTGTTCGCGTAGCCCGCCCGGCGGTCCTGCATGTCGACGCGCCCGCCGGCGATGGTGAAGCGGTCGATCACCAGCCGCGGCAGCGCAGCGTCATGGGACGGCGGCTGGTCGCGCCTGGCCGCACGGATGAGCTCATCGATGTTGAACCTGCCGTCGGGCGAGACGGCCAGCCAGGCGGTCGGGGTCACGGCCGTGATCTCGGCGAAGCGCCAGGCGCCCGTCAGGATCGAGCGCCACTTCATCTCGACCGCCAGCCGCTCCACGCTGAAGATCGGCGCGCCCGCGGCCTCGCTCAATCGCAGGTCGGCCGCTTCGAGCCGCAGCGTGAAAGGATTGAAGGCCAGTCGGCCCACGCTCGCCTGCCGCTGCAGCTTGTCCCTGGCATAGGAGGTGAGCCCGCGCTCCACGCCCCACGGCACGGCCCAGAAACCCAAGGCCGCGTAGCTGGCCGCAGCGGCGGCGGCTGCGACCACCCATTTCTTCCAGTGAGTCCGCATGCACCGAGCATAAGCTGGCGGCCGCCCAATGTTTGGGCAACGTGACCCAACATGACTGGAATCAACGCTTTGCGGCAGCAAACAACGTTTGATGCACCGGGTTGTCCACAGCGGCGGTGGACAACACACAGGCTTGACGAAGCGCAGCGACGGTTACCTAGGTAAGGACATACTCACTGCAATGCTTGCCCGTTCGTTCGCAGTGTGGTTGGCAATCCTGCCGCTGGCCATCGTCAATGGCGTGCTGCGCGAGGCACTGCTTGAGTCCGGCTTCGGCCTGTTGCGCGGCCTGCCGGTGCGGCAGGTGCTGGCCGCTTATACGTTCACGGACGGCAACCTCTGGCGGCTGGTGCTGGTGACGACGCTGGTCGCCCCGGCCATTGCGTGGCGCAGGATTTAGTGTTCTGATCGGCGCCCATGCTGCGCCTCGATCCCATGACCGAGCCCGAGTTCCAGGAGTACCTGCGCACGGCTGTTGCGGAGTACGCGCAAGCCCACATCAAGGCGGGCGATATCGCACCGGCCGATGCGATGGAGGCGGCGCAGGAAGATTACGCGCAACTGCTGCCGCAGGGCCTGGCGAGCCCGGGCCAGCATCTCTTCACCGCACGCGACGAAGGCGGCGACAGCGTCGGCATGGTGTGGTTTGCCGTCAAGCCGATGCGGCGCGGCGGACTGTCGGCCTACATCTACGACGTGCAGGTCAACGCGGCGATGCGCGGGCGGGGACTCGGGCGGCAGCTGATGGAAGCGTTCGAGCAACGCGCGCGCGAGATGCAGGTGGGCCGGGTGAACCTGAACGTCTTCGGCTACAACACCGCGGCGCGCAGCCTGTACGAGAAGCTCGGCTACGGGATTGCCGGCATCGGCATGACGAAGGCGCTGTAGGCATGGTGACGGCGCAGGCTGCATCCAGCGTGCTGTTCGGCCTGTTCATCGTGAGCTGGATGGTTGCGGCCCCGTGGGCGGGCCGCAGCCAGAGAAGCTCGCCGTCGCGCGCGTTGCGCGCTCTGTACGCGGCGGGCGTTGCCTTCTGTGCCCTCCTGGCATGGGTCGCATGGTCTTTCAGCCCCATGCTCGAGCGGCTGTGGCCGGCCCACGCAGGCGTGGATTGGTTGCTTGTGGCGCTGGTCGTTGCGGGCGCTGCCTGGTGCTGGTGGGCGCGGCTGCACATCGGCAAGCTCTGGTCGGGCGGCGTCTTGGTGCGCGAAGGGCATCGCGTAGTGGATAGCGGGCCCTACGCAGCCGTGCGGCACCCGATCTACATGGGCGCTTTCGTCGCGTTGATCCCGTTCGAGCTGATTCGCACCAGGCCCGTGGACATTGTCTTCGCTGCCGGCTTCGTGGCTTTCTTCACGGCCAAGGCGAGCATCGAGGAGGGTTTCCTGCGTGAGCAGCTGGGCGAGGCGTACGACGAGTACCGCTCGCGCGTGCCGATGCTGCTGCCGCGCATGCACGGACTGCGGCAGGCCTTCGCCCGCTGACACCCTCCGGGGGCTGTTACGCTAGCGGCCACGCTGCCGCTGGTGCAGCCCGAAGGAGAACCCGGATGCCAATGAATCGACGCCACGTGCTCGCCGGCACGGCAGCGGCCATCGCAGGCCTCGTGCCCTTGCGCGGCCTTGCGCAAGCCTGGCCCTCCAAGCCCATCCGCTTCCTGGTGCCGTTCGCGCCGGGCGGCAGCTCGGAGATCATTGCGCGCGCCACCGCGGCGGAACTGTCGAAGACGATCGGCCAGAACGTGTTCGTCGAGAACAAGCCGGGTGCGTCGGGCAACATCGCCATGGCCGAGGCGGCGCGCGCGGACGACCAGCACACGCTGATCCTCGGCCACATCGGCACGCTGGCTGTCAACCCGTTCATGTACGACAAGCTGCCGTACGACGCCAACAAGGACTTCAAGGCGGTGAGCCTGCTGGCCAAGGTGCCGAGCCTGTACGTGGTGAACCCGAACGTGCCTGCGAAGAACCTGAAGGAGTTCATCGCGATGGTGAAAGCCAGGCCGGGCCAGTACAACTACGGCTCGGCGGGCAACGGCAGCGCGGGTCACCTCGCCATGGAGTACCTGAAGATGACGGCGGACATCTTCATCACGCACATCCCCTACAAGGGCACCGGCCCGCAGCTCACCGACCTGCTGGCCGGCCGGCTCGAAGCGGCGGCAGTCGGCGCGGCGGCGATCCTGCCGCACATCAAGGCAGGCAAGGTGCGCTGCATCGCCACCGGCTCCGCCAGGCGCCTGCCGCAGATCCCCGATGTGGACACCGTCGCCGAGCAGGGCTACCCCGGCTTCGAGATGACGCAGTGGTACGGCCTGCTCGCGCCGGCCACGCTGCCCCAGGCCCACGTCGACAAGCTCGCGGCCGAGACGCAGAAGGCGATGAAGTCCGCCGGCGCGCTCGAGCGCCTGAACGCCGACGCGGCCGAAGCCGTCGGCGGCACGCCCCAGCAGTTCGCGCAGTTCATCGCGGCCGAGCAGAAGCGCTGGAAGCTGGTGGTGGAGCGGGCGAAGATCAAGCCGGAGTAGGTCGAAGTGACCGCCACCGGAGCTGAGTGATCTCCGGATAGGCACTGAACGCAGAAGACGCAGAAGAAATTCAAAAGACGCAGAAAGGACAACAGGTTCTTCTTCTGCGTTTTCTGTATTCCTTCTGCGTCTTCTGCGTTCAAGACCTTGGAGGAAGTCACTGTAGTGCGCTGCGCTTCGTAGACTCAGAAAGCCGCAATCCCCGTCTGCGCGCGCCCGAGGATCAGCGCATGGATGTCGTGCGTGCCCTCGTAGGTGTTCACCACCTCCAGGTTCACCAGGTGCCGCGCCACGCCGAACTCGTCGCTGATGCCGTTGCCCCCCATCATGTCACGCGCCAGGCGGGCGATGTCCAGCGCCTTGCCGCACGAGTTGCGCTTCATGATCGAGGTGATCTCCACCGCCGCCGTGCCCTCGTCCTTCATGCGCCCCAGCCGCAGGCAGCCCTGCAGCCCCAGCGTGATCTCGGTCTGCATGTCGGCCAGCTTCTTCTGGATCAACTGGTTGGCCGCCAGCGGCTTGCCGAACTGCTTGCGGTCCAGCACG